>CANMBS010000005.1 GCA_947496145.1 uncultured Pseudovibrio sp.
ACGGCTTCTAGCTACCTGGGGTTTTTACACATTGCTGCTGTTAGGATATGGTTTCGAAGTATGTAAACAGGGCCTAGGCTCTGTGGCCCAGTTGCAACCTGTAGGCGTATTTAACGCTACCCCTAAAATATGATGGGACACAAATACCAGCAATATCAATTTGCTACATAACATCTCATGTAATATGCATTTCGTCTCAATATTGGGATTAAAAATACTTAAAATTTGCAGTAATTGATCTGAATTGATCTGACATGGAATCAAATGATGTTATCAAGTCAGCACTGATTCCACGTGTTGATGCAGCACTGCCAGGTTGTTTAACACTTTGAACGCGCGCAGTTATTCTGGATGCTTAAACTTGATGCACATCCCGCTCTCATAGGTTGCCGATTCTCAAGCAATGTCATTGGTTATGCGGTTTGCGCCTGTCACCGATTTGCATTAAGTCTGCGTGATATTGAAAGGGGCTCATCGCAAAAACAGCCGATTGTTGCAACAGCGCCTGTAAAAGCGGGAGCCAAAGCCCCCGCCTCTTCAAAATTCAGTCTAGTCGTTCTTACGCCTTATCCATCGCTTCCAGCTCATCAATCAGGCGCTCAATAACCGCAAGACCTTTCTGCCAGAACGCCGGGTCAGTTGCATCCAGACCAAACGGAGCAAGCAGCTCGCTGTGGTGCTTGGTGCCACCAGCCTTCAGAAGATCAAAATACTTCTGCTGGAAGCCCTCTTCGGCTTCCTCATAAACCGCGTAGAGCGAATTCACCAGACAGTCACCGAAGGCATAGGCGTAAACATAAAACGGCGAATGAATGAAATGTGGGATGTAAGTCCAGTAGTTCTCATAGCCACCTTCAAGATCAATCGCCTCACCAAGGCTCTCTTCCTGAACACCCATCCAGATCGCAGAAATCTGCTCAGACGTCAGCTCGCCTTCCTTACGCAGTTCATGAACCTGACGTTCAAAGGTGTAAAACGCAATCTGACGAACAACGGTGTTCAGCATGTCTTCCACTTTGGAAGCCAGCATGATCTGACGCTTTTCAGGTGTCTCCGCCTTTGCAAGCAGGTCCTTAAAGGTCAGCATTTCCCCAAATACAGACGCCGTTTCTGCCAGTGTCAGCGGAGTAGGTGCCATCAGCGCACCATTAGGAGCCGCCAGCACCTGATGCACACCATGACCTAACTCATGTGCCAGCGTCATCACATCACGAATTTTGCCCTGATAGTTCACCAGCACAAATGGATGCGCACTCGGCACAGTTGGGTGAGCAAACGCTCCCGGGGCTTTACCGGGACGAGCAGGCGCATCAATCCAGTTTTTGTCAAAAAACTGCTTGGCAATATCAGACAGCTCAGGTGAAAACTTGGTGTAAGCATCCAGAACAGTGCCCCGAGCTTCATCCCATGGAATCTCGCGAGTATCCGCCTGCGGCAGTGGAGCATTGCGATCCCAGAACTTCATCTTCTCAACGCCAAGCCACTTCGCTTTCATGGCATAATAACGGTGAGACAGGCGCGGATACGCAGCCCGCACCGCATCCACCAGCGCATCAACCACCTCTCGCTCCACGCGGTTGGCAAGGTGACGGCTGTCCGCAATATCATCAAAGTTATGCCAGCGGTCGTAAGTGTCTTTGTCTTTCGCAAGTGTATTGGTAATCAGCGTAAAGATGCTCAGATTGCTTGCAAAGGTCTTGGAAAGCGCCGCCGCCGCCTTCTGGCGCATCTCACCATCGGCTCCCTGTAACAGGTTCAGCGTCTGCTCAATAGACAGCTCCTCACCATCAATCTCATAACGAGAACTGGAGATGGTTTCATCAAACAGCCGGTTCCAGGCAGCAGCACCAGTCACATGTTTTTCATGGAAGAGCTGCTCAATTTCCTCACTACGTTCATGCGGGCGCTCTTTGCGCAGGTCATCCAGCCAGGGGCGGTAATGAGCAAGCTTTTCTGAGAGCAGCGCCTTTTCCAGCACTTCATCATCAATCTTGTTCATCTCCAGCGTAAAGAACAAAAGATGCAAGCTCGCTGTGGTCAGTTTCTCCTGCACATCACCATAAAACTTCTGCCGCGACGGATCAGTTGTATCACCGGTGTAAGTCAGCCCTGCAAAGGAGCCGATGCGCCCCATAAGGTCTTCAATCGCCTCATACTGTGCGATTACATCTGCAAGCTTATCACCAGAAGAGGCAGCAATCTCAGCCAGCTTACCTTTAAACTCGGTCTCGAACTTCTCCGCCAGTTCTCTGGCTTTCACCATATCCGCATCAATTTCAGGTGCATCCATGGAACTGTAGAAGACGGAAAGATCCCACTCGGGCAACTCACCAAGTGCAGATCCGGCTGCGGCCTCTGCATTGTGAAATGTAGCTGAAGATGGAAAGACGTGCTTAACGTTCATAATAGCGTCCGCTTATGGGATGGCTCAGCGCCACGAAAAGAAAAAAGATCAGACCCCCAAAATAGGCTCTGGATCACTTAGCTTCAATATGCTCGCAATCTTTGCACATGCAATGCTGTGTTTTAACAAGATCCCCAAAATGAGGTGGGCAATTTGTTTAGAAATTTACGTGCAGGATGACCTAAATTGGCACACTATGCATTACTGCCTAGAGTATTTGAGGGGATTTCCTATGGCTCAACGTATTTTGATCGTAGACGACGATCCGGTTCAGCACCGTCTTTTAGAAGCAGCGGTGAAGCGGTTCGGCTACAGGTCGAAAAGTTGCGTTGATGGCCGCGAAGCACTGCAAGTTTTAACCGGCCCCGCTCATTCGGAAATCGATTTGGTTATTCTTGACCTGATGATGCCAAAGGTGGACGGCCTTCAGGTTCTGCGTGAAACGCGCAGTTCAAGGAATCCGGTTCCCGTTATTGTTCAGACAGCGAATGGCAGTATCGAAACCGTAATTGAGGCCATGCAAGCAGGCGCACAGGACTTTGTGGTCAAGCCGTGCCGTCCAGAACGCCTGCAGGTATCCATCACCAACCTGCTCAAGGTCGCAACGCTCGAAGACGAGCTCACCCGCATCCGCAAGCAATCTGACGGTACGCTCACATTTGACAATATCGTCACCCGTTCTGAGCCGATGGACCGCGTTCTGCGACTGGGCGAAAGAGCTGCCTCCTCCAACATACCTATCCTCATTGAAGGTGAGTCCGGTGTGGGCAAGGAATTGATAGCCCGAGCAATTCAGGGCTCCAGCGAACGCCGTTCCAAACCCTTTGTAACGGTCAACTGCGGCGCGATCCCTGATCATCTGGTGGAGTCCATCCTCTTTGGTCATGAGAAAGGGGCGTTTACTGGTGCAGTCGACAAGCACATCGGCAAGTTTCAGGAAGCAAACGGCGGAACCCTTTTTCTGGACGAAGTTGGGGAACTCCCGCTCGATGTACAGGTCAAGCTCTTGCGTGCACTTCAGGAAGGTGAAGTCGATCCGGTTGGTGCACGTAAACCTGTCAAAGTGGACTTCCGCCTGATCTCAGCAACCAACCGCCGCCTGATTGATCAGGTGAAAGAAGGGAAATTCCGCGAAGACCTGTATTACCGCCTCAACGTCTACCCGATCTGGATTCCTCCTCTAAGAGACCGCAATGAGGATATTCCTGAGTTAACCCGCCATTTTCTCGCACGTTTTGCAGCTGAGGAGAGCAAGCCGCAAGTCACAGGTATTACTTCTGACACGCTGAATATGCTTGGAAACTATGACTGGCCTGGCAACATTCGCCAACTTGAAAACGCAGTATTCCGCGCCGTTGTCCTGTGCGATGGTCCAAGCCTGACATGTGATGACTTCCCGCAAATAGCTCAGGCAACTGATACGCCAATGAGTTACGGGTCTCCATCGCCTGCCGGAAAAACTGAGCAGATAACTGACGTCTATTCTTCATCCCTGAGTGTAACGAGTAAATGGGAGGAACAGCAGGACGAGCAATTTCTTCAGGTCGAAGCCGTTTCAGCCTTCGATGCGGAACAACCTCCCTTTGGATATATGCGCTCCCTTGATGGAGAAGGCCATGTCCGCACGCTCACAAGCGTGGAGGAAGAGATGATCCGCACGGCGATCTCCCATTACGGGGGACGTATGACCGAGGTTGCCAGGCGATTGGGCATCGGGCGCTCAACGCTTTACCGCAAACTGAAGGAATACGGGCTGGAAGACGCACCAGAAGCAAAAGCATCACAATAAAACAGTTTTCAAAAAACAACTCGGCTCTTAAAACGAGAAGAACTGGCACATAAAAAACCGTGGGTTTAGGTTCATATCACTTAACCTTGAATTCAAAACACCACGCAACCGTGCTATTTCAAATCGCATTAGTGTATATGCGTAATAAATATAAGTTTGGGTAAAACAACACTCTCTTATTTCAGGGCGCTCAACTTAAGCCTAAAAAAGATCAGAGAGTTGTCAGGTGGGTGATCACAAATGTTTGGCAGAACGAGCAAGTCCATGCTGCTCGCAGGGGCGGTTTTTGCGTTTTCAACACTAGTATATTCAGCGCATGCAGCACTTCCGGAAGACACGGATAAACGGCTTGATCAGGTAAATCTGGCCCAAACTCATCCGGTTGCACAGGAATTGCAAAAGTCCTTCAGCAAAAAACACCTTCGCAGAAACTTTCACGCAAAACGTGAAGCCGCAGCTGCAAAACTGTTTTATGAAAACAGAAGCTTCCTGCCTGCATGGCTCTACAAGGGCAAACTCACCACCAGCGCATTATCTGTCATCAAAAAGCTTCAGGCCGCAGATGAAGAAGGTCTGACCGCCACAGACTACCTTGCCCCGGCCTCTGACTTTAATGCAGATGGCAAAGCCACCCCGGAACAGATCGCAGCAGCAGAGTTGGAGCTCACCCACTCCATTCTGAAATATGCTGAAGATGCACAGACAGGACGTATTAGTCCCCGTGCAATCTCAAAGGACATCAGCCTGCGCCCGGAAAGACCTGACCCGATTGAAGCACTGACAAAGATCGCAGGTTCAGCAAATCCTTCTGTTGTTCTTGCAGCATTCAATCCGCCGCACGCAGAATATAAAGCGCTGAAAGAGCAACTCGCTCAGCTCCGGCAGCAAACCCGGAGCGGTGAGCTGGAGAAGCAGGTTGTCATCCCGGCAGGCAAGCTCTTGAAGGTCGGTGTAAAGAGCCGCCGTGTCGCGCTGCTTCGCGAGCGCCTCAATGTTCCAACCGTTCCTTCCCAGACAAACGTTTACACTCAAGACCTTGCCTACGCTGTAGAAGCGTTTCAGGCAAAGAATGGCTTACACCCGGATGGAACCGTAGGTCCGCGCACTCTTCTGTCCTTAAATGGCCGTGTCTTTGGTGATCCGATCAAAGATGTAATCGCGAATATGGAACGCTGGCGCTGGATGCCACGCGATCTGGGAGAAACCCACCTGCGTGTCAACATTCCAGAATTCATGGTCCGCCTGAATATGGAAGGGTTTGTGATCTATGAAACCCGTGTGGTCGTAGGCAAACGCTCCAACAAGACACCTGTCTTCTCCGACAAGATGCAGCACGTGATCGTAAATCCATACTGGAACGTGCCCTACTCCATCGCGTCAAAAGAACTCCTGCCAGAAATGCGGGCGAGCGATCCTCACAGCTACCTGCGCAAAGGTAACTACGAAATCGTCTATGGTGGTAAGGTTGTTGACCCACGCCGTGTGAACTGGGATGCCGTGACATTCAAGCAGATCCGCATCCGTCAGCGCCCGGGCCGCGGCAACGCACTGGGCAAAATCAAGTTCATGTTCCCGAACAAGCACAACGTATACATGCATGACACGCCGTCAAAGTCGCTGTTCAACCGTTCTGAACGCGCATTCTCTCACGGCTGTGTTCGTGTTCAGAACCCCTTTGAATTCTCCGATGCATTGATGGCAACACAAGGTGCCATCACCGGCAACTACATTCGCTCACTGGTTGGAAAAAAGCAGACGCAGGTAAACCTGCAAAACGACATTCCAGTGCACATTTCCTACTTCACCGCCTTTGTGGATGAAGCTGGAAAGCTGCAAAGACGGCCGGATATTTATGGCTACAATCAGGCCATTATGGATGCTCTGAACCTCTGATATTGTCACTTTACACATGTTTCCACAGCTACATACCAACTTGTAGCTGCGGATTCGTGCGCATAAGTCGCAGAAAAATAGCTAAAAATAGTAAAAACTTGGATTGTTGCCGTTAAGCCACTAGTTCGCGTTAATTGTAACTACAGTAAAGGCTCATTAACCTTGTCCGCACTAGAAGGAAAGAGGTGGGACTCTGGGGTAAGGTTAGAGTCGATAACGCGAAAGCGAGTTTCAATTGCGTGACATGATTGCATTCGGGCGCTCAGACTTTGTCAAACGTCTGCCTGGCATTTCAATGCTGGTCGCAGCTGTTCTATGTGCGTTCTTTCTCACCTCAATCGCCTCAGCAAATGCGAGCACACGCACGCTGAAGCTGTACTTTACCCACACCAAAGAACGGGCAGAAATCACCTTCAAGCGCAATGGCCGTTATGATCAGGCTGGCCTGCGCAAGCTCAACAACTTTCTGCGCGACTGGCGGCAGAAAGAGCCAACCAAAATGGACCCGGAACTGTTTGATCTGATCTGGGAAGTCTATCAGAAGACCGGCTCAAGCAAGTACATCCACGTGGTCTCCGCCTACCGCTCACCCAAAACCAACAATATGCTCCGCAAGCGCTCCAGCGGTGTGGCAAAAAACAGCCAGCACACCAAAGGCCGCGCTATGGATTTCTTTATCCCGGGCGTGAGCACTGCAAAACTGCGGGCACTTGGTCTGCGTCAGCATGTGGGCGGCGTTGGGTACTACCCGCGCTCCAACACACCGTTTGTGCATATGGATACGGGTTCTGTTCGGCACTGGCCACGCATGAGCCGCCGTCAACTGGCAAAAGTCTTTCCAAAAGGCGATACCATCCACATCCCGTCCGACGGTAAACCAATGGCTCGTTACAAGCAGACACTTGCTGCTGTAAAGCGCCGGGGTTCAGGCCGCTCCACAACCGTTGCCAGCCGCTCCTCACGCTCTGCCGAAAAAGCTGGTGCACGTGTCAAATCCTCTGAGACCAGCGGTAACTTCTTCTCTCGCTTATTCAGTAGTTCTGACGGGGAAAAGAGCAGCAAGCCAAAAACTGCCCCTGCGAAAAAGGCTCCAGTTGTACGCGAGCCTGATCCAAGCCGCCGTGTAAATGCAGAGTACAACACAATTCCGCAACCTAAAGTGGGACTGCTGGCTAACAAGCCAGCAGCAAGCCCTGTACCGGGCGCTGCTTCACCTCTGGCCCTGGCCGCAGCAACGCCTTTCGCTAAGCCAAGAGCTGAAGCTGACACTACATCGGATATAGCGAAAGCAAATCCAGCCCTGCTTGCGACTGCTCGCCCGCGCATAAAACCACAGCAACTTATTCAAGTTGCAGCACTTCCAGCGGCAACACCACCAGTGCCGCAACGAGCACCGCAAATGCCTGCTGCTGTAGAAACACCAAAGGATGGCATTGCCGCTATCATCGCAGCAACAGGCGAACAAACACCTGAGAGCCTGCGCCCACTGGCAAACACCCGGCTGGCTTATGCCTCTTCAACAGCAGGCACCAATCCAGCCAAAGACAAGTTTAGCAAAAAAACTGCAACTGCCGCACAGGCCCCCTTCGCGCCTCAGCGACTACCTGACCTGATGCCTAAGCCACAACCAACACAGCAAACGATTGTTGCTAAAGCCGTACATCAGGCACCTATGGTTGGCTTCCACTCTGCACCACAGCCCAATGCTGTGTTGATGCTTGACCCAACCTGGACTGCAAACAACCGCCGCACCATCACAATGCAGCACCCGGACCAGAACCAGCTGGCGGTACTCACGACCTCCGTCACCTCAGTTCTGAAAGACTCATTTATTAAAACGCCCTACCGCCCAATCCGCAAACGCATCAACCGAGGCGCAGCAATCGCATGGCTGGACTCCATCTACACAGGCGGAATGCAGGTTTCCTCCAGATAAACCAGCGTGAAGAGCAGGTTCTTTCAAGCAACTCCTCCTCAATTCGAAACCCTGGGCGATATAACTCTCGTCAGTTCTTGTACTTCTTTTAACCTGATTAAAATACTCAGAGTAATTGTTCAAAGCTGGGATACCACTAACATCAACACCCATTCCATCATGCAGCAGTTCTTTGGGTATCTGATATTTTTTTGACTGCTATCAGCTATGGTCCCGTCAAAGTCCCAAATGACTGCCATGATCTTCATAATATGAAATCTCGTGTTCAGTTTGCAAAAACATCAGCAGGATTGATGGCTTTTGCTTATCGGACTGAACTCAATAGCCTGCTCTCCGCGCGAACCATCCCGACAAATAGAAATCCCTTGACAGCGTTTCTCTCAGGTACTCTGATAAACTTCGCACCTTGAGTATCCCAACCAGTTTTTACCATAACTTTGCTCAATAGAAATCGAGCTACCTCCAAAAAGCGAATATACTGAAGTATTCAGACCAAGATTACATATGAATTGTGAAGCACCTGCGTTACTTCAGGAAGTTACAACTCAAACACCCTGTTCAGAAAGAATGAGGCAGATACAAAAAAGGAAGCGCCCATAAAGAGGCGCTTCCTTTCTTAAATCCGCAGTCTCAAAAAAATCATGCAGAGACTTAGGCGTCTTCCATCACCGGGCCAGCCATGCCAAGCGCGTGCAGGTAGAGATCCAGAATTGCCTCTTCCTCTTCACGCTCATGCGGCTTGCGTTTGCGCATGGAAACGATCTTGCGCATGACTTTCACGTCAAAGCCATTGCCCTTAGCTTCCGCATAAACATCCTTGATGTCATCTGCGATCACTTTTTTCTCTTCTTCGAGACGTTCAACACGTTCAATAAATGCACGCAGCTGATCTGCTGCTACACCACCGGCATCTGCCATGTAAAATCCACCTTACGTTTGTGCGAAACATCATTAACCTTGTTGTCTTGCTGCCAGAACTAAGCAGATCGGTCAACCGTCCAGCTTCGGTTTTCAGCATGCTTCACAGGTTCTGAAAGAAGAACTGATTTTCAATGGGAATATAAAACACCAGCCTCAATTCCAGCACAATCCGCTGTCACATCCTTGAAGGATTTTCACCCTGAGATTGCAAGGCCTTCACCTCCGGCAAAACGCAACATACATTGCACGCAAAATAATCAACCAGTCTAAATAGTAACCCTTACGCACACTCCCTTCTGATGAGACATACGCACAATTGTCCAAAGATAAATCAGCGCGACAAATTCACCGCGTAAATATATCACCAAACCCTCAAACGGGCTTTCACTGTTTTTGCGTGGTTTAATATTACAAATTTCTGTTTCCCGCTTAAAACGGTAATGTATACGATAAATTATCGACAAAATGTCGCAGATTAAAGAAACACCTTGTCCGCCTGATATTCGCTTTCAACATACAGTTCCGGCCCCAACATTGGCATATCCCCTTTCAGAACCACGACTTTGACCGAAACACCGTTTACCCCATTGTCTTCTCTTTCAAAATAACAACCTTGCAACCTTCCGGAACTGTGGGAGGTGAAAAGGTTTTTAGGCTTTCCCCTTGATTCCATGGGAAACTCAGTCCAATAAAGTAGTGTTAATTCCTGGAGGTGAGGTCCGCTTTACGGATCCCGTCTCAAATGTTAACGAGGGGGTCTTCCACACTCATCCAGAGTAAGGGTGAGGTAACCATAGCATGACATGTCGGGCTGAAAATAAATCATCATCCTGCCGTTTTTCTATGGCCAATGATGACAGAGGGCAGCGTTCCATACTCTGAAAACTCTGTATCACCCCCTGCTAGTGCTCTGAGAGCTTCACTCATGGGCCGAACCACGTTGACAAGGGCATCAACTGCACGCATTAAACTGCCGTTTGTAGCTGTATAAATGACTGATATGAGAACATCCAAAAACGAACTCGCATTTGCTGTAACAAACCGTTTTCGGAAAAGTACACTGGTACTTGCCTGTTGTGCTTTTGGAGTTCTGGGCTTTTTGCAGGCCCCTCCTGCAAAAGCTGATTTTCGCGCGTGTAACAAAACCGAAAGCACAGTCAATATAGCAATAGGCTATCGCGATGGCGCAGAATGGATCACAGAAGGCTGGTGGACCATCAACAAAAACGCCTGCGACACCCTCGTGGAAGGTGATTTAGCGTCACGCTATTATTACCTCTATGCAGTACAGACAGATGAGAATGGCGAATGGGATGGTGAAGCATATATGTGTGTGCGTCGCCCAAAAGAATTCACCATTCGCGGTATAGAAGACTGTGTAGCTCGTGGATATGAGCGAACAGGATTCTTTGAAATAGATACAGGTGAGCAAAGCAGCTGGACGGTCCAGCTGACGGAGCCGGTAGAGCAAGGAACAGGTGGACGATGAAGCGTAACAGACGGGTCAAAATTCTAGCAACTCTCGGCCCGGCGTCTTCCGAAAAAGAAGCAATCAAAAAACTATGGCTCGCAGGTGCAGACGTTTTCCGCATCAACATGAGCCATTCCTCCCATGAAGTTCTCAACACACTGGTTGGCCGTATCCGCGAAGTAGAAGCTGAAGTTGGCCGCCCGATCGGCATTCTTGCAGACCTGCAGGGCCCTAAGTTGCGTGTTGGCACTTTTGCCAATGACGAGAAACCAGTTCTCGAAAATGGCGCAAGCTTCGTTGTAGACTCCGACGAAACCCCAGGTGACGTATCCCGCGTTTACCTCCCACATCCAGAAATTCTCGGCAGCCTGCAAGTTGGCCATCGCCTTCTCGTAGATGATGGCAAGATCTGCCTGCGTGTGACCGAAGCCTCTCCTGAGCGCTGCGTGACCACCGTTGAAGTAGGCGGCAAGATCTCCAACCGCAAAGGTGTTTCTGTTCCTGATACAGAAATCCCGGTTGGCTCCCTGACCGAGAAAGACTACAAAGACCTCGACGCAGCACTGGCAGCAAACGTTGACTGGCTGGCTCTGTCCTTCGTACAGCGTCCGGAAGACCTTGTCGAAGCACGCTCCCTGACCAAAGGTGCTGTTGGCATCATCACCAAGGTTGAAAAACCTCAGGCTGTTGACCGCCTCTCCGAGATCATCGAGCTGTCCGACGCAATCATGGTTGCCCGTGGTGATCTGGGCGTAGAAATGCCTCTGGAACAGGTCCCAGGCCTCCAGAAGCGCATGATCCGCGCATGTCGTAAAGCTGGTAAGCCTGTTGTTGTTGCAACACAGATGCTGGAAAGCATGATCACCTCCCCGGTACCAACCCGCGCAGAAGTATCTGACGTGGCAACCGCAGTGTTTGAAGGTGCAGACGCAGTGATGCTCTCCGCAGAATCTGCTGCTGGTGACTTCCCGTTCGAAGCTGTTGCGACCATGGATAAGATCGCAATTGAAGTTGAGCAGGACGAAAACTATCGTTCCATCATCCACGCTCAGCGTACAGAACCAGAAGCAACCGGCGCTGATGCAATCACTGCAGCAGCTCATCAGGTCGCAGAAACTCTGGATCTGGCAGCGATTGTCTCCTACACCGCATCTGGTGGCACTGCACTGCGCGCATCCCGTGAGCGCCCTGCAACACCGATCATTGCGTTCTCTCCTGAAATCTCCACAGTCCGCCGCCTGACCATCGGTTGGGGCCTGCACTGTGTGGCTAATCAGGACGCAGCAACCGAGGAAGACCTCATTGATCGTGCTTGCGCTCTTGCAAACACCGAAGGCTTTGCAAAGCCAGGTCAGCGCATTCTTGTGTCCGCAGGTGTTCCATTCGGCACCCCAGGTTCCACAAACATGCTGCGCGTTGCATTCGTCGGCTCCAAAGGCGAATAAGCAGTCAATCGACACATTCAACAAAGCAAAAAAGCCCGTGATTCACATCATGGGCTTTTTTCGTTTAATCGATTTATCCTGCATAGCCCCAGAAAGCTCTAGCTGCAAACCTCACAGTATGAAGCAGCTCTAACAACACAGCAGTTTCACAACGAGCAGCTGTCATAAGATCAGTGGTACTGCCCCCAAAGCTCCTCACGCAGGCTCGTCACCGCGTCCTGAGCATTCTCCAGCAACGGATAAATGCCCAGCACATGCTGAAAGACCTCTAGCGCCCTCTTATTCTGCCCGGTTCTGCGCAGAATTATCCCAAAACCAGAAAGCGCAGGATAATGCCGGGGTTCAAGACGCAGCACCTGCTCTATGTCTGCAAGTGAGCGCCCAAAATCCTCACGCAGAAAGTGCACAGTTGCCCGCCGGTTCCACCCCTCCACATAGGCAGGCTCAAGGCGAGTAACAGCATCCAGAAGATCCAGTGCAAGACCGTAGTCCTTCGCCTCGATCGCAGTTGCTGAGCGTGACATGAGCAGATCCAGAGTGTGACTCCCTGACTGCAAAAAGAGACTGTGTATGCGCCGTGAAATCGCCTGAGCGCTTCCCAGATCATCTGCATCCCGAAGTTCAAGAAACAGCGCGTCCAGAAGCTCCTGGCGCGTATAGTGTGCAGGAATACCATGCGCAGGAGACCTGCGCCCAACCTGCGGAGGCCCGCCAGCAGGCCCGGAGAGCGCAGCATCAGGGCCAGTATTCAGCTTGGGATGCCCATCAGGCAATCCCCGCACCGACTGCACGTTGAAAAACACCAGTGTTACACCAGCATCCTGATAGGTCTTGGTAGCCGCAACGCTCTCGCCAGCCAGCACAGTGCAGAGTATCACCAGAACACCAATGACACACATACGGAACTTACTTACCAGCGTCCGGCGCGCTCCTGAAACGGAACCATCAGGATCTATAAACGAAAAAAACCGCATAGCAAAAGCATCTCACTTTTGCTATGCGGCTCGCAACTCTTAGAACCAAGGGTTTTTCGCAAGAGGTTTAATCAAACCTCAGCGTCAAACTTAACCCTGACGTGCTTTAAAGCGTGGGTTCTTTTTGTTGATGATGTAAACGCGACCCTTGCGGCGTACCATGCGGTTATCACGATGGCGGCCCATGAGTGCCTTAAGAGAGTTCTTAATCTTCATTATCCTACCCCCGGTTAGGGACATTAATTCAGGGATCCTGAAGTACCACGATCCGCCTAGTGAAAAGAGGCGCAAAGCGCCTCACGAGTACAGCCTTTTATTTCCACCGCGCTGCGTTCATTAAGAAGCGGCGCAGGACCTGAAACTTGAGGCCCGCTCCGCCGGATATACATCCAAGATGTTAACCGACGAAAAATGGTGGGCGTGACAAGGATCGAACTTGTGACCCCTACGATGTCAACGTAGTGCTCTCCCGCTGAGCTACACGCCCGAAACTTTCAAAGAAGCTCGTCCGCCAGCGCTTTAACGCTGCGGTGGAGAGGCGTATAAGAGGAATCTGAGAAGCACGCAAGTCCAAAATTAGAATTTTGCGATCTCTTTCCACATTCGCCACTAAAAACCCACTAAACGAGCATTTTTTCCACCTCACGAACCAAATCCTTTAAGTGAAAAGGCTTGGAAAGAACCTTCGCATCCTGAGGTGCTTTGGAATCAGGATTAAGCGCAACCGCCGCAAACCCCGTAATAAACATAACCTTAAGATCAGGGTCTAGTTGCGTCGCCTTGCGAGCCAGTTCGATCCCGTCCATCTCTGGCATAACAATATCGGTCAGCAACAGAGCAAAGGGTTCCTCGCAGATACGCTCATACGCGCTCTTGCCGTTATCAAAAGAAACAACTGTGTGTCCAGCCTTCTCCAGTGCCTTGGACAAAAACTGGCGCATGTCAGTATCGTCTTCCGCGAGCAGAATTCGAGACATGTTCGACAACCTTAAAACTCCAGATGCAGCGACAGGATGCTTCACGCATACCCGCCCCGTAAATTATTAGAATATGTCAGAGGCACCACCCCTCGCAATCCGACAGATTCCGATAACGTACGCTCTTAGAAACAGGAAACTACTCAAGAATACCCACCAAAACAATAGGGACAAGCAAAACAGGCGCACTTCTGAAGAGACTTCATCTTTCAGGTGAGGGGCGAATGCCACACCCAGCCCACATTCTAAGTAGATACACCGTCAGGGTCTTGCAGAAACATAAGCAGACTTTCTATTATCTGGCCCATAAGAAAATCTCATTATATAGTGCCCAGTATTGCGGCGACTAAGGAATATACGCTCTGTGACATTTTCGGAAGACCATCACATTAAGGCCATCACGACCTATGGCAACCAACAGGACACTGACAATCAGGTGCCGGTTTACGATGTGATTTCCCCGGCAAAACAGTCTGTCCCCTTTGTGTTCAACAGCCCGCACTCAGGCCGTGCTTATCTCAATTCATTCCTTGAATCCTCCCGTCTGGACACCACTCAGATCAGACAAAGTGAAGATGCATTTGTTGATTTGCTGATTAAAGATGTTGAGCAATTCGGCGCACCGGTTCTGAAGGCCAACTTCCCGCGCGCCTATGTGGATGTAAATCGTGAAGCCTATGAGCTTGACCCGCGCATGTTTGAAGGCAGGCTCCCCAATCACATCAATTCCAGATCACTTCGCGTTGCAGGCGGCCTGGGCACTATCGCCCGCATTGTTGGTGAAAAGCGAGAGATCTATCGCCATCGCATTCCGGCTCAGGAAGGTATAGAGCGCATAGAAAAGGTCTATAAGCCGTATCACGCCGCCCTTCGCGGGCTGCTGAACGAAGTTCAGGACCAGTTCGGTCTTGCAGTTCTTATTGATTGTCACTCAATGCCTTCTGCAAAAGCCAACCGCAACCATGACCCCAAAGCGGATTTCGTGATTGGTGACCGCTTTGGCACAAGCTGCTCCACATGGCTGTCTTCCTGTGCAGTCGGACTACTGCAAAATATGGGCTATCATGTCACTCTGAACCGCCCCTACGCTGGTGGATACATCACTGAAAACTACGGCAGGCCAGACCGCGGCGTCCATGCGTTACAGGTTGAGATCAACCGCGCACTCTACATGGATGAAACCACCCACACACCTCATTCCGGTTTCCAGCAGGTGCGCAGTGACCTGATGGAGTTTCTGGGATCATTGGTTGAAATGGTCAGAGAAAGCTTCTCAGAAGACGCTCTGGCAGCGGAATAAGCCGCAAACACCTCACCCAAAAAAATGGCCGCACTCATATCTGAGGCGGCCTTTAGTCTAGGGAGGAAACACCCTTTAAAAAAGGGCGGCGCTGGCACCCCATGCCGCGCTACAGCAAGATTTGCATTGCAGTGCAAAAACGTCAAGGGCGAAAGAGCCCAAACAGCCTTTTCCTAGACCAATTGATCATTTCTCTTTGCGAGATAACCCCCTGATTTTTAAGGCTTCATCGCCAATATAATCGATTATCCGTCAAATATCATGCAAACATTCAGGCGACATAATACCTTAGCGTCACTTTTCACTATCATTTATAAGGGAAGCCGACTTTTTCAGATAATTGCGGTTGCCACATACTGAAGCGAAACAACTCAATCAGTTTCATTTGCACTTTTAATTTTCCTGTCTATGGTACGCGGGTAATCTCTTGCTGCTATCAGGTGAATCTCAATGCCCTCTCCCAATCCAGACTATGCCTTCCTCCACAAACTTGCTGACGCCGCAGACGCCATGACCATGCAGCATTTCCGAGCCGGTTATAAGGTGGATAACAAGCTGGAGGAAGGATTTGATCCGGTCACTATTGCTGACAAATCCGCAGAAGAAGCAATCCGCGCTATTCTGGAAGCAGAACGCCCGGACCACGGCATCATTGGAGAGGAATACGGCAAGACACGCGAGCAGGCAGAAAATGTCTGGGTTCTGGACCCGGTAGATGGTACCCGCGCATTCATCTGCGGCATCCCGGTATGGGGCACTTTAATTGGTTTACGCAACAACGGCAAAGCCACACAAGGCATCATGAGCCAACCCTATAACAGTGAGCGGTTCTGGGGAAATTGCGAAGAAGCCTTCATGACCGGCCCCTTAGGCGAGCGACCATTAAGAACCCGCAGTTGCGCGTCTTTGTCTGAGGCAATTATCACCACCACAGATCCAATCCTGTTCAACGAGACTGAACGCCCTGTATGGGAGGAAATTAATGCGCAAGCGCGCCTCACCCGCTACAGCACAGACTGTTATGGCTACGCCATGGTTGCAGCAGCCGGGTTCGACGCGGCGATCGAAGCTGGCATGAACACCTACGATATCCTCGCCCTGATCCCGATCATTGAGGGCGCGGGTGGTTTTGTCACCAACTGGTCTGGCGGCAACGCAGCAGATGGCGGACAAGTCCTTGCAACAGGCGACAAACGCCTGCACGACGAACTCCTCACCAAACTGGCAAAAGTTGCAGTATAAAGTGCCTTAATCTGCACTGCCCGGAATAAACTGGTCAAATGCAGTCCAGAACTGCTCGCGGTATGGATCTCGCTCCATCAGAATCTCGTGGCGAGATCCCCGAATTTCCAAAAACGCCATCCCCGGACAAAACCGGCAAACCTCCTCTGTATCATCGGTAGATACGATCTTGTCAGCCCCTGCCCCGATCACCAGTGACGGCACACCGTATTCAATCAGAAACTCCGGCTCCCGAAAGCGGGCAAGCGCCATGTCCATCGCACGGTACCAGCTCACGGTCGGTGCCCCCAGCCCCAATTCTGGCGCACTCTCCAAAATGTCATTCATCCGCTTGAAACGAGCAGGGTCGGAGGTCAGCACATTCCCGTTATAATCAATGATGATCTGATCATTTCCGCCGGGAACAAACGCATTACCCATGCCAACCCATACAAGCCCCTTAGCCAGAGCCCCCACGAACGAACGCAAGCGGCTTTTCATGGCCAGCCCCATAAGCGGCGACGTCATCACGGCCCGGTCGATCTTTGTCTTTAGTCTCCGATTGGTATGCATCACCACTGCACCACCAGTGGAGTGCGCCAGAAGGAAGTGAGGTCCGGGACAATCAGAAAGCGCCACATTATCCAGCACAGCATGCAGATCGAGCGCAAACTCATCGAAGTTTTCAACGTGTCCGCGCCGTGCGTTCTTCAGCAACCGCTCCGAACCACCCTGCCCGCGCAGATCAAAAGCAACAACAAAGAACCCGCGCGCCCTCAGCTCCTCAACAACCTCAAAGTACTTCTCAATAAACTCAGTCCGGCCCTGAACAATGGTCACCGTGCCCCTGAGCGGTGATCCGGTCGGAGCCCAACGCGCCCAACGGATTTTTACATCATCTTCCGTTTGCACAAAGCCAGACTGCGCTCCCTCAGGAACCCGATTAAATTCCGTATCAACCAGTACCATCAACCAGCAACCCTTAGTTCTCTTCGTCTCAACTTGATACCCCTTCACGGTAACCACCCGCAACCGCGAATTCCCCAAGGGTTGAAATGCCCTTCCGCAAAAGCGATCCGGATAGCCTACATTTCGTCAATCAGCTTCAGACAAGACAAACAGGTTATGCTGATTCCCAGTATATTTGTGTAATTCGGACTCAGCTCAATGGATACCTATCTTCGTTATACAATGCTCCACCGGGATCTTCCGCAGGCAATGAGTCAAACGGCAAAAGATCCAATACTGGCCCGCGAAACTGAGTATTTTAAGAAAAACTATTCCAAAGTTGAGACCGTTGACGATCTGCTCAATGACTATCGCTTGTACAATTACATGATGAAAGCGATGGGCATGGAGGACATGGCCTACGCAAAAGGAATGGTCCGCAGAGTCCTGACAGAAGGCACCACAGATAGAAGAGCACTTGCCAACACACTGAACGATAGCCGCTTCAAGGACCTTGCTGAAGCATTCTCTTTCAATAAAGACGGCACCAAAGCGGGAACTTTTGACTGGAGCGCAGAGCTTCTGGACCACAAAGTGGTGCGCTATACAAATGTCCCGGGAGAGAAAGTCAGCGATACCGAGCGCCTCGCAGACTATTTTCGGCAAAAAATTCCACGAGACGTCGTAGTTGCATCACAGCTCGTACTGGATCCTGCTCTCTTTAGAGTTGCATCTGTTGTTTTTAATATACCCAAAGACATTTTAAATAGTTCGACATCAGATCAAGCTGATTGGCTCCGAGAAAATGTGGACATGAAGGATTTCGATCAGGCAATCGAACTTCGTGACCTTACAGACCAGTACAAAGACAAGGTGAAGGAACAAGAAGAAGCCTTCACCAAGCTGATTACTGATCGGTATGTTCGGGAGAACTTCGAAGCAAATGAAGGCGCTGACAACAATGGTGTCAGGCTTGCGCTCGTGTTCAAAAGAACGGCACCAGATATTTCCGATGCCTATGAGATCATAGCCTCACCTGCATTGTATCAGGTTGTCAAAACCGTATTGGGCCTGCCAGCCTCTATAAACAGTACCAATGTAGATTATCAGGCAAAATTGATTAACGAGAAGTTCGACATCAAGAAGTTCAAAGACCCTGAAGAAGTCGATAAATTCGTCAAGAAATTTGTCTCCATATATGATGTCATGAGTGACACCAGTCCATCACCAACAGTCCAGATATTTTCCAATAACGCAAATGCTGGCATTTCCGCCAACGTACTTGCAGCTTCAAACGCGCTCAAACTCGGCGGGTAAACATCAAAGAGGCGCTTCGTAGCGACGCCCTGTATCCTTCGCAAGTACCTCTGGTTCTGGCAAATTTCTTCTGGTAGCCTCTTGGGGCTACCTGCCGCACTCATGATTTTTTGAAAGCTTGTCTCACCCAACTGCGGCACTGAGGATAATTTCATGCAAGGCACAGACTCTAAATCTGTTTCTCACCAAATCACCAGCATTAAGCAATTGGAAGATCTCTACGGAGAAGCTGTTCCGCGCTCTCTGACAAAAGAAATCAACTACATCTCAGAGCACTACAAAGCGTTTATCGACGCTGCCCCCTTCTTCGCCCTCGCCACGGTTGCAGAGGAAGGCACTGACTGCTCTCCGCGCGGAGATCCGACAGGCTTTGTAAAGATCATCGACGAAAAAACTATCGAATTCCCGGATCGACGCGGCAACAACCGCATAGACAGCCTGCGCAACATCGTCAGAGACCCGCGCGTTTCCCTGCTCTTCATGATCCCCGGCGTTGGCGAAACCATCCGCATCAATGGCACTGCCTCCATTTCGATCGATCCTGCACGTCTGGAAGACCATAGAATGCAAGGCAAACTGCCAAAATCCGTGATCACGGTGAAGGTGGACACCATCTACTTCCAGTGCCAGAAAGCTATCTACCGCTCTGGCCTCTGGACCGAAGAGGCAAAGGTTGATCGCAAAACCCTGCCAACCGCAGGCCAAATCTCTCAGGCGCTCTCGAAAGATGACTTTGACGGAGAGGCCTATGACAAAGCCTACCCGGCCCGTATGAAAGAAACCGCCTATTAATCGGGTTTGAAAAGCACAAATCGACAGACCCGCCTTTCATCACACTGGCAGGTCCCCCGAGCATTCAGATTTAAAATCATAGCAGGCACAGCTCAGTACCCCAGATAACGATACTTCAAAATCCAGCCGCTATATGCATCAACAACAAGGCGCGTCTTGTATTGCCCCTGCCACTTGGCTTTCACGATGTAAACATCACCTTTACGCTTCACTTTCTTGAAATTGCGATAGCCCCAGTTGCGTAAACGCCGCTTGATCTGCTTCTTGGTCAGCGCCCGATGATGACCATGCCCCCAGTGGCGCTCTTTGTAATGCACGGGCGCAACCTGAATACCTGAACTTGAAATCTCAAATGAAATCGCACCTGCCTGCGCCGGAGCTGCCGCCCCAGAAACACCCAGAGCGACAACAACAGCTGCTGCCAGACCGGTGATTTTTTTCTTCAATCCATTCATCTGCTCTCTCCTTGCTGGAACGAGGCTTTGCCTCAACACAAGAAGACCCTAGCAATATTTAGATGTACGGCATCAGAAGCATTCGTTCAGGTTCCATTAATCTGCAAATTTTGCTGGCTCAAACCCCATAAAAAGCAGCACAAACACCTATTTTGCAAAAAAGCCCTTGAAACTAATTCCCCTCATTCCCATCTCAAAATCACAGGCGCCACACAGTGGGTCTGACACCGCTTAGAACCTTCGCCTCTTCTGGGAAGGCACTGTAAGCAAAAGGAAATTTCACCGTCCGCGCGCTTTGCGGCGAATGGTGAGCGTTGCTCAAATGGCCATCAGGCCACGTAAAAGAGGACACTTAAAATGCGCCATTTCGATCTTACTCCCCTTTACCGTTCTACAGTTGGTTTCGACCGTCTTTTCTCCATGCTGGACGCAGGAACGGAGCAGCAGGGATCAGCCTACCCTCCTTATAACATTGAGCGCACAGGAGAGAGCGCCTACCGCATCTCCATGGCCGTCGCCGGGTTTAAGGAAGATGAGCTGACAATCGAAGCCAAGGAACATGTTCTGACTGTTTCCGGCGACAAAAAACCTGAAAGCGATGAGAATGAAGTTCTCTACCGCGGTATCGCATCCCGCGCTTTTGAACGCCGCTTCCAGATTGCAGAATTTGTGAAGGTTATCGGCGCAAGCCTCGAACACGGCTTGCTTCACATTGACCTCATCAGAGAAATTCCTGAGGCCATGAAACCTCGCAAGATCAACATCACATCTGGTGATAAAAAAGAACATAAACAGATTGAAGGTGAGACAGTCGCTCACTAACACAAAAACAAAGCACAGCCCTCGCGGGGAACCTTCCTCCCAATCTCCCACCTCGCGAGCGGCGCGCTCTCAAGCGCCGAAAGGTTAAAGCACCAGCTTTAATCTCAAGCGCCTCTCCCAAGGATTGGCTGGTTTCCTCCCAGCCAGCCAGTCCCCCCAAAGTTTCCCAAAGTTCCTCCTCCGCACACCAGCCCAGCGGAACGTCTGGTCATCTCTCCCCCATACGGACCAGACACCAACAACGCCCCGCTTGCCCCAGCGGGGCGTTCTTTTATGTCAGTATCAGCACATCACGATTATCTCACATAAAATCGCACCCACAAACTCCAGAACACACAACATGGTTCCCGCATCAGGAGCGCGAAGCCGGCAGAGTGAGCCATGGCAGTTGAGAGTAGTAATACTCAGCTGCTGCCATGCCGCGCAAGCGAAGCGCGATGCGGTATCCAAAGCCTTACATGCAAACTCTGCTCACATAGCAAAAGCCGCCCCCAAAAGAAGGAAGCGGCTTACTTGTAGAGGCATAATCTGCCCCTTAGCCCCCTACCAAAACTTAAACCAGCCTACCCGCGCAGATGCGTCAGGAACTCATCCACATGCTCAGGCGTGTTGGCAAAGCTTGTCACCAGACGAATGAACACCTCATTTTCTGCTGTGAAATCTGCCGGAATATCGTAAAACTTAGCACCAGCCGCCTTCAGACGTGCCGCCTGCTCTTTTGTGACCACCGGAAACAGCTCATTTGCCTGCGGTGGAAACGGCATACGCACGCCGTCAACACCACGCATGCCCGCAGCCAGACGCTGGCACATGGCATTGGCATGACGGGCAGTTTCCAGCCAGCCATCATCTTTCAGATAGCCTTCAAACTGCGCGGAGATAAAGCGTGCCTTGGAAAACACCTGAGCCGCCCGCTTGCGCAGATACTCAAAACCATCAGCGTCTTCAGGGTTGAAGAACACAACAGCTTCTGCGCACCAGCAGCCATTTTTTGTACCGCCAAAGGAAAGCACATCAACGCCAGCTTTCCATGTCATCTGTGCTGGCGAAACATCAAGAGCAACCAGCGCATTAGCAAAACGTGCACCATCCATATGCAAAGGCACATTTCGTGAATGAGCGACATCTGCCAGCGCTTTAATTTCATCTGGCTGATAGAGGGTACCAAATTCAGTTACCTGCGAGATGGAAACCGCAATTGGGCGTCCAGACATCACGTTGTTATCTGGCACTTTATTCATAGCAGTGCGCAACGCATCCGGTGTCAGCTTGCCGTTCTCACCGCCAATACCGATTAACTTATTGCCATGGGTGAAGAACTCCGGTGCATGACATTCATCCACGTTGATATGAGCATGTTCATGACAGAAAATCGCACCGCCCGGCCTGGCATAGCTCGCCAGCGCCAGAGAGTTAGCCGCAGTACCTGTTGACACCAGAAACACGGCAACTTCTTTTTCAAACAGATCGTTGAACGTCTGCTCAATAGAGCGGCTCAACGGATCAACCCCATAAGCGGTGGCAAAACCGCCTGTATGGTCCGAAAGCGCAGCCATTACCGCACTTGTCGCACCTGCCCAGTTGTCACTCGCAAAATACATGTAATCCTGAATATCAACTCGCCAGCGATACTCAAGCACTTTGTTGCAAGTTACGTGGAGCGCATCACGGCTTTATAAGTTCGACTGCCAACCTGACTGACAAGGCATCTCAGTCAATTTGCATTTCCCGACAACAGTCACGAGTTAAAATATCGCAGTAAATATACAGAATAAAAAATCGCAAACATGAAATACAACTTTTGATATGAGAATTATTATATTTAAAATATTCGATAAATAGATAATAAATCAAAAGTTGTATAAGCAAAATAGAAGTACATTAATCTTCACTTAATTAGAAAATAATCATTATATAAAATGTAAAAATTGAAACATAGATAATAAGGATACTTACCTAAATGTCTATTAGATCACGATTGATACTCATGATTTCTGTTATCGTGAGTTCAGTACTTGTGCTCCTGACAGTTATCACTGGCTTTATGATTGATGGCCTCATCTCAACCGCACAGGACCGGGAACTCAGAGCTTACATCGAACAGATTGAATCCAGCATCAAAAGCAAAAGCAGCGATGCCGCATCCCGTGCAGAGCTGGTTGCAAGTATTCCGGCAGTACAGCAAGCCATAGCAGAACGAGACAGAGATACTCTCAGCTCGTTGTTTAACTCAGGTTTCAAACACCTCAAGGAGCAAACCGGGGTCCACCAGTTCCAGTTCCACCTCCCCCCTGCCACAAGCTTCCTGCGGGTACATAAACCGGGAAAGTTTGACGATGACCTCTCTGGTTTCAGAAAAACTGTTGTTGCAACAAATACATCCCATAAAGCAAACATGGGGCTTGAGCGTGGTCGTGCTGGCATTGGCATTCGTGGAGTGGTGCCAGTTTCATATCAGGGCAATCACGTTGGCTCAGTCGAATTCGGTCTTGCTTTTAACAAATCCTTTTTTATGGAGTTGGCCGAACACAGTGGGGTTCAATCAGAATTCTACCTTCTGCCAAAGCAAGAGCGTATAGAGTTTAATGCGGAAAAAACTGAGTTAAAGCTAATTGCCTCAACAGTCAGTGACAAACCGCTGCTTCCCGATAGTATTATCTTAAATAATATCGGAAAAACGCAGGTACTCGATGGTATCGAGGTAAGCGGGTCACCATACGCCTCCGCAATACACCCGATCAATGACTACTCAGGAAACCCGGTAGGTATATTGCACGTCATGGTGCCTTCCACTTACTTTGCACAAACGTGGAACAGTTACCTCTTCGACGCCGTAATTGCCCTTGTAGTTTTGGTGGGACTGGGCGCTTGTATTGGCTGGTGGCAAGCTCGCTCCTTCGCCGCACCGCTCATAGGTATGCGACAGGCGATGCAGAGCATTTCTGAAGGCAATCTCACAATTCAGATCCCAAGCCTCAACCGCAAAGACGAAATCGGCTCAATGGCACATACACTTGAGATATTTCGTGAAAATGCAGATAAGACGGATAAGCTCACAAAGCTTGCCGACGCCTCACGAGCAAAGGAGGATCAGCGCAACAAAACACTTCGCCAACTTGTTGATGGTTTTAACGCCAGCATTCAGGACGTTCTCAATCAGGTGCTCACACACGCTCATAAAATGGAACAGGATGCGCAAGCCCTTTCCAGCATGGCAGAAGACACAACATATAAAGCAGAAAGCGCAGCTGATGCATCAAGTCAAACTTCCAGCAGCGCACAGACAGTATCCTCCGCAACAGAAGAGCTGGTCGCCGCAATCAGCGAAATTGATGTGCAGGTGGAGCGAACTCAATCTGTCGTTCTGGATGCCTCTGATGCCGCCACCTCAAGCAACACCAAACTGGCAACACTGGAGCAGGCATCCTCTAAAATCGGCGAGGTCGTAAGCCTCATTCAGGACATTGCAGCCCAAACAAACCTGTTGGCACTCAACGCAACCATTGAAGCTGCTCGTGCTGGCGAAATGGGCAAGGGCTTTGCGGTTGTCGCGTCGGAAGTAAAAGAGTTAGCGACGCAAACGTCACGCGCAACGGAAGACATTTCCCTGCAAATCTCCGACATTCAGGAGGCTAGTCAGGTAGCAGTGGACTCTATCGGGTCAATCACAGAAAAAATGCACCACGTTTCAGAGTATACAACATCGATTGCTGGGGCTATGCGGCAACAAGGCTCTGCAACAGGTGAGATCAGCCAGTCTGTGCAGGCAATGGCGGAAGGCACTCAAACTGTCGCCGACAATGTTTCAGATGTGACCAACACAGCAACCAAAACCTCCTCTCATGCAGAAGACGTTCTGTCCTCATCCCGGGATGTTGCTCAACGCGCCGATGAGCTTCGCGACCTCGTTGGAAAGTTCTTAGAAGGTGTTCAGGCAGCTTAAAACAAAACAACCAGCGGCCCCTTCCAAGGACCGCTGGTTGCTTATCAGGCATTTTTTAGAAATCTGAAAGTCAGACCTCCAGAGTTGCTCTAAGCGTCCCGCTTCTCAAGTCCGATCAGCCGATCCAGCGACAAAGCCCCCGGACCACGCAGCACCATTACAGTTGCCAGGAAGATCCAAAGCGCACGCTGATCGAAAATCAGCGCAGATGGATGCCTGTCAAACCATTGCCCGATTGTTGGCAGGTCAACGCCATGTCCAACCACATCCACAATGGACATCACAACAACAAAGCCGATGAAACCAAGGCTTGCAGCACGGGTGAACAGTCCAATCACAATCAGCACCGGAATGATCACCTCGCCCCATGTTCCAAGCAACACGATCAGACCATAGGGAAAAAATGCAATCTGAGAGACATCATAGCCAGCTGCCTCAGTAATCTGTGGCAGAATCTGCGCATAAGCTCCTGTAGAAGGTGTCAGAAACCCCAAAACACCATCACCAAACTTAGTCAGTGCGGAATTCCAAAAATACATAAACAGGACACCGGCAAATAAGAACCTTGCAAGCAGGCCAAGAAACCAGCCATCGGTTATCCGTTCCAACCAGTCAAATACGCTTTGATACCAACGCACCAACTGCCCCATAGGGTCCCTCCTCTGGTCCATTCCGTCACTTAACGGGCTTCGCTCTGCACGTTATGCAGAGGTCAGGCCCTTTACCTTTACTTCTGCAAACACCCGAGCGCTTAACAAAGTGCCCAGAGCCTGCGATAAGTCAAAGCCATCATATACGGAGGAGGTCACCTCAGCAGCCTCCCCCAACGTTTTACCGAAAAACAACAAGTCAGCAAAAGCTGCTACGTCCTGCGGCAACCCGGTCAGTGTCACGTCCATATCCGGACGGCAAATCAAAATCGCTTGATCACTCTCGGGAGTAACGCCATCAACAGTTTCTGACCTGCTTTGTCTCCAGATTTCAGAGAGCGGGAAACGGGAATAAATGATCGCGTGCGCGGGGATAACTGTGAACACGACATCTCCCAGTTGCTCAGGAGAGATGTCCACCAGAGCATCAGGAGCAAGAGGCGTCGCGTTACCACCATGGTATACACGCAGCCACGCCCATTCCATCTGCGCAACATCCTTCAGATACGGATAATCCGCAAGCGGAGGAAAACCGCCGATAAACTCCGCAAAGGCACCACCATACTCACTCAGCACCGGTTGCTCCGGCGGATGCTTGCGCACGAACTCAGCCGCAAGCGCCCGAAAGTACTCCTCGCCCACCAGCGAATGCACCCCCGGAAAGTTGGCGGCCATCCCATCGATCAGGCTCACCATCACATTATTGCGATAAACGCCATAGCGCTTTTCAGATGAGTTTCCATCGCGCCCAACCACACCATCTGGCACAGGTTGAGCAGGATTCATCAATCCACCAGCAAAACTTTCAAAACCACGCAGATTTTCCCGCAAACCTTGCAAATCAACGCAAAAATCACCCAAACCGTTCAAATTGGATTTTTTTGTTTTTATATCAGACACTTGAGACATGATCCTCCTGGTCAGCGGAGGTATCTTCACGCACCTGCCCGCGAGCCTGAATGACCACGTCAGCCTGCTCAGCTTCATACGCAAGAATTTCCCAGCTCGGAATATTCGCATCCCACTCAATCAGAGTCGGCTGCGGCCCGGTCCTGCGGATTGTTCTTGCATAAAGGGCCCAAACCGGATCAGCCACTTGCCGGTCATGCGCGTCAATAAGAAGAGGATAACCCTGCTCATCCGTATCTGGTGCATGTCCGCCAAGATGAATCTCCTGAACATACTCAACCGGGAATCGGTCCACATACGCATCGGGAGAGCTACCCGAGTTGGTCGCAGAAACAAAAACGTTGTTTACATCCAGCAGCAAACCACAGCCCGTACGCTTGACGACCTCGCGCAAAAACTCTGTTTCCTCGTAGGTGCTTTCCTTAAACAGAACGTAAGCGCTTGGATTTTCAAGCAACATTTGCCGTCCCAGAAACGTCTGCACCTCGTCAATATGCTCGCAGACCTGCTTCAGAGTAGCATCCGTATAAGGCAATGGCAGCAGGTCGTTAAAATACTGAGTGTCATGGGTAGACCACGCCAGATGCTCGCTAAACAGCCCCGGATCGTACCGGTCAACAACATCCTTCACGCGGGCCAGATGTTCTTTATTCAACGGATCAGCGCCGCCGATGGACAGCCCGACACCGTGAACAGAAAGGGGATAATCCCGCCGGATCGCTTCAAGATAACCATGCGGAGGCCCACCAGCACCCATATAGTTCTCTGCGTGGACCTCAAAGAAACCCATATCAGGTTTTTCTTTCAAGATGGTGTGATAGTGATCAGCCTTAAGGCCCACTCCACCACGTGCCGGCAATTTTGCAAGGACCCTTTGCGCGCTCATATCAGCCCCTTATTTTTCTCAGTCCCACGAGAGGCCGGAGGGAATAACTCCCCCCGACACACTTTAAAGCATTGTAATCACAATGAATTATTTTGGAAGGTCACGAGTAAGTTCAGTCAGGGAACCCTTACGACCACCAGGGAGTTCCATAGTTTCACAAGAGCCTTTTGGCACCAGTGTCCACGCATTACCCTGATAATCAACGGTAGATGTTCCCGCACAGCTGGTACCAGCTCCAGCCTTACAATCATTTTCGCCTGCCAGAGAAATACCGTAGCATTTTTCCTTGGAAGCTGCTTCAGCAACAGTAATATTCGCCCCAGCAACAGCAGCGGTTACAGCAGTTGCAAGCACAGCAGCAGACAAAGTTTTCTTAGACATTTCCAATCTCCTCATTTTAAAATTGGCGAGTGTTCAACAGGTTTGGGTCGCCCCTGAAGCAGGTTTTGCCAAAAACTGCGTTCAATGGGAAATCAAAGACCTGTTATTTTGTCGCGAGTAAACCATTAAAATGAGATCATCCCCCTCACAGCTTCGTGATCAATTGAAATAATATTGCATCTGACTTGAAATTTAAGTGCCAATGCGACAATAGGCCGAGGCAAATTAGAAGATTAGAAATAAACTCTTCGCCAAACGCTCTTGCCCTGCCCACTGAAATCTGGCATGTTCCCACACAGAAAAAGGACAGTATTCCTGTCCTTATGTTAAAACATGCGTTGATGATATAATGGAAGCTACATTCCTGATGACCCACGCAAGAGGTCTATACAACGCAAATGAGTAGAAACTACGCGCACACCCAATGCGGTAGCTTTCTCCCCCGAATGCGTACTGTGCGGACATATCGCAATGCGCACGCCAACGGGGTAATATAAATCGGAGGAAACTCCGAATGGGCGGTCTGTATTAAAGAGGCCGTGCTTCATTCGACAGATCCGGGGCAAGCCGTGCCGGGGCTTCGAACGAGCCGCGAGGAAGATATCCCCGCGACCCGAACGAGGACGTGACCTTAACCGGTCACAGAGATGAGCGAAAGTGAGGCCAAAATGGCAGAAAAAGGAGGAAACACGATGCACATGAGTGGAGGGCAAACAACGACAACCCGCACTACCACTACAGGCACCGTTACGGAAAAACTCCGCGCTGCTGCCACTGAGGGGCTTTACAACCCAGCCAGGGAGCACGATGCATGCGGCGTCGGCTTCATAGCCAACCTCAAAGGCGCAAAATCTCATCATGTGGTTAAAAGCGGTCTTCAGATCGTCGAAAACCTGACACACCGTGGCGCCGTGGGTGCAGACCCGTTGATGGGCGACGGTGCCGGCATGCTGACTCAAATTCCACACGAGCTATTTAAGGAAGAATGCGCAAAGGCTGGTTTCGATCTGCCCGACGCAGGCAAGTACGGCGTAGCATTTTTCTTTCTTCCACAAGATAAAAAACTTCGTGAGCAGTGCGAAAGTATCGTAGCAGAATGTGTTTCTGCAGAAGGACTTAAAGTTCTGGGCTGGCGCGACGTCCCAGTTGATAATTCTTCTTTATCTAAAGCGCCGGATATTGCCGCAACCGAGCCAGTATCTCGCCAGTTATTCGTAACACTATCAGATAATACTGACGGAGATGTTCTGGAGCGTCGTCTTTTCATCCTGCGCAAAGTCATTTCCAATGTGGTGCGTGAGAAGTGCGAAGGCGTTGAGCAAGGCTTCTATCCTGTCTCCTTCTCCAGCCGCACCATCGTATATAAAGGCATGTTCCTCGCTTATCAGCTTGGCGCCTATTACGACGACCTGCGTGATGAGCGCTATGTCTCTGCTCTGGCTTTGGTTCACCAACGCTTCTCCACCAACACATTCCCATCCTGGGATCTGGCCCACCCGTACCGCATGGTTGCGCACAACGGCGAAATCAACACGCTGCGCGGCAACGTAAACTGGATGGCTGCCCGTCAGGCTTCCGTGTCCTCTCCGGCATTCGGCGACGACATCAACAAGCTATGGCCAATCTCTTACGAAGGTCAGTCAGACACTGCATGTTTTGATAACGCATTGGAATTCCTCGTCACTGGCGGCTACTCCCTTGCACATGCAGCCATGATGCTGATCCCGGAAGCATGGGCTGGCAATCCACTGATGGACGAAAACCGTCGCTCCTTCTACCAGTACCATGCATCCATCATGGAACCATGGGATGGCCCCGCAGCGGTTGCCTTCACAGATGGTCGCCAGATCGGCGCAACGCTGGACCGGAATGGCCTGCGCCCTGCCCGTTACATCGTAACAGACGACGATTTTGTTATAATGTCCTCCGAAGTTGGCGTCCTCGACATTCCGGAAGAGAAAATCGTTCAGAAATGGCGTCTCCAGCCGGGCAAAATGCTGCTGATCGATCTGGAAGAAGGCCGCATCATTTCTGATGAGGAAATCAAGCGCCAGCTCTCTACAGCCAACCCATACAAAGACTGGCTGCACCGCACCCAGATGGTTCTGGAAGACCTTCCATCTGTACGTGAACGTGCGCCGGTTGCTGGTGAAACGCTCCTGGACCGCCAGCAGGCATTCGGCTACACGCAGGAAGATATCAAGCTTCTCATGCAGCCAATGGCGACCGTTGGTCAGGAAGCACTTGGCTCAATGGGTACTGACACCCCTGTGTCTGTTCTCTCAGACAAATCCAAACTGCTTTACACCTACTTCAAGCAGAACTTCGCGCAGGTGACTAACCCACCGATCGATCCGATCCGTGAAGAACTGGTCATGAGCCTTGTATCTTTCATTGGCCCGCGTCCAAACCTGTTTGATCTGAAAGGTCTTTCAACCTCCAAACGACTGGAAGTCCGTCAGCCGATCCTCACCAATGCTGATCTGGAAAAGATCCGCGCAATTGGCGACATCGAAGACAACCAGTTCCAGACCAAGACCCTCGACATCACCTACTCTGCTGAAAAAGGCCCGGAAGGTATGGAAGAGGCATTGGAACGTTTGTGTGAACGCGCTGAAAAAGCAGTGCATGGTGGTTACAACATCATCATCCTGTCCGACCGCGTAATCTCACGTGCCCGTATTGCAATCCCTGCATTACTGGCAACAGCTGCAGTACATAACTACCTGATCCGCAAAGGTCTTCGTACATCTGTAGGTCTCGTGGTTGAGACCGGTGAAGCACGTGAAGTTCACCACTTCTGCGTGCTGGCTGGTTACGGCGCGGAGGCGATCAACCCATACCTGGCGTTCGAAACAATCCGCTCCATGCATTCCGAAGGCTACTTCCCTGAAGAAGTGGACGAGCACGAAGTTGTTTCCCGCTACATCAAAGCCATCAACAAAGGCATGCTCAAGGTCATGTCCAAGATGGGCATCTCCACCTATCAATCCTACTGTGGTGCGCAGATCTTTGATGCGGTTGGCCTGAACTCCCAGTTCGTCGAGAAGTACTTCTTCGGCACAGCAACTACCATCGAAGGCATTGGCCTGAGTGAAGTTGCAGCAGAAACTGTTGTTCGCCATCACGATGCGTTTGAGGATATCCCAATCCTGCGCCGCGCTCTCGACGTTGGCGGTGAGTATGCATATCGCTCCCGTGGTGAAAACCACATGTGGAGCCCGGACAGCATCGCAACACTGCAACACGCTGTTCGCAATAATCTGCCAGAAAAGTATCTGGAATTTGCAAAGGAAGTGAACGAGACCTCAGGTCGCTTCACCATCCGTGGCATGTTCCGCGTGAAATCCGCAGAAGAACTGGACCATCGTCCAATCAACATCGACGAAGTGGAATCCGCAGAAGACATCGTCAAGCGCTTCTCAACTGGCGCAATGTCCTTCGGTTCCATCTCTCGCGAAGCACACACCTCGCTTGCGATTGCCATGAACAAAATCGGCGGTAAGTCCAACACCGGTGAAGGTGGTGAAGAAGCAGAGCGCTTCAATCCTCTTCCAGATGGATCACAAAACCCGATGCGTTCCGCAATCAAGCAGGTTGCCTCTGGTCGCTTTGGTGTAACCACCGAATATCTGGTCAACTCCGACATGATCCAGATTAAAGTGGCACAAGGTGCAAAGCCGGGTGAAGGCGGACAGCTACCGGGCCACAAAGTGGATGCGGTGATCGCGAAAACCCGCCACTCCACACCGGGTGTTGGCCTCATTTCGCCGCCACCACACCACGACATCTACTCCATCGAAGATCTGGCACAGCTGATCTACGACCTGAAGAACGTGAACCCGGTCGCAGACATCTCCGTTAAGCTGGTGTCTGAAGTGGGCGTTGGTACAGTTGCAGCAGGTGTTGCCAAAGCCCGTGCAGACCATATCACCGTCTCCGGTTTCGATGGCGGTACAGGTGCATCTCCTCTCACCTCACTGAAACACGCTGGTTCTCCATGGGAAATGGGCCTTGCTGAAACCCAGCAAACCCTCGTTCTCAACGGCCTGCGCTCCCGTGTTGCTTTGCAGGTAGACGGCGGTCTTCGCACTGGCCGTGACGTCCTCATCGGTGCACTGCTCGGTGCTGACGAGTACGGCTTCTCAACTGCTCCGCTCATCGCAGCAGGCTGCCTGATGATGCGTAAGTGTCACCTGAACACCTGCCCGGTTGGCATCGCAACTCAGGACCCTGTCCTGCGTAAGCGTTTCAAAGGCACACCAGAGCACGTTATCAACTACTTCTTCTACGTTGCAGAAGAGCTGCGTGGGCTGATGGCAGAACTCGGCGTCAAGAAGCTGGACGACATCATTGGTCGCTCTGACATGCTCGACAAAGAAACTGCAATCAACCACTGGAAGTCTCAGGGTCTTGATTTCTCCAAGATCTTCTATCGTCCAGATGCAACTCCAGAAGAAAGCCGCTGGTCTATGCTGCAAGAGCATCCGATCAACGACATTCTTGACCGCGAGCTCATCAGAAACGCAACACCTGCACTTGAAAGCAAAGAGAAGGTCTCCTTCCCCGCGCAAATCAAGTCTGTTGACCGCTCCGTTGGCGCAATGCTCTCCGGTGAGATCGCAAAACGCTACGGCGCAAAGGGCCTGAAGGACGACACTGTTCATATTTCCATGACCGGTACCGCAGGTCAGGCATTTGGTGCATTCGTTGCCAAAGGTGTGACCATCGATCTGGAAGGCGACGCGAACGACTATGTCGGTAAGGGCCTTGCAGGCGGACGCCTCATCGTACGCCCACCAGCAAACACCCGCATTGTACCCGAAAACTCCATCATCGTCGGCAACACCGTTCTTTACGGTGCAACCAGCGGTGAAGTGTACTTCCGTGGCGTGGCAGGCGAGCGCTTTGCAGTTCGTAACTCCGGTGCAACGGCTGTTGTCGAAGGTGTTGGCGATCACGGGTGTGAGTACATGACCGGCGGTGTTGTTGTTGTTATCGGTCAGACAGGCCGAAACTTTGCAGCAGGCATGTCCGGTGGCGTTGCCTACGTTCTGGACGAAGATCAGACCTTCAACTCCCGTTGTAACCTTGCAATGGTGGACATCCAGCCGGTGGAAGAAGAAGACGACCTGCTTGAAAAGTTGCATCACCATGGCGGGGACATTGAGTACAAAGGACGTGTGGATCTGTCAGCTGACATGACCCGCCACGACGACGAACGTCTGCGTCTCATTCTTGAAAACCATGTGAAGTATACCGGGTCTACCAAGGCAGCTGATATCCTTGCCAACTGGGAGGAATGGCGTCCGAAGTTTGTGAAAGTTATGCCAGTTGAATACCGTCGTGCGCTTCAGGAAATGAAAGCTGCGCGTATGGGCCTCGCGGCTGCGGAATAAGAGGGGGAAGACATGAGTAAGGTAACTGGCTTTTTGGAGATCGACCGGCAGGAACAGAAGTACCAGCCGGCATCAGATCGCATTCGCCACTTCCGTGAATTCACGGTCCCGCTCTCACAAACAGACGTGGAGCGTCAGGCAGCGCGTTGTATGGATTGTGGCGTTCCTTTCTGTCACGGTCCAAACGGCTGTCCGGTAAACAACCAGATTCCGGACTGGAACGACCTGGTGTTTGCCGGCGACTGGGAAGAGGCATCTCGCAACCTGCATTCGACCAACAACTTCCCGGATTTCACAGGACGCATCTGTCCTGCACCCTGTGAGGAAGCCTGTACGCTTAATCTGGAAGACATTCCGGTCGCGATCAAAACCGTTGAGCAGGCAATTGTAGACCGCGCTTTCAAGGAAGGCTGGATCAAACCTGAGCCAGCAACAACCAAGACCGGTAAAACCGTTGCCGTCATCGGCTCCGGCCCTGCTGGTCTGGCAGCAGCTCAGCAGCTGGCCCGCGCAGGCCATACCGTGCATGTGTATGAGCGTGAACCAAGTGCTGGTGGCCTGCTGCGCTACGGCATTCCTGACTTCAAGATGGAAAAGCACTACATCGACCGCCGCGTTGAACAACTGGAAGCAGAAGGCGTAACCTTCCACTATGGCTGCGAAATCGGCAAGGATGTGGAGTTTGAAGAAATCCATACCCGCCACGATGCAACATTGCTGTGTACTGGTGCAGAACGTCCGCGTGATCCGGGCATTCCGGGCATGGACCTCAAAGGCGCCATGTACGCCATGCCGTTCCTCGTGCAGCAGAACCGCCGTGTCGGCGGGGAAGACATCTCCGAGGAAGAGCCATACTGGGCAGGCGGCAAGCACGTTGTTGTTGTCGGCGGTGGTGATACGGCTTCTGACTGTGTAGGCACCTCCTTCCGTCAGGGCGCACTTTCTGTCACCCAGATGGACATCCGCCCAATGCCTCCGCTGAAAGAGGACAAGAACCAGTTCTGGCCTTACTGGCCAACTAAGTTCCGCACGTCCACTTCTCAGGCAGAAGGTGCAGAGCGTGAGTTCTCCGCAGCCACTCTGGCAGTCATTGGCGATGAAGACGGTCATGTAACCGGCGTAAAATGTGCTCGCGTGGATGAAAAGCGTGTTCCGATTGAAGGAACCGAGTTCATCCTCAAAGCGGACCTCGTTCTGGCAGCCATCGGCTTTTCCGGTCCAAACATGGAAACCTACATCAAGGAAGCTGGCGACGAACTGGAGCTTGACCCGCGCACAAACGTTAAGGCCAACACCGAGGACTACAAGACCTCCATCAAAAAGGTCTTCGCCGCTGGTGACGTTCGCAAAGGCCAGTCCCTCGTGGTCTGGGCAATCCGCGAAGGTCGTCAGGCAGCGCGTTCCATCGATGAGTTCCTGACAGGTTCTTCCAATCTGCCACGCTAATCTTAGCGCACAATCAATTCCCAAAGCCCCGGAAAGCACTGCTTTTCGGGGTTTTCTCATAGCATCCTGTTCATTTTCATGCATACGTCCGGCCCCCACTTTCCATTTTGATCAAACAAGCACGATTTGCACCACATGGCATCCCATGCAGTGTTGGACCAGATTTCCCGAAAGTCGGGATGAGCAAGGCGGCAGGCAACACCTGCGCTACGTGTTAAATATGAGTCTTCGGCATTGGCTACGCGCCTTGCCCGGGCATTTTGGTATGGCCAACATCGCCTCTTCTCCTGAAAGGCACGATAGCCGGTTTCCCGGAAAGGTGGCGGCTTTGCTCAGATAAGTTTCCGTATCCAAACAGGTCCACTGCCTCTGACATTTACCGCTCTGACCCGTAAATGCCACTGCGTGATACCCTTCAGGCTTGGGTCCTTCCTCTCAGACCATGCAGTCACGCCTGAAAATCGGTGCCACCGGACCACCAAAAGATGCGTTACCTCTTCTGACAGCCCCACCCAGCCCACGACAAACCGACGGACGGTCCGCCAGCAGCCCGTCACGTGGGCATGAGATTAGTATGCGGGTACATATGAGCAAGGGGGATAAGTTTTTTCAAATCTCCAGACTTCAACACTCATCCTCATCCGTGAGAGAAGAGTAAAGTATCAAACCCAATGCTGCTTGCAGCAAGTCGCTTGTGACCCAAAGCTGCCATTCGCCCTAAATCTGAATGCGATCAGCCAGCGTGTAATTTCAATCATAAGTCGAATTTGGTGAGGTTTTTACTGCGTAGCCATACCTGCCGTTTGGCCGTAATCTAGGCGCTTCCAGTCAGCAAGTAGTATCAACCATAGATCAAGATAGTATCTCGCCACTAAATCAGGCCCAGCCCAACTCATGGGTTCCAAATTGTACATTCGAACATTGGGTCCGCGCCTTATGGTGCGGACCTTTCTTATAGTGACAATCCAATTGACGCTATGTCGCTCGATTAAGCTCAGAGATGGATCACTATTGGCCCGCACCAGCACTGGCGGTGATACCATCATTGGTGCACGGTCCATAAGTGTCGATTTTAGACGAATCCTTATATGTCGCCTTTGCTTTCAATGGCAGCAAGTCACCGCAATTGGTACATACTATATGGTTCATGGCTCGTCTCATTGGCATAATGTATTGCGCACCATAAGTAGATTTTTGATTTCTTAGGAATCCAGACCCATGTCTGTATACGGCATTCACAATAAAGTCGTATCCATTGGTTGTTCGGCCACAACCACACTCTGGTCCATTCATATACGCAGCTGTAAGATCAAGATTGTACTTGTCGTTCAGCAACCGCAATTCATCTTCGGTAATGTTCGATGCATTTCTTAGGTCTTCATCCGTTTCGACCGACTTGGCGACCAGTTTGCAGAAGTGACTGTAGATTCCTTCGTCATCGGTGTAGTAATGAAAGCTCTTTAAGTTGTGACGATTGACAAAAAGCGCCTCTAGCTCATTAATTGACGAAATGTAGTTATCCATTTTTTTCCCAATTCTCTAAGGTGTTGCTTCTCAATTTGTGCAGGGTCTCAATGTTTGCACACTTGCTCACTTCAAATGGCGGTCACCGAAATAAACGACAAACGCCGTGGTTATCGTTTGGGCTTCCCAAAATGATGTTCTGGTTGCCACCTCCCCTCTTCTTCCTGCAATGTTGTTTCAATAATCCACAAATGCTGCTTACGGAGGACAGAAACGCGCTCCTCAAATAGTACCGTGACGATATCTGGAGCGTGATAGGTTACAAACTGTGATCAAGTTGGCGATGCAATCTCAGCTTGTTCTTGTCGGACTACAGCACTTTGCTTCGGTCACTTGTGTTGAACCTCACACCAATGCAAGCGTGAATTCGTCGTATGGGTCACGCCCATAAACAACAGTTCCAGAGCTTGATTTCTCTCGGTTCTTGGGACTGATGCATAGTTCATGATGTTCGCTCATCCCTGAGCAGCAGACACCCACTGCGACACAAAAACTTGGTAGGTATGGCGTTCTGAAAAAACAGATACTTGCTTTGAGAGGACGGTGTATGACTGCGCCCCTCTGGTAAATTCAAGGTGAATCTCAACGAGCCTAGCCTTTAAAACTTCAGACTATAATTTTTAAGTTCCGTCTGACACAGCAAAGGCAATAACAAATTGTCCTCATAAGTTGCATTACCTGAAAAACTCTACGACAATCGCAGGCGTTAGTATGGCTAATCTTCTGATGATAAGTACACTTGATAAAGAGATCAGCGTTTTGGCGCCTGAGTACGTTTTATCGATACCTGAATGAGGCGTCTTGTAAAAAACGGCAAGCCGTGAGGGGTTTTATGAATATTTATAAAAAGTACCCTACATCACCTGAGTTGTTTCGTTACATTAAGGGATACCACGTTGCAGATCAGAAAGTTACCGAACTCACTGTCCAATCGCCTCCAACGGGTTACCCTTTACTGGGGCATATATGGAAGGGGATCGGGACGGTTGATGTGGCTGGTGAAACGATCCCTCAAATGAAGCCTCCAATTAGCCATTTTAGCGGGCAGCTGTACAAAACCAATGCATGCGTCCACTGGAAAGGACATATAGGCCATATACTCGCGGAATTCACAGCAACAGGACTTTATGAGCTGTTTGGTATCTACGGTGATACCCTCGTTAACAGGACTGTTCTAGTAAACGAAACTGCTTCGGAGTTTGCAGCTGTTCTGCTGGCAAAGCTTAACGGTGTCAAGGATACAGAGGACTATCTCATTTGCTTGCAGCAAGCACTCAAATGGCAAGCAGATAAGGCGATTTCAGCGCCAGACTTTGTCGTTAAAGCAGTTCGCCTCATTGAAGAAGCCCATGGAGATATTAAACTGAAGCAGCTGATCGAAGAGCTTAATATACCTGAAAGGACGTTTACGAGCCGGTTTAAAAAAATAGTTGGGGTATCGCCTAAGTATTTCTCTCGCACCACACAGTTCAATTATATCGTCTCAATCATACTTTCTGGTGAAGAACTGCCCCTGTCGCATTTGGCTGCGGAGGCTGGATTTTATGATCAGGCACATTTCACCAAAACTATACAGGAATTTGTGCTTAGCGCCCCTTCTCGCTTCCTGGAAGGTGACATATCAAAAGTTTCCAGTTTCATCAGGCAAATGAATAAAATTACGTCATGATTTGGTTGCTGGTTTTTGGGAAGTCTCAAATGAAACGGGCCAACTCTAGGTTGGCCTGTCTCGGGAAAAGTGGACACCGGTTTTCAGATAAAGATACGCAAAAACAAAAGCTAAAGCAGATCAAGCGTTTCAGCTTAAACGCGAACTGCTTTAGAACTCCCACTGCGGCGAATATCAGCCAAGCCTTCCGGATACGAGACTCTATCACCCTCCCACACTCTCAAAGGCAGCTTAAAGAGCCTTAAGCAGCCTTCACGTTTTCAAGGAAGCTCGCCACTTCTGCCTGCAAGTTCCCGGAAAGCAAGCCTAACTCCCGAGCGGCCTTGTGCAGATCCTGCGAGGCGTCTTTTGTCTCTTTAAATTCACTATCCAGATCCTGCATGTTGGTTGCAACCTGTGTGACATTACGATGAGCGTCTCCCAGACTGCGCGAAATATCCTCCGTAGCAAGTTTCTGCTCTCCCACTGCCTCATTGATGCCAGTGGACAAGGAGTTGATTTGCGCAATGGTCTCACCAATAGACTGAATAGCCTCAACCGCCTGCTCCGCAACGTTCTGGACTGATTCAACCTGCGCAGAGATTTCTTCAGTTGCTTGGGAGGTTTGACCTGCAAGATTTTTCACCTCACTTGCAACCACGGCAAAGCCACGTCCGGCTTCTCCTGCTCGCGCAGCTTCAATAGTGGCATTCAGCGCAAGCAGGTTAGTTTGATCTGCAATCTGGTCAATAAGTTCAATAACTTCGCCAATCGCTTTGCCGGTTTCTGCCAGACGTCCCACAACCTCATTGGTTTTGTGTGCATGCTCTGCTGCATCCTGAGCAAATCGTGCTGCCTGTGTCGTATTATCACCAATCATCCCGGAGGAGCGGGAAACACCTACAGCAGCTTCCACCAGTGCTTCAACAGAGTTCTGCGTGGTTTGAGCCACATCATTGGAAGAGGTCATAGCGCTGTGCGCACCCTGCACACTTGCATCCAGCTCGCGAGACCGAGCCTCAACGGCCCGGCTAATCTCCAGCAGATCATGCACCACATGGCCCACTGACGCTTCAAAGTCGTAAGCCACACTTGCCAGAGCCTGTTTCCGTGCCTCAGCAAGTTCCAGCTCCTGCTGCATCTGAGCTTGCGCATCCAGCTCTGCTTTTTCTTGCAGCACAACCCGAAACTTCGCGATTGAGCGAGCGATTGCACCAATCTCGTCCCCGCGCTCAGTGCAGCTGATTTTTGTATCAAGCGCGCCATCTGCCAGAGCATCCAGTCCTTTTTGAAGAAATGCCATATTTCGTCGCATTCCTCTGGCGGTCACAACCGCAACCACAAAAAACAGGAGGCCAACGGGAGCGCAAATCATAACGATGTATGTCAGGTTCTCAAGCAGCAATGCCTCCAGCGCACTCTGTCCCTGATCGGACATGAGTTGCGAGCGAAGCGTCGCATCATCTAATGCAGACGTGAGCGCACCATAGATGGTAGCAAAGGAAAACAGCGTACCAAGAAACATGATTGTCATAGCCATCAAGACAACCAGCACAAACTTGGCAACCATCGATAACTTAAAAACATGCGGTTGGGTAACCATAAATAGCCCCATTTTACCCATAAGTTAAGAGTGAGTAATGTTACCCATGTGTGTAAACAGAACACTACCACCGCACGTTGATTTGGCTCTATTTTTCAAAAAAACATCTAAAAAAATATATTTTTGTGAAATTTTCTGCCTCTCGCATATTCTACCCACAGGTGGAGACAGAATGCGATCGCTGAAATCTGCTGGAAGAATCGAAACACAATTCAATAAGCTTCAGTCAGGAAGGTACTCAACAACACCAGCTCAAAGAGATCGGGCGTCCTCACTAACGACCAAAGAAGAAAAGCTAAAACCCGGTCCAGCGCGTATCATCAGCCCGTCCTGTAACTTCAGGAAGAACCTCACCGGATACCGTTAGCTTAAACAGATCACTGCCCGCAGCAGCTTTCCCCCCCTTATCGTCAGGCCCGATAAGCTTAGTTTCAGGAGACGTCAAACGTCCTGTTAACACGATGAAGTTAGGGTCATCTTTTACACCCTCAAAGATGAACGCAGTGGCACTGCCAAAGATTCGCGCAATCTCCCGTTCCACAAAGTAAGCAACCTTACGATAGCCTGCCCAGGTAAAATAAACACCATCTTTAGCTCTCAAACGCCGCCGTTTACCACTAATGTCTGGCCCATGAGTTGTGTATTCCCCGGCCTCACTTTGGAACGTGGTCCATATGTCAACGAAGACACCGCCAGCAGGTTCCACCTGCTCCTTATACAGATCATTGAGATAGCTGAAATTAGCGCTTGTCAGATACTTCTGAGCCGGTGCCAGCCCAACCCAGATCAATGGCAACTGCTCATTACGGACCGCCGCAACCAGAGACGCTGTGCGATAGCGATATTCTTTCTTCCAGTCATCGCCCTGAAACTGCAGTTCCTCCGTATAGGAAGTCGTTTGCCCGTCGATCACACTTTGCTCAGTCACTCTGATATTCCGGTTGTCCCGCGCACCGAGCGAAACAACCACCAGACCAACATCTTCATCTTTCAACGCAAGAGCGACATCCTCCGGCCAGTCAGGCTCCTTATTTGCAACCAGACCGTTGATCGGATAGACCAGTTTTTTCACACGAATCGAAGGCGTTTCTGCATAGATCGCCTTTAACCCATCTGCCAGTCCCATAGCCAGCGCATCGCCAACAACAAGAAGAACCTTCGCGTCCTTGTTTTTCTCTTTCTCGACAATCTTGGGCGTATTAACAACCGCCGCACCACTATCAGGGCTTCGTGACCGGTTTCTGAGTTTCCTCTTACGCTTCGGGTTGGCTTGTTCCATCCTCTTTGTGCTGCCGCCAAAAAGCCATCCAAGGAAGCCTTGATTGTTGTTTTTCTGCGTTCTTGCGTTATTGGCCCTCACTTGTGCAGCAACTTCAACCGGCGCAATGGAAACCCCGGCAAAGCAAGCCACAATCAAGGTTATAAACACAAGTGACAAAAAGGATCGTTGCATAATCGCGTCTCTCCGGCAGCAAAACCACTTACCTTGGTTTCCTGCCAATAGGAAACCCGATTATGTTCTACCTTGCAACCTATTAAGAAGCTTTATTGAATCGTGACCATCAGGAATAAGCCCTGAAGCCTTTTGGTAAGCCTGAATTGCCTGACGTGTCTTGTAACCAATCTTGCCATCAACCGCTCCAAGCTTATACCCTTTTTCAACCAGACGCTGTTGCAAAAGCTTTTTTTCACTCGAAGACAGAGGACGATCTCCGCGTGGCCAGTCAGCCACAAATTCAGTCATCCCAAGCAGTCGGTCAGAAAGATGACCAACTCCCAATGCATAAGCATCAGAGTTGTTGTAACGCTTGATGACATCGAAATTCTTCAAAAGCAAAAACGCAGGACCGTTTGCGCCTGCCGGAGTGTAAAGACGGGCGCTGTCATTTGCTCTTGGAAACTCCAGCTTATTCACTCGCTTCACACCTAAAGATTTCCAGTAGGAAACAGGCTTCTTCCGGCGCTTATTCGCCAGTTGGTAATCAAAGTTTGCCGGAAGCGTAACTTCATAGCCCCAGGTTTGCCCGGACTGCCATCCCATTTTCTCAAGATATGCAGCCGTTGAAGCTAAAGCGTCCGGGATGCTGTTCCAGATATCGCGTTTTCCATCTCCGGTTATGTCAACTGCGTACGCCTGATAGGTCGTGGGAATAAACTGAGTATGCCCCATCGCGCCAGCCCATGACCCGGTCATCTGCTCAGAAGAAACGTCACCTCTCTGCAAAATCTTGAGTGCAGCAACGAGCTGTTTACGAGCATATTTCCCGCGCCGGCCACCATTGTAAGCCAGAGTTGCCAAAGCCCGGGGGGTGGAGCGCACAATTGCCTTGTTATCCAGAACGCGCCCATAAGAGCTTTCCATACCCCAGATCGCAAGCACCACATGTCGGCTTACGCCATACCTGCTTTCAATCTTGTCGAGCCATTCAGCCCACTCATCCACCATCAGACGACCATGGCTCACCCGGTCCTGAGAAACTGCGCTGTCCAGATACTGCCAGATCGCACGAGTGAACTCCGGCTGATTTTCCGCGCTCTTTTTGATACGTGGATCCGGTGTCATTCCCTTGAAGACACGGTCATAAAGCTGCGCATCAACACCCTGCGCAACAGCAGTTCGCTTAAAGCTCTTTATCCATGTTTGAAAATCACTTTCCTGTGCGAAAACGCTTGAGTTACAGAAAAGCAAAAACCCGGTGCACAGCAATGCTGGCAGAGAAGAAAATCGCATTCAGCTTTCTCCAGTCGTCCGAAAAGGAATATATTTGGCGCAAACTGCGCAGTCTTTTTGCTTAGCCCTCGGCGGCATGACTGCCATGACTATCAACCATGGTAAAAAAAAGGCCGCTTTTAATCAAAACCCATTTTTTTACCTATCAATTCCTATTAGAAACTTATGGCGAAGGTTAACGCATCTTAAGTTTCATTAATAAATCAACGCCTTATACGCAATCCAGCTTCTACAAGACTACTGGTATAGTCACTTTCAGCCACGTTGCTGTCGAAGGCCCGGAAAGTGTATCGTGAAAGCAGAGCTGCATCTTTAGAGAACGCCCAGACCAGACCAAAGGAGCCAGTCCCCTCCTGTTCCACAATGTCTATTCCCTGATACTTCCTGTAAGTGTAGCCAAGCTGGATGTCCCCGACGATATCCTGCGTGAACTGATGCGCGTACCGCATATCTCCTGCATACAGGATGGAACCGGAAGCGCCATTCAGGTTGGTACCGTTAAAGCTTGTTGCCCCACTTAAGGTCACGGTATCACGGCGCGTCGGAGACCATACAAAGGCCCCGTCAAAAACAAATCCCTGCAACGCGCTAAGCCGGTCATCCTTCAAAAACTCTGACCGGTAACCAACACCGAATTCTCCACGCAGTTTCGGTCCACGGTCAACATTCAGACCAGCCTTAACAAAGTACCCGCGAGAGTTCCTGTCAAAACAAGCAGGGTCGCCCTTACAATCCTGATCATACTCACGAACAAGAAAACCACCCTCCAGATATGGCTCAAACATTGCACCATTATCAAAAGAACTACGGAACGTGGCATCAACGACGGTATTATCTCGTGGCTGTGAGACTGACATTTGACCACCATAAACAGTTCGATCAACCCCGAACCCACCACGCAGCTGAATAACAGAGATCTGCCTGCTGAGCGAAAGACGCCCGCCAATCTCCTGAACAGAGTTTGTCCGCCCGCTCGTCGCCTCATTTTCCGCAGAAGATCGTTCCTCACGTGAGAACGAATACACGCCATCAACATCGGCTGTGGTCTGCCTTCCCAGATCGAGCCTCAGGTTACCCCGTCCGCTTAAAACTGGTTGGTTGTTATCCGGTTCATCGAAAAACGCCCTTAAACTACCGCGCAGTTCAAGGCCAATTTCGTGGCGATCCCAGTTGGAAACGACGGAAACAGCGGCATCCACTTCGTAAAACCCGTCCGGGCTCCCGCCATTGGCTTGCGCCGCATTATCCGTCCAGCCCAGCCCAGCATCTAAGGATGGAGTTAAGCGCAATGAACCAAGCTTAAATCCAACAGGCCGGTCCTGCACAGTCTCCCCATCAAAGATCCCTTCGTCGGCAAGACCTCCACCACCGACAGGACGAGAACGACGCGATGCAGCTTCCACTCTTTCAGAAAATTTTGCTTCACGCCTCCTCCGCGTTAGCGGGGTCGGCTGTTGCTTGCTCTGAGCAGCAGAAACACGCTTCTCAGACCCCTGCACACCCTCTTCAACCAGTTGCTCAAATGGTTCCGCATCCGCTTCAGATGAAAGCTCAAAATCCGAACTGGGGTCATCTTCAAACGAAAGACTTGGCCGGAATTCCAGATCAGTGGTTTGCGCCTCTACATCACTCAGAGATAACACGCCCAGCACAAGGGTACCGGACAACACAGATCCGGCAACAAGGCTCTTTGCGAGAACAGGGCGCAAACACATAAACAATCCAGCAACAGACATTTAAAACTGAGAGTTCCAACTCTCTTAACCCTCTCCCAACATGGTTAAGGTTTCCTTGCAATTGAGCCGTTGTCCTTGATTGTTTTCTCAATGCAAATTTGCTAGAGGGGAAACCGCGTCTTGCCTCAGAGTGTCCTTAATGCACTCTTATGAAGATCGAGAATCTTATTGCAACACATCATTGTGCTCTCCAGAGCGAAGCAAAGAAGTAGTGCCTAATGCATATGCCATCATCTCTAACGCTTGAAGATCGCCCGTTGCGCCCTTCAGACGAGTGGATTCACTCTGCTGCAAAGACGATTGAAACTGAACGTGCAGCGCTCACAGCATTGCAGGCCAGTCTTTCCAACGGGCTGTCAGTGCCTTTTTCTCGAGCCGTAGAAACGATTTCCCAATCTAAGGGGCGTGTGATTGTTTCCGGTATCGGCAAAAGTGGCATCATTGGCACCAAACTGGCTGCAACGCTCGCCTCAACCGGGACACCTGCTTTCTTTGTACACGCGAGTGAAGCAAGCCACGGTGATCTGGGTATGATCACTGAAGATGATGTTGTAATCGCGCTTTCCTGGTCCGGTGAAACACAGGAACTTGCCAGCCTTCTCGGGTTTACAAGAAGGTTCAAAGTGCCGCTGATCGCAATCACACGAAATGCCAGTAGCGCTCTGGGCAAAGCCTCCGATATTTGCCTGACCCTTCCCCAAGTTCCGGAAGCCTGTCCTCATGGTCTGGCTCCAACATCAAGTACCTTGATTCAGCTTGCTTTAGGCGATGCTCTTGCTATTACCCTGCTCGAAGCCAAAGGCTTCACCGCGCAAGACTTTAAAGTCTATCATCCGGGCGGAAAACTTGGTGCGAGCCTGATGCACGTAAAAGACATTATGCACACAGGTGACCACTTACCACTGGGTCAGGTCGGAATGCTGATGAAAGAAGCACTGGTTTTGATGACCCAGAAGAGTTTCGGCGTCCTTGGCATCACCGATATAAACGCCAGACTGATTGGCATCATCACAGATGGTGATTTACGCCGTCATATCAGCCCGGATTTTCTCGACAAAAAGGTTGAGGATGTCATGACGGAAAATCCCAAAACAATCAGCGGCGATCTTCTGGCTCCATCTGCACTTGAAATGATGAACTCAATGCGCATCAGCTCCCTGTTCATTGTTGATGCCGGTAAACCAGTCGGAATTATCCGCACACTCGATCTTTTGAACGTCGGCGCAGCCTGATCGAACTCCCCCAAATACGTAAAAGCCCCTGAATGTAAGCCAGTTTCGGGGGCTTTTCCTGTCTGATCCCTAGATACCTACGGTTTCGAGCTGGTTAATTCCTTCGCAAGCGTGAAGAAAATTAATCAGCAAGCGAGACCTCCTGCGATTTTACCCATTTATTAGGATTTCCCTAGCCATAATACCCCCTGAATTAATACTAGTTAATTTGCTCAATAATGAGCATATTCGGGTAATATAAATGGATCTAGCGACGATAATCGGCGTTCTCGCTGCGTGCGTAACAGTGCTGGTGGCTATCTTTATTGGGGGCAGCTTCACTCAGTTTATTGATCTGCCTTCCATTCTCATCGTTGTTGGTGGAGCACTGGCTGCCACACTTGTGCGATTTCCATTAGGTGGTGTTCTCAGCGCTTTCGGCATGGGCGCAAAGCTTGCCTTTACCCATAAGAAAATCGAACCGCGCGAGCTGATTGACAACATCGCACATCTGGCAGAAACAGCACGCAAAGAAGGGCCACTCGGTCTTGAGAATGTTGAAATCGAAGAGCCAACTCTGGCCAAGGGCGTGCAATACGTAGCAGACGGTTACGATTACACCCTGATTCGCGAAACCATGGAGAAAGAACGGGATCTCTATCTCAATCGCCTGAACGAAGGCGCCCGCGTTTATCGTGCACTAGGAGACTCCGCCCCAGCATTTGGTATGATTGGAACGCTTGTTGGTCTGGTACAAATGCTCGCCACCATGGACGACCCCTCAACAATTGGTCCTTCTATGGCAATCGCGCTTTTAACAACGCTCTACGGTTCATTGATTGCAAACATCCTTTGCATTCCTGTTGCAGACAAGCTCGACAGTAAATTTGAGCAGGAAGAACTCAACCAGACACTGGTAATTGACGGAATCCTGCAAATCAGAGAGAGCAAAAGCCCATCCCTTATCCGTGAAATGTTGCTGGCATACATTCCAGAGAAGGGCCGAAACGATATGGCAGAGGCAGCGGCTTAAAAACACCTCTGGAGAGCAAGACAGACACTGCTTTCAGTGCAGGGAGAAACACATGGCAGGCAGAAAAAAAAACGCTCCCAAAGGCGCTCCGACTTGGATGGTGACCTTTGCGGATCTCATGTCGCTCCTTGTATGCTTCTTCGTTTTGATTATTTCTTTTTCCGTACAGGACAAGCAGAAACTTCAGGTTGTCGCCGGGTCCATTAAAGAAGCCTTTGGCATCAAACAAGTCACCAAGCGAGCCGGTGTCCTCGAGATTGAAGGCGTGCCACTGCGTGACTTCATGAAAGACATTACCTATGAGCGGCAGATAACAGATGCAGACTTTGCCATAGAAAACCACCCTGAAAAGCGCAAGCAAGGCCCTGAAGCAAACACTCACACCACGAAAAAAGCTGAGATTGAAAAGCCACGCCAGTTCGCAACGGCTGCTGTCTCGTTGCGTCAAGCCTTTCAGGAAATGCCTGAAATCACTGAAGTTTCCAACAACATCATTCTTGAAGAAACCGAGGAAGGCCTGAATATTCTGATCGTAGATCAGGAAGGTCGTTCCATGTACCCGGAAGGTTCCAAGTATCCCTATGAGGTAACAAGGCGCTTGCTTGCTAAAATGGCTCCCGTTCTGGCAAAACTTCCAAATCGCGTTCGCATCACTGGTCACACAACAACAGGCCAGCTCATCACATCGCCGAGCGAAACCGGATGGGAACTCTCCGCAGATCGCGCAAACACCGCACGTCAAATCCTCTCAGAATACGGCCTGCCCAAGAACAACATTCATTCGGTCGTCGGAAAAGCTGACACTCAGCCACTCTTTCCCAACGACCCCTATCTTGCAGCGAACCGGCGAATTTCAATCCTGCTCATGGCAGAAGAACCTCCGCTGCCACCAGACTTTAATCCGTACCAGTGACCTCATCAGCTGAGGCTGCCTCAACAATCAAAGTCGTTCCATCCTGATCTATAATCCGCACGGAGCTGCCCGCAGGCAAATCTGGTCCTCGTATACGCCAGACAGAATCGCCGATTTCAAGCGTACCTTTTCCGTGTGACAAAGGATGTTGCAGCAAAAACACCCGCCCTTGATATCGGCTTCCCCGCTTATTGAGATGAGGATCGCCTTCCTTATCATCATCTTTCACAGTCAGTCGGCGACCAACGAGCAGGAAGGCCAGTGACAGGCCGCCCCAGATTACCAGCTGCCAGCGCCAGTCCAGATCAAAGTAAGCCACCAGCGCACCCATGACGAGAGCAGCTGCGCCAAACCAGATCAGAAATGACCCGGGCACGGCCAGCTCCAGCCCAATAAGAACAAGACCGGAAGCAAGCCAAACCCAGGGTTCTATGCTGTTTTGAAACAGCTCAAACAGTGCTTCCATTAGTTTTCTGAACTACCCGTATTTGGAACCCGACCAGACCTGCGATGCTCAGTCTCCCTCAGAGCCTCCTTGCCGATTTCGGCAATGCCAGCAAGGCTACCGAGCATTCCCGTCGCTTCCATTGGCAAAATAAGAGTTTTCTGGTTAGGAGACTTGGCAAGCTCACCAAATGCTTCAACGTACTTGTTGGCAACAAAGTAGTTAATCGCGCCCATGTCTCCCTCAGCAATTGCCTGAGAAACCATCTTGGTTGCTTTCGCTTCTGCCTCAGCCATGCGTTCCCGTGCTTCAGCATCTCTGAAAGCTGCTTCCCGGCGTCCTTCAGCTTCCAGAATAAGAGACTGCTTTACACCTTCAGCCTTTGCAATCTCAGACTGCCGGTCACCCTCAGCTTCCAAAATCGCAGCGCGCTTTTCACGCTCAGCTTTCATCTGACGGGCCATAGCATCCACCAGATCATCCGGCGGATTGATGTCCTTAATCTCAATACGGGTGATCTTGACCCCCCAGGGCTCACAGGCCGCATCCACCACACGCAAGAGTCGGGAGTTAATCTCATCACGGTTAGAAAGAAGCTCATCCAGCACCATGGACCCCATCACACTACGGATGTTTGTCATGGTCAGATTGAGGATCGCATTCTGAAGTCCCTGAACTTCATAGGACGCCTGAGCGGCATTCAGCACCTGATAAAACGCTACGCCATTACCTGTAACCGTCGCGTTATCCTTGGTAATCACTTCCTGCGCAGGCACTTCCAGCACCTGCTCCATCATATTCACCCGATGACCGACCCGGTCAATGAAGGGGATAATGATGTTCAGGCCGGGGTTCAAAGTCCTTCTGTATTTGCCAAAGCGTTCAACTGTATAGTTGTATCCTTGCGGGATCATCTTTGCGCCTGCAAAGACAACGAAAATAATCAACGCTACCAGAATAAGGACGGTAATCGAGCTACCTGTCAAAAAATCCATATCAATCTGTCCCTTTAAGCAACCTGGGTAAACTATCTTAGGTTTATACGATTAAGGCCAGAGAAAATTGCAGGAGTAAATGTAAAAGAGCACCACCTCGCAAAAAGAAGGTAGCGCTCTGTAAAGCATCCTGAGTAAAGTCTGAGATAGCTAAACCCAGCCCTGAAGTTCACGGCGAACCACATTTTCCAGCACGGCCATGCCTTCCCGCGTGTCATTCAAGCACGGGATATGCGTAAATTGCTCCCCGCCATGCTCCTCAAAAATCTCAGCCGCTTCACCAGCAATTTCCTCAAGAGTTTCAAGACAATCGGCAACAAATCCCGGATTTAAAACAGCAATTCTCTTCACACCATCTTGCGCCAGCTTCTCGACCGTCTTGTCTGTATAGGGTTGCAACCACTCTTCAGGCCCGAACCGGGATTGAAAAGTGATTTGAAGTTTCTTCTCATCCCAACCCAGTTTCTCACGTAAAAGCCGGGTCGTTTTCTGACAATGACAGTAGTACGGATCACCCTTATCAAAGTAGCTCTGCGGAATTCCGTGAAACGAAGCCAGTACAACCTCCGGCTCTTCGTCCAGCTCGCTCACCTTATTTCTGATGGAAGTTGCCAGTGAGTCGATATAGGTCTCCTCATCATGATAAGGGGGCGCAATTCGAAGTGTAGGCTGCCAGCGCATCTTAAGCAACGTACGGAACACTTCATCGTTTACTGTCGCAGTGGTAGAAGCCGAGTATTGCGGATAAAGCGGAAATACGAGAATCCGATCACATCCCTGAGCTTTCAAAGCTTCGAGACGGCTCGCAATCGACGGACTGCCATAACGCATAGCCCAGTCAACAACAACATTCTCCCCCAGATCAGACAGAGCCTCAGAGAGCTTATCAGATTGACTGCGGGTGATCGTACGTAACGGGCTTTCATTAAGCTCGTTGTTCCAGATTTCCTTATAGGCAGCTCCGGATTTCTGCGGGCGCTTGCTTAAGACGATGCCATGCAAAATGGGAAGCCAGAGAAAACGCGACCATTCAATCACACGCCGGTCAGAGAGAAACTCAGCCAGATAACGCCTCATCGACCAGTAGTCAGTTCCATCGGGCGTACCAAGATTAACAAGCAGAACGCCCGTTTTTCCGAAGGAGACCTTCGGGTGATTTTCCTGATTTGTCGAAGGGCTGACATTAGACTGAGTCATGAGACCTCTATAAGCTGCAAATCCTAGCTATTTGACAAATAGAGTTTCCTGATCTCCACGCCAAGGTTAAATGCACCAACTTTCTGCATAACCTGCGCAAAACTACCCAGAACAGAAAATGCCAGCTCTCTACCGGGAGCTGGCATCTTTTAATCAGCCCAAATGGGCACAGAGTTTATGCGTTCACATCACGCTCGTCAGAAATCACCTTGCCATCGTTTGGCAGGGAGTTCGGAGCAACCAGTTCCACATCTCCGGAAAGGCCCGTGTGCTCACGCAAAGACTTCTTCAAAGCCGCGATAAAGTCCTCACTTGCAGCTTCTGTCTCCACCTTTAAGACCATGTGATCCTGTTCGCCCTTGCGAACCACAGCAAGACGCGCACGGCCAACATCATCACCAGCTTGCTTGCGCAGGCGCTCAATCTGCGCCGGGTCAACAAACATACCCTTCACTTTAGTACGCTGGTCTGCACGCCCCATCCAACCCTTCAGTCGCATATTCGTGCGTCCGCATGGGGAGATACCCGGCAGGATTGCGGAAAGGTCACCAGTTGCAAAGCGAATAAGCGGATAGGTGGAGGAAAAGTTCGTCACGACCAGTTCACCAACTTCACCCGGTGCAACAGGTTCACCTGTGCCCGGACGAACAATTTCAATAATGAAATCTTCGTTGGCGATCATCCCTTCCATGGCTTCACTCTCATAAGCCACAATACCAAGATCAGCCGTTGCATACGCCTGCAACACCTGAACACCGCGATTGGCATACTCTTCACGCAGGCTCGGATAAAGCGCTCCACCAGAAACCAGACCACGCTTGATGGAGCTGACATCTGCATCCAACTCAACAGCACGATCTAAAATAACTTTCAGATAATCCGGTGTTCCGGCATATGCATCCGGACGCAGGCTGGAAATCGCAGAAACCTGCATATCCGTATTACCAATACCAGCCGGGAAGACCACACAGCCATAAGCGCGAGCGCCCTGATCCAGAATAAACCCGCCCGGTGTCATATGATAAGAAAGCGCATTGTGAATGATTTCGCCCGGACGAATGCCAACCGCATGAAACGCACGCGCTGACTTCCATGGATCAGCTTCCGGCCCCTGAGGCTCCCAGATAGGGCCTGGGGACATAAAGATACGCTTGTAGCTGGAAAAGTCACCAGTCGCCAAACCACCCAGCGGCGGCTCATCCGCTTGCGCAGTCAGCAAATCACTTTTCCGCAGTACTGGAACACTAGCAAGCGCATCACGATCTGTAATCGCGGCAGGGTCAACATCTGCCAGATGCTTTGCCCAGCCCGTAGCCTCCTTCTTTGCCATGGCAAGTTGCCCCGGCAAGCGGGCCATCAAATCAGCTTCACGCTCCTCTGGTGAACGGATCTCCAACTCATCAAAATATTGGGTTCCCATAGAAGCCCTCCCATAGCCTCACATTCACAGGGGCAGAGAGCAACCAGCTCTCTGCAATCTTAACTGAGAGCCGAAGTCCTAGTTGAAACCAACAGGATCAACACGCCCCCCACAATTTGACAGCACTGGCTCAGCCGCCAGAATTAATTCATTCATAGGTGTATCTGCCTCAATCTTACCCTTAAGATTGATAAACAGCTCGGTAATCAAACCGCCTTTACATCGCAGTTCAATCCGTTCTCCAGCCCCAACACCAAACGCTTCATCAAAAACGGCACGCACTTGAGCGCTCGTTAATTTCTTACCAATGTTCGCAGCAAACAAATCACGGACAGCAGAGCCATTCAATTGCTCCATAAGGTCAAGAGACTCCGCGTAATATTCTTCCGCGCTATCGCTGTAACAAGTCCCATGCTTCACCCACTCATAACGATCCAGATGAGATTGCGCTCCCGGCATAACCCGGTCCAGTTCCTTGCGGGTTGCATCGGTCAGATCCAGTGGCGGTAACTGCCCTCGGGTAGAACGATCACCGGCAAGGCGCTTGTTTTCTTGGGTTACTCCACACCAGTAATTACCACGAGGCTGAGGCCATAAACCGTGCAAAGCAAAATGGTTAGCATCGAAGCGGCCTGCAACTTGAGAGGCGCACTCTTTAACCTTCTGGTGCGTCTGACAGAAAGCCGGTTGCCAGCTTGCTGCGAGAAGAAACTCCGCATCCCCTGAAGAGCCTGTCACCGCAGGATTCACGTGATCGCCACCTGAACCATTTCCGGCAGGTTTCGAGCTTCCCGTTGCTTCAACCAGATGCAGACCACAAGAAACATCCACCCAGCGCTCTCGCGGCTGCACCCCATTCATCCGAATAAAATAGTGACTTGCCTCATGGTTGTTTTTCCCCGCAATCTCATAGGCCCTCATCCGTTCCAAATGAACATTTCCGGGATTGGTTTGCTTTCGGAAGGATTGAAATGCAGGACAACTTTCCTGAGCCAGAAAGTAGCCCTCTAACTTAACTTGAGAAGAAGCAGGAAAAATCGAGACCACGCTCATAAGCGCGGCCCCTGCAACAATTTTTGAAAGAAAATGCATGAGGTCCTCCAAATACCTTTTGCAGCAGTAAGCAGCACATAGATTATTTAAAACCAGATACATTGACTTCCTGTGACAGTTTACCCCCAAATATTAGGAGTTTTCTGCCAGATTATAGTTCTAGGCCAACCAGCGCTTACGACGCTTATAGTGTTTGCCATCACGGAAGGACTTGCGGCCTTCCCCACCAACACCAAGGTAAAACTCTTTTACGTCTTCGTTTTCACGCAAGGACTCCGCATCACCATCAAGCACAATGCGTCCTGCTTCCATGATGTAACCGTAGGTCGCATACTTAAGCGCCACATTTGTATTCTGTTCAGCCAGAAGGAAGGACACACCTTCATTCTTATTCAGCTGCTTCACAATCTCAAAGATTTCTTCCTGCAACTGCGGCGCAAGACCCATGCTTGGCTCATCAAGCAAAATCATGTCAGGACGGCTCATCAGAGCACGGCCCACCGCGCACATCTGCTGTTCACCACCAGAGGTATAACCCGCCTGAGAAGCACGACGTTCACGCAATCGTGGGAAATAATCGTACACCATTTCCAGATCACGCTTGATCTCTGCACCACCACCTTTGCGGGTGTAAGCCCCAGTCATAAGATTATCTTCAATAGACAGGTGACCAAAACAGCGACGGCCTTCCATCACCTGAATGCATCCGCGACGAACCAGCTCGTTTGGAGAAAGCGCCTGAACCTGCTCACCATGAAAGATGATGTTGCCTTTGGTCACTTCTCCGCGCTCTGCTTGCAGCAGGTTGGAAATAGCTTTCAAAGTCGTTGTCTTACCAGCACCGTTCGCCCCAAGAAGAGCAACAATTCCACCTTTGGGAACGGTCAGCGATACCCCTTTCAGCACGAGCACCACATGATCGTAGATAACTTCGATGTTGTTGATCGACAAAATGTCTTCGGCAGCCTGTGAGTTAGCGGCTGGAGCCTCGGGACTTAATGTCTGTTCTGCAATTGCGTTCATAAGATCAGCCTCAGCCTGCGAACATTCCGATTATTTAATTTGGGTAAGGAAGGTTGGGCACCACAGCGCCCAACCTCTGCAAATTATGCTTAGTTACAAGCAAGGTCGCCACGGCCCGGCCATGGAGCATTGTTATCCGCGTAATCAGCCGCTTTTTGCAGCTCAAGTGGTCTGATCAGATCGCGGTCCGGAACCAGCAGATCACTCGCCTGAACGAATGCTTCACCATTCCACTCAAGCATCCAGCCACCGGCATGACCAGTGTGGTTGTCGCAAGATGTCTTCAGTGGTGGAACCATTCCCTTCATGCCCAGCTCTTCAAGACGAGCTTCAGTGATGTTCAGGTTCTCAAGGCCCCAGCGCAGTTGCTCAGCATTGATGTTCTTTTCACCAAAGTGGTCCTGTGCAGTTTTCACACCTTCTGCAAGGTAGAGAGAAATCACAATGCCGCGCTGATAGAACACAGTGTCCAGATCCGCTTCAGACTTGATCATGGAGTTGCCTTTGGAAACAACATGCTTACGGATATCTTCCATGACTGGGAAGTTGCCCGGAGCGTTAAAGCTGATGGACTTGTAGCCCTTAGCTTTTGCGCCAACATTCTGAAGGTCAGCATCAGAACCGGACCACCACACACCAAGGAAGTTTTCCATTGGGTAGCGTGTTTTAACCGCTTCGGTGATAGCACCGGCATTCATCGCACCCCAACCCCACATAATCACGTTATCCGGGCGTTCACGGCGGATCTGCAACCACTGCGCAGACTGGTTCTGCATCTCTTTCAGCCCCACAGGGATCGGAACCAGCTTAAAGTCATGCATCTCAGCAAGCTTTTCCAAAAGTGGAAGCGGCTCTTTTCCGAATGGATGATCCAGATGCAGCAGGACAATCTTCTTGCCTTTCAGCGATGTCATATCCCCATCAGAAATATAGTCGAGGATCATGTAGGCACCATCCCAGTAAGACACTGGTGGGTTAAACGCCCAGGCAAAAGTATTTCCGTCTGACATTGGCGAGAAGCCATAGCCCGGTGCCAGAATTGGAATACGGTCAACGTTGGTGCGCGGCAGAACCTGAAGGGTAATACCAGTTGACCACGGCTGAGTTACGAGAGCCTCTCCCTTTGTCTTCTCATAACATTCAACGCCCTTGTTGGTGTTGTAGCCGGTCTCACACTCAACATAGTTGATCGGCACACCACCAATACCACCATCACGTTCGTTCAGCATAAGCATATAGTCACGCTGACCATTCATGATTGGCGTACCGGTACCGGCAAACGGGCCAGTACGGTATGTCAGGTTTGGAAGGTTCAATCCATCCGCTGCCATTGCGGCTGTGCTCATGGCGACTGCCAAAGCACCTGCTGCAACAGCCCTACTGAAATTAGTAAAGTGTTTCATTCTTTCCTCCGCTTTTGCGGCTAATGCCGCAGGCCATTTCCTCTATTCCCCAGCTGCTCGCGCAGTTCTTAATCAGTGAGGGAATGGCCAAATGATGAGCTTTTCACGAATAAGCGCCCAGAACCGCGCCAGACCATGAGGCTCGACAATCAAGAACATGATAATGAGTGAACCAATCACCATAACGTTGACGTGTTCCATGGTGGCAGAACCGATGCTCAGGCCAAGCAGCTCAGGCAACAGGTTCAGCACAACAGGCAGTGCCACAATAAGGATTGCTCCGAGGAAGTTCCCCATCACACTTCCAAGGCCACCAATAATCGCGATAAAGACGATCTGGAAACTCATTGGAATATCAAAAAGGTTTGGCTCAGCAGCACCTTTCCAGAAGAACACCATCATCGCGCCGGCAATACCCACGATGTAGGAGCTGACCGCAAAGGCAGAAAGCTTTGCACGCATCAGGTTGATGCCCACCAGCTCCGCAGCAATATCCATATCGCGAACAGCTTTCCACGTACGGCCATACCGACCCCGTGTCAGGTTGATCATGGCAAAGGTCACCACGGATACAATGCCAAGCACGAAGTAGTACTGAACCACCGGAGACGCAGTCGGACCAGTCACAACCAGACCAAAGATATCCATAGTCCGCACTTCGATCGCACCAGAGGCATTATAGTTGTAAAGCCATGCCCACTTTTCAAAGAGCCACACCAGAAAGAACTGCGAGGCAAGCGTCGCAATCGCAAGGTAAAAGCCCTTAATACGCAGCGACGGCAAACCAAACGCAACCCCAACCGCTGCCGAGAAGAACCCGGAAAGGAACAGAGCAATCACAATGTTCATTTCAGGAAAGATCGTGGTGATCTTGTAGCAGGCATAGGCTCCGACCCCCATGAAGCCAGCAGTACCCAGCGAAAGCTGCCCCGCATAACCCGTCAGAATGTTCAGACCAAGTGAGGCCAGAGAGTAAATCAGCACAGGCACCAGCAGGGCTTTGTAGGTGAACTCCGATGCGAACATCGGAAAGATCACATACATGGCCGCAAGGATCACAACCAGCAGGATCATATCCTGTTTGATCGGGAAGAGCGCCTGATCGCTTTCATAAGTCGTCTTAAACTGACCAGAAGTTCTGTAAAACACGCTAGGCCTCCCTTACACGCGCTCGATGATTTTCTCACCGAACAGCCCTTGCGGACGGAACAGCAGAACAATCAAAGCAAAGATGAAAGCGAACCAGGTTTCAGTGTTGCCACCGAACAGAGGCTGGCCCCAATAGATTTCAAAGATCTTTTCAAGAAGACCAATGGCAATACCACCGATGATCGCACCGGAGACGGACTCCAGACCACCAAGCATCAGCACTGGCAGCGCTTTATAGGCAATCACTTCAAGAGCGAAGGACACACCTGCACGAGCACCCCATACAATACCAGTTGCAAGAGCAATCACACCGGCAATGAACCATACCAGAACCCAGATCGTACTCAGGGAGATACCTACCGACAGAGCTGCCGTATGATCATCACCAAGTGCACGGATCGCACGACCCATCGCCGACTTGTTGAGGAACACCAGCAAGCTGACAACCAGCACAATCGCCATGACGACCGCGAATACATCCTTCTCTTCCAGAAGCAGGAAGCCATCAAACGGTGTAAACTCAATAGCACCAGTTGGAATACCAAGTGCTTCGGTAATCATCACCTTGTTTTCACCACCGAACACAAATTCACCAAAGCCGATGAGGAACATGGTGATACCAATGGTTGCCATGAACAGGATGATGTCCGGCTGGCCCACAAGCGGACGCAGCACCATACGCTCCACGCCCATCGCCAGAGCATACATGATGCCAAGAGTGAGCGGCATTGCAATCGCCGCAGCAACAAACTGATTGCCCACATAAGGAACGAGGAAGGAATGCAGGCCAACAAGTGACAGAGCTGCAAACACAACCATAATGCCCTGCGCAAAGTTAAAGATACGCGAGGACTTGAAGATAAGAACGAAGCCAAGTGCAATCAAAGAGTAGAGCACACCAGAGACGAGACCTTCCCACAACACCTGCAGGAAGAAGTCTGGCATTGCAAACATCTGAACAAATGGATCGATTAAAACAGTGTAGAGCGTTTCCACGAGAGCCCCCTAGTGTGATACGCCAAGATAAGCATCGATAACTTCTGGATTGCTCTGCACTTCTTCTGGCACGCCATCAGCGATCTTGCGGCCATAGTCCAGAACAACAACACGGTCAGAAAGGTCCATCACAACACCCATGTCGTGCTCAATCAGAGCAATCGTGGTGCCGAGCTGATCATTCACATCCAGAATGAAACGGCTCATGTCCTCTTTCTCTTCCAGATTCATCCCTGCCATCGGCTCATCAAGCAGAAGCAGTTCAGGCTCCATCGCCAGCGCGCGGGCAAGCTCAACGCGCTTTTGCAAACCATAAGGAAGCGTTCCTACAGGTGTACGACGGATATGCTGGATTTCGAGAAAGTCGATGATTTCCTCGACCTTTTTTCGATGCTCAATTTCCTCTCGTTGAGCAGGTCCCCAGTAAAGCATTTGCCAAAGCATATTCTGCTTCATGCGGGTTGCACGGCCAGCCATGATATTATCCAGCGTGGACATGCCTTTAAACAAAGCAACATTCTGGAAGGTTCTTGCGATGCCCTGACTAACCGCCAGATGCGGCTTCATGGACCTGCGCTTTTCACCATTAAAGGTGATCACACCTTCCTGCGGCTGATAAAAACCATTGATCACGTTAAGCATGGAAGTCTTTCCAGCACCATTAGGACCAATGATTGCACGAATTTCACCCTTCTTAATATTGAAGGAAATATTCGTAATCGCTTTAACACCGCCAAAGGAGAGAGAAACGTTCTCAAGATCCAGCAGAACCTCGCGCCCCTCGGCCTTTCTTTTGACCTCCTCGAGCGTTGGATCCATCACACTCATTCTGCCGCCTCCCCAATCGCGGACACTGTCTTCACATTATAAGTTTCCATGTCCCGGATCTCGACTGTGGCTTCAATCGTCCCCTGACGACCATCTTCAAAGGTCACTTCAGTCACCACATGTTTGGAAGTCTCACCGGCATAAAACGCTTCAATGAGAGGCGCATAGCGGTCAGCAACAAATTTACGACGCACCTTCTGCGTGCGTGTCAGTTCGCCATCATCCGGGTCCAGTTCTTTATGCAGAACAAGGAAGCGCTTAATCTGAGCACCAGCCATCATCGGCTCGTCAGCAAGATCCTTGTTCACCTGATCCACATGGCTTTGAATGGTCTTGTAGACCTCAGGATGAGCAGCCAGTTCCTGATAGGAAGCATAAGCAATATTATTTCGCTCAGCCCAGTTCCCCACCGCAACAAGGTCAATATTCACGAAAGCACAAACGTAATCCCTCTCATTCCCGAAGGTCACAGCCTCTTTAATGTTCGGGAAGAACTTCAGCTTGTTCTCGATGTACTTAGGTGCGAACATGGAGCCATCGTTCAGTTTGCCCACGTCCTTTGCACGGTCGATGATCTTCAGGTGACCATTTTCAAGGAACATGCCAGCATCACCAGTGTGTACCCAGCCATCCTCGGTCTTGGTGTCCTTGGTCGCGTCATCGTTCTTGTAATAGCCAAGAAACGCGCCTGGTGAACGGTACATAACCTCGCCATTATCAGCGATCCGCACCTCAACATCCTGCATAGGCACACCAACAGTATCAGCATAAATCTGACCATCTGGCTGTGAGGTGATGAACACGGAAGATTCCGTCTGACCATAAAGCTGCTTCAGGTTCAGCCCGATGGAACGGTAGAACTTGAAGATTTCCGGCCCGATCGCTTCACCAGCGGTGTAAGCAACGCGGACACGAGAAAAACCCATCTCGTTCTTCAGCGGCCCATAAACACAGAACTCGCCAATCGCATACTTCATGCGCTCAAACAGCGAAACCTTCTCGCCATTCAGAATACGCTCACCAACCTGATTTGCATAACCAAGGAAGTAATCGAAGAGCTTCTTCTTCATCTTGCCCGCATCTTCCATGCGAACCATGATGTGTGTCAGCATCCCCTCAAACACGCGAGGCGGTGCAAACATATATGTTGGAGCAATCTCCTTGCGGTCAATCGAAACAGTTTCCGGACCTTCAGGACAATTCACGCAATACCCGGCTGTAATACACTGAGCATAAGAGAATACGTGGTCACCCACCCACGCCATCGGCAGATATGCAACTGTGTCTGCTGTCTCGTCCAGATTGTCGAACTCATTCGCATTCTGAACGGAAACCATCAGACTATTGAAAGTCAGCATAACGCCTTTTGGGCGCCCCGTCGTACCAGAGGTATAAAGGATAACAGCAAGGTCTTCACGCTTACCATCCTTTACACGCTGCAACCATTCATCTGCCAGCTTGCTGTCATTGTCGAGCAAAGTCTGTCCGGCTTCCTGAACCGTAAGATAACGATGAAGGCGCGTGTGGTCATAATCACGAAGGCCCTTAGGGTTCTCATAGATTACGTGCTCAAGCAGCGGCAGCTTCTCTGACATCTCAAGCAGCTTATCAACCTGCTCCTGATCTTCAGCAACTGCGAAGCGAACTTCAGCGTGCCCTAACACATATGCAATCTCTTCAGCTACGGAATCTGCATATACCGGGATTGGAATACCACCCAGCGCTTGCACCGCAGCAAATACCCAATAAAGATGCGGGCGGTTCGCACCAAGAACCGCAACTTTATCACCTTCCTTGCACCCAAGGCTTTTCAAGCCTACTGAGAGCTTACGAACTTCTTCGAAAACCTCGAGCCATGTCCAGCTTTGCCAGATCCCGAGGTCCTTTTCACGATACGCCGGACGATCCGCCCAGTCCCGCGCATTTCGAATAAGCAACTGCGGGAATGTATCCATACCCGCTGACGGAGGCACCTGCATTTTTGTATCACCTCTCGCCAAAGGCCTCCGAGCCTTTGGTCTGCCTGTTTACTTTGAGGAATACGAAAGACTAATAGCCCCGCCTCGCAAGTCCTCCACCTGCGAGTTCCTCCCTGAGCAAAGTTTTAGCAAGATACGGATGACTTTTTAATTGGTTTTATTCATTGCGCAGCGCAACCCGGAGGGGTTGTGCGCCGCAAAAATAAGTAAATTCATAGAGTTATGCAAAATCTAAACTATACTAAGGTATACATGAACTATATTTATACCGCACACGCGAAATACTTTATGTAATTCAATACTCAATACTTTTGATTAGGTTTCAATTCCTTTTTGTAGATCATTGGACTAAGTCAAAATAGAATCACTACTATTGACTAGTGGCACTGCAATAAAAAGGGGGCACGACTACTCGTGCCCCTTACTTTTATTAAATTGTAAGCGCTCTTATCCGTAAATAACCTTAGGCAGCCATGTCGCCAGTTCTGGCATGTACCACAGGATCGCCAGCATCAGCACCTGAATAAGCACAAACGGGATAATACCGTAGTAAATATCTGAGGTCTTCACAGAGGGAGGCGCAACTCCGCGCAGGTAGAACAGCGCAAACCCGAAAGGCGGCGTCAGGAACGACGTTTGCAGGTTCACAGCCATCATCACTCCCAGCCATGCAGGGCTCATCGGCTCACCATTGGGCATTTCAAGCTGCAACAAAACCGGTGCAACAAGCGGGACCACAACGAACACGATCTCCAGAAAGTCCAGAAAGAACCCAAGCACGAACATTACAGCCATCACCACAATGATCGCGCCCAATGCACCACCCGGCAAGCCAGTCAAAGCCTCTTGTACAAGTTCTTCGCCACCCAGATCCCGGAAGATCAACGAGAAGAAAGTCGCACCGATCAGGATCACGAACACCATACAGGTAATTTGGGTCGTGGATTGCATCACAGGTACAAGAACGTTCTCTGAGAATACCCGATACAATGCCACCAGCATTCCGTAGGCCAGAACAACACACAACGCAGAAGCAGCATAAATACCGGCCTGATCTACAGGAGGGATTTCAGTACGCGCAACGCGCAAATCCACAAAGCTTGTCAGAAAAAGCAGCCCAACCAGAGACAGCACCGCCAGATAAATTGGCCATGGCTTCTCTTCATGCAATCGATAACCAGCGAGCAGCAATGCACCAACAGCACCAACAGCAGCAGCCTCCGTTGGAGTGGCGATCCCCATAAGGATTGACCCGAGCACGGCAATAATTAAGGCAATTGGCGGGACCAGCGCATGCAGTACCTGACTTAAAGACGGCGCAGCTCCCTCACTTTTCATCGGAGGCGCTTTGTGCGGCTGCGTAAAGGCAACAAACAACTGGTAGATGATGTAAAGCCCCACAAGAGCGAGCCCGGGCAGCAAAGCCCCCGCAAACAAATCACCAACGGAAAACGGGTCTGGAGACCAGTTACCCATTTCCCTCTGCGCAGTCTGATAGGCGTTGGAAAGCTGGTCCGCCAGAAACACAAGTACGATAGAAGGCGGAATAATCTGCCCAAGCGTCCCCGAAGCAGCAATGGAACCACAGGCAATACGCGGACTATACCCGTTGCGCAGCATGGTTGGCAGCGACAACAACCCCATGGTCACAACAGTCGCGCCAACAATACCAGTAGAAGCAGCAAGCAGCGCACCAACGACAATCACCGCAAGCCCAAGACCGCCCGGCATACGTCCAAACAGACGCCCCATGGTTTCAAGCAGTTCTTCTGCCACTTTAGAACGCTCAAGCATCACGCCCATAAAGATAAACAGCGGCACAGCAATCAACGTTTCGTTGGTCATTGTACCAAAGATGCGGCTTGGAATTGCGCCTAAAGAAATCGATGCCCCAAAAAACGTGCCGACCAATGCAAACAGCAGGGCAACGCCAGCAAGTGTGAAGGCAACAGGAAAGCCTGTCAAAAGCAAAACACAGGCAACCGCAAACATCAAAATATCAAGAGTATGAAGAATTCCATCCATCTCCGTTTACTCCTGACCACTGGTATACGCACGTGCTGCATCCTTATCGCCGGACAGCACTAATAAACTTCGGATAATTATCGCCAGGCCCTGCAAACCAACGAGCACAGCGAAAGCAATAATCGCACTCTTTTGCAGGTAGCGCCCCTGAATACCGGAGGCCTCGTGAGACCCCTCCATGATATCCCATGAGTTTGCAACATACCCCCAGGACCAGAGCACAATCACTGCACACATTGGAAGCAGAAAGAATGCAGAACCAAACAAATCAACAACCGCTTTAAAGCGCGGGCTCGCCTCACGATAAAAGATATCTACGCGCACGTGACCATCAACGCTGAGGGTATAGGCCGCTGCAAGCATAAACAGAAAACCATGCATGTAGGTGATGGATTCTTGCATCCATATCGAGCCAATGCCGAAGACGTAGCGCATCAGCACTACCACAAACTGGACAAGTACAATGCCCAGAGCCAGCCAAGCACATCCTTTACCGATGGTGCTGTTGACTGCGGTTATTAGATTCATTAGGGCCCGCATACCGCCTCTTCATGTTGCTGACCATCAGGCGCTCAGGTTGCAGCCCCGCAGCCCGAATAGAAAAAAGATGACAGAAACCCCTCGCAGAAAAACTACAAGGGGTCCCATTACTCAGAAATTAGCCAAGAATACGGCTGCGACCTTTCACAAAGTTACGCTCGGCGTTGTCAATCCAGTTGCTGGTTTCAGCACGTGATTTGCTCCAGGATTCGTATAGCTTTGCACCATAGGCATCTACGTCCCTGACTTCAGAAGTCACTTCTTCAGAAGCCTTACCGATTGCGTCAAAGACTTCATCCGGGAAGTCACGAACCTGCACGTTGTGCTTATTCACCAGTGTCTGAAGCGCAAGACCATTATTGTAATTGTACTCAGAGAACATGTAGTCATTCTCAGCGGAACAAGCTGCTTCCACAACGGCCTGATGAGAAGGAGACAGGCTCTCCCAGACCTCTTTGTTCCAGGTACAGGACAGACATGCAGATGGCTCATGGAAGCCTTTGATGTAGTAGTATTTCGCAACTTTATAGAAGCCGAATGCCATATCGTTCCAGGCACCAACCCACTCAGTTGCATCAATCGCACCAGATTGCAGCGCAGGGAAGATTTCAGCACCTGGCAGAGCAACAGCAGATGCGCCCAGACGACGGAGCACTTCACCACCCAGACCCGGCATGCGCATCTTCAGACCCTTCATGTCTTCAATGCTGTTAATTTCCTTGCGGAACCAGCCACCAGCCTGAAGACCGGTATTACCCGCCATGAAGCCTTTCAGATTAAAGTCAGCTGCGAGTTCGTCCCACAACTGCTGGCCGCCACCATGAGATACCCATGCATTATGCTCAGCTGCTGTCATACCAAAAGGAACGCCGGTGAAGTAGGCGAAGGCCTTATGCTTACCGATGAAGTAGTAATCAGCACCATGGTACATGTCAGCAGTACCGCTGGACACCGCATCGAATACTTCAAATGCAGGAACAAGTTCACCACTTGCAAACAGCTTTACAGTCAGCTCACCGTCGGTCATAGCAGTAATACGGTCAGCAACACGCTGTGCACCCACACCAAGACCTGGGAAATTCTTTGGCCAGGTGGTTACCATTTTCAGCTCACGCTTACCGGAAGCGATAGCTGGGGCAGCAAGAGTTGCAGCACCAGCAGTTGCGCCCACTAAACCTGCATTTTTCAAAAAACTACGGCGGTCCATAAAAACTCCTCCCAAGAGCTTCTTTACTCTGATTTCTTTTGTCTATGCAGAATTATTCCTCTGCCTCGGAGGTCTCTGCGACAACATGAACAATATCTTATAACCCCAAAACTACGTGAAACCACAGAGAAATCTGCATCATATTGGACAAATTAATTATTCCAGGTTCAACTTAAGTCATTTCATCTATCAGAATCCAACGAATACAAACGTCGCGTAACTATTGAAACAATTCTATATTTCAATGATCGGGAGAAACAACAAACGACTCCAATTTAAGTGAATTTCCCTGCATTTATTTCAGTGTTAATAACCTCGAAACAATAGCCATAAAACTTATTATTTTTACACCTAAGTAAAAAGAGAAACACCTCTTAGATTCGCCCTCTTATTTAAAAAATAGCAGTATAGATTTAGAAAACCTTATCAGCATCACCATTCAACAAAAAGTAGTCATGCTTTTACATCAGCAGTCCGCCAGTTGGTTTCTGCGCAATAGATGACGGGAAGTCATCGCTTGAAAGAGCAAAGCCTTGTCACAGTGGCATGTTGCCACCACAGCCCCAAAGGGGGACTGTGAATACCATCATTTTAGCGCACAAGGCAAGAATGAAATATTGCGCAGAAATGAAACAAAATTGCGCATTACTTCAATAATTCTGGCAGATAAAGACTGATTCTGCCAAAAGTCCCTCTTCTCAGAACAAACCAGCAGTCGCACCACCATTCAGGCCAGCAATCAGCATCAGCGTTCCCATCAGCAAAACAGTCAGAGCACCAACCACTTCAAAGCCACGCAGGATAAGGGCACCTGCCTGACTGTCGGCCCCCCAGATGCGCAATGCAACATCACGGGAAAGCACGGCAAGGCTTGCCAGAAATGAAACTGTAATACCTGTTCCCAAAGCCATAACGAGTGTGGAGGCAACCCCAGCCCAGACCATCCCCTGAGAGAAGGCAAAGGCCAGAACAATCAGTGCTCCCGTACACGGACGTAAACCCACTGCAAGAATAATGGACCAGATACTCGTAAGCGTCATAGAGGAGTTTTGAACCATCTTAGGATCAGGCGCATGCGCGTGCCCACAACTAGAGCAAACCTCACCATGGCTTGTGTGATCATGATGATGGTGATGGCTATGGTCATGAGCCTCTTCATGAGAGTGACCACATGCCTGCATAGCAGGCTTGCCAAACCATGGCCTCAACACCCGTTGCCAAACGAGATAGAGCCCCAGAACAAACACAAGAACATAGGACCCAAACTCAAACCAGCGTACGGTTGAGTTGATAGCTGTACTCGTTAGATGCAACAGAACACCTACACCACCAACCAGCGCAATTGCTGTGATGGCCTGTGCCAGAGCAGAAGCAAATGACAGTGCAATCCCTTTCTTCAGGGTTTGCTCATCTGCGATGACATAGGAGGAGATAATCGCTTTTCCATGCCCCGGACCGGCTGCATGGAAAACACCATATGCAAAACTGATCAGCATCAGCAGCCAGCCCGCAGATGGGTTGCTTCGAAAGTTCCTTAAGCTGTTTGTCAGCCTAAGGTAAAACTCATTTTGCAAGCGGGTAATCGTGACCATGCTACGCTCATAAAGACCCATTTCAGGAGCATGAGGCGCAGACTTGACCTCCTCAACCTCAGTAACAGAAGACAGTGCCACAGGGTTTCCGCCTTGCGCCAGCGCTGCCACCGCATCCTCCGCCGATTTCGGAGCAGGCGCAGGCAAATCCTGAGCAAGCAGGTTATCTGTACCTGCTCCGCCAGCTATTGCCTCTGACGTGGTATCACACCGCACGATCACCTGATTAACCAGCGCCTGCGTGAAACTTTGCAACTCTTCTGGAACGTCGCGCCGGTCAGCACCAATCGTTGCCAACTGTGCCGCAACCTGACTATCCAGCTCAGGTGGATGAACAAGCTCAACGGAACAGGCAGCAGGCGCATTCTCAAGCGTCACAATCTCACCAGCTCGGGCCCACTTGTAATCGATATAATATGTCGGGTCATATACATCGAGCGTGATCGCTTTATCCGCTTTCACTTTTTCTTTGAGCGGAAGCGTAAAACTCAGCTCAACAAGAGAAACAGGCCCGGTATTTGGCTCACTTCGCCCTGCTGCAATGTCTTCAGCAATAGCTTTACGGTCTTCCTCACTAATCAGCCAGTAATCATCAAAATCAACAGTAAGCATCCGCATGGAAGGGGCGAAAGGGGCCGAAAAATCTATCTCAACCTCACCGTCATCGCCGAAAGTGAAATACCCATACTCAGAAAGCCCTTCAATGTTGATTTTTGCCAGCTCCGCCAGCTCGTTATCTTCAAACAGGCCGTTTTGGTTCACATCCAGACCTTGCACGGCATACGCCGTGTAAAGGTCATCAAACACCCAATCATGTCGGATATGCGTAAGGTATCCCTCATCATCAAAAATAAGTGCCGCGCGAGCCTGCACAAACATATGCGGATGAGCTGTAACTGTTTGGGAAGGAACCACAAAAAACAACAGCATAAAAAAGGCGGTTAGCAACCGTGAGAGCTTCTGAAACATGATACCTTAACAAGATATGAGAACCCGAGAAGACAAGTGTAATAAAATAACGGCAAATTCAAGACCCGTTTTTTGAAGATACCGGGGTACAATTTTTCCTGCAATTTAGAACCATTCGGATAATTCTTCCGAATTTACTGCCCAGACCCTGCGAAATAAACCGGATATTGCATAGGGAATAAATCAATATCCCGACAACGTTCTTATTTAATTTCGTTTGGGAGGGCTGAATGAACGCACCATTGCATAGCAACATAACGATCGATACCTATATGACCCCATTGGAGCATCCGGAATTCGCAGGTCACGAACAAGTCGTTTTTGCTACAGATGAGGCCGCGGGCCTTAAGGCAATCATCGCAGTTCACAACACCAATCTCGGTCCTGCGCTCGGTGGGTGCCGTATGTGGAACTATGCAAGTACCAGCGAAGCCCTGACAGATGTCCTTCGGCTTTCAAAAGGTATGACCTACAAGAATGCACTGGCAAACTTACCGTTGGGAGGCGGCAAGTCAGTCATTATTGCAGATGCACGCAGGGATAAAACACCAGAACTACTCCGGGCCTTTGGACGACATATCAACCGCCTTTCCGGAAGCTATGTAACTGCCGAAGACGTGGGCATCAGCTCTGATGACATGGAAATCATCTGCACTCAGACGCAGTTTGCACGTGGCACAGAAGCAACGGGCTTCGGAGACCCCTCCCCTTATACCGCGCTGGGCACCTTCGCGGGCATCAAGGCAGCAGCAAAACACAAATTCGGCACAGATGACCTCACTGGCCTTACTGTTTCTCTCAAAGGGCTCGGTCATGTGGGATATGACGTTGCCCGCCAGCTCCACAAAGCTGGCGCTCTGCTCATTGTCTCAGATATCTACGAGCCTGCGGTCAAACGCGCAGTTGAAGAACTGGGAGCAACCAGCGTCTCCACCGAAGAAGCACATCGTGTTTCAGCTGACATTTTCGCTCCTTGCGCACTAGGCGGCGAACTGAATGCAGAAACAATCCCGCAATTGAAAGCCACCGTCGTTGCCGGAGCTGCAAATAACCAGTTGGAGACCCCGGAAGATGGCGTCGCACTCATGAAGCGCGGCATCCTTTACGCACCCGATTATGCCATCAACGCTGGCGGAGTAATCTCAATCGCATTAGGAGAGCCCGGCACATCCGACGCCATCGTGCGCCAGAAAACCCTTGCCATTGGCGACACACTCACGCAGATCTTTAAGAGAGCTGATGCAGAAAAACGCCCGACCAGCATCATTGCAGATGAGCTGGCAGAAGAACGCTTTCAACATCACCACAACCCGGCAGTTTAACTCCGCGAGCCCTCTTCAGGCATAGGTCCATCAAGCAATCTGGGGCAGTTCCCGTGCTGCTCCAGAGCTTTGTGCCAGTTTACAAAGAAATCAACAAACGCCCGCACCTTCGCAGATAAGTGCCTGCGATGCGGATAAACTGCATACATAGCAGGCCCCTGCGCCTCAAACTCCTCAAGAGCGGCAACCAGACGCCCATCCATCAGTTCTTCCAGCACATAAAATACAGGCAAACGCACGGCCCCCAATCCGGCTAAAGCAGCAGCAACTGCCGTTTTACCGCTATTCACATGCATGGGACCTTTCACAGGCACCGAAAAACGCTGCCCGTTATCAACGAAGACCCAATTGGCTTTGTTCTGATAGTTCGTATCAATAATGCAGGGTATTTTGGAGAGTTCAGTTGGCTTGGAAGGCATACCATGAGCTTCCCAGTACGCAGGAGAGGCACACACAACAACACGGACATCACGAATTTTCCGCGCAATCAGACTGGAATCCTCAAGTTCTGCGACACGAATTGCAACGTCATACCCTTCTTCAACGATATCGACGAAGCGGTCTTCCATCTCAATATCCAGCTCAACACGCGGATGTTGCTTCAAAAAATCAGCAAGCACACGCCCAAGCGTCGCCTCAGAGAAGGAACGCGGCGCACTTAAACGCAGTCGCCCGCGCACTTCCCTGTGATCTTGCTGAACAGAATCTTTCAGGTCATCAAATCTCTGCAACAACTCCCCGGCTTCACGGAAATAGGCTTCACCAACTTGTGTCAGAGAAATCTGCCGCGTCGTCCGGTTGAGCAGCCGCACACCCAGTTCATCTTCCAGCTCACTCACATATTTGGAGATAAGCGCCTTAGATCGCCCCATATCTCGCGCTGCTGCTGAAAAGCCGCCACTTTCCACCACCTGCAAAAAGCATCTGATCCGTGTGATGGAATCCATCATTTAGTCCTCGCCTCCAATCATCATCCGCTGGTATCTGCAAACTGTTTGTTCTGGTGTCTTTTACGCCGGCGCACGCGCCCTGTCAGCCCCAGCACCCGCAGGAAAAGCCAGCCAGTAGCAAAACCAATACCAGCCAGCACCCCACCTTCTACAGTAACGGGAACCGCTGGCTCAAAATCACTCCATGTGGCCTGAGAGAGTTTCACATCCGGCTGCTTCACAAAAATCCACACCCGCTCAAACGCTGCAGCCGTTGTCATCGCCAATTGCTGCTCTTTCAGATCAGTCAGACGATCCAGCGAACGGCCAATGCTTTCGCCGCGCAGTAGAACCAGCTCATCCGCACTTTGAGCCATGTGTTCCAGCGCAGCAGAAACACTCAGGCTGGTCGCAGCCGCATCTGCAACAAAGTCAGCCTTCACCTCTTCCAGCGCATCAATAGCACCACCCATTCGCTGACGGTACTGCTGCGCAAACTCGGGAAGCTGGGAGGTCGCAACACCGCTTACAAGCGCAACGCTAAGCGTCAGTACTCTTGCAAACATCATCGCAAATCTCCCCTGTCAGGTTTTAGTCAAGCAGAGTAATCACCCCGGCTGCGCCTTCTTCTGTGCCAAATGCCAGACGGTCTCCCCGCTTATCCCAGGCAAGAGCAGAAACAGGACCAGCACCCGGACGACGCAGCAAAACCTCAGCATTATCAGAGTACCGCACCGCCATCACCATACCGTCCTGATAGCCAATTGCCAGCATCTCTTCGGTTGGGTGGCAGCAAACGGTGGTCACCATGCTGTCACCACGTACGCCAAGCTCCATCGGAGCCTGATCCATTGGGCCGCTCTTACCCATGAAGGGCCACAGAATTGCCGCCTGCGCACCAGAGGTTGCCAGATACTTACCCTTAGCGGACCAGCTTATAGATTTCACCTTGCCCGGATATCCGGTCATGCGCATGTCCTGACTGTCTGCCAGACGCCAGCCATGCAGCGCATTTTCCTGCATGGTGGTCACAAGGTACTTGCCATCAGGAGAGTAGGAAATCAGGCTGTGCGCGCCCTTCCAGCTCAACTCCTGAGGATCACCCGCCGCATTCACCCAAAACAGCGTCACCCCATCATAACGAGATGCAGCAATCCGCATGCCCTTCGGCGCGAAGGTTAGATCAGAAAAGGCCCGAGGCAACTGAAATTCCTTGATTTCACCTGTCTTCAACCGAACCCACGCCGTACGGCCAGACGCAAAAGCCACACTATCTTGCGGGCCAGCTGCGATTATATCGATCCACTTACGCGGCTGTTCCGCAAGCTCTTCAACACTACCATCAGCGCTAGTCTTGCAGATACGACCATCTCCGCCACCAGTAATCAGAGATTTGCCATCCAGCGAAGGCGTTGCACATAGCAAACCGTTTTTATGAACCGGTGTCTGCGTTTCCGGCCCACCCGCAAAAAAGACAGAGCCTTCACCACTGGCAAAAGCAGCTACATCACCGAGGAAACATGCAGAAACAACAAAACCGTCAGTATCAAGAGGAGCAGTTACAGGCACAGGCACTTACTCCGCAACACAAGCGTCAAACGCAGTCTTAAGCGCAGCGCCATCCAGCTCACGACCAATGAACACGATGCGGCTCTCACGCTTCTCATCGTCTTTCCAGTCACGCTGATGGTTGCCCTCAACAATCATGTGAATGCCCTGCACCACATAACGCTGAGGATCATCCTTAAACGCCAGAATACCCTTCATACGCAAAATGTTCGGTCCCTGAATCTGTGTCACCTGATTGATCCAGTCGAAAAACACCTTCGGCTCCAGATCGCCCGCTGTGAAAGAATAAGACTTCACCGAGTGCGTATCCTCATGCCCATGGTCACAGTCCGGGCCGCATTCATGATCAGGGTGGTCATGATCATGCGCATGGTCGTGCCCGTGATGGTGGTGATCATGGTCGCAATCCGGCCCACACTCATGGTCATGCGCATGCTCAGCCTTTTTCAGGAACTCAGGGTCCAGATCAAGGATACGGTCCAGCTCAAAGGCACCACGGTCAAGAACGTCGCCAATCTCAATCTGACAACGCTCTGTATGATGGATCTTCGCATAAGGATTGATCTTGCGGATCGCCGCTTCAACACCCTTCAGCTCATCCGCTGAAACAAGATCAGTCTTGTTCAGCAAAATCACGTCAGAAAACGCGATCTGATCTTCAGCTTCCTTGGTATCTTTGAGACGCTGCTGAACATGACGTGCATCAACAACAGCAACCACAGCATCCAGCTTTGCCGCTTCCCGCACATCATCATCCATGAAGAACGTCTGCGCCACAGGAGCCGGATCAGCCACACCGGTGGTCTCCACGATAATCGCGTCAAACGCCCCTTTACGCTTCATCAGGTTTTCAACGGTGCGGATCAAATCCCCGCGAACGGTACAGCAAATGCAGCCATTGTTCATTTCATAGACTTCCTCGTCGGACTCGACGAGAAGGTCGTTATCAATCCCGATTTCACCAAACTCGTTCACGATCACAGCATAACGGGTGCCGTGGTTCTCGCTCAAAATACGGTTCAGCAATGTGGTTTTACCTGCGCCCAGATATCCGGTCAGCACGGTAACAGGAATACGGCTATCAGCAGCCTCGGACATTTACGTCTCCTTGGATGGGGTGTGCTGGCACTGAGCTGGCACACAGAGCGCGTTCCATTTGATTGCATTCAATCAAATGACAAGAATTCGCTCAGCTAAAAATTTGAACATGTCTGTGTTCATGCAGTGAGCGCAGACATGCGATAATCTCGTGCCCTCAATATAGTCAGTTGCTCTGCCAGCAAAAGACCCTGGTACCGACTTCTTCTGCCATACTCAACATATCCGCAGTTCTATTTGCGATATCTCCAGTATCGCCTGAGAATTCCACATGAGCACACCCTGAGGTTTTCCGTTAGAAGTGGTAAAGCAGGACATTGATGAGCGGGGAGGCAAATCATCATGTTGAAGACCGTAGAAGCCTTTGATCGTATCGGGGATGAAAACGCATTCACCGTTCTGGCACGCGCCACAGAGCTCGCACAGCAAGGCCGCGACATCATCAATCTGGGCATCGGTCAACCCGACTTCAAAACCCCTGAGCACATCGTGGAAGCTGCTGTCAAAGCCCTGCGAGATGGTCACCACGGTTACACGAGCGCAACAGGCATACTGCCCCTTCGCGAAACTATTGTTACCAGCCTGCACACTGAGACAGGCGCAAACATCTCCCCAGACAATGTCATGGTCGTCCCCGGCGGCAAAGTCACCATGTTCATGGCAATCCTGATGTTTGGCGAGCCGGGCAAAGAGATCATGTATCCCGACCCCGGCTTTCCTATTTACCGCTCTATGATTGAATTTACAGGCGCAACGCCCATTCCTGTACCAATCCGCGAAGAAAACGACTTTGCCTTTTCAGCAGATGAAACGCTCAGCCTCATCAACAAACGCACTGCCCTGCTCATTCTCAACTCCCCAGCCAATCCAACCGGTGGAGTAACTCCGCGCTCTGAAATTGAGGAGCTGGTCAAAGGCTTGGAGAACCATCCAAATCTGCCGGTTTTGTCCGACGAGATCTACTCCCGCATGACCTATGATGGCCTTAGGCACACATCGCTGATGGAGTTCGGGCAACTTAAAGACCAACTCATCCTGCTCAACGGCTGGTCCAAAACATGGGCCATGACAGGCTGGCGTATGGGTTACGCTGTCTGGCCCTCCTCGCTCATCGAAAAGGCAAGAAAACTTGCAGTAAACTGCTGGTCCTGTGTTAACACACCCAGCCAGTATGCAGGCATCGCGGCGATTGAAGGTCCTCAGGATGGTGTAGATCACATGATGCAGGCATTCGGCAGAAGGCGAAAACTGGTGGTAGATGGCCTCAACGCCCTGCCCGGTATCTCATGTAAAACACCTAAAGGCGCGTTCTATGCCTTTCCGAATATCAAAGAGACAGGCTGGCAAGCAAAAGCTCTCGCCTCGGCCCTTCTGGAAGAAGCAGGCATTGCCCTCATCGGTGGTCCCGACTTCGGCGTTCTGGGTGAAGGCTATTTACGCCTGTCCTATGCCAGCTCACAGGAGAACATCACTCGCGCATTAGAGAGAATGAGCAACTTCCTAAGCCAGAAGAGCAACTGAGGTTAACGCTGGGCAGTAACGACAACTGCCTTCTCAATCAACTCGGACAAGCCTGAGGCTTTGCTGTCATGCCTGACAGGCTGCATAATGAGAAACAGTGAGGATGGACCAACGGAAGTCAGGCCATCCAGCTCATCAAGGTCAAACTGAAGGACAACCTTCCCCTTTGCGTCAAAGAGAGATAAGCCTTCCTCATAACTCCATTGCCATGCAGTCGCTTTAGAGATCGGCGCATAAAGCCCCTGACAGTTCTGCGTCTCAAACGAATTTCCATAACCGCTCGCCGCTGGCTCTGTTCCAAGCTGGACAGAACAAGTCTGGGAAGACAACACATCGGAGATAGACCATTGGCCAGACATCACACTGGCACTTGCCGAGTGCATACTTGCTCCGGCCAAAGCCAGCACTGCACCGCTTAACACAATCGTTTTTTTCAAAATCCCATGCATAACAACAGCCTCCAGGACCTGTTTTATTTTCAGATTCTGACGGAAAACCTGTTAACTTAAGGTTAATATTAGCTTAAGAAGAAGATAACAGGCTTAAAAATACAAATCATTCATGCATTTAAAGAAAAACAAACTTCTACGTATACTTTCAAAAATAAAAATTATTGCAAATACATACTAGTTATTATTATCAATTGATGCATATCCCATTTGGAAACCAGCATCGCATTCACAAACCATGCTCCCCTTCGTCTTTTTAGCTAGCGGATAGTCCGCCAACAAAAAGAAGAGGTAAAATAATGCCGATTGAACTGGTGCAGGCAACAAATCTGAATGCAATTGCAGAACAAGAATACGCAACCGAAAAGAACAAGGTAAAAACGACAACGCTTGACTCTTGTATTGGCGTTTCCGTGCGAATTGGTGACGAGTTCAGAGTCATTCACCTGGTACTTTTTGCAATTTATAAGCCAGCAAAAGCATCGGATGCCGATCCATTCTTCAACGAAACCGACGCACAGGCTGTCTTCAACCTGATGGATCAGTTCCGTCAGGACAAGACGGCTGACAAGTTCGATGAAGTTCTGATCTTCGGTAATGTAGAATTTTGGTCAGACAGCCAGAGTCAGGGCATTCGTGACGCTTACGCAAAGCTGGTTGAACTGCTGCAAAGCAAAAATACAGAAGGCCATTTCAAAGATGATGACGATGGCAAAGGTGAGTATTCTCTTGAAATCAAAGATGATGCGCTGAAGGCAACCAATCTCAGCTAAAGCGTATCTCTGAAAAGTGGACACCGGTTTTCAGATAAAGATACGCAAAAACAAAAGCTAAAGCAGATCAAGCGTTTCAGCTTAAACGCGAACTGCTTTAGCCAACAAGCAGAACCATGCAAGTCATAGCAAGAGTAAAAAATCCAAACATTTTCAGATCTTGAAAGTCTTCATCCCTACCACGCAAACTGACCATTGTGAAACCCCGAACGCAATACTAACCAGAGTGCAGCTAAGCGCACTATCGTAAACATAGTGTTTCAATGAGGCCATTTCAGGAATATTCAGCCCGCAGCTTCGGGTCAAAGAGGGTTACTCAGGGCTAACACACAGACCACCCACAGGGGTCAGTCTCTGTCCCGGAGGTGGTGCGCTCTCTCGCACACAAAGCTTTGGTTCAATTAACACCAACTCATTACTGGGCATTTTGCCATTTAACTGCGCAAGCATGAGCTCTGCAGCTTTCACGCCAATGGTTCCGGCGCCATTGTCCACAGTGGTCAGCGCAGGTGTCCGGCTTTCAGTTCCATCCGTGTTGTCATAACCCACAATCGCAAGCTCCGGCCCCGGCTCCACGCCGAGTCGCCGCACAGCACTCATCACCCCAAGCGCCACAAGATCATTAAAACACACCACAGCGGTTGGGCGGGGATCCGTTTCAACAAGCTGTTTTGCGATAGTGCGACCATCATCCAGCGTCATCAGCTCAGGAACATCAACCTGCTCATCCGCTTTGATCCCGGCATCTTCCAGCGCCGTTCGCCAGCCACGGTTACGGTCACGCCCGGCGGAACTGCCGCGCCGGCCACCAACCATAGCGATCCGTTCATGTCCCTGATCAATCAGATGCTTGGTGATGCGGTAGGACCCAAGAAAATCATCCCCACGCACACAAGAGGCTTCAGCCCCTGCAACATCGCGGCAAACCAGTGTCACCGGAATCCCACGCCGAACGATGGAATTAATATCCTGATCAGTCGTGCCAACAGAGGCGCATAAGATAAGCCCGTCTACCCGGTGCTGCAAAAGCGTATCCATAAAATGCTTTTGCCGATCCACTATATCTCGATGATTACAAATGAGGATCGTCTTATTCTGCTCTGCCAGCGTCTCTTCCAGACCGCGAAACACCTCAGCAAAATACGGATTGAGAATATCGTGAACCGCCACACCAATCATATTGGATTGCGAAGTCCGCAAAGAGGCGGCAGAACGATTATAGATATAGCCCACCTCTTCAGCGTAGGCTTTCACACGCTTGCGCGTTCCCTCAGCAATCAGAGGAGAGTCACGCAAAGCCAAAGAAACTGTAGCCGTCGAAACACCCAGCTTCTCTGCAAGGTCCCCAAGTCTCAATGGTTTACCGGTGGCGCTCAATGCTAGTTCCTCGCATATTCCGCTAAATCCAGCAGGTATTCTTAGCTCTTATGCGCAGCAATGACGAGGAATGGCAATAGTTCTCTCTTCCTACAAAGAGAACTCATGACAATTTTTCAGCATTCAAAACCTTACAAAAGCGCGGTAACACGAGAAAATTACTACTGATCCCACCGATTCACGAGGCAATCCATGTATTCTGACTTTAAGCTTTTGGCACGCTACAACTCTTGGGTGAACATCCGTCTCTATGAATGTGCAGAGCAGTTGTCTGATGAACAGCGACGTGAAGATCGTGGAGCTTTCTTCAAGTCAGTCTTTGCAACTTTAAACCATATCGCAGTTGGAGATTTGCTTTGGATGAGGCAATTCGCAACCCATCCAGCCGCTTTTTCCTCCCTGCAAGGGATTGATAATTATCCAAAACCAACATCCCTTGATTATATTCCCTATACCAGCTGGGAAGACCTGAAACAGGCCCGCCAGCAACTCGACCAGATACTGGAGAGCTTCGCCTCTGAAATTACCGAGGCCCAGTCACGAGAGCCGTTTACCTACAAGAGCATAAGAGGTTTTTCATCAACCAGAACATTTGGCTCACTGGTGCTGCACATGTTCAATCACCAAACACATCATCGCGGGCAGGTCAGCACACTCCTCACCCAGTTCGGTTTGGAAACCCCAGCAATGGACCTGCCGCATATTTGCGAAGAATTAACTGCATGATCAAACCCTGCTGCGGGCCGCAATGCCCGTAGCATCAGTCCGCAGCAACCAACGCTTCCTTGCTCTCCGCCTTCTGTTCAGAGATTTTCACGTCACTTTCCAGTTCATCTTCCAGATCCGGATCATCCTCAAAGCTGGCAGAAAGGTTCTTCTCAACCTGCCGCAGCAAACGGCGCAGCTTCTTGCGGTCTTTATCTTCCATACCGGCAAGCGCTTCCTTTTCGAGACGCTTCCATGCACGGTCCACCTGCATAATGCGCTCGCGCCCGTCTTGGCTAAGGAACACTCTGGCCAAACGCCCGTCTGTTTCAGAAATCCGCCGGAAAACCAGACCCTGCGCTGTCAGCCGTGTAACCATCTTGGTAACTGTCGGCGGCTGTACGCCCAGCGCCAGCGCCAGCTGGCTCATGGTTTTGCCATCGGTCTCATTCAGAACTTTCAGAACAGCTTCCTGACCGGGATGTAGCCCAATGCGAGAAAGATGTGCCCCGGAACGGGCACGCTGCGCCTTTGCTGCCTGTGCAAGACGAAAAGTCGTGCTTTTTTTGAAATTGAAACCCATGTCTGGTTAATCCACTGCTCTGTAAATCAATGAAACGCCTTCAAAAGGCATATGCACAGCAGTGATAACCGCCGAATATATAAGTCAGATGACAGTTCGACGATTATTTAGTGACCTAATAAGATTTCTTAGGCGCATAAGCTCCAACAGTTTCACTCAGTAAAACTTTGAAGTTACGCAGAAAGGGCCGGACGCCGTCCCATCGCTTGCTCCAGTGCTTCCACTGCCTCCCGGCAATATCCGGCGTACTGGGCTTGCATACGATACTCCTGCGAGCGCGGATAGTCAGCATTCAGCGACATCTCATGAATGATACGCCCCGGATGTGCTGCCATCACAACAATCCGTGAAGACAAGAACACACTTTCGTAAACAGAATGCGTCACAAACACGATGGTCCAGTCATGCGCAGCCTTAAGATCAAGCAGGTCATCATTAAGCTTATTACGGGTGATCTCATCCAGCGCCGCAAACGGCTCATCCATCAAAAGCAGCTTTGGCTTTGTCACCAGTGCGCGGGCAATAGAAACCCGCATTTTCATGCCGCCAGAAAGCTCAGAAGGCATATGCTGGCGAAAGCGTGTCAGCCCCACCATCTCTAGCACTTCTTCGACGCGATCCTTCGCATCCCTTCTGGAAACACCCTTCACCTTCAGCGGCCAGTAGACATTCTCAAAAACGCTGGCCCAGGGCAGCAAGGTCGGCTCCTGAAACACAAAGCCAACTTCTTCGCGGCCACTTCGAATAATCTCGCCGCCCGTTGGCTCTTCCAACCCTGAAATCAACCGTAAAATGGTTGATTTCCCGCAGCCAGACGGTCCAAGAATACTCAGGAACTCCCCTGCTTTTACATCAAGGTCCAACCCGTCAATGGCAGTTGTGCCATTCTCAAAGGTCTTCGAAAGCCCCTGAAGGGACAAGAGAGGGGAGTTCATCGCCGTACCTTTTGAATTTCGACATTCCAAGCCTAAGCGCTATAAAATCACCTTATGCATGTCAACCAGTGAAGTCATCTGGCAGCACCTGAATATGCTTCCAAAACTATGGGCAATTCCGAAACTCCGACTTTTTGTGGTCGGATACAATATCTGCCCCGCAAGTCAGCATCGGAACAGTCGGAAGCGCATAGGAATAAAGTCGGCCCAACCAGTTTTCATCATTCAGAAAAACATCCCGAAACACACTTGAAAATCTGTTCAGGTACATTTCAGCAGTCGCCACACTATCAATATTCGCAGCTCCAACAAACAAGTTACAACGGGCTTGGGGAGCAAGGGGACCGGCATCATTCCAGGCATTATTTACACTATCAAGAAGGCCTTGAAACTCTGGAGCACCCGCAAAAACTGTTCTCGCATACAAAGCCGGGTTATTCACCAGCCGTGCATCCGCCAGTCTTTCAGTCCCGATTGACGAGAGCGTGGCAGGGCCCGTTGCTCCTCTCAGCTTTTTCAGAGCAGGAAAGTTACTCTGGAACACTCTCAGCAACGAGTCATCCCTCTGTGTACTTTGAGCCGCAAAGCAGGAAGCTGACACAACCTCTTCAAGCCTGTCAGCACGCAACCCGGCAGCCTTAAGATAATCAACGAACTGATTGTGCGCCATTGGGGTGGTGTTGCCGCACCTGCCGTGAGAGGCAACCAGAAGACTTTGAGTATCCCGAAACTCATTAGTCCCGGCAACGCGAACAACATCACCGTTATCCTTCAGATAGAAGATGTTCTCGTACTTCTTAACGCCATTTGTTCTGGCCCATTCCAAAACCGAAGGAACATATACGCCCTGACAAAAACTACTGGTGATCACCACAAAATTGCTCGCATTCGCCTGCCCCGCTATCAACCCGGCGAGTGATAAGGCAATGCCGCCAAACAAGCTGTTTCGCATTTTTTTAGAAAACATAGTTGGCTTCTCCTTCTTATTATTTGCCATCAGGAAAGACGGAAAAACCAAGATGTCGTGAGCAATCAGCACTTATAGAGAGAAGCAAAGTAAACACTCTCCTCCCTCCATCCTCTGAAAAACCAGAGGAGCACACACCTCCCCCGATGACGCCCGCCTCACAACACGCTACTCTGCACATAAGACAACAAGGACCGGACAAAAGCATGAGCGCCCTGCCCCGCCGCCACTGGCATGAGATGACAACAACCGACTTCTCTGAAAGCGACACCCGCGACTGGATCGCAGTACTGCCAATCGCGGCAATTGAGCAGCATGGCCCTCACCTGCCGGTTTACACCGACACCTGCATCGCAGAAGGACAGGTCACCCGAACAATCGAGCTGCTTCCAGATGACCTCCCAGTCACCTTTTTACCCGTTCAGGCTGTCGGCAAGTCAGATGAGCATTTCTCTTTCCCCGGGACACTGAGCCTCACATGGGAAACCGCCATTAAAGCATGGATCGAGATCGGAACATGTGTCGCCCGTGCAGGCATTCGGAAACTCGTGCTCGCAAATGCACACGGCGGCAACTCTCCACTGATGGATATCATTACCCGCGAGCTACGCCTGAGACACAACATGCTTGCAGTGGAATCCAGCTGGCTCCGTTTTGGGCAGCCCGACCACCTCTATGCCAGTGAGGAATTGAGCTACGGCATCCATGGCGGAGATATCGAAACCTCCATCATGCTCGCGCTCCGACCAGACCTTGTGCGTATGGATAAGGCAACAGACTTCACCTCAAAGCAAACAGACCATATCCAAAACGACGCTTACCTGCGCGCCCACGGTCGCCATCAGTACGGCTGGATGAGCGAGGACCTTAACAAGACAGGCGCACTTGGCAATGCCGCACAGGCAACGGCACAAAAGGGAGAAGCTTCGCTCACACACGCTTCCTCCCGGTTCATAGATCTCTTAAGAGATATTCACCGGTTCGATGTGAGCACTTTCGGCACACCATAAACATTAAATACCTATATTTTTCAATGATGTAGCAGCAACTAAAAGCCAAGATTGATCATGAAGATTTGTCTTATCAAAGCATCTGCGCCAAACGATTTTTAAAGAGTACAAAAAAGCCTGCGGAAGACCTCCACAGTCTATCTTCTCCGCTGCTGCGGCAACGCCTTCACACTATCAACTAAAGCGTATCTCTGAAAAGTGGACACCGGTTTTCAGATAAAGATACGCAAAAACAAAAGCTAAAGCAGATCAAGCGTTTCAGTTTAAACGCGAACTGCTTTAGAGTGGCTGTAAACGCAATTACAGTTTCTGCCTCATACCCGGCATACTGGGCAAAACCCGTTACCGCCCAATCCCTGATGTCATCTCTGAGATTTCTGAGATGGAAACCGACTGGGTTGAACTTCACGCAGACCACCTGACAGAAAACCGGGAATACGCGCTGGAACCGCTCAGGATCAACTGGGTGGGTGAAACAACAATCCGAATCGCAGATGATCCTGAACTTCTTGATGCCGCAGCGAGATCTGGAGCAAAATATCTGCTTTTGGGAATCGAAACAGCATCAAAAGAAGCATTAAAACGAGTTGGCAAAGATTTTGTGAAGCTGGAGAAACTGAAAGAGCAACTTTCTCGTCTTCATACACATGGAATTATTGTAGACACCACTGCAATTTTTGGCCTTGATGAACATACACCAGAAATTTTCAATGAAACAGCCAGGTTCTTCCATGATATTGGCGTAGGTATAACTGCCCCTGCCATCGCGATCCCCTTCCCCGGTTCGCGCTTTTACAAGCAACTGGAACAGGAAAACCCTCTGCTTTCCAATAATTGATCAGAGTATGACCGCAGTCACGCCGCCTACGAACCTAAAGGTATGTCTCGCGAGCAGCTGGAGGCGGGGCCAGAAGAATCCTCCTACGAATTTTACTCCGTGACACGCTTGGCATCGCGGAAACTTCGTCAAATCAAAGACTTTGGTTTGACGACAACACTCCGGCTATCATGACTTGCCCTGCGCTGAAAACCTAAGAAATCTCCAGGTTAAAGCGCCGGGCCTTTAGAGAACTCTCCTCTGGAACAACCTCCCTAGAGTTCCCCTTTTTCTAAAGTCTCACTCCACACTGTCGCATCAAACCCAAGTAGCATTTGCTTGCCACCAGTTACCAGCGGTCTCTTGATCACAGAGGTCTCGCGCATCATCAGATCCAGAGCACTTGCTTCGTCTTTAACCTCTGATTTTGTTGCATCATCCAGTTTTCGCCAGGTTGTTCCGCGCTTGTTTACAACGGCCTCCCAGCCAAATTGAGCACATGCAGCTCGCAATGCCTCTAAATCTGCGCCATCTTTTTTGTAATCATGCAGGCTATACTCAACACCCGCATCATCAAGAAGCTTACGTGCTTTGCGCACACTGTCACAATTGCGAATACCATGCATAACTAACAAAATCAGAACTCCTCTGCTCTTTGCATTAGATGAAGAATACTCGTCTTAACCCTGCAAACTCTCTCAATTGAACATTATCAGGAACTACAAAACCGCACATCTTAGCGCCTGAATATGCTATAAAATTGCGCAAAGCGAGAGTTATATTTGCGTTTCAACTAAGCAATCCCCCCTAGACGCATTCACTCATATGAGTAATATCACTAAATCGTCAGATTCCTGTCTTTTTGATGCCGGGCGAAACCAGAGGGACCTCAGCGAAAAAAGACGTCCAGTCTGCATATGGGGAACAAGGGGAGTTACAAAAAGATGCGTTTTAAAATTGCATCCGCAGCATTGGCAATGACATTACTTGTCGGCACACAGGCAAGTGCTGAAACATTGAAGTTTGCTTTTCAAGGTACCTACAATCAACAGGATCCATACAGCCTGAACGAAACATTCACGCTTGGTATGCTTGGTAATGTGTATGAGGGGCTTGTACGCCGTACCCCCGACCTGAAAATTGAACCAGCACTTGCGGAAAGTTGGGAAGTTATTGAACCAACCCGCTGGCGCTTCCACCTGCGCAAAGGCGTCAAGTTTCACAATGGCAATGATTTCACCGCCGACGACGTCGTCTTTTCCGCTGACCGCGTGCGCTCAGAAGGCTCTGATGCAACCCAGTTCCTTAATGCCGACGTTAAGGTCGAAAAAGTTGACGATTACACAGTTGACTTTGTCCTGACAGGTGTAAACCCAATCCTGCACTCCGAATGGTCCCACTGGTTCATTATGGATAAGGAATGGACAGAAGCAAACAATGCCGTAAAAGTCACCTCTGCCTCCGATACCAACCCAAACTATGCTTCTTTGCATACAAACGGTACCGGTCCATTCAAAGTTACATCTCACGAACCGGGCGTTAAAACCACTTTTGTGCCCAACGAAAACTGGTGGGACCAGAAGACACACAACCTGACAAGTGTTGAGTTCACCCCAATTGGTTCAGATGCAACGCGCGTTGCTGCGCTTCTTTCCGGCGAACTGGACATGGTGTTCCCAATTCCGGTGCAGGACATCAAGCGCATCAATGCCAATCCGGGAACATCTGCGCTGACCGGCCCTGAGCTTCGCACGATCTTCCTTGGTTTCGACCAGAGGCGTGATGAACTGCTTCACTCTGATGTCAAAGGCAAAAACCCGTTCAAGGATGCCCGCGTTCGCAAAGCATTTTATCAGGCTATTAACATGGACGCGATCAAGGCAAAAATCATGCGCGGCCTCTCAGAACCATCAGCGCTGTTGATCTCACCATATCTGTTTGCAAACTCCGGCGACTTCTCTCGTCACCCATACGATCCGGAAGCCTCCAAAAAACTGCTTGCAGAAGCGGGTTACGCAGATGGCTTTGAAGTCTCCATGGACTGCCCGAATGACCGCTATGTAAACGACGAGGCAATCTGTCAGGCGACAGCTTCGTTCCTTGCTCGCGTCGGCATCAAAGTAAACCTGAATGCCCAGCCAAAAGCAAAGTACTTCGCCAAGGTTCTGGCCTCCGGTGGCTTTGACACTTCATTCTACCTGCTCGGCTGGACCCCAGGCTCATTCGACAGCCACAACGTGTTGAAGAACCTCAACAACTGCCGTGACGACAAAGGCGCTGGCGGACCATTCAATCTGGGGGGCTACTGTAATCCGAAAATAGACGAGCTGACTGCAAAAGTTCTTTCTGAAAACGACGAGGAAAAGCGTAACGCTCTGATTTCTGAAGCTTACACAATCCTGCATAACGAGGTCTCTCACATTCCTCTGCACCAGCAGGGGCTGGCATGGGGCGTATCTGACAAGGTTACTCTGGTGCAACGCGCAGATAACAAGTTCTTCTTCAAATACGTAAACTTCAAATAAGCCCTTAAACAAGCAAAAAACTGGCTCGGCGCAATCTGCGTCGGGCACCTTTCTTCTCAGGAACAACTATAAAACACCATGTTTGGCTTTATCTCCCGGCGTATCGCCATGGCTCTTATGGTCATGTTTGTCGTAGCCTTGATCTCCTTCCTGCTCTTCCGCTTTGTTGGAGATCCGATCAACCAGATGGTCGGCATTGAAACCACACCTGAGCAGCGTGAAGCCCTGCGTGAGCGCCTCGGCCTGAATGACCCGTTTTACACTCAGTTCCTCCGCTACATTGCAGGCGCAATTCAGTTTGAATTTGGTAACTCCTATCAATTCAAACAGCCTGTGGCAGACCTGATTGGCCGCCGCCTCCCGGCAACATTGGAGCTGTCCTTTGCCTCTGCAATCTTTGCATTGCTGCTTGGTGTTCCAATGGGTGTATACACCGGACTGAACCGTGACTCATGGCTCTCCAAGATATTCCTCTCAGTATCTCTTATAGGTATCTCCCTGCCGACATTCTTTATCGGCATCCTGTTTATTTTCCTGTTCTCAGTGACGCTGCAATGGCTACCAAGCTTCGGTCGTGGAGAGGTCGTACAGATCGGCTCTTTCTGGGATACAGGCTTCCTGACCATCAGCGGGTTAAAAGCACTCATCCTGCCCGCGATCACCCTTGGCCTCTATCAGATGACCCTCATCATGCGCCTGATCCGCGCTGAGATGCTGGAAGTCCTGCGCACCGACCACATCAAGTTCGCCCGCGCTCGCGGCCTGCCGAACCGCTCAGTCTATTACATCCACGCACTCAAAAACACGATGGTCCCGGTTATCACCATCACCGGCCTGCAACTCGGTTCCATCATTGCCTTTGCGATCATCACAGAGACCGTGTTCCAGTGGCCGGGCATGGGCATCCTCTTCCTGCAAGCCGTGCAAAACGTGGATATCCCGATCATGGCAGCTTACCTGCTGCTCACCGCTTTCATCTTCGTGGTTATCAACCTTGTCGTAGACATCCTCTACGTCGTGATTGACCCGCGCCTGCGCTCAGAGCGTGGCCGTGCCTAAGAACGCCTGAGGATAACAATCATGACAGATAACACACCAACCTTATCCAACAACGAAGCTTCACAGGCACCTCGCTCCGCAATCGCACGTTTCCTCGACAGCGACCTCCTGCACAGTTTCTTAAGCTCCAAAGTGACGGTTCTGGCGGCAATCATCACTGTCTTAATGATGCTGTCAGCTTTATTCGCACCGCTCATTGCCCCCTTCAACCCGTTTGATCTGGCACAGCTCAGCATTATGGATGCACGCATCCCGCCAGTCGGCATGGAATGGTCCGATCCTCGCTTCCTGCTGGGCACAGATGATCAGGGCCGTGACCTGCTCTCCGGCATCCTGTACGGTATGCGCATCTCTCTGGCAGTGGGCTTCCTGTCCGTTGCCTTCGCAGCCATCCTCGGCATCTCTCTGGGCCTGATCTCCGGTTATGTCGGGGGTCGAACAGATGCAATCATCATGCGTATTGCAGAAGTTCAGCTCACTTTCCCGGCTATCCTGCTCGCATTGCTCATTGACGGCATCGCAAACGGTATTTTCGGAAACATTGACCGTGAGACATGGGCAGTCTGGATTCTCACAGTGTCCATCGGCCTGTCCTTCTGGGTACAATACGCCCGTACAGTTCGTGGCTCCACGCTGGTTGAGAAGAACAAGGAATACGTTCAGGCCGCTCGCGTGATCGGCATTCCCGCATGGATCATCATGATCCGCCATGTTCTGCCAAATGTGCTTGGCCCGGTGCTGGTTATCGCAACCATCAATCTTGCTCTGGCGATCATCACAGAAGCAACTCTTTCCTTCCTTGGCGTGGGTGTTCCATCAACACAGCCATCTCTGGGCACGCTGATCCGCATCGGCAACGACTTCCTGTTTTCAGGCGAGTGGTGGATTGCGATCTTTCCCGGACTGGCGCTCGCGATCCTTGTTCTGGCAGTAAACCTGCTGGGCGACTGGCTCCGCGACGCTCTGAACCCGAAACTGCGCTAGGGAGGCCAGACCATGAGCATCTTAGATATTCGCGGCCTCACCGTTCAGTTTCCAAGCCGCAAAGACGTTTTCACGGCGTCCCGAAACATCAACCTCTCTGTAGACGCCGGAAAAATCCTCGGCGTTGTCGGTGAAAGTGGCGCTGGTAAATCCACCGTTGGCAACGCCACCATCGGCTTGCTGGAGCATCCGGGCCGTATTAGCACTGGTGAAATCCACCTCGACGGTCAGCGCATTGACAACCTCGATGCAGAAAGCATGCGCAAGCTGCGCGGCAAGCGCATTGGCATGATTTTTCAGGACCCGCTGACATCGCTGGACCCACTGCAAACCATCGAGTTCCAGCTGGTAGAAACCATCCGCCTCCACTTGCCACTGTCCAAAGCAGAAGCAAGAGCGCGGGCAGTTGACCTGTTAGATCAGGTGGGAATCCCAAATCCAGACGAGCGCATTGCGCAGTACCCGCACCAGTTCTCTGGCGGTATGCGTCAGCGCGTTGTGATCGCCCTTGCACTCTGCGCGGACCCGGAAGTTGTTATCGCTGATGAACCAACAACCGCTCTCGACGTTTCCATTCAGGCCCAAATCCTGAAGCTGATGAAACGCCTGTGCACCGAGAAAAACGTGGCGATGATCGTCATCACCCACGATATGGGCGTGATTGCCGATCTCACCGACCACGTAGCGGTTATGTACCGTGGTGATCTGGTGGAATACGGCGACTCTAAACAGGTACTGGGCGAACCAAAGCACCCATACACCCAAAGCCTGATCGCAGCAGTTCCACGCCCGGACGTGAAAGTCCATCGCTTCCCGCAGGTGGATTACATTGAAGGCTCCGCAAAGCCATTCAAGCAGATCGATATCTCCACCCACTGGCTGGGCAAGGCCCGCGACTACAAACCGGTCGAAGGCCCGCTTTTGTCTGTCAAAGACATCACCATGAAGTTCCTCACAAAGAACGCATGGACCAAACGCAACCGCCAGTACTTCACAGCACTGGACAAGGTTGGTTTTAACATTCAGGCAGGCGAAACCTTCGGTCTGGTGGGAGAAAGTGGCTCCGGCAAGTCAACCATGGCCCGTGTCATCACTGGTCTTTACCATCCGGCAAGCGGCACCGCTCACTTTGCCGGACAGGAACTGACCAGCCTGAAGGATAAGAAACAGGTTCTGGCAATGCGCCGTCAGATGCAGATGATCTTTCAGGACCCGTTCTCCTCCCTCAACTCCCGTATGCGCGTGCGCAACATCGTGGCCGAGCCAATCAAATTCCACAAGCTTGCCAGCACCAACAGTGAAGTAAACCAGATCGTCGATGATCTTCTGGAGCACGTCGGCCTTGGTGTTGCAGCAGCAGCCAGATTCCCCCACGAGTTCTCAGGTGGTCAGCGTCAGCGTATCTCCATTGCCCGCGCTCTGGCGACCCGCCCACGTTTCCTCGTTTGTGATGAGCCAACGTCTGCTCTGGACGTGTCTATTCAGGCCCAGATCCTGAACCTGCTGAAAGACCTTCAGGACGAGCTGGGCCTCACCATGCTGTTCATCAGCCACGACCTCGCGGTCATCCGGCAGATGTGCAATCGCACCGGCGTCATGCGCCACGGCCAGCTTCTGGAAGTTGCAGACACAGAAAAGCTCTTCAACAACCCTGAGCACGCTTACACCAAAGAACTCCTCTCCCTCATGCCAGGCATGGACGACCTCTCCCGCCAGAATCTGGAGGAAGAACTGGTAACCGCTTAGTGCTAAGCCTTTTAGATGATTCATAAAGGGGCCACATGGCCCCTTTTTATTAGCAGGAAAAGAGCTCTTACCTTCATCAAAGAAAAGACCAATTTACCCTCAATGGTTGCATTTCTATTCAATTCAACCACCAAACAAAGGAATTCAACGTGTCTTTACGCCTGTTCCTGATCCTACCTCTTTTTGGGGTAGCCTTCTTGCTCCTCATGTCTTTTCTCGGCTCAATCCATCCAATTGGCGATAGCCTTGCTGTTTTTCGTCTTCCACTCGCCATTAGTCTGGCAGTGCTTGCTCTCTTGTTTCATCGCCATACCCTGCTCACGATTATGGGCGTTCTTCTTGCATTCGCGAGTAGTGCAACGGTGATTTGGGCCTATCAAGTTCCAGCAACCACACAAAAACATGACTTAACAATTTATCAGAAAAACCTCAGTTTTAAGGCTGGTGACCGCACAGATTTGTTAAAGGACATCCAGTCTCTCCAACCAGACGTCATTACACTGCAAGAAGTTCATGCAAGGCACCTTCCCCTCATTGAGACACTCAAAGAAAAATACCCGCAACACATAGTCTGCCCATTTGCAGCAATCGGGGCAGTAGCAGTCCTATCCCGGCTTCCACTCAGCACCCAGGCAAGCAATTGTCAGGTTGGTCTGGGTGTTGCAGCTTTACATCTTCAAGGCCCCAAAGGTTCATTCTGGGTTACATCCGTTCACCAGCACTGGCCATGGCCTTTTCACCAAACGTCTCAGGCACAACAAATCATCCCCTTGCTATTCAAACTACCCGGCCCAAAGATAATCGCAGGAGATTTCAATATGGTGCCTTGGTCTCACAACCTGACTCAGTATACGACCAGCACAAACACGAGAATTGCTGGTCCGTATGATGCTAGTTTCATGCTGAAAGGATCATATGCCATGCGCATTGATCATGTATTAGCGCCCAAAGGAGGCACAACTTCACTCCGCCCCTACTTTGGCTCCGATCATTTCGGTCTTTTTGCCCACGTCAACCTGTGATCCCTCTCACACCTTTCGCGCCACAATAAACCGTCCCATAGGAGAAGCCGGATAGTTGCCGGTTTCGACTATTTTAAAGCCTGCCTGTTCAATTTTCTCACCCAACTCTATCTGCTTCAGATAGTTCACATAAGGGGCGTACCCGACAACGCGCATCGCATTGATAAGCCAGCGCCAGTAAAACGCAACCTCTCCCAAACATGGCGTTTTGGAGATGAAAAGCCCGTCAGGTTTCAGGAAGCTATGTATTTGCTCAAGAACACGCTTCTCTCCTTTAATCAGGTGGATCAGATTAAAAGCCATAACCACATCATAGCTCTTTTCACCTAAGGCCGTATCACCCGCTCTGGAGTGCATAAACTCTATGTTTTCACAATGGTCTTTCAGCGCCTTTGCTCGCCCGAACTCAAGCATCTTTGCCGAGGCGTCACTGGCGGTCATATGCTTTACGTGCTTTGCCAGAAGCATAGCCGTACTGCCACTGCCACACCCAAGTTCCAGCACCTCCTGATCAGACGCAAGATACGACCGCACACGCTCCATGGCCCGTTCATAAGAAGCCATGTCTTTTATTGGTCGTGCCACATACTTCGATGCTTTCTTATCCCAGAACCCTGCGGAATCTTGCATGATAAGCCCTCCATTTGCGACAAGTGTATCCATGCATTTTCCGAAGATAAATTGCCTAAATTCGTAAGTCAGGTATACAAATATGCATGAAATGGCAGAGCATCTCTTTTGATTGGAATCAGGCGCGCGCCTTCCTCGTTACTGCGCAGGAAGGCTCCCTGTCGGCGGCGGCAAGAGCCTTAGGTCTCACCCAGCCAACATTGGGCAGACAAGTGGCTGCTCTGGAAGAAGCGCTGGGCGTCACCTTGTTCGAACGCACAGGCCGCTCACTCATCCTGACAAAAGCTGGTAAGGAGCTACTGGATCACGTCAAATCCATGGGAGAAGCTGCCAACCGCATTTCTTTAGTAGCATCTGGTCAGTCACAAGAAATTGATGGCACCGTCTGCATCAGCGCAAGCGACACCATGTCCGCCTATATCCTGCCGCCAATACTGCAAGAACTGCGAAGCATCGCCCCCGGCATCAGCATAGAAATCATTGCGACAAACGCTGTCAGCAACCTGCAGCAACGCGAAGCAGACATAGCAATCCGTCACGTTCGTCCTGAGCAACCAGACCTGACCGCCAGATTGCTCAGGGAAAGCAAAGCACGCTTTTACGCCAGCAAATCCTATCTGCATCGCAAAGGCCGCCCCCAGTCATCCAATGAGCTTAAACATCACGAGTTTATTGGCTTCGAACAGCCAGATAAGTTTCTCAGGCATTTCAGCGAAACTGATCTGCCACTGGAAGAAAAGAACTTCAAACTCACAACACAAAGCGGACTTGTCGGCTGGCAACTCGCCAGAAGCGGTCTCGGCATCATCATTATGCTTGAGGAAATCGCAGAAAAATTTCCTGAAATGGAACAGGTCCTGCCCGAGGCAGAGCCCTTTGATGTCCCCATCTGGCTGGCGACTCACCGTGAGCTGCATACCTCAAAGCGCATCCGCCTTATTTTCGATTCCCTGGCGAAATTTCTAAAATAATCTCTCGTTTCTGCCTATAAGTCCAACGGGCGGTTACACCATGGAAAAACACTCAGGCACACCCTCTTGACCCGCTGTCACCAAAGGTAATAAATCCTTTGGTCTGAACTCGGCAACCGAAGATAGCTCTGATGAACGTACACCCAACTTCCACAGCCCAAACTGTCAAACTTGATATCACCGGAATGACATGTGCAGGTTGTGCATCTCGTCTGGAGAAAACTCTACAGGCAAAAGACGGCGTCGTGAAAGCCACCGTCAACTTTGCCCTTGAGTCTGCCGATGTGGAACACCTGCCAACCATCGCTGCAAATGATCTGGTCGATCTGGTCTCATCAGCCGGCTTTGAAGCCAGAGAGCGACGCGATGAGGCAGAGGCCGCGCAGAAGGCTCATGAGGAGCGCGAAGCACAAAGCAACGCAGAAGAACGCAAAACCTTTCAACTTTTTGCGTTTTCAACGCTACTTGCGATTCCGCTTGTAATTCCAATGGTCTTGATGGTTTTTGGGGTTAAATTCGAGCTTTCCGGTCTGGTTCAGTTCGCACTTGCAACACCAATTCAGATTTTCGTAGGTGCCCGATTCTACAAGGGCGCATTTGCATCCCTGCACCACGGCGGCGCAAACATGGATGTCCTCGTCTCACTGGGCACCTCTGCCGCTTATCTTTACAGCGTTTACAGCGTTTTCTTCGCTGCCGAAGCACACGCAGCGGACCTTTATTTTGAAGCCTCAGCCGTAATCCTCACGCTTATCCTGATGGGCAAGTATCTGGAAATACGTGCAAAACGCTCTACATCCGCAGCAGTCCGCTCCCTTATTGCCTTGCGCCCAACCACGGCCAATAAGATTGTTGGCGATAAGATCGTACCTGTCAGCATCTCCGATCTGCGCCTTGGTGATTACATAGTTGTCAAACCCGGCGAGCGCGTTCCAACCGATGGCGTGATTGAAGAAGGCGAAAGCGAGCTGGATGAATCTATGCTCACTGGTGAGAGCCTCCCTGTACACAAAAACACAGGTGATCAGGTAACCGGTGGAACAATCAACGGTTCCGGTGCAATCTTTGTCCGCACTACAGCGCTTGGAGAATCAACACGGTTAGCCCAGATTATCCGCCTTGTTGAAGGTGCACAGGCTTCCAAAGCGCCGCTGCAAAAATTAGTCGACAAAGTCGCCGCTATTTTTGTTCCCGTTATCGTGCTGATCGCAATCGCAACCTTTGCAGGCTGGATGATTTACTCAGGTAACATCACAGATGCAATCGGCGCTTCAGTCGCCGTCCTCGTCATCGCCTGCCCCTGCGCTCTCGGACTTGCTACCCCAACAGCACTTGTTGCAGGCACCGGCGCGGCTGCAAAAGCTGGCATACTTATCCGCGATATCGAAGCACTGGAACGCGCCCATAAAGTGGACACCATCCTCTTCGACAAAACCGGCACACTCACTGTTGGCAAGCCAGTTCTTACGGATGCTCAGGCATTTGACCGCAATGATGACCGCCTGCTCACCATCGCAGCCAGCGTTCAGCTGGGCAGCGAGCATCCCCTCGCCAGCGCACTTATCCGCGCAGCTGAAGAGCGTAACCTTAAGCTTACCCGCCCACGCTCTGTCAAAGCTATCCCCGGTAAAGGCCTGGTTGCCGAGTTAACTGGCAAACAAGTGGCAATCGGTAATGCCGCCCTCATGGAAGAACTGGAAATCGTCCCCTCCATGATGGGTGATGGCCTTATTAAGACTTATGAATCTGATGGTAAAACCGCTGTAACCGTCACTTTGGGCGACCGCGCCATTGGCGTTCTGGCATTTGTTGATCAAGCTCGGGAGACCGCTGGCAAAGCTGTCGAAGCACTTAAAAAACAAGGCATTCGCACAGTTATGATCACTGGTGACACCGAAATTGCAGCAAAAAACATTGCAGATCAGGTCGGCGTTGATGAGTTTCAGGCCCGCGTTCAGCCAGAAGGCAAGAACCAGATCGTAAATGAGCTGCAAGAACAAGGGTATAAAGTAGCCATGGTCGGCGATGGCATCAACGATGCCCCTGCTCTGGCAGCAGCCGAACTGGGCATTGCAATGGGATCAGGCGCAGACGTTGCTCTGGAAACCGCCGGAGTTACTCTCATGCGCTCAGAGCCTAGAATGATCCCGGCGGCGCTGGATATTTCCAAGGCAACCCTCAGAAAAATAAGGCAAAACCTCTTCTGGGCATTCATCTACAACGTCATTGGCATCCCACTTGCCGCACTCGGGTTACTCTCCCCGGTTATAGCGGGTGCTGCAATGGCTATGAGCTCCGTATCCGTTGTCACCAATGCTATGTTGCTTCGGCGCTGGAAGCCGAAAAACATGGACTAAATCATGCCGATACATCCCCCGATCAAAATTCAGGGGATGTTTTGTATTCAGAAAACGCTCGTAGTTTTGAGTTAAAGATCCAATACCAGCAAGCAATTGCAAGTTTAAGGGATAATGCGAAATGAATGGTCAGCGTCGCCGCTATCAGGAAGTAGCTGAAGACCTGCGCACAGAACTCAGCAATGGCACCTTCAAAGTTGGCGACCGACTGCGCCCGGAGCGACAAATCGCCGAAGAAATGAATGTAAGTCGCTCCCTTCTGCGCGAAGCTATGATCATGCTGGAGATTGAAGGTCTGATTGATGTGCGAAAAGGATCAGGCACTTACATTATGCGCCTGCCCGTGAGCGATCAGCCAGAAAACAAACCGGACCTCGAAGACATCGGCCCCTTCGAATTGCTTCAGGCCCGCCAGCTGATTGAAAGCAACGTAGCAGCTTTCGCCGCTTCCATGGTCACCAAAGCAGACATACTGCGCATGCGCGATGCTTTAGATAAAGAACGTCAAGACTTGGCCAGTGGCAAAGACGGATATGACGCGGACGAGGAATTCCACCTTCTTATAGCCGAAGCCACACAAAACTCAGTACTTGCCGATATCGTCAAAAACGTTTGGCAACAACGCACCCGCTCAAAAATGTGGGATAAGCTGCACGAGAGAATTCTTGATACAACCTACCGCAAGGAATGGCTGACAGATCATCGGGAGATTATGGAAGCACTTCAGCGTCGAGACCCGATGGCTGCAAGGCAGGCTATGTGGCAACATCTTGAAAACGTGAAGAAACGCCTTCTGGAGCTTTCCGACGTAGACGACCCCGCATTTGATGCCTACCTGTTTCAGCAGGACCCGCTTACACCCGCCTGAGGTGCAACAAACCTCAATATCACACCAATGACAAGATTATCGCCAGATGGGGATTACACTCAGAATAATCCCTTGCAGGATCATTTGTGCTCTTTACACCGATATGCGTTCGCGAGATGCTAACTACGTAAAAGCAACAGGAGCGGGAGACATAGATCTTGCGCTTTCACACCGCGCACAGGGTGGTCTGCAATCATGCACGAGATCGAGCTCAAACTTGCTGTAGATGAAGTCACACTAACCCAGTTATCTCAGGCTGAACCACCCGAGGGTTTCACAGTTAGCGAGCAGGCGACAAAGCACCTTCGATCCGTTTATTATGACACGCCAGACCACTCCCTCAAAAACGCACATATCACTTTACGCACTCGCCATAACGGCAACGAATGGCTGCAAACCATCAAGCAAGGCCGCTGCATGCAGTCCGGCCTCTCCAAGAGGATTGAGCTGGAACTACCTACGAAAAGCATCGATCCAGACCTCTCTATAATCTCAGATAGTGATATCAGGCAGCACCTCACATCCCTACTGGAGGATCAAGAGCTTAGCATTATTTTTGAAACCGTAATCAACCGCCAGCAGGCTTGTTATACAGACGCAGTTGGTGCGAGGATTGAAGTTGCCATGGACTCAGGTGCGGCAAAAACCGATGCAAGCGAACACCCAATCCACGAAGTAGAGCTGGAACTCCTCGAAGGCCCTGTCGAAAGCCTGTACAAACTGGCTGGTGCGTTGATGAAAGATCGCCCTATCCTGTTTTCCAATAGCAACAAATCAGGCATAGGCTATCGCCTGGCAAGTGGAGAGCCCCCAGAACCTCAGGTAGACGCTTTACATGCAGATGCTATTGAGTTGTCACCTCAAGAGGACGCTGGCTCGGCTTTTCAGAAGATTCTGGCTGAATGCCTCAATCAGATCATTACAAATCGCACCTGCATTTTGCAGCAAGGCACCTCTGAAGGCCCGCATCAGCTGCGTGTCGGCTTGCGCCGCTTGAGAAGCTCATTCAACATTTACAAAAAAGCCTTTCCTGACAATGCGATAATCAATGAGCTGGATACCGCTGCAAAGCAGTTGGCAACCACGGCAGGCAACCAGCGCGATATTGATGTACTTGTCGAGGACATCATCACACCAGTTATCCCGCTTCTGCCAGACACCCACTCTGTTGAACCGCTGTTTGAAGCCATCAATCTGGCACATGTAGAAGCACAGGTGGAACTGCGGCAGGCTTTGGTTGATCCTCAGCTCAACACCTTCCTGTTGCAACTCGGCGAACTATCTCAAAGCGACGCATGGAAGGAAAACTTGGGCGTCCTGCAAGCAGACCAGCTAAACCTGCCAATTGAAGAGTTTGCACAAAACGCACTCGCCAAACGCTGGAAAGCCTGCGAAAAACGTGCACAGGACCTGCAAGACCTCACAGTTGAGCAACGCCATGAGCTGCGTAAATCACTCAAAAAAATGCGTTACACCGTTGAGTTCTTCAGCCCTCTTTACGCACCTGAGGAGCTGCGTCTCTTCCTTAAATGCCTTAAGCGCCTGCAAAATACCTTCGGCTATCTCAATGATGTTGCTATGGCGGAACGACTTGTTTCTATGAAGCTTCCGCAATCCACGCAAAACAACGAAGTTTCAACGGTCATTGGGTTTATCGCAGGATGGCATCAGGCCCGCGCAGATAATGCCTGGCTGCAAGCTCAGGAACGTTGGAACGCAGCAACGCAAGCCCCAAGATACTGGCTCTGATAGATATTAGTCATTTCTTACAGTAAGATGCATGCGTCCACCGACCACGTAAGTACGGGCAGTCTGAATAGGGGTACCGTCGCCAATAACATTGACCGATTCCAGCACGAGCACCGGAGAACCCTCTGAGATTTTAAGGCGCTCCGCAATCTCAGTAGAACACAGCGCCGCTGTAATTCGTGTCTCTTTGCGCCGATACTCACCAAAACCATAGGCCTCCATGATCTTGGTAAACGAACCCGTCCGTTCAATGTCTTTACGCAGATTTGGAAAACGAGACGTCTCAAACCAACTCGGCCCCGTCATAATCGGCGCACCATCCGCATAACTAACGGATTCGCATCTATACAGCAAAGTGCCTGGCGGAACTCCCAGCATCTCTGCAGCAAACGCATCTGCCTCCACCTCTGAAACACTATAGATATCCCCATAAACTTCCTGTGCCTGACCAGACAAGTTCTCAGTAAAGCGCGTGCGCGGACCAATCGGATAAGCCAGAGAAGTCTTGGCAATAAACGTTCCACGCCCCTGATCTGAACGCAAAACACCCTCAGCAATAAGAGTTGAAAGAGCTCGCCGCACAGTGTGCCTGTTCACATCAAAGCTCTGAGCAAGCTCCTGTTCCGTCGGTATTTTTTGCCCCTCAGCCACATCCGCGCGTGAAAACTCTGTGCGCAGTGCTTCTGCAATTTGCTTCCACATGGCGACACCTGCACGGCGCTCAATAGGAGAAAATTCAAATTTCATCGAACTCGTCATGTCTTCGTCATGAAACATCACTAATCATTTGGCGAGTAAAAAATTTGTCTATACAACTAGACAATTATAGTTCTAGGTTAGCAACCACATTCAGACAAATGCAAGCGTAAAGGGGCTGAAATGACGGCAAGTTCGCTCAAAGAGCATTCACCCGAAGTTACAGCTAGGCAAAGCGCCATGAGCATTCTCACAAAGGCCCCCCCGCAGGACCTCGCAGTAGCTTGGGCAAACTTAAGTTACGAGCCAGAACACACGGTCATTCGTCCGGCAGAAACCGGATTGGTTATGGTTCGTGGACGTACAGGCGGCACCGGTGCACCGTTCAACATGTGCGAAGCAACTATCACACGCTGCGTTATCGCACTGGAAGATGGCACGACTGGCTTCGGGCAGGCCCTTGGACGCGACAAGCAAAAGGTTCTGCGAGCAGCATTGGTTGACGCGCTGTGGCAGCAGCCAGAACACCGCAGTACAATTGAAGAAAAAATCCTGCAACCTCTCGCAGACCTTCAAGAGCAAGCTGAAAGCAAAACCCGCGCAGAAGTCGCAGCGACAAAGGTGGACTTCTTCACCATGGTGAGGGGGGAATAAATGAGCACCCAAGCAACAGCTTCAATCTTCGCCAGAGCGCCTGCCCCCGGCTTTTCTGATCCCGTCCACAATGCACAGTCTGTTTTCCGAGCTGCGATGAATGCAATGGCTCAACCCGGCACAATCCAGCAACTCAGCGACCTTGCACTCACACCACCTGCACCATTGTCAGTCTCAGCGACGGCCCTTGTCCTAACTCTTTGCGATTATGATACGCCACTGTGGCTAGACGCGGATCTGGCTGCAAATGACGTGGTCAAAAACTATATTCGCTTCCATACCGCAGCCCCATTTGTTGAAAGCCCAGCGGAAGCCAGTTTCGCACTGGTCGCAAACACAAAGCGCCTTCCTGCCATCGCAAGTTTTGCAGCTGGCACCAGCGAGTACCCAGACCGCTCAACCACCATCATTCTCATGGTCGAAGACTTGAAAACCGGACAAGGCGTTACTTTGCAAGGACCCGGTATCAAAACAGAAAAGCAATTCAGTGTTTCCCCGACACCACCAGTATTCTGGCAGCAAATGCAAGACAACAGCAGGCTCTTCCCTCTGGGGGTAGACGTAATCTTTGCATCAGACCATCAGCTTGCGGGCATCCCGCGTTCCTCTCAAATTTCAGGCTTGGAGGCTTAACCCATGTATGTTGCTGTGAAAGGTGGCGAGAAAGCCATTCGAAACGCTCACAAGCTCATGGCCCGTGATCGCCGCGGTGACACCAACGTACCCTCCCTGAGCCTCAAGCAAATCTCAGAGCAGCTTTATTTATCTGTCTCCCGTGTCATGGCAGAAGGCTCTCTGTACGACGTTGAACTCGCAGCTCTCGGCATCAAGCAATCTCGCGGTGATCTCATTGAAGCCGCCTTCCTGATGCGTGCCTACAGAACTACCTTGCCCCGCTTCGGTTACTCCAAGCCAATCGACACGGCGAAGATGCTGATCCGCCGCCGAATTTCTGCAACCTACAAGGATCTCCCGGGCGGACAGTTGCTTGGCCCGACCTTTGATTACACCCAGCGACTGCTAGACTTTAAGCTTGCCGCAGATGGCGAAGCACCAGCGCCTGAGACACAGGAATTCGAAAAAGAAGAAGTGATGCCTCGTGTTACAGATCTTCTCAATGATGAAGGACTGATCGAACAGGACGCACCTATCGCCCCGGATGCTCCTGTTGGCGACCTGACCCGTGAGCCTCTCACCTTCCCCGCAGAACGAGACCTGCGTTTGCAAAACCTTGCTCGCGGCGACGAAGGCTTTCTGCTGGCTCTTGGCTATTCCACCCAACGTGGTTTCGGCAGAACCCACCCGTTCGCAGGAGAAATCCGTCTTGGTGAAGTTGAGGTGGACTTCTTCATGGAAGAACTCGGCTTCGAGGTGCCATTGGGTACGATGACAGTCACCGAATGCCAGATGATCAACCAGTTCAAGGGCTCTGCATCCGCACCACCCCAATTTACACGCGGCTACGGTCTCGTTCCCGGTCAGGGCGAGCGCAAAGTCATGGCTATGGCATTAGTAGATCGGTCCTTGCGAGCTGAAGAACTGGGCGAAGAAATCGACTCCCCAACACAGGATCAGGAATTCGTCCTCTCTCATTCAGACAACGTACAGGCTACAGGCTTCGTTGAGCACCTCAAACTGCCTCACTATGTCGACTTCCAGTCGGAACTGGAGCTGATCCGCAAAGTCCGTAAGGAATGGCAGGAGAAACGGAACGCAGCTGAACAGGAACTCGTTGCGGAGGCAGCACAATGACCAACCTCATTGAAGCACAAGACATCTCCGGCGAGCACTACAACTTCGCTTATCTGGATGAACAGACCAAGCGTATGATCCGCCGTGCAATTCTCAAAGGCATTGCAATCCCCGGTTACCAGGTTCCCTTCGCTGCACGCGAAATGCCAATGCCATACGGCTGGGGCACCGGCGGCGTGCAGGTCACAGCCGCAGTCATCGGCAAAGACGATTGCCTGAAGATGATCGATCAGGGCTCCGACGACACCACCAACGCTGTCGCCCTGCGCAACTTCTTCGTTGAGACCACAGGCGTTGGCACCACCACGAAGACAAAGGATGCCAGTATCATCCAGACCCGTCATCGCATCCCGGAAGAGACACTGACCAAGGATCAGGTGCTCGTCTATCAGGTCCCAATCCCAGAACCACTCCGCTTTCTGGAGCCGCGTGAAACCGAAACCCGCAAAATGCATGCGCTGGAAGAATACGGCCTCATGCACGTGAAGCTCTATGAAGACATCGCAAAGTTCGGACACATCGCAACAGCCTACGCTTATCCGGTCATGGTTCAGGGTCGCTATGTGATGGACCCGTCCCCAACGCCAAAGTTCGACAATCCGAAGATGGATCAGATGGAAGCGCTCCAGCTGTTTGGAGCAGGTCGCGAAAAACGCATCTACGCCATCCCGCCACACACTAACGTGGTGAGCCTCGACTTTGAAGATCACCCATTCGAAGTCACTAAATTCGAGCAGCCCTGCGCTATTTGCGGAGCGGAAAATGTCTATCTGGACGAAGTCATTCTGGATAACGACGGCAATCGCATGTTTGTCTGCTCCGACAGTGACTTCTGTGAAGACCGCCGTGCAGCAGGTCATGTCGGGCTCCTGGGAACCAACCCGCTGGACGCAGACAAAACAACGGAAGAAGCAGAATGATCCAGGGCCTCAGTCACATCACTTTTATCACAAGCGACCTTAAGCGCATGTCCCGGCTTATTTGTGAGGTTTTGGGCGGAAAGGAAATCTACTCCAGTGGAGATGATACTTTTCTCTTTCAAAAGAGATTTTCTTCGATCTGGAAGGTCTCTGGATAGCCGCGATGGAAGGAGCCCCTCTCCCAACCCGGACCTACAATCATATCGCGCTAAAAGTCGATGACAACGATATTGAGACATATCACGAAAAGATCACAGCCTTTGGCTTCGAAGTTCTGCCCGGACGCCCAAGAGTGCAAGGTGAAGGACAATCTCTCTATTTCTATGACCACGACAATCATCTTTTTGAGCTGCATTCCAGCACGCTAGAGCAAAGGCTTCACCGCTATGCTAACAACTGACACACACGCACAATCTGAAGACCTTCCACTGCTTCAGGTCAGCAGCACAACCAAACTCTATGGCGACCGCATTGGCTGCAAAGACATCAGCTTTGACCTCTATCCGGGTGAGGTACTTGTAATTGTGGGCGAGAGTGGCTCGGGCAAAACAACCCTGCTCAACTGCCTCGCAACGCGCCTCACCCCAACTTCCGGCTCGGTCAACTACCGCAACCGCAAGGGCCAGATGCGCAATCTCTATGAGATGAGCGAAGCCGAGCGCCGCATGCTCATACGCACCGACTGGGGCTTTGTTCATCAGCACCCGGCAGATGGCCTGCGTATGACCGTTTCGGCAGGTGCAAATGTCGGTGAGCGCCTGATGGCAGTAGGCGCGCGCCACTACGGCAACATTCGGGACACAGCAACCGATTGGCTTGGCCGTGTTGAGATCGCAGAAGACCGCATTGATGATGACCCACGCGCTTTCTCCGGCGGCATGCGTCAGCGCCTTCAGATCGCCCGCAACCTCGTTACCAGCCCGCGTCTCGTCTTTATGGATGAACCAACAGGTGGCCTTGATGTATCCGTGCAAGCGCGACTGCTGGACCTGTTGCGCGGTCTCGTAGCAGACCTAGGCCTCTCCGTGATCATCGTAACCCATGATCTCGCAGTAGCCCGCCTTCTGTCTCACCGTATTCTGGTGATGCGCCACGGCCACGTAATCGAAAGTGGCCTGACAGATCAGGTACTGGATGATCCGCAGGAGAGTTACACCCAGCTCCTCGTCTCCTCCATCTTGCAGCCGTAAGGACAAGACAATGACACACACGCCTAAAACGAAAGTGCTCGTTTCAGACCTTGCCAAGTCCTTCAAAATGCACTTGCAGGATGGCTTGGAAATCCCGGTTGTCTCCAACGTCAACTTCTCCGTTTCCACTGGAGAATGTGTTGTCCTTGGAGGCCCTTCTGGTTCGGGCAAAAGCTCCATCCTCAAGATGATTTACGCCAATTACCGCTGCCAGAAAGGCCAGATACTAATCACCGATGGCGATGAAATCGTCAACATCGCAAACACTGCACCGCGCCGCATTATCCGCCTGCGTGAAACCACAATCGGTTACGTCTCCCAGTTTCTGCGCGCTATTCCCCGAGTACCCGCCCTCACACTGGTTGCAGAACCGCTCATGGCGCAAGGCATCGCAGAAACCGAAGCATTTGAACGTGCCGGAAATCTGCTTTCCCGCCTCAACGTACCCGAGCGCTTATGGCAGCTCCCACCAGCAACCTTCTCAGGAGGTGAGCAACAACGTGTCAACATCGCTCGCGGTTTCATTGCTCATTATCCTATCCTGCTTCTGGACGAGCCGACCGCATCCCTCGATGCAGCCAACAGAGCAGTAGTTGTGGAGCTGGTGGAAGAGAAGAAGAAACAGGGCGTTGCTATGGTCGGTATTCTTCACGATCACGATGTCCGCGACGCAATAGCAAACCGGATCATTGACGTTACAACATTTGCATCTGCTGCTTAGCACATACCTCAAAGCCTATGCTTAGGAAGGGAAACTCATTCCATGATAAAGCCCCCGAAAATCGCAGAGACGCTCATCGAGTCTACCGTCTCTATACGAGAGGCAGAGGTTGGACGACATTGCGAAATACTCGGCCCAACTCATCTGGAATACTGCAAATTTGGCGACTATTCTTACATTGGCCCAAATTCAACGGTCGCAGATACCACAATCGGTAGATTCACCGCCATTGCGTCCAACGTACGCCTTGGTCCTCCCAACCATCCCTGGGAACGAGTTTCGCAACACCGCTTCACCTACACACCGGAATACTATCGCGAAGACAAAGAACGTGATCACAACTTCTTTGCAGGCCGCAGAGCTGCCCGTGTCACAATCGGTCATGACGTCTGGATCGGGCACGGTGTCACTAGTCTTCCCGGCGTCACCATCGGTGATGGTGCTGTGCTTGCTGCTGGTGCAGTGATTTCAAAAGACGTCGAACCTTACATAATAGTCGGCGGCGTACCTGCAAAACCCATAAAACGCAGATTCTCTGAAGACATTTCTGATCGCCTGATCCAGCTCCAGTGGTGGAACTGGCCGGATGACGAAATCTTCGAGTACCTCCCCTTATTCCAGTCTATGCCTGTGGAAAGGTTTCTAGACCACTTTGAACCGGCCTGAACTGTCACAATTCAGATATCGTTCAGTAAATAAGTCGGAGCCTCAAGGAATCTACTTATGCGCTATTCAGTTTATTTCACCCACCCACAGGCAGCAAAACTGACGGAGCTGGGCAGTCAGTGGTTGGGACGCTCAGCTTTCTCAGAAACTCTTTTTGACCAGCCCCGGCTGAAAGACATCTTCGCAGAACGTCTTGTCTCCATCACCGAGAGCCCACGTCGCTACGGCTTTCATGCCACTATGAAGCCTCCGTTTCACTTGGCAGATGGTAAGACACCGGAAGATGTAAAAACCGCATTTGATACATTTGCCAGAAAACACTCCGCTTTCGAGATTGACGGACTTGCACCAAACTTTCTCGGTAATTTCTTAGCGCTCACCCCAACCTCTCGGTCTGAGCAACTGAGCAAGCTGGCAAGCGACTGCATCAGAGAATTGGACCACCTACGTGCCCCACTTGATGTCAGTGATATTGCACGCCGCCGCAAGGCAAAACTCACACCTGAGCAGGATGCTTATATGCTCCAGTGGGGGTACCCCTACATTTTCGAGCATTTTCATTTTCACATGACTCTCTCAACTCATCTTAACGATGAGATAGAGCGTGCTGCCCTCAAAGCTGCTGCTGAAACCCATTTCGAACCAATAATGCACCAACCAGTCGCCATCTCCCACCTCGCTCTGTGTGTAGAACCAGAAGCCGGCGCTCCGTTTCAAGTTATTGAGATACGACCATTGCAAGGACCTGCAATATGAATGATGTACTCCTCGATCAGGCGCAACACCACACATCTGTAATGGTCGAGCCTCATACACCGATGACCTTCACCAACGCCAAACTGGTCCTGCCAGATCAGGTGATGGAAGGAACTCTTGCTGTTGATAAGGGCAGCATCAGCGACCTGAGCACGGGCGACGTTTCCAACGCGCTGGATTGTGAAGGTGATTACCTTCTTCCCGGCCTCGTGGAGCTACATACAGACCACCTTGAGAACCATTATAAGCCGCGCCCCGGCGTCAAATGGAATGCAATCTCTGCGGTTCAGGCCCATGACGCACAAATCGCTTGCTCTGGCATTACCACCGTATTCGATGCCCTGCGCGTAGGTATGGAAGACAACGCCGACCTGAGCGCTCAGGACATGCGCACCATGGCAGATGCAATCGAAATCGGACAGCAGGAAGGCCGCCTGCGTGCAGACCATTTCATCCACCTGCGCTGCGAAGTTTCCGCTGACAACTGCATAGAAGGGTTTGACCTGTTCAGCGATGATCCGCGCGTGCGTCTGGCATCCCTTATGGACCACACACCGGGGCAACGCCAGTTCTGCTCACTGGAACAGTTTGAACTCTATTACAAAACAACCAAGGGTTTTTCTGATGAGCAGCTGCGCGATTTCACGCAAAACATGCAGGAACGTGCAAAGCGAAACTCAGATAAAAACCGCAGGGCAATCGCTGAGCGTGCCAAAGCAGCAGACATGATGCTGGCAAGCCATGATGATGCCACTCTCGCACACGTAAAAGAGGCAGTACAGTTCGGCATTAACGTAGCAGAATTTCCAACCACACTGGAAGCTGCAAAAGCCTCTCACGAAGCAGGCATGGCGGTGCTTATGGGAGCACCAAACGTTGTGCGTGGCAAGTCTCACTCCGGCAACATCTCGGCCCGTGAACTGGCTGAAGCAGGTTATCTGGATGTCTTGTCTTCAGATTACGTGCCTGTTTCCCTGCTACAGGCAGCCTTCCTGCTTGCTCAGCAGACTGACCAAATCTCCCTGCCGGAAGCCGTTCAGAAAGTTACCAAGATTCCAGCAGAAGCCGTTGGTCTGAGAGAACGCGGCGCTTTGGAAGTAGGCCGCAGAGCAGACCTCGTACAGGTCCGCATGGTAGGCGATGTACCAATCGTCCGCGGTGTCTGGCGTAAAGGCTACCGCGTAGCCTGATGCGAATAAAGGGGGGACTTTCGTGACAGAATTAAACAAACAAAAAGCACAGGCTCAGAAACTTGGCCCTGGCGCACTTGTATTGATCGTGGGGCCAAGTGGAGCTGGGAAGGACACACTCATCTATGGGTATAAAGATCAGTGCAAAGGCAACACAAACATCATGTTTGCCCGGCGCCTTATAACCCGCCCTTCTGATGCAGGTTCAGAACCTCACGAAGCCATAACACATAAAAATATGAATGACCTGATTAGTCAGGGCCGCGTTGCCTTGTCATGGCCTGCACATGGTCTGACCTACGCTCTTCCCCAATGCATAGACCGTCACATTGCCAACGGTGGCATTGCAGTTGCCAATGGTTCACGGAAAGCATTGTCACAAGCTGCCGCAAAATATCGAAAACTACTTGTCATTCACATCACCGCACCAATCCATGTGCTCGCAGAACGCCTCGCAGCACGGGGCCGGGAAACAGCACAGGACATCGAGCAACGCCTCCTGCGTGCAGATATGTCCCTTCCAGACTTGCCGCATCTCGTTGAAATTCAAAACACTGCTTCATCTGAAAACGGTATCCGACAGATTGAACAGGCAATCAGAGCATTTGCTCACTAAGCCTTCTTGATTGCCTCTAACCCTACCAGATGTGCCATAATCAAACCGGTCAGCGATGGTGTAAAATCATATTTTAATGGAGCAAACTCTGGCTCTTCATAAAGCTGCTGCAAAATCTTTGGCGGATTTGTGATAGGCCACAAACCAGCTACAAATACGTGAATGCTGAAGAATACGTTCATGGCTTCTTCCGCATCCAGCCAGGGCAGGCCTTTTTGCAAAACAGCACTCGCCTGTGCAGCCTCTGCCACAAGTGTCCTCTTGAAATCACGCACGCATTCAATGGATATGTTCTTTTCCATGGTTGGCGCAATCTGGCTCATCAGCTCGCAGAGTCTTGGACGCGACGCAAAGTTCTCAGAGAGCAGCAAGGCGATTTCTGCGGATGGCATCTCATCCGTAATCTGCATATCCAGCTTTTCTATCAGTTCTACGAAATCAAAAAGCAGCAATTCGACAAGTATGGCTTCGCGCGTTTCAAAGTACCGGTAGATATTAGATTTGACGATCCCCGCACGACTGGCAATAGCCTTCAGGGTTAGTCCGTCAATCCCCTCTTGATCAAGAACGCAAGCCGCTGCCTTAAGAAGGTCATTATACCGTTGCGCCTTTGCTTCTGCTGATCGGGCGCGCTGAAAATTCTGCTGGGTCATAGGTTCGTGATAGGTCCCCTAAAGTTGCATGTCAATTATTCATCTCAAGATGCATTGACAAACTTCCGTAAGATCATAAATTAAGAGAACGCAAGTCACCTAAATTCAGTATTGGGGACGCCAAACAGATGTTTTCAAAAATTTCTCTGACTGTAAACGGTCAAAAACAAGAGATCGAAGCAGATCCGGAAATGCCATTACTGTGGGCACTTCGGGATCTTCTAGATGTGAAAGGCCCCAAATTCGGATGCGGTATAGCAGCGTGCGGCGCATGTACCGTAATGATTAATGGTGAAGCTGTGCGCTCCTGCTCTCTGCCTGTTGGCGAGATACAAGGAGAAATCACCACCATCGAAGGCATTTCCCAAGGTAATGAACTCCATGCCGTACAAGAGGCGTGGATGAAGCACTCCGTCCCCCAGTGTGGTTATTGTCAATCTGGGCAAATCATGGCGGCAGTCGCTCTTTTAGAAGAAAACCCGGCCCCATCCGATGAAGACATCAACGATGCCATGACCAATCTGTGTCGCTGCGGCACCTACCCCAAAATCAAAGCTGCCATCAAAGATGCAGCTCAAACACTGGGAGCTTAAAGATGAGCCGATTGGGAAAATACACCCGCCGCGCCTTCCTTGGGCTTGGTGTCGCAGCCGCAGGTGGCCTCGCCGTTGGTTATTACTTCTACCAAAAACCCTATGCCAATCCATTGGATGCAAAGAAGGCTGAAGGCGAAACTCCTTTCAACCCCTATGTGATGATTGATAGGGACAACACCATCACTATCATCACCCCACGCGCAGAAATGGGTCAGGGCGTTCACACCACACTGGCTGCACTCGTCGCAGAAGAGCTGGAAGTTTCACTTGATCAGGTCGTAGTCGAACACGGTCCGTCCAGCTCTGCCTACTTCAACTCAGCCATGCTGGAAGAAGCAACACCGTTCCCTTTCTATGATGAAAGCGTTCTGGCAGAACTTGCACGCGGGTCCATGAAGGTCGTCTCCAAGTTTCTCGGCCTCAACATGACGGGAGGTTCTTCTTCCGCTACCGACGGTTTCGTAAAAATGCGCGAGGCGGGATACGCTGCAAAGTTCGTCCTGTTGAAAGCCGCAGCCCGGCACTTTGGCACATCTGAAAGCAATCTCACCCTTGCCAATGGCACGATTACAGACAAAGCTTCCGGTAAATCCGCAACTTACGGCGACCTAGCCCAAGAGGCGGCAAGTATTTCACCTCCAACGGAGATGAAGCTCAAGAAAGCCGCTGACTGGAAAATCCTCGGCAAATCACAAAACCGCGTTGAGCTGAGAGATAAAGTTACCGGTGGCCGCATCTTCGGTATTGATGTGCAATTGCCAGACATGGCCTACGGCACCGTAAGGATGGCACCACGCAACGGGGTAACACTCAAAAGCTACGACAAAACCGCAGCTCTTGCCGTTCCCGGAGTAAAAGACATCGTTGAGATCAGAACACTTTCTGGCGACGGTCTGGGTATCATTGCAACAAATACATGGGCCGCATTCAAAGGCGCAGAGGCACTGGAGATTGAATGGGACGATCCGTTCTCACTTCAAAATACCGATCAGATGTGGTCCGCCCTTGAAAATGCACTTAGTCAGGAACCAGCATTTGAATTAGGCGGAACCGGGTCAGATGCTGAGGTGTTCTCCTCCATTCCTGAGAGCGAAGCCATCTCTGCTCAATACCGCGTTCCCTTTCTGGCCCATGCCACAATGGAACCCATGAATGCTACAGCTCAAATTGACGGAGACACTGTTCGCATTTGGACAGGCACACAAGCACCGGGTCTGGTTCAATCTGCAATAGCCCGTCACTTTGAGATGGACAGCGCAGATGTAGACGTCACCACAACCCGTCTCGGTGGCGGTTTCGGACGGCGTCTGGAAGTTGACTTTTCGCTCTATGCCGCTGTCCTTGCAAAGGCAACAGCACCACATCCGATAAAAGTTACGTGGACACGCGAGGAAGATACCCAACACGACACCTACCGACCAATGGCACTTGGCGACTTCAAAGGACAAGTAACATCAGAAGGCACTTTAAAGACCTTCGATATGCACGTGGCCTCTCCATCAATCATCGCCAGTGTGATGCCAAGAACATTTCCGGGCATCAGCCCGGCGGGACCCGATAATACAGTGCTGGATGGCGCATTTAACCAGCCTTTGGATGTAGAAAATATCCGCTGTCAGGCCCACTTAACAGACCTTCAGGTGCCCATCGGTTTCTGGCGTTCTGTTGGAAATTCAGTCAATGGCTTCTTCCATGAAAGTTTCATGGATGAGGCCGCCCATAAAGCCGGCAAAGACCCGCTGGAATTTCGTCTGACCCATCTGAAAAGGGATGAATTCCTTCCTGCCCGTGAAATCCTCAAAAAAGTAGCAGAAATGTCTGGTTGGGGTACACCACTACCAGCAAGCAAAGGTCGCGGCATCGCACATGTGCTTTCCTTCGGAACATGGACCGCACAAGTCATCCAGGTAGATGTGACAGATGATACTGTCATTATTGAAGAAGTCTGGGCAGCAGCAGACCCCGGCATTGTGCTCGACCCACGAATGTTCAAAGACCAGATCATGTCCGGCATTAATTTCGGCCTGAGTCAGGCATTGGGTCAGGAAATCACTTGGGCTGATGGTCAGATTGAGCAGGCGAACTTTGATACATTCGATGCTATGCGCATGTATCAGGCACCAAAGATCACCATCGAACTACTCGAGAACTCTCCCCGCATGGGCGGAGCTGGTGAACCGGGCACACCGCCCTCAACCCCGGCTCTGGCAAACGCCATCTTTGCAGCAACCGGAAAACGCATTCGTGAAATGCCTCTCAGCAAACACATTGATTTTGCTTAGAGCGCGTTCCATTTGATGGAATTCAATCAAAATAAAGATGTTAGAGCTTGAGGCGTGAATGCGAATGAACGCAATAAGCTCTAAGACATTCCATTTCTCTGAAAGCTATAACAAAACAGGAAAGCCTGGATTGTCCGTTACTCCGGGCTTTCACTTTTCGAGTGTCCGACATCTCAGTTCAGTTGGAAAGGAACCCTTCAGGCATACCAAAGGCTTCTTCCAGAGATGTCAGTGTTTCATCTGCATCTGCTGTCCCGTCAGCAACAGCTTGCACATCCACGTTCCCCGGTCCGCGCGGAACCACATCCCGCCGTTTTAAGTCGCGCTTAGGGGCAGCTATGATCGGCTTCCTCTGTTTTTTCTCAGTAGTTACAACCGAAGCCGCAGCAGACACATCACTCGGCTTAGCAACAGGAATCAGCACCTTGCCAGCTTGGCTCGAAGCAACATCATCTTCGGCAAGAAGCATCAGCTCGCTGTCAGTGCCAACTGAGGCAGTCATTGCCGCTTCTTCACCTTCAACAGGATGAGCAAGCATCTTGCGCTCTTCTTCCTGAAGTTCAGACGCAATAGGCTCATTTTGCGAGGATGCACTTGCACGAAGTTTCTCTGCTTCCTCAATAGAACGAGCAGTCTTCATATCCTTAGCGAGTTTTTGAGACAGTTTTTCCGTTTTGCTCAGATCCCCAAAAGAAGCATTCGCATATTCCTTGGCGTCCACACTTTCAAAACTTGGTGTGCCAATAAACCCACGTATCTTGAGCGGTGCAATGGTTGTAACCTTGGTGGCATCATTGTCCAGCTGAGATTGATCCAGCATACTGGGCTGTAAATACCACAGAACCTCACCATCCTTGATGTTGATCGCACCACGTCCCTCAACCAGAGCTGTCTTGCTCTGCAAGGTCAGCGCCTGAAACTCGGCAGTGCCCCGATCAAACACAACATCTGCGCCCCAACTGGAAAACACGGTCTGATCATCCTCAGCAAACGGCCAACCCGTAATGCCCTTGCTCCCTACAGAGGCAACAAGGCTGTCCACATCCAGTTCATGTAGCATCCCATTTCCAAGCTGGAAACTAAGGGCACCACCCATATTAGCCCAGAGATCGCTCGGCGTTTTGCCAGAGGTATTCACATCCATCTCAGCATAGAGGCTGCCATCGACACGAGGCATATCTCCGAGCGAGGAAAGGAAAGGAGCTGCACTAACTCCTTTCAAAGAAAACTCCGCCGAAAGACCTGGCTTGACTGTGGCACCATTCAAAAGCAGCTTTCCAGCGCCTTCACCGTTATAAAGGCCAACACGCGCCACATCTAACGCAAGCCGCCCCTCCGACAACTCAGCCTTCAGTTCAGCATCTTGTCCGGAAAGTGCACCCAACTTGAGGCTGCCAATGGAAAGGTCAAGATCAAGGTCAAAACTGCGCAGCACAGAAAAATCGTAGGCCCCTTCGCCCTTTGCATTTTTCGCATCGCTGCGTGAAAACATCTTATCAAAGGAGGCTTGCGCAATCTCTACCTCACCAGAAAGCTTGGGCACTTCTGCTGTATCCAGTCGGCCACTGCCCTTCAGGCTCGTGTCATCAAGCGTAAACCGTGCATTTTTGAAGGCGACGCCTTCAGCATCCGGGTTAAAGTGTCCTGCAATCTCCATATTCTGACCACGCAGATACCTTGGCAAACTGCGCCCGTACCAACGCGCAAAACTGCTGAAGTCATCCGTCCGAAACGCGGTAACACCCTCAAATCCATTCGCCAGAGAATAAGGCCCCGTCAAGCTGCCAGAGAACATCTCGCTGGAAAAGGAAAGGTTCACAGTCGCATCAGCACCCATTCCGCCCTGCAGATAGACCTGCTCACCATGCCAGCGAGCGGTTCCTTTCATCCTTAGTGGTTCTGCCAGACCGGAGAAAGCAAACGTCAGGTCCATATCATCAAGTGCTTCCGGACGTCCTTCAACAGCCAGCAGTTCAGGCAACTGCACTTCAGAAATCCGGCCTTTCCGCAGGATCGCGCCACCATCCACATCAAGCGCAGCAATCAGCTCTTCATAGGTCTGCCCGACGCCATAAAATGAAACGTCCACATTAGCAAAACCAGAAGCGGTATAATCTAACCCCGCAAGCCGCAATCCCTGCTCAAAATCCAGAGATTGTCCGCTAATCTGTCCTTTCAGCTCATAGCCATCTTCCAGATAGCTTAACGCAACATCACCCCCAAACGCTACAGAACCAGCAGTGATGGAGAGATCTTTGGTGCTCACTCCACGTTGGCGGAACTGCACTTTACCTGCCAGCACGCCACTGCCCACATCATCCGGTAGTTTCGCCCCATTTTGCGCAGCAAACTCTGCCAAATCAGGCAGTTCCATAAACACCTGAACTGTCCCAACAGGTCGTTCACTAAAGGCAAGTTGCCCTTTAAATCTAAATGTCTCGCTGGCTGGTCCACGCAGATGTCCCTCAACAGAAGTCGCACGTACTTCTCTCAGAGCATTAATGGAACCAATCCGCCCACCAATCGCATAACGCTTATCAAACAGTGCAAACGCACCCTCCGCCGTAAGCGCATCACCGCCCTGTTCGAAGTTCAGCACCAGATCAATATTGGAAAGCAGCAGAGGAGCCGGTTGCTCTGGCTCGTAATATGAAACAACACCACCTTGAATGCTGACGGTTTCCAGCTCAAGTTTCTGCATAAAGGTGCCGACGCGCCCTGCAATGGTTCCCGCGACCTGAGTAAACTCCCCTCCTTCATCTTTTGCCTTCAATGGCTGCCAGGATGTACTTCCGGCCTGATCAAGTTCAAGAGTCCATTCCGGTTTCACTAACTCAACATTCGTGATGATGTTGCCGCCGGTCAGCAAACGCAGGGAGTTCAGCTCAAATCTGGCTTTCTCAACCTGCGCAAACTCAACGCCGTCGGCGCGCGCAGCACCAGCAACGCCGACACTTTCAACTTCAATCGCCAATGAGGGAAACAGGTCCACGCGCGTACGCCCGTCAAGGCGAAGCTTCCAACCGGTTGCGGTCTCAAATGACTCTGCAATCTGGGTTTTGAGCTGTTGTTGGGGCACCAGAAGTGGCGCGAATACAAAGCCACAAATTACAAGAGCGGCAATACCCCCAAGAACAAGAAGAGCGCGTTTCATTTAATCTCAGTATCCTGATGGATGATTTGGTGATTCCGGGAAAGGCCCAGTGTAAGCTGCTTATATGTAACAAATACAGCGCTAAAAGCCCTGAGAAAACGTCTAAATTATGATTAGTTAAAGCTTTTCATTTGCCAGAAGATACAAGTTGGTTGTTCCAGCAGCCAAATCCTATCAACTCTTCAACCCACACCCATCCTATCTCAGGGGAGCAAATTGCAGCATCTAAGGCGTTTTTCTTGGTAATTATAATTATTTTTGCGTATCAATAGAACGCCATAGGAGCCAGAAACGCCTTTAAGCCTTTCACAAATGCACTAAATATAAGTGCAATGAACAATAACTGCACGGAGCATTTATATGCTGGACGCCTTGAAAAAATTCTTCAAAGACTTGTCTTCCGATCACGAGGAAGCCGTTCGTTTTGGTGAGGACGACGAACGACTGGCGGTCGCAGCACTCATGTTTCACATTATTGCAGTTGACGGTGACGTCGAGCAACAGGAGCTGGACCAGTTCAAACAAGTGCTTCAGCAGCAATATGAACTGACTGAAGATGATACTCAGGTGTTAATGCGTCTGGCTCAGGAGCGTGATGAAGAAGCCGTTGATCTTTACGGCTTCACATCAGTGCTTAAGCGCAAAATGGAACCGGAACAGCGCCTCAAGGTGATCGAAGCACTGTGGGAGATGGTCTATGCTGATGGCTCTGTGCATGAATTTGAAGACAACACAATTTGGCGTGTTGCCGAGTTACTAGGGGTGTCCTCCAGAGACCGTATGCAACTCAAACAAAAGGTTGCTCAGCGCCAAAAAGGCAGCAATGCCCCCCATCCTAAAGGTAATCAATAATTATGTTAAAGCGGAACCCGCAACACTCTCCAAAAATATTAGTCGTGTTGCATCAGGAAAACTCAAATCCCGGCCGTGTCGGGCAACAACTGATCAAACGTGGGTTTGAACTGGATATCAGACGTCCTCGTTTTGGCGATCCGCTTCCAGAAACGCTGCAAGACCATGCTGGTTCCGTCATCTTTGGTGGACCGATGAGCGCCAATGACACAGACGATTTCATCAAACAGGAAATCGACTGGATCAGTATTCCACTAAATGAAAACAAGCCTTTTCTGGGCATTTGTCTTGGCGCCCAGATGCTTTCTAAAAACCTGGGAGGCAAAGTAACAGGACGCGATGATGGCCTGGTAGAAATCGGTTACTATCCACTTCAGGCAACACACTCCGGTGCAAATCTCATGGAATGGCCCAGGCAGGTCTATCAGTGGCACCGCGAAGGTTTTTCCCTGCCTGCAGGTGCAGAATTGTTAGCCTCAAGCCCAACCTATGAAAATCAGGCAATTCGCGTTGGCGATAAAGCATTTGGCATTCAGTTTCATCCAGAACTGACCTACGCCATGATGAGCCGGTGGACCACCCGCGCGGCTCATCGCCTCGTTCTTCCGGGTGCAAAAAAACGGGGCGAGCATTTCCGTGAGCGCTTTGTTTATGACCCCTCCATCCTCCAATGGCTGGAAAACTTCATGGATAACTGGATCGGTCACGCAAGTGTCCCCGCGATGAATTGGGTATCCAGCACCTGCAAATAAATAAAAGCCCCGGATCACCTGACTGACCGGGGCTCTTAAACTTTAAAAAACTCAGCTTATTCTGTTGGAACTGCTTCCGCGCCAGAAACTTTCTCACCTGGCTGCAAAACTGGAGAACCAACTGGCAGGACGTCGCAACCACAAACATCTTTATAGATGATGTGCGCCATCACATACCATGCGCAGAATGAGCAAAGGATCAGAACGTAACCTGCAATCACGTTGAAGAATGCTGGACCAAAGTGCCCTAAAAGCAGCAGGATGAAGCCGAGCAGCAGAGTACCGAAGATGGAAGCTTCTGCAGTATGAACATGCAATGCACCATAGAACATGATGCCGGTGTAGATGGTGAACGGCAGCAGGAAGAAACCAATGTCGGAATGAGAAGCTGTGTAGAAGCCCAGCTTGTTGCCAACAAGGATACCAGCGAATGCAAGCCAGAACGCACCATAAATGGTGAAGGCGCTGTAACCGAAATTGTTGCCAGTCTTACCTGTCTGGAAACCCGCAACCAGCTGCGCAAGGCCACCAACGAAAACACCGAGCCAAAGCACCGGACCCATGTTATGCAGCAGACCAATGTTTGCCATTTGCAGAACGAAAGTTGTCATACCGAAGCCAGCCAGACCAATTACCGCTGGGTTTCCTGTTTTAGTTTGCACGTTTGCACCCTCAATAAAAAACCCAACTTCGGCCTGTAAGCTCATGGCTTTTACAAAACCGTAAATTGGGAACCACACTCGAGTTTCACGCATCATTCCTCAAAAGGACTGAACCGATCTTCGAACAACGATACGCATAATTTCTATTATTTTTGGAGCGCCCGCACGACTGCGATTGAATGCGGTACGCTCTCGTGCGGGCGTCAATACATAAGCACCCCAACAGAAAAAACTGCACAAATACCATGAGAAGGACTACGTACTACAGAACATCACATCACAACGAGGCTTAAAACATTGATACATATAGTTTTTTTACTCTCGAAAACAGAAAAACCAGCAATGCATAGTGCCCATGCACTGGGCGCATTGCTGGTTAATTGCAAATCACGCAATATTTTGCGTGCACTATTACTTAAATGTCAGGATAAGATCTTTCGCATCAAGTTGATCACCCGGCACAACACATAGTTCGCTGATCTCTCCATCACGCTCCGCATGTACTGATGTTTCCATCTTCATTGCTTCGATAGAAACAAGCAAATCACCAGCTTTCACAGTTTGCCCTGCTTTCACAGCCAGAGTTGAAATCACACCGGGGACAGGTGCACCAATCTGTAGTTCATCATCCTCATCAACTTTGCGTCTTGCAGGCGTATTTGCTGCGCTGTGTGTGCGATCAATGATGCGGATGTTACGCGGCTGTCCGTTCAACTCAAAGAACACGCGCTTTTCGCCATGCTCATCAGTTTCACCAATCGCAAGACAGGAGATAACCATGGTCTTGCCCGGCTCCAGCTCTGCCATGATCTCATCTCCAACCTCCAGACCGTAAAAATAGGTTGGCGTTGGCAGAACGCTTGTAGGGCCATACTTGTCCTGAGCCTTGGTGAACTCAGTATACACCTTCGGGTACATAAGCATGGAAGACAGTTCCTGCTCAGAACCCTTACGCCCCAGAATACCAGCAAGCTCATCACGCTTGGCATTCATATCCTCAGCTTTCAGCAGGGAACCCGGACGAACCGTGATTGGCTCCTGCCCTTTAAGAACCTTCCTCTGTAACTCGACAGGCCAGCCACCCGGAGGAATACCAAGGTCACCATGCATCATGTTGACGACGGATTCCGGGAAGGAAACTTCCTTGTTGGGATCAAGCACATCTTCCGGTGTAATGCCCTGAGACACCATCATAACCGCCATGTCACCAACAACTTTGGAGCTAGGCGTTACCTTCACAATGTCACCAAACATCATGTTCACGTCAGCATAGGCTTTAGCAACTTCGTGCCAGCGCATTTCAAGACCAAGCGAGCGTGCCTGCTCTTTCAGGTTGGTGAACTGACCACCCGGCATCTCATGCAGGTAAACCTCTGAAGCACCAAATCGCAGATCGCTCTCAAAGGCACGATATTGCGTACGAACAGCTTCCCAATAGAAGGAAACCTGCTGAATACGGTCCGTATTCAAACCACTGTCGCGAGACGTACCTTTCAGCGCTTCAACAACTGCCCCCATACACGGCTGAGAAGTCAGACCCGAAAGTGAATCCATTGCCAGATCAACAATGTCTGCGCCACTTTCAACCGCAGCCAGCACAGTCGAGGCCGCAATACCGGAAGTATCATGTGTGTGGAAGTGGATCGGAATTTCGACCTCCTCCTTCAGCGCCTTGATCAGCACTTTTGCTGCTTGCGGCTTCAATACACCGCCCATATCCTTGATGCCCAGAATATGAGCGCCAGCCGCTTCCAGCTCCTTGGCCAGATTGACATAATACTTCAGGTCATACTTCGGACGAGCACTATTCAGAATGTCGCCAGTATAGCAAAGTGCTGCTTCACACAGCTTGCCTTCATCCTGCACAGCATCCAGAGACACGCGCATGTTCTCAACCCAGTTCAGACAATCGAACACACGGAACACATCCACACCAGCTTCAGCCGCCTGATGTACAAAGTGCTGAACTACATTGTCCGGGTAGTTTGCATAACCCACACCGTTTGAGCCACGCAGAAGCATCTGCATCAAAAGGTTCGGTGCTTTCTCGCGCACAAGACGCAGTCGCTCCCACGGATCTTCAGTCAGGAAGCGCATAGAAACATCAAATGTTGCTCCACCCCAACATTCCAGTGAGAACAACTCTGGCAAACCCTGCGCATAACTGTCAGCAACCTGCGCAAGATCATAAGTTCGCATGCGTGTAGCAAGCAACGATTGATGTGCATCACGCATAGTTGTGTCAGTAATCAGCACTTGCTGCTGAGCCTTCACCCACTTGGCAAACTCCTTCGGCCCAAGCTCCGCAAGCTTCTGGCGTGTTCCATCCATCATTGGCAATTTGAACTTCGGAGCAACCGGCACCGGCGCATCCGCAGGTGGTTTTGGACGTCCCTTCGTTTCAGGATGGCCATTCACAGTCACATCAGCTATATAATTCAAAAGCTTAGTTGCACGATCCGCTGTCTTAATGTTCTCAAACAGTTCTGGCGTGCTATCAATAAAGCGCGTTGTGTAAGTGTTATCCTTGAAAGACGGATGCGCGATAATCCGCTCAAGGAAGATCAGATTGGTCGCAACGCCCCGGATACGGAACTCACGTAAGGCACGATCCATACGCGCACAAACTTCCTCAGGTGTCGGAGCCCAGGCTGTGACTTTCTCAAGAAGAGGATCATAAAAGCGGGTGATAACCGCACCTGCATATGCAGTACCGCCATCAAGGCGGATGCCAAAGCCGGTTGCACCACGGTACGCGCTCAAACGACCATAATCAGGGATAAAATTATGCTCTGGATCTTCAGTGGTGATACGGCATTGAAGCGCATGGCCATTCAGCTCAATTCCAGCCTGCTCAGGCACACCGGTCACCGCTTCATCACCGATACGCCCACCTTCCGCAATACGGATCTGCGCACGCACGATATCGATACCTGTCACTTCTTCAGTAACCGTATGCTCCACCTGAATACGCGGGTTCACCTCAATGAAGTAAACCTTACCGGTGTCTGCATCCATCAAAAACTCAACGGTCCCTGCACCGCAATATCCAACTTCACGACCAATTTTCAGGCCATACTCACAAAGTTCTGAGCGTTTCACATCGTCCAGATAAGGCGCAGGCGCACGTTCAACCACCTTTTGATGACGGCGCTGAATAGAACAGTCACGCTCAAACAGGTGAACAAGATTGCCGTGCTGATCACCAAGAATCTGCACTTCCACATGTCGTGCACGTTCAACCAGCTTTTCAAGGTAAACTTCATCTTTGCCGAAAGCCGCTCTTGCCTCGCGCTTAGCTTCTACAACTTCGCGCTCAAGCGTCTCCTCATCACGGATCACGCGCATCCCACGACCGCCACCGCCCCAGGATGCCTTAAGCATCACCGGATAACCGACTTCGAGCGCCACTCTTTTGACTTCCTCGATGTCATCAGGAAGCGGGTCTGTTGCAGGCATCACCGGAACACCCGCCTGAATCGCCAGCTCACGCGCAGAAACCTTATTACCAAGACGACGCATGGTATCTGGAGACGGGCCTATGAAGATGATGCCGTTTTCCGCACAAGCCTCAGCAAATTCAGGGCTCTCAGAGAGGAAACCATAACCGGGGTGAATTGCATCAACACGCTGCTCTTTTGCAACCCGAATGATTTCATCAACCGACAAGTAAGCCTCAATCGGCCCCAGCCCCTTACCCACCTGATAAGATTCATCTGCCTTGAACCGATGCAGGGCGAGTTTGTCTTCTTCCGCAAAGACAGCAACCGTTTGGAGACCAAGTTCGTTCGCAGCCCGGAAAACGCGAATTGCAATTTCTGAGCGGTTAGCAACCAATATTCGTTGAATAGCCAAAGTAGGTCCCCCAGTCGCCATGTATTCTGGGGTTTTATAGTCGAGTAATTCCCCATATGAAAAGATTAATTTATAGTCACTCCTGCCAATACTATATTCAATATGCCAAAAATCATTCGTAAAATGGGGAATTTCTAAGGAATTTATCGTATAATTGAGAAAAACTAAACACGTGAAATTATATACGCATTCTCTCTTTATTTTGACTTCACTAATATATCTCGAGGGGTTTTTCTACTTTTACGACGAAAGGAGGTAATTCAGCCTATGAATCCGCGAAACAAACAGCAGGCTCCAGTAAATGGAACCTGCTGCGTGTAAAAACAGACATTCTTTCAGCTCATCGAATAAGGCCCAGCCGGAACCCTTCTGCCACAGCATGAGTACGATTTGCAGCATGTAGTTTTCTGGCAGCAGAAGCGAGATACCAGTCTGCGGTATGCTGTGAGATATTCAGGATCTGACTGATCTCCCAGCTGGTCTTGCCAGCAGCGGACCATTTCAGACACTCCAGTTCGCGCGGTGTTAATCTATGACGTGGACGATTTGTATTCGCCCCGACCAGTTCACGCACTTTGTTACTTGCATAAATTCCAACGAGATGGAGAACACTTATTTCACGCTCATTTAAGCGCACTTCCGGTCCACCAAAGATGAGCATTCCCTGATAACCTTGTAGTCCATGCACCGGCACACAAACCCCATCATACATTCCGTAGTCACGAGCTTCAGAAAGGACTTGCTGTGCAGCAGCAGTAAGATTGCGATCACGTGCAACGCTTGACCAAAGGAACGGGCGACTTGCAGTTCGTGCCTTTGCAACGATTGGATCATTTTGTACATAATCGCGGTCAAGATAACGTTGTTGCCACTCAGGGCGCCAACCACTCAACATAATAGCACCATCAAAAGATGCGCCAGCTTCGGGGATTGCGGCAAGGCAGAAGCTTGTAAAGCCAAAAGACTGACCAAGTTCAGCGATGCGCTTGGAAACACCATCTGGTGTTTCTTCATTATTTATGGATTCGACAAATTCTAGTGCAGCAGTCAACGGATTCATTTTATACACCCCTACATATTATGCCTCCAACAATCTTACTCTACGCAATATCCACTTATTATAGAAGGTGTATCTATCACCCATTTGCAATTTTGGGCTCAATATTCTCATATCAGGAAAGAATTCTATTCAATTTAACTTCGTCACCTATAGAAATAATAGCGCATATATTGACATGGTTAAATTGCGTTATTCCTTTTTTGACCATCTGAACGAATATTACTTTAGACCTCAAGCTAGAATTACTTCTTCAGCAAAAAAAGTCATTTACGGTAGCGGGTTAACAAATCGTTAACATCATGTGCTCAACGCATCAATACGATTGCGTATGTAATATAGGAAAAATTTTTCACGTCGATACATTCACTCATGAGAGGATTTCTCGTTTCTTTTTACCCACTATTGATGCAAAAAATTAATTTAAAAGTTCAGAGGGGAAAGCGGGGATAACTCCTCCCAGAAGAAATTCGCTGGTTAAATCAAAAGTGGCAACATCACCACGACTTTACTCTTGAGGAGACTGATTTACCAAAGCGTAAAGAGTTAAATTTAAGCTAATCCATGCGTTTATTAGAAAAATTTGCTAGTAGCATATTGAGGACCAACGCATACCAGATCTGGGTCTACACCTGTTACGTAACCATTTAACACCTTGTAACCTGCTGTACCTGCAAAAATTCACAAATTAGAAGTCATGCATGATATTCAGCGAAACACCCAAAGTCTTGCTAACGTATACATTTCTTCTTTTTGATTTTAGTATGAAACCGAAACACTCAACGCCCATTCTTCATCAGCAAATTTTGTCTTTCTGCATACCAAAGCTTTACAGCGCTTTGCTCTACCATATAAATGCCACTTAATTAGGTGAGGCACCTTATGGGCATCTTCAGTATCTCAATCAGGGATTTGAGGATCGCGAGACCTCTGGGCATAAATGACGGAATTGCACTGCCAGATGACCAACAACATGCTGCATCGAACTTCAAGATCGCGAAATGTGACAGCGATCCTGGGACCAACCAACACCGGCAAAACCCATTTGGCCATCGAGCGCATGAGCGCATATTCTTCTGGCCTGATCGGACTCCCTCTGCGCCTTCTGGCAAGAGAAGTCTACGGACGCCTTGTAGAGAAGAAAGGCCCTCATCTGGTCGCGTTGATCACTGGCGAAGAGAAAATCATCCCGAAAAACCCACGTTTCTGGGTTTCTACCGTGGAAGCTATGCCAAAGGATCTGGATGTCGACTTCGTTGCAATCGATGAGGTGCAACTGGCAGGTGATCTGGAACGTGGACATGTCTTTACTGATCGCATACTCAATCTGCGCGGCAGAGAAGAAACCCTTCTGCTAGGTTCCTCCACAATCCGCCCATTGCTCGAAAAACTAATGCCGGGCCTTAACGTGATCACCCGCCCGCGCATGTCCATTCTGACTTATGCGGGCTCAAAAAAGATTACCCGGCTCCCGCGCCGCTCTGCCATCGTCGCTTTCTCTTCAGATGAAGTCTATGCCATCGCAGAACTGATCCGCCGCCAACGGGGTGGCGCGGCTGTCGTACTCGGCTCACTTTCACCAAGAACGCGAAACGCGCAGGTAGACCTGTTCCAGAACGGCGACGTTGATTGGCTCATTGCCACCGATGCCGTTGGCATGGGTCTGAACCTGGATGTAGACCACATCGCCTTTGCAGGTCACCGTAAATTTGACGGCTATCAATACCGCCAGCTCACACCTGCTGAGACCGGCCAGATCGCAGGTCGCGCGGGTCGACACCTGCGAGATGGTACTTTTGGTGTAACTGGTCGAGTCCCGGGCTTTGACGAGGATCTGGTCCATCAGCTCGAATCTCACGACTTTGATGCACTAAAAGTGCTGCAATGGCGCAACCCGAACCTTGATTTTTCCTCGATTCATACACTTTTGCGCAGTTTGGAGCATTCTCCGCAAGAAGAGGGCTTGACCAAAGCCCCTCCGGCGGAGGATATCGGTGTTCTCGAACTTGCAAATCGTGACAGGGATATTCTTTCTCTGGCAACAACGCAGGAAAGAGTTTCATTACTGTGGGATACCTGCCAGGTTCCAGACTATCGCAAGATTGCTCCGGCAAACCATGCAGATCTCGTTACAGGGATTTATTCTCATCTGATCCGGGATGGAGCCATTCCGGATGACTGGTTCAACAGTCAGATCAAACTGGCTGACAGAACCGATGGGGATATCGACACACTGGCCAACCGGATAGCACACATCCGGACATGGACCTTTGTGGCAAACCGTGCCGATTGGCTGAAAGACCCTGCTCACTGGCAGGGTGTGACGCGCGGCATAGAAGATCGTTTATCAGATGCCCTTCACGAACGGCTTACACAGCGGTTTGTGGACCGGCGAACCAGCGTATTGATGCGACGTCTGAGAGAGAACAAAATGCTCGAAGCGGAGATCACCGCAACCGGAGATGTCCTTGTAGAAGGACAGCACATTGGCCAGCTTCATGGCTTCCGGTTTGCTCCGGATGCAACCGCAGAAGGACAGGAAGAAAAAGCTGTCCGTGCTGCGGCCCAAAAAGCACTAGCCAGCGAGATTGAAACCCGTGCAGAACGGTTATCTCGCGCGCCTAACGAAGAGTTCATCCTCTCCGATGATGGCACATTGCGATGGCAGGGTGAAGCAATCGCTCGCCTGACGGCTGGTGAACAGACCCTGCGCCCGTCCCTGATCATTCTTGCTGATGAGCAACTGACAGGGCCAGCACGCGACACAGTGCAGGAGCGTCTTGACCTTTGGATCAAGACCCACATCGAAACGCTTTTGAAGCCATTGTTCGATCTGGAGCAGGCTGAAGAGGTGGAAGGTATCGCTCGCGGCGTAGCATTCCGCCTCACAGAAAGCCTTGGTATTCTGGAGCGTCAGGAAATTGCTGAAGACATTCGTCAGCTTGACCAGCAGATGCGCGGCTCTCTTCGTAAACTTGGCGTTCGCTTTGGTGCATACCACATTTACGTCCCGGCTCTTCTGAAACCGGCCCCAAGCCAGCTGCTTGCTCAGCTTTGGGCGCTGAAAGAAGATAAAGCGGGTATCAAAGGCCTGACTGAGCTTCCTCAACTGTCCGCTTCAGGTCGCACTTCCGTTCCTGTAGACGCAGAAATCGAAGCAGCGCTGTACCGCGTTGTCGGCTTCCGCGTTTGCGGCCCGCGCGCTGTCCGTATTGATATTCTGGAACGTCTGGCAGACATCATTCGTCCGCTGGTTGCCTGGAAGCCTATGGAAGAAGGCGTTGAACCTCCGGAAGGCGCATTGGTCGAAGGTGGCGCATTCACCGTCACCGTTTCCATGACGTCCCTGCTCGGTTGCGCAGGCGAAGACTTCACAAATATTCTGAAGTCGCTTGGTTATCGTCTGGAAACCCGCGAGGAGCAACGGCCTGTTGCTAAGAAAGCGGAAGTACCTGCAGAGGCGGTTACAGAGAGCGAAGCTGCGCCAGTAGAAAATACTGAAGCTGAAGCCGCTGCACCAACCACAGACGAAGCAACCGAAACGCCTGCTGCTGAAGAGGCTGTGGCAGTTGTCGAAGTTTCTGAGGAAGCAGCAACTGAGCCAGAGATGGAAACGGTAACCGTTGAAATCTGGCGCCCAGGTCGTTTCGGAGGCCGTCGCACAAATAATGATCGCCAGCGTAACGCACGCGGTGGTCACGAACGTAGCGGCAACGAGCGCCGTGGCGGTGGAGCTCGCGACAACAACCAGAAGCGTCGCAATCCGGGCAAACCGGGCGGTAAGGGTCGTGGTTTCAGCAAAGACCAGAACCGTGGTGGGCATCAGGCAAAACCAGCAGCACGCAGAGACAAGCCAATGGATCCAGATTCGCCATTCGCAGCTTTGATGTCTCTGAAGCAGAATTTGGAAAAGGGCGACAAATAGTCGCCCTTCAGAGTGGCAAATATGGCAACACCAGAACCAGCTGGCTCTATTCGCATTGACAAATGGCTCTGGTATGCCCGCATTACAAAGTCACGGACACTGGCACAAAAGCTGGCAGTGTCCGGACATGTAAGGTTAAATAAAGAAAAGGTTGCCGCCGCCAAGACTGCGGTAAAACCCGGAGATGTCCTGACCATCACGATGCCACGACGCCTGTTGATCCTTAAGGTTTTACAGCTAGGCACACGGCGTGGTCCCGCTCCTGAAGCGCAAACGCTCTACGAGGACATGTCTCCACCGCCTCCACCCAAGGAAACTCAGGGACCAGTGGCTCAACGCGAGGCGGGAGCAGGACGTCCTACAAAAAAGGATCGCCGCCAGATGGCCCGGGTTCGTGGCTTCAACGAAATCGATCCTTTTTAATTGCTTTTTGCCAGAAATTTTTACTCCCCAACCACCATCTCTTTGTATGTGAGAGTGCTTGCACTGCCCAAGGAAAAACGCTAGCAAAGAGTGCAAGATCAATGGACGAAAAATCGTCAGGGTCATAAGAGCCCATCTTATTTGTCTTATGACAAATCTACTGCGCCAAAGATTAAGAGGATTGCGATGACATACGTCGTCACAGATAATTGCATCAAATGTAAATACACCGACTGCGTGGAAGTTTGCCCGGTCGACTGCTTTTACGAAGGCGAGAATATGCTCGTTATCCACCCGGATGAATGTATTGACTGCGGTGTGTGTGAACCGGAATGTCCTGCAGATGCGATTCTTCCAGACACAGAACCTGGACTGGAAAAATGGGTTGAGCTGAACGCTGAGTATGCAGAAAAGTGGCCGAATCTTACTGTTAAGAAAGATCAGCTTCCTGAAGCAGCAGAATTCGACGGTGTTACAGAAAAACTCGAAAAATACTTCTCTGAGAAACCAGGTGCAGGTGATTAAGCCTGCCTGCAAAGAAGACCAGCCTGATTAATAAGTATGCATCTCCTCGTTGACTAGAAACTGCTAAAAAACAACAGCTTACCCTAGTCTGAATGATCTGGCCAACGCCCCGAAAATTCTTAGGAATGCATCATACTTAATATTTATCAAACAAGATCCGCGGATGTCTTAAATGCTCTCTTTTTTGAGAGAGGTTGGAAATCCGTGGATAATGTGCTATACAGTTTAACACAGTCATTTGGCAGTCTGGTTGCATCCTCCCGCCCGGAGGTTTTTTTATGATCGTAGTTCAACAGAACCACGCACTAATCTACTCCAGCAATCGCCACGAAGCCAAAACTTGAGAATTCGACTGATCACATTTGAACGCGAAGTCCATGCGTGCGGAAACTGCCTTTTCTCGCACATATAGGGCTTTTCACGTTTTTCTAAAGAGAAAGATGTAGCGATCGCGTTACATCTAGGTTGCGTGCGCCTTGAAGGCATCAGGCAACCACTGCGCAGGAGAAGTATAGCGTATGGCCACACCCGCAAAGAAGACCGCGCAGCGTCAGGGGTTTAAAACAGGCGAGCACATCATTTATCCATCTCACGGCGTAGGTTTGATTACCGCGATTGAAGAGCAAACCGTAGCTGGATACTCTCTTGAACTTCTCGTAATTGAATTCGAACAGGATAAGATGACCCTTCGTGTTCCTGTAGCAAAAATTGCTTCTGTTGGAATGCGTAAACTATCTGATGCATCTACCGTTAAAAAATCTCTCGAAACTATTGCAGGTAAGCCTCGTGTAAAGCGCACCATGTGGAGCCGCCGCGCACAGGAATATGAAGCAAAAATCAACTCCGGTGACCTTGTTTCTACCGCTGAAGTTGTGCGTGATCTCTATCGTTCTGATGCTCAGCCAGAGCAGTCCTACTCCGAACGTCAGCTTTACGAAGCTGCACTTGATCGTATGGCTCGCGAAATCGCTGCAGTTCAGAAGCAAACCGATACTGAAGCAGTTCGCCAGATTGAAAGCGTCCTCTCTTCAGCTCCAGGCCGTGCTGTTAAGGCTGCGCCAGCTGCTGATGGTGAAGACGGTCAGGAAGAAGCAGCTTAAGGCAGCTTCCGCAATGAAAACACATTCCCGGAATGTGCGAAAACAAGACCTGAAGAAAGCCCCGCTCATAAGCGGGGTTTTCTTTTGCATTCTGACAAATCTGGCATCACAACAACGGCCAGCCTGCACGCAGTAACTCAAGCCGCGTCCAATGCAACCTGCTCTTTATTGCCCGCTCTAATCAGTGATCACTTTTAGCAATGCACCAGCCTTAAAGCGCTGGTTCGCCTTAACCTGATTAAGAATAGTAAACAGCTCCAACCGTCGTGAAGGCTCAATCCCGCTCATTCCTACAGCCAGCTTACGAGCAGTCTCACCACCTTTCGCCCTGATCACCTTAACCCGAAGTGGATTAAGCCGCGCCTGCTCGGTCGGACTGAGCTGGCGGAAGCTCCCAAGCGATTTCTCAAAATCTCTCGTAAATACAGAGGTCGGCGCGCGACTTGCAAAAATAAACCGATATCCGGTTAAGCCAATGCGAACCACCCCGATGCGGAAAGACCAGCCATCTGTAATTGCAGATCCAACAACAGCTGGCAGGCCGTTAATAGTTGTGGGACGTACACTGTTATCAATCAGGCCATTAATCCAGCCAGATAACATATAATCAGTTAAGCTGGCATATCCGGTCAGGTCCGCCCCATCAAACCGCATAGCTGTACCTGACTTGTTACTCGCGAGAACCGCCTCAGCAGAATTTTCAAGAGCAAACCCTTTAGGCACACTAAAGGAAATCCCCAACCCTTTATGCAGGAACTGACGCCCGCGAACATACCCTTCCAGCGGATCATCACCAAACAACATGCCGTCTACGCTGGAAAGATACTCATCCCGTCCGTTTTTCCCGATTCCCGGCGCTCCAATCTGTCGCGCGCTACGCACGGCGCGACGAATGCGCTCCGGCGTATTGGGGTGAGACGAAAGAAAATCAGGAGCCGAGCTCCCCTCCCCTCCAAGCTGCTGATAGCGCGCAAACTGCCCCATGGTGTTCAGGAAGCGTGCTGCGGCATAAGGGTCATAACCAGCACCTGCAAGCGTTCTGACCCCCACATCATCCGCTTCCAGCTCTTGCTCTTGTGAGAAGCGTGCAAACTGCACTTGCTTTTCTTTCACAGCCTCATCAATTGACTGCTTGTCCTTACCGATATTGGTCATCACCTTGGTGACAAACTCAGCCTGCTCGGCCTGTCGTTGGCGCTTAATCGCATGACGAGCAGTCACGTGCGCCATCTCGTGGGCAAGCACTGCCGCAAGCTCAGAGGTATCATTGGCAAGCGCCAGCAAGCCACGGGTCACATAGAGATACCCACCAGGGAGCGCGAAGGCGTTTACAGCCGGGCTGTTAAGCAGGGTAACGCGATAATAGACCTCCGGGTCCTCAGAGGCTGCAACAAGTCCGCCAACAACACGCGCAATCGCCGTTTCAGCTTTCTCGTCCTTGTAAACCCCACCATAAGTAGCCACCACACGCGGGTGTTCCCGCGCACCAACTTCACTGCCCAGTCCGCTTCTTAAGCTTCCCGGCTTCTGTGCCCCAAGATTGCTTCCACCTGTCAACTGACACGCAACAAGAACCGTTGTCAGTGCAGATACCGCTAAAAATCTCAGGCTTATCCGTAATCCAGACAATGCACTACTCGAAGTCATAAGTGTCCTTGGCTACTCACCTTAATCCAGAAGTTCTAATTGCGCTGGGTGCCCTAGCTCAATCAATGGTCCCCGGTTCAGTTGCACAACCCCACGAAGGCGCACATGCTTGCCTTTCATCGTTGCAAGATCATGCCCGAACTGCGAAAATTCCGACAGCTTTCCCCTCTGAATAATCCCGGTTAAATCTTCTGTCCAGCGCTCCCCGAAATTCAGATAGGTTTTGCTACGTGTTCGCCCCACGGAAATCAACTTGGCTTCCACAACTTCAAAGCCCCCGATTTTCTCATAGCCTATTGAGTTGCCGTCACTAATTAAAGTTTTATCCGTCCATAAACCCAGCTTTTCCCGACGAGCTTCATTCTCCAGATTAAGAAGAAATTTCAAGCAATTGAAAGCTCGAAATTGTGGCCTAACCATGGCTAGACCACGCTCAACCAGCTTTTCCGTCAAATCACTCAGATTTTGATCAATCAGAATTGCCGGCTTTCGTCCCCATCGATCTGATTTGGAAGCAACTGGCATGACCAGAGCAAACCGTTTATCAAAATCGCTCAACATGCCATCAGCAAGCCGGTCAGGAACCCACAAATCGGAAAGATAGTAGACCACACCATCACTTGCGATAAACTTATGAGGACGAGCCAATGCTTCACTCATCATCACACCCGGCAAATCGGCTGCCTCATCTACAGTCCGATCACAAGGCCCGGCCCGGATCGCCTCAATCCAAAGCAGAAAGCTGCCTAAGCTCAATAAAACCCGAAGAAACACACCTCTCTCCCATGTGAACCTGCCGATTTTATCAGGTGTACCTTCCAGAAACGCCCCTATAAACAAGTAGGCACCTGTTACAATTACAAGAAAATTCCAGCACCGATGAGAAAGGCGCAGCAAGTCCATCACGCGAACATTCAGGCCCGCCACTACATTGCCCTTACTAGACAGGAACTGTCAGAAAGCAAAATTTGCCAGATACCTTGTTTACAGTCAGCCAATCTGTCTCGCTTACCTTAGAATTTCATGATATTGGAAAGTCACTGCAACATCACAACAAAGCGATATCTAAAGCGGTCTTGCACCAGATATCCGCAAGCCAGATCAAGGCCCCGTAGCTCAGCTGGATAGAGCAGCCGCCTCCTAAGCGGCAGGTCAGTGGTTCGAATCCACTCGGGGTCACCATCAAATCTCACATTTAAAACTTAAACCAGTTCCTTCATCCGCATTTAGCTTCTTAGGCTCACCATTTTAAAAGTGGCAAATGCACGTGGAGGGCCCGATGAACTATATTTCCAATGTGCTGAAACGGTGCGGAGATAATCTTCGGAACTGGTTTTACAATTGGAAGTCCCGGATCAGCCGTCAGAAAAAATAAGCTGCTGGACAGCACACGCACCACCTCTGAAAGAAAAGGGGAGCAGATAATCCGCTCCCCTTTAGTCAGGCGTTTGCCCGAAATCCACGTCTCTCTAAGGGTGTTGAAGTTTATGGGGAGAGTTCCGCGAGAAACAATCAGTCAGATCGAATGCTAATGCATGCTTTCATTCTGGTTGTTCAGGAATTCGTCAAGGCTGATTTTCTTGTCGTTATTCTCATCAAGCTGCGCCATTACAATACGCAGTTCACGAGCGTCAGCTTTCACGTCTTCCATCTCTAGTGCCTTCTCACAGGCTTCACTCACAACCGGCTCAAAATCACTCTGAAAGCTACTCAGCTCTGTTGTGACCAGATAGCCGTCTACATCCTTATCTAGGTCCAGAAACAAGTCGCGGTATTCCAACCTGATCAGCTGCCTCATTTCCTCAAAATCAATGGAACCGTTGCTGTCTAGATCCATCGCTGCGAATTCATCAGAAAGAAGAACAGACTCTTCATTCAGCATTTTTTCGAAATCTGCTTTACAGGTAGCCGGGATATCAGCTCTTCCTTTGAAAGCTCTTTCTAAGCAAAACCCAGTGTTTCAGTCGAGTAGCTCTCGAACTCCCCTTTAGTGATCACCCCATCTTCATTCGCATCCATGGCCGCAAACGTGATCCGAATACCAACATCCGCCGACGCAATGTTCTGCACGCTGACATTCCACATCAAAGCCAAAGCTAGAACTGCCACACCACTACCGCCCCACTTCATCATTTGAGACTTGAGTTTTCCAGACATGATTGTATCTCCAGTTGTATCGTCTTGCATCTCGGTGCTGGAGAGTTCCTGCTTTATCAGTTGACGAATAACCTAACTCATTGGCTGCTCTCGTTGCTTGCTCAACTCAGAGAGTTTCAGCTTCAGATCAGGTGACATACGCACCTCGATAGTTTCAGTTTTCTTAGCCATAACCTTTCTCTCAGCACCACAATCAGATGCAACGTCAGCATTTGGAGATATCGGATGGTTTCACAACAAAATTGCTGTCAAGGCAAGTCAAGTTCGAGACCGGACATCTGCAAAATCCATGTCCTGACAAATAACTTCTTTTAGCTCATACAGTTACGGCAACATTATAGTAAGGTCATCTGGAGAAAAAGTCGTCTCTTTTACACATCCGGGCCATTTATAGATGAATTACGCAAAAGCCTTTGCTTCATAGGTAGACTCAAGTCTTAGGGACTTATTGTTGACATATCACCAATACGTGTAATCCCTCTACAGGCAATCAAAGATTTAGGGGCGACCAAAAGCAAATAAAGGGAGGAGGTCAGCACATGGGACAAATCTTAGAAATCAGCGACCTCAAAGAACGTGCACGGGCACGGGTGCCGAAAATGTTCTTCGACTATGCAGATTCCGGCTCATGGACAGAAAGCACATATCAGGCCAACGAAACTGACTTTTCAAAAATCAAGCTGCGCCAGCGCATCGCGGTAGATATGACCAACCGAACGCTTGCCACAAAAATGATTGGGCAAGACGTCTCAATGCCAGTGGCTTTAGCACCAACCGGCCTGACAGGCATGCAGCATGCGGATGGGGAGATCCTTGCTGCACAAGCCGCAGAAGAGTTTGGTGTTCCGTTCACTCTGTCCACCATGAGCATCTGTTCTATCGAAGCAGTTGCTGCCAAAACCACCAGGCCATTCTGGTTTCAGCTCTACGTGATGAAAGATCGCGATTTCATCAATGCGTTGATTGACCGTGCAAAGGCGGCGGGGTGCTCAGCATTGGTCCTCACTTTCGACCTGCAAATCCTCGGACAACGACACAAAGATTTGCGCAACGGCCTCTCCGCTCCGCCAAAATTTACACCAAAGCACATCTGGCAAATGGCCACACGCCCTTTGTGGTGCATGAAGATGCTAACAACTCAAAACCGCACCTTCGGCAATATTGTTGGTCATGCAAAAGGTGTAGGAGACTTATCCTCTCTGTCATCGTGGACAGCAGAACAGTTTGATCCCCAACTCAGTTGGGCCGACATCGAGTGGATCAAAAACCAATGGGGTGGCCCGCTTATCCTGAAAGGTATTCTGGACAAGGAAGACGCCCGCCTTGCAACAGAATCCGGGTGTGACGCTCTGATTGTCTCTAACCACGGCGGACGCCAACTCGATGGCGCTCCCTCTTCGATCGAAATCCTGCCGGAAATTGTAGATAAAGTGGGTGACAAGGTTGAGATCCATATCGACGGCGGCATTCGTTCCGGGCAGGACGTACTAAAAGCCATGTGTCTGGGCGCAAAAGGCACTTACATCGGCAGGCCGTTCCTTTACGGATTGGGAGCTGATGGGAAACAGGGCGTAACAAAAGCGCTTGAAATTATCCGCAATGAGCTGGATACCACCATGGCACTGTGTGGTCGCCGCAACGTAAACACACTCAATCGCGACAACCTTTATTCTGTTAATGGCGTCAAAGTTTAGCACCAGCCTGAAAATCAATCGGGAGACCCAACGGTCTCCCAGCTGTCATTGCGCTCAGAACGAATAATCGCGTCAATGATTTCCATATTCTGAATAGCATCAGCAATGCCATAAGGCAGCTCTTCCTCACCGCGTACCACCCGGGAGAACAACTCTCCTTGTAGGGTATACTGATCACAGGCAGGAATACGCTCCACCTCAACAGAACCATCACCCGGCTGCACACCGGAATCCAACCGCAGGACCGTCTCTTCACCAGCTGGCGCATTGAACGGGATAAGAATTTCCAAGCGCTTGGCAGTACCAACCAGATTGATGCGCTGATAGGCAACGGATTGAGTAGACACCGTAAACTGCGCCTGACGCCCTGCTCCAAAATCCATCATCACAGAAGTCAGCCGATCCGTGCCAAACGCCTTATCCCTGTCAATCAGGCCCACAACACGTTCCGGTTCAGCATTAAAGAAATAGCGCGATGCAACAATTGGATAGCAACCGATATCCATCAGCCCCCCGCCCCCAAGCTCAGGCTGGTTGCGGATGTTCTTAGGGTCTTGATTTTTATAGGCAAAGTACGCCTGAAAACTTTGCAGTCTGCCCAGTTCACCGGATTCAACAATCTCCAGCGCGCGCTGCCACTGTGGATGGGCACGTACCATAAAAGCTTCCATCACAAAGCGGTTATCAGGAATGTCCATCAACAACCGCGCCTCATCTGCATCAAGCCCGATCGGCTTTTCACAAAGAACGTGCTTGCCAGCTTTCACCGCCTCAATAGTCATCGGCACATGAAGGTGGTTGGGAAGCGGGTTGTAAATCACCTCAATATCAGGATCAGCCAGAAGCGCCTCATAAGACCCGTAAGCCTTCGCAATTCCCAGTTCGGCGGCCACTTTCTTCGCATTCTCCTCATTGCGAGAAGCGATTGCGGCAACGTCAACACCCTTGGCTTTTAAGAGGGCTGGAATGACCTTCTCACGGCCAATTCTGGCAGTTGAAAGAACTCCCCATTTCACCATTGTTTTTCTCCAGTTTTACCGCAGGGCTTACTTAACTTTCTCAAATACAGATATCTTCTGTCCAATTTCGGTTTTTGAGAAGCGGTCCAGCTCAGAAATGGCGGAAATGATATGATAAAGCGAGCTTGCTGGCGCAGCTTCTTTTACGAAAGTGCCATTCGGGAGGAACTTGTCCTTCCAAAGTCCGACGGGCACATCTTCAAAAAACATCATCAGCGCCTTCAAGGCATCCTGCATGGATTTTTGATAGCGAGGCCATTCACTTTCAGGCGTACTCTCCAGCATGGCGATGGAACCTTTCAGCCACTCCCCCTGAGACCATAACCGCGCCAGAGGATCACGAACCGAAAAGTCATCATTAATGCCCATCAGGGCGACGCCGCGCTCACGATCAACACCATACACCTCAGCAATTTCAAAGAGACGCGCCGCTGCCGCTTTAGCCCGCTCATTCCCGCGCAACTTGTACCAGCGTGTCAGCAGCCATGCCCATTCAAAATGATGGCCCGGCTCCAGCGCCCGCCCTTCATCACCCGGCATAGGCGACCAGTCTAGTGCAAAGAACTCCCGCAACCCGCCTGTTTTCTTGCAGATAAAGAAGTTGAGGCACAGTTCGCCAAGTTCATCTGCCAGTGCAGACCAAACTGCCTTCTGCTCAGCACTTAAGTTTTCAGAGCGCTCCCATTCAAGACACATCTCAAAAAGATGCATATGCGGGTTAGCACCAAGCGGAGCACGTGGAGGATCTGCCTCCTGAAAACCAGCCGCAGGATGCTTGAAACGTGCCATCAGAACATCGAGAAGAGCCTTTGCTTTCTCGCAGGCTTCCTCCCGCTTTTCACTGTTCACATCCGCAATGCTTGCCAGTGCAAGCAACGCAAAAGCCTGATTGTAAAGATCAAAGGAAGTATCAAGCAACTGACCATCCGGCGTTGCAAGCGCACCAATGTAGCCTTCACAAGTGCCATAGACCCGTTCCACATAAGCTTGCGTACGCAGCGCCACATCCATCCATGGGCCATCCCAGCCCAGACGCCCTGCTTCACAATACACAAACACCATGCGCGGGTTCACACGCCCACGTCTGTTATCCGCACTGCCTTCACACTCTAACGTAATTGTTTCAGCAAAACCGCCGTTTGCAGCATCTTCGCCAGCTTTCAGCCAGAGCGGTAATGCATCATCAAACAACCAGTTGCGCAATTTATTCAAGGGATCGACAGTCACTTCCGGTACTCCACTCCATCGGCGGCTCGCTCCCACAAATCCGCGATGGCCTCACATTTCTATCAGGTCTCAAAGTGCTAAGGTTCGACTAAAGGACCAAAAACACAACACTGAACCTACGACGTGTCAGCCTCAGGACAAAGCGATACTTTTAAGTTTATGGGGGATTACGGAATAGCTCGTATCTCCCAGACACAATTTGCATTCGGCTGCCCTAGGAGCAATCGGGATGCAGCAAAATGACTGAATTCATATATTGGTTGCTTTTTGCTTGAAGTCATTAATTTTGCCCACCAGTTTCCGTCTGAATGAAACTGACCGGATCACAAAAAGCCCTCAAAGACGATTTCCAAGAGCTTGCGCTAACCTATTGAAAAGACTGGTGCCGCTGAAAGGACTCGAACCTTCGACCCCATCATTACGAATGACGTGCTCTACCATCTGAGCTACAGCGGCATACCATGTGGCACGGGAATTGTGCCGGGAAGTGGAAGTTTAGATAACCAAGCTCCCGGTAAGATGCAAGCGTGATTTGCAAAGCAAAAAGCAGCATCCACCATCTATCAACATACCCAGGTCGGAAGGAGCAAAAGCCCCTCCCGGCAGAACCTTAAGCATTAACGGAAGAACCGGAAACTTTGCCCCTTAGGGGACTTAGGGTCATCCTCATCAGGTTCGGGTCCCGGATCATCCGGCAAGTGCGTCAACGGAAATTCAACAAGCGTTTCCTCTTGCTTTTCGGGTGTTTCTGCACTCGCCTCGGCTCCTTTATCAGCAGTTTCCACCTCGGTTTTCTTGCTATCATCTGCTGCTTCAGGCTTTTCATCAAACGTAGAGGCCGCAACCGGCACCACCGTCGCTTTTGGGAGGTCCGCAGGCTTAGCCTTCTCCTCAACCGTCTTTACTACAGGCTCGGCCTTTTCAGCTTCCGCAGTTATCGGCTCAGTTTTTTCCGGTTCCACGACAATCGCAGCTTCAGCAACCTCTGGCTTTATATCCTCAACAGATGCCGCTACTTCAGCAGACGGTTGTTGAGCAATAACAATATCCGCTTCTACCGGCTCATCCATCACCTGAACAGGCGCTGCAAGCTCCGGCGGTTCAAACAACTTATCATCAATGACTTCAAGGGCCTGCTCCTGCCCGTCTGCGCTCTCAGGCATTGCCCATTCATAAGCATCCACCCGGCCAGTCTTAGGTGAAACCGGTGCCCAGTTGGCAGAAACCACACCATCAGCAATCCAGACCTTGTCGTGCGGGGCGCGAACTGCACGTGAGAGCCACTCACGAATGCGGCCCTGATCACCATGCTCCCGCTCTTCCAGATCAGCCATCAGCAGGAATGCACGCTGTGTTGGTTCCGAGCGTAAAACCCGCTTGAGTTGCTCACGAGCCTCTTCAAAGTCTTTAGCTTCAATTGCAGCCACAGCAATCGCAATTGCCCCTTCAGAAGAATAGGCCCGCATGCTTGCCAGTGTTTTCACGCGGTTCAGACGATCACTTACAGAATCGCCCGGCCGCACATGCGCATACGCCTCCGCAAGATCCGGGTGCGGATTAATCTTCCAGGTCGCCTCAAGAATTTTGGTCGCCTTGCGAATCTCACCTGCCCGTGTGCGCAAACGAGCAGCAACAATCGCAGCTGGGATCAGAGAAGGTGCAAGCCCGTGCGCCTCAACAGCCAGTGTGCGTGCACGATCAGGATTCTCATTCTCAAGCTCAAGCGCACGCGCTGTCAGAAGCACAGCCTTATGACGGCGTAAAACCTTCTTATCAATCATGCGTGCAGCATAATTGCGTTCAAGGGTGGCAATCGCTTCTTCCCAGTCACCAGAAACGGCCTGATACCCAAGCACCGCATTACCTGCCCAACGCAAACCGGGAACCAGATTGAACGCTTCCTCAGCAAAGTGCCGGGCCGCAGCAGGTTCGCTTTCCCGCTCAGCTTCAATGTAAAGACCGTGTAACCCAACAGCCATGGAGCGGCTGTCATCCAGCATTGCTTCAAACCGGCGGCGGCTTTCTGCATGGTCGCCATCCAGTTGAGAGGCTTGCGCCAGCAGCAAACGGGCAGCAGGCTCATTCCCATCCAGCAATTTATCTGCTTTCAGGCCAAACTTGCGTGCATGCTGCGTATCACCAGAACCCAGCGCCATCAGTCCCGAAGACAATGCATCATAGCCCTTGTCTTTACGGCGGCGCTGCATGAAATGCGAAACCAGCGTTGGCGACTTCCAGATGAACCGAAGAAAACCCCAGATCACAATTGAGGCCACAATCGAAGCACCGAATGCAATAACTGTCGTCAGCAAGCCTGCCTGAACAACGTACCCCTGCCACTCCAGCGTAACCAGACCCGGACGATCTGCCATCCAGGCCCCGCCAAGGGCCAGTACGAATATAAATGCGAAAAAGATGAGAACGCGGACCATGTCCTTCGCTCCTTTCCGATATTACTTGTTTTCAGCAACAAGCGACTTCAAAACCTGAGTGGTGATTTTCTTCACCAGTTCATCTGCAACCAAACGCGCTTTCACATGCCCGGCCCATACTGCACCAGCTTTCTGCATTGGTTCCGGCAGCGCTGCATAAGCTTGCATGGCACCAGCCAGATCACCAGCAGAAACACGCGCTTCCATGGTTCCCAGAACATCACCTGCACTCGTACCCTCATTCTCATTTGGGGTACGGATGGAAACCAGAGACTTGGCACCAGAAAACAGGCGCTCAACCACATCATCATTATCACTGGTGGTTGCTACCGCGCTCATGTCACGTGCAACCTGACCAAATCCGGCAATCAAAGCGGCAGAAGAAGGTATCCCGCTCGCCGCACTCGCCTTCAACGGTGCAAGCTCAGCGGCATCTCCGGGTAACACAGCTTCGACCGCAGCCAGTTCAGCCTCATAGTTTTCACCGGAATCGACTGCATTGCGAAGCGAAGCAATTGCAATGGCGCGCGCCGCCCGTTCCTGAGCGCTTGCCGTTCCAAGAGCCTTTTCCAGCTCATCAAGGCGAGCGGTAATCACCTTAGTTGTCTCCGCATTCTCCTTAGTCAGCGCGTCAACCTTGCCCTCAAACACCTTTTGCTCCGCAGCCAGTTTGCCGACTTCAGCCGTAAGCTTACCAATATGCGCCAGCGCCTCATCAAGCTTGGAGTTCGTAGAAGAAAGCTGAGAGCCAAGGTCTTTCAGCTGAACCGGAGCTTCTTTCACCGCCAGCAACTGCTTCTGCAAATCGGCAACGCTATCCTGAACACCTTTCAGCGCCTGCGTTGCGTCTTTCTGCGAAACAGCCATCAAGTCAGCAGTTGTTTTTTTAGAGGCTGCCATAAGATCGGCAATTTGCCTGGAGAGCTTATCCTGCGCAGTCTTCAAACTGGCAACCGCTGCACCTTCGCCAGCCGCACCGTTAGCAATGAAACCGTTTAACTCTTTAACCTCATGGGAAAGCCGGGCTACTTGCTCCTGAATCTTATCATTCATCGCAGAGGCAGCACCCTCCAGTTTCGCGGAGGTCTCTGATTGCAGCTTTTTAAGTTGAGCACTCAAGCCTTGCACAGCTTCTTTTGCAGCAAAACTGTCGCTGGTTTGCTTTTTAAGACCAGCAATTTCCTTCTTAAGCTGAGAGTACTGGTCCTTCGAACTGTTCAGAAGAGCCTGAATAGCAGCCGCATTTTGCGTTGATCCGGCTCCGCTCATCTGCAATACGCCAGCCTTATTCAGGCCAAATCCAGCTCCGGCTACAATCAGCGCACCAATTATACCAGCCGCCAGCACAGTGCTAAACCCGGCACCTTGCTTAGGATGCTTCGGGGGCCGCTCTGATGACCCGCCATTGCCACCAGTAGATGCCGGCGGTGGTGGAGGAGGCGTATCTTTACCGCCAGACCCGGTAGCAGTTTCTTTGCCCTTTGCAGGCTCTTTAGCACCAATCGCTTTAGTCTTATCCGCAGCAGCTTTTTCACTTGCAGAAGCCGTAGTCGCTGTTGCCTTCTCTCCGGCAGGTGTTTTCTTTGCATCGGAGCCTGCTTTCGCTGCTGCACTTGCAGGTTTAGCCGATGAAGCGGCTGACTTCGTCTGCGTTGTGTTAGCAACAGTCTCCTTTGCAGGCGTCGCTTTTTCAGCGCCAGATGCAGGCTGTGAGGTTTTCTTGCCAGCAGGAGGCACAGCACCAGCCTTTGCCGTAGTGGCTTTGCTTTGCGTTGGCCTTCCAGCACTGCTTGCTTTCGCAGCGGGCTTATCTGTTTTGGAGACGTCTTTTGCAGACAGATCAATCGTCACCGGCTTGCGGGTCCCGCCGGAAAGCGGAGATTTACGTGATGTGGCCCCACCACCCGGGCCTGCCTTGGTGGACGCTCCACTCTTTTTGTCATCAGCAGCCATCAAAACCTCCTAAAGTGGCGCATTTTTTTCAGTGTCCAGCAGCGCCATCCATTCGGGCACATTCTCTCAACAAGGCAGCTATGGACACCTTTTTCACTATCATAAGCATCCCCGCAGCGATCTGCCATCAGGGAGAATTAGCACCTGACGTCAACATAGCGACTTCTCCACCGCATCACAGCAGCGCAAGCAAACTATCTTCGCACGGCGTTTGCGCTACGAAAACCTCGCCAAACGATTGGGCCTGCGTTGCAACTTGCTTTGAAACGCATAATGCTTTCATCGAGTTAAGAAATTTTGACAGGTTTTCAAGATTTACCAGATGCATAAAACATCTAATTGTGCGCGCCGAGTAAAACAACGCACAATCCACATTTCCAGCCCGAATCTGCGCCAGCGTACTTTCAGAAAATCCAGTTGCAGCAATCATTTGATAGACTTCAACCATATGGCAATCAACACCATGCACAGCAAGTTCAGCGCACAAATCACCACTGCGATCAACTGCCGCTGGATAAAACACAGCCCCATCAGGAGGACGCGCAGCAATTTGCTCAACCAGCGAATCCAGATCACCGCCCGCATAGCTGATAGTTTTAAAACCAAGCGCCTCTGCCGCTTTGGCTGTAGCCTGCCCGACAGCATAAACGGGCAGATGCAATAACCTCGCACCCAGACCGTTCTGATCAAGCGCCTCAATGGCCTTTGCACTGGTAACGGCCAGCGCAGCAGCATCGCCAGCAGCATCCAGCCTGACATTCAGCGCCTCAAAGCGCAACATCGGCTCAATAAGCACCTCATGACCCATCGCAACCAGTTTTGCAGCAGTCCGTTCTGCCTGCGGTTGAGGACGGGTCACGAGTATCTTCATTACAGCTCCAGAAAGTTCGGGCCAGCCTTCGCCTTCAGTTCCTTGCCAAGCTCACGGCCCAGCTCTTCAGCATCAGCAACAGCGCCTTCACCCTCCACCGTATGCGTCTGGCTACCATCCGGCTTGATCACCTCACCACGGAAGCGAATACGGTCCCCTTCCACATGAGAAAGGCCAGCAATAGGTGTGCGGCAGGAGCCATCCATCTCCGCCAGATAAGCCCGCTCCAGCAACAACCGGCTTTCCGTCTCGCCATGATGGATCGGAGCCAGAATGCGAGCCGTCTCTTCATCACCAAGACGCGCCTCAATGCCAATAGCACCCTGACCAACAGCCGGCAGGAAATGCTCCACATCCATCAGTGAGGTCACAAGATCCCCCTGCCCCAGACGCCGCAAACCAGCGTAAGCAAGGAACGTTGCATCAACCACACCTTCTTCCAGCTTGCGTAAGCGTGTCTGAAGGTTGCCCCGGTACATCACAACATCCAGATCAGGACGTAACCGCTTGATCTGAGCCTGACGACGCAGGCTGGAGGACCCGACCACGGCCCCCTGAGGCAGATCAGTCAGTGTCTTCACCTTTGGTGATAAGAATGCATCACGCACATCTTCACGCGGCAGATAAGCTGTCATGCCAAGCCCGTCCGGCAGAACCGTCGGCATGTCCTTGGAGGAGTGAACTGCCAGATCAATGGACTTATCCAGCAGCGCTTCCTCAATTTCCTTGGTGAACAGCCCTTTGCCACCAGCTTCGGAAAGAGGCCTATCTTGAATTTGATCCCCGGTTGTTTTTATAACAACAATCTCGAAGTCATCATCGGCGAGCCCGTGCGCCTTCGCAAGGCGTGCGCGGGTTTCATGGGCTTGAGCCAATGCCAGTGCGCTTCCACGAGTACCAATTCTAATAGGTTTTGTTTGCAAGGATCACATTCCCAATGCTTGCAGCCCATGCTAAATGAGCTATTTGAAAGATCGGCCCGCGAAACCAGCTATGCCAGACGCATAAAAGACCGATAAAAACCACGCGGCCAAAGGAGACCAGACTTGCTGACAATCCTCGGCATTGAAACGAGTTGTGACGAAACTGCCGCAGCTGTCCTTGAGATTGATCAAGACGGCAAATGCGAAATTTTGTCCAACGTGGTGCATTCCCAAATCGATGAGCACACACCCTTCGGCGGTGTTGTACCAGAGATTGCCGCCCGCGCCCACATTCAGTTGCTGGATGGAATCGTTGATCAGGCCATGAAAACTGCAAATGTCGGCTGGTCCAACCTTTCAGGCGTTGCCGCGACAGCAGGTCCGGGCCTGATCGGCGGTGTGATTGTTGGCCTCATGACAGCAAAATCCATCGCCATGTCAATCAATAAGCCATTGATTGCAGTGAATCATTTGGAAGGCCACGCCCTCACCGCCCGCATGACGGATCAGGTTGAATTCCCATTCCTCCTGCTCCTCGTCTCCGGCGGACATACTCAGTATCTTCTCGTAAAAGCTCTTGGGGAATACGAAAGACTGGGCACCACCATCGACGATGCCATCGGCGAAGCCTTTGACAAAACCGCAAAGCTGCTTGGCCTGCCCTACCCCGGTGGCCCGGCAGTCGAGAAAGCTGCAAAGCAGGGCGACCCAACCGTCTACAAACTCCCGCGCCCGCTTCTGGACAGACCGGGTCTGGACATGTCCTTCGCAGGCCTCAAAACCGCCGTGCGCACCGCAGCATTGAAGGAAGAACCAGTCAGCGGCGAAGTGGTCAACAACCTCTGCGCCTCTTTTCAGGAAGCTGTCGCCGATGTGGTCGGTCATCGCAGCGCAAGAGCCTTTGATTTGTTCAAAGAACGCTACCCAAACGTGCCCGCTAAGATGGTCATAGCGGGCGGTGTCGCCGCAAACGAAGCAATTAGGATTCGTCTTAACGCCGTTGCCGCTGAACATGATGCAGAGTTGATCGCCCCGCCGCACAAACTGTGCACCGACAACGCCGCCATGATCGCATGGGCCGGAGCCGAACGCCTTAAAAAGCTGGCTGACGAAAACCCGTCCATTCTGGAACAAAACGGCGTTGGCGACGACATGCACGAAGCCCCCCGCCCCCGTTGGCCTCTCGACAAAATCTCCGAAAGCGTCGTCGGCTTTGGTCGCAAAGGTGCAAAGGTTTAGGCCTCTTCAAAGCTCTGCTCGCCATCGTCCAGACCTTCGGGTTAGGATCTCGTACCATTTCCTCCCCCTCCGATGTCATCTCGGGCAAAGCGCAGCGAAGACCCGGGACCTGAAACCACTTGCTCAAACCTTTACGACCGCCCGGCTGGGTCCCGTATCAAGTGCGGGCAGACGCCGGTGGAAGGATGCTGAATGGGGCGAGGTTCGCAAACTTTGTGGCGTAAGCTGCTGGCTCTCAGGCGGGGTGCAACCGCCCCCACCATCCACAGTCCCTGTAAAAATTGCCAGTTTGACAACCGCTGGTTTTCATTCCACTCTCATGCACGAGGCCTAGAAACCTCCTATAAGACAGCGGTTACCGCTCCCGCCAACTAGCGGATTTTTTGTGCCTGCTTTATAGGTAGCGCGCAAACCCTTTGCTATGAGCGGGAGGGCGGTGAATACAACACCTCCTTCGGGGGGGAATAAACTCGCCTGTCTGTCTTACAGGTTTCTAGCCTCCCGCTCGCCAGTGGGCCCTAGAAAGCTCTGCTGTCGCGCGGTCCTTCAACACCCTCAAGACAAGGGGATTGAGAATGACCGACTCCGCATGTGCCTGTGGCACCACAAATACTCTTCAAAATGAAGTAGATACAATCATCATCGCCGTTTCTGACCTGCAAAACCTCACCTACTTTCAGCAGATGCTGCTCAGCGAGAGAATGCAGGATACCAACGAGTGGGATGCCTTGTTCACTTTGCACAGTGTCTTCTGCAACCAACTGGAAGCCCTGCAAAAAAGCTGCGGAACTTTATCTGACGCTTTTTCCTTTCCCAAGCCCAAAAGGTTTGTACCGGAAATACGCCAGCACGCGGGTCGCTCCTCCGCAGCCAACCAACCAAAAACACCGCTTCCTGATTAAGCCAAGTGCTTGCCTCAGGCTAAGCCCCTGAACAGGCGGCGCTTAACCCTATTGCGCCCTCCACACAGCAAGGGAACCTGCTCGTAACGAGCGCGTAACCCACTATTGTGCACACCACATTGCCCCGGTTTGCAACAGGAGCAATGTGTCAGGGCATCCAGGTGCGGGCTAGACAACGTATGCCCTCACCCCGGATGCCCGCTGGCCTGCGGCTCGGACACCCCTCCGCAGGCCAGCACCTTCTGCGGTGCTTCGGCGGGATGGAACCTCCTGTATTTCTGTATGAGCGCAAGGGGTATGGGTCCCCCGGCGCGGGGGCCGGGAAGACACCGTAGGGAGGGGCTATGTTTGAGTTGCTGCACTCAGGTTAACGCTTGCTACTGCCGTCATGCCGGACGGAGCGTAGCGGAGATCCGGCATCCAGAGCAGAGATTACAGGCGCTCCTGTAGGCCATTCTGGTTCCCGCATCGCACTTCGTTTGGGCGGCATGAGGGCTGAAGGAGCGAGTGGCGAGTGTGCAGTGCTTAAGAAACTTATCCCCCTCCCTCAAACTTCCTGCATACTAATCCTCAAGCTCACGCATTCGGGCAGCCGGGGGAACGTCCCTCGGTTTGGTGTGGGCTGGACGGGGCTACTGGGTGAGGTAACGTATCATCCAGCAGGTTCGTGGAGGTTCCCCTTTCGCCAACAGTGTTGAGGGATAGCGGATGTCTGGTCAAACCAAAGGGCGCCAGCACTGAGAACTGAGGCTTTCCAACGGTCTTAGCTCTTCCAAGCGTCTTTTGGAGCTTGGCCTTAGCCTCCTGCAAAAACGTCCGGGCAAGGCAAGAAGCCAATGCCGAAGAAACTTGTTTACTCATACTGCGCAGGCATTGCCTGCTTGCCTTGCCCATCCCGTTACTCGGGAGAGAAATGCTTAACACGACTTGGTAAGCCAAGTGGTGCAATTGGTGGTTGCGATGTAAGTTTCCTCTAGGGTATGTTTGGGTGTCACAAACTCTGAGGGAAGCATGCAGGTACTGGAGATCAGAGCGGCAACGTATAATGAGTTGCCCGAGATCGCACGGCTCTACAGGACGTCACGGGACTGTTGTCTTTCCTTTTTACCGCAGCTGCATACGCCTGAAGAGGACCTCTGGTTTTTCCAGAATGTTGTATTTCGTAATCAAGAACTGACAATTGTCATGGGAGAGGGGCAGATCATCGGTATGATCTCCACTAAGGATGACTGGATAGAACAGCTATATATTGATCCGCGGCATTTGCGGAAAGGTATTGGTTCTAAATTAATGGAGCAAGTAAAAGCGGCTTCTTCCGGTCATCTGAAGTTGATGTGCTTTGTTGAAAACGTAGATGCAAGGTCATTTTACGAGGCACATGACTTTAAGGAAGTGAAGCGGACAAGCGGTTCAGAGAATGAAGAAGGAGCGCCGGATATTTTGCTTGAATGGCAAGCCTAGGTGAGTTGTTTACGCATATGGTGCAGTGTGTTGAGAGCTGTCAAACGGGTTACCATACCCTCTGTATGAAGGGGGGTAAATACGGTGATTTCCGTCTGGTGCAGTTAATCTCTGGATGGCATTGTTCGAAGTATATCTGATCTTGGGTGTCGCGTTTGTATAAGTAATAATCGCAGTACTCAAGAGTTTCATTTTGGCGTGTCCGATTGAAGCAAAGCCTTTTTCAGATGCGCCGGGACAATGTGTTGGGAGGCACATGTGAATGCTGAACACTGCAAGTTACGCCAATTATAAAATCACTCATACAGATGAGAGCTTTACTGATTGGCTGGTAAAATCAGCAGGACCTGCGTGGGACCGTGCAATCAGCCACCCGTTCACCAGCGCAGTGGGTAATGACACAGTGAGCGTTGAGGTGTTTTCGCGCTATCTGATTGAAGATTATCATTATATTCAGGATCTGGCTTCTGCTCTTGGCTTTTTGATTGCCAAAGCGCCAGGTATGGATGCGAAGGCCCGCCTTTCTGCATTTGCGCATCAGCTCACATCCAACGAGTTGGCTTACTTTCATAAGACGTTCAAAGAGCTGGGTATTGCGCCTGAGGTCTACGAGAACTCCAAACCGAATACGGTCACTCGCGCAATTGGGGCGACGCTTCTGTCTACTGCCGGTAAAGGCCATTATGTAGATGGTATGGCGACACTGCTTGCCTCTGAGTGGATCTATCGGGAGTGGGGGCATCGGGAAGCATCAAAACCCCGACCTGAGCGGCATTATCTTTCTGCGTGGATCGAGTTTCTGGCGACTGATGAATTTGGAAAGTTCATTGAGTGGATTAAGCAGGAAGTGAACACGATTGGTGAGGAAGAACGGATTAAACGCCAGAGCGAGATTTCAGAGAGCTTTACGCATATGTGTGAGCTGGAGGCTGAGTTCTTTGATATGGTGAGCTAAATGCCCCAAAACATTAGTGTGAAAATGCTCTCTGCTTTGCGGGGAGCATTTTTTTTCACCAGGTGATGCCACTCCTCAAGGATTTGGTCTGAAAACACGGCTCTGCTGCACGTTTTGCCTGTAACATCCGCGTGAATTTTCTGAAAATTTGCAGAAATTAACAAGCTTTACTCAAATGAGTTTTTATTCCCGATTGATATGCGGGAAGTATTTTTTATGGAAGTGAGTACTGGGAGCAATTTTTGCTACGAATCTCGACAAGAGCTAGTTTTTATGACTTAGTTCAGTTGGTGTAACGGGAGATTGTAGAAAAATTTCCTCAATATGATAGAAAGCCTCAACAAACTTACGACTAAGGAATAGATATGTTCTCTCGTTCTACTGTTGCTGCTCTTGCCCTTCTCGTGGCTGTTCCTGCTCAGGCTGAAACAATCCGTGTGGGCATGTCTGGCGGGTATTTCCCGTTTACATTTGTTAAGCAAGACGTTCTTCAGGGATTTGAAGTTGATGTTGCCCGCGCAGTTGCGGAACAGACTGGTGATGAAGTTGAGTTCGTAACCATGAGCTTTTCCGGTCTGGTTGGTGCGCTGGAAACTGGCCGGATTGATACTATTGCAAACCAGATCACGATTACACCAGAGCGCGAAGCGAAGTTCACCTTCTCCCAGCCATATGTTTATGATGGTGCGCAGGTTATTGTAAAAGCAGGCAACGAGGAAATCAGCGGTGTTGAAGACCTTAAAGGCAAAAGCGTTGCTGTAAACCTCGGCTCCAATTTTGAAGAGCTGCTTCGCGGTCTTCCGTTTGCTGATGAAATCGATATTCGCACCTACGAAAGCAATCTGGCTCAGGACACCGCACTTGGCCGTGTTGACGCTTTCATTCATGACCGTATCAGCGCAGTTCAGGTGATCAAGGAAACTCCGCTGCCACTGGCTCTTGCTGGTGCACCATTTTCTGAAATCCGTAACGCAATGCCATTCCGAAGTGATGAAGATGGTAAAGCTTTGGCTGCTAAGGTTGATGGTGCTCTCACTGAGCTGAAAACCTCTGGCAAGCTTGCCGAGATTTCTCAGAAATGGTTCGGAACAGATATTACCAAAGCTAACTAGCCGGTCTGTTCTGAAGCTGAAAAGCACAGTTGCTTTGACTTAACCATTCGCATGTCTTCAAGACCTTATGCCCGCGTCCTGAAGACATGCTTTAATAATAAGAACACATTATGCGCGCGCTCGATCTGGATTATATGCTCGGCCTTTTGCCGGTCCTCTTAAAATACCTGCCCCTAACTTTGGGTATGGCAAGTGTGTCCATGATTTTGGCGCTCATACTTGCATCGCTCTTTGCGATCATCCGCGTGGTGCGCTTCCCTGTGCTGGATGCAGCCACGCGGCTCTTTATCAGCTTTTTTCGCGGGACACCGCTGCTGGTACAGTTGTTTCTGTTTTATTATGGTCTGCCGCAGCTTGTCTCCATCCTCACCGCAATTGATGGGGTAACTGCAGCAATAGTTGGTTTGACACTGCACTTTTCTGCCTACATGGCGGAGAGCATTCGGGCAGCCATTTTAGGTGTGGACCGCAGCCAGTGGGAAGCAGCTAAATCTATTGGCATGTCTACAGGGCAGATGATGCGCCGAATTATTTTGCCTCAGGCTGCACGTGTAGCAGCTCCGACACTGATCAACTACTTTATTGATTTGATTAAGAGTACCAGTCTGGCTTTTACACTCGGCGTCACTGAACTGATGGGGGCCGCTCAAAAAGAGGCTGCTGGCAGCTTCCTTTATTTCGAAACCTTCATTGTTGTTGCCGTGATTTACTGGGTTGTCGTTGAGAGCCTTGCTTTCATCCAGTCCAAAATTGAAAATCGACTATCAAAGGCTGTTTCCAGATGATTCAGATTCGTGGACTGACCAAAATCTATAATGGTGTTCCTGTCCTTGATGGGATTGATCTGGACATCAAAAAAGGAGAACGTATTGCGATTATTGGTCCATCCGGGACGGGTAAATCCACGCTCCTGCGCTGCCTGAATTTTCTAGAGCAACCAGAAAAAGGTGAATACATCCTTGATGGCGAGAGCATTGATGTTCAAAAGGCCAATGCAGCGCAGATTAAAGAGATGCGTTTGCGCACGGCTTTTGTGTTTCAGAACTATGCTCTGTTTGCTAACAAAACTGCTCGCGAGAACATCGCAGAAGGCTTGATCACAGTTCGTGGTGAGCCGAAGGAAACAGCGTTTGAACGAGCAGACGAGATTTTGCACAAGATTGGCTTAGCAGATAAGGCCAACGCTTATCCGGCATCCTTATCCGGTGGTCAGCAGCAACGTGTCGGTATTGGCCGCGCAATGGCCAGCAATTCTGAGCTGATGCTGGTGGATGAGCCAACATCAGCGCTTGATCCTGAATGGGTCGATGAAGTGTTACAGTTGCTTACCCGTGTTGCTCAGGCCCATCAGACTATGTTGATCGTGACCCATGAGATGGCATTTGCAAAAGAAATTGCTGATCGGGTTCTCTTCATGGAGGGCGGGCGTATTGTTGAGCAGGGACCGCCAGAAAAAATGTTTACCAGTCCGGATGACCCCAGAACACGCAGTTTCCTGCGTAAAGTGCTCTAAGCGTTAAAATGGTACTTTCTGACCTGGGTACCGTTGTATTTTATCGACCCGCCAGAGTGTTGTTGACCTGAAGGAGTTCAGCATTCCCACCGCAAAGGAGCACACTAATGCGTTCTCCTTCCTTCGGTTTGTAAGCGCCGGAAGTCAAAGCAGCCAGAGCGGTTGCTCCCCCCGGTTCGACGACGAGCTGCATTTCTCGCCAAAGACGGCGCTGTGCGGCAAGGATATCGGTGTCTTCTACCAAAATGGCGTCTGCGATGTGGTTCCGGGCAACGTCAAACGTGTAAGTACCGCAACGTTTTGCTCCAAGTGCATTGGCCGCGATGCTGTCCAGTTCGACATCTACCGGCTTGCCAGCTTTGAGTGCGGCATACATTGAACAAGAGCCGTAAGGTTCAACTGCAATGACTCTGGTTGAACTGTTCGCATAATAGCTGGCAATACCTGCGGCCAGTCCTCCGCCACCAACGGCGACAAGGATGGTATCAAGGTCAGGAGATTGCTCAGCCCATTCCAGTGCGACAGTTCCCTGACCGTTGATAGTGTCCGGGGCGTCATAGGGGTGAATATCGACAGCACCTGTTTGCTGCTGATACTTTGTGCAAAGGGCCGCAGCATCCGCATAAGCTGCGCCTTCGATATGCACTTCTGCGCCGAAGTCACGAATTTTTTCGATCTTGGCCGGGTTGGAAGTCTCCGGCACAAAGATTCTGGCTTTCACTCCAAGTGCATGAGCTGCACATGCAACAGCCGCACCATGATTGCCACCAGAAGCAGCAGCAATACCAGCTTCAGGTATTGGTTTGTTTAGCAGTGAGTTGAATGCACCACGTGCTTTAAAAGAACCTGAGTATTGCAGATGCTCCAGTTTTAAAGAGATAGAACCTTTCAGGCCAAATGTTTCGTTGCCACTGATGATTGATGGCGTTTTACGAATGTATTTCTGAATGCGCTTGTGAGCGGATTCGATCTCTTGTCTGGAAATATGCACGATGTGGCCTGTTTATCCTGAAAAAGAAGCCCCGAGACCATCGAAGCTTCTACGAATGCGGAATGCACTTTAAGTTGAGCTTAATGAAGTTTCAACTAATTTAATAAAAAGCGAACAACCATATGGTATGGCTTCGTCATTAAAGTCATATTCAGGATGGTGCAGACCCGCGCTGTCGCCATTTCCAATAAACAGGAAAGCTCCCGGCTTTTCTTCGAGATAGTATGCAAAATCTTCCCCACCCATGCTGGGCTGAAGATCTGGATTAACTTTAGTATCGTTTCCGGTGACTTCTTCAGCGATCTTTGTAGCGAACTCAGCCTGTGCCGCATGGTTCTTGGTCGGGGGGTATCCATCCATAAAATTAAAATCAACGCTGGCACCATTTGCCGCACAAATACCTTCGACAATTTGCTTAAGGCGTTCCGCTGCCTGTTTGCGAACGTCTGACGTCAAACTGCGAATTGTGCCACTTAACTGTGCCGTATCAGGTATAATATTGTGAGCGGTACCAGCCTTGAAAACAGTAACAGAAACAACGACCGACTCCAGAGGAGCAACGTTTCTTGAAGCAATGGATTGGATTGCGGAGACAATCTGAGAGCCGACTACAATGGGATCGATCGTGTGGTGCGGGTAAGCTGCGTGACCGCCGAGACCTTTAATTGTTATCGTGAACTCGTCAGTTGATGCCAATAGAGGACCAGGACGGGTTGCAAACTCGCCGATTGATATTCCTGGCAGATTATGCAAGCCATAGATCTCATCCACGTGCCAGCGGGTGAAGAGACCGTCGTCCATCATTGCTTTTGCACCAGCGCCGCCTTCTTCGGCGGGTTGGAATATGAGTACTACGGTTCCGTCAAAGTTGCGGGTCTCAGCAAGGTACTTTGCGGCTCCTAAAAGCATGGCGGTGTGGCCGTCGTGACCACAGGCGTGCATTGCTCCGTCGATTTTGGAAGCATATTCTTTGCCTGTTTCCTCTGTCATTGGTAATGCATCTATGTCCGCACGTAGTGCAATGGATTTACCAGCGCCGCCATTGCGGCCTTTGATGATGCCAACAACACCAGTGCGACCAACGCCAGTGATCACTTCATCAACGCCGATCTCATTCAGAATCTCCGCGACTTTGGCTGATGTGCGATGAGTTTCATAAAGAATTTCCGGGTGCTCATGAAAATCACGACGCCAGGCGGTGATTTCATCTTGCATCTCTGCCAGACGGTTGATGATTGGCATTGGAGTACTCCCTTAAATACTTTAATTTTTTGGATTAATATAGTTATTCACTTTGGCCTGTCTCCTAGTCTGTTTTCAAGTGAAAATACGGATAATTTATACGGTTGACTAAAATTAAAGAGCTTATGGTTTGAGCATCTTAACCACCTCAGAATGACCGTGATCACGCTTTTATGGGTGCTGACGTCAGGTCACATATTGCATTGGTTTACTTCAGTATGAGTGAGGCGGTATGGCGATTTATCAGAGTGTCTTCAGAAACGTCAGCGAAGAAAAACAGCATTGGATGCTGCAAAATAAAGGCAGTCGATACGTTAGCTTGTTACCCTCCCGTGCAGAGTTAAAAGCAGGGCCGTTTGATTTTCGTCGCAATGTTTCGGTCAATTTGCTTGTCAATGGCGGTCTTTTCGGGACTTCCCTGAGGTACAACTCCCTGCGTGACAGCTGGAGCCTTTGGCCGTTGACGAGTGATTTTTCCTTGCAGGTGGAAAATCGTACGGTGTTTGTTGAATGTGCATTAAGTCAGGCTAATGAAGTGAGGTCCAATGTGGAAACACTAACGCGGTTTTATGAGGAGTTAAGCCGACCTTAGTAATGACAATATGTGTAGACAGAGGTTTTCTTTGTTTCCATGTCTTCCAGTTCCCTCTGCACTGGAATCTCGTAGGTCTGGAGATGCTTCAGCCGTGATGCCGGAAAGTAAGAGCGTTGGGGATCGCCAACCAAAATGGAAGACTGGCGAGATTTATCCGCTGTTTCGAACCACTTTAATACTCTCTCAGTCATATGAGCATCGTAGAACACGTCACCGCAGCATACCAGATCGTATGCCTTTAAAGGGCGTTCAAGTAAGTCTTCTGTCGTAACCTGAATTGTAACATGGTTCAGGCGGGCGTTGATAAGTGCCGCATCACTGGCAAAGCTGTCGATGTCTGCCGCTAATGCTGAGCTTGCCCCGGCTTTCATAGCTGCGATTGCGACAAGGCCTGAGCCGCTGGCAAAATCGAGAATGTGTTTGCCCTGCACGCATTCGGGATTGTCCAGAATGTAGCGTGCCAGTGCCTGACCTCCTGCCCACGCGAAAGCCCAGAAAGGAGAAGGAATGCCAAGTTCCTCCAGCTCTTCTTCGCCCATACGCCACAGATCAACGCTTTCATCTGCAAGGTAGAGAGAGAGGGACGGCGCATGGGGAACAGGATGAATGCGGGTCTGTTCTAAAATAAACTTGCGCCGGTCCAATACAGTCATCTGAGATCAGACCTCAGATGGGTCCATGCCTGCCATTTCCAGAACCACCGCCCATTCTTCCGGCTTTACAGGTTGCACGGACAGGCGCATGGAGGTGACGAGGGCCATATCTGAAAGGCGTTCTTCGGCTTTGACCTGTGCCAGCGTGACTGTTTGTGGCAGGTCTTTTACTGCCTTGATGTCAACGCATTCCCAGCGAGGATCATCGGTTGTGGAATCTGGATGTGCGAGAGCACAGACCTCAACAATGCCCACGACTTCTTTGCCGATGTTGGAGTGGTAGAAGAAGCCGCGATCCCCAATTTTCATGGTGCGCATGAAGTTGCGGGCCTGATAGTTGCGTACGCCGTCCCATTCTTCGCCTTCTTCGCCCTTGGCTTTTTGCTGATCCCAGGACCATTTGTTCGGTTCGGATTTGAACAGCCAGTATTGCACTATTGCCTCCATGCACGCAGAAGAGCACCAGCCTTTATTCAGAAAAGCAGGTGCTCTGGTTTAACAGGTTGTAAACACGCAGCTTACAGCAAAATTACATTTCCGGGTTTTTTAATACCCAGTTCCACGGGCGGATCTCAACAGTTTCAAAAAGACCAGCAAGTGCATACGGGTCTTCATTGGCAACTGCGAGTACTTCGTCGCGGTTTGCTGCTTCAACAAGCAGGAGAGAGCCAGTTGGGGATACCAGGTCATCACACATAAACGGGCCAGCAGCCTTCAGACGATCACCAAGACCACTGAGGAAGTCGAGATGCGCTTCGCGGGTCTTCTGACGAAGGTCTTCATGGTGTGCCTTGTCTGTGCAGATGAGAGCGTACAGCATATTGGATACTCCAGTCGCGGGTTTCTACCCAACCTTTTAAAGCATCGAGCACGAAATTTAAATTGCTGCGATGCTCCAACTTTAAGTCTTGCGCCATCCCTTCGGGAACTTCTCCGGCCCCATGGAGGGATATGCTTAAATACCTGATTCTTCATCAGGTTAAATTCAGTGTAGAGGATTCTACTAGGGGTGACTCTCCCGTTTGAGGGGGCGCGTCATTAAGTCGCTTAATGCTTGAGACAATTCAATTTTTCCAGCAACGATCAATGAAACAGCTTTTGCAATCGGCATATCAACGCCGTGTTGCTCAGCCAGAGAAACGGCGATTTTGGCAGAATGTGCTCCTTCCGCCAGTTTTTGTCCCGGAGCAACAAGCTCTTCTGCGGTTCGGCCCTGACCTATCTTGAGACCAAAAGCAAAGTTTCGTGATTGGGTGGAAGAGCAAGTCAGAACCAAATCACCCAGCCCTGACAGGCCGGTTAATGTTTCACTTTTTGCATTCATCGCCATGCCGAGGCGGGTTAACTCTGCGAAGCCGCGGGCGGTGAGCGCTGCTTGCGCACTTGCGCCAAGGCCATAGCCCACTGCGGCACCGCAAGCGATAGCAAGAACATTTTTCAGGGCCCCGCCAATTTGCACGCCGATCAGATCATCGGTTGCATAAGGACGGAAGCTGCTGGAGGCAAGGGCGGCTGAAAGCTGGTCTGCGACAGCCCCATCTTCAGCGGCGATGGTGATGGCAGTTGGCAGACCTCTGGCCACATCATGTGCAAAGCTGGGACCAGAAAGAGCTGCCGGAACGGCCTGCGGTGCAAGGTCCTTGATGATCTGAGAAAGCATTTGCCCTGTTGCCTGCTCAATTCCCTTGGCACACAGAACAATTGGTGCTTTGGGCTTCAGGAAAGGCGAAATTGCTTCTGTCATAGTGCGTGTGGTTTGCGCCGGAGTAACAAGCAACAGAGCGTCAGCTCCTGTTACGGCCTGTTCCAGACTGGTCGTTGCAACGATGTGCTCTTCCCAGGTTATGCCGGGAAGATATTTCGGGTTTTGCCTGCTGCTGTTGATTGCGCCCACGGTTTCAGCATCACGCGCCCAAAGGATAACTTCACGACCGGCTCTTGCAGCAGCCAAAGCGAGTGCGGTTCCCCACGAGCCGCCGCCAATGACTGCGATCTTGTTCAGAGCAGTGGTCATGTTCATGTTCCTTAGTGGCTAATGTTCAATCGTTCACACAGTTGCCTGAGAGGGAGATCAAACCCGCCAAGCATGGCTAGACTGGACTTAGTTTCGTTATCCGCCAAATCAACCCAGAAGAAGCGAAAGAGGATAGGATCTCCACCATCATTTGGCGACATCTCATAGTGATCCCATGTTTCTTTTGCTTTTTCCTGAACTTTAAGATGGAAAAAGACGCTCCTATGGAGTTCTGGTCCCATCGTGCGATCGTCTTCGTACTGGTAGTCGTATTTGTCAAAGGGTTCCAGGGCACCCGTTACGATCAGGCCGGTTTCTTCTTCGAATTCCCGCTTTGCCGCGATCAGGTAACTTTCGCCGGGATCTAATGTTCCGCCGGGAACCTGAAAACTGCCCGAGATGTTGGTTTCTGGTTCGTCAAATACAAGCAGGTGGGTGCCACAGGTCATATAGACATAAGCTTTGTGTCGAGGTTGCAATGTGATCTCCATCCTGAATCACTTAAATGAATGTTGTGAGCTGGGGAGGGTACGTGCAGGAGTTTGGTGCAATCAAGGCAAGATGTGGTCTTGTACATGACAAGTGGAAATTGCACCACATGGCCTCCCATGCAGTGTTGAATATAAGAAGCCCGAATAACGGGATGGGCAAGGCAAGCAGGCAATGCCTGCGCAGTATAGTTAAGTTAGTTTCTTCGGCATTGGCTATTTGCCTTGCCCAGACGTTTTTGCAGGAGGCTAAGGCCAAGCTCCAAAAGACACTTGGAAGAGCTAAGACCGTTGGAAAGCCTCAGTTCTCAGTGCTGGCGCCCTTTGGTTTGACCGGACATCCGCTATCCCTCAACACTGTTGGCGAAAGGGGAACCTCCACGAACCCGCTGGATGATACGTTACCTCACCCAGTAGCCCCGTCCAGCCCACACCAAACCGAAGGACGTTCCCCCGACTGCCCGAATGCGTGAGCCTGAGAATGATTATGCAGGAGATTTAGGGAGGGGGGATAAGTTTTCAGCGCCATCAACTCTAAGATATGCGAAATTTAGCCGTTGCCGGGCTTGTAAATTGCAGCAAAGCGCGTTGTGGCTCTCTGTGCTCTTTGTTGGACATCTTTTCCAAGCGGTTCTGGTAGAACACCAGTCACCCTGCGAATCTGCATGTCTCCCACAAGCAGTGCCACATACAACTCTGCGGCTTCCGCAACATGCGTAAATGAGAGAATTCCCTCTGCTTTCAACCTGTCAAGCAATGCTGCAAGAAGCGGCAAGACCCGGTCCCGCCCAGCTTCAGCCAGTGCTTGCCCCAACTCACCGGAAACTTCAGCATCAACTACTGCTGCCCTGTTAAGTGCCACAGCACGCGGGCTAAGCAGCATAGCAAGCAATCGCTCTCCGATAGTTTCAAGTGCTTTAAGTGAAGGCTCTGCTTTGCTTAGTTCATGTTCAAGCTGCACAGCAACCAACTCTGAATTTTGCGCAACCAAATCGCGGAATAAACCCTGCTTGTTGCCATACCAGCGGTACAACGTCTCATTAGAAGCCTTCGCTTTCTTTGCGATGCTGAGCATGGATGTACCTGCGTATCCTTTTTCTGCAAGTACCTGATAAGCAGCTTCGGCGATCTGCTTTTGCCTCGCGGCTTTCTTCTCATCGCGCACGTCAACTCTCCCTATTGACAGAAACCGTACACAACAATACGGTAACATTCAATCCGTACACATTATTACGTTTTCATATTTCCACGGAGACCATCATGCGCGCACTCAAAGCTTCACTCGCCCTTTCTCTTTCAGCTATCGCTTTAGCAACCACATATATCGGCTACTCTGTCTGGCGCACTGAGGCTGACATCAAAGCCCATCAGCAAAACGTGATTGCTCTGGCTCAGCAAGCAAGTGCCCCCGTCTGGGATCAGGCTTCATTGGCTGCACTTCCTGCCGTCGTGCAACGCTACGTTCAATTCACCTTTCCCAATGGCCCAGCAAACATTTCTCATGTCTCGATGAAAATGGAAGGACAGTTCCGCCGCCCGCAAATGGAGGAATTCGCCCCAACCACAGCCGAGCAGATTGTCGCTGCGACAACCCCGGCACTTGCCTTTTCTGCAACAACCCCGATCATTCCGGGCGTCTGGGCCAGAGCTTATGATGCCTATGCAAATGCCAGAATGGAGATGAAGGCTAAGATTCTCTCCACCATCACCGTAGTGGACGAGACTGAAACACCACAACTCAACACAACATCATTGCGCCGCTGGTTGCTGGAAAGCCCGCTTTACCCTGTCGCCCTGCTCCCCGGCGGTCCTGTCACATGGGAAGCAGTTGATGATACAAGGGCCAGAGCAACTGTCACCATGAGTGGATATTCAGCATCTTTACTGGCAACTTTTAGAAAAGACGGAAGCCTAGAGCGCTTTGATGCGGAAGAGGACGGCGATCTGACAACGCCCTATCATGGTTCTGGAGAACACGTTTACCGTACTGACTACAGAGAAGTTTCAGGCATGATGATCCCCCACAAGTTCATCATCGCCCGTGCCGCAAAAGGTAAGATCATGCCATTCTGGGACGGCCACCTCACCAATATTGTCTTCCAGAACCGCTAAAAGTCAAAGACCTCCACCAGAGGTGGAGGTTTATTTTACTTACAAAAAAGGCACCCTCACGGATGCCCTTTACAATCTCAGGAATTGCCGACCCGCTTACGCAGCGGCGGCTGCCTTTGGCTGGATCAGGCCACGGTTCACCAGAACCTCAGCAATCTGTACGGTGTTCAGCGCAGCACCTTTACGCAGGTTATCAGAAACAACCCACATGTTCAGGCCGTTCTCAACGGTCGCATCTTCGCGGATACGGGATACGTAGGTCGCATCTTCGCCGGCGCACTCGTAAGGAGTGACATAGCCACCGTCTTCACGCTTATCGACAACCAGAATGCCTGGCGCTTCACGCAGCAAATCCTGAGCTTCTTCAGGAGAAAGTGGGTTTTCCAGTTCCATGTTAACGGACTCGGAGTGACCCACAAACACAGGCACACGAACAGCGGTACAGGTTACCTTGATGGTCGGATCCAGCATCTTCTTGGTCTCAGCCAGAACCTTCCACTCTTCCTTGGTGTAACCGTCTTCCATGAACTCATCGATATGCGGGATCACGTTAAACGCAATACGCTTGGTGAACTTCTGCGGCTCAATCGGATCATTCACGAACACAGCACGGGTCTGATTGAACAGCTCATCCATCGCTTCCTTACCGCCACCAGAAACGGACTGATAAGTGGATACGACGAGACGCTTGATGCCAGCTTTCTCATGAATTGGCTTCAAAGCAACAACCAGCTGCGCAGTGGAGCAATTCGGGTTCGCGATAATGTTCTTCTTTTTGAAGTCAACAATATCATCAGCGTTCACTTCCGGCACGATAAGCGGCACATCCTGATCATAGCGCCATGCAGAAGAATTATCGATCACAACACAGTTCTTCGCTGCAATCTTTGGTGCCCATTCCTTTGCAATAGAACCGCCAGCAGACATCAGACAAATGTCAACGGAGGAGAAGTCAAAGTTCTCCATAGCCTGCACTTTGAGTGTTTTGTCGCCGAAAGAAATCTCTTTGCCCTGAGAGCGACGGGACGCCAGCGCCACCACTTCATCAGCAGGAAAACCGCGCTCTGCCAGAATCTCCAGCATTTCTGCGCCCACATTGCCGGTAGCACCCGCAATCGCAACCTTATAACCCATTGGTTTTGTCCTCTTTCGTCTCCCCCGCTGAGCCGCCGAGGAGCTTCGCCCCCTCAGGCTGGCCCTCTAGCGCCCTCCGTCCCGGGGAGAGCGCGGGAAAGAGAGGCACCGTCAGGCGGTGGTCTTAGTCGTTGTAGTGGTGGTCGTCTTGGTCATCATCGCGGTCACTTTTGCAGCAGACATCATGCCCGCAGCTTTAGCTGTGGTGCGCATGCGTTTCATCGTGTCTGTGCTGCGAAGGAACATTCCGCGAGACTCTTTCCCAATAAATAGATCGCGAGTTTCATGCCTTCACTGGCAAGATTTGTCAACAGTCTTTGAGTGGAGAGCTACCTTAGCCTTTGTCATAGTGTCTGCTACGCATCAACAAAGTCGCATAATTTCGCGATTTACTTCAAAGAGTCTTCATTCAGGCAAAACTAAAAACTGATGTAAGCTCAATGTTTAAATCTCACAGTCCCTAATCAGATAGTATTCTGACCAAACCGGCGTTCAACCACCCGGAACAATAAGGACGCAGCAAAACACAGGATGAAATAAAGGAATGCGGTAGTGATCCAGGCCTCAAAAATTGCTCGGGTGGAGGTAACCAGCTCCAGCGTTTTGAGGGTAAGCTCCTGAACGGAGATTACGGAGATAATCGCGCTGTCTTTAATGAGGGCAATGAGTTGATTGGTGAGTGGCGGCAACATTTTGCGTATGGCCTGAGGCAACACGACCAGCCGCATTTGCAAGCTCCAGCTCATTCCTAAAGCTTTAGCTGCATCATGCTGACCCTGCGGGATAGCCTGAATTCCTGCCCGCACAATTTCAGCAACAAACGCACTTTCCAGCAGGGCCAGCGCAACAACCCCGGAAATTAAAGAGGGAAAGCGCCGCATATCGCCAAAGAAGAAACTCCAGATCTCCGCATTGTCACCTTTTGCGATACGACGTGCCCAGCCTTCCAGATTAAGTGCATTGGCAATCTGATCAGACAGGAAGAAAAAGAAAATAAAGATGACTACGATAGGCGGAATGTTGCGCAGCACCTCCACATAGGTGCGCGATAACATGCGTATGGTCAAGTTTTGGCTGGTTCTGGCACTACCAATAAGGATGCCAAAGATAAGAGCCAGAATACTGGCGTAGATACTGATGCGCAGAGTACCTAAAAAACCATCAAGAAGGATGTTGCTGACCCAGCTCTGCGTGTTTGCATCCCAGCGAATGATATAGTTTGGAATAATATCCCAGCGCCAGTTGTAATTGAGCACAGAACTGACCCGATACCAGACAAAGGCCAGCAAGCCGATGAGCAGCGCAGCGATGAGGTAGTCCGCCCAATGGAGTTTTTTCAGCGTTGATCGCATAACTGCTCTTTTTTATTCCAGAAGGAGAAAAGCCCTACTAGGGCTTCTCTCAGATCGCTTAATTATTAATCTGGTTTTCCCCACTCAAAGCCGCGGAACCAGAAGTCCTGACGCCCTTTGAGCCATCCATTGTTCATATGGATTTCGATCCAGTTGTTGAAGAAGTTAGTCGCATCCGGGTCACCCTTACGATAGGCAAAAGACTCACCGATGGCGAGATAAGTGTCTTCAAACGGCGTCCACAGCACCTCTGGGTGATTGCGAATTTCAACAGCCGGGGTTGGGTCTGGCACCAGAGTGGCGTGAGCGTTGCCGTTCAGCACTTCCTGAATCATTGCGCCATCTTCATCGAACTGTAGCAAATTTGCCTTTGGAAACAACTGTTCAGCAGAAGTTGCACTGGCTGTACCACGGCGTGCAGAGAATGTGATATCTGGCGAATTAAAATCCTCCAGCGACATGCCTTCTGTAAGCTGCTTATTGGCAAGCAGGCGTTGGCCGCTGAGAGCATATGGCGTCGAGAAATTTACCGTCAGGTTGCGTTGCGGTGTGCGGGTCATGCCAGAAATGATGACATCGAACTTTTTGGAAAGCAGAGCTGGAATAATCCCATCCCATGCAGTTGGCACAAATTCGGCTTCAACACCCATATCTTCAGCCAGTTTGCGTCCTACATCCAATTCAAAACCAATCAGCTCGCCATTCTTATCGCGCATGGACCACGGCTTAAACAGGGATACGCCGATCTTGATCGCGCCGCGATCCTTAATGGTTTCGATGACACTCTCTGAAGAGAGATCTTGTGTGGTATCTGCCAGAGCTGACGTAGACAGTGCTGTCAAAGCGACCATCGCCGCACTCATTATGGACTTCATAAATCTCATTGCTACTTCCTAAACGAGAGGTATAGTTTTAATATCAGTGGTTGTACGAAGGCTCTGTGTTAAACGGGTCTCTATCTTGCTGGCGAACATGGTCAGCAACAAGGTGGCGCATAGATATATGGCGGCAACCGTCAACCAGATCTCGAAACTCATGTAGGTCTTCGAGATAATATTGCGACCAACTGTGGTGAGTTCCACCACTGCAATGACACTGACGATCGACGAGTTTTTGATCAGATGAATGGCTTCGTTTGTGAGCGGCGGCACGACCACACGCAGAGCCTGCGGCACGAGGATGAAGCGATAAACCTGAGGGGTTGTAAGCCCCAGTGAACGCCCTGCTTCCCGTTGTCCATCGGGAACCGAAGCAAGCCCTGCTCTGAAAATTTCCGAAATCAACGCCCCATGAAATGCTGCCAGACATAAAATGCTGGCCCAATAGCGGTCCATGCCGAAGATAGGACCAAGTACATAATAAAACAGGTAGAGTAGCACCAGCAGCGGCATATTGCGGATGAACTCCAGATAGATGTTTGCTGTCCACCTGCCCACGATCAGCTCAGACTGACGTAAGGATGCAATCACCCCACCAACAGCGATTGCAATTACAAACGCAACTGAAGATAAGAGGACCGACGCGGCCAGCCCATCAAACAGAACACCCGGAGTGAACCTTGTCTCCGAAATCTTAAGAAGGTACGGAGTGACACGGTTCCATTGCCAGTTATACCCCATAGACTGCGCACCCGCATAGGCCGCATAGGCAATAGCAGCCATGATCAGCAGATATAGGGATACAGCAGCGGATTTGGTATTCAATACCGTTTTGACTGAGCGCAGTTGCACAATATGTCTATGCTGGCCAATTAAGCCAGCGCCCCCGGTATCTTTGGGAACTAGAGTTCATGGGCTTATCGTCCTCGCTCCAAAACACTGCCATACACGGCCATATCACCAAGATCGACCAGCTGGCCTTTCCTTATAACGCATCCCGGCAGTGATTCTAATAGGCTTGAGGATTATATCTAATCGAGGTGTTGTCACCAAAAGTCTGGCACCAGATCAATAATTTTGCATTTAAAGTATCATGACACCAACGACAAGCGCCATCATTGTCATTGCAGTTTATTACTCATATTGTCTACTGCTTCTCCTTCAGCCTGCGCAAGGTCGAAGAGATATTACTACAGGAAGATAAAATGCCTTTGGGTAGCTTCATCAATCTGGCGTTTGACTGCATCCTCTCCTCTTGTTGAAGAGTTTAAAATACCAACCGCTTCAAGAGCAGGCAACTTCAGCTCTTCCTGTGATACTTTAAAAAGTTCTCCTACGCGCTTCACCAAACATACTGCTCTCATCGATTTATTCCCGGCAGTTCCAGCAATTGGTTACATTCTGGCAACCAGATATGACCCGGCTCAACCCTACTTCACTTCAAAACCTATGACATCTTCTCGTACTCAGGCAAACTGTGGCCGAAACTAAAAGAGGGAGATAAGCATGCACCTGAAGGCGTCGATCAGATAACAACGGAGGGGATCTCTTTGCCCTGAGAGCGACGGGGCGCCAACGCCACCACTTCATCAGCAGGGAAACCACGCTTAGCAAGAATGTCCAGCATTTCTGCGCCCGCATTGCCGGTAGCAATTGCAACCTTATAACCCATTGGTTCTGCCCTCTTTCGTCTCCCCCGCTGAGCCGCCAAGGAGCTTCGCCCCTCGAGCTGGCCCACCAGCGCCCTCCGTCCCGGGGAGAGCGCGGGAAAGAGAGGCACCGTCAGGCAGTGGTCTTAGTCATTGTAGTGGTGGTCGTCTTGGTAGCCGTTTTAGACACAACAGGAACCATACGCACGATCACCGTACGTTTCATCGTTTTCATCGTGCTGGTCACTGCAAACATCATGTTGCTAAACACGACTATCAAAAACAGTCGCGCAGGAATTGCCTATAACAACATCATTTGTCAACAGCATATTCTGTTCTTCCTGCGGGTGCATTTATATCTCAAATTGGCCTGGGACAAAATCGTATTTTATGAGAAAACCCGACATCTCAGCGTCAAAAATACTGACGTAAACTCAAGAATGAGCGAGGCAACTCCACAAGATGCAGCTTCTGTTTCACAAAGCAGAAACAACTATAGCTTGCATAAATTTTACTTGGTAATTAAACATTGCTTAACACAATGTTGAGTCCAATTTCTTTAATAGATCCATAGATGAGAGAACAGAGATGAATAAGGCTGGGGGAATCATTTGCCTGATCGCAGGTATTTTTAGTGTGTTTGCAGCTGGAGCAACACTTTTTATCGGCGGCGTTGGAGCTGCACTTGAAGCTGAGGGTGGCGAAACCGTCATAATGTTTGGCTGGATCGGCCTTCTTATGTCCTTCGTAGTCATCGTTCTCGGTGCAATTGCAATTGGTAAAGCGTCAAAAGTACTTGGCGGGCTTATCGTTGTATCGTCGATTGTCGGCGCTGTTGTAGGTGGCACCCTTGTTGCTATCTTTATGATTCTGTCCCTGCTGGGTGGCGTCCTAGTTCTATTCAGCAAGAAAAAACCTGCAATTCAACCAGCAACCTAGTGAAGAACAATGAAGTACACTAAGATACTATCAGCCCTGTTGATTGGACTGACCGTAACTGCATGTAACTACGAGACTCAAGTTACGCTGAAAGCGAGTGATCTCACAAAAGATACAGCTGGTAATCCAATCTTCGCCCCGATCATTCTGCAAGGTAAAGGCACGTTCTCTGAAGACGAGTGCGAAAAGATTCGCGGTAAAGCTGAACCCTCAATCCAGAAGTACTTCAAAAAAGTAGAGTTTAAAGGTTGCTCGAGAGATCCAGGTGATATTGACCGAAAAGTCACATTCAACGCTAGTGCACCTGTTTACGTCGGAGCCGAAGAAGACGGGTGGGATTTTCTCGATTTCAGCCACCCGTATGGTCTCGTAATCTCGTATAATAAAGATACACCAAACAAAAAAACACTTATTGCTTTCAAAGGCAAGAGTTACGATGCTTTTGCAAAAGAACTGGATGAAGCACTTACTGGGTCGAAACTCGGAAAAGATGGTGCAGGGATTATTGTTAAAATTCAGAACGATACCCCCAATATGATTACCTTCAACGGGGATAGCTTCTTTGTAAACGGCAAAGCATATGGGCGAGCGGGTGATGCTTATTTCTCAATGCCGCAGAACTCTAGCATAAAAGTCCAGTTGTCCGACACCTCTGCAAAATACCTTATGTCTAGTGGTACAGAAATGATCGGCTGGATTGATTTTGCACCTAAATAGACACTCAAAACACCGAAAACATCAGAGGCATTCACGAATGCCTCTGTTTCACTACGCAAGCGACTTTCACAAGTGGCATCCGGCGGCAAATTTGCAACCTCCCCGCACTTGCACTCAAAAGTCAACTTCCCAAACAGCTACAAACTACTGCATGGCCTAATTCACCACTGCGGCCTCACGGTCTTTCCGGTGGTACAATGGCACGTACAAACCGGCCTTCAAGCAAAAGACATAAGCTATTTCGCATGTCAGAATGCCAACTCAGGCCATCAATTCATTCAATATGCATAGGATTCACTATTCATTCATTAAAACGAAGTACCACTGACCTCCATATTTAAGCAATCTCACGTACCGAATCTTCAGCAATTCCTTAGAAATCTTCCCAATGCGCTTTATCAAATACAGTGTTTTCAGTGTTCTGCTCCTGATTGTCTCAGTAACAGGCTACATTCTGGCAACAAGATACGACCCAACTCAGCCTTACTTTTCTTCCGAGTCATACTGGTTTGCAAAAACCGCAGACATTAAAGAAGTAAAGCGCGTTGTAACACCACGTCTTTCCTCAGAACTTGCAAAATCAGAGATGTCTCTGAAAGAACCCGTTTTCCTGCGCATATTCAAAGAAGAAGCTGTATTGGAGATATGGAAAGAACAAGGAGAGCACTACCAGCTTTTCAAAACCTATGGCATCTGCTCGTACTCGGGCAAGCTTGGCCCAAAAATGAAGGAAGGCGACAAGCAAGCACCTGAAGGCTTCTACCAGGTTTCACGCAATCAGCTTAATCCGAACAGTGTCAATCACCTTGCCTTTAACCTCGGCTTCCCCAACGCCTACGACAAATCCCGCAATAGAACCGGATCATTCCTGATGGTTCATGGCAACTGCTTGTCTGCTGGATGCTACGCCATGACGGATGGCCATATGGAAGAAATCTACCTGCTGGTAGAACATGCATTAAAGAACGGACAGCGCTTCGTGCCCACCCACATATTCCCGTTCCGCATGACACAGGCCAACATGGCAAAACACGCAAATAGTCAGTGGCTTTCCTTTTGGCAGAACTTAAAAGAAGGCCACGACCGGTTTGAGCTAACCCGCATCCCGCCTGAAATTTCGGTTTCTGATCAGTCCTATGAATTTCATTAGGGACCACACGAGGATAGCAGAAGAGAAAGTCGTGGGCTTTTCCCAAATTCGTAAAGCTGCCTCTTGCGCACCTTCCTACAAATTTCCAGTCTTAGCCAAAGTCTGCAAAAGGACATCAGGGCTAAAAAATGGAATTGCTGCAATACCCTCTCGAGCTTGCTGTCGCCCTCGAACGCTCTCAGCTGCCCGAGATTTTTAAGTACGCCTGGTGGGTTTATCCGGCAGTCAACACGGGCCATATCATCGGCCTTGCCATGCTGTTTGGTTCAATCCTGCCACTGGACCTGCGCATGATGGGCCTGTGGCGCTCCATTCCACTTTACGATCTGGCCCGCCCCCTCACCCGCATTGCCTTGCTGGGAGGCATAATCGCAATTGCAACCGGCATTGCTTTGCTCTCCGCAAAAGCCCGCCTTTATGTCAACGCTCCTGTTTTCTGGGCTAAATCTGGCTTCTTCACCCTCGCCCTGCTTAACGCCTTGCTCCTGCGCTTTAACAAACCATGGCGATACCTTGCACAGGTGGACTCACGAGGCACCATCCCCCGCTTCAAATCTGCAGGCTTCCTCTCACTCATCAGTTGGTTGGGAGTGCTTATCTGCGGGAGAATGTTTGGGTATTTATAGGATCTCCTCGATAGGCAACAATTCTTTTGGTGCGTACAGCTTCAACCTTACTGTTTAATCCGCAAGATGACAGGGCCGCATGAAAGAGCAGCCATAGTCTTCGAAGCGTCATTTACTCACCACAACTGGCAGGTAAAACTTCACTCAAAGGCTTGTCTGTCAGTTCCAGATTAGCTCGTTCAATGGCAATAGGCGCATATGGTGGCTCGGTAATCATTCCGGGCACAACCATATGCAGAACATAACAACCTACATAAACCTGAGAACTTCCATCTGACAAATGCGTCTTAATCGCTACTGGAAGCCCCCAGTAAATCTGGCTCATCCCCGGACTGGGACGTGTTGGGCCATATCGCAGCTGCACAAACTGCGTTGTTGCAAAGCCATCCTTCCACGCTTCAAAGTCCTTTGGTGGAAAGCGAAAGTAGCTGTAAGCCTGCGGATAGTCCCTGCGATTGATCGCATTATAATAGCTCTCCACAACCGCTTCAGGAGAGCTGCGATCATCCATGTAAGGAATCCCATCAAATGTCAGAGCTTGCACACCTGACAGAAGGCAAAGCATTCCGGCTATACATGCCAAAAGGAATTCTGAGAGTAGCTTGAATCTAAGCATAGCTGTGTCCTGCAAACGTGTCTGACGCAGCTAAGTTCAGCAAAAATAAGCTAAGCCACCCTTACTTCGCCTCCCCAAATCTTCTGGGCCTTCAAGAAAGGGAGGCGCTAAAGCAATCGGCTGAGAAAGTAAGAAGGGCAACCAGCCTTTGCAAACCTCAATGTGCTCTCACATAAACCGCTTCATTGGTGAAAGAGCCTGCATCAAGCAAATGCACGGTCTGATACACAGTGAGCTGAGAGCCATCTTCATTCAACTCCCGCTTTGCGATCATAATTGTCAAACCGCCACGTTTAGCCTCAGAAACCAGATCACCATCCGTGTTCAAAGAAAGGGAAAGCGTGTCTGCAAACGGATTTTCCGGCATCGGACGATCTTCACCATCAGGTATGCCAGAGAAATTCGCTTCTACGGTCTCCCCTTCACCTTCAACGGTTTTCATAAAGAAACCGATCTCGCCTTCTTTCTCAGCAATTGTCAGGCTGCCACCCCACGGCACAGCGCCCTGCTCATACCTTGAAAGGTCCGGGTCCAGAATCCAGGTTCCGAGAAAAGGTCTTATACGTTCATCCATGCTCTGCCTTCCAGCAATGCTTCTCATAAATCATCTTGACCCACGCTTATGCCGCAGTGCCGTTTTCAGCGCAACAGCATCCACTAGCTAACACCCGTGATTAACACCTCGTGACCAAACCAGTCTTAAAACCGCAAGCCCGTCTAACAAAGGCTTTGCGCTCTTCCTTCACAATAGCGGTGACAACAAACATCTGGAGATCCCATGCTCACCTATATTGCCCGCAAACCCTTGGCATTATTCAAACTACTACTGGTACTAGTCGCTTTTATCGCCGTTCCCTTTGCTGCAAATGCCTGCACAAGCTTTGTCCTGTCCACCGTCGACAACAGAAGAATGTATGGTCGTACGATGGAGTTCGGGATGAAAGTTCCCACAAAGATTGGTCTGTACCCGCGCGGCTATAAGTTTCAATCACAGGTTAATGACGAACCCGGTTACAGTTGGGCAGGCAAAATTGCTGTTATAGGAGCCAGCGTTTTCGACCAGCCCGCTATCGTGGACGGTGTAAACGAGTTTGGTCTTTCAGGAGGAGCCCTTTATTTTCCCGGCTTTGCTGGCTATAAAAACCCCTCTCACAACAAGGAAGAACGCACCAGAGAGATCACGCAGATTGACTTCCTCCTCTGGATTCTCACCAACTTCAAAACCGTTGAGGAAGTAAAAACCCATCTGGATCAGATCTCTCTTGTGGGCACTTATTTCGCACCAATGGGTCTTGTTCCACCGCTGCATTATACCCTTCATGATGCAGCCGGTTTTTCTCTCGTTATTGAACCTGTCAATGGAGAGCTCAAGGTCTACGACAACCCATATACAGTGCTCACCAACTCACCCGATTTTGAGTGGCAAACTCAGAATATTCGCAATTACCTGTTCCTCTCACCCTTTAATCTTGGCTCCACCACTATCATGGGGCAAGATTTGGAACCTTTCGGTCAGGGATCAGGTCTGCTGGGTATTCCCGGTGATCCGACACCCCCTTCCCGCTTCATTCGCGCTCTGGGTTTTGTCTCCTCGGTCGATGCTGCTGCGTTAAACAAAAGCAGACTCATGACAATGGTGCATGTGCTCAATAACTTCGATATTCCAAAAGGCTTTGTCAGGCCCACAATCTCCCCCACGGTTCAGGAGCAGGAAGACAACGACTACACCCAATGGTCATCAATTGCAGACTTAGAAAACAGAGCCTACTTCATCAAAACCTATGAGAACCAGACACTCTATACAGTAAGTTTCGATGATTTCGACGTGTCCGGCTCACAGATCCGGTTCATTGACCTGCCCCCCCGGCAACCCACGCAAAAACTGCTGCCAGCCAAGCAGTGAAACTGAAAAGGGCTTCCTGGTGAGAGGAAGCCCTTTTTTGAAACTTTGCAAAGCAAGGATCAACTTATGCTGAAACACCAGCAAGAGCATTCAACTCAGCAACAATAGCATCCCCCATCTGTACGGTGGTGATGGTTGCTTCACCTTCTTTTGCGATGTCTTTAGTACGCAGACCTTTATCCAGAGCGTTGGAGATTGCTTTTTCAACCATGTCCGCCTCAGCAATCTTCTGGAAGGAATAGCGCAGCGCCATGGCAAAGCTTGCGATCATCGCAATTGGATTAGCTGCACCTGTGCCAGCGATGTCTGGCGCAGAACCGTGTACCGGCTCATAAAGCGCTTTACGTTTACCGGTTGCGGCATCAGGCGCACCAAGAGAAGCAGATGGCAGCATCCCTAAAGAACCAGTCAGCATCGCCGCAACATCAGAAAGCATGTCACCAAACAGGTTGTCGGTCACGATAACGTCAAACTGCTTAGGCCAGCGAACCAGCTGCATGCCACCAGCATCTGCCAGCATGTGATCCAGCTCAACATCGGCGTAGTTTGCTTTATGCGTTGCAGTGACAACTTCATTCCAAAGCACTCCGGACTTCATCACATTGCGCTTTTCCATGGAGCAGACTTTGTTGTCACGGGTCCGCGCAAGATCAAACGCAACACCAGCAATACGCTCGATTTCGTAGCTGTCATAAACTTGCGTATCGATACCGCGCTTCTGACCGTTCTCCAGATCGATGATCTCTTTAGGCTCACCGAAGTAGACACCCCCTGTCAGCTCGCGAACAATCAGAATGTCCAGACCTTCAATAACTTCCGGCTTGAGGGAAGAAGCATCCGCCAGCGCTGGGTAGCAGATTGCAGGGCGCAGGTTTGCAAACAGACCAAGGTCTTTACGCAGACGCAGCAGTCCAGCTTCCGGGCGCACCTCGTAAGGCACATCATCCCACTTAGGGCCACCAACAGCGCCAAAGATAACAGCATCAGCAGCCTGTGCCTTCGCCATATCCTCTTCCGAGATGGAAACACCATGCGCATCATAAGCGCTGCCACCAACAAGGCCTTCGTCATACTCGTAAGTATCTTCGCCCTGCTCGTTGAGCCAGGCGATAACCTCTTTCACTTCCTCCATAATTTCCGGTCCGATTCCGTCACCAGGAAGAAGCAGCAGCTTGTTAGATGCCATGGGTCTGTGTCCCCGTTTATCTTGCAAATTGAAGTTGTCCATTTGTGCCGCCTCGCCCCCGGCAATGCAAGGTTCAATATTTCAACGAAAATGGATGCTCCCTCAACTATTCAGCGGCTGACAGGTTTCTTTAATCTCATCATGCTAAACTCGATCAAAAGTAGGATGATAGTTCTAAGGCACTGCAAAATATGCATAACTTGTTAGTCATAGGTGGCTCTGGTTTCGTAGGAGCTTCCCTCATCCCCGCCTTACTTTCTAAGGGCTATAATGTAACCCTCCTCAATAGAGGCAACCGCCCTGTTCCCGGAACCACACAGCTGATTGCCGACAGAAACGACCCTGTCGCTATGCAAAATGCTGCTGGCAGATACGAAGCGGTAATAGATACAAGCGCTTACAGCAAAAAACAGTCAGAACTTGCCTTCAATACATTTGGCATCCATGCCAAGAAGTGGATTCATCTCTCCAGCGCATCTGTCTACACAGATGGACTGGATCACCTGCCCAGCGAAAAAGACCCCATTGGCGGCTCTGCTCTTTGGGGCGACTATGGAAGAGAAAAATCCGCAGCAGACACCTTCCTGCTCAATCAGGAGCACACGCCTGCTATCGCAATCCGCCCGCCTTATCTTTACGGTCCAAATAACGACATTGACCGCGAACAATTCATCTGGGCACGCGCCCTGACGGAGCGCCCCATCCTTATTCCGGGAGAAGGCAAAGCAAAGCTACAGTTTCTGCATGAAGAAGACCTCGCCAGCTTCATCCTGTACTTGCTGGCAATGCACGCCATGCCAACAGAGGCTGTCAATCTGGCCGACCCGCACATCCTCACCACACAGAGATGGGTAGAAATGCTCTGCGATATCGCTGAGGTAAAACCTGAAATCTTATATGGAAGCGAAATGGCACCGGGCGTCCCCGCACGCGAGTACTTCCCCTTCCGCGACATCGACTGCGCACTCGACGTAACCAACTATCTTGAAAACTACGACTGGCAACCACATTACAAGCTGCGCGACGGTTTCACCCACACCTTCAACAGCTATACGAGAGAAGAGCTTGCGAGAAGCTCTCCTCCAACAGAAGCTGAAAAGGCAATCGAGTATTAAGGTAAACTAAAGCAGGTTGATCTGCTCAGCCTGCTTCTGCCTTATTGAAAGCGTCCGTGTCGCTCTAGCATTTCAATGCGGTACCCATCAGGATCGCTCACAAAGAAGAAGCGTCCGAACAGCTTCCCTTCCACGAAGAATTCCTTGATATCTTCCGGTTCAAGACCTTCCTCCTGAAAGCGCTTGTGTTCTCCGTCCAAATCATCTGCACAAAACGCAATGTGCCCGTAACCATCGCCCAGCTTGTACGGCTCACTGCGATCTTTGTTGACCGTCAGCTCCACCTCAAAGTCACTTTCTGGATTGCGCAGATAAACCAGCGTAAAGCTTTCAAAGTCCACACGCTCAGCAATCTCAAGACCAAACGCCTTGTTGTAAAACTCAACTGACCGCGCTTCATCAATCACGCGAACCATCATATGGATTGCTTTTGCCATAAAAAGACCTCTCAACAGAATTAGTTGCAAAGAAATAAGTCGGCACAAGACCATTCGTCAACCGCAACACCACGCAGTTACTCTCATTCACGCCATTCAATTTATAACCTTCACAACCTGACCCGCTACATTTGACAAATCTTGCTTTATTTGCACCAGCCCCTTGCTGTTAAAAACGACTGTGCCTATGCTCTCAGCGTGGTCAGGGCACCCGCCGCTCGCAAGCATAAATCTCTGGTGAAGCTCCATTTTTTGCAATGAACCGCAAGACTTCGCGGTGGCTGGCAACGCGAGCACCAGTGTTTTCCGTATTATACAGAAAGCAGTTTTCATGACTGAAGCAGCTATTTCCAAATCTGACAACGTCTTCCTGACAAGTTCAATACCGCTGATCTTTGCAAAAACAGCACTACCGATCAGTACGGTAATGCTGGTCAACGGCTTGCACACCGTTGTTGACGCCTACTTTCTGGGCACATATGTCAGCACACAAGCTCTCACTGCCGTCACCCTTATGTTCCCGCTCTTCATGATACTGGTTGCACTCTACACACTCGTATCCAACGGCTTCGCGAGCATTTACGCCAGAGCTTTAGGAGGCAGAAATCACCGCAGTGCCAGAAAAATCTTCGACAGCACCATCTTTCTGGCTTTGGTTGTCAGTGTTCTGCTCATCCTGAGTTTTCTTGCCCTCGGGTATCTGATGGCATTGCTCCTGACCAATGGTTCCCACGAACTGGCTGAGTTGGGCTACATTTACATGCTCATCCTGATCGCCGGTTCTCCGCTTGGCTTCATGCAGGCCATCAACAGCGACCGGCTGCGAAGCGAAGGAAAACTCAAAATCATCACGGCCATTGCCCTGAGCGCTGCATTTTTTAATATCTTCTTCGATTGGCTCTATGTGGTTGAATTTGGCTGGGGCGTGCCCGGTTCCGCCTATGGAACTCTTACCGCACAACTGCTTTCACTTATTGGCTTACTGGCCTATTACACCTCCGAAAACGGAAAACTCACCGCTCTCAGCTGGAGACCAGTCCGCTTCAAATGGGGTTCGATTATTGCATTGGGTATTCCTCAAAGCCTTGGTTACATCGGCCTTTCGCTCGTAACCTCCGTTACCCTTTTCTCAATCTGGCTTTGGGTTGGTGATAGTTATGAGGTGACAGCTGGGGCCTTCGGTATCATCAACCGAATGATGACCTTCTCCTTCCTGCCACTGCTTGGCTTCAGCATGGCGCTTCAGTCTATTGCAGGAAACAACTTTGGTGCCCAGGAGTACGCGCGCAGCACACAAACGCTCAAAGTCGCAATATTCATGTCGCTGATCTATTGTGTGAGCATTCAGGCAATCTATTATCTACAAAGCGATCAGCTCGGAGCAATCTTTATCGACGATCCGGCAACAATCGCAGAGATATCCCGCATCCTGCCAATCGTCACAGTGGTCTTTTTTCTTGCAGGCCCCTTGATCATGGTCGGTACTTTCTATCAGGCTATAGGAGACGCCGCACGCGCTGGCATCCTAATGCTCTCAGAAACCTACCTGTTCGCGATCCCACTTACACTCCTGTTACCTTTCGCCATGGGAGAACCCGGCATCTGGTACGCGAGGATCCTGGCCAGCACCCTGTTGCTTTGCCTGACCCTGTTTGTAGTGGTCACCCACAAAAGAACACTAACCCTGACAACTGCTGCTGCGGAGTAAGAAAGAACAGGCACATACTGCGCTTTTTACAGCAAAATTATCGCTGTGCCAGTTAATGAGAGCATTGCCCCGCCCCATGCCATTGGGCGGGGCATATTACCTGTACGAGCCCAAAGGAGCGGCAAGATAAAGACGGGAGACAACGAACTCAGGACCATTGCAACCGCTGCATCGTAATGCGCTAAAGCGTACAGCAACAGCGAGACCGAAACACCGTAACCAATGAATCCCGGCAGCACCACGCGGAACAGAAGCAACCAGCTCATCTCAGCTGGCGCCCTGAAAGATCCAATAGGAAGAAGGCCAACCAGCGCTACAACAAACGCAGCTCCTGTAACTCTGACAGCTGAAACTGCAATCGGCTCGGTCCCCGCCTGCAAGAGTGGCTTCAAAATAAGAACACCAATACCCTGAGCCGATGCTGAGATCACACCCAGCAGCACAACAATCCAAATTCCACCACTGCTACGAACTGAAGCGACCTCCTGAGCAGAGCCGCCATATAGGATTGCGATGCAGATACCCGAGAGCGCAATTACTATACCCGCCATTTCAATGGGACTCAATGTTTCCCCCAGAAACACAAAGGCAAGCACAGCAACGATTGGTGTCTTTAAAGATAAGAGAAGCTCTGTTTGTCTCGGCCCTGCACGGCTTAAACACGCCATCAGCGCGAGGTTGCCAGCAAGCACACTCACCAGAATACTGACGGCAAATACTGGCCACTGAGACCAGTCAACACTCTGCCAGTATCCCAATGCACTTGAGAGCACACATAAAATAGCCCCGGATGTGAGCAACTGAATCCGCGTGAACTCAAAGACCCCAATCTGCTTCAGCGGCTTATGTGCCAGCATTGAGCCGCAAGCCCAACCAAAAGACGCCCCTAAAGCAGAGGATATGGCAAGAATAGCCATAGAAATACTCCCCGCTTTCGCTACAATAAATGTAGCACCAAGAACATAGAAACAGGAAAATCTGATGTCAACAGCAGTTCCAAAGACGGGTGCACCAGTCCGGGGTTCAAAATCCGGCAAACCAATTACGGTGCTTTTTGACTTGCTCGGCAGAAGATGGGCGCTCGGTATCCTCTGGAATCTTTCAGATGGACCACTAACCTTCCGCGCACTTCAGGCCAATTGTGCCTCCCTGTCCCCAACTGTCCTCAATACGCGCCTGAAGGAACTGCGCGAGTGCGGAATCGTAACCACAGGGCAGGCTGGTTACGAGTTAACGCAGGAAGGAAAGGAACTGTTCAACCATCTTGAGCCGTTGGGCCAATGGGCGCAATCATGGTCTCACACAGCAAGCTAAGATGATCAACCAGCCAATAGCATGAGCGACCAACAGACCGGACCATACCCTTAGCCTACATCACCTCGAATAACTACACTTCACATCCTTAGATGAGTTGCCCGGTACACCTTTGCCGCAAGTGACTTCACCAGTGCCATAATCGTAAGAATAGAGCTTCAGAAAACTATAGCCATTCTGCAAAGCATCCTCTGAGGTGTAATAAGCGTAGGTGCTGTCGATAAACTTCCAAAGTCCGTTGTCTTCCGGGTCTTTCTTCGCTTCACTCAGCGCTCCGTGGCAATCAGATGTATTAGGGTCGATGCTCAGCATATCTTCCCACTTAGCTCTGATGTTCTTCTCAATCTTCTGCGTTTCAACCTCCCACTTAAGGTTTGGCACTTCGCTCACGCCAAAACGCAGGTTTTCAAGCTTTCCGGAGCCACTGCCATAAAGCCCGACACGGCCATCCCACGCATTTATTCTGGTGTTACCACTAAACTTCTCAGCCAGAACTTCAGCAGGACTGGTAGTGGTCGCATTCCCACCATCACAGGTGGCCAGCACAATCTCATCAGGATGATTGTCCTTAAACGCTGTCGCCAGATTATCCGCAAAATCCTGCGCAGGCCACGTTCCAACCTGCTTGCAACTGCCATGCATTGTAACCCGTAAGCGAGTAATATCCTCAAACTTCGGCGCATCTGCCGTTACTGGCTGAACACTGCCATCCTTTTCCATGTAGTAGATATTCCGCATATCTTGCGTCATACGCAGCCACTTCATATCCACCACATCAAGCGGTATAGGATCATTGCAAAACCCCTCAGAAATGAGAACTCCACTATCAGCGAGTGCACTTTGAGCACTCAAGGCAACCACACACCCCACCATAAAGACCTGCATCCGCGTTCTTCTTGTTGTTTTAAGAGACATCTCCCGTTCCTTTCTTTTTGTCTCTCAAACGACGGCCAACTTCATTCAGTGTGACCTTCGGGTCTTAATGCTGCCTAACAGCTGCTTAATGGCAGCTAAGTGCTTGCCTGTTGCAATCTCAGTGTTTCTTCAGCCCGGCACTCTAAAATTCTGCACAACGTCCTGTGTAATGGTGAGTGATGCAGCAAAAAAAGGCACCCGTCACAGAACATAAGATCGCATTCATACCTCTGGTGCTGATCACAACAGCCCTGTTCATGACCCTGCGCAATATGCCCATGATGGCGGAAACCGGAATGCAGATGGTGTTGCTCAACGCAATCACCGTTTTTGCTTTCCTCATCCCTGCCGCATTGATTTCAGCAGAACTGGCAACCGGTTGGCCACAAAACGGTGTCTTCCACTGGGTAGAAGCAGCGTTCGGCACGCCCGTCGGCTTCACCGCTGTTTTCCTGCAATGGATACAGTCCATCTTCGGCGTCACCACCATCGTGGCCTATTCCACCGCCACCCTGACCTACGCCTTCGCACCGGAACTGGGATCAAACCGCTACTACATAACGCTCTCGGTCCTTGTGCTTTACTGGGCCGCCACACTGATCAACTTCAAAGGCACCCAAACCTCCGAGAAGATTTCCGGTTACGCCGTCTCTCTCGGTGTCTTTTTCCCATCAGCACTGCTCATTGCTTTTGGAATCTTTTACCTGTTCTCGGGAAACACCATCGCCCTTGATACTGCCTTCACAACAACCAACTGGGTTCCATCTCTTTCTGACACCACCAGTCTTGTCTTCTTCATGAGTTTCGTCTTCGGTTTCGTTGGCATTGAAGTTTCTGCCAGTCACGCCAACGAGGTGGAGAACCCGCAAAAGAACTACCCACGCGCCATCTTCACAGCCGCAATTGCGGGGTTTTTTATCACACTCGCAGGCGGCTTAGCAGTCTCACTCATTCTTGAAAGAGGCAGTATTTCCAACATTAACGGAGCACTTCAGGCATTCTCTGCTTATCTGGAAGTTTTTGGCCTGTCTTTCGTTACTCCGCTTATCGCATTGCTGGTTGCCATAGGTGCCGCCGGTCAGGTGAGCACATGGATTGTCGGCCCGGTCAAAGGCATGTGGGCCGCCAGCAGGAGAGGTCTGTTACCAGCGCGTTTCGCAAAGGCCAGCAAAAACAATGTCCCCACAGCGCTCCTGCTGCTGCAAGCCTCCCTCATCTCACTGATAGCTTTTAGTTTTATCGCATTTGAAGATGTGAACCTCGTTTTTCTTGTTCTCACGTCAACAGCAGTACTTATATATTCACTCATGTATCTGCTCATGTTCGCAGCAGCAATCCGCCTGCGTTACACGCACCCCCACACGCCCCGTCCCTATAAAATTCCCGCAGGCAACTGGGGGATTTGGATACTTGGCAGCATCGGAGTGATAACGGCGATAAGCTGTTTTGTAATCGGCTTTATTCCGCCGCCTGCCCTCCCCGTACCTCAAAGCTATTTTGAAACACTCATGGTCATTGCGGTCTGCCTTGCTTTGCTTGTTCCAGTCGCAATTTGGTTCTGTCGTCGCAAACAACTTCGACACCTGACTAAAGGGAAGAGGCCTGAGTGATGCGCAAAACACCACGCAATCAGCCAAAGCATCACATTTCGCTCTGGCATCTGGTGTTTATGACCACGGCACTGTTCATGACCATGCTCAACATGCCACTCATGGCGCAAACGGGCATGAAAATCCTGTTCTTCAACACCGCAGTCATCCTCTGCTACATCCTGCCCGTCGCACTCATCTCAGCAGAGCTGGCTACAGGATGGCCCAAACACGGAGTTTACACGTGGGTACAGGAAGCCTTCGGCGCACCCTTTGGCTTTATGGCGGTATTTTTGCAATGGTTTCAGGCCATCTTCGCCATGGTCGCCACCGTTGCGTACACCACAGCAGCCCTCGCCTTTGTATTTGACCGCCCTCTTGACGAAAACCCGTGGCTCATGTTCGCCGGGACCCTCATAATCTATTGGGGTGCAACCTTCGCCAACTTCAGAGGCACACGAGTGACTAAGCGCATTGCAAGTTACTGCCTGCTCGCTGGTACCATAGTGCCATCTCTCATCATGATAGGACTGGGACTGCATTACGTATCAGGCCCATCTCACCCTGTGATTGATGTGAGCCTCACCACGCAAAATGTGATCCCGTCACTCTCCCAGACTTCAACCCTGTTCCTGTTCTTAAGCTTCCTCTTTGGGTTTATCGGCATGGAAGTCTCCGCAGGACACGCGACAGAAGTCCAGAACGTGCGCCGTACCTACCCGGTTGCAATCTTCATTGCCGCGATGATCGGCTTCACCATGTCACTGTTAGGCGGTTTAACTATCGCTATGATCATTCCCGCCAATGACATATCCAACACTCTCGGCGTGCTGCAAACCTACACCATCTTACTTCAGCATTACGGCGTCCCGCAGGTCCTGCCATTTGCAGCAATTCTGATCGCAATAGGGGCTGCTGGGCAGGTAAGTACATGGGTAGCCGGACCGATCAAAGCACTGGCAGAAGCAGGACGGGATGGAATGCTCCCGCCATTTTTGCATGGCTCAAACCTTTATGAGATGCCAGTCCCGCTCATGCTCGTTCAGGGCACGATTGCCACCCTGATCGCTACGGCCTTCATATTGCACGGAAACACAGAGGTTGTGTTTTTGTACCTCACCTCAACAGCAGTTTTGCTCTATTCGGTGATGTACCTGCTGTTTTATAGTGCGGCGATCCGCCTGCGCTATAAGCGACCCAAAGTTCCACGTACTTATAGAGTTCCATTTGGAAACTACGGAATTTGGATATTAGGCGGGATTGGCTTCTCAATCTCATTGATCGCCTTCATCATTGGCTTCCGCCCGCCTGATGAACCTGGCCTGCCCGCAACAACCTATCTGGTAATCATCATTCCAGGCGTTAGCCTGACACTTTCCGTTCCGTTTTTGCTTTTAAAGTTAAGCCAACCCAACTGGAAAGCGCCACGGAAAAAGAAAAAGCCGCACCCCACACCATAAAGCGGTGTAAGCATATACGGCTTTTCAAAATCTCATTAAGTTACTTCGTAGTGTCAGCAACAACGGCAGCGTCTTCGCCTGCTTCGGCTCCCTTCAACCGCGCTTGTAAATCTGCTGCATCCTCAAAAAGCTCACTCTCTTTATTCATAACCCGCAGTGACCCCGAACCAATATCGAACCACGCACCATGAATGTGCAGGCTGCCCTGTGTCACCAGCTTTTCAATAAACGGAAAGGTCATCAGATTTTTCAGGCTCTGGCGAATACCAGCATATTCCAGTGCCGTTTGCGGGTCTTCATTCTTATCAACTGGCGTACAGGCCAGCGTAATAGCAGCAGGTTCCAGCATTTTGATCCATGGACCAACAAACTGCCCGGTCTTGCTCAACTTGCCATTGCTTTCACGAAACGCCTGAACACCACCGCACTTACAGTGTCCCAGCACCACAAGGTGCTTCACCTTAAGGCCGGTCACAGCATACTCCAGCGCAGCGCTGGTTCCGTGTGTACCACCGCCCTGAATAAACGGAGGCACCAGGTTCGCCACGTTCCGAACCACAAACAACTCACCCGGTTGAGCGTGGAAAATACCCTCAGGCGTGACCCGGCTGTCACAGCAGGATATCACCATCACCTCAGGTTCCTGACCATAAATGGCGAGGTTTTGATATTCCTCTTCAAACTGACGATAAATCCGCTCTTTATAAAGGCCGTATCCAGTCAGCAGTTCTTTTGGAAAATCAGTCATACGCCGCCATCTCTTTAGTTTCGGTTTTGTCTGCCTATATAGCTAAGACAAATGAGCTTTCAACTGGCGATAAGACTAGAACTAAAAAAACATTTAGTCCACGATCACACTAACTGTCTTTGGCATCTAACCAAAAGTGTTAAGAGACCTCAGTTTTTCTGCGCTGTGACTTCAATTTCTACTTTCATTTCTTCCTGAGTGAGATCACAAATAATCATTGTAGCCGCAGGACGAATATCACCAAAATATTCTCCAAGAACAGCAAACACTGCGTCAACATACGCGCGATCAGTAACCATATAGCGTGCACGGACAACTTCACTTAACGAACTTCCAGCTTCCTCAAGCGCACCTTTAATGGTCTCCAGTGCATTAACAGCTTGCGCTCCCACATCCTCCGGCATTTCCATCGTGGCATAGTTATAGCCAGTGGTACCAGCAACATGGACAAAGTTCCCCTGTGCCACAGCGCGTGAGTACCCGGCTGCTTTTTCAAAAGGTGAACCCGATGAAATAAGAGTCTTTCCCGACATTAGAACCTCCCTGAATTTCCGACTCAAACGCGGAATAGCTATAGCTCATATGTATATCAGCTACGCGATTGCATCATCCAGACGCAATCAGGAACCGTCTGCTCGTGAAGAGTATCTCTCAAAAGCACTCGGCAGCCTGCAAAACTTAAGAATATACGAAAAAATCCAGCCCAATGAGGCATGCTTTCAGAACTTGCAAACACCCCTCGGACAACACCTCACGGCTGGCCTGCGTAAGCTCAACGCCCCCGGCAAAGTACCTGCTGCTTTATTTTATGAAGCTTAATCCGGGGTTCTGGATGAAAAAAAGCAACTCATGCCCAGAGCTGCCCAGAGGCCAACACCGATCCAGTACATGAGCGGATCAACGTCTCGATAGATAACATCGTACAAGATTGTGTATCCAGCATACAGATCCCATACCACCCATGCAATCAACACAACCCCTACAAGTCGCCAGAAAAAGCTCACCATGGGCCAGTTCTCCCTAGCCTTTATTCTACTCCGAAATTGAACAGGGCTCATCTATGTTTTCTCGGGGAACAGTTGAGAATTCCTTGAGATCGAATCACAGGCACACCGAAAGGATAATCGATCATTCCTCCTGACCCACTTGCACAATTCTACAACCGCAGGCATACAAAATAAGATCAGCTGAAAGCTGAGCACAATCGCCTAATCCAATTGCACTTTAAAATTGCCTGTTTCTATCGATTCTAAAGTGCATAGAATCTTAAACAGGCAGAAATCTTGCTCATTCCTGTGAAGCTTTATTCATCAAGCAATTGCGGCACAAACAACTAAAATCACCCAAATGTCTATTAAGACTTTGAAATAATTGAACTAAACAGCTCATTCCGCTAGTCAGGAGAAAAACAACCAAAACTGCAAATGAGCAAAAGCGACAAAACAGATACTAAGTGTCAACATTCCAAGGTGTTGCTTGATAACGAAAAATATTTCTTATTAAATGCCTGCCGTGTTGTTGTTGGGGGACTACATACATGACATTAACTGCGATAAAGACAAAAACGTCTTGCGGCAATTTTTTTGAAGATTTTCAGGTTGGCCAGATTATAAAACATGGCACACCGAAAACGATAAATGAGGGAGACACAGCCCTCTATACTGCGCTATATGGCTCAAGATTTGCAGTTCAGTCTGGAACTTCTTATGCAGAGCACATTGGATACCCGAACTACCCATTAGATGACTTACTGGTATTTCATGTAGTCTTTGGCAAGACGGTCAGCGACATTTCACTGAATGCAGTCGCTAATCTGGGTTATGCGGATTGTCGTTTCCTTGCACCAGTTTATGCAGGTGACACACTTTCAGCGACTTCAGAGGTGATCGGTCTTAAAGAAAACTCCAATGGAAAAACCGGCGTTGTTTACGTACGCTCAACTGGCTACCGCCATATCGAGCCGGGAAAGCCTGAAAAAGTTTTAGAGTACACCCGCTGGGTTATGGTGAAGAAGCGGGATGAAAACGCGCCTGCGCCAGAAACCGTTCTGCCACAACTGCCAGACGCAATTTCAGAGGACGCGCTTGGACAAGCCGTTCCAGCGCTTACAATAGAGAACTGGGATTGCGATCTCTCCGGGTCACCATTCCGCTTTGATGACTACGAAGTGGGTGAAAAGATTGACCATGTTGATGGTATGACAGTCGAGGAAGCTGAGCATCAGCTTGCAACCCGTCTCTACCAGAACACAGCAAAAGTGCACTTCAACCACCACAGTGAAAAGAACAGCCGTTTTGGCAAGCGCCTGATTTATGGTGGCCACGTCATTTCCCTTGCCCGCGCCCTCTCCTTTAACGGACTGGGCAATGCCTTCCACATCACAGGCATAAATGCAGGCCGGCATGTCGCTCCGCTGTTTGCAGGAGACACTGTTTATTCATGGTCTGAGGTACTGGACAAAAAACAAATTGCAGGCAGAAACGACATCGCAGCAATGCGCCTTCGTCTGGTAGCAACAAAAGACCTTACCTGCTCCAGCTTCCCTTACAAGGATGCTGATGGGAAATACGAGGCAGGGGTTATTCTTGATTTAGATTACTGGGTTGTCATTCCCATTTAACTGAGTTTGACTTCTCTGGAAATAACCAGCCCGGCACAAAATCTGCCGGGCTTTTATCGATCTCAAAACTGTCAGCTTAAACGGGCTACTTCAGCTTCAGCAGTTCATCCAGATAGTACAGCACCTCAACTGAGGCGGCCTCCATCCGTTTGTAAGCCTCATCAGCAGCCTCATGATTACCGGTTCCAATCAATCGGGCACATTCTTTCCCTTGCTCGTGGACATCACGATGAACTGGTTTGAGCTTCTTGAACGCCTGACTCTCACGGATTTCCGGGTCCTCGACCTTGTCATACCACTTACCAAGACGACATTCATGATGGTCTGAAAGCTCTTTCGCTTGCTTCTTGTGAAGCCCGACAGACATCTCAGCAAGATGCTTCTTCCAGATAATGTGATCCGCTTTCGCCCGGTGCAAAATGAAGTGAGGAACGCCGCGTTTTTCAAACTCTGAGAATTGCTCTTCAACAATACTCTCAGATTTTGCAACTGTTTCAATAACGTATTCAATACGCTCATTCACATCCCGAGCGTGGTCTGCAATAGAGTGGACACCACGATTGATCTCATGAGTTGCCTCTTCCTGCTGTGTCAGTTGACGTGCAATTTCACGCATCTGCGTACTTGCCATTCCAACATCACGAAGCACTTCAGAAATTAAGTTCTCGGCATTCTGAGAATTATCAATACTCTTGCCAACCAGCGATTGTGCATCACTTACGGCTGAGTTCACATCATTCACATGTCCCTGCAAAGTCTCGATCCGGGTGCGGATATCATCCGTTGCCTGTTGTGTCTGGCCAGACAGGTCCTTCACCTCGGAAGCCACAACAGCAAAACCTTTACCCGCCTCGCCCGCGCGCGCAGCTTCAATCGTTGCATTCAGCGCCAGTAAGTTGGTTTGCTTTGCCAACCCTTCAATCGTGCCAACAAAAGTACCGATCTGAACAGCTGCTGCCGTCAGCTCATTTGCAGCAGCAGTCATGGTTTCAAAGAACTGCCCGATATGCTGGCTGGCATCAGCAGATTCTCGTGTTGCCGCCTCACCTTGCTGCATCGCTGCATTGGCAGATTCGACCGCATCAGCCGCCCCTTGTGCATTGTTTGCAATCTCAGAAAAAGAGACATTCAGCTCTTCAACCCCGGTCGCGATTGTCTGTGCGCCTTCATCCGCTTTACGAATGTGCCAGGTAATCTGCGAAATCGCTGCCATGGACTCGCTGGCATGTAGCGAATAGTTTACAGTTTGGCCGAGAGTACGTTCATATTGAGTACAAAGCTTCTGCTTCAGGCTCTCAAATTGCCCGTAAAGGTCAGGCGAAATCCCTTCCACTTCAGGCAGCGGGCGATCTTCCATCAAAGCCAAAAGTAAAGCATCAATTCCTTCACGGCTGATAAGCTCCACATCTGTTGGTTGTGAAACCTGAGCCTTCGGTGAGTTATTCAACATACCAGACCAATTCATCTCGGACTACCTTCTTAACTGCGCTTAAAACGCAGTTGCCCCATGAGATGCTGCAGTTTTACCACCCAGTCCGCACTATGCATGAACAAGGTAAATACAGCACCTTTGTCTGCAAGAACCACAGCTCTTCCGGAACGATCACCCCAATCGCATGCAATTTGCATGTACCCGGAAAAACTATGCTTAACGCATATGAAAAATATCCCCTGCAATAGTTAACAATACTATAAATCCAATATTTGTCTGAAACTTCAGTTAGCTCAAGAAAGTCCTTACAAAACAAAAGCCCCGGTCTTTCTCAGACCGGGGCACACAATATACAAATTAGACTAAGTTATTAGCTCACTTCGTGCTTCAATGCGTTGCGGGCGAGCATTTCACCCTGCTTCTTGGTCTTCAGGATTTCGCGAGCCTTCTCAAACTTCGGGTCTTCCCAGAAGATCATGCAGCCATTGCAGCCACGACCACAGCATCCTTCCAGACCAAGACGCGGAGACTTTGGCTTACGGTCCTGACTGCCCTCGGCAATCGCATCGATCAGTCGGTCACGCTGACTTTCATACTTGTTTTGCTGCGCGTCAGTAGCTTCGCCACGTGCTTCAATACGCTCAGAAGTCCGGTCCAGTTTCAAACGACTCCACTGCTCAGGTGTAAGCGGCTTTTCCTTACGCACCACAGTATTGACCGGGAAGCGGTCTTTAAACGTCGCCGCGTCTTCTTTATCGAACAGAGAAAATGGAATGCGCACAACCGGCTGCTTACCAGCATGCACTTCCTGTGTCATTTCACCGGACTTCGCATCTTCAAAATCATAGATACGCAGAAGTATGCTTTCATCAGACAGCGGTTGCAGGAACTCCAGAACCTCACCGGCAACAATCTTGTTCTTCACCTTCATGTAGAAAGCTTCGTCCGTCACATCTTCGATGATACCCGCAAACTCCCATTCACCGATGGAATGCGTGTCTTCGTAGTTGTGAGCGTAATTGTTCAGACGACCTTCGTGGAACGCAGTGGTGTAGCCACGGTTGGCAACGCTGTACATCTCATCCATGTACTTCTGCGGGTTCCAGTTGTCTGGATCGCGGTAGTAATCATCAATCGCCATACGGTAAGCACGCGCAACAACAGCCACGTAATACATGGACTTGTTACGGCCTTCGATCTTCAGAGAATCCACCCCAATACGCAGGAAATCGTTGAGCTTAGGCATCAGGCAAAGGTCTTTAGAGTTCAGAATGTAAGACCCGCGCCCATCTTCTAAAATTGGCATCAGCTCACCCGGACGGCAGCCTTCTTCAAGCAGAAACTCGAACATGCCAATATTGTCTTCGTTCAGCTCAAGCTCATTGATAGTGCCGTCTTTCATGCGCATGCGCACTTTGTAGTTCCAACGACAGGAATTCGCGCAGTTCCCCTGGTTCGCACCACGCTCTGCCATGAAGTTGGATAGCAGGCAACGACCAGAATAGGTCATGCACATAGCCCCATGAACAAATGCTTCCAGGCGGATATCCGGGCACTTCTCCCGAATTTCAGAGAGCTCGGGAAAGGAAACCTCACGTGCCAGAACCACCAGATCAGCACCTTGCTCTTTCCAGAAGTCTACGGAAAGCCATGAACACACGTTCGCCTGCGTTGAGATGTGCAGCGGCACGTTTGGCAGCTCTTTACGCATAAACTGGAACACACCCGGATCAGCAATAATCAGACCATCTGGATTAATGTCACGAATGGTCTCCGCATATTCCTTCAGCTTGGGAACATCTTTATTATGCGAAAACAGGTTCAGCGTCAGATAAACACGCTTGCCGTGCTTATGTGCAAATTCAATACCTTCAACGACCTGCTCAAGCGTAAACTCTGCCTTCGTGCGCAGGGACATATCTGGCGTACCAAGGTAGATTGCATCTGCTCCGTAAAGAACGGCAATCTTAAGCTTCTGCAAGTTGCCCGCAGGCATCAGGAGTTCTGAGGTTCTCATAGCTTCAACCGGATTTTTCTTTTTGCTGCCCTACACGGGCGCAGTTGTGGCAGCGCCTCAACCTCACATCATGCAAACGATAAGGGAAGCGCAATGACTTTAGACACGCTTCTAGGCGATTTCGCTGCAATTGAACAGTAGTTTTTTAACTCTCTGATCCGCACCACGGCAGATATTGCAATAACAGGAAAAACGAGTAGCATGACATTTGTTCACTTTTTGTTCGAAATTGAGGTTTCATGTCTTTTTCCATCACCCAGCAGCGTAGGTCCACATTCAAAGCTCTCCATTTTAAAAAAGAAGCTTTCATAATGCCTAACCCCTTTGACGCAGGCACAACACGAATTCTGGAGCATTCTGGTTTTAAAGCAATCGCCACCACAAGTGCCGGACTAGCTTTTACCAAAGGCTATCAGGATGAAATCGGAGCACTCAGTCTTGACACATCGCTCGCTCATGCTCAGGAAATTGTCGCCGCCACAACACTTCCTGTAAATGGTGACCTTGAAAACGGCTATGGCGACACACCGGAAGACGTTGCAGAAACAATAAAAGGCGCAATAGAAGTCGGTCTGGCAGGCTGCTCAATTGAAGACTTCTCTTCAACATATGCAGCAAGGTACTATCCGTTGGATTTAGCCATTGAGCGGATTAGGACTGCCCATGATGCACGGGCAAACACACCGGACTTTGTCCTCACAGCAAGAGCAGAAGCTCCGATCAAAAGCGAAGAAGATCTGCACAACACTATCTTTCGCCTGAACGCCTTCGCAGATGCGGGAGCTGATGTTGTCTTCGCCCCGGAGCTGAGCAAATCAGAATGGCTGAAAATAGCACTTCCGCAGCTTAAAGCCCCCCTTAATGTCGTTGCAACGATGCCGAACACCTCAATTTCATATCAGGAACTCGAGAACCTTGGCGTAACTCGTATCTCTATCGGCTCAGCTCTAGCTCGCCTCGCCTATGGCGCATTCCTTGACGCAGCAACAGCATTAAGCACTTCAGCAGATTTCTCCTGCTTCAAACAGGCACCTAACTTTGAAGAAATACACAAACTCATGCGCACCTTAAAAGCAGATGAGCCCGCCATTTAAATTGCCATCCGCAAAAAACAAATTGGGCAGGAACCAAAGCTCCCGCCCAACCCAAAATCTATGATTTCCCCAGGTCACGAGCTTGCCTACCAGCAAGCACTCAAACCTGAGTTAATCAGCCATTTCTGGTTCAAGAATATCATCATCGACAAAGTCATAACGCAGTTGGCTTTCAAGCCAGTCACGGAAGCAATGGATTTTCGGTTCAGCGCCGCGTTTCTCACGCCACATCAACCGATGCTCACGTCCATCCAGCTGATACTCAGGGAATATTGGAACAAGACGCCCAGCCTTTTCAGCTTCGGCGCTCAAAAGGTTCGACTCAAGTACAATCCCAAAGCCTTTCTCAGCAGCATCCAGCGCAAGAGCAGCATTTTCAAACACCATCATGTCGTTAACAATAGCATTTGAAACACCAGCCTCAGAAAGCCAGTTCTCCCAGGAAACAGTAGCCCCTTCACTGCGTATAATTGGCAGTTTCAGCAGCTCCTGAGGTTTCTTAGGATACCCCAGCTTATCCAGCAGTTCCGGAGCGATAAGCGGGCGAAACTTCTCGCGACCGAGAGCAATCTCGTCAAACTCCTCCGGACTCTCAACCTGACGGCTGAACACAAGGTCATAAAGACCACCGTCAATGCTGTCTTCCGCACGACCACTGGAAACAGTAACTGTAATTTCAGGGTTCTGCGAAGAGAAAGAACGGAGACGACGCAACAGCCACTTGCTGGCAAAGCTGGAAGAACAATTGATACTTAAAGTATCTCTGTTCCCAACCGCCTCAATGGTACGGGTTGCAGTTGAAATGCGATCGAACGCCTCAGAAATCTCCGAGGCATATCTGTAAGCGGCAGCAGTTGGAAAAACTGCGCGGGACCGACGCTCAAAAAGCTCCAGCCCCAGATGATCTTCAAGGGCCTTCAATCGATGACTGACAGCACTCGCGGTAATTGCAAGCTTCTGCGCTGCGGAAACCAAACTCCCGGTTTCCATAACAGCACGAAACGCGACCAAAGCATTCAAAGGGGGCAAACGATTCATGAAATGCCTTATTTTGATAGAGTGAGAGATACAACGAATATTCCGAATAATGATGTAGACGTAACACAGGGTCACTCAAATTTGAACACTTTTTTATTAGTCATATGACGCATCACTCATGTAAAACTATCGATTTCCACAATAGACATAGGATTAATAAATGATCTCAATTATTGATAATCCTGATTTTATTTATATCTATACTAAACAAATTATCGATTCTTAAAAATACATATTAAGCATACTCGATCCCATCAATTTTACCTTAGGACATTTTTTAAAAATCGTATTTTACATACCGAGGCTAAAGATCAAAAAAACTAACTATTCAACTGAAGCTTCTACGAGGTTGGACGAATACCAGTATACGCCGCTCTGGGGCGGATTTGTTCTTGCATTTGGTATTGTTCTAATGCTTGAGCGACCCAACCGCTAATTCTTGAAATACAAAACAAAATTCCCGCAGAATTTTTTGGCAAATCCAGAATTTGCACCAAAAGAGCTAGTGGAAAGTCCACATTCATATGCTTCCCAAACAGCTCATTTGCCCTTTCCAGCAAGAAAGGAATCAATTCAATGAGCGGGTGTTCAAGCCCGGTTTGCCTGAGCATAGTCAACAGAAACGTTCCTCTTGGGTCAGGCCCGCCATATACAGTATGTCCAAAACCCGGGAGCTGCTCACCATTCATGCATCGTTCCTGCAAAACTGCTTCGATATCCTGAGATTCATGAATATACTTCAGCCAACTCAACACACGCTCCGCATTGGTTCCATGCCGGGGTCCCATAAAGGCACCTAACCCAGAGATCAGAACCGCATGCAAAGGTGCGCGGGTTGAGGCAGCACACCTTACCGCATAGGCACTTGTGTTAAGTTCGTGGTCAGCACATAAAACCAGCGTCGCTCGAATAAGGTCGATAGCTCTTTCATCATGCACCTCCCAGGCCTCTGCAATCTGTCGATGCAAAGGCACAGCACTGGGAGGCTGCATGAGCAAAGCACTCGCAGCAAGGCGCAGCAGGCCCGCCCCCTTCTTCTTTAAAAGTTCCGGAGAAAGCGAATAGGCAGCATTGTCCTGCTCGGGCCATGTGCACAGAGCAATAATTGCACGCTCAACAGGTCGCAAACTATCAGGAACCATCGGAGCAGCATCTGGCGCAGGTTGCGCGAAAGGATCACTCTCGCACTCCCACAGCAGCGTAGAAACACTCTCCAGCGTACCAGCCTTTGCCAGCTCAAGCGCAGATTGCCCTCTGTAGTAGTGCCCCTCATCTGTAAGGTGGGTCAGTTTGGTCTCCAGAACACCCTTCGCCGCAGAACTTCGGCTCTGCCCGTCTCCTTCAGTATCTCCTTCCCCAGCTCGCCGGCCTCTTAAGAAGCGGATGTCAGAAGCATCATAAAGCCGTGTACGTCCCGGCCCCTGAACTGAACGCACCAGCCCCCGGCTTACATAAGCATAGAGCGTAGCCGGACGAACACCCAGCTCGTTAGCCGCTTCTTTTGCAGAAAGATAAATAACATCGGACATGGTGCACCTGCTTTACAATCAATATTGATCATACAAATACAGAAGGAGAAGTTGCAAGCAGCCAGACAACACAGCCAGAACAGCAGGATTTCTTAGAGAGAATTGATATGTAGTTGCATTTTCTATAGTTTGCCGCCTATAGATGCATAATTCATATGTTCTGCCTATTAGTCGACTTCCATCCCGTGCTCTTCGTTTTTAATCCAGAGCACCACTACCATTTCAAAAGACCTGATAAATGCCAGAAATCCTGAAATCAGAAGATCCCCAGTTCTACGCAAAACTCTTATCTACCGTATTAGAGGACTATGATAACGAGGCACAAATTGAGAAATTCATGTGCAAGTCCTGGGAGATACACTACGATTTGTTTAACCCGGAAAACTTTGAAGATCCTGAAGATCAGGAGTGGTCTCAATATAATCCAGATCACTTTGAGGAACTTAAGGTCCCCCATCCCAAAGCTGCAACTTTGAATGTGTACGGCCATGAACGGCAAAAACACTACGATTTCACGACACTTCAGGACCTGATCAAAAATCCCGCATCATTCGAAGAACGAATTCTGAACTTCTTTGTTCATCACACCTTTGGCGATGGCGGAGCATATGCAGAAGGAAAGCACTTCAGATATGCGCAAACCACAATCGAAGACTATTATAAAACAAGCTTTACTCAGAAAGAGTTCATGCTTCGTTTGCTGCGCCTTGAAACCATAATCTTACCAAGTGCGGAAGATGGTTTGAAACTCGAATTTATGTGCGCATGGGATATGGAGCACGGTGTTGTGCTGGAGTTTAAAGAGGGAAACATAGTTAAAAGTGAGATTTAAGGCATTTCTCATGCTGTATACCATCAGTTGCCATGGGTCTCATTAGCCGCTTCCGCAGCTTCAATCAGGTCCTTGCCGATCTCGTCTTCGAACTGGCCCCATACAGGCCGCATAACATCCACCCATTGCTGGCGCTGCTCAGGCGTCAGCTCACGCACAGTATAACCTGCATCAATAATCCGTTGCCGGTTCTTTTCGCTCGTCTTTACTGCTTGTCGATTGGCCTTTGCCAGCGTTTCCCGAAAGATGGTCAGAAACTGCTCTCGCACTCCTGTCTCAAGGCTCTCCAGCCATTCCTCAGGCGTGAAAACAACATACGCCAGCAACTGATGGCCAGTCTCCGTAATCCCTTCCTGAACCTCAAAGAAACGCGAAGTGAAGATGTTGGACCAGCTGTTCTCCTGCCCGTCCACAACGCCCAGCTGCAACGCCCCATAAACCTCCTTGAACGCCAGCTTCTGTGCACTCGCGCCCATCGCCTCGATCATAGCAACAGCCACATCTGAGTTCTGTACGCGAAACTTCAGTCCCTCACCGTCAGAAGGCACCAGCAGCGGCTCTTCAGCAGAAAAGTGCTTCAATCCATCATAAAGATACCCAAGCCCGACAACCCCGAACTCAGACATTACATCAAGCAGTCCCTGCCCCGTCTCACTGGAAGTAAAACGCTGCACCGCATCCATGTCATCAAACAAAAACGGCAAATCAAAAAGGCGAAACTTATTGGTGTAAACTTCCAGTTTGGAAAGCGAGGGCGCTGCCAGTTGCACATCCCCCAGCAGCAGGGCTTCCATAACCTTTTCATCATCATAAAGCTGCGAAAAAGGAAACACCTGCATACATGCCTTACCGTTCATCTCAGCGTTCACCCGTTCCGCCAGCATGCGCGCGAAATCCCCCTTAGGATGCCCTCTCGGCGGCACAACATGGCTGAACTTGATGACAACCTCACCAGGCTTGCAGTCAATCTGGGCGAAAGCAGGTATGGCGAAAACAACGCCCAGAGCGAAAATTACGGCAACAATCGCTCTTCTCATCAGCTCCTCTCGAAAACATCAGGACATTTCCTATTTTCTCAGATCGCAGCCAATATCCACCTAAGAGATTACCTCAGATTTTCAGCGAATAACGCAAAAGGCCGGAGCAATTGCCCCGGCCTTCCAGCAACACTGCACATTACAGCTATTTCGCAATAATTTCAGGTCCCATCATGTAGGTCGGCAGCGCCGTGGAGAGCCACGGCAGATACGTGACCAGCACGAGGAAGACCAGTAACACCATCACAAACGGTGCAGCAGCACGCACCACCTGCACCAGACTCATGCCCGTTATGCCTGAGGTCACAAACAGGTTCAGCCCGATTGGCGGCGTGATCATACCAATCTCCATGTTCACCACCATGATGATACCCAGATGGATTGGATCAACACCCAGCTCAATCGCAATCGGGAACACCACAGGCGCCACAATCAGCAGCAGGCCGGACGGCTCCATGAACTGGCCACCGATCAGCAGGATGATGTTGACGGCAATCAGGAAGGTGAACCAGTTAAACCCGGCTCCGATCATCCAGTCTGTAATGACCTGCGGAATGCGTTCAGCAGTCAGTGTATGGGCAAAAAGCAGCGCATTCACGATGATAAACATCAGCATGATCGTGGTTTTGCCACTCTCAACCAGCACCTTGCGGGTATCACGATGGAAAAACGCAGGGAAGAAGTAAACTACAAGCAACCCGATATTGCGGAAAGCAGCTTCAAAAAGGCTCTCACCCGTTTTACGCCATTTCTTGCCTTTTAACGGTCCCATATCGCGATAAATGAACAAGGCAATCAGACAGGCATATACTGCCGCAACTGCCGCAGCTTCCGTCGGTGTGAACACACCAGCATAAATACCACCGAGAATGATCACGATCAGGAACATGCCAAAGGCAGCTTCAGCAAAAGTGGACCACAGCACATGAAAGCTCGGGAAGGGCTGCGCAGACAGATTTTTCTTGCGCGCAATGACGTAAATGGTCGCCATCAGCATCAGACCAGCCACGATGCCCGGAATAACCCCTGCAAGGAACATGCGCCCCACAGAAACGTTGGTCGCAGCCGCATAAACAACCATCACGATAGAAGGCGGGATCAGAATACCCAGCGTACCAGCATTGGCGATAATACCAGCAGCAAACTCTTTGGAGTAACCAGCCTGACGCATAGCAGCAATCGCAATGGTCCCAATCGCAACCACAGTCGCAGGAGAGGAACCGGACAGCGCAGCAAAGATCATACAGGCCAGCACGCCAGCCATGGCAAGGCCACCACGCACCCAGCCAACAGTTGCAACAGCAAAGTTCACGATACGACGCGCCACACCACCAGTGGACATGAAACTGGAGGCCAGAATAAAGAACGGGATCGCAAGCAGTGTAAAGTTCTGCGACGCATTAAACATCTGAATGGTCACAGAACTCATGGAGTCATGAGAGAACAGCGCGATGTAAAGAACGGAAGACAAACCAAGCGCAATGGCAATTGGTGCCCCGATAAGAAGCAGCCCAAAGAGCAGCAAAAACAGAACAGCGGTTTCCATTGGGCTTAGTCCTTCAGCACGTCTTTGTTTTCTTCAACGAGATCTTCAGCTTCGTGCGCAGCAATCATCGTGTCCCGTTGACCGGTCAGAATAAGCCAGCACATTTGCAGAGAACGGAAAGCAAGAAGCCCCAGACCAATAGGCATGATCACATAGCCCCACCAACGCGGAACACGCTCCTGCGTGTCAAACATCTCCTGATACCAGACAGGAAACTTAAGATCCTCCATCCCAATTCTGGAGAGCTTGTAGTACTTGGTAACATAGTCAAATGCACCGCCGGAGGAACCGCGATTGTCCAGCCCAAGCAGCCCCCCAAACCAGTCTGCATCAAACAGCAATGCCGCATAAAGCAATGTCAGCAACGCCCCGATAAGGCCAAACGCACGAAAGATCGGTTTTGGAAACAGGCGGATAAATGCATCGACGCCAAGATGTGAGCCAATCTTCAGGCCATAGCTCATACCGAAAAGAATAAGCCACGCAAACAGGATACGGGTAAACTGTAATGCACCGCCCCAGCCTGATGTGAAGCCGTAACGCATGACGACCTGCCAGAATGTAACCAGCGTCATCACCGCCAGAATAAGTGCAATGAAACCTTCTTCAAATGCATCGATGTATTTGTTCAGTCGAGACAATACGCCCTCCCCCAACACCATCAGCCACACTGCAGCAACAGCAGGCACAACACTATTGTGGCCCAGTATGGTCCCGCCCGGCACCGCCGGACGAGACTGGTCATTTTTATTGATTAGTTGTTGGCTGCGACCGCAGCGTCGATCACATCCTGACCGATGTCATCAGCAAATTTGCCCCAGACTGGCTTCATCACGTCAACCCACTGCTGACGCTGCTCTGGGGTCAGACTACGGACTTCAATGCCAGACTCCATGATCTTCTGCTTGTTTGCTTCGTTAATAGCAGAAGAACGGGCGTTTGCTTCGTTAGTCGCTTCAGTAAAGATCGTCAGGAACTGCTCACGCACTTCCGGATCAAGGCTATCCAGCCATTCCTGAGAGGTTACAGCCAGATAAGACAGCAGCTGGTGGCTGGTTTCAGTAATACCGTCCTGAACCTCAAAGAACTTCTTGGTGTAGATGTTGGACCAGGTGTTTTCCTGTCCATCAACAACGCCAGTCTGCAGCGCACCATAAACTTCTTTAAATGCAAGCTTCTGTGCGTTTGCTTCCAGTGCCTCAATCATCGCAACAGCAACGTCAGAGGTCTGAACGCGGAACTTCAGGCCAGCTGCATCAGCAGGTGTCAGCAAAGGCTTGTTTGCGGAAAAATGCTTGATACCGTTGTAAACGTAACCAAGACCAACAAAGCCGATGTCAGACATCGCGCCCAGCAGTTCCTGACCTTTAGGACCCTGAGTAAACTTGTTCGCTGCGTCCATGTCAGAGAAAATGAAAGGAAGGTCGAACACACGGTACTTCAGTGTGTAAGCTTCAAACTTAGCAAGGGAAGGCGCAGCAATCTGAACATCGCCGAGCAGCAGTGCTTCCATCACCTTGTCATCATTAAACAGCTGAGAACTTGGGAAAACCTGCATACAGGCCTTACCATTCATCTCGGTGTTGATGCGCTCAGCAAGTGCAGTCGCAAAATCACCTTTTGGGTGACCGGTCGCAGACACCACGTGACTGAACTTAATAACAACTTCACCCGGATCACACGCCTCAGCAGCGAAAGCCTGAGTAGCGGTGAACATGCCAGCCGCAATCGTAGCAGCACCAATAATCTTCTTCATAATGTCCTCCCAATAGAACGGAGCCGTGCTCCTCGCTCTATTAAGAGCAAACCGCGTGCCAGTTTTTAATGATTACAATTTACATAATAATTACAGATACTTACGTTTAAACACTTAATTATTTAATTTGCATTTGTTACGATTCAGTAACATCACGTAGTAAGTAATGTGTCGAATTCGACACATCATTAATCCGCAGCCTCATCCTTGCTCAGGCCGTACTTCTTCATTTTCTCATAAAGTGCTTTGCGGGATACAGACAACGCCTCATAAGTCGGCTTGATCTTACCTTCATTGCGCTCCAGCTCAGCAGAAATAATATCGCGTTCAAAAGCACTTACCCGCTCAGCCAATGTACCGCTATGCATCGCCGCACTACTCGCGCCAGAACCTGCCAGCTTCGGTTGCCCTTCAAGCCCCAGCACAAACCGGTCCGCCACATTGCGCAGCTCACGCACATTGCCCGGCCAGTCACGCTGCATCAGATCACCCAAAAACCCCCGCGAAATCTCAGGCACCTCTTTGCGATAGCGCGCCCTCGCTCCCCGTGTCAGATAATGGAACAGGACCGGAATATCCTCCAGCCGCTCCCGCAAAGGAGGAATGGCCAGCGTTATAACGTTGAGCCGATAAAACAGGTCCTTCCTGAACCGCCCTTCGTTAGAAGCGGCCTCAAGGTCTTCCTTAGTCGCCGCCACAAAGCGCAGATCCAGCGGAACAGCTTTGTTAGAGCCAAGCCGCTCAATACTCCGCGTCTCAAAAACCCGCAGTAGCTTCACCTGTAGGTCCAGCGGCATGGACTCAATCTCATCCAGAAACACAGTCCCTTTATGAGCGTGTTCCAGCTTACCAATCCGCTGCCCGCTCGCACCGGTAAATGCGCCCTTCTCATGCCCGAACAGTTCGCTCTCAATGATATCCGCCGGAAGAGCACCGCAGTTAATCGCTACAAACGGCCCATCTTTGCGCGGCCCTTCCTCATGCAGGGCACGTGCAACCACCTCTTTACCAGAGCCGGTCTCCCCTAAAATAAGAACATCCGCATCCGTCCCGGACAGCGCTGTAATCATGTTCCGAAGACCTTCCATCGCAGGCGACTTCCCCACGATGCGCTCTTCCAGACCAGAAAGTTTGCCCAGCTCCTCACGCAGAACACGGTTTTCCAGCGTCAGACGCCGCTTCTCCAGCGCCCGTTCCACAACAGCAACCAGTCCACTTACAGGAAACGGCTTCTCTTTAAAGTCATAGGCCCCAGCCCGCATGGCCTCCACCGCCAGCGGCACATCCCCGTGCCCCGTAATCAGCACCACAGGCAAAGCACTATCAATCTCAAAAGCCGCCTTCATCAGCTCAAAGCCACCCATTTTGGGCATCCGAATGTCGCTCACCAGCACCCCGAAGAACTCATGGGTAATGTGCTCCAGCGCCTCTTCTGCTCGGGAAAACGACACAACGTGATAGTCCGCCAGCTCCAGCCCTTCCACAAGAGCTTCACGCATATCTTCATCATCATCGACAAGAAGAATGGTCGCCTTATCTATCGCCCAAACGTCCATACTAACTTCCATCTTCTTCAAATACGCCGGAAGCTTGAGAAGCCTCTGACAGCGTAATCACAAAACCCGCGCCGCCCATCTGGGAGCGCTCATAATGCAGCTGTCCGCCAAGATCCTCAATAATCTTATAGGCAATGGAAAGCCCAAGTCCCAGCCCTTCCCCCACATCCTTGGTGGTAAAGAACGGATCAAAGACACTTGCCGCCACATCCTCCGCAATACCCGGCCCGTTATCCTCAAACCGGATAGTCACCTGCTGTTCTGCCCGCGTAACCGAAATCCGAATACAGGGATTATCTTGATTTTGCAGTGCATCCAGAGAATTGCTCATCAGGTTCATAAGCACCTGACCAAGGCGAACCTGTCCGCCGATAACCTCAACAGACTTGTCTTCCTGTATCACCTCAGGAAGCACACCCATCTGCTTACAGCGCGGCCCCGTCAGCATCAGAATTTCGCCAATCACCGCAGCAACCTTCACCGGGACCACATCCCGGCTGGCCTTGCGCGTAAACCCCTTCAAAATCTGACTGATCGCCGCCATGCGCTCTACCATAGCAACAATCTTGCCAAGGCTTTTGAGCGCCCGTTCCGGCTTCCCGCTCTCAATCAACACCTGCGCATTTTCGGAGTGCGTACGGATAGCCCCAAGCGGCTGGTTGAACTCATGGGAAATTGCAGCAGACATCTCACCCAGCGTCGCAAGCTTGGCAGATTGAACCAACCCCGCCTGCGCCTGCTGCAAGCCCTTTTCTGCGCTCTTACGCTCTTTCACTTCCTGCGCCAGCAAAGCATTCATATTGGAAAGCTCGCGGGTCCGTTCATGCACCCGCAACTCCAGCCGCTCCGCATAAAGCTTATCTCGCTGAATCCGCTCCAGTAGTCGCCTCCGTCGCTCCCCTGCCATCCAAAGCAAACCGCCACTGACAACACACAGAAGCAAAGCAACCAGCGCCGCCCAAACGGATTGCTGACGCACTTGAGACGTATCTGCAAACAGAACCACTTTCCAGTTCAGCACTGGCAGGTTTTGTTCAATCATCTGAAAACTGGATTTGTTGAAAGGAGGACTTAAGCGCACCACCTGAAAATCCAGATCAGTCCAGCGCTGCTCAATCACTCCGTTCTGAACGCCAGCAGGGCGATCACGCCGTGAAGTTTGCTCCGCAAACAAACGCTCTCCGTGCCAGCTGGGCTGGTTCGTTGCAACCACAATCCCGTTCTGATCTACGGCAACCAGCAGGTCCTTGGAAAGCGCCCAGGACTGCTCCACCTCTTCAAGGCTTACGCGCACAGCAATAAAGCCGTAGTCTCTGTTGTTCTGCCGGACCGCAGTGATAAAAACATAGCTGGCTGGACGCCCCCCGCGAGACAGCACCAACTGCCTGCCAAGCCGCCCCTGTTTTGCTGCTTTCAAAGCATCTGCATAGGACGACATGCCCCGCTCAGCCATACTTGCCGCCGCTGTGAGATTAGAAGCAACGATCTCACCATCAGGCTTCTGAAACCACACCTCCTGCGCCCCGGACATACCCGCAATCACTCTGGCAACATTCTGCCCGCGCTCATGTTCATCATCAGCAAGAATCCGCACAATATCTGAGCGCCGGGCGAGTAGTGGCGGCAGCAAACGATACTTATCGAGATACTTTTCAAGACCAGCCGACTGCACAGACAGCGTAGCCTGCCCGCGAAGTTGCAGGTCATCCATGTAAAACCGGCTGCTGAGCTGATAGGCAACCCAGGCAACCACAAGCACACACACAACAAAAGTCACCAGTGCAACACTGGGAACCCGTGATCGCCGATCAGATTTGCTCTTCCTGCTCACGTTGCTTGTCCGACTATAAAGAGTGGAGGCGGTGTCTCCTGAAACACCGCAAATGCGCTTAAACGCTTACGGTGTAACTCGCATTCATTCACTGGTCCAGCGCAACACTCTTGATAAGCGCAAAAACTTGCTGCCCTGCCTCAAGCTGCAACTCATGGACTGAATGGCGCGTCAACCGTGCTCGCAAATGCTGCTCCCCAACCCGGCAATCCACCTCTGCATAAGGACCTGAAGTTTCTGTAATCCCTTCAATCACAACAGAAAGTACATTGCGAACAGAAGCTTCTTGCGGCGCTTTACGGGCCAAAGCCACATCCTTTGCCTTGATGCGGATGCGCGCGTCCTGCCCCACAGTGCCCAACTGCCCCGGCAATTGCAGTATTTGCCCTTCAAGACCAAACTCTGTGATCTGCCACTGCTCATCATAGTGATCCAGCCTGGCAAACAGCAGCGAGCCAGCATCCGGCCCGCTTGCCAGTTGAGGCAATTCCAGATTACTCAGCATCTGCGCAATCGGCCCATGCGCCACCACATTGCCAGCATCCAGCAGCACCAGCGTGTCCGCCAGCTGCTCAATCTCACCAAGACTATGGCTCACATAAAGCATGGGAATGCCAAACTCATTCTTCAGCTTAAGAAGATAAGGCAGGATTTCAGCTTTGCGCGATGCATCCAGCGATGCCAGCGGCTCATCCAGCACAAGCAACTGCGGATTGGAAAGCAACGCCCGCCCAATCGCCACACGCTGCTTCTCTCCGCCGGAAAGTCCATAAGGCCGCCGCTTCAGCAGATGAGAGATACCCAGCAACTCAGCAATCTCAGCAAGACCAATGGTAGATTTCCGCCTCGCCGCCCACTGGCTGTAAAGCAGGTTACGCTCCACATTCATATGCGGAAACAGGCGGGAATCCTGAAACACCATCCCCACCCCGCGCTGCTGAACAGGCACATTGATGGAAGCCGCCCCATCAAAAACAACCCGCCCGCCCAGCGCGATGCGTCCACGATCAGGAGCCGACAACCCGGCAATCATACGGATAAGAGAGGATTTGCCAGCACCCGAGCGACCAAAGATCGCCGTGATACCGCTGTTCACCGCAAATCTGGCAGTAAGCGAGAAGTCACCCAGGCGGCTAGAGATATCGACATCAATCATGCTGCCCTCCCAACCTGCGGGAAAGACGGCGTGAAATCACCTCAGAGAACACCAGTGCGCAGATGGAAACCGCAATCGCAATCACCGTCAGGCGGATCGCCCCCGCATCACCGGAAAGGCTCTGCATCTCCGTATAGAGCGCCAGCGATAGTGTCCGCGTTTCACCGGGAATGTTGGAGACAAACGTAATCGTCGCGCCAAACTCACCCATCGCCTTGGCAAACCCAAGCACCGCACCGCTTAAGATACCCGGCAGCGCCAGCGGCAGCGTAATCAGCAAAAAGGTCCGAATGCGGGATGTACCCAGCGAATGCGCTGCTTCTTCCAACTGCCCGTCAGAAAGCTCAAAGGAAAGCTTCACCGGACGAATGATCAGCGGAAACGCCATGATCCCCGCAGCCAGCGCCGCCCCCGTCCAGCGAAAGGCAAACACAATACCAAACACATCAGCAAAAAAACTGCCCAGCATGCCCTGCCGCCCAAACAGCACCAGCAGCACATAACCTGTCACCACAGGCGGCAGAACAATCGGCAAATGCACCAAGGCATTCACCAGCGTATGACCGGGAAACTTCCAGCGGGCGAGAGCATAGCCAAGCAGAACCGCAGGCGGCAGCGCAATCGCAATTGCAAGGCTGGCTACCTGCAAAGACAGCTGGATCGCCGCCCACTCTGCATCCGTCAGATAAAAGCTCAATCGCCACTCACTTTGAAACCATGAGCCTGAAAGATCTTACGCCCCTCAGCACTCTTCAAAAACTCCATAAATCCTTCGCTAGCCTCGGAATGGCTCGAGGTCAAGGCTCCGGGAATAACAATAGCGCGGTGACTGTCCTGCGGTATCTCCGCAATCACACGCACACCCTGCTCCGCTTTCGCGTCAGAGGAATAAACCAGCGCCAGTGGCACTTCCCCTCGTGCAGCCGCTGCCAGCGCAATACGCACGTTCTCCATGGGGGCCACACGGTGAGCAACACTCTCCCACAAACCGAGGCTGGTCAGCGCTTCCTTGCCATATCGCCCCGCAGGCACCGTTTCCGGCTCGCCCATCGCTAAACGCCCGTCTCCCAGCGCAACCTGCAATGCCTCAGTATTCAGCTCAACAGCATCAGCGCCCAGCGCCTCAGAGCCAACCAGCACAAGCCCGTTGGAGGCCAGCACCACAACACTGTCATCCACCAGCACACCATTCTTAGCCGCATACGCCATCCACGCATCATCTGCCGTCACCAGCAAATCAGCAGGCGCTCCCGCAATCACATGACGGGTAACCGTCTGCGAACCACCAAAGGAAAACTCAGTCTTGGTATTGTGAGCCTGATCAAACCGCGCCCCAGCATCCTCCAGCACATCCTTCAGACTGGACGCCGCAAACACTAAAATACGCCCCGGCTCCTGCGCAAACGTACCAGCCCCACCACAAACAAGCAGCATAAAGCTTACAACAGCCAAGGAAAGAAAACGCCTGAAACCAGCCACAACCAAGACACTCCATTTCGCAAGTTCGGCTTGAACTATAAGGACCTAACTCACTCGAACCACTGACTCATATCAAAAAGATAGGTTGCGGTCGTCAAGTGGAAATATAGGAAGGGTGACTTAGGCAACACTCCCAAATTTTCAGCCAACTAACTGATAGCATTTCGCTCAAACAAAGCGCGAAGCAGAAAAGAGCGTTGCCCCTCTCGTACTCTCAGCTTAAGATATCAGATCTCAACCACGCTCAATCTAGGTTGACTATGCAGAACACCGTCATCGAAGGTGTTTACTTAAATCATAAGTTACTTATTCTTTGAAGGGCAGTGCAACACCATAAGCAACAAGCTTCTTACGAGCAGCATCAACTGCTGCCTTGGGAAAACTCTCTGCAAATTCTAAGACAACGTACTCACCTGTGAACTGCCCGGCTCCACTTTGCACCAGTGCTTCAAAACCAGGTGTTACCTTCGTATCAAGTGCCCAATCAGTAAGTGTTTGAACAGCGCCTTTTGATGCTATCTTGCGACGTGTATAACTTGCTTTGGTATTTCGACCATTTTTCTCCAACAAAGTTTCTTCGTAGGCGGCAACCGCCTGCCATAGACGTTGCTCTATTGGATCAGCAACGTTAATGCCCGCCAACTCATACAAGCGCCTGCGACAAGCATCTGCGACATCATCACGGCCTAGCTTCTCGGCATTTTCAAGAAGCGTGCGAATATCAGATGGATCAGTCATCACATTGGGATTTATCGGCATATTGCTCACCTCATATCGTTTTCATAAACAACTCACATCCGAATAGATCGCAACGCACTTCCGTTCCTCACAGTACATATCCGACACCATCTTCACAACCATAATAGTCAGAGAAACGGCGTTGATAGACGAGCTGTGCGATATGATGAAAGCATCCGCCAAACCATCCAAAAGGCAAGAACCTTCCTCATCAACAGGTATCGCCACTCACTAGATTTGCATTGCTTATCCACTCGCGCGCAAAATCTACCAGAGCTGTGTAATCACATATCTTGCAGGAAGCCCGCCCCAACATGCCAGTCACGACAGCACCATCAGCTTCAAATGCCGAACCAATCGCAGGAAACAGCCGACCGAAATCATCGGCAACATCGGAAGTCTCAATCCAGCCTGCGTCTTGCGCACCCAGCTTAAACCGGCGTGTTTTCGTACGTCGGTGCTCGGCCAGCGTCTCTGCCGTATGCAAGGCAGAGCACCTGTTCCACCCCACACCAGCAAGCAGTAGCTTCATGTTCTCCCGTTTCAGCAATTTACCCATAGGAGTATCGGCACCATAAGCCCAGTCAAGAGCGTGAGACCGGGTGTACTCATCAGCATGTTTGCCATTCAGGCAAATGGAAGATGCTGGATGAGAGCTGCGCCGTGTACCCGGCCACCTGCGAAACGTCTCTGCAATCACTCCCATTCCAGCAGTCGGAGAGAGTGCAGGGTCAAATCCCGGCACAGCCTGCTCAATCTCGGCAATAACGTCTTCCGGTAATCCTTCAGTATCCATATGCGACGGGAAATAAGCATCAGTCGAAAACCCCGGCATCCCGACAAGCCCTTCAGGGCCAACAACCTCCAAAAGAGCCGCCACAATTGCACGCGGACCACCAATGACAGGCCCGATTGTACGAAACGAAGAATGCACAAACAGCCCATCTCCGGGCTCAACCCCCAAACGCTGTAAGTCCTTAACAAGACTGGAGGTTGTAAGAATAGTTTCACTCATAAACCAACAAGTCCTTATGCAACCACCGCATGCCGTCGGTCCTCACGGATCATATCCGAAGCCTTCTCGGCAATCATAATGGTCGGAGAGTTGGTATTGCCGGAGGTGATACGCGGCATGATGGAGGCGTCCACCACACGCAGACCTTCAAGCCCTTTCACCTTCAGGCGTTCATCCACCACAGTCCCCATGGAACATGTCCCCACCGGATGGAAGATCGTCGTCCCAATGTCACCCGCAGCAACTGCAAGGTCCTCATCACTGACGATGTGAGCACCCGGCAGATATTCTTCTGGCGAGAACTCCTCCATCACCTTTGTCTCCATGATCTTGCGCGTCAGACGCAAGCTGTCTGCTGCCACACGTCGGTCACTTTCCGCCGAAAGGTAGTTCGGCTGGATCTTCGGATGCGCTATCGCATTGCCGGACCCTATATGAACGCTGCCACGAGACTCTGGCCGCAAGTTGCAGACACTTGCCGTAATCGCAGGAAAATCATGCAGTGGATCGCCAAACTTATCCAGTGACAACGGCTGAATATGATATTCAATATTGGCAGTCTCAAAGGAACTGTCAGACCGCGCAAACACCCCAAGCTGGCTGGGCGCCATGGACATGGGGCCTGAGCGGGTCAAGGCATACTCAGCCGCAATTTTCGCCTTACCAAACAGAGAGTTTGCCCGCTGGTTCAGCGTCACTGCATTCTGCACCTTATAGATACTGCGGATTTGCAGGTGGTCCTGAAGGTTCTCCCCCACCTGAGGCTGGTCCAGCACCATATCGATACCAAACTGAGAAAGCCGCTCGCCAGACCCGATCCCGGACAGCTCAAGAATCTGAGGCGACCCGATAGCCCCCGCACTCAGGATAATCTCGCCAGAGCAGGAGGCAGACACCATCTCCCCCTTCACCATCAGGCACACACCTGTTGCCCGGCGTCCGCCAAATTCAAGCGCGGTGACCTGCGCCTCGGTCAGAACCTTAAGGTTACTGCGCCCGGAAACGGGTTTCAAAAAGCCCTTGGAGGTGCTCCACCGCACGCCTTTGCGCTGGTTCACCTGAAAATAAGAGGACCCGAAATTATCGCCTGCATTGAAATCATCGATCTTCGGAATGCCTACTTCTTCACAGGCATCGCGAAAGCGGTCCAGAACAGGCCAGGAAAGCCGCTGCTGTTCCACGCGCCATTCACCGCCCTCCCCATGCACCTCTGAAGATCCGGCATAATGATCTTCTGACTTGAGAAAATACGGCAACACATCATCCCAACCCCAGCCGGAAAGCCCCAACTGACGCCAGTTGTCATAGTCCTGCGCCTGACCGCGTAGGTACAGCATACCATTGATGGAAGAGCACCCGCCAAGCAGCTTGCCACGCGGGTAATTCAATTTGCGCCCGTTAAGCCCCGGCTCAGCTTCTGTCTGAAATCCCCAGTCCATACGCGGATTACCCATGCAGTACAGATAACCAACCGGAATGTGCACCCACGGATGCTTGTCATTCCCGCCAGCTTCCAGCAGAAGCACTTTTATATCGGGGTCCTGAGAAAGCCGGTTCGCAACAACACAGCCAGCCGAACCGGCCCCAACCACTATATAATCCCAGCTTCCCAACGCACGCATGTTGCCCCTCCCAAGTCTCAATGCCCGTCGAGAGCTAGGATAGAAACACAAACCATGATTTGCACTAGTAAGATAGGTTTAGATCATTGACGGTGAGCAACCGCCGCATAACACCCTCGCCGTGCAAAATGCAGTTGCACATAGGCGACCGCAGCGTTGGCGAAAAACCGCTCCAGCAGCAACTGCACTTCAGCACCCTGCGCAATGTCTGCTTCAATCATCATGTGATTTGCATCAAAGCCACGCAGTGACAATAAACGCGAAGAAAGCGACTCCGGCACATAGTTCACACAAGGCCAGGAATCCGTAGCATACTCACGCACAAAGATCGCGTGAGACGCTTTGTAAGGTGTTTCATTGGGCTGATAGGTATAGTTCAGCAAAAACACCCTTTCCCCCACCTCAGCATCCTCCAGAGAAACCCGGCAGGGAAATCCCGGTTTTTCATCAGCCACATAAGCAAGAACATTGCGCTCCGCCAGTTGCTCTTCGCTCAATCCATTCAGCTCTTCAAATTCGTTAGATCGCAATCCCGAAATAACAAAGGCCATATGTCTCTCCTTGTTTTGGAGGGCAACCTATGGCCTTTCCCGGTTTCCAACCACCCGATTTGCGAGCAAGCTGAACTCAATGCTCGTGCATCTCGCCTTCTGCCTCTTCTTCCTCGTCCTCAGGCATATCGTATACTTTCACACCGGCCTTCACAGGAGCAATTTCACCGCTATACAGCCCCTCAAGTGAAGGAACGCCAGTATCTGCCTTCGCCGTTTTCAGATCAGCAAGATCATCAGCTTTCAGTGAAAGCCCAAGCGAGCGGGCAACGGCCTCATGTAAATGGAAGAATGTGTACCCGTTGTACCGTTTGGTAGGCACCAGATGTCCCAGTCCACCTCCAAGCCCCGGCACAGTCGCACGCGGATAGATGGCATGCGTCAACTCATGCGCAAATACATCTATGAGAGACTTCCCGGGGATCGTCCCGGTTGAAAACTTGATCACACCACGCGAATACATCCCATTCGGCACCAGACCACCATACTTCGCCTTGTAAGAAGCTGTCTCTGCCGCAGTCATACCGCGAACTGAAACCCGAAGATTGCGTGGCCTCTGCCGCATATAACTCTGCAATTCCTCAGAATCTTCCACACGCTCGCGCATCTCTTCATACTCAGAGCGCTGACTTGCAGGTATCCCATCGAGCAGTTTTATCCTGATGCTTCCCATAGTCCCCCCTAAAACACAGGTCTGAGAGCGTACACCTAATAGCACTCAACCGTCGTGCTATCGGCATCACCCTTCTCACGTTCTGGAGCCCCAAAGCGAACCTCATAATTTAGCGAGTACGCCCCGTCGTTGTTGTCTTCAGTCAGGTCCACGCTTATGTAGCTCCCCTGAACACCACTAATACTAAATGTCGGTATTGTAATGTTATCCTGAATTCTCATGGATAAAACAGAAACAGAATTCCTATCAATAACTATAGATTGCAACACTTCCTTCCTGTGAGGAAATATAATTGATACGTACAACTTACAATTATTTACATAACACTCCTCAGCCTTACTATCAGATAGCCAGTAAACATTCGGCATTCCTTTGTATCTAAGAACAGAACGAGCAGGAGTTCCCGTTTTCTTTAAAAACGTTTGTTTTAACTCTGCCAATGGATGCCAGTCAGCAGGATCAAAGATCGTCCCGGCCACCTTGAAACTGTCCCCTGCCTCAACACTTTCCAGATCTGCCAATCCATCAATGGTTCTCGCACAGACGGCTTCAGACCCTTTGTAGGTGTCTCCCGCCAGAGTGTACCCGTAAAGAGACGGATTAAAGGGAAGGTCGAGCGCTTGTGCCCCCTCAAAAGCAGGCAAACAAAGCAAGAGAAATAGAAGAGCCTGCCGCAACGCCATTGAACACCATAAAAGAAGGCCATAGATCGCCCCTATACTAGAAGCAACCTATGGCCCCGCGCAAACCGCAACCACTCGATTTGCAGCGAACAAAACTTCTCGGCGTTTATCCCTGCGCCTGCGCAGCAGCAATCGCTCTGTCCAGCTCTGCAACCAGGCCGCTATCCAGCTCAAGCCGCGCCGCCAGCATCATCAGATAAGCCTGTTCCGCAGGAAGGTCCGGGTCGATCGCCAGCCGGGAAGCTGCATAAATCTCTGCCGCTGTTTCCGGGCTGCTCGCAAAGGCTACCACCCGATCAATATCCAGCGGTGCACGCATCTCATCCAGAACGAACGCTTTTTCTTCAGCACCCAGACCAAGCTCATCCAGCTTTTCAAAGATGCGCTGCATCTCATCACCATCCACAGTACCGTCTGACTTCGCCGCCTGAATCATCGCCACAATCAGCGCCAGAGCAAACTCCTTGCCTTCATCAGCACCAGCATTCGGGTCAAACGCCGTCCCGCTCGTATCCGGCAAAGCAAGCGCTTTTGGTACAGGAGCAACAGTTACAGGCGCTTGCTGAGTTTGCGTGTGAGCAGCCCCATGGGATGCAGCCACCGCACCGCCACCGGGATTATTCTTAGTATCCTGCCATGTCTGGAAGGCTTTGTAAGCAAGGCCGCCAACCAGTGCCATACCGCCGTATGTTACAGCCTCTTTGCCAAGCTTCCGGCCCTTTTTGCTACCAAGCAGATAACCGGCTAAACCACCGGCAACAGCACCACCAGCAAGCCCGCCAGCATTGTTTTTGATGTACGACTGCCCCTTCTCCATGGCACCACGGGCCTGATTGCCTCCGTTGGAACCTAAGAACTGATCAAGAAGTGCCTTACTGTCGAACATCTGTAATCCTATCCCATTGCTCTTGGGCGTCACACGCCAAACTTCTACGCACATGGGAACCCTGTGATTTCGCGTCAAGGTGCAGTTTCGCGTAAAACCATTACCTAACGAACTTGTAATGTTCACCCGCCCAGCGGCAGATGATTATCATCTCTCAGCGTATCCATTGCGATGGAGCTGCGCACATTCTGCACCGCCTCGTGGGGCAGCAGATCATTGTTGATCACCTCACTCAGGGCCTTCAGGTCTTTCACCCGGAGCTTGAGCATGTAATCCATGTCCCCCGTCATGGCATAGGCTTCCTGCACACTTGGGATGGTCCGCACCAGATCGCGAAACAGGCGGGCGTTCTCCTTGTTATGCGTCGCCAATGCCACCCCCACAAACGCCAGTACGTCCAGATGCAGATACTCCGGCGACAAATCTGCCTTATAGCGGCGGATCACCCGCTCCTGCTCCAGCCGTGTCCGCCTGCGCGAAACCTGAGAGGCAGAAAGGTGGATCACCTCTCCCAGCTCCTGATTGGTCTGGCTGGCATCCTCCTGCAACGCTGCAAGCAACTTCAGGTCAAACTGGTCAAGCTCAATCATTTTTCGCACCAAAACAGAAAACAACGCACAATCCGTGCGTATACTGCGTGATTTTACGTAAAAACGCAAACCCCTCGCAACGCAGATATTTCAGAATAGTTCCAAATTGCAATTGCCTTGTTTGAGGAGGAACAAATGGGCCCATTTCCACACGACGCAGGACCAGCTGAGATCACAGAAGAAAACCCCGCTGGCACCGACGGTTTCGAGTTTGTCGAATTCGCACACCCGGAACCGGAAAAGCTCGATACCCTGTTCCGCCGCATGGGTTTTGAACCTGTGGCAAAGCACAAGAGCAAGAACATCACCGTCTACCGTCAGGGCGATGTGAACTACATCCTCAATGCAGAACCAGACAGTTTCGCAGCAGGCTTCATTGAAAAACATGGCCCTTGCGCTCCATCAATGGCATGGCGCGTTGTAGATGCACAGCAAGCTTTCGAACACGCCGTAAGCCGTGGGGCAGAACCCTACACAGGCACCGACAAAACCATTGATGCACCTGCCATTATGGGCATTGGCGGCTCCCTGCTCTACTTCATCGACAAGTACGGCGACAAAGGCTCAGCTTACTCAGAAGACTTCAACTGGCTGGGTGAAGCAGACGCCAAACCAGCCGGAAAGAGCTTCTATTACCTCGACCACCTGACCCATAACGTCTATCGCGGCAACATGGACAAGTGGTGGGCGTTCTACCGCGAGCTCTTCAACTTCAGGCAAATCCACTTCTTCGACATTGATGGCCGCATCACCGGCCTTGTCAGCCGCGCAATCACATCCCCGTGCGGCAAAATCCGCATTCCGCTGAACGAGTCCAAGGACGACACCAGCCAGATCGAAGAATACCTGAAGAAGTACAGGGGCGAAGGCATCCAGCACATTGCGGTCGGCACTGATGACATTTACGACGCCACCGACAGACTGGCAGAAGACGGCCTCAACTTCATGCCCGGCCCGCCACAGACCTATTATGACCGCAGCGCCGAGCGCGTCCACGGCCACACCGAGCCACTCGACCGCATGGCCAGACACGGAATTCTCATTGACGGCGAAGGCGTTGTCGGCGGCGGCATGACCAAGATCCTGCTACAAATCTTCTCCAAAACCGTCATCGGCCCGATCTTCTTCGAGTTCATCCAGCGCAAAGGCGACGAAGGCTTCGGCGAAGGCAACTTCCGCGCCCTCTTCGAGAGCATAGAAGAAGACCAGATCCAACGCGGCGTCCTCAAACAGGATGCAGCGGAGTAACCCACGGGATTTGTGAGAGAAAGAAGGCCGGGAGCGTAGGGGGCAGCTCCCGGCTTTTTTTGCAAATCGCAGTGACACATCAACTTCTCCAACACGCCACAACTCAAAACAACCATCACTAATAGTGTATTCCTATGAGCAGCAGATGCGCGGCCTGCTTCCAGTAGCTTCCAATTCAAGTTTCTCCCATCCAGCCAAAACTACCGCTTGAACGCGCAGGCACATTTAAACTATACTTAAACACTCATATTTAAAATATCGGGCGACTTTCAAATCGCCGGGCGTACGAGCGAGGCACCATTCATGCACACCGGGGCAAATGATATCTATCTGGAACGACAGCCGGAAAGACTGGTTCTGGAAGGGTATCGCCGCTGGTCCGCCGGGTTTGAGACTGGCTCTATCGCTCCATGGGAAATGGCCTGGGACCTCTATAATGACGCCCTGGGCCACCACAACGGCGGACTGGCAATCAATAGCCTGTCCCAATACGTGCGCACCCTGAAGCGCTGTGCGACCTGCCCGCTCCGGTCCTTCCCTTACGACTCCCAGCACCTGTGCATTGAAGAGTGCCTCACCATGGGCCTGATCGCAGGCTTGCAGAACGATGCAGACACCGCAGCCCTCTGCCTGCAACACATCGCCTGCACACAGCGCTGCGAGGAAGTGGAACACGCAGCAGCAAACTTCGCCCAAACCCTGAAAGGCATGGGCCAGATCATGCTTCCGGTCCCGTCAAATGTGCTCACAGACATTTTGGAGAAAGCACGGGGCAAGAGCTTCCACTAAGGCAAGCGGCGGCAATTATCACGTAGCTGTTTTCTTCGATGCCCCCGTATCCACCACAACTCTATCTACCTAAGAGCACTCCAATGTACCCGTTGGCAGATCTCCATCCACTGTGTCAGGAACCTTCCACCACTGCCCCCAACGATAACTCCACGCCCAAAGTTCGTCTTCAACTTTGATCACAGCATGGAAGCTCCACTGCCATTCTCTGTTCGCATTGCGAATACTCCAGAAAATGTTGTTCCTAGCTATGGATGTAACCGACCAATCTTTCGCGGTCAGACACATTCTTTTCCGGCTGACAACCTCTGCCGCAGCAAGGCTGGACAAGACAACCGCAATACCGGTTATCGCCAAGACCCAGGACCTTGTCGGTTTAAATAGCGAAAGGAGAAAAAACGTTGAAGCTCCAACACTCAACGGAACAAGACTAGCCTGACCAAGAAAATCTAAAAAATCAATAAAATTGTACCATTCAAGTAACGGAGCGTAGGGCAGAAAAATCCAGAGAACTCCATAGCCGCCTGCCCTGATAACCCCAATCAAACCCACCACGATAGAAACTTGAATTGCAAAAAAGCCGATGCCTCTACCACTCACAACGATAGTTTTTCCATTCACATTAGCCATATCCCGGACCAGCAACCAAACCCAAAACACAGCACCAGCCAGCATCAATACTAACGAGGCACTCATTATGAGCGCATAAAAATTTGCGTCAGTCATAACTTAATCGAAGCCAATTGAACTAATATATGCACTTGAGATGAACATACAAAATCACCCTAACCTCACCCTACCCCCAACCACGTCAATCCTGCAATCCAACCATAGCTCACCATCACGCAGAACGCGGTGATTGGTAGCATCCACCAGCAAAACTGCCAGAAGGTGAAGGGTGTTGCACCAAACTTCTCCGCCTGCTGTACCACAATAACGTTGCTCGCCGCTGAGATGATGAACAGGTTTCCCGCCACGGTGGAAATCACAGAGAGCATCATGAAGGTTCCCGTACTGCCGCCACCATTCAGCAATTTCAGGTAAAGCTCCACAACAGGCACGTTGGAAAACAGCTGGCTCGCCCAGAAACTTACCAGTGCCGCAACAGTGAGGTCCGCCAGTTCTCCCCGTAGCGGTCCGAGCAGATATTGCAGGGAACCGGACTGGTAAAGCGCACCTGTAACGACGAACATGGCCACAAAGAAGATCAGTGTCGTCCAGTCCACCTCGCGGAGCACCCGCAAACGCTCATCCCCTGCCAGATAAATCGGCAAGCAACACAAAAGCCCGACCCAGCCAAACGGCAGCGGGCCAAGGTCAAAGTAGGTCCTCCCTAAACTGTCCCCCGTGATGATCCCCAGTAGCAGCACAACGGAAACCACCGCAGGCCATTGCCGCCGGCTCACCTCAAGCGCTTCAGCCTGTGTCTCCACCTCTTCAGAAACCAACACGCTTGCATCCGCTCCATTCTTCTTCACCAGCCGATGAAAGCGAACGAACACGGCAATCAGGCTGATCACACCGGGCACCAGCGCCCACACGATAAAGGTCGCCAGCATATTGGGGAAATTCGCGGCATTCACCACCAGAATATTCTGCGGGTTCCCAACCGGCGATACCATAGACCCAACCGTCACCGCCGCACATAGCGCCACCAGCACCACAGCCAGCTTCCACCTGAACGCACGGCTTAAGATAATCGCGATGGGCACACCAATCACCGCCGCCGCATCATTGGTCAGCACTGCCGCACAGATCGCAGAGGCCGCAATAAACCACAGCAGCACCCACCCCGCATGCGCCCGCTTCAGCAACAATCCGGCAATTTCTTGAGAAAGGCCAGTGTCATAGAGTGACGAGGCAATGCTGAACACGGCAAACAGATAGAAAATCAGTTGCCAGTCCACCGCATGAAAAGCGGCAGAAACCGTCATTTCGCCCAGTAGCAGCAATACAACCGCCCCTGCCAGCATGATGTGCCAGATCCGCACCATAGGCGGCAACCACTGGCGAATTGCAATTGCGAGAAAGATAAGGGCCGAAACACCCAGGGAGACCGACATGCCTCACCCTATCCTGCACGGTTTGATGGGCACTTAATGCAAGCAACCACAATCGAGCGAAATCCTTGCAGGCTTGGTGAGACCTCTCACCTATCCTCGGCACAATCAGCAAAGTAAAACAGGTTTCCCATGAAGCTCAACCGCGCCATGCTCAGCACCAACTTTTTCGCTGGTGATGTAGTGGGCGGCATCGGGCCTTATCTGGCGATCTATCTGCTCACCGGCCTGCACTGGTCCCCCGGCAATATCGGCTTTGCACTCGCCATCGGCTCCCTCACCACGGTCGCCCTGCAAACCCCAGCAGGTGCGTTTATCGATAGTACCCGCAGCAAACGCCTTCTGCTGGCCTCCTGCGCATTACTCATCGGGCTTGCCACACTCTCAATTCTGCTGTTCTCGCAATACCCGGTGGTGATCTACATCGCCCAGATCTTCATGGGCGCTGCCGTTGCTTTCGTCGGCCCCTGCATTGCAGCAATCACCCTCGGCATCTCAGGACCTGAGCATTTTACCGTTCAGATGGGAGCCAATCAGGCCGCAAATCACGCTGGCAATGTGTTCGCAGCCATTTTGGGCGCGGGCCTCGCTCTCTGGATTTCAGCGGAAGGCGTCTTCTGGCTGGTGGCTATGATGGCCGTGGGCATGGCAATCAGTATCGGCATGGTCAAAGGTTCTGCCATCAGCCACAATGCGGCCCGTGGCGGCCTCCACCATACACCCGGCGACGGAGACACCCCCTCCGCGATTGGCACCATACTGGCAGATAAACGCCTTCTCATACTGGTGCTCTGCGTGTTCATGTTCCACTTCGCCAACGCCGCCATGCTACCACTGGTCGGGCAAAAGCTCTCCGTTAATTCCAACGTCAACATCGGCATCGCGTTTGCCGCAGCCTGCATCATCATCGCCCAGTTCTGGATGACAATCCTCGCTCTCATCTGCGCTGCAAAAGCGGATATCTGGGGCCGCAAGCCCCTCTTCCTGCTGGCTTTCTTCATCCTGCCCATTCGCGGGCTTTTATTCATGTGGCTGGACGATCCGGTCGCGCTGATCTCAGTGCAGTCTCTGGATGGAATCGCCAACGGCATCTTCGGGGTCATCATCCTGCTTATCGCAGCAGACCTCACCCACGGCACAGGCCGTTTTAATCTTGTTCAGGGGGCTCTTGCCGCAGTTGTGGGAATCGGCTCTGCCGCCTCCAATCTTCTGGCAGAAGAAATCGTGCAATTCTTCGGCTATGCCCCTGCCTTCATAACCCTCGCCATTCTCGCCCTGACTGGCGGTTTCATGTACCTGACACTCATGCCGGAAACTTTGCCCGCTAAAAAACAGGCAGATGATGCTACAGCACTGCAAAACACAAACTGAAACTTACGATTAGGTCACTTCTACTTTCGGGTAAAAATACTGTTTTCTGCAACTCTGCCTTTGTCTATTGCCTGTCAAATATTTATGCTTATCCAGTCAGATAAATGAACCCGCAGCAAATGCGGGACGCAGGTCAGAATTCAGATGATCGAAAAAGCAAGCAAAGAGCAGGTTCGTCGCCAAAACCGGTTCGTAGTGTTATCCACCCTGCGCCGTCACACCACTCTTGCTCGCGTAGACCTTGGCCGCTTAACCGGCCTGTCACTGGCAGCTGTCACCTCCATCACCGCAGACCTGAAAGATCGCGGATTGATCGCAGAGGTGGAGGTACAGCCCAACGCCTCAGCAAACACCAGAGGCCGCCCGCGCACCTATCTGCGCCTGCGCGATGATGTGGCCCACGTCATCACCGTTAAGCTTTCGGTGGACCGTGTCTCTCTGGCACTGGTGGATTACACCGGCACCCAGCACGCCGAAGCCAAGTTCATGGTGGAATCCTCCGATATGGGAGGCGACGCCTTCATCGCTCTGCTGGCCCGCGAAATCAAAGCACTCATGAAGTCAGAGCCACTGCGTGCCCGCAGTGTCATGGAAATCACCGTGGCAACACAAGGCATCGTCGGCAAGCGCAACGGCTCTATCATCTGGTCCCCCACCATTGCAGAGCGGCAAGTAGAACTAACCGCCAAGCTTTCCAAAACCCTTGGCATCACCTGCACACTCTATAACGACACCAACATGATTGCCGAAGCCCTGCACCGGCAGGATACCGAAAAGTACAGCGGTAACTTTGTGGTGGTCTATATCGACCGTGGCGTCGGCATGGGCATCTTCATCAAAAACGCCCTTTATCGCGGAGAAACCGGAGCCGCCGCCGAATACGGCCACTCCCCCTTCACCCCCGATGGTGCTGCATGCAGATGCGGAAAAAAGGGATGTCTGGAAGCTTACATCGCCGACTACGCGCTCTATCGCGAAGCACAAAAGCTACCGAAGGAAACCGCGCCTTCCGCCATGTTCTACGGCCCGGAATACATCCAGAACCTGCGCGAAAAAGCCCGCGAAGGCAACGCACAGGCACAAAAGGTATTCACCGACGCAGGCTTCGCTCTGGGCGTCAGCCTCGCCCGCACCATCTCCCTGCTGGATCCCAGCCGCATCGTCCTCACTGGCAAGGCAATGCAAGCCTATGATCTGTTCAAACACGGCATGAACATGGGACTGGAAAGCGGACTGCTTGCCCCTATTCTGGATTCCGTAAATCTGGAAGTGCTGCCATGGGATGAAGACTTCATCCTTCAGGGCCTTCTCATCAAGGCGCTAAAACATCTGGACGAAGCGCTGGTGCATTAAAAAAGCCAGCCTCATCAGGGCTGGCTTTCTCTTAATTACAAAAAAGAGCGCTTAGCTGCGTGTCGCTATTGCAGAAGGCAGCCCCCGCGCAACGGTCCGCACCACAATCGCGGCCAGAACGACCTTTATCAGGTCACCCGGAATAAACGGCAGGCTGCCAACCATCACGGCTTTTTCGAGCGTCAGGCCAGCTTTATAAGCCAGCACAGGTACGCCAAGTGCATGCACCACAACAATGCCGCCAACAACACCAGCAACACAGGCAGCAACCACAACATTCACGTTACGCATTGCCTGCATGATCGCACCAACAACAATGGCCCCCACAAAATAGCCCGCCAGATAACCAGCGGTTGGGCCATAAAACATACCGATACCACCACGGCCACCAGCGAGGAACGGCAGGCCAAGAGCGACAAGGAACAGCAGCAAAGCAACGGCAAGCCCACCACGAACCGGACCAAGCATCATGCCAGCCAGCATAACACCAAGAGATTGCGCGGTAATTGGAATACCGCCAGCCAGACCCAACTCAATCTTGGGCACTAGACCCAGAGCAGCAATCAAAGCCGCATAAAATGCAATCTGAACAAGAGAACGATCACTGGACATTGTCATCCTAACTTTTGTTTTCGCCGCTAAACCCGTCAGCCCCACCACGGGCTGTCAGAGCTTCGGCAACATGATCTGTCATTTTAATCGCGTGCAACGCAAATGGAGCAAGCAAGCGCCAACTGTTGGCTCTGGCTGTTCTGGCTTTATACGCTTCTTGCAAAGACGCATAAACCGCCAGCAGTATCGGAACAAACCGGATAACCAATGCAACTGCCAGCGAGACGCGCCGTGGGGAGATGCCAAACACACGCAGAGGCCGGAACAGCGGCTCCACCGCATCCATCAAGGCCTCCATACGGGTCGTTATACTAATAAAATTAGCAAGAAGCACCATCGCCAATAGGCGCAGCACAGCAATAATGCCCTGCTCAATGTCACCCAGAAACACATGCACCAGAAAGATAATTGCCATCATCCAGAGCAGCGGGCGCACCGCCTTCAGCTTCTCAAGCCCCTGCTTGCCAAGGCTCCCGTAAAGCCCCACCACAAACACAAGCAGTAAGGCAGAAAACCAAAGCGTGTTAAACGGGATAATCAGCAGGCTCAGCACAAACAGAAACACCAGCTTTGCACGAGCGGAAAGCTTATGCGCCCAGCTGCCACCTGCCATGTATAGGGAGATCATAGCCCCGCAGCCCCCTCAAAATGAAGGTCGGCACCAGAAAGCTCATGCTCCTGATAGGCCGCAAGCACATCCTCAGCCTTGCCACACTGCCTGATCTTGCCATCCTCAATCCAGAGCACCTTGTCATAATCACTCAGCGCATCCAGCTCATGGCTCACAAAGATAATCTGCTGATCCAGCTTCTCCAGCTTGCGCCGCAGCGCCGCCCGCGTGCGCAGATCCAGACTGGAAAACGGCTCATCCAGCACCAGCAACTTCGGCTCCATGATGAGCACCGCCAGAATACAGATCAGCTGCTTCTGTCCTTCAGAAAGCTCATGAACAGGCCGCTCCGCCAGCACCTCAATGCCATGTTCTTTAAGCAGAGCAAGGCCCTGCACCTTTGCATCCGCCTTGCTTACGCCAATCTGGCGAAGCCCAAAACTCAGCTCTTCCAATGCAGTAGGAAAGATCAACTGATGATCCGGGTTCTGAAACACAAACCCCGTCACCCGCGCCAGCTTCTTCGCCCCTTCTTCAGCACAAACACCATGAACCATCAAGGCCCCCGCACTCACCGGCAGCAACCCATTCAGGCTGCGCACAAGCGTAGATTTACCAGAGCCGTTACGACCAATAACCCCAACCCTCTGCTCCGGCAGTTGGACAGTCAGATCACTGATGATCACCGCACCACCGCGCTCAATGGAAACATGGTCAAAGCTGATTGTTTTTGAAGTCTCGTTCACGCCGCATTATCGCCTGTCAAAGGAGTTGCCTCCCTAATACACAAAGCTGCAAACCCACGCCATAAATATATCGGTCAAGCAGCAGTCCCAGCAAAAGCACTCAGGAAGCCAGTACGTCCCTCAAGGAGGCCAACCACATTTTCACTTCCGCAGATACCTTCGAATGATCAAGCCTCTCAAAGGTATCCCAACTCCACCCATCCTCGGGGCAAAGCTCCTTCAAAAATGCATGCAGCTCTTGTCGCTTACCTTCTGGCAGCGGCAGGTTAGCTGCATGTTTCAACAGTAACACCTGCTCCTGAAGCCGCAAAAACACCCAGAAGGCTTCCATCATGGGCCGCAGCAAATGCGGCTTCGATTGCCAGGTACTTCCAGAAAACAAATCCTGCGTCACAATCGGCCCGGCTCCATGACAATGAAACTGCACACAGCCCTTGTAACCACTCGTCGCCAGTTCAGAATGAATGCGGCATAACCCGCAACTCTCCAAATTCCGGCAGGGCTCACCAGCCGCCTTATCAAAGGGAAAAACACTGGACCGATCAAACGCCAGCGCCACACAACACAGCGCCGCACACTTCTCACAGTCAGCCTTCAGCCGGTCTTCAAGCCTCTCTAAATCCATAGCGCCTTATTGACATAAAACACCAGAAAACGAAAGCAATCTGAAGTTTCGGAGAAAAAGCCCATAAGCCGTAACCGCAACAACCATAGATTACCCCATGCACCAGCGGGGGGAATAACTTTCCTCGGGGCTTTTCGCGTCAGACAGCACGAAAGCGGGCATAAGATTCCTCACAAAATCCACGTGGTAAACTTATGCCCGCAGCCAAATTCTATGATATCCCGCCAGCCTCAAAACCAGCCACTTCCAACTCAAATCTTTTACCGCAACATCAGCCGGACAATATTCATTTGTGCACCGCAGCATCTGGCCGCAAATCCACGCAAAAAATACGATAAAAACGCATCAATCACGCAACCAGCGCAAATCCGTGCAAAACAACGCAAACCACAAAACCATGAGAGAGAAAGGTGTTTTCACCGAAGTGTTTACCCGGCAACAAACCCAATTTCTTTCTGCAATTTTTTGGTCAGCTTCCTCGCAATAATACTATGCGCTTCACGAATATAGTCCCTGATACTCTCATCAGCCATCGCCTGCGCCGTCTCAATCTGAACCCACTTGGCCCGCGCCAGATATGGTGCCGGAATAATATCGGGCTGCTCAGTTAAAATCTGATAGGAAAGATCAGAACACTTAAAACCGATCTTAATGCCATCCTTCTCAGGGCTTTCTTCTCCCCAGTTGGAGCAGATAGCAAATATTTTACCCCCTACCTTCCAAACCGATGCATTCCCCCATTGAATGACATTTGTCGTTCCAATCAAAGACTTACAAAATTCATCAAACTCATCACGGGTCAAAGTAATCCCCCCTCTAAAGTTTACTTGCAAAAAGCACGCACCAAAGCAGCTCAGGAAGGAGACCCCATCTCCCAGTTCAATCTTGGAGTGCGCTATTGCAACGGCAATGTCGTACCGAAAGACTATACAGGAGCTGCAAAATGATTGAAGAGATGAAAATGCTCAAACTCCAGGCACAAAATAAATTCAACTGAACGTACCTTGGCGTTCTGAGGCTCGATAACTCTAAGCGTCACTCAGGGAGCTGCCACTGCTGACTTTTTCTGGTGCATCAGTTCACTTCCAAACGACTGAAATTGTCCTGTCATTCTGTAACTGAAGAACCGGCAGCTTCGGCTGGCAGAACCTCAAAGTTTCTTTCATCTAGCTGTTTTGCAACCTCAAAATAACCATGCTTGCTTTTCCATCCCAGAACTTTTGCGGCCTTTGAAGGATCGTAAACCCGATCGATTGTAACTGGACTGGCTCAGGAAAAGTGGAGAGCCTTCTGATACTCTAAGATCAGGAGGACTTTATGGGGCGAAAACATTACACGGAAGAGTTCAAGCGGGAGGCGTTGCGGTTGGTAGAAGTGAGTGGTCGGCCCATTCCAGTAATCGCAACAGATCTGGGTGTTGGACGAGCGACATTGAACCGCTGGATCAAGGATTTTCGTGATCAGGATTTGCTGGCAGGCCCGCATGAGGACGCAAGTAAAGAATTAGCCCGGCTGCGCAAAGAAAACGAGCTTCTTCGACAGGAAAGAGA
>CANMBS010000006.1 GCA_947496145.1 uncultured Pseudovibrio sp.
CCCAACTTGCGCAATCTTGAAAACGTCAGCAGGTAATCCAATGGAACAGACCAAACTGAATGAAGAGGCAGTAAACGCCTTCTATGAAGCCTATTGGCCCGAGATGAGCAGGAAAGTAAACGGCGACATAATCGAGGGAGTGAAGCAGCAAGCTCAGGACGCTTTGCATGCCTACCTCTCCCACCCTTCAGCTCTACGCTCAATCATAGAGCAGAGTGTGAAGCCGTTGGAGTGGGAAGAACAGGCACACGAGACTGTCAAAGAAGCAAAAACAGCTCTGAACACCTACCAAATTGTGCAGTCAATGACGTGCCTAACGCTATTCCTTGATGGAGTACAGACCCATGATACTGCTGGCTACAGCCAATGGGCAGAGATGAAAACAGCCTGCCTTAAGCACCACGCAGAGCAAGTCCTGAAGCTGTTCAACTTAGGGGGAGAGGAAGTTGATAGCAGAGAGCACTCCAACCAAACCAAATAAACAGATGGTGAGGATGTAAAATGCGCCACTATGCACCAGAATTTTGTAATGCCAACGATATGGCGTATCTTATCGGGATGAAGCCCTCTGCTTTCAAAGATGCTGTTGGGAATGGCTTCTTGCCAAAACCAATTAGAAATCCTTTTACCGGAGCTGATGTCTGGGACAGAGAAGAGGTCATCGAGGCAATGCGCGTGCATGGCCAACTGAAGTACGAACCAAAGGAAGTTGAGCTAGACATACTGAGGGCAGCCCGTGGTGAGAAAACATAAATCAGTGATCGAATTACCACCGTTCATTCATGTGGTGCGCTCCAAGGGAAAGACCTACTATTACTATCAACCACACAGAGGGACAGCAAAGTCAGGGAAGAGGATACGCATACCGCATGAACCTACAAGCGGCGAATTCTGGCTTTTTATTACGCGCCTTCAGGATGACAAACAAGTAGACCCGGACCCCGAAAACTCCATTCGTTCACTGATCAAAACTTATCAGGGTCATCACAACTATAAACGCTTAAGCGCATCCACTCAGCGGGACTATGATAGATACCTTCAGATCCTTGAGCAACGACTTGGTAAATTCCCAGCAAGCGCAGTCACATCACAAGTCTTAGTTACACTACAAGATAGCATGGCGGACAAACCCTCAACGGCGAACCATGCAATGTCTGTCTACCGAACCTTATTTAAGTTTGGTGTCCCACGCGGGTTCTGTAGCGCAAACCCAGCAGAGTATGTTGAGGATCTCAAACATCATACCGAAAACGCAAAGCCCTGGCCTGACTGGGCAATCGAAATGGCGATGAACAATGCACGATGGGAACTAAGAACCTTTGTTGCAATCGGGCTCTATACTGGTCAACGCACAAGCGACATTCTGAGAATGAAGCTTTCTGATATCAAGAATGGCCGTATCAAAGTAATCCAGCAAAAGACCGGCAAACCACTCTGGATCAAGATTCATAAAAAACTTCAGCCAATCATTGATGATTGCCGTGCACGCGGTAACTTTATCCTCGTTCCGCGCCATAACGGAGCCGAGTTAGACGCAAATGGCTTCAGGGCCATGTTTACAAGAGAGATGGCAAAGCCTGCTACTGCACCGATCCGTGAGAATGGGCTGAAGCCGCACGGCCTTCGCGCATCAGCTGCCAGTAGATTAAAGGAGATCGGTTGCTCGAATGGACAGATCTCATCAATCACGGGCATGAGCACCGCCATGGTTGAGCGTTATACTAAACAATACGATCAGGTAAAAACCGCAGACGAAACCATCGCTTTGTGGGAAAATGCTGAAAAGAGCTAAAACAACATAACTTTTTTGAATTCACGCTTGACCCCATAATATCGGACGTATATAGAACGCCTCACCAAACGGGTTGTAAAACTTTTGGTCGGCTTTGTAAAACTCGAAGCTAACGTATTGGTTTTGCTGGGGATTAGTTTAATGGTAGAACAGCGGACTCTGACTCCGTCGGTCCTGGTTCGAGTCCAGGATCCCCAGCCAATTACTCTCAGGAATTCAATCAACAGTTTATAGTGGTCACTGCTACTTTTCGCAGATTGACGGCCTTGCGTCGCTCAAGAACACTTTCGTTCCCGACTAAGTGCGAAGGTTCTTGTAATGCCCTTTTCCCCCAAACGAATTGCTGTTTTTGGTGCAAGCGGAGCGATTGGCTCTGCGTTTACTCGCGAATGTCTTGATCGATATGCCGAAGCTCAATTATTTTGCTTTTCCCGAAGTGTCGAGCGCATTCCGATGTATGAGCGCACCACTCGTTTCCCCCTTGATGCAAGAGATGAAGCTGCGCTTGTGGAGTATCAGGAGGTCATCAAGCAGGCGGGCGGACTGGATTTGATTTTTGTAGCAACAGGGCAACTCCACAGCACGACAACAAAGCCAGAAAAAACAATCCGTTCACTTTCTGTTAGTAATATGGAAGAGACAATTTACGCAAATACCATTCTGCCAGCTATGATCATGAAGCATTTCCTGCCCCTTTTACCTAAACACGCTAAAGGAGTTTTTGCGGCGATATCAGCCCGTGTTGGTAGCATCTCAGATAATTACATCGGCGGCTGGTATTCGTACCGCGCCTCAAAAGCAGCATTAAACATGCTTATTCGATGTGCTGCTATTGAGATGCAGCGAACTCATCAAATGGCTGCCGTAATTGGCTTACACCCCGGCACTGTAAACAGCCCGCTTTCCCATCCGTTTCAGCGAAGTGTTCCAGAAGGGCAACTGATGCAGCCCGCAAAATCTGCTGAACTTCTTCTGAATGTGATCAGCAAGGTTGATCAAGCCCAAACAGGCAGGTGCCTTGCCTATGACGGGACCGAGATCAAACCTTAAGCCGCTTACACCTTGACTTCAGTTTTCAGTACATAGTTTTCGAACACGTCCCGACTTTGGCTTAACAAAGCTTCGCACCACTCGGGCGTATCTACAAAGAGTGCATCTTTCAATTCCTGCTGGATTTCTCTCTTCAATTCAGAAGCAGCTGTAGCACGATTGCGTTTTAACCAGTTATCCCGGCGGTGCGCATCCAAAACTTGCTCAAACGGGACAGTTCCAAATTCAAGGATCAGCTTGGTCGGGGGTACCGACACATCTAGCAGGTCGATAGCATCACACATAAAGCCACCAATGAGGTTCCATTCCACCTCGTCACCGGGCTTTGAACTCAAATCCATCACTTCGCAAAAGCCGCAGGGACCTACCCCTGTATGCAGATCAATAATCGTAGCAGATTTGGCCCCAGCCCCGTATCGAGCGATCACGTTCTGCAAGTTCCGGGTACACCATGTGGTTTGATTGCCGCCATAAAACAAACCCATCGGCTCTGTATATTGTCCCTTCAACACCTTTTGCGTCAAAGCACCTGCGCCATTTTTATTTGTATAAGCTTTTATTTGCGAATTGGCATGGTCCCAAGCTTCTCCAGAGACGTCAAAAGCACAAATTGCGTCATGCAGCTCTTCATAATCAGGATTTTGTGGCAACGCATTTGAGAAATTGATGGAATTACGATTGTTGTCGACATTGTTTTCATCAGTTCTTGTGAAGATCACCGATCCTGCAGGATTGACTGCATGTATCCAAACCACTTTGGTCGTTGCGGGTAAGTTATCAATGTAGCGCTGCATCAAGTCCAGTTGGATACCGGAACCTGCCGTAAGCTCTGTGCCATGAACACCGGATGTAATAAAAACAACATGCTCACACTCTGTGGGTCCCTGTACAGCAACAGTCACCTGCACTGGTCCCTCTTTGCTCTCAAAGGTTGGATGAGGGATGACTTCAGTCGGAAACCCAAGGCGATGCGATAGATCGATAAAACGCTTTTGCGCTTCAAAATAATTATCAGAGAAAACAGGATTTGCAGGCATATTTTACTCATCCATCATGTCATGAAGGTGTGATATATCGACAAGTCAGTTACACAAGTAATTGACCTTGCTGAAATAATCTAGTCTCTTGTTTCTTATCTCTTTTTCTCATGTATCAGTTGCCGTTTACCAATCAAACGCGGAGATACATCCTCATACAAGATTGCCGCTGCGCACCCAGAGCGTTAGCGGTGACTGGTTTACCAGGAGCGAATAATGAAAAGAAAACTAATACTGGATGTGGACACAGGTACCGACGATGCCGTTGCCATCATGCTTGCAGCGTTACATGACGATCTGGACCTGATTGGCATTACAACCGTAAACGGGAACGCCGAGCTGCATTACTGCACAGATAATTCCTTGCGTGTGCTCGACTATATTGGGAAGCCAGAAATTCCTGTTTATGCTGGCTGCCCAAAACCTCTGGTTCGAAACGTTTTCCCTGTTCCGCGCACTAAAAATGACCTGACAGAAAAAATCCACGGCAAACATCTGCCTTTGCCGGAAACTGACCTGAAAGCACAGGAACAGCACGCGGTAGAGTATCTGGTGGAGACCTATCGTGCAGCAACGGATCCGATTACACTTGTTCCAGTTGCACCGCTCACTAATATTGCAGCTGCGCTTTCAGGTGAGCCAAAGCTTGTGGACCTTATCCCGGAAGTGGTGATCATGGGCGGTGGGCATGATGTGGGCAATGTGACACCAGCGGCTGAATTTAACATCTGGGCTGATCCTGAGGCAGCTTATGCAGTGTTTAATGCCGGGTTCGAGAAGCTCACGCTTGTTCCACTTGATGCAACTCACAAAGCACTTGTCACAGCCTCCGACTGCCGGGCATTTGAGGAACTCGGAACGCCTGCTGGCAAAGCAATGGCGGCATGCACCGGACACCGTATCGGTGTTCACGACAAGATCCAGAGCATGCATATTGAACATAGTGCGCCAGTTCATGATGCTCTTTGCATCGCACACCTTATCCAACCAGAGGTGATAACACTGGAAGAACACCCAGTAGATATTGAAACGCAAGGTGCTTTGACGGTAGGGCGCACAGTAATTGACAAGAAACGCCGGGGTAGCAGGCCTGTTAACTGCAAAGTGGCATTTGATGCTAACGCGGCTTTGTTCGTCGACATCATGATGCAGACTTTTGCCAAGAGTGCATAAAGCATATTGCGCTGGAGGGAGAAACACCTTCAGCGCCTTTTGCCATTTTATAAAGATGAGTTGACCCATTCTACCAAACCTCTGGCTTGAGCCAAAGTGGTTAATCGCAACACAACTGGCGGATATTTCGATCTCATTTTTGCCGGATACAACAATCTTGCGAGCAATTTTACCGATTGGCTTTGAAAGCCTCTTAGATCTATCTGCTATAATTAATGAGGTTTTGGCTTCAGGGTTGGGTTAGAGTTAGATGCTTCGTTCAACTGCGCATCAATTGTTTGACCAGCTGGTCTCCTGCGAGACACTTTTGGATAGCTGTGGAGAGCGCATGTGGCGGGATAAACTTCGCCAGACGCGAGTTGTCGACGCAACTGGAAATGAAGCGCTGGATTTGGATTTATTGCTCTCTTATTTCTCGCAGGGCGAAGCTTTCTTTGAACTGGAACTCTCTCATGATCTGGGACATCGTGTAAATGAGACGACAGAGCCAGGTGCCAACTCTCATTTAGTTACATTACGGCTCGATATTTTCTATTTGGCCCAAAAGTGCCTAGATGAGGGACATACGAGCATCGTCATCATCTCGGCCTGCCCCTAATCGGCCTAAATTTTGCTATTCTGCAGGTGTTTTGCCTGCGCCCAGCGCATGATCCAGTTCTGAGTGTATTTTTTCTTCGCTTGCTTTGCGCGGTTTGGTGAAACGCATGAGCAACAGATAGGCCGCAGGCGTCACAAAGAGTGTTGACAGGGTTGCAAACCCCAGACCACCAACGATCACCCACCCCATCTCAATACGTGCTTCAGCTCCAGCTCCAAATGCCATGACAAGCGGAACGCCGCCAAGTACTGTGGAGACCACAGTCATGATCACCGGGCGGAACCGGATGAGACAAGCATCATGAATGGCCTCAAACACAGAACGCCCTTCCTCGCGCAACGTGTTGGCAAACTCGACTATGAGGATACCATTCTTCGCCATCAAGCCCACCAGAAGGATAATACCGATTTGAGAATAGATGTTGATGGACCCGCCTGTAAGGCCAATAGAAATAATTGCCGCAGAAACCCCAAAAGGTACAGTACACAAGATTACAAGGGCACTGACAAAGCTCTCAAACTGAGCAGCAAGCACCAGAAAGACCACCAGAATTGCAAACAAGAACGTTACATACACATTGGATGTGGTCTGTTCTAAAACTGCTGCCTCACTAAGTAAGGTAACATTACTTCCTGTGGGGAGAACTTCTGCTGCAATTTCTTTCATGTCTGCAATAGATTGAGCCAGGTCATAGCCTTCATTAATCGCGATGGTTACAGGCACAGCACGTTGTTGTTCTTCACGGGTCAGGCTTGGAGCAACAGCCTCCTCTTCAATGGAGACAATAGACGACATCGGCAACATCGTTCCGTCTTTGCTTTTGATGAAGATGTTCTCCAAATCACGGGTGGAGCGCATTGGCGATCCGCCAGCTTCCATCACCATTGGAATGCCATCATCTTCTACAAACAGATCAGCAACTGATCTGCCATCCAATAGCATTCTCAGATTTGAGGCAATACGGTCAGAAGACAAGCCAAGATCTTCAGCACGCTCTCTATCAATGCTTAGCAACAGTTGTGGCTGAGTTGTTTCATAGGACACATAGGCAAAGCCAACTTTATCGCCGTGACGTTCCTGCATCTGCTCTACGATTTCATCTGCACTTTTTGCCAGTTCATCATAATTGGTGCCTGTTACTGCAAAGCGAAGTCCCTGACCTGCGCCACGAATACCAAGAGTATTGGGTTGCGCAACCCGCACTTTCAAACCGGGTATCCGGGAAGTTTTGCGTTGCAGCTCACGCACAATATCTTGTTGTGTCCGCTCACGATCAGCCCAGTCTTTTAAAGACATGACAAGGAAACCACGATTAATCTGCCCACCCATACCAATCAGGCTCATCACGGATCGGGCTTCGCCATTGTCGACATACACCTGCGCAATATTCTCCAGCTCGGTCATTTTTCCGGCAGTGTAATCCAAGCTTGCACCTTGAGGTGTCGAACCAATCATGAAGATCACGGCCCGATCCTCGTTTGGTGTCAACTGGCGCGGCAGGGAGGTAAATTGAGATGCACCCCATACAACAAAGAGTGTCGCCACAATGAGCAGGATGAAGGGTCGCCGTAATGTCCAGTCAAGTGTGTTAGAGTATAGCCGTTCCAATGACTTACCAACACCGGAAATTGCTCTCCAGACCGCAGAAGGTTTGTGTGTTTCCTCGTAGAGTTTGGTGCGCAGCAAACGCGAAGCCATCATTGGGGCAAGTGTCAGAGCAACGAAAGATGACAGCATAACGCAGATTGCGAGTACAAAGCCAAACTCTGAGAAGAGTTTACCGACACTACCAGGCAAAAACGAGATGGGAATGAAAACAGCTGCCAGCGTTGCCGTTGTTGTGATCACAGCAAAAAAGACTTCCCGCGTCCCTAAGATAGCTGCTGCCCTGGGCCCCTGCCCTTTGTGAACACGCTTAGAGATGTTTTCAAGCACCACAATCGCGTCATCGACTACCATGCCAGTTGCCAGTAGCAAGGCAAGCAGTGTCAGAACATTTGCAGAAAACCCGGCAAGCCAAATCCCAACCAGTGCACCTATGAGCGCAACTGGTACGGTTACAGCGGGAATAAGCGTGACCCGGATAGACCCAAGGAATAACAGAATCACACCAATGACAATTGTCGTTGAAAGGAATAGGGAGAACACCACCTCCTTAATTGCTCCACCGATGAAAGTTGCGTCATCACTGCTGATGTTAACTTCCACGTCTTTTGGCAGCTGCTCATTCATGCGTGCGACTTCTGCGCGAACATTGTTGGAGATATCGATTGTGTTTGAGTTAGCAGAACGTATCAGGCCCATTCCAACTGCACGGCGACCATTATAAAATGCTCCGGAGGATGCTCTTTCCGGCCCGTAACTTACAAATGCGATGTCACGAATACGAGTGGTTTCATTAATCTTCACCATCCCGATCTGCTCAGCCGTTTCTACATCTGAATTGGCTCGTACGAAGAGTTCCTGATCACCGGTTTCAAGCGATCCTCCCGACGTATCAAGAGCAAGCTCTTCTAAAACCTGCCGCAAGTCATCTGGTGTTAAACCACGCGAGGACATGGCCTGAACGTTTATTGCGATCTTAAAGACAGGTGTTTGTGATCCATAAACATTCACACTGGCTACACCTGGAACTGATGTAATCCGATCAATGAGTTCGTCATCAACAAACTTGCTTAACTCTTCAATACGCATCTGATCTGAAGTAACTACAAGGCGCATTACAGGATCAGCATCGGCATCAGCCTTTACGACCACAGGTGTATCAGCATCTTCTGGAAGGTTTCTAGCAGCACTGCTAACAGCATCCCGAATATCGTTTGCGGCTTCGCTTACCTCGATGCTATCGTTAAACTCCACCGTGATACGACTACGCCCATACTTTGAAGAGGATGAAACGGAGGCGATACCAGAGGTACGTGCGATTGCCTTTTCAAGCACACTGGTGATTTCGGCATCTGTGACTTCCGGAGGAGCGCCTGAATAGGTCGTGGTTACGGTAACAACAGGTCGGTCCACGTTTGGCATTTCACGTACTTCAATACCCAACAATGCTGCAATGCCTGCTACAATAATCAGAAGATTTAAGGTGATTGCCAGAACTGGCCTACGCACACAAATTGCATAAAGACCGTTGAGATGACTCTCGCGTTCAGCTTTTTTATCTGCCTGAGGTGATTTTTTGTCAGCTACCATTGTAATACTTCACCTCAATCAGCTTTCAGACCGAACAGCATCACTATGTGAAGCACCTAAATCAGTATTTTTGAGGGTCTTTTCTTTTTCACTATCGCCAGCACTTGTCGGAGGCTTACGACCCTGCCTCTCATCATCCTTTCGCTTATCTGACTTCTGTTCAGGTCGCTTACCGTCACTCACGACAGGCTCAGCCGTTTCCTGTGGGGATTTAAGGGTAAAGCCCGGTTCTGCCTGTACATTGACTTTGGTACCTGATCGCAAGTCTCGCACTGACTCAGTGATTACAACATCGCCGGGTTCAACCTCTCCTTCGACGAGGACACGATCAGCGCTACGCTCGATAACAGTTACATCCGTGCGCTTGGCCAACCCATTTTCTGCCAACCAGATGTGAGGGCCAGTCCTGTCCCATTTAAGAGCAATTGAAGGTACTGAAGGCCATTCATCTCCCTTCAACTGAACACGTGCGTCAAAAGCAACACCAGAACGCAGCAAATCATCCGGGTTCTCGACAGTTGCCTGAATTTTCAATGTTCGGGATTCTGAATTGACCCGGTTTTCCATAGCTGTTAGCTCGCCAAAAAAGACACGTCCGGGCATAGCTTCCGTGCGGAGTTCAACTTGATCTCCATGTCTTACTTTGTTCGCAAACCGCTCCGGAACCACGAACTCAACCAGTATGGCGGATCGATCATCCAACCCGGTAATACGTGATGACTGAGTGACGTAGTCTCCAATTTCGACATCGACAATACCCAGCACTCCATCAAATGGTGCTTTCACTCGCCTGCGTTCCAAATCGATTATGGCCTTGTCTAAATCCAGACGAGCCTGATTGGTCGCAAGGACAGCATTTTGCATTTGCACCGTGGAGATTGTTTGGGATGTCATCAGCTTTTCAAAGCGTTCGACCTGCTCTTCAGCATTTTTGAGTGCAAGCTTTGCCCGTTCAACTGCAAGCTTCTCCTCTGCATCGTCCAAGCGCATTATCAACTCGCCAGTTTCGACACGAGTACCTGCTTTGTTAGGCAGTTCTGTCACTCGGCCTGAACTTTCCGGGTAAAGATCCGTCATCTTCACCGCTCGTCCCGTGCCAATAGCCCTGACGAATGTATCTGTAATACCAGTTGTCACGTTTCTTGCTCGGGACAGGATTTCCTGATTGCCGCCCGCGCCTGAAGCACGTCTTTTGCCCCGTTGTGATTTTGCCCCACCCTTTACCACGATATCTGATCCATCGGTTTTCCAGAGCGTCAAGCCAAGTGATGAGAGAACTGGAACCGGGCCTGAAAACACAGCAGGCTTACTAATGTAAAGCCCGGCAACACCAATAGCTATAAGGATCAGACTCACTTTGATAGTCTGTCTTGGACGGGACATTAAAACCCAGCTCCTATCTGGCAACGCGATACTGACGGGTCTGATGGCTCACACTCTTTTATGAGCACCAAACAAATGAGTATGCCTAAAAGAACACATTAGTTGAGAGTGTTTTACATTGCTTTTGTGAGACATGTGCATTTTGAAATTTATAAAAACGTAATGACATTTTCAAATGCAAGCATTTGCTACATCTGGTTACAATTTCACGACACCTGGAAAGAGTTTTCCAAAGCCATTCACGCAAAAGGCCCGGCGAGGTCGCCGGGCCTGTCATCTTTTAATCCAAGTTCATTCGTTAAACACTAAGAGGTTCAACAGGATTACCAGCCGGTCGAACAACAACACGAGAACCGTTTGGGACGCGATTGTACAGATCAATAACATCTTGATTAAGCAACCGAATACAGCCACTTGAAACATTCTTTCCGATGGACCAGTGCTCGTTGGTTCCATGTAGGCGGTACAACGTGTCCTTACCATTCTGGAACAGATAAAGTGCTCGGGCACCTAACGGGTTTTCAATGCCCGGGGCCATACCATAACGGAACTCTTCAAGTTCAGGCTGACGCGCAATCATGTCCGCAGGTGGTGTCCATTTAGGCCATTGACGTTTGTATTGGATAACAGCATCGCCTTGCCAACCAAAGCCGGCACGGCCAACACCGACACCGTAGCGCATTGCGGTTCTGTCATCGCGCACCAGATAAAGGAAGCGGTTTGCCGGATCAACGACAACTGTTCCCCCTTCCTCAGGTCCACTGTAACGAACAACCTGGCGCAGATATTTTCCATCCGGGATCTGCGCAAGGTTCACCGCTGGAACAGGGTGCTCTTCCTGCGGTATTGGGCCATACATAGCCTTGTAATAAGGGTCCTGTCGCAAGTCGCTCACAACTTTACGTTTTGGAGAGCTTGTTGTCTGACAACCCGCCAGTGCGAATGCACTTGCGCCAACAATGAAGCCCCGCCGAGATAGACTTACCTTGCTTGAATGCCTCGCCTTCTCGGCAACAGCCATAAAAGTGCTCATAGTCACCCTATTCTTGTTTCCTTGTTCATTTGCCGAGGATGATGCAACAGGCATACCGCACAGCCGATTTGCTTTCTAACTTGTCTCTATCAATATCTAATTGAGGAAGACAGAGGGTCACGACAATTTGAACCTACGTGCAATTCACCATGTGGATTTAGTTGGTTTTGCACGTTTGAACAGTTTGCATATGTTCGACATAGAAACGCCGTCTGGCCTGCACATGGCTGTAATGAGGCCAGTTAAAGATAAAGATGACTTTTTTACAGATAGCGTTGGTTTGCCGACCTCAGGAATAATGAGAACGGCAAATCTGCTTCAGAATAAAGCGGTTATGGCGTGTGATGTTCATGCCAGTGCCGGGCGATATCGATACGTCGTGGTATCCAAACATCTTGCTTGTCTGCGATGTATTTTAAGAAACGAGCAAGCCCGGCAGTTCTGCCGGGCCGTCCAGCAAGGCGGCAATGAAGTCCAACTGACATCATTTTTGGTGCGCCGTCCTGCCCTTCTTCGTAGAGGATGTCGAAACTATCTTTGAGATAGGTAAAGAATTGCTCACCAGTATTGAAGCCTTGCGCAGTCGCAAATCGCATATCATTTGCATCGAGCGTATAAGGAATGATGAGGTGCTGACCTGCAGGTCCCTCGACCCAATATGGCAGATCGTCTGCGTAACTGTCTGAACTGTACAGGAAACCACCTTCTTCCATCACCAAGTCAAGTGTATTGACGGAAGTTCTTCCTGTGTACCAGCCCAAAGGACGTTCACCAGTTACATCTTTATGTATCTGGATTGCCTGTTGCATATGCCAGCGTTCCTCCTCGCCGGAAAAATCCTTGTACTCAATCCACTTCAAACCATGAGACGCGATTTCCCAATCGGCTTCTTTCATGGCTTTAACAGCTTCGGGATTTCGTGCTAACGCGGTTGCAACTCCATAAACGGTGACGGATAACTGATGTTTTTGGAACAGGTGCCACAGACGCCAGAACCCTGCACGAGAACCATATTCATATATGGACTCCATGTTCATATGGCGCTGGTTGATCCAGCTTTCGGCACCAATGATCTCCGAGAGGAAAGCCTCTGACCCGGCATCTCCATGAAGAATATTATTCTCACCGCCTTCTTCATAGTTGATGACAAACTGAACTGCAATTTTTGCGTTTCCGGGCCATTTAGGGTCGGGCGTACTATTCGCGTAACCGATCATGTCACGTACATATTCAATCATGGTGCTCTCTTTTAAGCTGAAATCAACTGATCATCGCAAAACCGCAGCACATAACAAGCCTGTTTTGCAGAAACTCAACCCACACCCCACTCTCTACGACTGAAAATTTAAACAACTTGTGATAGCGAACACATAAATTCGATGTAACACTAAAGATAGTAGCAGGCATGCTATTGAAATTTGGTGGAGCAAACCAATTTGAAATAAAGAAAGAGTGGTCAGCCATATGCTGATACATTTCTAAATTTGACAGTTTCTGCGACTTTAAGTAAAACACAATGCTATATATATCCAGATGATATATATCGGGCAAAGTAAGTGCTTTACCTTACAGTCACCCCTATGCGTTCAGTAGATTACATAAGCTCAATTCGGGCAGATTTCTTTTAACATTCAGTGCCATATGGTGGAGAATGAGCACACGTAAATTTTGTCTTGCCATACTGTCCAATGGCGAAGCCACTGGATATGAAATCCGCAAGGCTGCACAAGAGGGGCAATACAGCCATTTCATTGAAGCTGGTTACGGATCAATTTATCCCTCACTTGCCAAAATGGAACAGGAAGGGCTTGTCGTGTTTCGCGAAGAAACCTCTGTTGGGAAACCCTCCCGGAAAATCTATAGCATGACGCCAGCCGGGCGATCAGCTTTTGTTCAAGAACTAAAAGAAACGCCTGTTGAGGACTTGTTCAGGTCGCCTTTTCTCCTTCTGGCACTTAATAGCCAGTGGGTTGGGTCCGACTTCATTTCAAAAGAAATCGACCGACGAGAAGAACATCTGGAGCAGAAGATTGAGGGCATGCGACACCAGCTTGAGCTTTGTTGCAACCCCGCTAGTGCATGGACCTTGGAATACGGGATCACCACTCTAAGTGCTTCCCTGTCTTATCTGAAAACAAACCGAAGCAAGCTTGAACAGATCGCTGGCGAGTGTCACGCCCCTGTTCTTGCCGCTGAATAAACGCCGAAACTGGCGGAGAGAAAAATGGCAATTCGATTTTCATATGTTCTGGCTTTGGGGCTTACTGCAGGCATTGGCATTTGGATGGCAACGGGTACTACCGTGAGGATGGGTGAGAGTACAGGTGAGGATACACCTCCGCCTCCGTCAGAACGAGCAAAGGCAAAGTTAGCTGCTCCGTTTGCTGTAAAAGTTGAGACGCTGGAAGCAAGCGTGCGGACGCCTTTTTTAGAGATGCGCGGACGTACCCAAGCCGACACCCGTGTTGAAGTTCATGCCGAGACCTCCGGTGTTGTCGCAGAGCGTCCAGTTAGCGAAGGCAGTTTCGTTCGTAAGGGTGATCTTCTTTGTTCTTTGCAAAGAGGAGCACGAGAAGCACGTGTGCTTCAAGCAAATGCTTCCTTAGCGCAAGCAAATATTGACTTTGAAGCTGCCAGCAAGCTCAGTGGCAAAGGCTTTTCTGCAACGAACCGGGTGATTGCACTGAAGGCCGTACGAGATGCGGCGCAAGCGCAGATGCAGGAAGCAGAACTGGAGCTGGCGCGTACCGATATTCGTGCACCGATTGACGGGATCGTAGAATCTCCTTTGACTGAAGTGGGGGCCATGCTTGGAGTTGGTAAGGTCTGCGCAACAATCATGGCACCGGACCCAATGCTTGCCATTGGTGCAGTTTCTGAAAACAACATTCAGAACATTGAAGTTGGACAAAGTGCGGTGGTCAATCTGGTAACAGGCCAATCGGTTGAGGGAAAGGTGAGCTTTATTGCGAGTTCTGCTGATCCTGATACCCGCACATTCCGCGTGGAAGTTGAACTGCCCAACCCGGATCTGACACTAAAGGATGGCGTCACCACAAGTACCCAGCTGCAACTTGCTGACCAAAAAGCTCATTTCGTGTCACCAGGCATTTTAACCCTAGCCGACAACGGCGATATCGGTCTGCGCGGTGTGGGCGCGGACAATAAAGTTGTGTTTTATCCGGCTGAAATGATTGGCGGCGGTACAAAAGGCGTATGGCTCAAGGGCCTGCCGGACAAAGTGAATGTGATCACTGTTGGGCAGGACTTTGTGAAGGAAGGGCGTGTAGTTCAACCCGTCTATGAGACCGTGGAGGCTTCGCAATGATTGCTATGCTGGAGGGAATTCTTCGACGCCCCAAAACGGTTTTCACTCTGATGGTTTTCATGGTGGCTGCGGGCATCATGTCTTACATAGCCATCCCTAAAGAAGCTGCTCCTGACATTGATGTCCCCTTTTTTTATGTCTCCATTAGTCAGTCGGGCATTTCTCCTGAAGATGGTGCACGCCTGATCGGTCAACCTATGGAGACCGAGCTGCGCGGCCTTGAAGGGCTGAAAGAGATCACCACAATTGCCTCTGAAGGGCATGTGGGGGTTTTGCTGGAGTTTGATATCAGTGTTGACAAGGACAAGGCCCTGACCGACGTTCGAGAGAAAGTCGACACAGCGAAGGCAAGCATCCCAGAGGATGCCAAGGAACCGTCTGTCAGCACTCATAATATGGCGTTGCAGCCAACTATGACCATTGCTCTTTCCGGTGACGTTCCAGCTCGCACTCTCTACCGGCTTGCTGATCGAATGACAGATCAAATAGAGGGTATTGCTTCTGTCAAGGAAGTGGAACTAACAGGTAAGCGAGACGAACAGTTAGAAGTCATTATTGATACTCTGAAAATGGAGAGTTACTCCGTTAGTCAGAGTGAGCTGATTAATGCGCTGCGTATGAATAACCAGCTGGTCGCAGCGGGCTTTATTGATAGTGGTGCAGGGCGTTTTAACATTAAGGTTCCGGGACTGATCCTGGATGCAGATGACGTCTACTCTCTGCCAGTTAAACAGTCTGGTGAAGGAGTGGTCACGCTTGGCGACATTGCGTCAATCAAGCGAACTTTTAAAGATGCAAGCACCTATACGCTGGTGAATGGGCAACCTGCAGTTTCTCTCGATGTGATCAAACGTATTGGCGAAAATATCATTGAGAATAATGCTGCCGTGCGTGCCGTTGTTGAAGAGATCGAAAAAGACCTGCCTTCGACTGTGACCATAAGCTACATGCTTGATGTGTCTGACAATATCTTCAAAGTACTGAACTCTCTCGAAAGCTCTATCATGACAGCAATCTTCCTTGTGATGATTGTTGTTGTGGCTGCTCTCGGCTTGCGCTCTGCAGTTCTTGTGGGTCTGGCAATTCCGACCAGTTTTATGCTTGGCTTCCTTACACTCACAACCATCGGCATGACCGTCAACAATATGGTCATGTTTGGTCTTGTACTTACAGTCGGTATGTTGGTGGATGGCGCGATTGTAATGGTGGAGTACGCAGACCGCAAAGCCGCTGAAGGTATGCCTCCTCGCGAAGCTTACATCCGTGCAGCTAAACTGATGTTCTGGCCCATTGTATCTTCCACAGCAACCACATTGGCGGCTTTCCTGCCTATGCTTTTATGGCCGGGTGTAATCGGTGAGTTTATGAGTTACCTGCCGATCATGGTAATCATCATTCTTTCCGGCTCATTATTGACAGCAATGGTATTCTTACCAGTCACAGGTGGCATCCTTGCGAAGGTGTTTGCAATTTCCGCAAGATACGGAGATTACTTGCTTTCGTGTGTAGTCGGTTTGTTTATTGCGGCCTATATTGTAAATCTTCCCATTGTCGCTCAGTTCTGGCGCTCACACGAGTTACCGGCCCAGATAGCTCTTATTCTTGCTATCACACTACCTATCGTGGGCGCGGTGTTCTGGCCTGCACTTCAACTCTTTCGTCCAATCGTTGAGTACTCCCGACGTGTCGCAGAAAAACGAAAGACAGAGGAATTTGCTGCTGCTCGTGTATTTTCTGGAAACGGTCCTTTCGACACCACGAAACTAAAAGGCTTCACACGAGTTTACATAGCCGCTTTAGGGGTTCTGGTTCGCAAGTGGTGGGCGGGTGTGATTGCCATGTTAACGATGGCATTTGTGTGCGCTGGTATTCTGATAAGCTTCGTGACCTACTTTCCAGGCAGTCAGCTATTTGTAAATGAAGAACCTGAACAAGGTAAGTTTTACGTTACAGCACGTGGCAACATGTCAGCCGCCGAAGCGCTTCAACTTGTCCGACAAGTAGATGATATCATTCTCACAGAGCCGGGTGTAAAAAATGTGGTCACCCGCGCCTTTCCAGTTGGCTTGCGAGGTGGAGGCGGAAACAATTCACCTGCGGACCTAATCGGTTCAATTGATATTGAATTTGTCGATTTTTGTTGCCGCAGACCTGCCTCTGAGATTTTTAACAATATTCGTGCTCAAACTGACCTGCTTCCAGGTATCAAAGTTGAAGCCAGAAAGGTTGAGGGTGGCCCTCCAACGGGCAAAGACATCCAGTTGCAAGTCACTTCTCTTGATTATGATGCAGCTGCTATAGCTGCCTCGCGTGTTCGTGACTACTTAGATACTGTCGACGGGTTACGCGATCAAGAAGACAGTCGTCCACTGCCGGGAATTGACTGGGAGCTCACTATCGACCGAGACAAAGCAGCACGGTATAAGGCTGATATCGCAGCTGTGGGTGCTATGGTTCAGCTTGTTACCAATGGTGTGCTGATCGGAGACTATCGTCCAGCAGACGCTGAAGATGAAGTAGATATTCGCGTTCGTCTTCCTCAGTCGGAGCGCACACTTGATAAGTTTGATGAACTGCGGCTACGCACACCGCTGGGTCAGATACCATTGTCCAATTTTGTGGAACGAACCCCGAAGCAAAAAGTATCAACCATGACCCGTCGTGACGGTTTGTTCTCTTTCGATGTTAAAGCCAGCGTCAATCAGGACAAGTATCTCGTCACAGAAAAAGAAACTGAAATTGGTATATGGTTAGAATCGCAGCAATGGCCGGAAAATGTCTCTGTAAAGTTTAGAGGGGCAAACGAGGAAGGCAAAGAAACTGAAGCTTTCCTTGGCAAAGCTATGATTGGTGCGTTGTTTCTGATGTTCATCATTCTGCTGACCCAGTTTAACAGCTTCTATCAAACGACCCTCACACTTCTAACCGTTGTTTTGAGTGTGTTCGGCGTATTGTTAGGCATGCTCGTAACGGGGCAGCAGTTCTCAACCGTGATGACTGGTACAGGTATCGTCGCGCTGGCGGGTATTGTGGTAAACAACGCAATCGTTCTTATCGATACTTACAATCGTTTCCGCAAAGACGGGCAAAGTCCAATCGATGCAGCACTGCGTACCAGTGCGCAGCGTATCCGTCCGGTTATGCTGACCACAATCACGACGATTGCAGGACTGATCCCGATGGCAACGCAGATTAGTTTTGATTTTGCAGGTCGTGTTACAACATTCGGCAGCATTACCGCGAGCTGGTGGGTTCAGCTTTCCACTGCGGTCATTTCTGGTCTGGCGTTTTCAACCTTGCTTACATTGGTTGTCATTCCAGTGGCTTTGGTGATGCCAATGCATGTGATGAATGGTGTTCGAGCGCTCATACTCTATTTTGAAAACCGACATGAATTAAAGTATGCGGACAGTGAAGGCTTTAATGGGCGCAACGTGCGAGATGAGCCTGAGTTTTCTGACTCTCAACTCGAAGCAAACGAGATCAAGCGCGTGAATGAAGCTGCGGAATAAAGTTTCAAAGGCAAATAGCTTCGATAGCCTTTTTGCGAAACTTATAGCTTAAGACGACTAAAGGCCGCAGTGACCTACTGCGGCCTTTAGTCGTTCTCATCTCAAATTAGTCTTTATTCTTCTCTTCACGAGCATCGGGCACGCCCGCTTTTGCGATGTCTTCCAGACTAACCTTTAAAGAGGTTTTATCATCCGAAACGCTTTCCTCTTCAATCTCAGTAGGGACCGGATTGCAGTCCTTATAGGTTCCTTTTCCATTGAGGCAATGAAGACGGTAAGAGCGCCATGCAAATGGAATTGATGCTATATACCCCAAGCTGATTACACTCAGGCATTCAAAAGGATAACTTGCACCCAGAGCAACAATACCAACAGCAACAACAAAAAGTGGAAGAACCCATTCCCGGCGGATATGTGTGCCGATTTGCTTTCCCGAAAATGTTGGCAGCTGGCTAACCATCAACAAACCAATGAACATCGTATAAAGCGCGACAGGCAAGGCCAGTTCATCCCAGTGAGGCGAGCCCAAGTGTTCAAGATAGATGGGGAGCAGCACAGTTAATGCACCTGCGGGTGCAGGTACACCCGTGAAGAACTTACTCGCCCATTTGGGTTTATTCGGGTCATCAAGCGCGACGTTGAAGCGGGCAAGGCGCAGAGCCATACAAATGGAAAACAGCAGGGCTGCAATCCACCCGAGTGAGCCTGCGTCTTTTAGCATCCATGCGTACAAAATGATACCTGGAGCAACGCCGAAGTTGACGAAATCCGCCAGAGAGTCCAGTTCTGCACCGAACTTGGTTGAACCTTTGAGCATACGTGCAACACGCCCATCCAAAGCATCCAGAATAGCGGCCAAGAAAATGGCAGCAATGGCCAGATCCCACCTGCTTTCCATGGCCATTCGGATGGCTGTAAGACCAGAGCACAGCGCCAGCAGCGTGACGACATTTGGTAAGACAACACGCAGAGGAATGCGCTTGCGCGTACTTCCTTTTGCATTAGAGGGGTGACCTCCCGGTTCATAGGGAGGAAATGGATTAGACACGCTATACTACCTTAAGAAACGCGGGCAACTACATCGCCTGCTTCTTCATCTTTTAAATTCGCCAGAATGCTCTCGCCAGCAATCATGGTCTGACCCATGGCAACTTGTGGCTTTGTACTCTGTGGCAGGTAAACGTCAAGCCTTGATCCGAACCGGATCAAACCAAAGCGGTCTCCTGCGGAAATGTTTTCGCCTTCTTTTACGAAGCAGACAATACGTCGTGCTACGAGGCCAGCGATTTGCACTACACCTACGCGAGCATATTCGTTTTCGATGATTAAACCGTTGCGTTCGTTATGCTCACTGGCCTTATCCAGTTCAGGATTTACGAATTTACCAGCCTTATAAGCAACGCGGGTGATACGACCTGCGATCGGAGCACGGTTTACGTGACAGTTCAGCATGTCCATAGAGATACAAATCCGCGTTAAGGGCTGTTCACCCAGATTCAGCTCGTGCGGAGGGATTGCTGAGCCGATCATACAGACTGTTCCATCTGCCGGAGAGATGATCAGGCCGTCTTTCACGGGGGTTACACGTTTCGGATCTCGAAAAAAGAAACAAACCCAACCGGTCAGGAACAGCCCTATCCAGAAAAGCGGCGACCACAACCATCCAAGCAAGATAGTAAGAGCAACTGCGATCGCAATAAACGGATAACCTTCCTTGTGAACAGGCACAATAATCTTTGATATGCTATCCATTACTGACATCCTGACCACCTTTCTCATTATATGGCACTCGAAAGCTGCACAATAATGCCATGCAATGTGCTTACAGAAACTCTAAGCTTGTTCCTGTAAGCAATCCTAGCGCATTTTTTCAAGAAATTCGCGGGATCCACTGTATAGGTAGAGGGCAACCCACTTATTTCTTAGGTTCAACCCCTAGGATTTCGCCGGACTCAGCTGTTTTTCCTCGCGAGATAAATCCCTCATCCTCTTCACGCATCTGTGCAAGGCGCGCTTCAGCTTCATTCACCTCACGTTGACGGCTCCACATCGAAGCATAAAGTCCTTCATTTGCCATCAACTCAGCGTGTGTGCCCTGCTCCACTGCTTCACCTGCTTTTAAGACAAGGATCTGGTCCGCGTTTACTACCGTAGAAAGGCGGTGCGCTATCACCAGCGTTGTTCTGTCTTTCGAGACCACGTCGAGAGCTGACTGGATTTCTTGCTCCGTGTGGGTATCGAGTGCAGATGTCGCCTCGTCCAGAATGAGAATTGGCGGGCTTTTTAAAATCGTGCGGGCAATTGCAACACGCTGCTTCTCACCTCCAGAAAGTTTTAAACCGCGCTCTCCAACCTCGCTGTCATAGCCATGTGGCAAAGCCTCGATAAAATGATCAATCTGTGCCAGTTTTGCCGCTTCCCTGACTTCTTCTTCGGTGGCATCAACACGACCATAACGAATATTGTAGGCTATGTTATCATTGAACAGCACCGTATCTTGCGGCACCATGCCGATGTGATCTCGCAGAGACTTTTGTGTTACCTCGCGGACATCCTTGCCATCAATGGTGATGCGGCCAGATGTGACGTCATAAAAGCGAAATAACAGTCTGGAGATGGTAGACTTGCCTGCACCTGAGGGACCAACAATTGCTATGGTACTGCCCGCTGGAACTTCAAAGTTAACCCCCTTCAGGATCGGGCGTTCTTCATCATAATGGAAGTGAACATTCTCAAACCTGATCGTCGCTTCGCTGACCTTCAGGGTGTCCGCAAGTGGAGCATCCTGTATCTCGGGTTCGACAGCCAGAACAGAGAACATAGCTTCCAGATCAGCAATACCCTGACGAATTTCCCGGTAGATAAAGCCGATAAAGTTGAGCGGCACAGAGAGTTGCATCAACAATGCGTTGATCATAACAAAATCACCGATACTTTGCTCACCACGCTGAATTGCTATAGCAGACATGATCATACAAGCGGCCATACCGGCACCCAAAATAAGCGCCTGACCAAAGTTTAGCCATGCCAGTGATGTCCATGTCTTGATGGCTGCACGCTCGTAGCCACGCATGGCCTTATCAAAGCGTCCCCGCTCCATTTCTTCGTTACCGAAGTATTTTACGGTCTCGAAGTTGAGCAGGCTGTCCACGGACTTGCTATTAGCGTCATTGTCCGCATTGTTCATGTCCCGGCGGATCTGGATGCGTTTATCAGAAGCAACAACGGTGTAATAGACGTAGGCAAATACTGTGAGCGCAACAACAACCACATACCAGAAACCAAACTGGAACCAGATAACAAGTGCCATCATCGCAAATTCGACAACGGTTGGAATACCACTTAGGATCGTGAAACGAACAATCCCTTCAATGCCCTTGACACCGCGATCAATCACACGTGTTAAACCGCCAGTACGGCGGGACAGATGATAACGCAAGGAGAGTGCATGCAGGTGCTTAAATGTGAGATTTGCAAGCTCACGTACGGCATGTAAGCCAACACTAGAGAAAATTGCATCCCGGATCTGATTAAACCCTACGGCCATCGCACGAGCAACGTTGTAGGCCACGACCAGCATAACAGGTGCGATAAGAACAGGCGGCAGCCAGTTTGGCAGTACCCCATTTTCAGTCAGAGAATCTGTTGCCCATGCATACAGGTAGGGTGCAAAGACAGTGATAACCTTTGCGATAATCAAAGCTGCCAGAGCCAGAACCACGCGTTTTTTAAGCTCTGGTCTTGCATCTGGCCACATATAGACCCAAAGGGATTTTAGCGAACGAAACAGCCCTTTATCGTCTGCATCCAGTTCTGGTGCAGCGGAGGTCTGTTTTTTTTTGTGTGTTGCAGTCATGCTAATGCCTTACTGCCCGGCACACTTCCTTAAATGAGAAGCGATTTGGCGATACTGGAATAACCTCTGAAGAGCAATGACATGTTAAGTTTCATTGCTATCAGATTAGAGAGGAAGGCTTGCCTTTTTTGCTTGTGGCAAACTCTTGTTGTGTAAACCAGAAAAGCGCTGGATGTGGTCCAGCGCTTTTCCAAAGTCCAATTTGGAAAACTTTCTCTTCTTAAATAGGGTATCTGAAGAGAAGAATCCAGATCAGTTGTTTACTGATTTCCAATTCAGGTCAGCTACGGGCAGCATAAAGACCTGCCCAGGGTAGATAAGATCCGGATTTCGGATCTGCTGGCTGTTGGCCTGATAGATGGTGGTGTACCGAATTCCCTTACCGTAGAGACGACGTGAGATGGTCCAGAGGTTATCACCTTGCCGAATAATGACACTTGGCAAATCACCAACTCCAACGGTCGCGGAAGTTCCGCGAGAACCCGAACTTTCAGCAACTAATCGAACCGGAATCATTGCAACATCATTTTCACCCTCGGTGAAGACGACTTGCGCGCGGGCTTTCACTTTGCCATCCGTGTCTTCAACATTATCAGCCCTGACTTCAACATTGCCTGCTGGAATGTCTTTTTCAGCCTCTATAAGCCAGTGCCCTTCCTTACCGGCTTTAACAGCGCCTATAAGCTCTTCGTCTACATACACACGGACCTGCGCACCCGGCTCGCTTTCACCAGAGACAAAGACTTTCCCCTGCTCTGTTTCGACCGCTTTAACCGCCAGCTTCGTATCCACGGTGTCTTCAGGAGACGCAGATGCACTTTCTTGAGAAGGTGTTTGCACCTTAGCAAACTTATCAGCTCCAGGTTCGGGCTTTTCACCCTGACTTTCAGGTTCAACAGATGCCTTAGCAAGCCGGGTTCCGGTTTCTTTTGCAGGTAAAGCAGTCTCAACAGCACCCATTTTTTCTTGGCTTACAGAAGCAGTATTGTCCGTTGTGGGCGTGGCTGGCTTCTCAGTCACTTTAATGGTCGTGACGGGCTCGGCTTTCACAGGTTCTTTGGGCAACTGAAGAACCTTAGAGGGTGCATTCGGTTCGTTGAGAACAACAAGAACTTCGCCGCGTTCCGTTTCAGGAACAGACACTGCAATATGCTGCACAGAACTCATCTTTTCCTGAGTGGTCTTGCTGGTTGCTTCCAAGCTCACATCATGATCACCGGGTTTAAGAGGTTTCTCCAGAACAATTGCAAACTCGCCCCGGTTGTTTGCAATGCCTTTACCGATCACATCACCATTTGAAATAAGTGCGACGATGGAGCCAGCTTCTGCACGCCCAGCCACAACTGCGTCTCCAGAAGGTTCAACACGCATCACATCGAAACTTGGAATATTGTCAGCGACTTCGTTTGCGATATCCAGATTTGCAGGCACCTGCGATGTATCTGTCGTCTCCACCTGATCTTGCCGCGCACCCGGTCCACTCAACTGCACATTTCCGTTGGCAGCAGCTTGCAGCTTTTCGATGATCTTTTCGGCCTTAGTAATGATCGCGGTTTCATCTTTATTGAGGTAGTACGCCCCTGCACCGATCGCGCCCGCAGCAACAGCTACAGCAACTGTCAGTAACCAGTTCATCCCCGATTTCGACATTGTTCTCAATTGCTCCTCAAGCACGCCAGCTCAGATTTGCTGGAGCACATTGACAGGTTATCACATTATCCGGACTTCAATCACCCGGCTGTCTGTTTTGCTTAACACAACGCAACGGACAAACTTTTAACCTTGTTTGTTATACTTGTTTAATCAATGGAGCAAGATGCACCGGGTCAGGCAAGTTGCGCATGTAAGCGAAGTTAACCTCATTTTGCAGGTGATGCTTGACCTCTCCCCTATCCTAATGCGACAGATTACCCATGAAAACCTTGAAAAGCATCTGCGTATATTGCGGCTCGAATGCGGGTAGTCATCCTCTCTTCGAGCAGTCAGCTATCGAACTTGGCGAATTACTCGCTGCCAAGGGGATTCGTCTGGTTTATGGCGGGGGATCTATCGGACTTATGGGAGCTGTTGCAAAAACTGTTCTTAACAATGGTGGCAAAGTAACCGGTGTCATCCCTCAGTTCTTGAAGGACCGGGAAGTTATGCTTGAAGAAGCGCATGAACTGATTGTTACGCAGGACATGCATGAGCGAAAACGCATTATGTTTGAAAAAGCAGATGCCTTTATAGCTCTCCCCGGAGGCATTGGCACTTTAGAAGAACTTGTGGAGATGCTTACCTGGGCACAGCTTGGCCGCCATGATAAGCCCATGCTTCTGCTCAATCTTGATAAGTTCTGGACACCCTTGGTGGAGTTGCTTGATCATATGCGTGATCTGGGTTTTATACGTTCAGATAGCGATATTACCTACGAGATCACGGCGGATGTTTCTGAAAGCGTTGATATTCTTTGCAAGGCGGTAGCTGACTGCGTAATGGAAAATCCAGACGTGCAAGACATGTAACGTCGTTATGGCCGCGCCTATCTTGGCCGCTGTAAAACCAGCGACCATTTCCTTTTATGCCAATTTTTCGGCACGTCGCTTAGACAAGACGCCATCGATTGAAAAGATAACCAGCGATATCCAAATCATACCGAAAGAGAACAACCCTTCCATCGAAAGGTCTTCATTAAACAGCCAGACCGCACTCAAAAAATGGATGGTTGGCGCGATATATTGAAGAAAACCAATGTAGACCAGAGGCAGACGGCGCGCGGCAAATGCAAAAACAACAAGCGGCACTGCTGTAATCACTCCTGTAAACAGCAAAAGAGCCAGAAACCATGGGGTTTGCATGGGGATTGCCGGATAAATTCCACCAGTTCCCACATTTACAAAATACCAGATTCCGATAAATGCAAGTGGCATGACCAACAAAACTTCTACCAGTTGACCGGCAACAGCACCTACGGGAGCCTTCTTACGAACCAGACCGTACAACGCAAAACTGAAGGCCAGCACGATTGACACCCATGGCAGTTGTCCCATATCGAAGGTTCTGTATGCAACTGCACAAACAGTGATTGTGAGTGCAAACAGTTGTCCCCTTGATAGACGTTCGGACAGAATTATTACGCCCATAACAACGCTTACAATGGGATTAATGAAGTAACCCAAGCTTGCATCCAAGACCCGACCTGCTTCAACGGCCCAAATGAAAACGGTCCAGTTGATGCTGATTACCGTGGCTGATACCAGCAAGTATTTAAGTCGCCCAAAGTCTTTAAAGATAGAAAAGACTTCTTTGCGCAGACTACCGACAACCATAAAAGCACTCAGAAACAGCACTGAGCCAATAACTCTGTAACAGATTACAATAATTGCTGGCATATCCGCAGTTAACTTGTAGTACATGGGGGCGAAACCCCACATAAGATAAGCAGAAATTGCAGCGATCAAGCCTGCTTTAAAGGCTTCAGGCGTGCCCAACTGATCAGCACTGGATGCTGGCTCTCTCATAATTTCCCCATGAAACAGAACTGCATCAGAGAACCTGACGCTGATAGCGCACCTCCTAAAACCAAGTGCTGGTTTTCAAGGGAGAGTAAAACGCAAATTACGAAACTAAGCAGCCGCGCGGACGCGACCACTTTTGCTTACATAGCTTCCAATAGTTAAACGATTTCCAGTTCCGCCGCTTTGAAAATACAGTAACGGATAGAATCAGTGAGTGCCTGAAAAGATGCATCTACAATATTTTCAGAGACGCCGACGGTAAACCATCTTTTACCAGTCTTTTTGTTCTGGCTTTCTATAAGAACGCGCGTTATCGCGCTGGTGCCGCCATTTAATATTCGTACCTTATAGTCGATCAATTCAAGGTCTGCTATCAAACGCTGATACTTGCCCAGATCTTTACGCAGTGCAAGGTCCAGCGCATTAACGGGACCGTTACCTTCCGCCACGGACATAAAGATCTCGCCATCAACTTCCACCTTAGCAACAGCTTCTGTGACCGTGACACGTTCGCCAAGCACATTGTAGCGGCGCTCAACGCCTGTTCGATAGGAAAGGACATCGAAGTAGTCCGGTACGGAATGCAGACGGCGACGTGCGAGGAGCTCGAAAGATGCATCGGCTGCTTCGTAGGCAAAGCCTTGTGCTTCCAGCTCTTTTACCTCCGACAAAAGACTGTCCAGACGTGGGTCTGCTTTGTTGGCCTCAACACCCAGACGCTTCAGCTCGTTAAGCAGGTTCGATTTTCCGGCCTGATCAGAAACAAGCACACGCCTTTGATTGCCAACAATTTCTGGCGGGATATGTTCGTAAGTGTCAGGGTTCTTTAAAATAGCTGAGGCATGAATGCCTGCCTTAGTCGCAAACGCATTGGCTCCGACATAAGGTGCGTGGACGTTCGAGGACCGATTCAGGATTTCGTCGAAACCTCTTGAAATTGCTGTTAATTCTGCGAGATCATCTTTCTTGATACTAAGCTCGACCAGATCACAGTACGGCTTTTTCAAGAGCATATTGGGGATCAGGGTTATCAGGTTGGCGTTGCCGCATCGCTCGCCAATACCGTTGAGCGTGCCCTGTACCTGCCTGACGCCAGCTTCGACTGCTGCCAGAGAGTTAGCGACTGCGTGCCCGGTATCGTCATGTGCATGAATACCCAGATTGCTGCCCGGCATAACCCCTTGTACAGCCTTCACAATCTGCGTGATTTCATGGGGCAAGGTGCCGCCGTTTGTATCGCAGAGCACCACCCAGCGGGCACCGGCTTCAAACGCGGTTTGTGCGCAGGCCAGAGCGTATTCAGGGTTTGCTTTGTAACCGTCAAAGAAATGCTCGCAATCAATCATGGCTTCTTTGCCAGCTTTTACAGAGGCTTTAACCGTGTCCGCGATGCTCTCCAAGTTTTCATCATTGGTGCATTTGAGTGCAATATCAACGTGATAGTCCCAGCTTTTGGCAACATAACATGTTGCAGTGGCGGCTGACTGGAGCACCATTTGCACGCCCGGGTCATTTCCAATTGAGCGCCCTGCCCGCTTGGTCATCCCGAATGCGGTGAATATTGCGTTGGTTGTGCGTTTTTTTGCAAAAAACTGCGTGTCTATGGGATTTGCCCCTGGATAACCGCCTTCGATGTAATCGACACCCAATCGTTCCAACAAGCCGGTAATGGCAATTTTTTCGTCCACCGAAAAGTCGATGCCGGAGGTTTGTGCACCATCCCGCAAGGTCGTGTCGAAAAGATACAGACGCTCTTTGTCCATTACATGCCTACCCAGATATTGTTGCTGACCTTTCGATCAGGCTTCCCTCATGCCTCACAAAGTGCCTTGCCCAGCAGCTTCGTGGCGGTTCTCAAGGCACTCAGTCAGAGCGCCTTGAGAAAACGTTGCGAACCTAACGGTTTCTCCCGGTTTGAACCATGGAGCAGATTTCAAGTTTCCTTGTGGTATCTGCTGAGCCATGCTCAAAGGTATGTGTCAGGCGCAGGTCCAGGTGGTTTCGATCTCACCTGTCTCTTTGTTTTTCATGTCTTTCAGAACGACACCATCTGCTGCCAGCTCATCACGAATGCGATCACTTTCAGCAAAGTCTTTTGCCCTGCGGGCTTCCAGACGTTTGGCAATCAGCTCTTCAACCTTTTTTTTGAGCTCAGGCGACACGTTTGCCTCTGCTTTTTCTTCAGCCTGCGCTTTAGAATATGATTCAAGATCAAAGCCTAAGAAGTTGACAGAATTTGCTAATTTCTGAGCTGCCTCAACATCACCTGAGCGCGCTTCACGGGCGAGTTTGTGCAATGCTGCAAAAGCTCGCGGTGTGTTCAGGTCATCCAGCAAACCATCCAGAACACCTTGATCCGGTGCGCCATCTGATTGTGCAGTCACGCCGTGTTTCTTGAGCAGCTCCGCCCAGCGGGTTAGTTGCTTTTCGCCTTCTGCCAGACTTTTAAAGGTAAAGTCTATTGGCTGTCGATACTGGGTCTGAAGCAGTGCATAACGGATGGCCTGACCAGACCATTTGCGTCCTCCACCTTCTTCAGTGTCCAGCAATTGGTGAACAGTGAAGAAGTTGCCCAGAGACTTGGACATCTTTTCGCCTTCCACCTGCAAGAAACCGTTGTGCAGCCAGACATTTGCCATGGCGTGGGTTCCATGGGCACATCTGGATTGCGCAATTTCATTTTCGTGATGCGGGAATGTCAGATCAATGCCACCGCCATGAATATCAAAGACTTTGCCCAAATGCTTCTCAGACATGGCAGAACATTCGATATGCCAGCCCGGACGACCCGGTGTTTCAATAGCGCATGGGCTGTCCCATCCCGGTTCGTTCTCTTTAGATGGTTTCCAGAGCACAAAATCAGTTGGGTCTTTTTTGTAGGACGCGACCTCGACTCGAGCACCAGCGATCATTTCATCCAGTGTGCGGTTGGAGAGCTGTCCATACTCCGGCATGCTTGGCACGTGGAAGAGGACATGATCATCAGCCACATAGGCGTGACCCTTTTTAACAAGGGTTTCGATCATCTCCTTCATCTCTTCGATGTGTTCTGTCGCGCGAGGCTCCACGTCCGGTGGCAACGCGCCCAGCGCGGCCATGTCGGCATGATACTGAGCCACCGTTGTCTCAGTCACTTCGCGGATGGAGCGACCTTCGCTGGCGGCGCGCTCGTTGATCTTATCGTCAACGTCCGTGATGTTGCGCACATATGTAACGTGATCCTTGCCATAGAGTTGACGCAGCAACCGGGCCAGAACATCAAACACCACAACAGGGCGTGCATTGCCCACATGTGCGTAGTCATAAACAGTGGGGCCACAGACATACATACGCACGCTTGACGCATCCATTGGCACAAACTTCTCTTTTGTGCGTGTCAAAGTATTGGTTAGCAGAAGTCCCTTGTCGCCTTGGGTGGTGTCTGCGCTCATAGTGGTTCGTCTCCTGGCCAGCTGGCCGGGCGTTCATCTCACGCAGAAGATAGGCAGGATAGAACGGCCACAGCCAGCGATGTCGCTAGCTGCAAATAATGGTGGTGCAAGAAGAAGTGTGCATTGCCGTTTTCATATATTGCTTTTCGCCGATTGTTGCGTACAGGTCAAGCCTTAGTCTCAACGGATCACCCACATTTATAACTAAGTTAAAAACATAATTTCTACCTGAAGATGCAATTCTGAGGGAAACCTGAGAAAAAAAGGGAAGTTACCGCGTGTCACATAAGAGAATTTGCGCCACCATTCTGGCTCTCAATCTTCTTGGAATGAGTTCCCCCATTCATGCGACCGGTAACGCTATATCCAACGGCGAATTAAAAGATCCTCTGGATTTTGACGAAACTACCCTCGTCAATTCAAATGAAGCAATCAGTCCAGAGGTGCCACTTCAAATCAAAGCCACACCTGCTCTTCCCTCAGAAATTGAACAGGTTGCTCCTTTGGAGCATTCACCGGAAAATCTGCTTCAGGATGCGGATGCTGGGGAACCGGAGCAAACAGAGACGTCAGAGAAACAGAGTGAAACAGAGCTGTCTCAGCTTGAGCAAACCATTCGAGACATGGTTTTGTCTGCAGATGGTACAAGGCCTGAAGGTTTTACAACGGAACAGCTTGAGGCGCTGGCTGAAGCTTACGCCCTTCGGGATTTCCGGCCTGTTTGGTTTGAAGATCAGTCGTTGCTGCCACTTGCCACTCAGCTTATCAGAGAATTGCGTAAAGCTCCTGCTCATGGCCTTGACCCGCAAGTCTATGGTGTTCGTCAGCTGGCTTCTGTTGTGGATGTGATGGAGATTTCCAACGCTTCGGCAACCCTAGAAGAAATCGCTCTGGTGGAATTACAGCTTAGCCGCGCTTTTGCAGTGTATGGGGCACAACTTGCAGGCGGAGCAGTCAAGCCTGCCAAGGTGCTTAAGAACGTCTATATCTTCCCTGAGGTCCCCAGCTTGAATGAGATGCTAACCAGGCTGGAAGAGGCTCAATCTGTCACTTCCTATTTTGCTGATCTGGAACCCAAATCTCCTTCTTATAGCCTCCTTAAGAAGGAACTCATCCGCTACGATCAGGTTCTGGGTTCCAGCAACTTAGTACAGATCTCTGAAGGCCCCAGCATTCGGCCCGGAGAGAGCGGGGATCGCGTCTTGCAGCTGGCTATGCGCCTCAAAGCGGAAGGCTATGTTTTAAACTCCTCTGATTATCATGGAGAGGCAGAGGAAACTGGCTTAAACCAGACATACACAAATGGGATGGTTGAAGCTGTGAAACGCTTCCAAAACCGGCATGGCCTGACAATGGATGGCATCGTGGGAAAAAAGACCCGCGCGGCGCTTAACGCTTCACTGGAAGACCGGCGCAATCAAATCCTTGTAAATCTGGAACGCATGCGCTGGGATGACCCGGTCCCTGAGGGTCGCTACGTCAAAGTGAATGTAGCGGAACAGATGGTTCGGATTATGGAAGGCACGCAGGTGCTTTATGAAACCCGCAGTGTTGTGGGCAAGCCACGTCATGCGACACCACTGTTTTCCGATAAATTTGAGTATGCAGAGATCAACCCTACCTGGGGAGTTCCATGGTCCATTGCGACCAACGAATATTTGCCGAAGCTTCGAAAGAATGCTTCTGTTTTATCTTCAAGTGGCATCAGTGTTTATCGGAGAGGTAAGCGCATCGACCCTACTGCTGTGGACTGGAACGCAATAAGCAAGCGCAGTTTCAACTTTCAACTGAGACAGAAAGCGGGCCGCCGCAATGCCTTAGGTGCGGTGAAGTTCATGTTCCCGAACAAACACAATATTTACCTGCATGACACCCCGTCCAAGCGCTTATTTAATAAGGATCAGCGAGCTTTTTCGCATGGTTGTATCAGAGTGCAGGATCCCTTCACGTTTGGAGAAGTCCTGCTTGCACCATCCGGTCATAGCCGCCCCAAAATGGAACGATTGCGGGCACGCGGTAAAACTGTGCGGTTGAACGTGAAGGAGAATATCCCGGTGCATCTGCGTTATTATACGGCCTTTGCGGGAACTGATGGTGAATTGCAATTCAGAGAAGACATTTATAAGCAAGACCGGGCAATTTTAGAGGCTCTGCTGGATAAGCAAGGAACAGTGCAGTTAAAACTGGCCTCCAGTAATTAGGGATCTCATACCAAGCTAAAGCCTCGTATTGCCAATCCCTTACCTTTAGATCAGTAAATATATACAGAGCAACAAATTTATAGGAACTTGCGCAAATTGACACATAACAGCTACTAGCTATGGTTAATAGTGCAATTATCGGGATCGTATGCTAGTATAGTTTTCGTAGAACTGCATTTCATAATTCAAGCGGGGGTTGAATATGCTGAAGCAGGCTATGGGTGCAATGATTGTGGCTAGCGTTATCTCAAGCCCGATCATCTTGCTTGCGGTGTACCTATTCATGAATTCTGGTTGAACACTGTTCACCCAGCTTTTTGCTCTGGAAAATTCCAGAGATGCTGACACATTCAGGCTGGCGTTTCGCGCCACCTTTTCTTGCGTGAATTGCTCTTTCTCCACTTTATCCATTCCCTTAAGGTTGCCCTTAATGCTCATCCCAGCAGTGTCGCTATCTTCAACTGCTTCGTGATGCAGGAATGCCTGCTTGTAAACAGACGGTTGAAAACACACTCGGGAGCATAAAACTCCCGAGTATTGAGCGCTTAAAGCAGTTCGCGTTTAAGCCGAAACGCTTGATCTGCTTTAGCTTTTGTTTTTGCGTATCTTTATCTGAAAACCGGTGTCCACTTTTCAGAGATACGCTTTAAATAGTTCGCATAACAGGATAATCTGGATACTGTTTAGTCTTCCAGATAGTCAGAGCATTTTTCCGGCATCTTGTCGCCCCAGGGCATGATTGGCACTGTGGAAGTAGAGTTCTTTGGGCTCCCCTCCACAAGCTTGTCTGAGTAAACCAGATAGACCAGAACATTGCGTTTTACGTCACAACCACGCACGATACGCATTTTCTTAAAGAACAAAGAACGGCTTTGGCGATAAACCTCATCGCCCTGCTCGAACTTTTCCTTAAACTTAATCGGCCCGACCTGACGACAGGCCAATGAGACGTCTGAAGTTTCTTCTTCAAGGCCAAGCCATCCTGCAAACCCGCCTTTTTCCGGTACCGTGAAGTGACAGGCTACGCCTTCCACGCCCGGGTCATCCAATGCATAGGTTGCCAGTTTGTGATCGGGGCTTAAAAACTTCCAGACCGTTGATTTTTTAAAGATAAGATCGGGCTCCTGTGCCTGAACTATGCCACTTGAGAGAGACAGCGCCAGCCCTGAGGCAACCAGCATAGCCCCAAAAGATTTTATGGCCGATTTTATAGAGATAAACATCAGTCGCGCTCCCTTTCACGCTCAGCAAAGCAAATCACAGTTTCGTTTGATATAAGAGAATTTTAGGCAACTGCCAGTTACACAGGAATAGTTTTTTGCAAATCTGATATAAATCTTTTAGTTTTGCCGCAATAAGGCCATAGAATATCTTATGCCTGAGCATCCTTTCGACTTAACCTTAGTATTGTGGGCTATGACACGTTTCAGACTACCCTTTGTTCAATCCTGCACTGTTGCACTTGCTTTTGCAGGCTCCCTTGTCTGGACCAACGGTGCACTTGCCCGTCCACAGGTCTGCGATCGGCTTGAAGCAGAGTTTATTGAACTTTCTGAGCAAGTGGATAGCTCAGAAGCTTCCAATAGCTGGCAGAAAGCCTATGAAGAGCAGCTGGTTCACATCAGCAATGTTCAGTCACAAATGGCGAGCTACGGCTGTGAAGGAACGTTTGGTGCGCCACAGTGTCAGCAGCTTGGTTCCTCGCTACAGCAAATGAACGAAAACCTTGCTTACCTTGATAGCCAGCGGCAGCAGGAGCTTTTTTCCAGCGCCATGGTGGACCGGCTCAACGAGGTAAAACAAGCTCTTGTGGATCTGAACTGCTCTGGTCAGCAAGTTCCACAGGGACAACCTGTTGCACCGCCTGTGCAGGTTAACCAGCCAGCTCCACTAACATCTCGTTCCACCGCTGCCTTTTCTGAAAGTGGACAACAATTTGCCACCATGTGTGTGCGCAAGTGTGACGGTTATTACTTCCCGATCAACCCCAATTCCAGTGCTAGCGATCTGGCAGAAGATGAAGAGATTTGTCAGGCCCTGTGCCCAAGTCAGGATACGGAGCTTTATGTCTTCCGCGTCCCACAGGAAACCCCTGCGCAAATGCAGTCTTTATCTGGAGCGCCTTACACTGCGCTTGCAAATGCCTATCTGTTCAGGCAGCAGAACAATCCGGCTTGTGCGTGTGATGCAACAGGCGGTCAGCCCGGCACGTTTGAACCAACACCTGCTATTCCATCGCTGGAGCAGGCACTTCCTGGCGGTGAATTACAGGAAGTGACACCAACTGCCACAGCAACGTATCCTGCAATTCCAAGTCAGGATGAGCTTCGCCAGACTGCAAACGCAACAGACGCCCGGAGCGAGAACTCTGAGCGTCCGTTGGTTCAAAAGAAATTCGTTCCTCGCGAGGTTGAACCGCGCGAAGGTCCGATCAGGAAAGTCGGTCCAAAGTTTTTTCCCGACCAATAAGCGGTAGCATGTTCTTCAGGTCTGGTCCGTGGGCCAGACCTGTGATTGCCTTGCGCAGCGGCATGAACAGACTTTTGCCTTTGCGGCCTGTTTCGCCTTTCACAGCTTTGGTCCATTCCCCCCAGGTCGCTTCATTCCACGGCTCCTGCGGCAGCAATTCTTTTGCCTGAGCAATAAACTCATTGTCTTCCTCAGCAATTTCCGGGGTGACTGAACCTGCAATCAAATCCCACCAGTTTTTGGCATCAGAAACGGTCGAGCAGTTTTCTTTCACTGCGCTCCAGAAGACTTCATCGCCTTCGACGCCTGCTGCTTTCAGACGGGCTGCTACATCTGCAAAGCTCATGGCATGCACCAGTTTTGCGGTCAGGTGCCCCACATCTTCAGGGTCGAATTTAGCAGCCGATTTGGAGATACCGGAGAAATCGAGCATATCTGCCAGTGCATCCATAGAGGCTGCTGGTTCAACTGCGTGACTGGTGCCTGTCAGGACAGCCAGAGAACAGACTGCCATTGGCTCATATCCAGCTTCACGCAGCGAGCGAATAGACAATGCGCCCGAGCGTTTGGAAAGACCTTCACCAGAAGCGGTTGTCAGCAGATTGTGGTGACCAAATTCTGGAACACTTGCTCCCAGAGCCTCAAAGATCGCAATCTGCACGCCAGTATTGGCGATGTGATCTTCGCCGCGAATGACATGAGTGATGCCCATATCCGCGTCATCCACGATGGATGGCAGAGTATAAAGATAGGTTCCGTCAGCGCGTATCAGCACCGGATCGGACAGCGAGGCAAGGTCCACGGTCTGACGACCACGGATGACATCATCCCAGTGAACATCTGTGCGGTTTAAGGTGAACGGATCACCTTCTGCATGGTTAGGGAGCTTGAAGCGCCAGTGCGCCTTGCGGCCTTCCGCCTCGTATGCTGCAATCTGCTCTTCAGTCAGCTTCAGACCAGCGCGGTCATAGACCGGAGGACGACCCAGAGCGCGGGCGCGGTTGCGGCGGCGCTCCAGCTCCTCAGGTGTTTCATAGCACGGATAAAGAAGGCCTGCTTCTTTCAGCTTGGCGGCGGCAGCATCGTACAAGGCAAACCGCTCGGACTGTTTTTCAACGCGATCAGGGTTGATGCCAAGCCATTTCAGATCTTCTGCGATGCCAAGGGCGTACTCTTCTTTGGAGCGTTCAACGTCGGTATCGTCATAGCGCAGAACGAACTGACCGCCCTGCTTTTTGGCAAAGAGATAATTGAAAAGCGCCGGGCGCACATTGCCGATGTGAATGTGGCCTGTTGGAGATGGCGCGAAGCGAACCGTTACACTCATGACTGAGCCTTCTCGTAAATACAAAACTTTGGTAATCGGGTATCGCGTTGGTGGGTACGGGTCAACCAGCCATTGTCCGGTACCTACGGATTATCTGAGTTATTTGCTATGAAACAGAGCGTTTTATGCTGGAGAGCGCACAAGAAGCAGCTGTGGTTTGACCGCAAATAAGACAATCCCAAGAGCAAAGCAATAGAGGCTTGAAGCTGCAAACTGGGTATCCAGTTCTATGCCGTAGTCAAGCAAGATACCCATGAGACCGGGAGCAAGTGCAGAAGCAAACACCATCAGGGCCGAGTATACTGCGCGGATCGAGCCCAAGTTTGCTGTTCCATATAATTCTGCCAGCACTGCTGAGGCAACAGCGCCCCAGGACCCAACAGTTATCGCAAGGATGATAAATCCAAGCGGGACAAAGTACTCATCAGTCGCAAACGCAAACACCAGAACTGCCACGCCAAGCGGCACAACGCTGAGAGGCAATAGTGTGACTGCTGAAAAACGGTCTATCAGCATCCCAGCCAGCATGGAGAAAACTGCCCCTGCTGCTGCATAGAGCGGTAAGTAAGATGGGATCACGGTACGCTCCCAGCCCTTAGCTTCCATAAAATGCACCTGGTGGAACATAAGGCCGGTTACGAGAAACGGCACTGCCTGAGTTCCAGCCATCACAACCCAGAATCTCCAATCCGCAATCACCTGCTTTCTGGTCCAGTTGACTGGTGAATGCCTGGCATTGGAGCCTGCAAGGGGATTTTCCGGCATTCGGTCTTTCTTAAGCGTCAAGTAGGCGATCGGGAGAAAACCGAGAAGAAGCGCTATGCCTGCTGCTGTCCAGATATCGCGCCAGGAAAACACTGCCATTGAGCATAACAGCAGCAAATGGGAGAAGAGCTTCACCCGCCATATTGCCAAATGAAGCAAGGCTCAGAGCCTTTCCGCGTGAGCCATGAAACCAGCGGGCCATTGCTGTTTGTGAAGTATGTGGCAGCATACCCTGCCCGAACAATCGCAATCCATAAAGGCAAATAGCGAGCAAAATTAACGAGTTATGCCAACTCATTAAGAAACTGAATCCAGCCAGAATGCCAATTGAAACGCACCCGACAACAACCGGGCGATAAACATCTACGATTTTCCCGAGATAGATGAGCGTGGCTGCACTTGCCACAGTGGCAAACATGTAAACAGAGCCAAAGTCACCATGAGACAGATTATAGGTCTCGCGGATATGGGGAGAAAACTGAGCGATAAAGAAGGTCTGACCAAAGCTGGAACCAAATCCGAGCAGAAATCCACCTGCGACCCAACGCAGGTTACGCTGGATAAATTCTAATAGATTCATAGACTTAACCTAGGAAACGTAGAAAGTGATTCAGGTAAACATGCACCCACCTGAATCACTGGATTAAGTCAGACAAGTCAGAGTTGCTCTTAAACCAGAATGTTAAGAGCAACTCGTCGACCGAAAGTTTTGTCTAAACCCGATCCCTAAAACCGTTTGTTATTGGGTAGCGACGATCGCGTCCAAAATTCTTGAGGGTAATCTTCACACCCGGAGCAGCCTGACGGCGCTTGTACTCGGCGATGTACAGAAGGTGTTCGACTCGATGGATAGTTTCCATAGAGTGACCGCGCTTAGCTATTTCGTCAAGGCTCAACTCTTCTTCCACAAGACAGTGGAGAATATCATCCAGCACATCATACTCGGGCAAGCTGTCCTGATCTGTCTGGTTCTCTCGCAATTCAGCAGTTGGCGCTTTGACGATGATGTTGTTTGGGATCACCTCGCCTGCTGGCCCCATCACACCTGCGGGATGGTGTTTATTGCGCCAGTCTGACAGGCGATAGACCTCAGTTTTGTAAAGGTCTTTGATCGGATTAAATCCGCCATTCATGTCGCCATACAAGGTGGCATAGCCAACAGACATCTCAGACTTGTTGCCTGTGGTGACAACCATGGCTCCAAACTTGTTGGAGACCGCCATAAGAATGACGCCGCGAGAGCGGGATTGGAGGTTTTCTTCGGTCACACCGCTCTCAGTTCCAGCAAAAACACCTGACAGAGTTTCCTGGAAACCCTCAACCGGCTCTGCAATGGGGATCGTGTCGTAGCGAACACCCAGAGCATCAGCACAGGCTTTAGCGTCTTTAATGCTCTCCTCAGAAGTATAGCGATATGGCAGCATGATACAGTGCACGCGATCAGCGCCAAGAGCATCCACTGCCATGGCTGCGCAGATGGCGCTGTCGATGCCACCTGAAAGGCCCAGAACAACGCCGGGAAAGCGGTTTTTATTCACGTAGTCCCTGAGGCCCAGAACACAGGCAAGCCAGTCTGCTTCCTGCGTATCAGGCATGGGAACGATACGGGATGGCTTTGCGAACCATTTTCCCTGTGCATCTTTTGTGAAATCAAGATAGCCGGTTTCCTCGGTGAACTGGCTGAGCTGAAGCGCGAGTGACCGATCATGATTGAGTGCAAAGGAAGCCCCGTCATAAACGACTTCGTCCTGCCCTCCCAACTGATTGCAGTAGACCAGTGGGAGGCTGGTTTCAACAACCCGGGACAGCATGATCTGCATGCGTTCTTCGGTTTTATCCCGATTGTAAGGAGAGCCATTTGGGACCAGCAAGATCTCAGAGCCGGTTTCTTCAAGGCATTCGCAGACTTCATCTGTCCACGTGTCTTCGCAGATCGGCACGCCAATACGAACACCACGGAAGTTCATTGGACCGGGGTTTGGGCCAGCATCAAACACACGTTTTTCATCAAAAACGCCGTAGTTTGGCAGGTCAACTTTGTAGCGCAGTGTTTCCACCACCCCATTATCCAACAGGGCAACAGCGTTGTAGAGCTTATCTCCGTCTGCCCATGGCAAACCAACAAGGAGCGCAGGGCCACCATCCGCGGTTTCTTTCGCCAGAGCTTCTAGTTCACGCTTACAGGCAGCTACGAATGCAGGTTTAAGGACCAGATCTTCCGGTGGGTAGCCTGAAAGAAACAGCTCGGAGTAAAGAACAAGATCAGCTTTCTGCTCCGCAGCCAGTTTCCTGTGATGACGGGCTTTTTCAGCATTTCCAGTAATATCGCCAAGACAAGGATTGGTTTGAACAACAGCTAAACGAAACTGATCTTTTATCATCACAAAACTTCACCAGTTACAATGGGTAGGAAGGTCGGCTCGATTGCATTCGAGCTTCAATTACATTTCTTTCATGTACAGCGTTTTGAGGCTTGAGGAAAGCAGCACAAGAGCATAGTTGGAAAGTGAATGAGAAGCATTCACAGGCGTGAGCGCAGCCTTAGACAGGAGACTTCTTTTTCACTTTATTGCTTTCTTTGGCTTTTGCCATCACATCCAGATGCTGTTGCAAGCGTGTGCCCATGGGCAGCTGAGCCATGTCTCTGGCCTGAATTGGCTCATCACCCTGCATGACAATGGCCTGCAGGCGATCATATAAAATCGCCGGGGCAATTGGTTTGGCGAGAAAGTAGTTTACACCTGCATTGCGAGCTGCAACAACTACTGAGCGGCGGGAATCGGCTGTTATGACGATGACCGGTGTCTTGGCAATATCAGAATCTTCATCCTGTCTTAAGATCCGCAGGAAGTCGTTGCCATCGATCGGATGCATGATCCAGTCACACAATACAATATCCGGACGACGGTCCAGCAGGATCGCAATGGCATCTGCGCCGTCTGCGGCTTCATAGATTGAGCGAACGCCAAAGCCTGAGACCATGGTTCGCAGGATCGAACGCATGTAGTTGTTGTCATCTACAATGAGAATTGAATAGCCAGACAACAATGAATCGCTCTGAAGCAACACTGCCTCCCTGTGACAGATGAGTTTAAGCAGTCTGGATTTCGTTCAGATCGTGAAACTGCTTTAGCGATGACATCTGCCTAGCTTTATCCGAAGCTTTGCTCTGACACTGCAGAGGTTATTACAAAGAAACGTTTTTTCACATCCTGTGTGGGTCACATATGATTTCTATCAAAAAAAGAGGGGCTGCACAATGTGCAACCCCCGGTATTTTTAAGTTTGCCGGACCCGCAGAAAGGCCCTGCCTTTAATGGCGCTGGCTTAGTTGTTCACCGCGATACGAGAATCAGATTCTTTTCTGAGATTTTCGGCAATAGTGAATGCAAGTTCCAAAGCCTGATCTGCATTCAGACGTGGATCACAGTGGGTATGATAGCGGTCTCCCAGCTCTTCAGCAGAGAGTGCATGCGCACCACCGGTACATTCAGTCACATCACGGCCTGTCATTTCAACATGCACACCACCTGCATGGGTACCTTCTGCACGATGAACTGCAAAGAATGACTCTACTTCACGCAGGATGCGCTCAAACGGACGGGTTTTGTAGCCATTCGCTGTAATGGTGTTGCCATGCATCGGGTCACAGGACCAGACGACTTTCTTGCCTTCACGCTCAACGGCACGCACCATGGCTGGCAGATGCTCAAACACCTTGTCATGACCAAAACGGGTGATCAATGTCAGACGCCCTGCTTCGTTTTCAGGGTTCAGCACATCAATCAGCCTGATCAGCTCTTCAGGATCAAGTGAAGGACCGCATTTCAGGCCAATCGGGTTCTTGATGCCACGGAAAAACTCAACATGAGCATGGTCGATCTGACGGGTACGGTCACCGATCCAGAGCATGTGGCCTGATGTGGCGTAGCATTCACCAGTGGTGGAATCGATACGGGTCAGAGCCTGCTCATAGCCCAGAAGCAAAGCTTCGTGGCTGGTGAAGAAATCAGTGGAGCGCAGCTGAGGTGCAGTATCAGGATCGATGCCGCATGCACGCATGAATGACAATGCGTCGGAAATGCGATCTGCAACTTCCTGATAGCGATGGCCTTGCGGGCTGTCTTTAACAAAGCCGAGCATCCACTGATGGACGTGATCCAGATTTGCAAAACCACCTTGAGCAAACGCGCGCAGCAAGTTGAGTGTTGCAGCAGACTGACGGTAGGCCTTTACCTGACGCTCAGGATCAGGAATACGGGATTCTGCGGTAAAGTCGATACCGTTGATGATGTCACCACGGTAGCTTGGCAGCTCGATATCGCCCTTCTTCTCAATATTGGAAGAACGCGGCTTTGCGAACTGACCGGCAATACGGCCCACTTTTACAACCGGTTGCTGAGCACCATAAGTCAGCGCCACAGCCATTTGCAGGAATGCTCTAAAAAAGTCGCGGATGTGATCAGCGTGATGCTCCGCAAAGCTTTCCGCACAATCACCACCTTGCAAGAGGAATCCACGCCCCTCGGAAACATCAGCGAGCTGCGCTTTCAACTTGCGCGCCTCACCTGCAAACACGAGCGGCGGATAAGATGCCAGGCGACTTTCAACGTCTGCCAGTGCTTTCTGATCTGGATAGTCCGGCACCTGCACGATCGGTTTTGATCGCCAGGATTCCGGTGTCCATTTCTCCGCCATTTTAAAACTCCATCAATACGGACTGCTGCCAGCGCGCCCTATGCGCTCATAATTGACAGCGATGTTCTTGCGAGCTGTTCTTAGTTTGAAAGCCCAAGAGAGCTTATACACGCCGTCAGTTTATATGACCAGAGGGACGTATACGTTGTTTTATCGCTGTAGATTGAGGAGACCTCAAATTTTTTACGAAACACAAAAATTGATCACATTTCCGCAAATCACAGCTATGATCTTCCAATATATACCAAATTATCAGAGTAATATTTCTATTTTTGCAATTTACTGCGCAATACAACACTTGTGCAAAGATACATGAAAGCTTCAGATTGCACGTTGCGAGATACCTCTTTCGCTTAGAGGTATCTTACATTTGCTGCTTTTAAAAGTTCGTCAATGGTTCTGGCGAGTTCTTCAGGCAGCACAACAGCTCGTGGATAATACGGTGCATCGCGGTCATTTAAGACCGGAACATGCTCCCAACCGTCTGTTGTCTCAACGAAATGCTGGAGTCCTTCCAGCCCCCAAAGACGATGGAATCCAGCCATTACACAATCTACATAGCTTTGCAGGATTGGGTGCTCTTCATTCCCCCAGTGGGCATGTTGCTGCTGCACCTGATAAAGAAAACTGTTGGCAGGCACGTCCTCACCGCTGTCAGGTACAAAGCTGCCATTTTCTAAAGACTGACGGGAATAGTGCCATTCACGCTTATCTAATGCGGGCAAATTCGCTTTAGTATCCAGTACCATCGCACCGCGAATGACGGCACCTTCCTCACGGCGGACACCAAGTGCACAAACACCTATGCCCGACATGCGGCCATTACCTGCTTTGCCTTTTGAGCACCCACGCCATTCCCGCTTCCAGCCGCTTAGTTGCCCAGCGATGACTGTTGTGCCCGAGGGCAGTGTTTCTTCATTTACAAGAGAGCCATATCCGAAATAGCAAATCTTTTCGCTTGAAAGACTGGTCAAAGGTATTCCTAGTTTTTGAGCTTATCTTGTTTCAGCAAGAAAGAGCCGCTTGCAAATTCAGCGGCTCTTTTAAACTTAAACAGGGTCTACCCTTTGCGAATGCGCTGGGATGGTTCGCGCATTGTCACCAGCTCTTCTGCCGCTGTTGGATGCACTGCAATGGTGCGGTCATAATCTGCTTTGGTAGCCCCCATAACCAATGTCACGCCAATCATCTGGATCAGCTCTCCGGAATCCGGACCCATGATGTGAATGCCAAGGATTTTATCGGTATCCGCATCTACAAGCATTTTCAGGAACATTTTACCTGGCTTGCCGGAAAGCGTGTTCTTCATCGGGCGGAAGGACGAGGTGTAGACATCAATGTTATCAAAACGCGATTCCGCTTCTTCCTGTGTCAGTCCTGCTGTTCCGATTTCTGGCTGAGAGAATACAGCAGTTGGAATCATCGAGTGATCAACATGCCATTCCTTGTTGCCATAGACGCTATCAGCAAAAGCGTGACCTTCCCGGATAGCAACAGGTGTCAGGTTTGCGCGGTTCGTGACGTCTCCAACTGCAAAAATGCTTGGCACTGAGCTTTGGCTTTGCGGGCTAACGACAATCGCGCCTGCCTTATCAAGTTCGACACCAGCTTCTTCCAGACCCAAGCCTGCCGTGTTTGGACGTCGACCAATTGCATAGAGCACCTGATCAGCTTCAATCACCTCACCTGCATGTGTGGTGACCGTCAGACCGCCCTCATGTTTTTCAATGGAAGCAATCGTGGATTTGGTTTTGACGTTTATGCCCTTTTCCACCATTTGCTCATGCAGACCCGTGCGCAGGTCCATATCAAAACCACGCAGGATTTCTTCACCGCGGTAAAGGAGCGTGGTTTCAGAGCCGAGCCCGTTGAAGATGCCGGCAAACTCTACTGCGATGTAACCGCCGCCAACAACCACGATACGTTTTGGGAATGTGGAAAGATGAAACGCTTCGTTGGAGGTGATGGTGTGTTCACAACCGACCAGACCTGCATCCACATTAGGGGTTGCACCTACAGCAACGAGAATACGCTCTGCTGTGATCACCTGATTCGTGGAAAGCAAACGAACTGTATTAGGACCTTCGATCACTGCACGACTGTCATGCAACTCAACGCCTGACTTATCGAGATTGCGGCGATAAATGCCTTCCAGTCTGGTAATTTCTTTGTCCTTGTTTTCAACCAGCGTGTCGAAGTCAAAGGAAGGTGTGCCGTTCAGGCTCCAGCCGTATCCGTCTGCATTGGCAAATTCCTCGGTGAATTTGGAAGCATAGACAAAGAGTTTTTTGGGAACGCAACCACGGATTACACAGGTTCCGCCATAACGAAATTCTTCCGCGATACCGACCCGGGCACCGTGCGTTGCTGCGATACGGGCTGCGCGTACACCGCCAGAGCCTGCGCCGATCACAAAGAGATCGTAGTCGAAATTAGTCATTACAGCCCACCTTTGTTAGCAGTATAACCTTATGCAGTGACACATCGGCACGCCTTAAGGTCTTGTCTTTAAAAAACGTAGGCTCAGACTTGGGCCAGATACGCCCAAATTTCAAGAGGGCGTATCTGATCTATTATCACATTATAGTTGCGATTAATTGATCGCTTATTGGGCTGCCATCGCTTCCAGCTTTTTGCGCGCAATTGCAACCATGTCTGTGCTGATAGCATCGCTCCACTGTTTTGCAGCGCCAATGGTCATTGCGGAAATAGGACCTGACATTTCTGCAAAGCGCTTACCAGTATCGGAATTATAAAATGTCGCGATGTCATTGAGCTGCTCTACTGTAAAGCGCCGCGCCCAAACCTCATAGATAACACGGTCCAGCTCTTTACGGCGCGGGATCAGTTCCACAGCAGCTTCATTAACAGCAATATCAATCTCAGCGCTCATAGCCGGATTGGAGCGAATGAACAGTGTGCGTGTACGCTCTGCAACATCTGGAAGAATATTATCGAAATTCTCGATGGATTTTGTTGCCTTCACAGCAGCTTTCGCTGCTTCAATGTGGCTTTCGGAAATTGAGTTATCCTGCGCCATAACCGGGCTGGAAACCAGCATACCGGCAACAACAAGCGATGCGACACCTGCAATTGTTGCAGACTTAAACTTAGCGAGCATAAACGGCTCCCCTATATTTTACTCAGCTATCCTGCAAATATTATCAGGACCGCTTATGGTTCCAAGACACGAATTTCGTCAGTACCAGCCACATAAGCCCGTACAGCCATACCGATAAACAACCCGTGCTCAACAACACCCGGGATAACTTCCAGGCGTTTTGCGAAGGACTTCGGGTTGCTGATTGCTCCCAAATGGCAATCGAGAATGTAGTTGCCATTGTCGGTAAGAAGTGGTTTTTCACCATCCATACGCAGGATCATCTCGCCCTTCAGACCTTCAGCATTAATGCTGTTTTGCATTAATTGGCGAGTTGCCTCAAGCCCGAAAGGCACAACCTCCACGGGAAGCGGGAACTTTCCGAGAGTATCAACAATTTTGCTCTCATCTGCGATGACAATCATACTGCCAGACGCAGCGGCAATGATTTTTTCGCGCAGGAGAGCTGCCCCGCCTCCTTTGATGAGGTTCAATTGCGGATCAATCTCATCTGCTCCATCAATTACCAGATCAAGAACCGGCGTTTCGTCCAGTGTAGTCAATGGTACGCCCAGCTCATCACAAAGCGCCTGTGAGTGTAAGGAGGCTGGCACACCGATGACTTCAAAACCATCTTCAACCATTTTCGCCAGAAGACGGATCATCTCGTTTACGGTTGAACCGGAACCTATCCCCAGCTTCATGCCGGGCTGAACTTCTTTAAGTGCAGCTTCTGCGGCCTGTGCTTTTAAACTCATTGCCATTGCGATTATTTTCTCTTCCCCAGACCCCAAGCATTAAATAACAGCGTTCTTTGACAACAACATTTTTGCCCAGTTACCCTGCTCGGGTCTACTCTTACATAATCCCTGCTGATTACCATGAGGCGGTTGAACCGCCAAGCTGCAATCTTGCAAAGGCAGCATAGGTTATCCTCGCAAATTGACTTCACGGTGAATTTCGTTAGGGTGGCGCGGATTTTCTCAACAGAAACGAGCTTAAGTATGACAACACCAGTTCTGGTTTTCGACCTTGACGGTACACTCCTGGAGACCATGGGAGACCTCACTGCTTCGATGAATCACGTTTTGGTAGAAGCCGGATTTGAAGCCATTGAGCCTGAACGGGTAAGAAAAATGGTAGGTGCTGGCGTTAAAGTGCTGATGAGCCGTGGGCTTGAGGCCAACAAGATTGAGGTGACGGATGAAGTTCTGGAACCACTGCTTGCCAAGTTCATTCGCTATTATGAAGCCCATATTGCAGATCACACTCACCCTTTCCCACAAGCACTGGAAACAGTTGCAAAACTGAGAGAGGCTGGCTGGAAAACCGCAATCTGCACAAACAAGATGGAAAAGCTGACTCATCCACTGGTGCGTGCCATGAATATGGAGCACCTGTTTGATGCAGTTGTTGGTGGGGACACGTTCTCCAAGAACAAACCGGACGCAATGCCCGTCTTCGGAGCAATCGACAAGGCTGGCGGTGCGCGGGCCGGCTCAATCTTTGTAGGTGACTCCAAAGCAGATATTACCGCTGCCCACAATGCTGGCCTGCCCGTTGTTGCTGTAGATTTTGGCTATACCGATGTGCCGGTGCGTGAGCTTGGTCCAGATATCGTGATTTCTCACTACGACCAGCTTGAAGCCGCTATTACAGAGCTTAGCGAAGCTACAGAGGCTTCCTAAGTCTTTGATCAAATGAGCCTAACAACTGCCGCAACCGGGAAACCGGTTTGCGGCAGTTCTCGTTTTACGTCCGAAAACTGTCGCAATTCCCCCATGCAAAGCTCATGATAAGATCATGGCTTGGAACTATTTTCCGCTCAATACAGTCACATTCCCCTGCGAAACATTCCGGCAATCGGAAAGCTCTGCTTCCTGAATTCTTACAGATAACACGGAGACAGCGCATCTAATAGATGCCAGTCGATTGCTGCATGGTAAAAGCTTCTCTTGTTTCGCTCCTTGCGATTATTATCGCCAGCGCTCTTGCGCAGCTGGCAAGCTCTGCCCTGATGACGAGCATGCCGTTGCAAATCGCCCACGTGGGTGGGTCTGCTTCGCAAGCCGGACTTGTTGCGGGTGCTTATTCGCTTGGATTTATGGCTGGATGTATGCGCGGCGTGCGTATGATCACCCGAACCGGGCATATCCGTGCATTTTCAGGAGCTGCGGGCTTAACTGCACTCCTTGTGCTCTTCTTTAAAAATACAGAGAGCGTAATTTTGTGGGCAGCCCTCAGGTTCTTTATGGGGGCTGCATTTGCGGTGCTCTTTGCTACCGCAGATGCATGGCTCAATCAGAGTACTCAGGATGCTGTACGTGGGCGTGTCCTCTCGGTGAACTCCATTGTTGTTGGGGGTATGGCTATACTATCTCAGATCTTTGTTGCTCATTTCAGCGAGGTTCCTGCGGAAATGATGGAGTTGCTCTGTGCGATTTTGCTGGCTGCTGTTGTTCTATTATGTATGACACGCTCAGTTCCACCGCGAACCTGTAAAAGCAAACGAGTTAAACTGCGAGAAATCTGGGCTCAGTCTCCAGTGGCCGTTCTGGGAGTATTTTGCGCGGGTGCAATTGTGACCAGCCTTTTGACAGTTATTCCGTTTTCACTTTATGAAGCAGGCGTTGGCAGCAGCACTACGGCACTCATGATCGCTATGCTTTACATTGGACGCCTGTTGTTTCAGTGGCCTTTGGGAAGCTTGTCTGACCAGATTGACCGCAGATGGCTGATTTTGGGTTCCTCCGCCTCGATTGCTACAATTCTGCTTTGCTTCTTGATTTTTGAACCGTTTTCCGGCTGGAATTCTCAGTTCCTGCGGAATTACCAGTTGCTGAGTATTTTGGGTTTGGTGTTGATTGTACTTGGTGGCTTGTCTTTTCCATTACACTCATTGTGTGTGGCACATGCGTTTGAAAAGAAACCTCAGAACAGCGTCGCGCTTTCTACATTTCTTCTTTTTATCTGGGCCGCAGGCAGTGTTGCCGGACCAACACTCATAAGCATTCTGGCCCCACTGCTGGGAGCTAAAACTCCTGACCTGCTTCTGATTGGCTTAAGTGGTATGCTGGCTCTCTTTACAGCCTTCAGACTTCGACTGTCGAAAGGACCAATTTTGCGGCGTGCACTGCGCAAAAGCCTGCTCGTTGGTGGCACCGTTCATTACGCCTCCTTTCATCAAGCGCAAGCGCCTGACAAGTAAGGGCTTTATCCAGACACAGCTCAATATAACCGTGTGCGAGATATATCTTTTATGTGAGGAATTTGGCATGGGAAAAGTTTTAAAAGGACTTGCGAGAACCCGGCAAAGGACCTAAACACCTCCTCACGCCACACAGCGTACCACCCAGACGGGGGCGATTAGCTCAGTTGGTAGAGCGCTTCGTTTACACCGAAGATGTCGGGAGTTCGAGTCTCTCATCGCCCACCATTCCTTCCCCTGAAAGCTGTCAGTCTCCCGAATATTCGCGGAGGCTTTTTTGTTTCTATCATGCATTAGTCTTGCAAGCTCCACGTAATACACCATATGACACGAGTGCGGGTAACCGCTTTTCTTTGCGGGTGAACCTCACCTAAAAACTGCATTGCATAGGGGCAAGATTTCTTATGGATCGGATTTTTTTATTTATCGGCAAAACCTTTGCAGCCTCTGTCATGCTGTTCTTTGTTGTGGTTGTCTTCCAGAGTGTAATGTATGGCGGACCTGCGCGAGATGTGGCTGCATTTATTTCTGGCGCTGGCGGAGTTTCCTACACCTCTTACATGGCGATCAGAAACAGAAATTCATGAGGCAACCATTATGCCTATGCAAAAAGGGAGCCGAAGCTCCCTTTTAAACTGCCCGGTAATCCAGATTGATCAGATTTTCAGATCTTCGCCAGTACCAAAGTTATCTGCCACGTAATCCAGATCCTTATCGCCACGACCTGACAGGTTTACCAAAATAGTCTCACCCGGGCATTCCTTTGCGAGCTTCATCGCGTAGGCAACGGCATGAGAGCTTTCCAACGCAGGAATAATGCCTTCGTAGCGAGACAATGCCCAAAACGCCTGAAGCGTTTCCTCATCGGTTGCTGAACTGTAATGCACCTTCCCGATATCATGCAGGTAGGAATGCTCTGGACCGACACCCGGATAATCCAGACCCGAAGCAATGGAATGGACCGGAGCCGGGTTGCCATCTGCATCTTCCAGAACACGGCACTTGAAGCCATGCAACATACCTGGCTTACCGAAGGTCATTGTTGCAGCATGCTGACCCAGTTCCGGGCCTTTACCCATTGGCTCAACGCCATGCAGCTTGACCGCCTTGTCCTGAATGAAGCCTGAGAACAGCCCCATGGCATTGGAGCCACCGCCGACACATGCGACTGCATGATCTGGCAGATAGCCTGTCATTTCCATAAATTGCTCGCGCGCCTCGATGCCGACAATTTGCTGGAAGTCGCGCACCATGCGCGGGAATGGGTGCGGACCAACAACGGAGCCAATAGCAAAAAGGGCTTCATCGGCCTGCTCAAGATAAGAGGTAAATGCAGAATCTACCGCTTCCTTCAGCGTCCGGCCACCAAAACCAACCGGAACAAGCTTTGCGCCAAGGAGCTGCATGCGGACCACGTTTGGATGCTCTTTTTCAATATCCACCTCGCCCATATGGATTTCGCATTCCAACTCAAAGTAGGCAGCTGCGGTTGCAAGCGCCACACCATGCTGCCCTGCCCCGGTTTCAGCAATAAGCTTCTTTTTGCCCATATGCTTTGCAAGCAACGCCTCTGCCATGCAATGGTTGAGCTTATGTGCCCCGGAATGGTTCAGGTCTTCACGCTTGAGATAAATGTTTGCGCCTGTTCCGATCCGGTTGGACAGATTGCGGGCATGGGAGACTGGTGTAGGACGCCCCTGAAAGTGCTTACGAATATAACGCAGTTGATTGATATAGGAGGCATCACCGGAGATTTTGTCGTAAGCTTTTGCGATCTCTTCGAATTGAGGCACCAGCTCTGGCGGCAAAAATGCACCACCATAGTCTCCAAAGTAACCTTCCTTATTTGGAAATTCCTTTAAATAGTTGTCCATTTATTCGCCCGCTCCGTGAAACTAGTAGTTCTGACAGGTAATGCTACTTTAAGCAGTTCACGGCAATCCATCGGAAATTTGTAGTAGCCACTGATTTTTGCGGGCCTACCTTGATTGTGAGCCAACTACTCTTACAAGCGCACACAAAAACCCCGGCGCAAGGCCGGGGTTTTCAGTTCTTCACTCTCAAATCCTGCATGCCTGCTAAACGCTGGCCATGCATATTCTGAGTTACTTCAGATCGACGCCATAGAAGATGTGACCACCGAATGGATCAACTTTGTAGTTCTGAACCTTCACAGAGATCGGCTCAGAAACAACAGAGTGAGCGATGGTTGCCCATGGTGCTTCACGCTTGAAGACCACCTGCGCCTGCTCGTAGAGCTTGGTGCGCTCAGCGACATCTGATGTTACTTTTGCTTTTTGAAGCAGGTCTTCAAACTCAGCATTACACCAGTTAGCGCGGTTCGCCTCGCCAACGCCCTCACAACCGAGAAGAACTCCGAGGAAGTTATCCGGATCACCGTTGTCACCAGTCCAGCCAAGAAGAACGGCACCATCACGGTTCACATCCTTGGAACGCTTCAGATACTCGCCCCACTCATAACTGACGATCTCAACGCCAACACCAATTTTTGCAAAGTTACCCTGAATAACTTCCGCCATGCGACGTGCATTCGGGTTATATGGACGCTGAACCGGCATTGCCCAGATCTTCATCTTAAGATCTTTCACACCAGCTTCATCCAGCATCTTCTTTGCCATTTCCGGATCGAATGGATCATCCTGAAGGTCAGCATTATAAGACCAGATGGTTGGCGGGATTGGATTGGATGCCGCCTTACCTGCACCCTGGAACACAGCATCCAGAATCGCCTGCTTGTCGATTGCCATGTTCAGGGCCTTGCGAACTTTCACATTATCAAATGGCGCAACTTTTGTGTTGTAAGCCATATAACCAACATTCAAGCCTTCCTGCTGCATCAGATTGATAGCAGGATCTTCTTTCATTGACGCAAGGTCTGCCGGGTGCGGATAAGGCATCACATGACATTCACCAGCTTTAAGCTTCTGGTAGCGAACTGATGCGTCTGGTGTAATTGCAAACACAAGAGTGTCAATCGGAGCCTTACCAGACCAGTAGTCCGGATGGGCTTTATAGCGGATCATCGCGTCTTTTTGATAGGCAACAAGCTGGAATGGCCCGGTACCAACAGGGTTCTGATCAAAGTTGTCTTTGTTGTCCGCCATTTTGTCTGCATATTCCGCAGAATGTATAGATGCGAAGTCCATCGCCAGATTCGCAATCATCGGAGCTTCCGGACGACTCAGCACAAACTTGACGGTGTAATCATCCACTTTTACGATCTCTTTGATAAGAGAAGGCATGGACATGGCGTTAAAGTACTCGTAAGTGCCACCGGAAACATCATGATAGGGATGGTCTTCATTACCCTGACGCTCAAATGTGAAAATCACATCATCTGCATTGAAATCACGTGAAGGCGTGAAGTGTTTGGTGGTATGAAACTTTACACCCTTACGCAGATTGAAGGTGTATTCCTTACCGTCCTCAGAGACACTCCAGCTTTCTGCCAGTGCAGGAACAATGCTGGTCGTCCCGCGCTCAAACTCAACCAGCTTATTATATACGTTTTTAGAAGAAGCATCGAAAGTCGTCCCTGCTGTATAGAGAGCCGGGGTAAATCCGTCTGGCGAAGCCTCAGAACAATAAACCAGTGTTTTTGCCATAGCTGGCGCAGCAAATGCCATTGTGGCGGCCAGAACGCTGCCCATCAGAATTGATTTTTTCATTTCTCGTGTCCCCAATCACCTTAAGTGAATGCAAAAGCCAAGGCCTTTGGTCATTTACAGAAACTGCTTTTGCAGTTTTCCTATTTGGGTTCACAGTGCTTCATCACCGGAGTGCTTCTTGCTTCTCGACACACTTTTACCTGAACGCCTCACCTACCGAGGTGTATTGAGCAAAGATATCAATGAATAAAGCCGTGGCAGAGCAGACGCCCGCTCCCCGCTGCAATGTGTCCTCCCCGGCACAACCTTGTGAAGCAGCTGCAAACGTGAATACTCTATACGTAATTGTCGGTAGAATCTCCCCTTAATTGCGTAATTTTCAAAGAATATGTTTCAAAACATCGTAAAATGGGGAAAAATAGCCGTAAAATAACAAAGAGGGTCTCCTCTGCTGAGAAGACCCTCTTTGTTGAAACTTGTAAATTCAGTCCAATACAATGATATGGACTAATGAGAAGCAGCAAGCCTTGCCTTGATATGTGCCACATCAGCTTGCGGCGTCGCTTTGAACAGCGTACGGGTGTACTCGTGCTGCGGGTTACCAAAAACTGCTTCCTGAGGACCGTACTCCACTACCTCACCAAAATACATCACCATTACTTTGTCTGCAATGTAGCGCACGACTGACAAGTCATGGGAAATAAACAGGTAGGTGAGATTGAACTCGTCTTGCAGATCAGCAAGCAGATTAAGGATTTGTGCCTGAACAGACAGATCCAATGCAGAGACCGGTTCATCCAAAATCAGCAAAGAAGGATTGAGCACTAGTGCGCGTCCGATGGCTACACGCTGACGCTGTCCACCTGAGAACATGTGCGGATAGCGACTGTAATGCTCAGGACCAAGACCAACCTTAATCAGCATCTCCATAGCCTTATCGCGACGTTCTGCTGGTGTCATGTCAGTGTTGATCATGAGCGGTTCGGTGAGCACATCTCCAATACGCTGACGCGGATTCAAAGACCCATAGGGGTTCTGAAACACAATCTGCACTTTGGAGCGCATTTCTTTGGTCAGCTTTTCAGTGGCAATGTTGATCGGTTTACCTTCGATGAGAAGCTCACCTTCGGTTGCCGGATCAATCAGTGTCAGGATGCGAGCGAGCGTGGACTTGCCACAGCCAGATTCACCAACAACGGCAAGAGTTTTGCCGCGCTCAAGAGAGAAGCTCACGCCTTTTAGTGCACGATTTACATGCTCTTTGCCAAAGAGCCCTTCTTTGGTCCGGTATTCGCGTACCAGATTGCGGGCTTCAAGGATGATATCTTGAGCCATTAGGAAGCACCTCCGTCGCCAAGGTGGAAATCAGAGACTGTTGGCAAACGATCACCGGTTGCATTTTCAGGAAGTGCAGACAACAGCGCTTTTGTGTAGGGATTTTGCGGGCTTTCGAAGAGCGAGAGTACATCTGCCTCTTCCATCTTCTTCCCTTTGTACTGCACAATCACACGATCAGCTGTTTCTGCCACAACGCCCATGTCGTGAGTGATCATGATCAGGCCCATGCCGCTTTCATGCTGCAGGTCCAGCAGAAGATCGAGGATCTGTTTCTGGATCGTTACGTCAAGCGCTGTCGTTGGCTCATCTGCAATCAGCAGTTTTGGTTTGCAGGCGATTGCCATGGCTATCATGACGCGCTGACACTGGCCGCCAGACATCTGGTGTGGAAATTTTTTCAAAGCCTTTGCAGACTCTGGCATTCCCACAGCCTCCAGCAGTTCAATGGCGCGGGCTTTGCGCTCACCACGTTTGAGCTCAGTATGTTCCTTCAGGGTCTCATCAATCTGCGCCCCGACTGTAAAACATGGATTCAGACTGGCAATTGGCTCCTGAAAGATCATGGAAATGTCTTTACCAATAATCTTCCGGCGCTCTTTTGCTGACATTGTCAGAAGGTCAAATCCCTCGAACTCCATCTTATCGGCCCACAAGTGACCGTTGTTTGCCAGAAGTCCCATAACGGCGAGCATAGCAACGGATTTACCGGAACCACTTTCACCAACAACAGCAAGCACTTCACCTGGATCGACAGAGTAGCTCACACCATCAAGAGCACGAAAACGTCCATTAACTGTATCGAACTCAACTGTGAGGTTTTCAATTTCGAGAAGGGCCATGCTCAGCTCCTCTTCAGCTTTGGATCGAGAGCATCACGCAGACCATCACCGATCAGGTTGATTGCCAGCACAGTTGACAAGATTGCAAGTCCCGGGAATGTAACGACCCATGGCGCACGCAGGATAAACTCACGGCTTTCTGCCAGCATCGTGCCCCATTCAGGTGTTGGAGGCTGAGCCCCCATGCCCAGAAAGCCCAGAGCTGCTGCATCAAGGATGGCGGTTGAGAATGACAGTGCAGCCTGCACAATCAGCGGGGCCATACAGTTTGGCAGCACGGTCACAAACATCAGGCGCATGGTTCTGACGCCGGAAACGCGGGCAGCCATGACATATTCCCGGCTCATCTCAGACATGACTGATGCACGTGTCAGGCGCACGTAGTATGGTTGCTGCACGACCGCAATCGCAATCATTGCATTGATGAGGGATGGTCCCAGAACAGCAACCAGCACCAAAGCCAGAAGCAAGGAAGGAAACGCCAGAATGATATCCATGATACGCATGATGACCGTATCAATCCAACCGCCAAAGGTACCCGCAATCAGTCCGAGGCACACGCCAACGACCAGCGCTACAGAAACAACCACAACACCAATAAAGAGCGAATACTGACTGCCGTAGATCAATCTTGAAAGCAGGTCACGGCCAATTGCATCGGTACCAAGAATATACGTCCAGTTTCCGCCCTCTTGCCATACAGGTGGCAGTAAAAGTGAATCACTGTTCAGCTCAATGGCAGAATGAGGTGCAATTACACTTGCCAGCAGCGCAACAACGACTAAGGCGAGAAAGAAGATAAGACCGGCTACCGCGCCTTTATTGGTGCGGAAATGCCTCCAGAAGTTCATTATCAATTCAAACCGGGTATCCGGCGCGGAATTTTGTGTCACGTCAGCCATGCTTTACTCCGTGTGCCGAATTTTTGGGTTAATCAGACCATAAAGCAGGTCAACCACAAGGTTAACGATCATGACAATCACAGCGATCATCAACAAACCGCCCTGTACTGACGGGTAATCACGGCGGAAGATGCTATCAACCATCCACTTACCGACCCCAGGCCATGAGAAAATATTTTCCGTCAGGATCGCCCCTGCAAACAGGACACCAATCTGAAGGCCGATAATTGTGATAACCGGGATAAGTGCGTTGCGCAGTGCATGAACGCCAATCACACGAAAGTTAGAAAGACCCTTTGCGCGTGCTGTACGCACATAATCTTCATCCAAAACTTCCAGCATGGCTGAACGTGTCTGGCGGGCGATTACGGCCAGCGGAATTGTCCCCAGCACAACAGTTGGAAGAATCAGGTGCTGGACTGCTGAGGCAAATGCTCCGGGCTGGTCAACAAACCAGGTATCAATCAGCATGAAGCCAGTTACAGGTTCGTCAATCCAATAGTTGATCAGGTCGATACGCCCGGACACGGGTGTCCACCCCAGAGTTCCCGAGAATAGAATGATCAGCAGCAAGCCCCACCAAAAGATTGGCATTGAATAACCGACCAGCGCTGTTGTCATAACAGAGTGGTCCAGTGTCTTACCGCGTTTAACCGCAGCAATGATGCCTGCTGGCAGACCAACCACAATAGCGAAGATAATTGCACAGACGCCCAATTCCACTGTTGCAGGAAACAGCGTCATAAACTCTTGAAGAACAGGCTGCTTTGTAACAATGGAGACTCCCAGATCACCCTGAAACAGTTTGCCCAGATAAGAAAGATATTGCTGCCATATCGGTTCGTTATAACCAAATTTTACCATAAGCTCCTGATAGCGTTCAGGGTCGACACCCCGTTCACCAGCCAAAAGCAGGATTGGATCGCCCGGCAGCAAGCGAATGAAGAAGAATGAGGTCAGCGTTACCCCGATAAATGTCGGGACCAGAAGCCCAATTTTTTTTAATATGAGACGAAGCATACTTCAGTCACACCAATCAGAGGATAGTCTATCCGCAAGTTTCAACTCGCGGTATGAAAGCCTTTTCCAAAAAAGTATCCCGGCGAATACATCGCCGGGATACAAATTGTCCAGCGGAAAATTATTCCTATTTCAGATCGACGCCGTAGAAGTAGTGCCCACCGAACGGATCAATCTTATAATTCTGAACACGAACACTTATCGGTTCAGAAACAAGTGAGTGCGCAATAGTTGCCCATGGCGCTTCTCTTTTGAATACTACCTGAGCTTCTTCATAAAGGCGAGTGCGCTCATCTACGTCAGACACCAGCTTAGCTTTTTCAATAAGGTCATTGAACTCCTCATTGCACCATTGTGAACGGTTGGAGCCGCCCACTGCCTCACAGGAAAGCAGAACAGCAAGGAAGTTATCCGGGTCACCATTATCACCTACCCAGCCAAGCAGGACTGCTCCATCGCGGTTCACGTCAGATGAGCGCTTCAGGTATTCGCCCCATTCATAGGTTACAATTTCAACATCCACGCCCACTTTCGCGAAATCGCTTTGAATCAGTTCAGCCATGCGGCGTGCATTCGGGTTGTAAGGACGCTGAACCGGCATAGCCCAGACCTTCATCTCCAGATCTTTAACGCCTTCAGCTTCCAGGATTGCCTTTGCCGCTTCAGGATCATATGGATCATCCACAATCTCATTGTTGTAGGACCACATGGTCGGTGGAATCGGGTTTTTTGCAACCTGACCAATCCCCTGGAAGACAGCATTTAGAATCGCTTCCTTATTGATTGCCATGTTCAGCGCTTTGCGCACTTTCGGGTTATCAAACGGAGGCATCTGCGTGTTGTATGCCATGTATCCAATATTCAAACCCTCTTGCTGAAGAAGAGTGATATTGGGATCTTTAGACATCGCTTCCAGATCAGCCGGGTTCGGATATGCCATAACATGACATTCACCTGCTACAAGCTTTTGATAGCGCACTGATGCATCAGGGGTAATCGCGAAGACCAAATTGTCAAGCGGGGCCTTACCATTCCAATAATCAGGGTTGGCTTTGTAACGGATGACGGCATCTTTCTGGTAACCAACCAGCTGGAAAGGACCGGTACCAACCGGCTTCTGATCAAATGCGTCCTTGTTGGCCATCATTGCATCTGCATACTCAGCAGACTGAATGGATGCAAAACCCATTGCAAGGTTGGCAATCATCGCTGCTTCGGGATGGCTCAGAACAAATTTAACAGTGTAGTCGTCAATCTTCTCGATTCTTTCAAGAAGATCCGGCATGTCCATTGCGTCGTAGTATTGGTAGGTACCGCCTGAAACGTTATGATACGGGTTCTCTTTGTTGCCCTGACGGTCAAATGAGAAGATAACGTCATCTGCGTTAAAGTCACGAGATGGTGTGAACCATTTTGTGGTGTGGAACTTCACGCCCTTGCGCAAATGGAATGTGTATTCTTTACCATCCTTAGAAACCTCCCAGCTTTCAGCCAGTCCCGGAACAATTTCAGTTGTTCCCGGCTTGAACTCTACAAGTTTGTTGTAGATGTTACGGGCGCTGGCATCAAATGTTGTACCAGAGGTGTAAAGTGACGGCGTAAAACCTTCAGGAGACCCTTCGGAGCAATACACGAGGGTCTTTGCCATGACCGGCCCCGCAACAACTGCTGCTGCGAACAGGCTACCACCAAGCAAGAGGCTTTTTTTCAGGGACATAGATAATCTCATTCCGTTTTGTGGTTGTTCCAGTTGTTCTTCACTGCTGCCCACTTATGCAGCTTTTCGCGCAGTCCAGCACAAGGCATTTTGTCGAAAAAGAAATGAAGCGAAACCACAACGTGAAGGTGTTATCTTCCCTCCCGATGCCTGCGACACTTAGTTGCTTTTTAGTTCTTATTCTTCACTGGTTGCGCGGCGACATCACTCACCTGACACTCCTTTCCAACTCATGACACAGCACAGCCATGTGCATTTAATTCACTGAGGTCGGAATTTAGAGCATTAAGTTTCGTTTATGACTTCAGAAATAATTAAAAATTTCCAAAGAACTGTCTAATCGGTATGACTACCTACCATATCACTAACAGGTATTTTTGTTCCTTTTTTACCCACCTGAAGAGCAATAGGTGTTCCTACCATATTTTCAACAGGTTGTAATTAGACTTTAGAATCGATAAGATATATTAGAATAATTTAATTTAATATTTTCAACAGGTTACACAAAAAAGGCTTGCGAACACACGAACAGCGTGTTGCACAAGCCTTTAATACAACCAGATTTTCAGAGAGTTTAACCTTCAGAAAGCTTGGTCATACATTCATTATGTATGGATTGAATCTCAGCAATTGTGACTTCCAGTGCATCTTTACGCGCATTGAGTTCTTTCAATACTTCGCCTGTACGGGTAGCCAGATACTCAAGCTGTTGCCGGTGCCCCTCTCCATGCTGACCATAAAGATCGAGAAAATGCTTAATCTCTGAAAGCGAGGAGCCAATTGCCTTACCACGCAGGATCAACGCCAGACGAGCTCTATCCTTGCGATTGTAGATACGAACGCCGTTTACACGTTGCGGCGAAATCAACCCCTTGCTTTCATAGAACCTGATGGAGCGCGTGGAAATATCAAATTCTTCCGCCAGATCACCTATACCAAACAACTCCTGTTCGGTGCGCCCGTTTTCTCTGTCTGCCTCCTCAAGAGGGTTTGGCAGCTCTTCAATTTTTTCAGACATACATCCCCCTGTTTGAGAAGTCTTTTGACGTTACCAGACGTTGCCGTCAAGCCAATGCAGTGAAACGACACGCAATCACACAAAAGAAAATGTGTTCATCACTTATCGCATAACTCACATAGTTTACCCATAGGATAATCTTCGAGAATCCCTGTGAAATGCAATTAGTCAGATAGGTAATATCTGGTTACACCTGAAAAAACAAAAAACTGCGGGAAAACCCATAAAAACTCCGGCAACAGGGTTCAGAAACCTCCGTTTACCGATTAGTTGCGCCTTCAGAAGGTGCTGACTTGACAAAGCAGGTGTTATGGAAGACCTGTGCTTATCAAAGTCCAACAGGATATAGTATGACTAAAAGTCTTGAGGAACGTATCGACGATCTGGAAATGCATGTGGCGCACCAGAACGAAACGATCGAAACACTCAATGATGTGGTTTCTAATCAGGCACAGGTGATTGACCGTCTGATCGGTGCGATCGGACAAATGAAAGACCACCTGCTTGATATTCAGGAGCTGGTTGACCAAACACCTGGTAATCAGAAGCCACCGCATTACTAAGCAGTTCAGGCCAACCTTAAACCGTGAGGAAACTACTTTCCTGATAAACATCAGCAAAGATAGGTATACTCAGGTAAGGAGAAACCTGATATTAAGAGATAACAGGTCTGTTGTTGCTTGCACGCAGGCCCTTTTTTCGTGGATCACTCAACGTTACACGAGTGTCGAATACAATTTTCTGTTCCACCGCCTATAAGGCCTGCCACTGCTGTACTTTTTGCGCAGCACCTGGGAACAAAAAAGCCTGGATGAGAAAGAAACCCAATGGCTATTGAGCAGATTCTGGCTACCCATAAAAAGGAGAGCCTTGCTGACAAAGCATATCGACTGATTGAAGAATTAATTGTCAATCTTGACCTTGCACCTGGCATGGCCCTGACTGAAGGTGACCTGTGTGAACGGACTGGCATTGGCCGGACCCCGGTGCGCGAAGCTATCAAGCGCCTGTCAACCGAAGGACTGATCGTTATTCGTCCACGGAAAGGCCTTTTCGTTTCTGAAATCGAAACAGCTGAATATGTTCTGGTTCTGGAGACCAGAAAACCACTGGAGCAGCTGCTGGTTGCTTCTGCTGTGAAGCGTGCCACTTCTGAAGAGCGTGAAGCATTGCATCAGTGTGCGGAAGAAATCCTTGCACAGGCCCGTGCAGGCGATGTGAAGGGCTACCTTCGTGCTGATAAGGTATTTGATGAGGTGCTGTGCGCAGTGTCTCGCAATCCATTTACAGCGCGTGCTGTTGCACCCTTACAGACTATGAGCCGGCGCGCCTGGAGTGCTTTCCGCGGTGCTGAGCAGCTGGAAGCCTCTGCTATCCGCCACCATAAACTGGCGGAAGCTCTGGCAAACAATGACGCAGAAAAAGCGGAGGCTGCTACTATTGAGATGATGGATCACCTCACAAGCTTTGCAGTTACTCAAATGGAAAAAGACAAGTAAGAGCCTCGGGCTCAGCTTATTTTCTTAGTATTGAGAAGCGGGGCATTTGCTCCGCTTTTTTATTAGCCCAGAATGCTTTAGCCAATAAAATTTTGAATGAGCCTAAGCGGATTTGAAATTGTCGATCCGCGCATTGCGCCCACTTGCACCCAGAAGCAAAAGATAGGGTTGACCAGATTGGATGCTTGGCCGCTTTGCACCATACACACCTGATAGTCGCACACGGATTTCACCATGCGGGGTGATTGCAGTGTACATCCCGGTTTGTAATTGGGAGAACACAACTGGTCCATAAAGAATCTCGTAGGATGGGGGCGCTGCGCCGGGACGCATGACAACCACGGCGTTCGCCCTGATGTCACGCCCCTCTTCCTGCGCATCTACAAGCCCAACAGCGCGATGTAGAATTTTGTATTGGCAGTTCATTTAATCTCGTGCCACAGAACGTCATGAAGGTGTCGCTGGCTGTGGCATCTCCTCAATAATCTCGTTCCTCAAACTAGCTGGAACGTGGAATGTGAAATCCTGAATCAGAACGTCCTGAATAATAGCCGTCGCGAAGCGTTTATTGACGCGATCACGCACCTCATCGGTCAGCTCTTTAAGGTCAGACTTTTTAAGTTTTGCAAAGGCCTTGTCGGCTTTGCTGTAAATCAGGCGGAAGGCTTCATCCACAATGAATGCATGCGGAGGAACTGCCAGCTTAGCCAGCACTTCACTGTCGACAGTAAACACGAACTGCGCCACGATGTAGCCGTGAATCTTGCCGTCTTCTAACACCGGAACGTTAATCGTTGGCGTGCTTTGATAGTCCAGCCCTTCCAGATGCGCATTCTTTTGCAGCATCGGGTCGTAGCCCGTTTTGTATTGTGCCGTAAAATATGCGGCTCCCAGAGCAACCACACTAATCCATACCCCGGTTACGAGAACTTTCAACATACGTCTTTACCAGCTCCCGACCAGGCTTTCATAGGTTCCGTCTGAATCGTGTTCTTTCATAACTTTAGACAGAAGATCGGACACGTCTTTTACGGCATTGAGCTGCGTTGAAATCAGTTTCATGTTCATGCTCAGCTTCTCCTGCAGGTCCTGCAGGCGCACCACAATCTCGCTTGGCAGGTTTTCCGGCCCAACTGCTTTTCCAGCCAGATCCAAGTCCAGCATTGCCCTGCCCTTCAGGTAGGCGCTTTCTTCAAGATCAATATCGTGTTTGCCAATGAGGGCTTCGTTTTCGGAGTTCAGAAGGGTATCGATACGATCAATACTTTTTGACAGAGCAATGTAGTCTTGCGGGAGAATGTAGTCGTCACTGTCTTCGACTTGCTCCTGCTCAACTTCAATAGCAGCTTCCTGATGGGGAACCAGCTCTTTGTGCTGATTGTCATTCAGATCAGACATTTATGCCTCTTCTTTTGGGAGGGTTGGTCGAATGGAATCTGGCATCAGCATTTCAGCAAGCCCTACCGAACCGGTTTTGGCAAGCTGGTTTGCAAGTTGCTCGGCCATCAAGCCTTTCCACATAGAACCTGCTGTTCCGCCGCCGTATACTGTATCCATCTCTTTAGGCAGCATGGACTTAACGAAGGTTTGCAAAATTGCCGCTTCCAGCTTCTCGCCCAAGTCAGCATTATCCAGCTTGGCAGAATAGCGGTTTGCCATGTCAGAGGCGTGCTCCACCCCTTCCTGCCCTTTTAGTTTTGCTTTGGCAGCTGCACTTTCGGCTTCTGCCATGAAACTTGAAAACTGTGTTCCTGCCCAGGATGGCCCGGAGACAGGCAGGTCCTTTGAGACAAGCACAGGAGACTTAAGAGCGCGGGTGGCTGCTTTGACGTTCGCTGGATCTGCTTGATTAATAACATCCAGAACAAGATCACTGACAGGCTGAATGGCCATAAGCACTCCCCCTCATCACAAAACTACATGAATTACCAGAAGGACCCTAGATACTCAGTCTTATCTGGACCTGACCTTGTGCGGATCTGCTTGCAGCTCTGCGATCTCCTGAAGCAGTTTCTTTTCCTCAGAGCGCTCAAAGGACACGAGCGCCTTATCATGATGCTTTTCAGTCATTGAGGTTTTCCGCTTCTGATCGTAAAGCTGTCCGAGAAGGTCATTTTTCTGACGCTCTTTCAGAGACTTGTTCCGGTTATTTGCATCCAGTCGCCGCGTAATCGCGCGATTCATAATCTCGCGCAGCTCCCCTTCATGGCTTCCCCAATGACCGATCAGCTCTTCACCTTCTTCTTCATAGCGCAGGATTTCGCTTTCCAGAACAGCGATGTCATACTTGATCATCTGCTCTTTCTGCTCATTCACTTTCATTATTCGCCGGAGGCGGGTAACGCGAGCTTTGTCCATAACTTTACTGCAATATCAACCAATCGCCGAGACCGGCATAAAACAAACGCAGCAGTTCAGTTATGACCTGCCAGAGGATGAAAAGCCCTCCCATCATAACGATGGGGAGAGCAACAAAGTAGACTGGCAACTGAGGCATAAGCCTGTTTGTCAGTCCCAGTGTCAGGTTGATGACCACCCCATAGATCAGAAACGGGCTGGTAATCCGCAACGCCAGCAGCATAGCACTCATAAGCTTGGTGGAAAACTGATCAACAGCGGCAGCCGGCACGAAGTCGCCGCCGACAGGGATAGCACGGTAGCTCTCCGCGAGGCCGATGAAGACATCGGCATGAGCACCAGTGATAAACAACATGGCAGTTGCTGAAAGCGTTACCAAACTCGCCATTGGCGGCAACTGCTGGTACTCCTCAATCACCGGCATAGGCATATTGTAGCTGGAGGCATTGGCAGCAGCGCCAACCATCATCTGCAAAGTGCCAAAAAAGGCACGCCCAAAAGAAGCAATCAAGAACCCGATCAGGATCTCCACCAGAATGATGCGCAGCAACTCATCTAAAGGCGCAGAGGAGACAATTGGCTCAACCAGCGCCACAATCAGAGGGGAGATTGCAAGCGTTGCGGAGATCGCAATAAACAGGCGCACCTGTATCATGACACGGGGAGAAGAGAACCCGGGCATCGCCATGAGACATGCCCCAACGCGGCAGAACACAATGAAGACGCTCAGAATCGCAGCTGGGGCATTTTCAATGGTCACGAAATTGATCCCAATGCCTCGATATCTACACCGCGAGCCACTTCCATGTGCGAGAGGATTGGCAGTGCCGGGAACATACGTTCTGTGATCATACGCACGTACTGACGCGCCTCTGGCGCGACAACAACTGCAAATCGATGACCTTTTGAGATATACTCACGGATCACCTCAGCGCTGTCACGGGCAAATTCTTCAACCTGCTTCGGTTCCATATCAAATTCAATGACTTCGCCATTTGCATCCCGGCGCATTGCCTGATGGAAGGCCAGATCCCAGCGATTGCCCAGACGCAGCACTTTCAGGCTGCCATCCCCGGCGATGTCACCACATATCTGCGTTGCCATGCGAATACGCACATGGTCAGCAATTTGCTCCGGACGGCGTGCATGAGGTGCAATCTCGGCGATGGCTTCCATGATCAGCGAGAGATTGCGAATGGAAATGCGCTCCGCAAGCAGAAGCTTCAAAACGGCCTGCAAGCCAGAATAAGAGATATGCTGCGGGCAGATATCGTCAATCAACCGTGTGTATGCCGGATCAAGCCGATCCAGTAATTTGCGCATATCCTTATAGGAGAGCAACTGAGAAAGATTGTTTCTGATCACCTCAGACAGGTGAGTAAGCACGACAGACAGGTTATCGACTGTAGTGTAGCCTTGGCGCTTGACTTCATGCTCAAATGCAGTTGGCACATACATGGCAGGCATACCAAACGCTGGTTCGCGCGTTTCAGTGCCAGGCAATGCAGGAAGGTCGCGATTGCCTCCGATGACCATCAGCTCGCCCACCTTAATGCTTTGCGAAGCCACCACGGTTCCATGGATACGGAACTCATAGCTTTTGGGCTCAAGATTAAGGTTATCTGTGACCTTGATTTCGGGCACAACGAAGCCATATTGCTCCGCAAATTTCTTACGCATCTTGTTGATGCGATTTCCAATTTCAGGTTTTGCAGCCAAAAGACGGGCTGTGAGCTGCTTGCCCAGCCGCATTTCAATTTCGGCAAGCTCAAGACTGTCCTTGACGGACTCTTTTTTGACTTCTTTTTCCTTGGCAATCTTTTGGAGCTGCTCTTTTTGCTGAGCTTCTTTGGCCTCGGCTGCCTTGATCGGAATAATGTAAGCTGCAAACCCCAGGACTGAACTGAGCAAAACGAAAGGCAGGAACGGTAAGCCCGGCAATAATGAGAGCACCATCAACATGACGGCGGCAACAGCAAGTGCGCGCGGATAACCAGCAAGCTGACCCAGAACAGCCTGATCTGCTGACCCTCTGGTCCCGCCTTTGGAAACCAGCAGACCAGCGGCGAGTGATACAATCAATGCAGGGATTTGCGAAACAAGACCGTCACCCACAGACAGTTTTGTAAAGACATCAGCAGCTTCACTGAGATCCATATCATAGCGGGTTACCCCGATAACGATACCGCCCAGCACATTAACTACGGTGATAATCAATCCTGCGACGGCATCCCCGCGTACGAACTTTGAGGCACCATCCATCGCACCGAAGAAGGAGCTTTCCTCTTCCAGTTCCGCACGTCTGCGCTGTGCCTCTTTGTCGTCGATCATTCCCGCTGACAAGTCGGCATCAATCGCCATTTGCTTGCCGGGGATACCGTCAAGTGTGAAGCGAGCCCCCACTTCAGCAATACGGCTGGCACCCTTGGTGATCACGAGGAAGTTCACCGTCACGAGGATTGCGAACACAATCAGACCGATGACGAAATCACCGCTCATCACAAACTGCGAAAAACCGTTGATGACATATCCCGCCGCCAAAGGCCCTTCATGACCGTTTGCAAGGATTGCGCGTGTTGTCGCAATATTGAGCGACAATCGCAACATGGTCGCAATCAGCAAGATCGTCGGAAAGCTCGAAAACTCCAGCGGACGCTGAATCCAAAGGGATACCATGAGAATGAGCACAGAGAACGCGACGGAAATCGCCAGACCGAAGTCAATCATGAACGTCGGCATAGGTAGGAACAGCACAGAAAGAATAAAGATAATTCCGACTGCAAATCCGATATCGCGTTTGCTGTTTGGTACAGCAATTCCTGTCAATGTCTGGGACATACGCACCCTTTAATTCAGCGTAAATACAATGCGCTATTTTATAAAAACATTGAAGAAGGAAGCTTGTGTGAGGGTGGTCTGGTGAGGACAGCCCGTGGGCTATCCCCTTCTCACTTGAGAAAAAGGAAAGAGGCGTTTCATCTGACTCTATCCTATCAGATGGAACGCGATAGAGCGCCTGCGCTTAACTGATTGCGCTCCGCACTCTATTGTCCCGTCGTTTTGAGCGTATTTTCAGGCGAAAACCGCTTCCTGTCAGAATCCGTGCTCAATACGCCCATATACCATTTCGGTCAGGGAAAAGATTTGAGAACCGATAAACGGGCCTGTTAATGAAATCAAAACAAGGATCACAACAATCTTGGGAATGAACGTGAGCGTCATTTCCTGAATTTGTGTAAGTGCTTGAAATAAGGCAATAATCAAACCAACTAACATGGCCACGCCGACGGCTGGCCCTGTTGCTGTAATTACAGTCCAAATTGCTGTTCGAACAATATCGAGCGCATCTGCCTCATTCATTATCTGATTGCCCTACCCTTATGAAGATGCTTCAGGGGCCGGGCGGGAAATCTTGATACCAGGAACTAGCGCAACCTTCTGGCCATCTTCCAAAGTAGCAACAGAACCATCTGAGAGAATCTGAACAGACTCGATCACACCTGTAATCGTTTCTTTACCATCGGCACTTGGAACTTCCACTGTCGCACCAATCAAGTTGTTTGCCTGATTGATGGAATGCTGCTGCAGCATTGATGTCAGATTCTGGTTGGTTTTGGTAGATTGCTCAACGGCAGAAAACTGCGCCAGCTGACCCATATATTCTGCGGTATCAAGCGGATCAGTCGGGTCCTGAGCTTTCAAAGATTCCATAAACAGTTTCAAGAAGGCACTGTAGTCCAAATAAGCCTGTTCACTGCCCGTTGCCTTAAAAGTAGGCTCGTTTTGCGGAGCGCTATTAGCTGGTGCGACTGGTGCAACACTCATCTTCGTTTCCTCTTAATTCTCGCCTACAGCGCGTGGAAAAGCCATAACCGTGCTATCAGTCAGCTCTTCAGCTTCGTCGCGCTCATTTAAGATTTTCATCTCAATGGCAAACAGTTTCTTGAGCGTACGGAGTGCATCGAAAAACCGCCGCTTGTTGATTTTGGTTTCGATGCTATCCAAGCCGTCAATTATCTCTGTATTTTCGATCAGACGGCGTATGGTTTCCATCATTGAAAGCGCTTGCTGGAGGCTGTCTACTTCGCTCCCTGGGTCAATCAATGCGTTTTGAATGTAAAAGTACAACTGGCGCAAAGGCGTTGTCGTATCTTCCGGCTGCATGACGTAGGCCTCCAGAAGAAAACTCGCATCATTCAGGAGCTTCACTGAGGTCTTCTGCTCAAACGAAAGAACAGCGCCGTTTATAAAAACCTTCTCACCCGCTTTTAGGTGCAAACGCATAGAAATCTCCCAGACTGCTTAACTCAGGCCATCACGTACGAGTTGATTGATTTCAATCAGCCCCTGAAAGTCATCGGAATCTCCGGTTCTGATCAGGTCTGCCTGCTTTACACACCAGATTCCGATTGAAATCAGATCAGCACGCAGTTCAGTTGGCAGTGCATTTTCCGGACTACCTAAATCATCTATCAGGATACTCCAGAGGCGATGTACTGATGTGAGGGCCTGCGCAGCTTCGCCGGACGCACTTCCGTGCTCCTGAGCTGCCTGCAGCTGCGCAATCACCAAGGAAAACAGCTCACGCTCCTGTCCTCTCCTGTCATAGGAAGAGTCTTCAAGCGTTTCTGCATATGACATTTGATACATTCAATACTCCCAGAGAGCCTTGCTCATTCCTGCAAACATTACAGATATTTCAAAATGTTCAGGTCTTTGATCTTTGCGGTGATCGCGTAGGTCGCTTCCAACTGGTTCCGAGCCAGACTCAACTCCACCGCTGCACGGTTCTCATCGACATTTTCAAGGTCATTAATGCGCATGTTCAAAACATCTTTCTTCGCAGTAATGTCATTGTTCGTGCGCACGACATTTTCTTTCACTGCACCATTTTGGGCAGCAATTTCAATGGTCTTCGTGGTTCCAACATTAAGAGAGTTGATAGCCTCTTTAGAAATGAGATGAGCGCCGGTTTCACTCAGGTCCAGTTTTCCGAATACCGCAATCATCGAGTAACCTCTCGCCAGATCACGATAGGCCTGATCATTTGCACTCTCAGAACTTGTCGTCGTCACGCCGCCACTGATTGTGGCGGTCATCTTCTCATCAGTGGCTCCCGACCAGCCCGGAGACCAATCCGCGCCGAAGATGTTCTGGAACTGCGAGCTTTTTAAAAAGCTATCCCAGTCCTGATCTGTCGGATGACCATCACCTGGAATCGCCTTTACAGCTGCTTCATCGGTGATCTCAAATCCGAAATAGTTCTTGAACGCTTTTTCAATGCGGTCTTCGGGCTGGTTTGAAGTCGGATCACCTGGAATGCTCTTAAAGTCAGTTACAGGAGCAGTCCCTGAGTTCATTCCGCCAAAGACATAGACACCGCTCACGTTCGAGTTGAGAGCACTTGTCAGCTTACCAAGCTCTGTATAGGCAAGATTTGAAGCTGTCTTGAGTGTGGATTCATCCTTTTCCAGCGCGATCAGATTGGAGCGGAATGCGCTTCCGTTATTCTGGATGTTTTCCAGGGCTGTGTTTGTGACATCAAGACGATTTACCAACTGCCTGTTGGTATCCAGCTGACCTTCAAGCAAAGAATATTCAGAGCGGAATGAAGTGGTCATTCCAGTTTGAGCGCCAAGAGCCAGACCGATATCAGCATGCTTTTTTGAAGCATTTTCAATCACAGCCCTGTCAAGGCGGGCCTGATGTTCGATCAGGTAATCCGTTAAACGAAGAGAGCTTGTTAATGAAGAAACTGAATATACCATCTTTATCTCACTGCCCCCAGAAGTTCCTGGAACATTCTTTCCACTGTCGACATTAATCTGGCAGATGCGGAATATGCGGTCTCAAGTCTTTGCAGACGCAACATTTCCGTATCCAGATTCACGCCGGTCTTATTTGAAAGTGTTTGCGCATTTGACTTAAAAGCAGACGCAGTCAGCGTTGCTGTTTCTGTCGCAGACTTACGCTCCGCACTGAACCAGCTTACTGTGTTCGCTGCAAAATCCTTCAGCGTAGACTTCAGGTTTACGCCTGTGGATGCGTCAAAAGTGTGCTCTGAGTTAAACGCAGTCTGATAACTGCGCAGCAACGTTGAGTAACCAGCATTTCCATCGGCGTTGTAAATATAGTCGACACCGTTAATGCCGCCATCTCGCAGTAATTTGACATCACCGCCCTGCCCCGGATCAACTTTTTCGTTGACGGTCAAGCGGCTCACCAAGTCACCAGCACCGGTCACAGTGGTAAACAGACCATCAAGTGGGTCTGCACCACCGGGCTTGGATTCTTTAAATGGATCTATAAGGGCCTTTGCTGTTCCCTCAAGCTGAGCCTGCATGGTCACAAGGGTTTCATCTCTGATTTTAGAATAACCAGCGATCGCACCACCTGAGACAGGCGATGTAGCATCCGGGCCTGCAACGGCAATCCCATCCACCAGGATGTTATTGCCTTTTTCAGTGCTTCCCAGTGACAAAGAAGCGTCAAAAGTAATTTCCCGTGCAGTCTTTTCAAACAGCGTTACACCACTGTCAGTGTAGATAGCGACGCCGTTGTTATCCTGATGAAGAACTTCAATACCGATTTCTTCAGAAAGAACTTTGAGCATCTCATCGCGTTGATCAAGAAGACCGTTCACGTCTTTACCAGCAGCGGACCCGGAAACGATCTTTTCGTTAACACCCTCAAGATCGCTGAGGATCTTGTTGATGTTATCAACTGCACGTCCCATAGCTGCGTCAGCATCCAAGCGGGCATCTTTTAACTCGGTAGAAGACTGCTTAAGGCTGTTTACCAATTCATTTGCAGTATTGATAACAGACTGACCCAGCACCTGATTGGAGGGATCATTTGCGTATGCAACGATCTTTTCGTCCAATGCTCCGATAAATGCAGCGGTATTGGTGCCGAACGGCTTTTGCCCGGATGGATTAAGCTGATCCAGCATCTTGGCGTAGGAACCGGCTGCAATGGCACTGCTGCCACTCTTCAGAGTCGCTGTAAACGCGGCCTGATTAACCACACGCGAGGCATGAGAAACGTAAACAACCGTTCCGGTATCGCTGACAATGTTCTGAACATTTGCCTCAAGGCGGGTAAAGTTCGGATTATTGACATTGGAGATGTTACGAGAGGCAATCGCCATCTCAGCCGAACGGGCTGCGAGTGACGATTGCGCTGTCAGCATTGCTGAAGTCAGAGACATAGACGCGCCCTTAGCGTAGGTTATTCAGCTCTTGGAGCAGTTCGGAGCTGGCATTGAACACTTTTGTGTTCGCGCTGTATGTGCGTTGCGACTGCACCATTTCGGTCAGCTCTGCTGCCAGATCAACGTTGGAGCCTTCAACAGCACCTGCGTAAAGAGTACCGAACCCGTTATCGCCGGGGAAACCGACAGCCGGATCGCCAGATGCATCGGTTGCAGCATAAACGTTACCGCTTTTTGCTTGCAGGCCATCTGGATTTGAGAAGTTTACGATCTGGATCTTTGTGAGCAGTTTTTCAGCGCTGGAGCCATATACACCGAAGATACGACCATCAGCCTCAATACGAACGCTCTGGATTGTTGATGGCTTGTACCCATCTACATCCACTTTACTGACGCTGAACTTTTCGCCAGCAGTCACTGTCTTACTCATATCGAGAGTAAGGACCTCGCCATTTGGCGTATCAAGTGTGAACTCGGTTGTAGACGTATCTTTAAGTTTACCGTCACCGTTAAACTCTAGGGTAATACCATCAACACCCGCTCCGCTGATATTATTACCGTCTTTATCAACGGCCTGAACCTTCCAGGATGAAGATAAAATTCTGGTATTCGTAGGATCTGTAGGGTCTTTAACCTCGGCAGTCTTGGTATAAACTACATCCACCTTCACCAGATTGCCATTCTGATCATACGCGCTAATGGATGTCTTAAAGTGGTAATTACCATCCACCAAGCCGGCCCCCGCGCCGGTACGCACGTCAGCATTTGAGGGAAGGTTCACACCCAGCTCACCTGTTGTACTTGCCTGCCATACAGGCGTATTCAGATCAACCTGAACAGGCTGCCCACCTTCTGAGAGGAGCTTATAACCGCCCGCATTGACCATTTCGCCATTCTTATCGAGCACGAAGTCACCTGCGCGGGTGAAATAGGTTCCGCCCTCTTTGTCCTGAACCTGAAAGAAGCCGTTTCCGTTGATAGCCAGGTTGGTGCTTTTGGATGTAAAGTTGAATGCACCCTGCTGGCGTACCGTTTGAATAATATTGGTGTTTACGATACCTGATTCGTGTCCGGAACCACTGCCAGCACCAACGAGCGTAGAAAAACCAGTCTTATAACGCTTATACCCGACGGTATTGGCGTTCGAGATGTTGTCCGCAACAGTTGAGAGTTTGTTCGCCTGCGCGTTCATACCCGAAACGCTGGTATTCATAATTCCGTAGAGGCCCATTGTCAGCTCCTGGCTACATGAAGTGCTAAATTATCTCATAGTAGTAAAGCTGGTTAATCTTGTCTGAGCCTGACCGGAAACCTATTGAATTATTTACAAAATTTTAATGAATTCGGAGTCCAGCGACCATAACCGGATGCGACGATGTTATGAATCACACGACAGACATAGCGCTTCTGAGCCGGATCATTGTTGGGTCCTGCATGGTATCTGGCGACCGCCATTGTCCAGCTCTTTTCACGCTGTTTCAGCTCTGACAGGAAACGTGCGGCATAATTTACATTTTGCGCAGGATCGAGCATAGCTTTCACGCTGGAAAACTTATCAAGGTGATAGTGAATGTTAATTTGCATACAGCCCACATCGATCAGCCTGATGCCTCTGTTACGGGCACGCTTGATCGCTGCGAGTGCCTCCGGGGCGCTCTTTGCAAAGTAAGATCTGCCAGCAACATTCAGGGCGTAGGGGTGCAAAGAGTTTTTGCGTCCGGTTTCGGTTAATCCAACGGCGTACAAGATGCCGAGCGGCACACCGTATTGGTGTGCCGCACGTTGCATTTGTCGTTCGCATAGCCGAACCGCAGTTTTTTTGCCAGCAGCGTGTGCCGGAACTACTGTCAGACTACAGATAAATGCCGCTGCGCAGATCTTGAGTATCTGACTCATTCTTCCCTGTTCCGGAGTAGTCTGCTGATGCCTGCTCTTCCCAGTCCTGCTGGGAGCCACCCCCACCTCGTTCTGCGTCAGAGTTGTTTCCCTTGCCGAACCGCTGATCCTGATTTTGACCAGGTTGGCGCATCTGCTCGGACATATCGTCTTTGAAGCTGACTGTTATGTTTTGTGACTCTGTGCGATACCCTGCATCTTGCAGAACACGGGCCAATGCATGACGGTCAGACTTCAACATATCTGCTGCATCCTGCGTGCTGGTTACCAGCGAAATCTCCAGTTCGCCGCCGCGCATCTGAATGTTGGCGCGCACAACCCCAAGATTGTCCGGACGGAGTTGAATCTCCAGAGATTTTACTGCCTTTGCTGCTGAGGCGTCTGCCAGCTGCATTGGTTGCTCAACAGGAGCTTTCGGAGTTGTTGGCCCCTGCTCCAAACTCTTTGCCAGTACATTTGCAACTTGCTGTGCGGGGCGTCCCAGTTCAGCCGGAGGCAAATGGGTTTCAATGCTGACAACCTTCACTTCCGCGCCAACCTGCTTTGCTTCAGCAGTTTGACTACCAGCAGTGCTCGCAGTTGCATGCATCTGGTTCTGCTTCAGCATCAGGTCCGCTGTGGTTTGCTTTGCACCGATAAGGTCAGCACCTGTCTTTGGCAGATTGACCGCCTTAGCGGTGTCTAATTTCGCAGTTGCCACCTCAGCCTTTTGGCCGGACAGTCCTTGTTGCTTTAAAAGGTCACCATCCTCAGCAAGAGCTGCGGTTTTTCCGGAACCTTCACTCACACCAGCCTTAAGCTGTTTCGTATTCAGCGCGTTAAGCACCTGTGCCATGGTCCCTTCACCGCCAGCAACAGCAGCATTTGCACTATTTATAAGCCCTGTAACAGAACTTAACTGAGTTTTCGTTCCCTGACCTGTAATTGCTGTATTACTTGCTATGAGTTGACGCAGTGCGAGCTCTTCGGACATCTTCCCCAAATCGCCTGCATCACCTTGCTGTTCTCCGGTCACGGGAAGGTCAGAGGTATCACCAGACTTTGCCCCCCCTACACCAGACTCTGAATTAACAGCAGCTGCCTCAATGCCAGCTTGCTTAATGAGGTCCTTCAGGCTTGGTGCCTGTTCAGCCTCACCTTCATCAGAGTGCACTGCCTTATTGCCTGCCTTCACAGGAGCGCTATTCTTGTCTTCTTTCACCGAAGGTTTGCGCTGGCTTTGCTCATTAACGCGCTCAATAACCTTTGTGAACTTACCTTCCTGACCGTCCTCTCTGGACTTTGCAGGAGTTTTGCGCGCATCGCCAGCCTCTTTAACGGAAGCACTGCGGTCGATATTTGGAAGACTAGTATTCATCAGAACTCAGATTCCTTCAGTGCTTGGTTGGCGTCATCAAGTGCTTGCTCAAAGGGAAGAAGCACTTGCGGATTATGAAGTTTTTTCTCCAGACCAAATTGAGCAACATACGGGACGAACTCGGAGGCAGGCGGCGTGTCTGGTTGTGGCCATTCCCGGATAGTGTTGGCGGTGGTCATTGCTGCAACCTGAAGCAGTTGATTTTCTGCTGTCAGATCCTTTGCATTGACTTCGACCAGCCCTTCCAGTGCGCTTTCCCATTCCTCGCTGGAGGCCTTTGCAGCAGCGAGATAGAGGTTTGCCTCAGTAATTTGTGCAGGCTCCCCAGATTGCAGTTCAAGAAAGGCTGTGCTTCCCTTCACCGCAAACGCTGTGTTTCCGCTGACCAATGCTGATTTTGCGAGCCGAAGAAGCAAAATATGCTGAGAATCTGCATCAAACTCTGAAACGAGCTGAAACACTCGGTCCCATTCATTTTCCTGCTTCAGATAATCTGAACCGCTGATCACGCCCGCGACGGTATCGCGAAATTCAGAGGCAAAAACAGATGAGCTGTACTGGAACAGATAACGGCGTGACAGGCGTTCAAACTTCTGCGTATCCCCCAGTTCGGCAACCATGGGCGCTTGTCTTCGCAGCGCACTTTCTTCCACCAGAGTTCCTGGCATCATTAAGCGTGCCAGATCAAAGAAGCGCTGTGCACGCTGAGGGTCTTCGTTGGAAATTAAAATTGCCTGTGCAAGTGCGACCTGTCCGGCAATCGCAACAGGAAGTGTCAGCGGATCAATTTTGGAGAGCAGATTTATCGCCATTTTGCGATTGCCCTGAGAATAGGCCATTGCACCAGCAAACAGGTTTGGGTCCGCATTAAACTCTACGCCCTGCACGGCCAGCTCCTGAAACACAGAACCTGAACCACCACTGAGCATGAATGCGATAGCCGCACGGGAGTTTTTTTCCTGCTTCCAGATTTGCGGATCAAGTCGCAAAAACCGCCGCCCAATAACGATCAGGGAAGGTTGCAACAAGCTATAGGCTTCCAGATTGCCCTTAATGATCTCATCTTGAAGAATCTGAAGCTCCAGCACCATCAGGTCAGGATCAGCAGTAGAAACCATCTGCGCAAAAGCAGGTTGCGTTGTCCAGCCAACTGGCACAAGCGCAGTTGCCAGACCTGCACAAACAGCAAGTGATTTTAGCAAGGACCGAGAATGCTTTTTGTTGGAGAGCCCCAGCATCAGACACGCCCTCTTAACAACATGATTTCAATTCGGCGGTTTTGCGGTGCATATGGTTCTTCCACGTCTTTCAGACGACGGTCAGCATATCCCTCAATCCCGACAATACGGTCTTCTTCCAAACCACCACGAACCAGCATGTAGTAAGCCATGTGTGCACGTGCTGTAGACAAGCGCCAGTTGTCGTTCCTGCCAGACTTGAACGGGCGGGCGTCGGTATGTCCGCGAATAACGATCTCGCCGCTTTCTTCTTTCAGAACCGTAGCAATCTTCTCCATGGCTTTAACGACGTCCGGATGCGGCTCGGACGATCCGACTGCGAACATACCAAAACTGTCATTGTCCATGATGCGGATCAGCACGCCATCCTGAGATTGGGTAAACTCAATGCTGGCACCGGTTTTCAATCCGTCCAGTGCGCTGCCGACTGAGTTCGCCAACGAGACCAGCTGGCGCTCACCTTCTTCCTCTTTATCGTCACCAGCGCTTTTATCTTGCGCAAGTTCCAGTGGCTTAGGTTCAGGCTTTACCGGAGCGGGTACTGGTGCTGGTTTATCTTCCTGCAACTCTTCAATCACAGGGATAGCTTCCTGAGCATCCAGCACCACGACGACTGGCTGCGTCCGGTCAACCTGCTGCTTTTGCGAGGCAGAAGGCTTTTCATCCTCAACAACAGTTGTTTCCTGTTCTGGCTGTTCAGCAACATCTTGCGGTGTAACGTTCTTTCGAGCCTGCGCGTACACCAGACGTGTCATGATATCGTCTTCACCTGCGGCTTGCGCCTGAGTTTGGGCAAGTTGCTTCAGGATTTCGCCCTGAGCCAGCTTTTCTCCCTCACCATCCGGTGCATCTCCGAGGACAATGACAGAATTTTTACTTTCTTCCTCTCCAGAAATTGCAGGCAGCACCTTACCGCCGCGAGCAAGGTCTGAAGCTTCTTCCAAGACCCGGATTTGCTCCTCAGTTAACTCGTTGGCTGCAATTCCCTCTTCATTTTCATGAAGAACTGGAATTTGAGCCAGCAAAGGCGCATTACCCGGCAGCTCATCTGCCTGCCAGCCAGAAGGGTCAAAGGGGTCGCGGAAACTCGTTCCATCTGCAAGGCCCTGCCCATCAGGATCACGGTTTGGTAATGCAAATAAAACTGGTGTCTTTGCCATTTTCAAAGAGCCCAGGCCACCGGTTCCGGGGGAGCCATCGGTTTCGACCGAGGCTTCTGCCTCTGCCGCCAAAGCGGCCAAAATAGCGTAGGGATTGTCGTAGAGCTGGTTTTCTGTATAGCGTGCCTGACGTTCGTAATCGCGATTTGTTATGGTGGTTGGTTTTTTGCCACCGTCGTCAGCATTCGCGCCTGCAAACGTTGAGTTTTCGCCAGTTTCCAGCTCAGAAACCGGCTCCGGCTTATCTAAGCCACCACCTGAAGTTGGACCGCTTTTTTCAGTGCCGCCCGCCCCAGCTGGCTTGCCATTATCAACCCCCTCGTCACTGTCGGAAGGTGTCGACATGTCCTTGGGATCTCGCACACCTTTTGGACTAGATGTTGAATCGACGAGTTTGATCGGGTTGAAGTAACTTGCAATTCCGCGCTGAGAGGCTTCATCTGAAGCGTTAACCAACCACATGAGCAAGAAAAACGCCATCATCGCTGTTGCGAAGTCGGCATACGCGATCTTCCAGACCCCGGATTTTACCGCGCCCTCCAACTCGCCGTGGCGTCTGCGAACGATAATCAGTTCTTGTGGTTCCAACGCCATGGCTACTACTCTCCCAGCGTATTACGAAGCTCCTCGCACCATTCTTTCAAACCGGTTGAAAGTGTCATATCGGACACCTTCACCTCGAAATCGGCACTGGAGTTTTCAGAAAATTTCGTTGTGTTTGACAGTTCACCCGCTTTACTCGTGAACAGGTCAAAGAGATGCTCCGGACCAGATACCTCGATGATTGCATCGGGTGTTTCTGAAAGCTGGCGACGCAACACCTGCACCAGAGACGTTACGGCGCGCTCACGCGCACGTTCTTCAATAAATGGCACTAAAATCTCAGAGACCTTCTGAGAAAGCCTTTCTTCAATTTCCACCAGGGACTGCTGAAAGGCCTGCCTGAGCTGCTCGCCCTCTCCTTCTTTAAAGGCTGTTTCTCGTTGAGAAAGTTCCACCTCAAGGTCTTCACGCATCTTCTTGATGCGCTCGTCAGCTCCAGCCTTGGCCGCCTCCTCGCCTTCCGAAAAACCATTTTCGTAAGCTTCAAACACCCGGTTTACCCAGTCACCACCTTCCCCATAGCCTTTAGGCAGCATGGAAATCACTTCCTGCATATCCTGCAGGTCTTTTGTGGTAACCCCGGTATCCTTCGTGAAGTCAGCGAGGCAGTCGTTTATGCCGCGCGTCATACAGCGCGCTCCTGATCATACATCCACTGCTTCAAGATGATTGCGGTTTGCATATCATCCATCTCAACTGCACGCTCAAGCTTACGAAGATTATCGCGATTTACGACTGTGGTTGTTACGCTTTCGGCAGCAAGGCCATCACCCTCGGTATAATTTGGTAACTGACCATCTTCTCCTGCGATCTCGCCTTCACGGATTGTCCCGGTATTTGCGCCGGCGCCGACAATATCACCATCAACAGAAGGGTCAGACTTGGGAATAAGGAAAGCCACTGCCGGGCGCAACCCAAACCAGATAATCATGAGCGTAACAATGAGGATCGCAAGCGCGTTCACCACTGAGCCCATATTGCGCATAAGCACGTCCTGCCAGGTGCGCTCAGGAATTGCAGTAAGCTGATCGCCAGCCAGAACGAAGTTCACAGCGGACACGGAGACCTTGTCACCGCGCTCAGCATCAACCCCTGCGGCTGTGGCGATAATCTCCTCGATCTGGTCCAGTTTCTCACTCAGATCGACCGGAGTTCCCTCCAGAACAGCATCACCTTTTTCACCTACATCGCGGCGCATCATTTCGTCAACAAGGCGTTCGCGATTGATCAGAACGGCAACACTCATGCGTTCAATGCGATAGTCATCAAAAACAGTTTCGACAGTGCGTGATGAGATTTCGTAGTTTGTCAGCTCTTCGCGGCGCTCGTTTTCTTCGGAAGATCGTTCGCCAGACTGAGAGGATACAGCCTCTTCAGGAAGGTTCTGCTCAACGGTTGTAGGATTTTCCAGGCTCGCATTTTGCGCGCTGGCATTTTCACGTACGACACGGAAGGAGCGTTCCACGCGGGTCTCAGGATCAAATGAAGTTTCAGAGACACGCTGATTATCAGTATTCACTGAGGCAGATACACTCACCTCGAAATTATTTACACCCAGATACGGTGCCAGTGCCTGACGGATAGCATTTTCTTTCCGGCTGGCCAGATCAGATTCCAGCATTGCCTTACGGCCAGTGGATGCACTTTGAGCATCTTCACCAGCGGCAAGCAACTGACCTTCCGTATCGAGAACAGTCACCGCTTCAGCGGTCAGACCCGGAACAGCGGCTGCGACGAGATAACGGATCGACTGCGCAACCGCGTTGGTCTGAATTCCCTCAGTACGGATCAAAACAGACGCTGTCGGCTTTTGATTCTCCCGCCGGAAACTCGCTTTTTCCGGCAAAACCAGATGCACACGCGCTGCTTTCACACCCTGCATACTCTGGATCGAACGCGCAACTTCGCCTTCCAATGCCCGCACCTTAGTGACACTTTGCATAAAGGAGGTCAGACCTAAAGATCCCATTTCGTCAAAGAGCTCGTAACCGGCACCTGACCCGCGCGGCAGACCTTTTTCAGCAAGCAGCATGCGTGCGCGTGCCGTCGCCCCGACCCCCACCGAAATCGTAGATCCATCAGAGCTGACATCAAAGGGAATACCGCTGGCCTGAAGCGCCATACCAATCTGAGTTACGTCATCACGCTCCAGATTTGCATAAAGAACTTCCTGTTCCGGTCGGGATAACATGTAAGCTGCGGCACCAATTGCCACGAATGTAAACAAGCCAATAAATGCAAGCACCATCAGACGCTTTGCACCTAACCCGGCTAAATTACTGTAGATTTTTTCGGCGTTTTCACGAGCTGCCATTGCGACCTCTGCGGGTGTATCAATGGCGATACATTGGCTTTTCAACCTTGCGCGAGCGTGATCTTACTCTCAATTCTGCAAAAATCCACGATTACCCAACATCTTAGTGGCCCTTAAACGCACTTGAATGGACCCGCATCCGTAATCTTCCCTGATGCAATAAAGAACGCCCACATTCCAACTATACCTGATAAAAAAACAGAGATCAGAGGTAGCTCTCAGCACAAGAAATACGCTGAATACTTGGCAAACCGCCTGATGAAAGACCAAGCCCCTGCCCGCGCAGACGGCGATTTACGCGCAAAGCAGCAGAATTAATTGAGCACAATGCACTCGGCCCGACGTGCAGTTCAGAAATATTTTCTGGGGGCACGCTCAACACATCATGCGTCAGTGAGACCACGGAACGCCAGAACCCTGCATCCTCCCGGCACGCGAACGCAAGATCATTCAAGTATTCTTTTTCTATTGAAAACAGCAGACCCTTCCGGCCCGCCTGACAACTCCCGGAGAGAGAGTTTTGCGACTGATTACCCAACATCCAGCACACCTACTCATCATACTTTAAACAGATATTAAAATCCTGTTACAATCTGAAGTATATTTTGCCGAACTTGCCCAAACCTGACTTAATATAATTTTATCTAAAATTTTACTTTAGTCGCAAAAAGAGGCCCCGGCGGAAAGCCGGGACCTCTCAAACTTACAAGGTTCTCAGAGTTTCTTTCCCGGCTTAACGGAAGAGGCTGAGGATGTTCTGGGAACCGGTGTTTGCGATGGACAGAGCCTGAATGCCGAGCTGCTGCTGGGTCTGAAGGGCTTTCAGACGAGTGGATTCAGCGTTCATGTCCGCATCAACCAGCTGGCCGATACCGCGGTCAATGGCGTCTGTCAGGTTGGAGACAAACTCTTTTTGCATATCAACACGTGCTTTTGCAGCACCAAGATCGGTCGCTGCATCTGTCAGGTCTTTCAGCTGGTTATCAAACGCACCAATAACGGCACGTACGACCTGTTTGTCGGCGTCAGATGTACCCAAGTTATCCACGTTAAAATCGAGGATCGTTGTACCCTGAAGTCGATCAAAAGCAGCGTCGAAATTCCCCGCCGCCTGATGTAAAGCTCCCGCAGGGGTAACAGAGCCAGTACCAGCTGCAGCAAACAAGCCTGTAATTTCGGCCAGAGTTGTTGGCTGAGCAACACCTTCCTTAGCGAAATGCGCCATGATCATATCACGGTAAGCATCAACCTTCATACCAGAAAGCTCTACAGTGTTAGTGCCAACGGTCTTAGTAAGTTTGAGAGTGCTCAGATCGATAGGATCACCAGTACTACCAGGAACACCACCGACACCAGGGAGATCTACCTTGATAGCGGCTTGAATCGTTGCAAGGTCAATATCATCACCCACCAGATTTTTCGTAAAGATACCTGTATTATCAGCTGCAGTCGAGCGGGTATCGACCAGAACAATACTGCCGGTATCCACATCAATGGTTTCAAGAGATGCAACGCCGTTTGAATCGCGGTTAAACGAACCGGTAATTTCCTTGTTCAGCGTTGCAGTGGACATATCCTGCTGAAGCCAGTTATCACCAGAAAAGCTTGCGGAAGATGCGATGGTTCCCAGCTGGTTCTGAGTGTGGGTCAGAGCTGACTGGATTTTCTTTTTGTCAACAGTATCACCTGTTGCAGTGATCAAATCGCGAACCACACCTTTCATCACCTCAGTGGCCTTATCAACCGCAGTAAACGCAACATCAACAGTCGCAGCACCCAGACCGATGGCATCTTTAACAGCACCAAGAGCGGTATTATCAGCATCCATGGTTGTTGCAATGGACCAGTAAGCAGCGTTATCAGACGCATCAGATACACGCTGACCTGTAGAAATGCGGTTCTGGGTTGTTGCCATATCCTCGTTAATGCCACGAAGAGTGGTCAACGCAACCATTGCAGAGGTGTTCGTTAAAAGAGAAGACATAGTATTTGTCCCTTTGAAAGAAAGAATGGGACATTCCGGATCCAATCCCCGGAGCTACAGAATTGCATCATGCACTTTGATCAGAACTCAAAGCCTGTAACACCATAGAGACTGACTCCGGAACCTTGCGTGAAACTGAAGTAAATACAAAAAAGACTCCCTCAGGAGCCCTTTTTCACAATCAGGTAAATGACCGTATCAACCCTCCGGTTAGCAAGAACCAGCCATCTATAAGCACAAAGAAGAGCACCTTGAAAGGCAGGGAGATCACTGTTGGCGGTAGCATCATCATGCCCATTGACATGGTTAGCGTTGCCACAATCATGTCGATTACCACGAAGGGGAGCGCAATCAGGAAGCCTATTTCGAAACCGCGTCGCAGCTCAGAGATCATAAAGGCCGGGATCAGCACACGCAGATCCAGTTCTTCAACCGGAGCATCTTTTTTGTAGTTAAATGCACTCACCGCCAGATCATCGAAAAGAACCAGATCTTTTTCCCGCACATTGTCAAGCATGAACCGGCGAAATGGCTTTGTCATTTCCTCATAGGCGACTTCTTCTGTAATCTGCTCTTTGATGAGCGGCTGTAATCCATTCTTCCATGCGGCATCGAACGTAGGTGCCATGACATAGAAGGTCATGAACAGCGCCAGCGATATAAGTATAATGTTTGCAGGTGTGGTTTGCAGGCCAATGCCGGACCGCAGGAAGGACAGCGCCACAACGAAGCGCGTAAAGCTTGTGACCATGATCAGGATGCCAGGCGCCAGCGAGAGCACCGTCAGGATCATGACATATTGAATGATGCGACCACTTGCAGACGCCTGCCCTGCTGGTAGCAAGTCGCTCAGATTCACATCTTGCGCTGCAACAGGATCAATCCATAGCAACGCAAAAAAACCTGCAAAAAACGCAGAAAATGCAAAACCGCGCATCACTGAATCACCACAGATTCAAGCACCAGTTCTTTTACGAGCTTGCCTCCGCGCATTTTCGCACGTTCATTGAGATCGTCTCTGAGCCGCAGCAGGCCTCTTGTTCCTTCAAGCTGGCGGGGGCCAAGTGTGCGTGCGTAGAGCAACAAGTCCTGCTCCACTTGTTTTACCACCAGTGAATGATCTTGCTTTTCAATACCTTGCTGAAGCAAGACAACTGAAGCCTCAATGCGTATCCAGTTTTCTGAAGAGGATAACAAGTTTGTCACGATAGGCTTTAATGCCACAATCTGACTGCTTTGCGTGTATTCCGGATTGATCAGCGCACCACTATCAGCCTTCTGATCCTCCAGATATTTACTATGCACCTGCTCCACCAAAGTAGAGCCCAACAACGCTCCACCAGCACCAGCAGCGGCAGTTACCAGGAGCGCAACAATGGCAATTCCTTTCCAGGAATTTCCTTCATCCAGTTGCTGTGTTTCTGCATCCATCATCAGCTCCCTGACTTAAAGTGGACTAATGATATCAAGGATTTGATGTCCAACACTTGGTTGCTGAACCTCTGTCATACGACCACGACCACCATAAGAAACGCGCGCTTCGGCAATCTTGTCGTACTGAATTGTATTGCGACCTGTAATATCTTCCGGCCTCACAATTCCAGCCACAGCAAGCACTCGCACCTCATAATTTACGCGAACTTCCTGCTGCCCTGAGATAATCAGATTACCGTTTGGCAACACCTTGGTCACAACCGCTGCGATAGAGAGTTCAATCTCCTCACTACGATCAATTGCCCCCTCGCCTTTGCTTCGGGTGCCACCTGTTGCCGACATACTGGCACTGGCATCGCCAGCATCAACAGTCGTCCACTTGAATGCTCCCTCTAACCCCGTCGAACGAGAGGAGTTACGTTTACGTTCGCTGGAGTTGTCAAGCTTAGCCTTATCTTTAATTTTTATTGCAACGGTCAGAACATCACCAACCTGCTTGGCTCTTGGATCTCTGAAGAAATCCTGTTCACCATCTGCCCAAAGCCCGTGATAAGCACGAGCACTGCGTTTTGAGTTCTTCGCAGACGTTGCTGGTAAATTTGCTACGTTTGGCCTAAGTCCTTGCCCCAACGGGGTTAACTGCGGCTCTTGCCCAACCTGCTTAAGGGAGCTACAGCCAGCAAGAACCATTGCAGCCAGAATACAAACTAAACTACGTTTCATTGTAAGACTCCTGACTTTTCCTTGGCCGCTTTGCGAGCAGTAAGCTCAGCCATGATGTCGGTGAGATAAGCAGCGCGCTCAGATGAGAGCTCAGCCAGAACAGCGCTGGCTTTTCGCGCTTTCATTTGTAGAAGAATTGAAACTGCGGTCTGATCATCTAAAGAGGTCAGCTGAAGCGCTGCCGCATCGGGGCGCATATTGGCATAGATATCAACTACATGTCCCTCCGCTCTTTGCAGTATCTCATCGCGGCGTTTCACCCAACTGCGCAGCTCAGCAATCTTAGCGTCAAGTTCTGAAATTTTCTCGTTCATTTGACGTTCAACATCAAACAAAGCCCGCATCTGCCAGGCAATACGCGCATCCTTGGCCTCATCTGCTATCGCCTGACAGTAATTTCTGGCCTGCGCAAGCGCCGCACTGAGGTCTTCCGTAGTTTCAACAGAGGTCTGCGCGTTGACGCCCGTAAGTGGCATACACAGCCCTACAGTTACGATCGCACATTTTAAGGGAATGAAGTTCTTCTCAAAGAGCTTTAGAAGAGGCATTACAACTCGGTTCCAATAGGTTTCGCGGTACATTGAAGCCACAAGCTTGCCCGTGGCTTATCCAATTGCCGTTCAGTCTTACTTGACCACCAGAGTTGCTTGTAAAGCACCTGCCTGCTTGATCGCCTGAAGAATTGCTATGATGCCTCGAGGCTTCAGACCAATGCGGTTTAGCCCCCTTACCAGGGTTTGCAGATCAGTTCCGCCAAGAAGTTGAAGCTGCCCGTCTTCCTGTTCAACATTTATGTCTGTTCGTGGCACCACTTTGGTTTCGCCCTGCTGAGCAAACGGGGAAGGCTGTGAAACCTCTGGACGTTCGGAAACTCTTACAGTGAGATTGCCATGTGTTACAGCTACGGTTGAGATCCTTACGTTCTGCCCGATAACGACGGTACCTGTACGCTCATCAACCACCACACGCGCCGGAGTGTCTGGTTGCACCATTAGCCCTTCAATCTGAGAAACGAAGCGAACAGAACTCACGCCAGCAGGACGCTGAATTTGAACGGACCGATAATCCAGCTCACTTGCAAGTTTCATCCCATAGCGGTTGATTGAAAAAGCATTAATCGCATCTGTCACCCGAACCGCAGTTTTGAAGTCTGGGTTTTTAAGTTCCAGAATTAGTTGCGGCATTGAGGTAAAGTAGTCCGGCAGCGTTTTTTCGATAAGCGCACCATTGGGGACAACACCTGCTGTCGGCACTCCTTGCGTAACGCTTGCAGCATCACCTTCTGCAGCAAAACCTGATACAGAAACAGACCCCTGCGCAACCGCATACACATTACCATCCGCCCCCATGAGCGGCGTCACAAGCAACGTCCCGCCCTGAAGCGACTTTGCATCCCCCAGCGATCCAACGGATACATCTATACGGGCCCCATTTCCGATAAACGGCGGCAGCTCTGAGGTCACTACAACTGCAGCAACATTACGAGAGTTCAAGTTTGCTTCGCGAACATTTACTCCCATACGTTCAAGCATGGATTGTAAGGATTGCTCCGTAAAGGGTGAGTTACGCATAGTATCACCAGACCCATTCAGGCCAATCACGATACCGTAGCCAACCAGCTGATTGGAGCGCATACCTCTCAAATCTGCAATATCTTTGATACGAACCAGCGCAGATGCACTATCTGCAACCATCAGAATTGTCAGGCAAACAGCACAAAGCGCTCCCAGAGAACGACCTACAAAACGCACGATATTATTCTCCTTCAGCCAGCAAGGAACCATCTTCCTGAACTTTGCCTAATACGTTTAAACCTGTATCTGGATTGCGCACCCGAATATTCTGACCAACCGCCCCGGATTCCTGCGCCTCAACAATTGCACGAATTTCAAGACCATCAGCCTTGAAAAGCAACAAGGCTGATTCACCGCGTTTAATAACGACGGGATCCTGAACTGCATTCATTGGAATGGGTTTACCAGGGAAAAGGGTACGACGCGCTTCCAAGCCGATAACATCATCAGCACGGCGAACAATGGAGAGGTTTGTTACAGATTTCTTATAAAAACCCTGCTCGCGCAACATTCCTGCATCGATCGTATCCCCAGGATAGATCATTACAGCAGGAACAGGAAGCTTCACAATTTCACGCGCCACTGTTTCATTTATCGTCATCACGCAAAGTGAAAGAGAGACAACAATTCTGGCGGCGCGTGTGAAGCATTTAAGAGCACACATTACAGCGACCTAGCGAATGCCTTTAGAGACAGTACCTGCCATATCATCAGCTGCCTGAATGACTTTAGAATTCATCTCATAGCCGCGCTGCGCGCTGATCAGACTTGTGATTTCTTTCACAGGATCAACATTTGCACTCTCAAGATAGCCCTGACGAATAACGCCGAACGCACCCTCTCCTGCAACGCCGGTATTTGGCGCTCCGGAAGCCTCAGTCTCTCTGAAGAGATTACCACCAATCGCCTTCAAACCAGCATCATTCACAAAATTGGTGAGACTTAACTGGCCAATACTTGTAGGTGCATTTCCATCCGCATAAGTTGCAAATACTTCACCACTCTCGTTGACCGTAATTTTCACTGCTTCCTGAGGAATTGTAATACCTGGCTGCACTTCATAACCGTCAAGTGTTACCAGAGCCCCTTCCCCGTTGGTATTGAAAGCGCCAGCTCGGGTATATAACGCCTCGCCATCAGGGCCGGAAATCTCGAACCAGCCTTCACCATCAATCGCCAGATCAAAGGTGTTATTGGTTTGCGTCAACGCACCTTGAGCATGTAACTTACGTACCGCTGCCGTCTTAACACCAAGACCCTGCTGAATACCTTCCGGCACAGGCGCTGCACCGCCACGATTGGAGACACCAGCGGCGCGATCCACCTGATAAAGCAGATCAGAGAACTCTGCCCGCGAGGCCTTATACGCCGTCGTACTCATATTTGCGATATTATTGGAGATAACTTCCAGATTCTTCTGCTGAGCAGACATACCTGTCGCAGCGATAGCAAGGGCTTTCATGGAAACAGATCCTTTTAAATACCTAGATGCTCATCCGAGCAAACTCTTGATAGGCTTCAACAACCTTATCACGCACAGCAACAGCACTTTTCAGTGAGAGTTCAGCCTTCATCACGGCCTCTACCACACGCTGCGCAGAAACCTCTCCACGAACAGCAGCAACCGAAGTCGCTTCTGCGGCCTTCAGATCACCCGCAGTCTCACGAACCACCTGTGCCATCGTGTCTGCAAAACCACCTTGAGTGACTTCCGAAGCCTGCACTCCCTGAGCGCCACCAACAAGATATTGACGAGTACGCACCGTAGATGAGACCTCATCTAACCCACCAGCAAAAGAGGACAGGCGAGACACCGAACTTAACGCCGCTACATCCGACATCACCTACTCCTCAACAAATCAATCGTACGGGTAATCATTTCTCTGGATTTCACCATCATTTGAAGACCTGCTTCATATGAACGAGAAGCCTCACGCATATCAGCAAGTTCAATCAAGGTATTCACATTTGGGTATTTCACATTCCCATTCTCATCTGCAGCGGGATGAGAGGGGTCAAATTCAATTCTGTAATCACCCTTATCTGTGCCGATATTCTTCACTTCGACAAGATTGGCTCCCAACGCACGATCAACCTCACTCTTGAACGTAATCGTTTTGCGCTGATATGGATTTGCCCCCGGGGTATCTCCTGTAGACTGCACATTGGCTAAGTTCTCAGAAACAATGCGCATGCGTTGCGACTGCACACGCAGCCCAGAAGACGAAATTTTCAATGACGCGACAAGCGGATCAATCATCAAGCATACTTCCCTATACTGGTCTTCATCAGACCATAGAAAGACCCAACGAGCTGAGTATTAAGAGAGTGCTGCCTAGTAACCTCACCTGACTTAATCAACTCTTGCTCAAGAGAAACAGAATTATCGGAAACAGTAACCTGCCACGCATCTCCGTCATTCACACGAACTCGGCGGGAACTCACACCACTTTCGCTAATATGCCCGGCCTGCGTTGCTGCCATTTGCATACTAGTCTTATCAAGAATGTCCTTAAAAGGCTCTACATCCTTACTCGCAAAACCAGGAGTATCAACATTCGCGATATTTTCGGAAATTGTCGACTGCCGCACGGACAACCAAGAATTTTGCCGCGAAACCAAGCTAAAAAGATATACCGGCTCCAAAAATTCCACTCCACTACAAAAACTGATGAGAGAGATAGCAAATCAATCTTGTCCGTAGCTGGCGATAGCAATAATTCACAGGAAATCTGAAATACAAATACCAGGAGGTAAAGAAAATAATTTTAATTTAAAAATTTACATTAATAGATAATTAATAAACTCAAGAATTTCTTAGCGCTTTCTTCAACGCCAACTCAAGTACTCTTGTATTCTCCTGAGGATCTTGCGATGGTTTATCAAAAGAAATAAACTTCACATCAATTGCAGAATTCAAAGCAAGCAAGAATAAATCAAACATAACGCTGACACCACTACCTTCAAATTTCATATGAAGACAAACGGTTACATCGCCCCCCCAATTCAATTCTATTGAAGACGTACCAGCATATGAGAGAGCACCTCTATGAAAATATAACTCTGAGGATGACTCCAGCAAATCAATCAGGTTGGCTGTTTCATTGCTAAGAATGTGACGTGCTAGTGAAGACAGGTCACACATACGCAATTCAGCAGCGATTGGCTTTACTGCATTTGCAATTAATGCCTCGCGCAGTACGTCCTCAGACTTCGCTAACAAGTCATGTTTCGACAAATCGGTCTTTATTGTCACATCCCCCATAAGACAATCGCAGGCCGAGCAGAATCGTCAGCGTTTGAGATAAACATAAGATATAATCTCAGCGACTGCTCTATAATATTCCTCAGGGATACTTTGATCCACTTCAACAGCAGCGAAAAGCGCCCGCGCAAGTTGCCGGTCCTCGACCACCGGTACGTCGTGAATGTAAGCAAGCTCCTTGATCTTAAGTGCGATGATATCCTGTCCTTTTGCGACAACACGAGGCGCGGCATCGCCATCGCGTTCATAAAATAATGCAACTGCGAAATGTGTGGGGTTGGCAACCACAACAGTCGCATCCTGCACCGATGACATCATACGCTTGCGGGCCCTGTCCCTTGCTAAAGAGCGCAACCTCGCTTTCACAAGCGGGTCCCCTTCCACCTGCTTGTACTCATCCTTAATTTCCTGATGAGACATGCGAAGATTTTTTCGCCACTGGAAACGCGCCAGCACCAAATCGAACCCAACGAGGAAAATAGTTGCAACACAAATGCCGGAAAGTAGCGTCATAGCAACTGACAGGATAAGCTGTGGCACCTGACTTGGATCACTATACATGGCTGTGAGAGCTACGGCTTGTTGTGACTTCAAAACTAGCGCAGCTACGACAATTACCGTAAGGAGTTTGAACAGAGACTTCACAAACTCCATGGCACCATTCAGACTAAAAAGGCGACCCAGTCCCTTTTTAAGCGAAATCTTACTCAACTTCGGCTGTATCCTGTCACCAACCAGTCTCGGAGTATTTTGCAAAAAAGAGGAAGATAAGCCAAAGAAGATCAAAAGTGCTACAATCGGCCCCAGAAACCAGAGCAGCTCAAAAGAAACGGCGGACAAAAGTTTTATAGGTTCGGCAGCACTTACAAACCTGATTTCTCCGGGATTATCCAAAAACCACTTAAGAAAGTGCACTAATCCTTGCGCCTTGTCGACTGCCATAAAGGAGAGTACCAGCAACAACGCTAGCATTGCCGCAAGAATGGAAGCCTCCTTAGAGACAGGGATGTTACCCTTGTCCAAGGCGTCACGAATTTTTCGCTCCGTGGGCTCCTGCGTTTTGCTGTCGGGATCCTGGTCTTCAGACATGCAACCTGCCGCTACTCAAGGGTCTTCGGATAATCTACTGGCTCAGTGATGATTTAAACGTAGACCTCTTCTCCACGTCCAATTTCGAGATCAATCTCACCGGCATTTGCTTTCTCCAGCGCAAGGTCTGTAATTGAGCGACGTGCATCCATTACCTCACGCTGTGTCATAGGTTCGCCGGATGCCAGGTCGTTCTCAACGATCCTGCGGGCACGAGATGCCATACTTGAAAGGATAGCCTGACGGAACTCTGGCGTTGTTCCTTTAAGTGCGGCTGTAATAACCTCACTGGTGACATCGTCGAAAATTGCTGTTCTGGTACGCATATCCAGATTTTGAATATCGTCGAAGGTGAAGAGTAGTGCATCAAGCTGCTCAGCGGATTTAGGCAGAGCTTCACGCAGATTGCTTAGTGTATCTTCGAGATCATCGCGTTCCATCTTATTAAGGATATCAGCCATACGAACGTGGGCATCTGTACCCACAGTTCTCGCGAAGTTGACCATAAAGTCTTCATGCAGTGTTTTCTGCACCTCTTCCATCACATCTTCAACGATTGGCTTTAGTGTAAGCATGCGTCGTACGATTTGATTTCTCTTACGACGTGGAATCTGTGAGATCACACGCGCTGCGCCAGTTGCAGAAATCTTAGAGAGTATCACCGCAGCTGTCTGCGGATGCTCTTTTTGCAAATAGGTGGATAGCACATGCTCTGAAATTTGCGAGACCTTGTCCCATATGGAGCGCTTTGAGTACCCCATAACGTCAGACATGATCTCTGCAACCTGATCTTCTGGCAAAATGCCTTTCAGAAGACTCTCTGCCCCCTCAGCCGTACCAAACAGGTTGACACCACCAGAGAACAGCTCGATGAACTCATCAATCAGTTCATCAAGCTCACTGGCGGGCACTGTCCCCAAATCGGCAGCAGCTCGTATGATCATCCGCATCTCATCATTATCGAAATGCTTCAGAACGCGAGTCGCCTTGTCACTCCCCATGGCCAAAAGCAAGGCCGCAGCTTTTTGATGACCATTTTTCTTGGAGATGACACTACCCGTCTCAACAGGGACCATACCGTTCATTCTCTACGCGCCTCAGATACACACATAAAACAAGTTAGGCTTATTCAGGATCAAGCGTAGGAGCCTTTAGCACCCACAATCTCCGTCAGGGACACACCGAAACGAGAGTTATCATCTTCAACAACCACGATTTCGCCACGCGCAACAGTTCGTCCGTTCACAACAATGTCAACTGGCTCCCCTACCCGGTGATCCAGAGGAATTACCGCACCACGCCCAAGCTTGAGCAAGCTGGCAACCGGCATGGTTGCTGAACCCAAAACGACCTGCATATCGACCGGAATACCAAGCACCGCATCAAGATTGCGATCAACATTTTCGTCACTCATGCCCTTTTCGACAGCAGGAGACGCGGCTGGCTGAGCCGTAGCGGCTGGCGCCGCCATATCCATATCCATTTCAGCTTCAGAAGCTGCTGCTTCCCATTGCAGGGCGAGTGCTTCATCACTCATTTCGTTTGAGCTGCTCATTGTGGATCATTCTCCTTTTCAGGGTTTTCTTCGTCCTTCACGTTCACTGATCTAAAAGTGGCGCTTTGACCGAAAGAAACCTTTCGTACCCGGACATTTTGATTATCTATTGCTGAAACAGCTGTATTTTCAGAGCTTTCAGTTTTGTCTGATGCAGTCGGTTTACCAACATTACCAGCCAACAACAGAGCTGCTGCATTTGCTGCACTCGCAGATGGGGCTTTCTTCTGTACAGGCTTAGCTGCTTTAACGGGACGACGTCCGCGATCACCACCTGGTCTCATTGGCGCATCCTGCATACTGATACCAACTTCACCAGTTTTCTTACTCAGCCACTCGATATGTTCCTGAAGGGCCTTCATTTCAGTCTGCGCCTGCAAAATCACCGCAGAAATATCTACAGTGGTCTCTCGAGCTTCATCGATCCGCTGCCCCAGACTATTCAGGATCTCCTCTCCACGCACACGAATTTCCTGCAAGGACAAACCTACGTTATCCATTGCTTCCGTGGTCTGATCGAATATCTTTTGATATTCCTCATGATACCCGGAGAGCTTTTTAAGCTGCTGGTACATGACAACGACGCGCCAGGTGGTGACCAAAAGGGCAAACAGCAAAAATCCATCAATTAGATAAGATATCATCGAGAAGTTCTCCCTCCTGCTCGATCAACTCTTCAACGCGCACAGTGTACGATCCGGCGACCTGACCCAGACGACAGTTAAACAATGGCTGACTGTTACACTCGAGCTGCACCGCGGTTTTCGGTGTCGCATTCAACTCCAGAACCAGACCAACTTCAAATTGCGCCACTTCTTCAAGCGTCATGCGCTGTTCTTCCAGAATTGCGGTGAGCTTGACCTCGGTACGCTGAACTTCCTGTTGGAACTGCTTGGTCCAGCGTGTATCACGTCCGGCAACTTCCCCAGACAACACCTGCGTCAGATTTTCACGAAGTGGATTCAGAACCGATTGCGGGATAATAATAAAGATCTCACCTTCCCGCCCAATGATCTCCGCAGTCATTTTTGCAAGCACGCATGGATTGCTTTTCCTGCCTGTCTGAGCGAACTCCATACGGTTTTCCAGCCGCTCGACTTTCAGCGATGTATCCGCGATTGCTTCAAATGCTGTTTCAAGTGCAGTTGCCGCCTCCTGAAACATTCGGTAGGCCAGACGCTGCTCAACATTGGTCAGCGCCCGATCTTCTAAAAACGGCTCTTCTTCACCATCACCGCCCAGCAGCACTTCAACCATAGAAAAGATGAAGGTACGATCGAATCCAAGCAGGATACGCGCATCCCATTCCTGAGCATGAAGCACAGCAACAACTGCCCGATCCTCGTATTGCTCAAGCGCATCGCCGATACGCTCATTGGAAACAGACTGTACAGCCAGATAAGGCGCGGTCGCGGCCATTTGCCGTAGCGTATCAATGTATTGACGTGCCATCCGGTCAAAGACCACATGAAGCATCGGCAAGCGATCAACACCAAGGCCGGCAGCATCAAGCAATCGGGACGGCAAGTCGACCTTTGCAGACTGCGCACTGATCACTTCGTCATTCATTTCGAGTTCTTGAGGCTCCATTAACCCTCGCCTCCTACTGCTGCTGCGACAGGACCAGAACTCATGGTTTCAGCTTCAACCTCATCAATCGTCGGACGATCATCCGCACCGATTGTTTTACGGCCATGTTCCAACGCGATCTGAGGAGCTGCACCATTCATAAACGCCAGGAGGGTTTGCTTCACCTCAATATACAAACGATAGCGCTGCTCACGGATCGATTTAATCTTCACCGCGATTGGGCTAACGATACCGTAGGAAAGAAAGATACCCAGAAACGTTCCAACAAGAGCTGCACCAATGAGCCCTCCAAGAATTTCCGGCTCCTGATCGATTGCGCCCATCGCCTTCACGATACCAAGCACAGCTGCAACGATACCAAGTGCGGGAAGGGTTTCAGCCACAATACTGAGCGCCTGATAAGGCTTCATTTCTTCACGCCCCAACGTATGAAGCTCCTCATCCATCAAAGCTTCGATTTCGTGCGGACGGACGTTCCCAATGATAATAAGACGGAAATAATCACAGATAAAACTGGTCAGAGTGACATTTGCCAATACCCTTGGAAAACGCTGAAATAACTCTGACTCTGTTGGATTATCAATGATCTGCTCAACGTCATTACGCCCTTTCGCGCGCAATGTTCTCATCAAACCGTAGAGCACACTAAGCGTATCCAGATGATCTCGCTTCTTCGGCTTCTCATTCAGCAAAGCCTCTTTTATACCGCGCCCGGTATCCTTGATTGTTTTGAAGGTATTTGCGACGACGAAGGTGCCAAAAGCAGCTCCCCCCACAATAAGTAACTCGAAAGGCTGCCAGAGCACCTTCATGTAACCACCCATAGCGAGATAACCGCCGATAATGGATCCAATTACAATTACGAGGCCAACTAAGATATTCAATTTGCGCTCCACACACTTAACGGACAAGCACTTTTCACAGTTTGTGGTAGCGAGGCTTACTTGTCCGAAACTGGCGTTGAGAAATCCAAACCCGCAAACAAACGTCTTCAGGTTCAGACAAGGCATTTGAAGCATCCTGCTTGATATTTGAGTGCAGGCAGAAGCCACATAATAGTAACGGCGTTGCGGAATGTCGAATTAGTGCGGAACAGAAGTCAAATGCTAAAAGGCGAAGCGAACGACCAGATGATGAAGCACGGAGCTGAATATCACAATGAAAACACTCGCCGTGTTCAAAGCATCCCAAACGTCCTCACTGAGCAAGCCGTGCACAAGTTCGCCGGAACTATGTTGAAGTCTTTTAATGTAATGAATATTGCTGACGCAGGTCAGCAGTTTACATTCTTTATAAGAAAACTCGCTTTAGACGGCCTAAAAGCACTGAATGAACTCTGTACGTTCGTAATGAAGCCCACCCGTCTACAAAATGCGAGGAATGAACTAAACATCTCTTCACTCATTCAGAAATCCCCTCCCTGCGTTTCAGAAATACAACAGAAACGCTTGAAAACGGGATCGCATTCAAATTTGGAGGCCAATCATGGTTGTTCCTAGCCTTTACGTGTCTCTTTCTGGACAAGTAGCGCTTGAACGCAGACTCGAAACAGTTGCACGTAATGTGGCAAACATGGACACAGTCGGCTATCGGGCCGACGAGGTGAAGTTTGACAGTTTGGTAAAACACCCGGGAAAGGATGATGTTTCCTTTTCATCTACAGGTGAAACCTATATTTCAACCAATGCAGGCGCAATCAAGCAAACCGGGAACTCGCTTGATGTTGCGATTAACGGTGATGGCTGGCTTGGGATTCAAACTGGTAATGGCGTTGCGTATACACGTGATGGACGGTTTCAAATTGGTGTTGATGGGATTTTACGAAGCATCGAAGGCAATCCTGTTCTTGATAGTGGCAATGCACCAATCATTCTTGATCCTCTTGGAGGCTCTCCTGAAATCACCAAGGATGGCAGCATCTACCAGCAAGGCCGACAGGTTGGGGTACTTGGCCTCTTCTCAATTCCTCAAGATGCACAGCTCACCCGTACAGGCAACTCGGGTGTCGTACCTGACATGCAGGCCGAGCCTGTGTTGGATTTTGCTGAAAATGGATTTGCACAAGGCTTTGTGGAAGGATCTAACATCAATCCAATTTCCGAGATCACAAAGCTGATTACGATCACACGCGCCTTTGAAAGTACGAACTCCATGATGCAAAGCATGGAGAGCATCCGACAGGAAACCATCAGAAAACTTGGGGGCAGTTGATGACTGTTAATCCGATCCATAGTGTAAGCATGAACACTGGCGATGATCGAGTTCCAGCTTCCCCGAGCACGCCGAGCAGCTCTTCAGAGTCATTTAGCCTCGGAGAATTACTTGATATCGTTAATCCACTCCAACATATCCCCGGGGTTAATACAGTTTACCGGGAAATAACCGGAGATGAGGCATCGGTTCGCTCCCGGATTGCGGGAAGCTCTTTGTACGGCATGATTGCAGGGCCACTTGGAATGGCTGGTCTTGTTGCCGGAAATCTGGCCGAAATGAAAGTAAGCGGTGTGCTCGATGCTGAAGCAGCTAAAAGCAAAGAAATTGCCGCCTCAGAAGAAACATCACCTGCAAATATAATTGAGGCAAAAATCTCAAAGAGTACACCTCAACCTGAGCCTGCAATAGATATGGCAACATCTTTGCAGCGGGGCATACCAATCTTACCTGTCAGCTCGACTGACATTCCTCCCTTATTCGGAGCAACTGATACTGTAGAACAACTGGCAACTGGCAGTGAGTCGAAGTTGATTAAGGCTCTTTCAAAAAGCGCAGACGCTAATAAAGAAGCACAGGCGGCAACGCCAGAAACTTCTCCACTGCCATCCGTTGATAAGCTTTCACAGGATGCTCGAAATTTCCTGCCAGAAGATTTATTGCGACAACTGCAAGAACGGCATCGTAACAATCTCACACTCAGTTAATTCTAATATTCGCATTCTCTCTGGCCTTACGAAGGCTCAGGAGAGGACACCGTAACGCATTAAAAGGCTGTTTATGACCGCTCTTGCGCGCATCCAAGAACTTACCGCCCAGATCCCCTCCAGCTCCTGGAACATAGAAGTCAGTGGCATACTCTGCGAAGTTACCCCAAACCACCTGCGTGTGAAGGGGCTGTCAGGAGGTGTGAACCTAGGAGATCAGGTTTCCTATCAGGGAAGCAATGGCGAAGAGTTTGGAGAAGTAATCCGCATTGAGCCGGAGAGTGTTCTTGTCAAACCATATGCCGCCCGGTCAGATCTTGGTCTGGGTACGAAGGTTAAGCGATGCGGGGATTTGAGTTTTTATCCTGACAATAGCTGGCGAGGTCGGATAATCAACGCATTTGGCCACCCAATCGACGGTCTTGGCCCAATGACTGAAGGCCCTGCGCCAGCCTGTTTCAACAACCTGCCACCTCCTCCAGTTCACCGGGCGCGTGTTAAAGATGCGGCTTTGACTGGCGTTCGGGTTTTAGATCTTTTCACTCCGATATGTCATGGGCAACGCCTTGGTATCTTTGCCGGATCAGGAGTTGGCAAGTCAACTCTGCTTTCTATGATTGCGCGAAGCAACTCGTTCGACACCGTTGTAATCGGCCTTATTGGCGAGCGCGGACGTGAAGTGCGTGAGTTTGTTGAGGAAACACTGGGTGACCAGCTTTCAAAATCAGTTGTTGTTGTAGCTACTGGTGATGAAAGTGCGATGATGCGACGCCTTGCTCCCAAAACTGCGATTACTGTTGCCGAGCATTTCAGAGACCAAGGTCAATCAGTCCTGCTAATCATTGATAGCGTAACCAGATACGCTCATGCATTACGTGATGTAGCTCTTGCAGCGGGTGAGCCAGCTCTTTCACGCGGATACCCTCCAAGTGTATTTTCAGAACTACCATTACTGTTAGAACGCGCTGGTCCCGGAATTGAGGGTAGTGGCATGATGACCGCAATCTTTTCTGTTCTGGTTGACGGAGATGATCATAACGATCCGGTTGCAGATAACATGAGAGGGCTTTTGGATGGTCACGTAGTGCTCGACCGACATATCGCTGAGGAAGGACGCTACCCTGCAGTAAACGTTCTTGGATCGATCTCACGCCTCGCTCAATATTGCTGGTCAACTCAGGAACGCGAGCTTATTACAAAGCTAAAGGCAATGATTGCCAAATTTGAAGACACCAAGGATCTGCGCATGATGGGAGGGTACAAAGAAGGTATTGACCCTCTGCTTGATCAGGCCATCGAAGTTGCACCTAAAGTTTACAATGCATTGGTGCAAAACCTTGATGCACCATCTAGTCAGGATGCGTTCGGAGAACTGGCACAGCTTCTTTAAGAGGATACAGATCTTGCACATATCTGCATAGTTCATTGCAGGTCCACCAACTACCCGCATTTTAGTTTCTTGCTTGTTTTAGATATAAAAAAGGCTGCCGAAGCAGCCTTTCGTTACACCGCGTTGATGATGTAGCCGAGATATCGTTTCGAATCGATGGGATCATATCCCATATTGTTACGCAGTTTTTTCCGAAGCTTACTTATATGACTTTCGATAACATTTTCGTCTACTTCGCTCTCAAAGATGCCGTAAACAAAGTTGTAGATTTGCGTCTTCGTCAGTCGTCGCCCGTTGTTTTGCGCTAAGTACTCAAGAATTCGTCGCTCTCTTCGTGGCAATGCGAGCGTCGTACCTTTGATTTCAGGATCGCGGCCATCAAAGTAAACCGTCAAATCACCAAGCTGAACATTTTCACTCTGGTTTGTAGTACGGCGTTTAATCGCGTTTACACGAGCAAGTATTTCTTGCGGGTGTACTGGTTTACGAACAACATCATCTACACCTGCGGCAAACAACTTCAGCGTTTGCTCCAATACCGGACTGCTGTTCAGGATCAGAACAGGTTTTTGAGAGCAGCGACGGCGGATGATCTGAGGAAACTTTTCTCTCTCGGTAATTTCTCCAATCAAGATTGCCTCAACAGCTTCAAACTCTGTGTCCGGGGCAGTATTTAACCAATCCCGAAAGTCATCCGGGCTAAAGCCACTTGTCGATATGCCCTCGCGCTCAAAACCGGAAGCATACCCATCAGTTACAAGCTGTTGCTCATCAACAATTAAATACATAACCCCAACCCATTTAGTCCCAAATGAATATATCGCTGGTAAATCAGGCGAACACATCCTGTCAATTTATTCTGAAGATTTTTTACAGATAACCTAAAGTAAAAACCTTTCATCAAAAGCAATAAACTCAATAGAAAATAAGAATAAATCTTATTTATAATTTTATCCAAATTATAAATACAGGTCAGGTTTTCCGCGATTTGCTTCATATTTAAGGAAATAATCTCACCTTTTCTGCGATAGAAACTTCCCTAGGGGATAAAAAGCGCCCCTTACTTTTGTCGTAAATTAGCCTTATTTGAGCAAAATCGTCGCAGCAAAAATCTTTGGGATAAAACAGCGCGATTTCAAGTTAGAGGCATTTTAAGAAAGGAATAGAATCAAACAAAAAAGATAAAATTGCAGCAAACAGAGAGCAAAATCACGTAGGGACAAAACTAAATTCACTCTGTATTTTGTTATAATCCACCTCATTAACCAATAATTTCTTACTAGGAATATTTTGCCCACTTTGATACCAAGAAAACTTCACTAGAAATTTACATAAATAATTACTCAATACTCACAAATACTCCTCCACAAGCCTTGTATCATGAATGCACCCTGCCACATTTCTTAGATTGCAGGATCGAAGAGGTCTTTATTTTTGTAACTGTAGCTGTGTTTTTGTTTGCGGTTATGTACTATTGCGTTTCAACCTGAAGAAACTTATTTGCACCGTTAGATATGATTGGCTCGTGCAGGAGACAAAATGAGAATTACAGTAATTGGCAGCGGATACGTCGGCTTGGTTTCCGGCACCTGCTTTGCAGATTTTGGCCACGAAGTCATATGCGTAGATAAGGCCGAAGACAAGATTAAGAAACTTCTCAACGGTGAGATCCCGATCTACGAGCCGGGACTGGAAGAACTGGTTGCAAGTAATGTTAAAGCAGGTCGTTTAAGTTTTACTACTGAGCTTCCTGAGGCCGTTCGTAAAGCTGATGTCATCTTCATTGCTGTTGGAACTCCTTCGCGGCGTGGAGATGGCCATGCTGACTTAAGTTATGTTTATGCCGCAGCTGAAGAGATTGCTGCTTCGTTAGAGGGTTTTACCGTTGTCGTCACTAAGTCGACAGTTCCTGTTGGAACCGGAGATGAAGTAGAACGCATCATTCGCGAGACTAACCCTCGCGCTGACTTTGAGGTCGTTTCTAATCCTGAGTTTTTACGCGAAGGAGCAGCTATCAATGACTTTAAGCGCCCGGACCGGATTGTGGTCGGACTTTCTGGAGAACGTGCGAAGTCAGTCATGACTGAAGTATACCGCCCGCTATATCTCAACCATTCTCCTCTTGTGTTTACAAGCCGCCGTACCTCAGAGCTCATCAAGTACGCTGGCAATGCATTTCTTGCGATGAAGATTACCTTCATCAATGAAATTGCAGATTTAAGTGAGGCTGTCGGTGCAAACGTTCAGGATGTGGCGCGTGGTATTGGTCTTGATAACCGTATCGGCTCCAAGTTCCTGAACGCCGGTCCGGGTTATGGAGGCTCTTGCTTTCCGAAAGATACGCTTGCTTTGGTTAAAACCGCTCAAGATTATTCCAGCCCAGTTCGACTTATTGAGACCACCTGTTCAATCAACGACCAGCGAAAGCGGTCCATGTCGAAGAAGGTGGCTGAGGCAATTGGAGGCGATGTGCGTGGCAAGAAAATCGCAGTGCTTGGCCTCACCTTTAAGCCCAATACCGATGATATGCGTGATAGCCCTGCTCTCTCCATTATTCAAGCTTTGCAGGATAAAGGAGCAGATGTTCACGCTTATGACCCAGAAGGGATGGATGCTGCGGTTGACCTGATGGATGACGTAACCTTTGGCAGTAATGCTTATGAGATCGCAAAAGGTGCCCACGCTCTCGTAATTGTCACTGAATGGGATGCCTTCCGGGTCCTCGACTTTAAGCGTTTGAAAAATGAAATGGCAACTCCTGTTCTGGTAGATTTACGCAATATCTACGGGCAGGATGAGGTTGCCAAGCATGGCTTCTCTTACGCCTGTGTTGGTCGCCCTGACGAAGAAATTTAAGACCAGCGCCTCGGAAACTTTTGCTTTCTGAGGCGCTCCCACCTCCCCTGTTGGTTTACTTGCTTGTCTTTTGGTTTAATGCGGGAATTGCGGTTTGCTTTTAACTGTTAAGTCATGCGAGTTTTCTACATCGCAAAAGCAGATTCCCTTGAGGCACATCACCTAGCAAGAATTCTGCAAATCTTCGATTGCAGGAGCCTTTTTGAGTTGTTTTACAGGGCAACACGCAAGAACGATCTATATGTGTTGATCAGATCGTGGGAACTTAAAACTCTGCGAGCTTTTGCGCTCTTCTGTTGTCTATTCACTATAGCCTTCCCCTCTTTGCCAGCTTCTGCATTTGAGCTGTTTGGTTACCATTTATGGGGGGATAAAGCGGAGCGGGCAGGTATACATGACCTAGAGGGAACTCCAGATCCCACACCCTATAGCGTCAAGTTTCACGTTGTTGGAGAGAATGGCGCATCTCCGAGCGATACTAAAGATGATTTACAATCCGTCAGCCTTCTCGTTCAAGATGTAAAGCAACTTCCTTCTGGTGTCAGTGGGGTTCTGGCGCGAGCAAGCAAGGATTTTGAGCGACTGATTGGGAAGCTCTATGAAGATGGGTACTTTGGTGCGCTTGTAACTATCAATGTGGCTGGAATGCCGCTCAATCAAGCGGTCCTTCACCCTGATAAGATTAAGGAACGCCCCGTTCCGCTACTGGTAGAGATTGACGTCGGGCCTCAGTTTCATCTTGGTACTGCACAAGTTACTTATGCAGGCCCGGCGTCAACAGCAGAATTAGGTCTTCCCGAAGCTGATGCACTTGGCCTAACTGAGGGATCACCTGCCCTTTCAGCAACCGTTATTTCTGCTGAGCGCGGAGCTATCAACTATCTGAAGGAAAGAGGCTATCCCTTTGCGAATGTTAAAGACCGCCAGTTACTTGCAAACCATGCAACGCAAACGCTGAAGGTACGACTTGATATTGTCACCGGGCCTTATGCCCGTTTCGGTCAGGTCTCCGTTTCCGGCAACAAGCAAATGCGCTCTAATTTTATTAGTAGTTATGCAAGTATTCCACGTGGCGCGCAATGGGACGGAAAAATCATAGAGCGTGCACAAAGCAGGTTGCAGGACTTAGAAGTGTTCTCTAGCATTCGGCTGGAGCCTGACGAGCAACTGGACGAGAACGGCGAATTGCCGTTAACTATTATAGTTGAGGAACGTCCTCGTAAAGTGTTTGGTTTTGGTGCCAACTATTCCAGTAATGAAGGTGTTGGCGTAGAGGGGTATTGGCGACACCGGAACCTGTTTGGAGAGGCGGAGAGACTTTCTATCACAGGCTCAGTTGGGCAACTCCTTGCAGTAAACAACGAGCAAATTGAATATGCTGCGCGTATAACCTTTGAAAAGCCCGGCGTGCTTGGTCCGTTGACCTCTTTTTCAACGAGCGCTGCCGCCGTTCAGGAAAATCCTGATAACTATCGCAGCACCTCACTATCTTATGATGCATACCTTTCCCGAGATTTGACCGAGGCTCTTAGTGCTCGTGTTGGGGGCAGGGTCTATCATGCTGATGAAAGAGACGTGTTTGGCGATAACTCATATTTCCTCCTCGGACTTCCTATGGACCTGACATATGACAGTCGCAATAACACGCTTAACCCAACCCAAGGTGTCGATGCTTCACTAAAATTCGAGCCTGCCTACGACCTTCAAGGAAAAGATGAGAACCTTTATTCGCAAGTCTCTGTTGCCAGTTATTTACCTGTTTTAGGTCATGACCGCGTGGTGCTTGCCGGCCGGGTTTCTGCAGGCGCAATTGTTGCTCCTTCAGTGCAAAGCGTACCTGCTGCCCGACAGTTTTTCCTTGGCGGCGGCGGAACCATTCGCGGCTATGCCTACAAAAACGTAGGCCCACGACTGAACGGAGAGGTAACCGGAGGACGCAGCTTTGTTTTGTTTAACGGAGAAGTCAGGACTAAGATCACTGAGACTATTGGGCTTGTTGGCTTTATTGATGCTGGTGCAGCCTACGTGAAGCAATACCCTGACTTTGACGAGCCGCTTCGCGTTGGTGTGGGTGGAGGTCTAAGATACTTTACGCCTGTTGGGCCATTACGCTTAGACGTGGGTGTCCCATTGGAACCCGGGCGAGATGATCCACCTTTTGCAGTTTATCTCGGCCTGAGCCAATCCTTCTAACCACTAGTTTGAAAGGTTCTCAATGCGAACAGAAATAGGAAAGAGCTACTAGGAGATGAAGCTGGTACGCCGCATACCACTTTACTTTGGAAGTGCATTAGCAATCCTGTTTGGGATCGCCTTGCTGCTTTATCTAAGCCTTGTTATGACCAGTAGTTTTCAGGAAGGTCGCCATTTTCTTGGTTCGGCTATAAGTTCGCTATCACCTGATTTCAAAGTTGAGCAGCCACATCTTTCGATAAATGGGGACATGTCCGTACATGAGATCGTCCTTCTGGAGGATAGTAAGACATGGTTATCCTTGCATGATACATCGCTCAGCTGGTCCCCTTCGGCCCTTCTTTGGGGGGCATTTGACATTCAAGAGATTTCCGCAGAGCGGATTGTTTTCAATCGATTACCAAAAGAAGAGCAAGAACCTGCTACTTCTGAGCGGACCAACACTGCATTTCCTTTCCGTTCAGTCTCCGTTGAGCAATTAACTGTCAAACAGATTTCGTTGCCAGCTGCATTGACGGGAACACCTTCTGATTTGTCTTTATCCGGTCAGGCCTTTTACAGCGCCAAGCTGGAGAAACTCTCAGGAGAGCTTACTGCACAGCGCCTTGGAGCACACCAAGGAAGTGCGCAGATTGAAGCTGATTTTAATCCTACAAAAGACATCATTAAGTTTAATGCATTTATTTCAGAAGCAGAAAACGGGATCGTTTCGCATCTCTTAAAACTTCAAGATGCTCCCGGTTTTACACTTCGCATGACGGGTGGAGGCCCATTGTCAGACTGGTCTTCTACTTTACGAATTGACCTTGATAGTACCCGCACTCTTGATGGAGAAGTCAGGCTACGTCAAAGCGGGAACGACCGGGACCTTACAGCAACGCTTTCAGGAGAGCTTGCACAGTTCCTTCCCTCAAGCTTTTCGAGTGTGTTTGCAGGAAAGACCAGAGGGCTTGCAACAGCTAAGCTCAACGAGGGGTTTCTGCCCCTACAGGCACATATAGAACTCAATACAGGAACGCTTACTGCCGAGTTAAACGGTGAATACCAAGCAGACACAAGCTCGCTTTTAGCCAAAGCGCAATTCCAAAGCGCAAAGGATGCTTCCGAAGAGCTATCGTTTCAAAGTGGCACAGATGTCATTCGTCTTGGATCACTTGATATAAAGGCAAAAGCTTCCGGGAGGCTTGATGCATTAAGCTGGAGTGTTTCAGCGACTTCACAACGGATCGACACCGCAGATCTTACCTCTGGGACTGTTCAACTTGCTGCAAAAGGTGAGGATGCAGACGTTTTATCCCACGAGATGTCAATCCCAATTGACGCTCAGTTTCAGGCCACTAACATAGATGCAGCAGCAGCTCCAAAAGGCCATCAGATTGATGATGTCAGTGTAATACTAAAAGGGACGGCGTTCCCACAGGCGCAAAAGGTCCAGCTTAACGAGTTGCTTGTGAAAGGAGCTGAGGCAACGGCTCAATTCGATCTGGTTGAACTATCACCAAGACATGGGCAAGTTCGAGGTAAATTCTCATTTTCAAATCTTGGTGTATTTTCTGCGTTTGTTCAACGAGATCTGACTGGTTCCGCAGAAGCTGACATAACAGCACTGGCAGATTTCGAAAAGTTGTCAGGTGAAATAAAACTGGAAGGAACAAGCAGGCATATCCAACTGGGAGATGCGCGTTTTGATCCCGTTTTAAGCCCAAGTAGCCGCTTTGCTTTGCAGCTATCCGGCACTTTAGATCGTGATGACCCTTTAGCTTCTGACGGGCGTCTCAAAGAACTTCAATTTAAAAACAGTGTAGCACAGCTTAATGGCCACGGAACTTTAGAGAACCGCCAGACTGATGGTACACTTACCGCTCATATCCATAAGCTCAGTTTGCTGGAACCTCGCGTGACTGGTGCCCTGAATGCACATGCTGTGATTTCTGGCAATGTGAAGACACCAGATATCGTTTTGAAGGTACAATCAAACCAAGTGGCTTTGGATGGCATCCCTTTAGAGAACTTAGAGCTTACGGCTAGCGGTGAGTTTTCTAAGACAACACCAAATGCAAATGTAAACCTTACCGGGCGTTTCAAAAATCAAGAGCTGTCTGGCCGTTTAAAGCTTACAAGCGACGCTGGTAAGTTGTCTTTGCCTGAGCTGGAACTTGATCTGGGAGGTAATACGCTTCGAGGGCATGGGCACGCAGCTAACATAGCTCAACTTCCCCGTGGGATAGAGGGGAACTTTTTAGTCTCTGCACCCGACTTGAGCAGTTTAACGGAGCTTGCATTGACTGATTTAGGCGGTCAGGTTCAAGGCAACGTAAACATCCAGCAAAAGAGTGGGCACACACAAGTCGCTTTTAATCTTACCAGTAAAGACCTGCTTGTTGCACAAAACTCAGTTGGCTCCCTTTCTGCTAAAGGGTGGATTGACAGGGTCTTTACCCGTCCGGTTGCGAATGCACAAATTAGTCTTGATGCCATTGATATTGACGGTGTTGAACTAAAGGCGTTTTCAATCAAGGCAACTCCGCTGCCTCAAGATCAGTCGCAGTCTGAAATCGCAACTGTTTTTTCCGTCGACGCACAATTTGCAGAGTCTGGCGACACTTTGAAAAGCGAAGGGGTTTTGCGCAATGTACCAAGCGGCGTTGAAGTTACGATCAACACCTTGCAAGGAATGTACAAGGGCATCAAATCCAATTTGAGGCAACCAACCACCATATCTCTTTTGACGGACCGCCGGTTTGTTACATCCTTTCAACTGGATCTTGGCGGCGGCTCCCTGATGGTTTCAGCCAGCGATGATGACCAACTCGATATCTCTGCAAATCTAAGCAAGGTGCCACTCTCCCTTGCCAATGCCTTCATTCCCTCACTTTCACTCAAAGGCACTCTTAACGGGGATGCTCATATCTTTGGTTCCATTGATCGGCCTGAAGGGAAATGGACCATGGAGCTTGCTGATTTTTCTGCCAAGCCATTACAAGAGAACAGCATCCTTCCACTGCAACTCCAAAGCTCCGGCTCACTTTCCAACAACGTGATCAATCAGCAAACTACAGTGAGAAATGGAGCAGGTTTGAATGTGCAAGCTTCCGGTCGTATTGGTTTAACCGGAATGCAATCCCTCTCCCTGACCTCCAGCGGTTATGTGCCTTTAGATGTGGTTGGTGCAAAACTGATTGATCTGGACCTGGGAGGAAGTGGCGGATTTCAAGTCGTAGGTCAAATTTCGGGGTCGGTCAAAGACCCTCAATTTTCTATCAAGTTTACACCTAGCGCACTAACGACCACACAGCTTTCGACGGGTATGACCCTGACGGAGTATACAGGTGCTATTGAGGTAAGCCGCAAAGACATCACGGTAGACACTCTTTCCGCAAAATTCAATAATGGCGGCACAGCGACACTTACCGGGAGATTAGGTTTAGGTGCGAGCCTTCCAGCGCAGGTGGATCTTGTGATTGATAATGGACGCTACGTGAATGGGACATTTGTAAGTGCGTTAATCAATGCCAGTCTTGCACTGCGTGGTTCACTTTCAAGTACTGGGACTCCCTCACTGATCAGCGGTAATGTCACCATTAATCAGGCCGATATTGAGATACCAAGTTCTTTTAGTTCAAGTATTAATCCTGTCCTCGTGCGCCATCTGAATGCGCCCAAACCGATACTTTCTCAAGCAAATGAGCTTGCGCAGGATGAAGGACGCGATACCCAGAAAGGCAATACACAGCCCAGTGCTCTTGCTAAGGCGCGATTGGATGTGGATGTAAATGCACCTGGAAAAATCTTTATTCGCGGACGTGGGGTAAATGCTGAAGCTGGCGGTTCACTCAACATTGGCGGAACTGTCGGCAATATTCAAACGGTTGGCGGTTTTTCTCTGGTGCGTGGACGCATGGATATTCTCTCTAAACGCCTGAACTTGACTCGAGGTAACGTGACCTTTAGCGGCTCCCTCATTCCCTCACTCGATTTTGCTGCTACAGCGAAGACAGGAGCGAACGAGGTGTCCGTTCTTGTGACTGGGCAGGCAAACATGCCCAACATTGATTTCATTTCCGTGCCCAACTTACCTAAAGATGAGATTCTTTCTCAGCTTCTGTTTGGTGAATCGGTTCAGAGTTTATCTCCTATCCAGCTTGCACGACTTGCCGGTGCAGTTGCCACCCTGACAGGAAGTACGAGCAGCGCAGAGGGCCCTCTGGGAGTCCTGCGCAACCTTCTTGGAGTGAGCGATGTTGATCTTAACTTTGATGCTGCAGGCAACCCGGAACTGGCCGTAGGTGGCTATGTCAATGAACGGATTTATCTGGGCGTCACCCAAGAACCTGCTACAGGGGATAACGCGGCAACTGTTGATATTGACGTAACCAAGTTTTTGAAGCTACGTGGCGAAGCCAGTTCAGATGGTGATGCGAAAGCTGGCTTCTATTATGAACGAGAGTATGATTAGGCCGCGTTCAAGCCCCTTTGGACAATCGCAGAGCCTCAGCGTAAATCGGTTCGGGCAAAGTTACCCCATATTCGGCAGCATGTTTCCTTGCCGCAAGGCGTGAGGTGCCAGGAAGCCGTGTGCCCTCTTCCGCTTCGATTGCAGACACCAGTGCTCGCATACGCTCTGCAAAGGCCCTTCCTGAAACTAAATCGGCATTAATCGCGAGAATGACCTGCCCCAGATCAGGCGCAGGGCCTTCACCAGAAAACAGGCTGGACGCTTCAAAACCAAAGGCTGTACCGCAAAGACCGGCTGCGATTACTTCGATCATCATCGCAAGAGCAGCACCTTTCGCCTCTCCAATCGGGATCATGGTGCCTTCTAATGCAGCAGTGGGATCTGTTGTTGGCTGCCCCTCTTTATCTAATGACCAGCCCTCTGGAATTGTGGTGCCAGCTCGCTGCGCAGCCATCACCTTTCCCCGGGCAACGCGAGAAAGTGCCAGATCGATAACTAAAGGATCATCACTGCCATTAGGTGCAGCAAAAGCGACCGGATTGGTGCCAAACATTGGTGCTTTTCCACCATGAGCAGCAATCGCTTTGGGAGCATTTCCGAAAACAAAGGCTATCATTCCATCTTGCGCTAAACGTTCGCAATGGGCTCCAGCTTGCCCGAAATGGTGAGAGTGGCGGATCGCACTTAGTGCCACACCGTTCTTGGTGGCGGCATCCTTCAGATATGGCAGCGCCAAGTCAATTGCCGGGTAGGCAAATCCGAATTTAGCATCTATCCGCTGTACCACCGGCGTAATCAGTTCTGCTTCAGGAGTTGCAAAACCATCTACTTTTCCAGTTCTGGTTTGGGCTGTGTAAGATGGAATTCTTGAAAGGCCATGCCCGGCTTGCCCGTCTGCTTCGGCTTGAACGAGTGCTCTGGCAACCACTTCAGCGTTCCTGGGTGCGGTTTTATTGGCAGACAATGCAAGGAACGTGAGTTGATATGCGTCTTTTAGCGAGAGGTTGACAGTGTTTGGCATGATTACCTGTTTGCTCGTTTTAGTATTTCACATCTATCGCTCCTTACATATTTTGAGAAAGAGCACAATCTCGACAGACATAAGCTCTACTCAAATAGGCCAGTTCGTTACTCGTGCGTTTACCAAAGCTTTACAGTCCTTCCAGCAAGGCCGAGCTGTGGAATGCATACAGGAATGACATCATTCCAGATTTTTCCAGAGAATCTGCAAATCTTAAAAAACACATAACTACTTGTAAAATATAAATTTTATTCTACTTCACACTCTTAAAACAGAAAATGTTTGCGCACAGTCTCAAGGAATGCATTGCACATTGATTTCAAGTCTGCAACTTCTATGGCGCTAGGTGTTTTTCCTAGATAATCCACCTATATAGATCAATAACCCGTTTCAGATCTTGTTTCGCTGTCTCTCTCATTCATCCGGCGGAATATGACTTCAGCAGGAGATTATTATGAGTTCGACCCTTTCACCGGTTAAAGAAATTCCACTTCTTCGCGAAGCTTGCCTCATTGGGGGAAAATGGATCAGCGGAGATGAGAGCAACTCAATTCAGGTCAATAACCCGGCAACTGGCGAGATTATAGGACGTGTTCCTCGCTTTGGGCGTTTGGAAACTGCGAATGCGATTGATGCGGCTTCTGTTGCTTTCCAACTCTGGTCTAAAATGACTGCGGTTGAACGTTGCAACCTTATGCTCTCCTGGGCGAACCTTATTGACGAGAACCAGAAGGACCTTGCTACCCTTCTGACCATTGAGATGGGCAAACCTTTAGCAGAAGCGATGGGTGAAGTTGGGATTACCGCCAACTACATTCGCTTTTTTGCTGAAGAAGGTAAACGAGTGTACGGTGATGTGATCCCTTCTCCCTGGAAAGGGAAACGCATATTTGTGACAAAAGAGCCAGTGGGTGTAGTAGGCGCAATTACCCCCTGGAACTTCCCGAGTTCCATGTTGGGGCGTAAATTAGCTGCCGCTCTTGGCTCTGGTTGCACCGTTATTGCAAAACCAGCAAGTCAGACACCTTACTCCGCTTTGATCCTTGGTGAACTTGCGGAAAAAGCTGGCATTCCAGCGGGTGTGATCAATATTATTACGGGATCTGCTGCACAAATCGCTGATGAGATGTGTGAAAACGAAAAAGTCAAGAAGATTACCTTCACCGGCTCCACTCCAGTTGGCAAACAGCTTGCTTCAAAAGCCTTAGCAAATATGAAGAAAGTTTCCATGGAACTTGGCGGCAACGCGCCGTTTATCGTGTTTGACAGTGCTGACATTGACAAGGCAGTTGAAGGTGCGATTGCATCTAAGTTCAGAAACTCTGGTCAAACATGTGTTTGCGCAAACCGTATCTACGCACAGGCAGATATTTATGATGAGTTTTCTGCCAAGCTGAAGGTCGCCATTGAAGCGCAGCTACGTGTCGGCAACGGTTTGGCACCCGGCATTAATCAAGGCCCACTGATTGATGAGCGTGCAGTTGCGAAAGTAGAAGAGCTGATCACTGATGCTATTGAAAAAGGCGGCACTGTGGTGACTGGCGGTAAAAAAGATGCACAAGGTGGTTCCTTCTTTGAACCAACGCTTTTGCTCAATGCAACGCCTGACATGAAGGTTGCTAAAGAAGAGACATTTGGTCCGTTTGCTCCAGTTTTTAAGTTTGATAGTGAAGCTGACGCGGTACAGATGGCCAACGATACAGAATACGGGTTAGCTTGCTACTTTTATACGCAAGATCTTGGGCAAACATTCCGCGTTATGGATGCTTTAGAATATGGCCTTGTTGGAGTGAATGAAGGTGTGATTACCACTGAATACGCACCGTTCGGTGGTTTCAAAGACAGTGGCATGGGGAACGAAGGTTCCAAGTATGGCGTTGATGATTACATCAAGCTCAAATACTCTTGCATTGGTGGGCTTGACCAGTAATACCCTTAAGCTAGGTTTCAACTGAAAAGGTCGGAGTGTTGAGCGCTCCGACCTTTCTTTTCTTTAAAGGATTAGCAATGTGGCTATGGAAAAAGAACGCCTGACAAGTGCTCCTACACTTATTGGTGAACGCATTATCATGCGCGCCCATGGGGCTGATGAATTTGACGCAAGTTATGCAATGTGGTCTGATCCAGAGGTTGTACGTTACATTTCAGGAAAACCATCAACGCGCTCTGATACATGGAGCCGTCTTATGGGTTATGCAGGACACTGGAGTTTTTCTGGTTTCGGATATTGGGCTGTTATCGAAAAGGAAACTGGTGCATTAGTCGGTGAGGTTGGATTTTCTGACTTCAAGCGTGACATCTCTCCGAGTCTTGAAGGGCTGGCTGAAGCAGGTTGGGTGATTTCTCCAAAGTTTCACGGTAAGGGATATGCACGTGAAGCAGTTGAACTTGGCCTTTCCTGGCTAAAAGATTCACGACTATTTCCTGAGGTCCATTGCATCATCGCTCCGGAGAACACCGCAAGCCTGATCCTTGCCGAACGGCTTGGGTTTGAAAAGTATGCTGAAGGCACCTACAAAGAAGAGCCAACCTTCTTTCTAAAACGCAGAGTGACCTGATGAAGCAGGTTTGTTGTGCCGAGCTTAGGTGGGCTTGTTCATTTTGGGCAATCCTGTATATGCTTGCGTTAAAGACATGATGCAGGCTGAGTGATGCAAAAATACGATAAGATCTATGCGAAGGACGCAAGTTACTTCGGTCATACCTCTAAGCAATTTACAACACTGTTTTCAAATCTCGATTTTGTAAGTGGTACCATACTTGACCTTGGCGCAGGACAAGGACGGGATTCGATTTTTCTCGCCAAACGCGGGTACAATGTAATTGCCATAGACAGCTCAAAAGTTGGATTAGATCAGCTTCGTGAACGCGTGGAGGAGGAAGATCTTCCCATAGAGATCGTTCATGCAGATGCCCAAGGATATACCCCTCCCCAAGATCTTGACGCGATTGTTGCTGATCGTTTCTTCCATGAGTTGCCCAACAACTCCCGCGTGAAGTTGCTGCAACGGATGATCGGACATCTCCGTCAAGGCGGTTATATGTTGATTGCTGATGACAAGAGTGTTTTGCCGAACCTGCGAGACACACTAAAGAAGGAAAAGTTTGAGGTGTTGCGAGACAAAAACGGCATCTTGTTCACCTATAAACCCTAGCCCTTTTCATGGAGGTACACTCATGTGCCTCCTCCTCGACCTTTACAAGCCTTCAAAGAACCGCACACAAAATCGTGATGCGATTTTTGGAGTTCGAAGGTTTTATAAATCACCTAAATTAACCTAAGAGAACCTCCGATATATTAGGCTTTTCCTGCTGTAGTGTTTGAGAAATGAAGCAATTTCTCTTGTGATCGCACGATTGTGCACTCTGGTTGAACAATGCGTTTAATTGCATTTCCCAGGGTATCTGCCAAATGTAAGTCCGAGCTTGAGAAATACAGTTTTCAATATTGGAGATCACGATGAAAGCCCTTCGCCTCGGATTTTTCGCAGCGACTGCCTCACTTCTTGCTAGTGCAGCTGTTGCAGAACCCGTCACTTATGACGTGGACATGTCGCATGCAAACCTTGCATTCGATTATGATCACCTTGGTTACTCGACCACAGATGGACGCTTTGGTACGTGGAAGCCTACTCTGATCATTGATGAGGAAAAACCGTCCAACTCCAAAGTAAATGTCGAGATTGACGTGAACTCATTAAACACCTTCTGGGCGGCGCGCGATGAACATCTGAAGAGCCCTGATTTCTTCGATGTAAAGCAATTTCCGACAGCGACATTTAACTCTACAAGTGTAAAGCAACTTGGCGAAAAGCAGCTGGAAGTGACAGGCGATCTGACTATCCGCGGGATTACCAAGCAAACTGTTTTGCTGGTAGATGTAAACAAGATCGCCGAGCACCCTATGGCAAAGAAAAAGGCTGTTGGCCTTAATGCAACTACCACTTTGAAGCGTTCGGACTTTGGCATGTCTATGGCAGTTCCGTACGTGTCTGATGAAGTGAACATTAACATCAGCTTCGAAGCGACAGTTCAGTAACGCATAAGGCCTGTTGGTTTCTTTTTTAAAGGCCGACAGGTTTACTCGACTCTGCCGGAAGGGCAGACAGGTCCCTTCCCGCGACCCTAGGATTTTCCATGATCAGAAACACACGCACCACCTATGGTACTGTGGCTATTACCTTACACTGGATTATAGCTGCGCTCATAATTGGAATGCTTGGGGTTGGGCTTTACATGGTGAGGCAGCCACTTTTTGAACCATCGACTTTTACCCTTTACCAGCTTCACAAGTCTGTCGGGTTTGTTGTGCTGGCACTAGTAGCCCTGCGCATCTTATGGAAAATCACCAGCATAACGCCTGAGCTGCCTACCGAAATTCCGTTGTGGGAGAAGCTGGCTGCACATCTGGGGCATTTTAGCCTCTATGTGCTAATGTTCCTTATGCCTCTTTCAGGATGGTTACTGGTTTCATCCAGTCCACTTGGTCTTCCGTCAGTATTCTTTAACCTCTTTGAAATTCCCCACCTACCAATACCTGAGTTTTTGGGGCAAAAAGCGCAAGTGTCCACGTTTGTTACCGCTGTTCATGGATGGGCTGCATATGTGCTCATTGCAGTAATCCTTGTCCATATTGGTGCTGCACTTAAGCATTACTTCCTATCCAAGGACAAGGTCTTACAGCGTATGTTGTCCTCAAAATCATAAATGAGGACATGGAGAAAACCATGAGACAATTGAGTAGTTTATTCCTAAAAGCCAGCGTATTTATGGTTTTCATTTTAGTTGGTGCAGCAGCGACCGCTTCAGCAGATGAATGGTATGTGGACCGCAATAAGAGCACTCTTGGATTTGAGGTGGTGAATAACGGAAAAACTGTTACCGGAACTTTCTCAACCTGGAATGCAAAGATCATTTTTGATAGGGATGAGCTGGACAAAGCTCAAATTCAGGCCACCATTATTACTGGTAGCGTGAAGACAGAGGATGCCCAAGCAGCAGGTGCGATAACTACCGCGCAGTGGCTTAATATCTCCAGCTACCCGGATGCAGTTTTCCGCGTCGACAATGTGGTCCCGGCTGGAGGTGATTTGTATGAGGCCGCAGGAACTTTAGAGCTGAAAGGCGTTAAGATCGCTGTGTTTCTTCCCTTTACGCTCATCATTGAAGGCAACACAGCTCACGCAGTTGGGGAGGCAACGCTTTCTCGCAGTGACTTCAAAATCGGAGATGGCGTTCCAGACAGTACCGTAGGCAACAAGGTCACCGTAAAGCTTGACCTTTACGCAACACGTTGATGTTGTGCCTTTAGGAGGGGTTTCAATTTTTCCACGTACCCTCCCGTCCATTTGGTCAATTCTAATAGATTTAACGTATTTTCTATGCCGAGGGGCTTTGCCCCTCGGCTTTTTCCTTATAAAACGGCGCTCAGCAAATCAAAAGTGTGCACTTCGCGCACCATTCAGCCAGAGATTGCCAATATGTCAGAAACCCTCACGCCAGATTATGTTCACACCTCTCTGTTCCCATTGGGCAAAGACAAAACTCCGTATCGCAAGCTGACTTCAGACTTTGTGAGCGAAGTGGAGTTTGATGGTGAGACGGTTCTTAAAGTTGAACAGGAAGGCCTGCGCCTGCTTGCTGAGGAGGCCTTTAAAGACATTAACCATTTTCTACGCCCGTCCCATCTGGAACAGCTGCGTAAAATTCTGGATGATCCTGAGGCGACCGCCAACGATAAGTTTGTTGCTTTTGATCTGATGAAGAACGCCAGTATTGCAGCGGCGGGCGTGCTGCCAATGTGTCAGGATACAGGCACCGCTATTGTCATGGGCAAGAAGGGCCGCAAAATCTGGACCAATGGTAAGGATGAAGCCGCGCTGGGTGAAGGTGCCAGAGATGCGTATTTCAAAAAGAACCTGCGTTACTCTCAGTTGGCACCACTTTCCATGTTCGAGGAAAAGAACACCAAGAACAATATGCCTGCGCAGATTGAACTGTATTCTGAAGGCGATGATGCCTACAAATTCCTGTTCATGGCAAAAGGCGGCGGCTCTGCAAACAAAACCTTCCTTTTTCAGGGAACACCGAGCCTTTTGACTAAGGAACGCATGATTGATTTTCTGAAAGAGAAGATCCTAACGCTTGGAACTGCGGCCTGCCCTCCTTACCATTTGGCAATTGTAATCGGCGGTACCTCTGCTGAGCTTAACCTGAAGAGCGTCAAACTGGCCTCCGCCCGTTATCTGGATGAACTGCCAACGGAAGGTTCTGAAGGTGGTCATGCCTTCCGTGATCTGGAAATGGAAGCGGAGATACATAAACTCACCCAATCAAGCGGTGTTGGTGCTCAGTTTGGCGGTAAATACTTCTGTCATGATGTGCGTGTGATCCGTTTGCCTCGTCACGGTGCATCTTTGCCAATTGGTATCGGTGTTTCCTGCTCTGCGGACCGGCAGGCGACTGGTAAGATCACAAAAGATGGCATTTTCCTTGAGGAACTGGAACGTAATCCTGAAGTTTATATGCCCGAAGTGACTGACAGCGATCTTTCTGAGGATGTTGTTAAAGTTGATCTGACACGTCCGATGAGCGAAATTCTTGGTGAGCTGACAAAACACCCAACCAAGACCCGCCTTTCGTTGACTGGACCGCTGATTGTGGCACGTGATCTTGCTCACTCCAAACTGCGTGATCGCCTTGAAGCTGGTGAACCATTGCCGGACTACATCAAGAACCACCCAGTTTATTATGCTGGACCTGCCAAGACACCGGAAGGGATGCCATCTGGATCTTTCGGCCCGACAACAGCTGGCCGTATGGACGCTTATGTTGATCAGTTTCAGGCTGCGGGCGGGTCGATGGTTATGTTAGCAAAAGGCAACCGTTCTGCTGGTGTACGCCGCGCCTGCCAGGCTCACGGCGGTTTCTATCTGGGTTCAATCGGAGGTCCTGCTGCGCGCCTTGCGCAAGACTGCATCAAGAGCGTTGAAGTGGTTGAGTATGAAGAACTTGGCATGGAAGCGGTTTGGAAAATCGAAGTTGAGGATTTCCCTGCCTTTATCGTCGTGGATGACAAAGGCAATGACTTCTTTAAAGAGCTGAACTTAAGCTAACTGTTTGTTTATGCAGCTGATTGTTACAGGGGCATCCTACGGGGTGCCCCTTTTTGTTGGCACCAAAATATACAATTTCATTTAAGCGCGAACTAAATTATATTTTTTCATTATTTTATTGCCTATCTAACTCGCGTTTTATGCTTGTTCAAATCAAGCTCGTGCAGAATAAGAGTTAGCTTCTAACATCTCCATCCAGAATTCTTTTTCTATAATAGGCATCTAGCGCTAGTTGTGGCTTTTAAAGGTGCACTCATTAATAGATTTGATAGCGAAAGCTGCGAGCGTTCTCCTACTCGCTGCATAAATTCCCTCATGCAAACGAGATAAAACAAACAACAATATCCCAGGGGGTACTCAATGCGCATACTTATCGCGAGTGTTGCTCTTTGCTTTGCAGCAGCACTATTTACCGGGACTCAGGCAGACGCTGCGGCTTCTGGAAAGTTCTTTGATCACTCCACTAAGAAGTGGGTTACCTACGGCAGGTCCCATCACGGAAAATCTCCCATTAAGCGCAAGCAAGTCAGGTATGGTGGGTCGTATAGCCCAAATACAATCATCATCAGCACAAAAGATCGTCGCTTATACCACATTCGCGACAACGGTACTGCAATGGTCTATGGCGTTGGCGTTGGGCGTGAAGGCTTTCAATGGTCGGGTACGCACCGCATCACCCGCAAGGCAGAGTGGCCGAGCTGGACACCACCAAAGGTAATGATCGAGCGGGAGCGCCGCAAAGGACGCACTCTCCCAAGCTTCATGAAGGGTGGACCTGAAAACCCATTAGGTGCCCGTGCTATGTATATCGGCAACACCATCTACCGAATCCATGGGTCAAATGAGCCCTGGACCATTGGGTCTGCTGTCTCATCTGGCTGTATAAGAATGGCGAATGAGGATGTCATTCACCTTTATGAGAATGTGAAGGTCGGTACCAAGGTTGTTGTTTTACGATAGGGAATATGGGGTTGGCTGGTTGCCAGCCCCATCATCCTGCCTCTCGCGTCAGGCGCCGCTCTTTTAGTTCATTCAGATAGCGATTCCATAAAAACTCTTGTTGCTCGTTTAGATCCTCAAAGTATGACCAGGTAAAGATACCGGTATCATGCAGATCATCAAACACCAGCTTGACTGCATAATTGCCAACCGGTTCAATTCCGATGATGACTACCTGACGTTTCCCACCGATCACTTTTCGTTGATCAGGGCCGTGTCCTTGCACCTCTGCTGAGGGAGACATGACACGAAGAAACTCTGAGGAAAAAGTGGCTTTCAATCCGTCATCAAAGGTAATTTCAAGGTTATGACCTGCATTTTGTAGGTTTATTTGCGTAGGCCAACGTGTATCTTTCATCGTTTTTTATCCTTGCCGGATTTAAAGGGACTGAGTATTCCTAGGTTGGGATAATATGCGAGTGGTTCGGCAAATTTCCCCAAGCAAATCTGGAAGAACTCCTTAGGAGTGGATTGACGCTAACTCATTGCCAGCTACATTAGAACCACTAAGGATGTTGGTTGAAGAGATACCGGGGGACGTTTTTATGGGAGAGCATGCACGAGGCCAGCAGCATAGTTCCTCGCCAGCCTTAATAGACCCGTTTGGACGAGCTGTAACCTATTTACGTGTTTCGGTAACGGACCGCTGTGACTTGCGCTGTGTTTATTGTATGTCAGAACACATGACTTTCCTGCCCAAAAAAGACGTACTTTCGTTAGAAGAGCTGGATCGTTTATGCAGCGTCTTCATTGAAAAGGGGGTTCGCAAAATCCGGTTGACTGGTGGCGAGCCGCTCGTTCGCAAGAACATTATGAGTTTTATCCGTGGACTCAAACGTCATATAGATAGCGGTGCATTAGATGAACTGACGGTTACCACCAATGGAACGCAGTTAGAGCGCTTTGCAGAAGAATTGTATGACGCTGGTGTGCGTCGTATCAACGTATCCCTTGATACCCTAAGCGCGGAGAAGTTTAAGGATGTCACGCGATGGGGGGATATCCAGAAGGTCTTTGATGGCATCACAGCGGCACAAAAGACTGGCTTGAAGATAAAGCTCAATGCGGTTGCATTAAAGAATTTTAATGAGGATGAGCTTGTTCCTATGGTTGAATGGGCGCATTCACGTGGTCACGACATCACCTTCATTGAGACTATGCCACTTGGCGAAATTGATGGTGACCGTAATGACCAGTATCTGCCTCTCAGTGAAGTGCGGAAAGCGCTTTCAGCAAAATACACTTTAGAAGATATTTCCTATAAAACAGGTGGACCTGCACGCTACATGCGCCTTAAGGAGACAGACGGTCGCCTTGGCTTCATTACGCCAATGACGCATAATTTTTGTGAAAGCTGTAATCGCGTACGAGTAACTTGCACAGGGCAGTTGTTTATGTGTCTTGGGCAGGAAGATCAAAAAGACTTGCGTGCAGCGCTACGCGCCTCTGAAGGCAATGAAGTGCTATCTGAAGCTATTGATGCTGCAATTGCACGGAAACCAAAAGGGCACGATTTCATAATTGATCGTGAAAGCAAGCCAGCTTCTGTCTCACGTCATATGAGTATGACTGGTGGGTAATACAATTTGGTGGCTCGGATTTGCCGTCCCAGCAGCCCTAGAGCTGCTGGGACGAATACTCTTAGCCGTCGCTGCCGCCGCTATCAGGAGCTGGTGCAGCAGATACGATCCCTTTCAACACTTCTGAAATACGGTTGAATACACCTGAAAGCTCAGTGCCAAGCAGACTGACTGCACCAATAATAAAAACTGCGATCAAACCAGCAAGAATTCCATACTCAATTGCTGTCGCGCCTGACTCGTCTTTCAAAAATTTTACGAGCATTGATTTAAACTCCATTTTGAACCCTAGTAGCCCCACTCCTCATCGGGACCAAGATCAAGGTAGAGCTCCATTTCTTGCCAATTTATGAATCAAATTCGCCGCATATTTTCAGTTAATCGAGGAAAAGTAAGGAAGCCCGCTTAATCGATAATTCATGAGTTATTACTTACGCATATTTGCGAAATAACTAGTTGATTTTTCTTATTTTTCTCAAATACATTCCAGAGCGTGAGTTTTAATGATTTATTTACTCTAGTTTTCAATTGCTTATCTTTACAGTGCATAGCTCTTACTCTTATCAAAAGTACCTGCTTTTTTCTTCCTAGTGCACCGTCTCATACATGAAAAACGCCAGATAATTCGAAGTATCCTGTGAAATGTTCGGGAACGTTCAGATCGTCCGCGTAGTATGAGTGCTTGCATATTTGTTGAGCGCTCTGAGTGTAATACTGAGGTATTTTTCCTGCTTAACTGTTCCGTCATCAAACTCTCCAAACTTTTTATGTTTGAACAATAGTCTTGTGGCGAAACATCTGACAAACGAGTAATTTCAATCTTTCAATTCAATTTTTTTGAGGCGAAATGAGATACACACTTCCTGCACTTAATTCATTCAAGGCGTTTGAATGCGTCGCAAGGCATATGAGCTTTGTCAAGGCCGCTGATGAATTGAACCTGACGCCATCAGCATTGAGTTATCAAATCAAGACACTTGAGGAGCAACTACAGACTCAGTTGTTTACTCGCCTCAACCGCATGATCGAACTGACAGATGCAGGACGGCTGTTATTGCCTGGTGTTGAATCTGGCTTAGAACGCTTCAGTGAAGCTGTCGCACGTGTCAAAGGCACAGGCGAAGACAATGTTCTTGTCATATCGACAGGCCCAGGCACTGCCTCGAAAGTAATTGCTCCTAAAGTCCATCGGTTCATTGCCGCCAATCCTGAGATCGAGCTGCGCATTTCCGCAGGCTTGAAGCTCGTAGATTTTTACAGAGATGGTATTGATTTAGGCCTTCGCTTCGGACGAGGTCCTTACCCAGGCTTGCATGTTGATCATCTGATGGATGATCATCTTACACCAGTCTGCTCTCCTCAACTGGCAGCGGACATAAAGAAACCTGAGGACCTTCGGAATTTCATGTTGTTGCAAGAGGACAGTATGGCAACTTTTCCCGATGCGCCCAGTTGGAAGGAATGGCTGACCGCTGCTGGCGTAAAGAACCCTGACTGGTCTGAAAAAGGGCTCCGCTTTTCGCAGATCGATCACGCTCAGGAAGCTGCAATCGAAGGGACCGGGGTGTTGTTAGGCCGGAAGATTCTAAGCGCTCACGACAGGCGTCTGGGTTTGCTTACCGCACCATTTAATTTGGAGATTCCCGCGACGGGTCATTACATGCTTGTTGGTCTGGAAAAAACCTTTCGAAAGCGCAAGTGTGTCATGTTTATTGAATGGATAAAGGCAGAGCTGGAAGAGCTCTGCCTTTCCTGAAAGACATTCAAGTGGCGCACTGCATCAACAGCCAGAAGATCATTCAATAACAATCTTTGGTGCTGGTCGGGCTGCATCTCCGGTTGGTTGTAAAACGCGTTGCCAAAGGCCTGCGGCGATAACTCCATAGGCTTTTGCGACCGGGCTTCCCGGGTTGCTTTGCGTGATCGGTACGCCAGTATCTGACTGCTCTCTGATCTCCATTGTTAACGGGATTTCTCCCAGAAATGGTACATTCATTTTCTCAGCTTCGGCTTTTGCGCCGCCATGCCCAAAGATCTCATGGATTCCCCCACAATCGGGGCATATGAAATGGCTCATATTCTCAACAATGCCCAGTACGGGAATTGCAACCTTCTCAAACATTGCAATGCCACGGCGTGCATCCAGAAGTGCCAGATCTTGCGGTGTCGATACAACCAAAGCACCTGTCAGCGGTACTTTTTGAGCCATGGTGAGCTGTACGTCGCCTGTCCCGGGAGGTAAGTCCACGATGAGCACATCAAGTTCACCCCAGGCGACTTCGCGCAGCATTTGGTTGAGTGCAGATACAACCATGGGGCCACGCCAGATCATTGCTGTATTTTCTTCAACCAGAAAACCAATGGACATAAGCTTAATTCCATGAGCTTCCAGAGGTTTCATAATTCTATTTTCAAGAACCTCTGGTTGCCCGGACACGCCCATAAGTTTGGGAATAGACGGACCATATATATCTGCATCGAGCAAACCTACTTTCAGGCCCATTTGCGAAAGCGCCAGAGCGATGTTTGCAGATGTTGTGGATTTGCCTACGCCACCTTTTCCTGAAGCGACAGCCAGAATGTGCTTTACGCCCGGCACTTCCTGCTTTGATGCCATTTGCGGAGCTGCCTTATGTTGAGCCGGAGGAGGTGCGGATGGAGACCCGGGTGTCTTCTCGGCTGTGAGGGCGACAAGCACCGTCTCCGCTTCAGGCAGCACCGAAACAACCTTTTCTGCGGCTTGACGCAAACCCTCAAGTTCGGCGGCACGTTCTGCAGGAACCTTAATTGAGAAAACAATGCGTCCATCTGCAACAAATAAATCAGCTACTAAATTCTGATCAACGATATTGCTGGTTCCATCAGGTGATTTCACCTGCTTCAGCACCTCAAGAACACGCTCTTTCGTTAATCCTGCCATGGCTTCACCAGATTCCTTTTGGTTTTTACCTGCTGTGAACCCGCCTTTAAGACGTCCCCACAATCCTTTGGGTTTGTCATTGCTCATCGTGCACGCCCTTATCGCCTTTTTGCTCAGTTAAGGCGATTAAAGTGATTTACTTTTGTGCCTGCAATGTTCAATAGCAAGCACGTGCTGATTGCTTTTGTATCTTGGTATACTTCTCAAGGTGGTTTGAGCAATACACAATGCGGCAGACTGTGTGTTTGTCCTTTGCATATTCGCAATCAGCTGTTTTGTAGACATCTTTTTTGCCAGAGCTTCACTCGTTGTCACTTGAGAGTAACGACACGAATTCACAGATATTTTCAGATCCGGAAAATTTTTACACACTCAATAAATTACTGAAATCACGCAGGTTTCCAACCGCAATTACGCAAACTAACCTACCGAATACATGAGGATTTTCATGTTCCTGATACATTAGAAAGCCAAACTACCCTTAATGCATGGTAAGTATGACAAATAGTTCTCTTGCCGCTGCATGATCCAGCAAGAGTGTCACAAATTACGCTGGCAAATTCTTGTCGCGTACCTTCCACGGGCCAGGAGGCAAATGTGTCTAATCCTATTTTGATGAACCGTCGTAGTGTTCTCGGCGGCATGGCAGCAACTGGTGCCATTGCCATGGTGCATCCGTATTCCGTTCTTGCAAAAGAAAATACAGCGCACCTGCGTTTGATGGAAACCACTGACTTACACGTTCATGTCAGACCATATGACTACTATGCAGATCGCGAGATGGACACGGCAGGTCTTGCCCGTACTGCAACTATCATCAAAAAACTGCGCTCTGAAGCGACCAACTCCATGCTGGTGGACAATGGTGACTTCCTCCAAGGAAACCCGATGGGTGACTTTATTGCCTATGAACGCGGCATGCGCGAAGGGGATGTTCACCCGGTCATCAAAGGTATGAATGTGCTGGGTTATGACGCAGGCACTCTGGGTAACCATGAGTTTAACTACGGTCTGGACTTCATGATGAAGGTCCTTTCCGGCGCGAACTTTGAATTTGTTTCTGCAAACGTTTCCAAAGGCTCAACGCTGGCCTCCAATGGCCGCAAGGATGATCTGTTCCTTAAGCCTTACACTATTGTTGAGAAGAAGATAAAAGACGGCGCGGGTGCTGAGCACACGCTCAAGGTCGGCTTCGTCGGGTTTGTGCCTCCAATGATTATGAGCTGGGACTCCCGTCATCTTGTTGGTAAAGCCAATAGCCGTGACATGGTGGATGCGGCACGCGCCTGGGTTCCTGAGATGAAGGAACGCGGGTGTGATCTGATCATTGCACTGGTTCACGGTGGTATCGCAGGTGGCCAGCATGAAGAAGGCACTGCCAACACTGCGCTGCATATTGCTGGCGTCGAGGGCATTGATGCCATCTTCACCGGTCACATGCACGATGTATTCCCCGGCCCTTCCTTTGAAGGTATTCCGGGCGTTGATGCAAAGCTTGGTACGCTTCATGGCAAGCCAGCTGCAATGGGTGGTTTCTGGGGTTCTCATCTGGGCGTGATTGACCTGATGCTTGAGCGCGATGGCAACAACGGCTGGCGCATTGCGAACTTCACCACAGATGTTCCGTCCATCTATCGTAAGGAAGGCCGCAAGAAAATTCCACTTGTTTCCAGTGATGAAGAAGTGATGGCAGCCGTTGAAGCCGATCATGAGAAAACGCTGACTTACGTGCGCCGCGCTGTAGGCAAGACCACGGCCCCGCTTCATTCCTACTTCTCTCTTGTCGCTGACGACCCTTCCGTGCAAATCGTTTCCAAAGCGCAGATGTGGTACACGAAGGACATGCTGAAGAACACCGAATGGGCAGGCTTGCCTGTGCTTTCCGCAGCAGCTCCATTTAAGGCTGGTGGTCGTGGCGGAGCGGACTACTATACGGATGTTCCTACAGGCGACATTGCAATCAAGAACGTTGCTGACCTCTATTTGTACCCGAACACCACACGTGCTGTACTGATCACAGGTAAAGACGTTAAAGAATGGCTGGAACGCTCAGCTGGCATGTTCAATCAGATTGAAGCTGGGAAGAAAGATCAGATTCTTCTGAACCCTGAGTTCCGTTCTTACAACTTTGACGTGATGGATGGGGTTACTTACGAGATCGACCTGACCCAACCTTCTAAGTATGACGGTAAAGGCAAGGTGGCACACCCTGATGCAAATCGCATCGTGAATCTTCAGTTTGGAGGTAAGCCGATCGATATGGATCAAAAGTTTGTTGTTGCAACAAACAACTACCGTGCAGGCGGCGGCGGCAATTTCCCGGGTATCAATGACGATGTCACCATCTTTGTTGGCCCGGACACCAACCGCGATGTGATTGTTCGCTACATTGTTGATCAGGGCACCATTAACCCATCCGCTGATGCGAACTGGCACTTTAAGCCAACTCCTGACACGAGTGTCTTGTTTGAAACAGGACCAGCTGGCGCAAAGCACATGGACAATGTGGAAGGTGTTAAGATTGAAGCTGCGGGCGAAGGCAAGGACGGTTTCGCTCTGTACCGGATCGCGCTTTAATCCCAGTGACAAAGCATTTTGTGGTGACATTTTGAAGAAGCGAGGCCCTGTGCCTCGCTTCTTCTATTTTCAGAAAAATATATTTTTCAATGTTTTAAACGGTGTATTTTACAATTTTAGAAGAAATTACTGTCAGGCTTTCGTTAACTGGAGGACCTGAGAATGAGTGTAACGCAACTATGTTATCGCAGCCGCATTCATTGGCCTGCACTTCGCTACAGTGTTGATGATGAAGTTGAGATGTCGCTCAAGCGCATTCGGCGTATCAACTCCATGGCAGGCGTTACAGGAGCTCTTATCTTAACTGATAATCATGTGTTTCAGTTGCTGGAAGGACCCTGGCCTTCCATTAAACGCACTTTTGAATGTGTACTGGAAGACCGGCGGCATTCTGACCTGACCGTACTTTCCAATGAGGAACAAGAATATAGACTCTTTCACAATTGCTGGATGCATTTTTGCGATCTTCGCGAAGAAGCTGAAGGAAATTATTCAAAGTTTTTCGGTGGTCTACTTTCTCACCCAGACCGGACCTGTAGCGAAGATGTTATGGAGTTGCTGCTTATTTTGTCTACCAACATGGGCGAAAGCAACCTGACCAACCGCATTGCACTTATGTAACGGCTTCTATGCTCCCCGAGGTGGTATGCCCACCACCCCACAGCGCTCTTAAAAGCAAGTCTCCTCCCATTGCTTTTAGGAGCGCTTTACTATGCATCCGTTCGAAATTTCGTTTCGACAAAATAGTGTAACAGCTCTCACGCCAACCGCCGAATTCACTAATCAACGGAGCAGATGCGTTAGGGGGCCATTTTCAGCCCTTGATCTTTCCACCCGGGTCATTCTTCCTTATGCGAGATGCCTCGTAGCCCGACAATATTGGTAGTCATTTGCAATATCTCTTAGTTTTCCATGGTTCCCAGCAGTATGGATAAGTTTCCTATTTCTAAATACATCAGCAAATATCTCAATCGGTAATCTCACCTAACCTTGTCAGCTATGGGCCAACCAGAAATAAGAGGAGGTTAAGAACCTCAATTTGCTGCGACAATTTCGATTTGCCTCAAGACTTTTATCTTAGGGAAAAGCGCTCTAAGAATACTCATTGATGGAAGCAACAGGTGGAGGTGAATATCAGGATGCCAGAGGAAGAGAGCAAAGCAGTCATCGGCTGTGTGTTGTGTGGTGGCAAGTCGCGCCGCATGGGAAGTTTGGACAAAGCGCTCCTTCAGCTCAACGATACTCCTCTTTTGCAGCATGTAATACAACGTCTTAAGCATCAGGTTGAACGTACAATCCTGAGCGTCAACGAACCTTCAGAGCTTCACATGAGTTTCGACCTTCCGATGGTAGCGGATCAACTTCAAGGGCACCTTGGCCCACTGGCCGGTATTCATGCAGCTCTCAACTGGGCGATCCAAGAAGCGCCAGAAGCTAAGGGAGTTGTAACAGTTGCTGTAGATACCCCGTTTTTTCCGACTGACCTGGTGAGAAGGCTCACATCAGTCAGGACTGTCAGCCTGTGTCACCCTCGTATCTGCGCAAGCAATGGTCGGGAGCATTTTGCTTTCGGGCATTGGCCAATTGAGATGGCTGAGCCTCTTAAAGACTACCTTTTAGAGGGGGGCCGAAGCATCAGGGGCTTTTTTGAGAATTACCCGCCTGACATTATTGCGTTTGACGGGATAGATGCCGTGGACCCGTTCTTTAACATCAACACGCCTGAGGACCTGCCGCGTGCAACTCAGTACATGGACAGTCAGCAAATCCAGACCTAAGCAAGCCCGAAAAATACTTGAGGAAACTGAGGTTAAAGCAAAGCCTGCAATAATTCCTCTGATAAACAATAGGAACGCTCGCAACTTTTTTGGAATTGACATGAACACGAAAACACCTTTGCTCAGCTTCAATGAAGCCCTGTCGCACTTGCGCGGGTTAGGTCGTTGCAAAGTCGGCACGGAGGAGACACCTCTTTCTGAGGCCTACGGACGTGTTCTTGCTGAAGATGTCATCGCCACTTGTGATCTGCCTCCGCTCGACAATTCAGCCATGGATGGTTACGCAGTTGCATATACTGAGAGTGATGCAAGGCAAAGTGTGTTTCCAATTGTTATGGAGATCTTTGCCGGGTCCATGCCTGAGACCAGTTTAAAACCTGGTGAGGCAGCACGAATTTTCACTGGTGCACCTGTGCCTGAAGGTGCAGATTTTGTGGTTCCGCAAGAGGACTGCCGAGAGACTTCAATTGATGAAAGACGTTCAGTAGAGCTTTCTCAGAGTTATCCAGCAGGCTGCAATATCCGCCGTAAAGGAGAAGACCAGCGAAAGGGAGCACCTATCGTAAAAGTGGGTACTCAGCTCCGACCTCAGGAGATTGCAGCAGCGGCAGCTGTTGGTCTTGGAGCACTGAAGACCTATCGACCGCTCAAGGTAGGTGTTTTTTCTACCGGCAATGAACTGATCCGCCCCGGAAGCCAGCGCAGGGATGGTCAAATTTTCGATTGCAATCATTTTTTGCTGCGAGGGATGCTTGGCAATTTACCGGTGGAGCTGATTGATCTTGGCATTCTGGCAGATGAACAGAGTGTTGTTGAAAGTGCGCTTAAGGCTGCATCCAGAGAATGTGACGTGATCATAACCTCCGGCGGAGCTGGCGGTGGGGATAAGGACTTTGTTTCGGAAACTCTCTCTAAGTTGGGTAAGACAACTTTCTGGCATCTGGCAGTCAAGCCGGGTCGTCCATTCATGGTGGGAGAGTTACCCGGATGTATTTTCATTGGCCTACCCGGTAATCCGGTTGCTGCAACCGTCGCTTTTACGCTGCTTGCCCGGCCTCTCATCACCGCGCTTGCAGGCGGTGGTTTCATCGACGTCCCTCGCCAATACATTGCGACTGATTTTGAAATCCCGAACAGAAAAACTGGTCGGCGTGAGTTCCTTCGTGGACGCCGTGTTTTTGACCATGGAACTGTTAAACTTACCAAGTATCACAGCGACGGGTCAGCAATTTTGTCCTCAATGACATTTGCAGATGGCTTCATCGAGCTGAAAGAAGATGTTTCCCACGTCAGGAAAGGTGACCTGTTACCCTTTATTAGCTTTGATGAAGTTGGCCTTTGCTAGCACATCTCTCGGTATTGCCCAGAATCACAAGACTATTATTTATCAAAGAGAATCAAAGGTCGTGCATTTAACAGGTTTACCCTCAAAACAGCGGGAATTTGCAAGATACTTCCGGGAACTTGCGTCAAATTGCTATTAATTCGCCTAGCATGACCGGATTATAGGTTGAACTACTGATAATTTTAGTGAAACATATCACCCGGTTATGCAGGGGCCCGCAAAGAAGCCCTGCCAATATAATTTCGGGGACACAATATGCGTTTTATGCGTTTGGCAGCAGTAGCAGCAATTGCAATAGCGGCAGTTTCTGGCGCGGAAGCAAAAGAATGGAAAAAGGTTCGCATGGGTACTGAGGGTGCTTACCCTCCATTCAATTACACAACCGCTGACGGAACACTAACCGGCTTTGACATTGAGATCGGCAACGCTCTTTGTGAAGAGCTGAAGCTTGAGTGCACATGGGTTACTCAGGATTGGGACGGGATCATTCCGGGCCTCATTGCAGGCAAGTTTGATACAATTCTCGCCTCTATGTCCATTACCCCAGAGCGCAAAGAAAAGATCTCTTTTTCTGCGAAGTATTACAACTCCCCACCTGCAATCGCGGTTCGCAAAGACTCTGAACTGACAGAAGCAACCGTTGAAGGTCTTAAGGGTGTTCGCGTTGGTGCACAAGGCAGCACAACTCATTCCACTTTTGCTGAAGAAATCCTCAGTGGTTCTGAGGTTGCCCTTTATCCAACCTCAGAAGAGTACAAACTGGACCTTGAAAATGGCCGTGTAGATGCTGTTGTTGATGATGTTATCGTTGTCAGTGAATGGGTAAAGTCTGAGGAAGGTGCCTGCTGTAAAGTTCTGGGCACTATGGCGTCCATTGAAAGGATCCATGGCCCGGGTGCTGGCATTGGTGTTCGTAAAGGAGATGAGGACCTTGCTGCACTGTTCACCAAAGGCATTGCTGCTTTGCGTGCGAACGGAAAGTACAAAGAAATCAATGACAAATACTTCGATTTTGACGTGTACGGCGACTAATAAACCTGTCCTGCTTTCGCAAATCTGGCAGTTTGCCTGAACTGATAGGAAAGCTGAAGAGAATTGATGAATCATTGACCCTCGGGAGACATTCTTCCGAGGGTCTTGCCTTGTCAATTTGAACAGTATGAGTTGCCAATCCGGCAGTTTGCCACGTTCAGACATTCAAATTGTCAAAGTGCAGTTGATTCCACATCCTCTCTCAGGCCTGCGAAATCGAGGTACTGCTGCCAGCAGAATGGCTTCAAAAACTGTTTTCTTCCACACAACCCGTTACTATAACGGATATCACACCAAATTAACGGCATATATGAGTTTTTTATTGCAATAACCCCGTTATTTCAGTTGAAGTCCCTTCAAAATTTAATAGTGTCATCACCAACAAATGCAGAGCACAACCAAAATGATCACTCTGCTAAAAAAGAACAAGGATGCACTGATGTCGTTTTCCCGCATTGCGCTTGCCGCATTTATGAGCCTGACCGCAGCCACTTCTTTGCAAGCAGCTGAGATTACCAAGCTTCGTCTTGCTACTGAAGGCGCTTACCCTCCTTTCAATTTCACCGGCTCTGACGGTGCACTGACAGGCTTTGACGTTGAAATTGGCAATGCACTGTGTGCCGAGATGAAAGTTGAATGTGAATGGGGCACACAAGAATGGGATGGTATGATCCCGGGCCTGATTGCGGGTAAATACGATGCAATCGTTGCTTCTATGTCAATCACTGAAGAGCGCCTGGAACGCATTTCCTTCTCTCGCAGTTATTACAACACACCTTCCACGATTGCGGTTCCCAAAAACTCTGCGCTGACAGAGATCACACCAGAGGCCCTGAATGGCCTGCTGATTGGTGCGCAAGGTGGTACTACTCACTCTGTTGTTGCTGAAGAAATCTATGTGAACTCTGAGGTGTCTCTTTACCCAACCTCTGAGGAATACAAGCTGGACATAGAGAATGGCCGTCTTGATGCCGTTATTGACGATCTTGGTGTTTTGCAAAGCTGGGTGGACTCTGACGCAGGTTCTTGCTGCAAGATCATCGGTTCTCTTCCTATTCAGCCTGAACTGCACGGACAGGGTATTGGTGTTGGCGTGCCCAAAGGCAAGGAAGAGCTGGCAGACCGTTTCTCCGAAGCGATCCTCGCAATCCGCGAAAACGGCACTTACAAGATAATCAACGACAAATATTTCTCACAGGATGCCTTTGGTGAGTAAGTCCCTGATCTGCAAATGAATCAAGAGAGATTGAATACCCTGTGATGCATCACCATTTTGAGGAATACTTGCACCTTCATTTGATCAAATTGGAAACCAACCTCTCTCAAGTTGGATTAAATTGATCATTTTTTCCTGATCAGGCACGCAAATAGGTTGAAATGGTTTTGGTTCCCTTTATACATGCCCCGGGCTGTGCAGGGAGCCTTCATGACGCCCCTGCCAAGAATCTTTAAAGGGGAATACCAATGGGCTTCATGCGCTTTGCCACAGTTGCAACACTTGCATTACTTGCTTCTACTCAGTCTCAGGCAAAGGACTGGAGTAAAATCCGAATTGCCACTGAAGCCTCCTACCCTCCGTTTGCCTACACCACTGCGGACGGCAAACTTGCCGGCTTTGAAATTGAACTAGGTAATGCGATCTGTGAAGAGCTGAAGGCTGAATGTGAATGGATGCCAGTTGACTGGGATGGTTTGATCCCGGGTCTGATTGCTGGCAAATACGATAGCATCATGGCTTCCATGTCTATTACGCCGGAGCGGAAACAGCGTATTCAGTTCTCAGAAAAATACTACAACACGCCTCCAGGCATTGCTGTCCCCAAAGACAGTCCGATCACTGAGGCAACCATTGATGGCATGAAAGGCTATCTTGTTGGTGCACAGGTTGGAGCAACACACGCTGTGTTTGCTGAAGAGATTTTGAGCAAGTCAGAAGTCTCACTCTACCCTACTGCTGATGAATATAAACTCGATTTAGAAAGTGGTAGACTTGATGCGGCTGTGGATGACGTAGTAGTTCTGACAGACTGGCTGAATTCAGATGAAGGCGCATGCTGCAAACTTTTGGGAACTATGACGCCTGTTCCAGAGATACATGGAGAAGGTGCTGGTGTAGGCGTTCGAAAGAGCGATCAAGACTTAGCAGATCTTTTCTCCAAAGCAGTTATTGCTTTGCGCACGAATGGAAAGTACAAAGAGATTAACGATAAATATTTCGAGTTTGACGCCTACGGAGAGTAACGGCATCAAACAGCTGAAAACTCTGACGGCGGGATCATTGCTCCCGCCGTTCTAAAAAGAATAGGGGCAATCCCCGCAATGAATGAACTTCTTACACTCTTATCCTTTGGCGATCTGGGCTGGGGAGACGAGATCGCGCTTGGCGTGGGAATGACTGTATCGCTAGCGCTTGCAAGCCTTCCAATTGGCTTGCTTTTGGGCTTTCTGCTCGCACTAGCTAAAAAATCTGAAGAGCCGTCCTTACGCGCAGCTGCAAACGTCTACACAACAATTTTTCGCGGCCTTCCTGAGCTGCTTACCCTTTTTCTTGTCTATTATGGCGGTCAGATTCTCATTCAGCAGGTTTTGTCGCTGTTTGGTGAATTCTACTTTGAAGTGAATGCCTTTATTGCAGGCATGATCGCCCTGTCGCTAGTGTTTTCATCTTATGCATCCGAGGCGTTTCTGTCTGCCTTCCGTGCGATCAACAAGGGGCAGTATGAAGGTGCTTCAGCTCTGGGCATGGGATACGCGCACACTATGCGGCTCGTTATTTTGCCGCAGCTTGTTCGCCTTGCGTTGCCTGCATTGAGCAACCTCTGGCTCATTTTACTGAAAGAAACCTCTCTTGTTTCCATTATTGGTCTTGCGGACATCATTCGCTATTCCAATATGGCAGCGCGCACGACTAAAGAACCGTTTCTGTTCTTTTCCGTTGCCTGTGCCATTTATCTTGTTCTTGCGGTCATTTCGTCTGGCGGTATTGCACGTCTGGACGCCTGGGCTAAACGCGGGGAGGTTTCAAGATGAGCGACACTTCACTGAGTTATGTTCAGTTAGAGACGATTACAGCCAAGGCCCCTCCTCCGGCTCCTTCTAACCGTCCGTGGACACCGGTTCGTATCGTTGGCACCACCTGGCTGACTCTCTGGCTTTTGAGTGGGCTTGGCATCCTGTGGTTTTTGCTGAACTCAAATCATGTGGCACTGGTGTTTGGCGGGGATGGATTGCTGCCCGTCTCAATCACGCACAATGCCAAATTCCTCATTAAGTACGGTGAGAAGTTTGTTTCCGGCTTCATTGTGACGCTGCAACTTGTTGGCATTGCTATGTTGCTGGGCGTATTGCTGTCTGTTCCCATGACGTTTATGCGTATGAGCAAGAACCGTATTCTGGGCGGTATTGCTTATGGATATGTCTACTTCTTCCGTGGCACGCCGTTGCTGGCGCAGGTGTTCTTAATTTATTACGGCGCTGGAACCTTTCGCATTCCATTGCAATCCGTTGATATGTGGTGGTTTTTCCGTGATGCATGGAATTGTGCTGTTCTTGCATTTACGTTGAACACAGCTGCTTATCAGGTGGAGATCCTGCGCGGCTCCATTGAAAACATTGCAAAAGGTCAATGGGAAGCTGCTGCAGCGCTTGGATTACCTAAGTGGCTTACGTTCTGGAAAATTATTCTACCGCAAGCGCTTATCGTCTCCTTGCGCCCCTATGGCAATGAAATCATTCTGATGATCAAAGGTTCTGCAATTGTAGCAATTATTACCATCTTTGATTTGATGGGAGAAACGCGGCGTGCCTTTTCAAGAACCTATGACTTTCAGGCATACGTTTGGGCAGCAATCGCCTATCTGGTGATGGTCGAGGCTCTTCGTCGTGTCTGGGACCTCATTGAGGCGCGTTTGACACGCCACTTGCACAGATAACAAATCAACTTTTTTAAATGATGAGGCGCAAGGAGAAATTCCTACGCCTTTTTCATTGGTAGCTCAAGCATTTTCACGTGGTATCTGGCTGGTTAGCTGTTAGGTTAAGTGCGCTCTGATTCAAGTAATAAGGAAAGTCCGATGGCAAAGGTCGCGTTTATTGGTTTGGGTGTAATGGGTTACCCAATGGCGGGGTATCTTGCCACACGCGGTGAGCATGAAGTTACAGTTTATAACCGCACAACTGCCAAGGCAGAAGCGTGGGTAAAAGAGTACGGTGGTTCATTTGCTCTTACACCACAGGAAGCAGCGGAAGACTGCGATGTGGTTTTTTCCTGCGTGGGCAATGATAATGACCTTCGCTCAGTTACCACAGGCGAGAATGGCGCCTTTCACGGGATGAAGGCTGGTGCGATTTTTGTCGACCACACAACCGCGTCCGCTCAGGTTGCGCGAGAGCTGGATGAAGCGGCGCGAGCTGGCGGTTTTTCCTTCCTTGATGCGCCTGTATCGGGGGGACAGGCCGGTGCTGAAAACGGCGTTTTGACCGTCATGATCGGCGGCGAGGAAGAAGTCTTTAATCGCGCTAAACCCTTCATCGATTGCTTTGCCAAATTCGCAGGACTGATGGGGCCGGTCGGGGCCGGGCAGCAAACCAAAATGGTGAACCAGATTTGCATTGCAGGTCTGGTACAAGGGCTTTCTGAAGCAATCCATTTCGCGCAAAAATCCGGTCTGGATGTTGAAAAGGCGATTTTCGCAGTGCGCGGCGGTGCAGCTCAATCCTGGCAAATGGAAAACCGCTGGGAGACCATGCGTGATGGTGAATTTGAGCATGGTTTTGCCGTGGACTGGATGCGTAAGGATTTGAAAATCTGTCTTGAGGCAGCAGATGAAGTTGGGGCACGGCTGCCGGTGACGGCGCTTGTGGATCAGTTTTACTCAGAAGTTCAGGGTATGGGAGGCAATCGCTGGGATACATCCAGTCTGATCGCCCGTCTGAACAATGCGGACAGAAAGTAAGCTAACAGATAAAGCCCCGATCATTTGACCGGGGCTTTTTTGAAACTTTCCTCAGGTGTTTACCTTCGGTTTTTCTGCAAGCACATAAGACAGTGGCAGCTCGGTGGTGTATTTGATCTGTTCCATTGCAAATGATGTGGAGACATCTGCAATATCTACCTTTGAGATCAAACGCTTATAAAAATCATCATAGGCATCAATGTCAGGTACAGCAACCCGGAGCAGATAATCGACCTGCCCTGCCATACGATAAAATTCCACCACCTCCGGGAAATCTCTGATCACGTCTGCGAATTTTCTAAGCCAATCGTCTGTGTGTTGGTTGGTGGTAATGGCGACGAAAGCGGTGACTTTGGCGTTGACCTTCTTTGGGTCAAGTACTGCGACGCGACGGGTGATAACGCCGTCTTCTTCCATCTTTTGAATACGACGCCAGCAGGGGGTGGTAGACAAGCCGACGCGGCGGCCAATTTCGGCAACAGGGACAGTACTGTCCTCTTGCAAAATAGATAAAATGCGACGGTCGATCCTATCGATCATAATATACCCCTAAATTCCCACTGGAATGTCTCAGTGCGCAAATTCATTGCGAGAAGCATAGGGCTATGAGGAACAATATTCCAGCTTCAAAACTCGATAAATTTAATCAAAACTAGGTTTTAATTCTACAGTATGACTGTTTTTTGAAACACGCATCTCGTTTTACCGTTGAGAAACATAATCTCCTGAAACAGAATGCCTGTTTACTCAGTGAGCGAAAAATGAATCCCTAAACTCACTTCAGCAAACGTCTGACCTCTTCCTTCAGCAGGGGGAGCAACTCATTTACAAACCACGGATGTTTTTTAATGTGAGTGTTGTTACGCCAGGACGGATGAGGAAGCGGAAGGATTTTGGGTCCAAGACCATCTGCGTGTCTTAAACTGGTCTTCTCCCAGATTGCGCGGAAGTCAGAAATGGTTTCCCAAAGTCGTTTTTGTGTAAATTCAGGCATGTGATAGGCCTGTGCATATGCACCAATTGCCAACACTGTTTCAATTTGCGGTATATTGCTGAATATTTCTGGATGCCAGGTTTTCCTGCATTCAGGTCTGGGCGGTTTATCGCCTCCTTTTGCATCAAGGCCGGGAAAGCAAAAGCCCATGGGGACAATTGCGAGTTTTGCAGGATCGTAGAAGGTCTTTTCGTCAACTCCCATCCAGTCTCGCAAACGGTCTCCGGAAGGGTCTGTGAACGGCCTGCCTGAGGCGTGAACGCGCGTTCCGGGGGCTTGCCCGCATATGGCAAGCTTTGCTGTAGAGGATAGCACCACAACAGGTCGCGGGTCGTGAGGCAAGGGTTGCCGGATGGGGTGTTCCACACATATACGGCAAGCAGCAATTCTGTTTCTTAAGCGTTCGAGGTTTCTTTCATCACCTGAAGTGCTGCCTGCACTGCGGGGCGTTGCATCATTGTTCCATACCATCTGCGCAGATTAGCAAGTTCTTCAGGCACTTGCACCTTGATTACGCGCGCAAAGTTTAATGCACTGAATAATGTGATATCGGCGATGGAATATTTGTCCCCCACAACATACTTATTGCTAACTAACTGTGCGTCAAATATCGCCATGGTCTCCAGGACCTTAGGGCGATTGGCCTCTCCCCATTCTTTGACCTGAGGCGTTTCAAGTGCTGCCATAGCTGGATGGGTGTGCCGGAAAACCTGACTCACTTGCGTTAGCAGCCCCATATCTGCACGGCGGTTCCACATCTCAATCACTGCCCGCCCTTTGGCTGTCTGGCCGAGCAAGGGCTTGATGGGGTTCATTTCTTCAATGTAGCGGCAAATTGCACAACTTTCAGCAATTGCAGTACCATCCTCCAGCAAGAGAACGGGTAATCGCTGAAATGGATTTATCGCTTTAAACTCTGGAACTCTGAGTTCGCCATGCATGAAATCCACGTATGTGGTATTAACCTTAACGCCCTTCTCCAGTAGGAAAAGTGTCACCCGAAACGGGTTAGGTGCTTGCCTATGACTGTATAGTTTCAATTGTGTCTCCCCACAATTCTGAGCTGTCACCATTACAATCTACGAGTGAAACTGTCCCAAAATGGGGCAGAATCTTATTATTCAAACAGGTTTATAAACTCCAAATTAACCTTATGAATCAGAGCAATCTTAAGAGATCATGTTCATTCTGGTCAAAAGGGCAAGTATCCCGTCAATCTATTGGCACACAGAGGCCGAGAATACATGAACAACGGATCGTCGCAGAATAGTAAGCATAAGACAACTATTAATCGCGCACGTGCAAACCGGCGGCGCGAGGTGGCTCGTACTGTAAAGGATGCACGGGAACGTCTTGGAACTGTTGATGGCATGCGGCCCAGCTTTGAAGCTGATCTTATTTTAATGTTTGTGAAGAATCGATTGTCGGCTGCCTATGCTGTTCCGATGATCGCAATTGTGGTCTCCACGATTTCCAGCGTGTGGGTTCCTGTTGAGATGGCCGGGAGCTGGCTCGTTGCGATGCTGCTTGCTCATAGTCTTGTTATCCTCTCGACCAAACGCATGGAAAAGAGCTTGAGCAAAGAGGGAGACCTGCGGGCAATCCGCCGGGAACTTCTTGCAGGCGACATGCTTTATGGCGTTGTCTGGGCTATCTTTTTCATAGGAAACCTGAAGTTCAGCATAGACTACGGCTTTGGTGTTTTCCAGTTTGCGACCATGCTGATCGTCATTGCCATGGCGACCATGTTATCCTCTCCCCTGCCCGGCGCATTGCTGGCCGCGACGGTTCCGATTACCGGGGCTTTGATTGTGAGCTTCTGGTTTTATGACAGCGTGCCGCATTATGCCATGGCCTTTATGGCTTTGGGGGCACAAGTGTTCTTTTTCATCCTGAGTAAGCAGTTGCATAACTCTGCTTTGACCCTGCTTGAGTATCGCGCTGAGAAAGATCACCTGATTGCAGAGATGGAACAGGTGAATGCAATTTCACAGGAAGCGCGGCGCAGGGCTGAGGACGCTAACCTGGCCAAGACCCGTTTTCTTGCTACGATGAGCCATGAACTGCGTACTCCGCTCAATGCGATTCTTGGGTTCTCTGAGGTAATGAAGGATGAGGTCCTTGGGCCTATGGCTAACAAGCTGTACCTGGAATACTCCCGAGATATCAACCAGTCAGGTGAACACCTGCTCAACCTGATCAACGAAATCCTTGACCTGTCGCGGATTGAAGCGGGACGTTATGAGTTGCAGGAGGAATCTGTTTGTCTGCGCGATATTGCAGCGACCTGTAAGCACATGATGCATATGCGTGCTGCGGCGAAAAAGATTGAGATTCATGAAGTTTATGAAAGCAATCTCAGTAAGGTCTGGGTTGACGAGAAAGCCTTGCGCCAGATGGTGCTGAACCTGCTTTCCAATGCTGTGAAGTTTACGCCTCCTGAGGGGGAAATCACTGTTCATGTGGGCGTTGACAGTTCGGGGGGGCAGTATATCAGCGTCAATGATACCGGGACAGGTATCCCTGAAGAGGAAATTCCGGTTGTGCTGCAAGCGTTTGGACAAGGCACGCAGGCTATTCAGGATGCAGAGCAAGGAACGGGGCTTGGCCTTTCCATTGTGCAGGCGCTGGCGCAGATGCATGAGGGTGAATTCAAGTTGACCTCGAAACTGCGCGAAGGGACGCAAGCTTCAATTCACCTGCCTGCAAAACGGGTATTAAGTCATATGGACCCAGTCCCTGTGCCTGATCCGGATGCCCCAAAAACAAGCGCGCCCTTGCTTCGCGCCGGGTAAGATCCTAAGCTCCGTCCTGATTGATGGGGGGATAAGATGTTTCGAGGATCATGCCATTGCGGCGCTGTGAAGTTTGAATTTCGCGACAATCCTAAATGGCTTACAGAGTGCAACTGCTCTGCCTGCCGGAAATATGGAACAATCTGGGCGCATACCTCGCCCAAGAATGTCACTATCGAGATGGAACCGGATGCGACCTTCACTTATATGTGGGGGGATAAGATGCTTGCTTTCCATACCTGCAAAACCTGCGGGAACACAACTCACTGGTCTGATCTGGATTCCGGGTATGACCGCATGGCGGTCAATACACGCCTTGTGCCATTTGAAGATGTGAAAGACATTCCGATCCGTCACTTTGACGGAGCAGATACCTTTGAGTTCATTGATTAAAAAACATCAGTAAATCGTTGTTGCGCTGAAATGTGCGCTGGTTTGCGCGGAAATGCGTTTTTTGCGTTTTATCTGCGTTGTTATGGATTTGACAAAAAGCCCGCCCCGGCAAGTGTGCCGGGGCGGGCTTTTTTAAACTTATCCCCCTTCCGCGCAGAAAGGGTATTATGACTTAGCTGTCTTGTGCATCAACGCCAGCATCGCCAAAGGTTGCCATGCCTGCGTGGGTTGCCGCTGCTGCTTTGATGATGCCTGCTGCGACGGCTGCGCCTGAGCCTTCGCCCAAACGCATGCCCAGATCGAGAAGAGGCTTACCGCCCATCTCTTCAAGTGCGCGGCGGTGTGCAGGTTCAGCGGAGGAATGAGAGAACACACAATGATCGAGCGCGGTCCTGTCCATCTTGTAAAGGATGGCTGCGGCTGCGGAGGTTACAAACCCATCAATCACGACAGGAACCTGTTGCATGCGTGCTGCCAGAATAACACCCGTCATCGCTGCGATCTCGCGGCCACCAATACGGCGCAGAACTTCCAGAGGTTCGATTTTGCCGGGACCGCCAATACGCTGCACGGCTTGCTCCACCACAGCGACCTTATTTTTCAGCGCGTCGCCCTGAACACCAGTGCCCGGGCCAACCCATTCTTCTGCTGTGCCGCCAAAGAGAGCGTAGAAGATAGCGGCTGCAACTGTGGTGTTGCCGATGCCCATTTCGCCAAGGCAAAGCAGATCAGTGCCGCCTGAGATTGCTTCCATGCCAAAGGCCATGGTTGCAGCGCACTCAGATTCTTCGAAGGCATCTTCCTCAGAAATATCCGGGGTTGGCATTTCGAGCGCCAGTTCAAACACTTTGAGGCCGAGGTCATAGGCAATGCAAAGCTGGTTTACGGCTGCACCGCCCGCCGCAAAGTTGGAGACCATTTGAGTCGTCACTTCTTTGGGAAATGCTGAGACACCTTTGTCAGCCACACCGTGGTTGGCTGCAAACACTGCAACCAGTGGGCGGGTAACTTTTGGCATTGGCAGGCCCTGCCAGGCAGCCAGCCATTCCACCAGCTCTTCCAGACGGCCCAGCGAGCCCAACGGCTTGGTCAGTTGCGCATCACGCTTTTTAACCGCTTCCACGGCTTCAAGGCTTGGGCCAGGCATAGCACCCACCAGATTTCTGATATCATCAAATGGCAGGGCCGAAGTTGCAAGTGACATACACATCTCCAGATTTTCTTAGCGCGAACAGCAGATATTTACGCTTGTTGGTTGCGCAAATCTATAAGCCACTGGTCCCAGAATACAAATGGGGAATATCAACTATTTGTGGTTTATCGGAGTTTGCAAACTACAAATTGTTGCTCTAACTGATTTCAGTGGCATTTGATGCCAGTCCACTCGTTTCGGGAGCCGACCATGTCAGAGGACCAACACACGAAAGATTCTCCTCCTCCTTCCACCTTTCTTCTTGCCGAGGTGGCGGAGCTGGTACGCTTTTTTTCCCGCATTCCGCTGCCAAAACTCGGGGAATGGGATGAGTTGAACACAGCCCCTGATTTTCGGGTTCGCGCACGTAGCATTCCGCTGGCTGGTATAGTGATTTCACTTCCCAGCATGCTTGTAGTTTTAGTGCTTAGTGCCAGTGCATTGCCTTCCTCTGTCATCGCCTTACTTGCCGTTGTTGCGGCAGCGGCTGTTCAGGGTTGCTTACACGAAGATGGTCTGTCGGATGTGGCAGACGGTTTTTTTGGGGGCCACACCGCAGAGCGACGACTTGAGATTATGAAGGACAGCCGCATCGGTGCCTTTGGTAGTGTTGCACTGGTTTTATCGCTTAGCTTGCGCTGGTTGCTGGTTGCGGCTTTGCTTGAGGCTTATGGCGGTTTGGGGGCAGCTCTTGGGTTCCTTGCTGCGGAAACAACCGGTCGCTTTGGGATGGTCTGGCTATGGCAGCAGTTACCGCCTGCCTATCAGGGCGGCCTTTCTACCCGCTTTGGCATTCCAGAAAACATTGCTGTTTACTGGGCGGCCTGCTTTGCTCTTCCTCTCCTCGTGGTCAGCCTGTTCTATCTGAGCATTTTTCAGGTGATACTTGGCACAATCGTGGGGCTTGTCCTTATTTGGGCACTGGCACGACTTGCTCTTGCCAAAATCAAAGGCATAACAGGTGATGTTTTGGGCGCAGCACAACAAATTGGTTCACTAGGCTTCCTCCTGGGCGTCTTATCCCTTTAAAGGCACCCTGCCGGTTTTGCGTAAAGGACTGTGCTTAATATGCAGCTTCGTCCCTGCTGATGCTCCTGACCTGTGTCAGATGCGGGGTAAGGGCGAGCATTTTAACGTTGTTACGAATGCTGTGTCTGCAACAGAACTGATCGCATTAATCATTCGGGACCGGAAAAATTATGAGGCTTTCATTTGGCTGCTGGCATTCATTTGCAAGACCTGCCGGAGTTCTTCTCCTTATTGCTGCTGTGCTCGCCGGATGCGCGTCCCGCCCCGGTCCTGAAGCCTTAACCGTGTCACTGGAGGAGGCAAAGGGAACCCGCGAAGTTGATATTCTCATTGCAACCACTCGTGCCCGCTCTGGTAAACCTCATGAGTTGTTTTCCTCAGAACGAAGTGAGATTTTAGATTTTGGTGAAGCAACCATTTCTCTGCCACCGACACATGAACCCGGCGAAATTGAATGGCCTTCTTCCTCTCCGGGAGATCCGAACAAGCACTTTGTAGTCCGCAAGGCAGATTACATTGATGGAGAGGAAGCTTTTTCGGAGGAGCTTGACCAAAGACTAAAGCAGCTTCCCAAAGCCAACCGGGAAGCCCTGCTCTTTATTCACGGATACAACACCCGCTTTGCTGAAGGTGTCTTCAGGCTTGCGCAGATTGTTGGCGATGCCAGACAGCCGGGCGTTCCCATGCTGTTTACATGGGCCTCCAGAGGGTATCTGACCGACTATATCTACGACAATAACAGTGTGGCGCTGGCCCGTGACGGGCTGGAGGAAACACTGCATATGCTCACGCGCTCCAAGGCTAAATCTGTCACCGTGGTTGCGCATTCGCTGGGCAATCTGCTGCTTCTGGAAACTCTGCGCCAGATGGAGTTGAAGGGCACCAGTGTTTTGCGCAATAAAAAGGTGACGGTGGTGATGGCCTCGCCAGACATCGACATTGATGTGTTTAAAAAGAACATTGTGGCTTTGGGGTTGCGGGCCAATCCGATTTACGTGATTGTTTCACGCGATGACCGGGCATTGCAGTTCTCCCGCCATCTTGCAGGTGGCAAGGAACGTGTGGGAGGAGCTGAAAACGATGAGGCCCTTGCAGCACTTGGTGTTGTTGTTATTGACCTGACAGATGTTGAAACTAAAGACGCGACGAACCATAGTAAGTTTGCGCAGCTTGCTCAGTTTGGCCCGGAATTTCAGCGAGCGCTGGAAGAAGGGCAATTGCAGCGAAGCCAAACCGGGATTGGGGGCCGTATTTCCAATGCTGGCAGAAGCTTCACCAGTTTGTTGAGCAATACTGCCAAGATTGTGATTACGACCCCGGGTACGATTGCCGCGCAATAATGGGCGAATCGTTCTTGGTCCGGGGCAAGGATAATGGTTTTGACAGGTCATTCAGAAGCCCCCGCCAGCCCTTGCAAAAAGCAATGCAAGCTGGATGAAGAGACAAAGATGTGTGTGAGTTGCTGGAGATTGCTCAGCGAAATTGCTGGCTGGGCGAAGCTTTCTGCATCCGAGCAGCATGAGGTGATCGCACAGCTTCCCTCCCGCAGACAGGCATTTTCCGGCTCACATGAGGAGGACCTTGCATGCGCTGGATGATAGGGCTTGTAATCCTCATTGGCGCTATGGCACTCGGGCTTGCCACTGGTTACCTTGGCACCCCGGAGTTTCTTGGAGAGCGCTTTCAGGCGGATGGCCCGCGTTTCGTTGCTCTGGCGGCTATGGGGATTGTGATCCTTATGGGCGTTACCATGCGCCGCCCTGCCCTTGGCGAGGTGCTCAATGCGGTTGTCCTTTGGGGCGGTCTGGCGCTGCTGCTGATTATTGGGTACACCTACCGCTATGAGCTGATGACTGTGCGTGACCGGGTTATGTCTGAGTTATTTCCCGGTTCTGTAACCCAAACACTTAACGGTGAACTGGTCATCTCACGAGGGTCGAGCCATCAGTTTTACCTCACCGCGCAGGTGGATGGCGTTCCCGTTGAGATGCTGGTTGATACGGGTGCGTCTCACATCACCCTGTCTTACGATGATGCGAAACGGGCTGGTTTTGACCCCGAAAAGCTCTATTTCGGCACCCCGGTTTCTACTGCTAATGGCATGGGATTTGTATCACGTGTGCGCCTGCATGAGTTACAGATCGGGGACTGGCATCTGAGTGATGTCCCGGCATTCGTGGCTCAGGAGGACATGCTGTCTACCAGCTTGCTGGGAATGAGTGCACTTAACACCTTTGCCAGCTGGCGGGTGGAAGGCAATCAGTTGATCCTGAAAGCACGTTAAACGGGGTTAGGCGAACCAGTGACGGGAGAGCCGCAGACAGGGTTGTCAGCGGCTTTTGTTGTTTTGAGTGCTGGCTATGCCTTACAGCAGGCTCCATGCAAACCGCAGGCTGGCGAGGAGGAGGAAAATACCAAAGCCGATTTCCAGCTTTCGTTTTGGCAGGTTATGGGCAAAGTGTGCGCCCAGTGGAGCGGCATAGATGGTGATTGGCATGAGCAGTGCCACTGCCAGCAGGTTCACATAGCCCACGGAAAACGGAGGCAGGTTGGGCGCATTCCATCCAGCTGCGACCAGACCGAAAACAGCCGGAATGGAGATGAGAACGCCAACACCTGAAGAGGTGGCAACGGCCTGATGAATGGGACGGCTAAACAGGGTCATGAAGGTGTTGTTCATAACACCGCCGCCAATTCCCATGAGGGTTGAGAAAAAGCCGATCAGAACGCCAATAACAGCGCGTGTGGGATTGCCCGGAATATCGCTGCCAAGTTTCCAGCTCTCACGGTTGAGCAGCATGCGCAGGGCGACTGTAAACGCGATCACTGCAAAAATGCCTTTTAACGTATCGCCAGAAACAAGTGCGGCCACATAGGAGGCCAGAAACACGCCAATCGGTATCGGGATGATCCAGCTTTTAAGGAGCGCAAGATCAACGGCCCCTTTCTTCTTATGGGCAAAGAACGAGCGCAAAGATGTGGGGACGATCACACCGAGGGAAGAAGCCACGGAAATATGGACGACAGCCTCCGGGTTCACACCGACTGCTGTGACGATGGTGACAAGGATCGGCACAAGGATTGCTCCGCCTCCGATCCCGAACAACCCAGCCAGAAAACCTGCCAGCGCGCCAGAGACGGCCAGTGCCGCTCCGAACCCCAGCATAGACGGTGTAATGAGGTCCATGCTGTCCCCTCCTCAATTCCTTAGATTCATTCAGGCAGGCTCACGCATCCGCGTCCCTCTTGTCTGAGCCTGCTCTTTTCCTTGTGCGCTTTACCGAGCAGAAAAACCAGCGCTTTGCCCCTAGCAAAAGGTATTAGGCGAGTTCTGCCTGCTTTTGCTCACGGGCTTGGCGGGCAAGGTTTTGATGGTGGGAGACAGCCGCCAGAGCGTCTTCCAGCACCTCAATGCCAGCGTCCTGCCTGTTGGCGTCCACTGTCATGATACGGCGGAAGTGACGGGCACCGGGAACGCCCTGATAGGTGCCCAGAATATGGCGGGTGATGGACGCCAGTTTGGTGCCTTTCGTCAGCTCATCTTCGATATAGCTGCGATAAACGTCCATTGCTTGCGCCGGAGTGATTGCTGAGCGGCCTTGTCCGTAAACCACGCGGTCAACATCTGCCAGCAGCATAGGGTTTTGATAGGCTGCACGGCCCATCATGACACCGTCGAGCTTTTCCAGATGTCTGATGGTTTCTTCCAGAGTTGCAATGCCGCCGTTTACGCCGATGAAGACCTCCGGCAGGCGTTCTTTCAGGCGGTAAACCAGTTCGTAGTCCAGCGGAGGAACGTCCCGGTTTTCCTTGGGGCTGAGGCCCTTCAGCCAGGCTTTACGGGCATGGACCCAAAGCGCATCTGTGCCAGCGGCGATGACTTTATCTGCCAGCGCGTTGAGCGCTTCTTCCGGGTCCTGATCGTCCACACCGATGCGGCATTTGGTGGTCACCGGAATGGAGACGACGTCTTTCATAGCCGCAATGCAGTCTGCCACAAGGTCCGGCTCCAGCATGAGGCAGGCCCCGAACTTGCCGGACTGCACCCGGTCAGAGGGACAGCCAACATTGAGGTTGACCTCATCATAGCCCCAGTCCTCTACCATCTTCGCGCAGTCCGCCAGCGCTTTGGGATCAGACCCGCCAAGCTGACAGGCAACTGGCTGCTCATCTTTAGAAAAGTTCAGGTGACGGTCCCTGTCGCCATGGATTAAAGCGCCAGTGGTGACCATCTCTGTGTAAAGAAGTGAGCTTTTGGAAAGAACACGATGAAACGCACGGCAATGCCTGTCCGTCCAGTCAAGCATCGGCGCGACTGCGAAGACAGGGCTGTTGGTGTTGTATAGTTTTTTTGATGCGTCAGTCATTCACTGTGGTCTCAAACAAGTCTTGATCGGCGCTCTTTTGCCCTTTCCTGTCGAAGTTGGCAAGGCAGCACCTTCAAAATTCTTCGAAGGCGACTGGAATGCCGCGGTGCATGGTTAAAGACGAGATGTGCTGGTAAGGTCGCAATATCGGTTGCCCCTCATTACTGATCAAAGTATCGCTCTGGGTGAGTACGCTTTTTGGGAGTTGAGGAACTCAAGCAAGCGCTTCGCATCAGCATGCCCTTGCCTTGCAGCTTTTATCGCCCACTTTTTGGCTTCTTTGTTGTCTTGTGGCCGACCGCGTCCCCAGTGATAATTGAGCGCAGTTATAAACTGGCAGGTTGCATTGTTCTGCTTAGCACATTTTTTGTAATAATGAGCTGATGCCTTCTCATTCTTCGAAATGTCCTTGCCTTCCAGATGCAATTTACCCAAAAATACCTGAGACTTGATACTTCCTCCGTCAGCAGCTTCGTAGAAGTAATCTAGTGCCTGTTCTTTGTCTTTAACTACAAACTCACCACGATAGTACATCTGAGCAAGCATCTCCGTTGCTTCGATCTTACCCCAAAGATGCGCTGTTTCCAGAAGTTCAATCGCATGCTGTTTGTCAGGTGCGGCTCCTTTCAAGCTCAAAATCGCAAGGTTTACATAGGCATCTAAGTCACCTGCATTTTTAGCAAGCTCCAACCACTTGCGGGCTGTCACCAAATCAACAGAGACACCAAAACCATTCATATATAGAAAACCTAAGAGGTTCTGCCCTGCCCTATGCCCCTTCTCGGCTGATTTCACCGCCCATTCATAGGCCAAATTATCATCCTGCTTTACATGTAGCCCCTGACGATAAAGCGCAGCCAGCAGAACTTGCGCATATGGCTCACCATTCGCCGCTCTTTCCTTTATGTCTGCTACTACACTAGCTGGCGAAGGCTCCGCTAATTCAGTAGCAGACAAACGTGTCAAACAAAAAGCAATCGCTCCCAAAGAAAGGAGTAAAATGAGTAAGGGTTTATTTCTGAAGCTCATGGGGTAGCTCAAGCAATGAACATTAAAAATATGACGCAGCAGATAGCGTGAGTATTGATAGACTCGATTCTTGCATCGTTCAGAGTATGACACGAAAAGCTGGAAAGGTATGCAGCGCGTGTGGGAGCGGGTACGTAAAGGTAAGGCTAGCGACACTACGCGATCACAGGATCAATGTTCAAAGAGGCATCGCATACCTGTGTTACAAGCCTCATTTCTTAGTAACTCTACTTAACAACATCGTGAGAGCGCGTCATCTGTTAAGCTTGGGGCGAGAAGTTACGTTTGCGAGAAAAAAGAGCTTCCGGGCATTCAACGTCAATCGGGCTCACCTAAGCACTTCGAAAACAAGTGGTATTTGAGGGCAGGTAGCGTTTTATCCAGTCTGCTCATGCCATCACAATCTGAAGATAGCCTTCGTGAGCAGTGTGAAGGTCACCATGTTCATTTTATCGATAATCTTAAATCCCGAGAAAATGCAAAGCAACATTGTGCCCCGGTGCGAACCCCGGATATGAGTTCATGAGGAGTATTGCAATGCCGCTTGATGTCCATGACCAACAACAACCGCAGAACACTGCATCACAAGACAACGGGCCTCAAAAGGAGTTGCAATGGGCGCAGCGTGTGTTTCAGGCGCTTCAGATGAACTATCCTGACAGCGTTGAGCAAGCCGCGCAGGTTGAAGCCAACCTGCCGGACATGGTGGACTTTCCTGCGGCCCTGAGCACAGCAGATAACAAGAAGGTGGAAGCCTCGATTGCACAGGTCGCTTCTGAAAGCAAGGCCGCGCATAAGACAGCTGACAGCCTGATTAAGAGCATTGTCACCCTGTTCACCCGTCTGGAGGGTGATGAAGAACTGAAAGGCACCATGAGTGCGATGCAGGCCTACACGGGCGATAGCCCCAAGTACGGCGTGGTTGGCCAGCTGGGCGCTGGTGGTTTCACCAAGATCGTGGACAGTGCCAAGAAGGGCAAGGAAGATACTGATCTGACAATCCGTGAAAAAGGGACAGCTTACTTTGATCTGTCCAACTCCCCTGCCTTCCGTAAAGCAATGGAGAAAATCTATCATTCTTCCGAGTTGCAGGAGAAGATGAAAGATATCATTGATATCGACTATCTGCATAGCTTCAAGTTTGGCCCTCCGCGTGGCGCAGAACCGGGGAGTAATGCTCCTGAAGAACTGAAGCTTTATACCTATCGCAATGAAAGTAAGAAAAACGCCTCTAAAAATCCTGAGCTTTACGGTCATGTGCCGCAAGGCGACGATCAGGTGGACGGCCCGGTCCCGCAAAACGATGCACTGGCAGGACAAAGCCTGACCGCGAACCAGAGAAAGTACCGGACACGCAAAAAAGGTGCTGATGGTGCGTGGGCTACTGCTGAAGATCTTGAAAAGAACAAACGCCTGACAGAGCGTGAATTAAACTTTGCCAGAACCAATCCGCGTAACAGGCATGACCGGGAAGATTATCAGTTCAAAGAGGGCAAGCCCGTTACACAGGGTGATATGCCCAAAGACAAGGTGATTGTTGAACATCAGCCCGGTTTTTCTGTCTGGGATGTGAAGGAAGACACTGGTTTTGACAAGGATGCAAAACAGCACAGCAAACCAACTGTGGCAGGCCCTTCCGGTACGACGGACCGTTTCATCACCGGTATCCGGTTGCTTGGCAAAGGTGTGATGAAAGAGCTGGGCCTTGAGGGCCCTAACGCAGAAAATCAGGTGAAGGAGCTGGGTCGCTGGCTTGCCACCGGATATCTTGTGGGAGATGAACACCACTCCGCAGTTGAAGTGAACCTTGGAGCTGCGAACCACGGGCTGGACGCTCAGTGGGGCAATGACCTTTACACTGAACCATTTTCCGAACCGATTAAAGGCAGGGGCTTTGAGATTTCCAGCCAGGAAGTTGTTGGCGAGCTTGAGAAGAAGCTTGAGAGTGCGCAGGAAGACGTGGTTGACAGAGACTCTTATCGGTTTGATCTGGAAGGTGGATCAAAAGCGAAGGTGGCACCTGACGGCAAGATCAAATAGGTCTCGAAATTGCTGATATGAACTGGCAGCCCTTAAAGCAGGCATTCTGAGGATGATCTGCTTTGAGGGTTTTAGCGCATTTGGGCAGGCTTTCCAGCTGATTAGGACAGAGCACAAGGTATGGTACTTTCCCGCTGATGGGAGACACTTGAAGTTAGAGTAGACGGGAATATCCGGGATTTGGCGAAGATAGACGGGTTAAGTGGGGAGTTTCTGCGGTTTGGTGGGTGGTTTTGGGTGTTGGATCGTGTCTAATTTTTTGAGGGTGATGGACACTTGTTTTTAGAGTAAATGGCCGGAGGGACACTTGAATTTAGAGTTCGACGGGTCTTTGGGGAAATTGTTTGAGATTGTTCGAAGGGTGTTCGAAGCCGCAGAAAGCTGCCGATTTTGGGTGGTTTTGTGCGGCTTTATTTTTGTTGTAGCAGCTTTGCGTTAATCGGAGAAGTAGGAACTGGCTTCCTAGTTTTGTTTTTGGCGGAGTTCTGCGGATAATGGCGGATTTGGCGGTTTTGAACCTGGAACAAATTCCTGCGTTTTTTTGTGATTTTGTGCGTTGCTATGTGAAATCGGGCTGAAACGGGCGGGTGTGCGCGGGCGGTGAGAATCGGAAGTCAGGGCGGTCTTCGAAGAACGTTCGAAAGAGGCTTCGAAAAGACCTGCTGTGGTGAGCTGAAAATGCAACCTTGGGTAAAGCTGTGTTGCGAATTCCGTGAATAACTGCAAGCTACATATATCCTAGAACAACTGTCGGATAGTCCTCAAACGGAAAGCAACGTATGCGAGAATGAGGCTCAGAATGACTCTTAAACCTGGTGTTTGGTTTTGGCCTGATCAGATGGAGTGGTGACCAGTTGTTTTTTGAGCCGCTTGTGCAGCAGGCTCATGAGTGCCTGGCGTTCTTCATCGTCTTGCGGGTCCTCTGCCATCTCATAGTATTCTTCATATTTTTCCATTGAGAGACGAGCCAGATCGCGCTCCGCAATGCGTGCGCCCACTTCTTTATAGGTGCGTCCGACAGTTTCAAAAACACGAGCGAAGAATTCTATATCTATTCTGACACCACTGAATTCGGTATCCACTCCGCTTCCACCGAATGAAACCACATCTGGCTTGACCATTCGCATTGGACCTTCGCCAAGGATAAGCCAGTTCAGGTTGATGTCGTTTGCTTCGGCAATAACTGCGAGAATGTCAGTATCTGGAAGTCTATCACCCTTCTCATAATTACCATAAGTGGATGCAGACAAGCCTAATCGTGCGCAGTAATCCACACGCCTCTCTTCTCCGCGTATCTCAATAAGTCTTTGACCTAGCTTAGTTTTTGAAGACGGTGTTCGCGCCATTATTCAATAATTGCACGAATGTGAAAATATGCATTGCATAATAACACGAATGTGCGATTATCCTTTTTGTACTTAAGGAGAAGCAATTGCTTCAAAAAAGACAATCGCAAGGTGGCAGCCTTTTGATTGTCGTGGTTTTAGAGGCTCTTATGACGCTTAACACCCGAACTGACATGAAGCCCTGGCAGATCATCTCCCGTCTTCGTGAACTGCGTACGTCCTACGCAGAGATTGACCGGAAATATGGTCTTCCCAATGGCACCGCCAAGAATGCTGCGCGTAAACCTCACATTTTAGGTGAACGTGCTTTGTCTGAAACCCTTGGTCTTCCTCCTCATGAAATCTGGCCCAGTCGCCATGATGTTTCTACCGGGGAGCGGCTCTATCCGCAACCGATGAGCAACTATCGCACACAGCGGATTTTGGGTCCATGTCAAAACGTCACATCTGAAATGACATGTGGAGCGGCGGCATGAGCAAAACAGTTTATGTGCTGCGCCAGTACGGCCTGCAATCCGGCTTTCGTTACTTCATCGGCTCGTGGAAGCCGCTGGAATGCACGTCAAGCGGACACTGGTTTATCACCCCCAAAGCTTGCGGGGAGCTTGAAGAGGCTATGACCTTTGACAGCAAAAGCAGAGCTGCGGAGTGGGTTGCGAGCCTTAATGAAAGCCAGCACCCGGCAGCGCGTCCGTGGCAGGTGGCAAAGGCGACAGTCAAGTCCGATGGCACCGCGCCTACACCCTCACCTTACTCAGGCAGGTTCAAGCCCATGGAAAGAGCGTTCCGGGACTTATGCGCGGAGCGGGACGGATGAGTGACAGGTTTCGTGAAATCACCGCACGCGCTTTGCTTCACCTTGCTTTTCGTATTGGCCCTGCCGGGTTTTTAGAAGGCTTTGTGCGGCGCGTGCAAACAGCGAGCGATGAACAGCTTGGATTGAGCTGAAGGGAGTTGAGATGACTAATGAAAAAGCCACCCCTGAAAATACGGTTAAGCTTTCTGAATGTCTGCGGTTTGCTGAAGAGGTCGTTGACTGGCTGCAAGAGGCTGGCTGCGATGCCTTTGAAGCCCGTGAAGTGTTGATGCTGGCCTGGCAAAGTCAGGAGTCCCGTATTGAGCGTGTGGCGGGTGAAGCGTCCCGGCAAGTGGATTTCTATGAGCAACAGGCCACCAGTTATCCAGAAACAGCAAGGCGCAAAGCCACACGGCGGAAATTGTATTTTCAAAGCCTGCGAGAGGCTCGGCAGGCTGAAGATGAGCTTGAAAAGCGGGTTGCTGGAGCCGTGGACACTACTGTCGCTTTTACCCTGCGATCTGTTGAAGAGCGGATTGCTGATGCCTCTGACCATCCTCGTACCGCCGAAGTGAATGGAGGGACTGAGTGATGAATCAGAGCCAAGTAGAAGTAAACACCTCACACCCGCCAGTGCCAATGCAGCAGCGGGAGGAGATGCGGAAAAAGTACCAGGACTTTGAAGCGTGCAATGCTCTGAATAAACGGGCTATGCAACATTTTGAGAGCGAGTATGGGCCTTTTCACATATGCAGCGGCTCCACTTTATGATGATCTATGTCAATTATCGCTCGGAGCTTCCACCCTTTCGAAAGATGTATAAAGCGCTAAAAAAAGCGCAACTTGTTCCTGCTGATGCGTCATGGCCGGAGGAACTGAGCTGATGACAAGCTGGGCTAAGCCAACTGATCCTAGTTTATTTGCAGTAGAAATTCCGCAGGAAGAAATTGCTGCAATTCGGGCACTTCTTCAGGCAGCAATTGCCGGTCAATTGTCCGTGACAGACCTAATGCGTACATTAGAAGTAAGGCGCGACCTTGTTGCAGGTCAGTCATGCCAGAAGGGAGGCGGTCGATGATTGCTTCGCCTCGCGGTAAGTTAGCCGCCAACACGACCAGTGATTGCAGATATCTGTCTCGGATCACTCTCCAGGCTCCAAGAGGAAGCGTATCCCAACAATCGAAGCTGTCGGTCTCCGCCATCTGGATCAAAGCAATGTCCGCCTTGCTGTCAAAGGCTGTTGAGTATGGTGTTGCGTTTATCTCTGCATACCTTGCGGTGAAGACTGGCATTACTTCGAAGAGTGCTTTCAGGCTCTGGCTGGCATTGAAGGTTTGCATCTTGGTCGGGTCCAGACGATCTCCAAGGCATCTTTCTACATACCAGGCGTAGACGAGCTCTAGCTCCATTTTCAACTTTCTCCTGTGACTCGATTGTTTCACACGCATGAGTTTAGGAGAAAACGACTCCGCTGTCTTGTTGTTGTTCCCTCGTCTGGACAGCGGAGTCTTTCGGAATTCACTAGGTTAAATACGGTTTGATATGTCTGACTTGCCCTTAAAAGACATTGTTGTTCCTGAGAGGTTACGGCCTACCCATCAGGACTGGATTGAGGTTCTTGCCAGCTCTATGGCTGAGCTGGGGCTGAAAGAGCCTGTGGTGGTTCGTGAGGTTAAACGCGGACGTTCTAAGCAAATTGAGCTTGTGGCGGGTGCTCACCGTCTGGCGGCGGCTGAACGGCTGGACTGGAAGGAAATTCCGGTTAGCCTGGTGGAGGCTTCTGACCTTGAAGCCCGCCTGATTGAGATTGATGAGAACCTGATGCGGCGGGAGCTTTCTCCGCTGGACCGCGCCATTTTTTTAAATGAGCGCAAGAAGGTTCACGAGGAGATGTACCCGGAAACCAAGCATGGCGGCGACGTTAAGAGCGCTGATTTTAAAGAAAAAAATCAAATGGCCAACTTGGCCACTCGATTTTCCAAGGCTGCTGCTGAGAAAACCGGGTTGTCTGAGCGCTCAATTCGCCGTGCTGTCTCCATCATTGTAAGGCTTTCTCCTGATGTGATTGAGCTGGTGCGCAGTACTGGCCTTGCTGAGAGTGGCAAGGAGCTGGAAGCGCTGGCGAAAAAGGAGCCTGCTGCACAGCGTGCGATCTTAAATGTGATTGCTGATGGCAATGCGCAGAAGGTCTCGCAGGCGGAAGTGTTGCTTTCCATGAAGAGCAGCATGGCTCCGGTCTCAGAAGAAGAAAAGGCTTTTCGCACATTGCTGGCGAGCTGGAACCGGCTGGGGCGCAAGCGTCGCCGCCAGTTTTTAGGTGAGCTGGGGCTGGAAGCCAGTGATGTGGTTCTGGATGGCAAGGTGAAGGAATAGCACCATGGGCAGACCAAGAACCAGAAAGCTTTATCACGATGAGCGCCAGTTCGACATGTTTAATGCGGACGGGCAACCGGCACAGGCTCTATTCCCTGTGCGCACACCCAAGCGCGACATTGAGTGCATGGACTTTTCCGCCAAGCTGAAGCGGGCCATGTCTGACGCATTGAAGGAATGCAGCTACTCCCGCGAGGAAGTGGCGGCGCGGATGGGCACCATTTTGGGCCTGCCCAAATTTTCCAAGGGCATGCTGGACAAGTACACCTCGGAAAGCAGCGAGGGCCACCAGATTTCCCTGTTGCGGTTCAAGGCTTTTGTGAAGGCCACGGGGTGCAACTGGCTGTGGCAGATGGTGGTTGAAGATGACGGCCTGACCCTGATGGAAGGGGAAGAAGCCCGCCTTGCCCAGGTTGGGCTGGTGAAACAACAAATTCGGGAACAGCAGCAGCTTTTGAAGGATCTGGAACGGTCCCCCGTTGAGCTGCGCAAAAGACGGAGACGCTGACATGTTGAAAGAATGGTTTGAAGTTTCTGAGCTGGCTGGGGTTCAGCTTGCTGACTGGCCTAACACTGAGCGCGGATTGAATACGCTGATTGAACGTGAGGGCTGGCGCAATCACGGGGAGCGCTGCCGGGAGCGTGACGGGCAAGGTGGTGGTTTTGAATACCATGTGAGTCTGCTGCCTGCCTCTGTTCAGGCAAAGCTGCTGGCGCAATCCGGGGCGATCAGGATTAAGGAAAAGGGCGCGGCGACCTCTGAGAGCTGGCGGCACTATGAGTGCCTTTCTGAGAAAAAGAAACAAGATGCCAAAGACCGTTTGAGCGTGGTTGCCCGTATCGACACCATGCACCGGGGCGGCATGAGCAAAACCCATGCGGTTGCTTTTGTTTCCATGGAAACGGGTATTGGCCGCGCTACTTTGTGGAACTGGGAGAAGCTGACCCATGGGTTTGCACGGGAAGACTGGCTGGCGGTGCTTGCGCCGAAAAATCCGGGCCGCACGGCAACGGCGGAGTGTCATCCAAGTGCCTATGAGATGCTTAAAGCCGATTATCTGCGACTGGAAAAGCCGGGGTTTGCGGCGTGCTATCGGCGGATGAAAGAGACCGCAGAGGCGCAAGGCTGGGAGCCGATCCCGAGCCAGAAGACCCTAAAACGGCGCATTGAGCGTGATGTGCCACGAGGGGCAATTGTGCTATCGCGTGAAGGCAAGGATGCGGCGAAACAGCTTTATCCGGCGCAGACCCGAGACCGCTCTGTGTTCCACGCTATGGAAGCGGCGAATGCGGATGGTCACAAGTTCGATGTGTTTGTGAAATGGGAGGATGGCAGCATAGGCCGTCCGCTGATGCTGGCCTTGCAGGATCTTTATTCCGGCACCATGCTGGCCCACCGTGTTCAGCGCAGTGAGAACAAGGACGCGGTGCGCCTTGCGATCGGGGACATGGTGGAAAGCTTTGGTATTCCCGATCACATGTATCTGGATAACGGGCGCGGGTTTGCCTCCAAGTGGATCACGGGGCGGATGAAGAACCGGTTCCGCTTTAAGGTGAAGGATGAGGACCCTTCCGGCATCCTGCACACACTGGGCGTTGAGGTGCACTGGACCACGCCTTACTCGGGCCAGTCCAAGCCGATTGAGCGGGCTTTTCGTGATCTGTGCGAGGAGATTGCCAGGCATCCTAAATGCGCCGGGGCGTATACGGGCAACAGCCCGATGGCAAAGCCGGAGAACTACGGCTCAAAGGCAATCCCTATTGCCGAGTTTGAGCAGCTGGTGGCTGAGCAGATCGTGCGCCACAACAACCGCGAGGGGCGGCGTGCGGCGTGCTGTAATGGTCGCTCGTTTATGCAGACCTTTCAGGCATCGCTGGAAGATCCTTCGACACTGGTTCGAACCGCGTCTGAAGCACAGCGCCGTTTATGGCTGATGGCAGCTGAAGGCGTTAAATCGCGCAAGCCATCAGGTGAAATTCATCTTAACGGAAACAGATACTGGGCACCTTCCCTGGTGGATCATATGGGCCAGAAGGTGATTGTGCGGTTTGATCCGGACAATCTGCACGACGGGATTTTTGTTTACCGGCTGGACGGCTCTTTTGTTTGCGCGGCTGAGTGCATTGAGGCGGTTGGCTTTAACGACACGAATGCAGCGCGTGAACATGCCCGTAATCGCCGGACCTATCTGAAGGCCCTGCGAGAAGCCCGCGATCTGGAAGTCAGCCTTGGCATTGATGAGGTGGCGAACCTGTTGCCGAAGATCGAAACGGAGCCTGAGGCCATGCCTGAACAGCGTGTGGTGCGGCTGGCTGTCGGGCAGGATCGTCCGGTTCCTGATGGACCTGCGTGGGATGAGGAAGCCTCTGAAAGTTTTGGCCGGGCTATGGCGGCCATGAGTAATTCAAGTAATCGCGTAGTGCCCTTCCAAAGCGGGGCAGATAGCTGAGGAGATGCCTTGCCCGCATCTCCCCAACCAAGTTGGCCTGTCCGAAACCGGACAACAAGCAATTGGATTTATAAATGACTGATCGCAACAAGCAAGCCTGGGACCTGGTTGAACCAGTTGCAGAGATCCCCGAAAAGCAGAAATGGGCATGGCAGGATGCGCGCACTGCTGCCAGAAAGTATGCTGAAAAGAAAAGCCTTTCCAAGGCTGCTTTCTCCCGCGAAGTGGGGATTGCAGCGGCGACATTTTCCGAATGGTGGTCGGGTAAATATCGTGGGGATTATACAAAGACCACGGAGGCTGTGAGCCAGTTCGTCGATAACCAGAACAGCTTTGAGCAGACCGAACTGCGCATACCTGATGATCTGGAGTATGTGGAAACGCCAACCTCCCAGGAAGTTATGACCGCGCTTCAGTTTGCACAAAGTATGCCCGAAATGGCTGTCATTACACTGGGTGCAGGCATGGGTAAAACCATGACCATTGAGGAGTATCAGAAGACGCACAGCCACACATATCTGGCAACGATGGACCCCACAACATCAACCCCTTCAACGATGCTTCGCGAAATTGCGCGTACCATGGGGATCTATGAGAAAAGCCTGATTAACCTGAAAGAAGCTGTTGGCTATCAGGTTCAGCGCAATGGCCGCAAACCCCTGCTGATTGTTGATGAAGCACAGAACCTGAATGACAGCGCGGTGGACCAGCTTCGCCATTTTCTCGACCGTTATCAGTGCGGTGTGGCGTTGGTGGGTAATGAGGAGATTTATACCCGCTTTACAGGTGAGCGAGAGGGGAAAGCTCCCCCAAAGACTTACGGGCAAATCAAGCGCCGCATTGGTGTGAAGGTTCAGCGCCTCCTCCCGCGAGCCAAAGATATTGCCATGATTATTGATGCCTGGAACATCGAGGACGAGCAGGTCCGCAAGATGTTGTCTGTCATTGGCCGCAAGCCGGGCGCTCTTTCTCAGATTTCTAAAACTGTCCGGCTGGCTCACATGCTGGCCTATGGCGGTGGCGGCAAAGTCGATACTGCCACCATCCGTGCAGCCTGGTCTAACCGTGGGGGAGAAGAGCTGTGAGTGTCGTCCTTATCCGCCAGCTGGAAACGCTGGAAGTCTGGTTTCGCGAATACACCAAACACGGTGAGCCGTTTTCCGTTCAAAGCGCTGAAGCGTTTGGAGCCGGGCTGAGATGCGCCCTTGAAGAAGCCAGAACAGAGCTGGGCAGCAAGCTCCCTTCACAAGCTCAATTGCAGATGGATGGGGTCGTACCGTTTCCCATTTCCGGCATGTCCCCTTCTGACAACCCCGATTTACCCGCTTGATTTGAAAGGATTGATTTCATGAGTAACGAACTAGCCATTCCTGAAGGGTGCTGGGTGAATCCGAAAGGCCACTTTATTCCTGTTTCCGCGATCTCGGTTCCCAAGCAACTTGAAAGTGAACTGGTGGAGCGCCTTTGCTCGCAGGCGAGAGAAAATAGCCAGTGGATGAAGATGTTCAAGGCCGATGCCATCAGTGAAGTGGACAGCTTTCGTGACCTTCTGGCGGATAACTATGAGGTCACACGAGGTGGCAAAAAAGGCAACCTGACTTTGCATAGCTATGATGGCCGCTTCCGGATTGTAAAGCAGCGTTCTGAGCATGTCGGGTTCGGGCCAGAGCTTCAGATTGCCAAGCAACTGATTGATCAGTGCATCAACGAGTGGAGCGAAGGCGCGAATGAGAACCTGAGGATCATCGTCAATCGTGCGTTTGAGGTTGATAAGAAGGGCAAGATTTCAACGGCCAGAGTGCTGGAACTGCGGACCTACAAGATTGATCATCCTGATTGGATCAAAGCAATGGAAGCTTTGAGTGAGGCCGTCATTGCATTGGATACAGCCACATATATCCGTTTTTACGAACGCAGCGAGCTGACTGGTGAGTATGAGCCCATCGTGCTGCACATGGCAAAGGTTTAGGGAGGTTCAGCTGTGAGTAGGATACCCGTTGAAAAGACTTTTTACGACGACGGCGACACTGACGCGCTTCTTGAAGTGAAAACCACCCGTGAAGGTGATTTCCAGATTCGTGTGACCTGTCAGCACTACATGACCTGTGAGTTTCAAGAGGCTGGCGTGACCCTCTCGGATACTGAGCTGCGGCGCTTTCGTGAAACGATCAACGAACATCTTGGAGAGGCGTGATGAGACCTGATTTTGATGCCTTACGCGCCCAGGCTGAAGACGACCTGACAGCTATCCAAAGGTACTGGGCAGATCAGGGCTATGTGATCGCTGGCGAGATTGAGTATCGCATCAGCGCAGACGGCACCGGCTACTTTGCAGTGATAACGGATCTGGTGAATGGCCGACCCTGGAACTTCAAGCAGCGTCACCTGGAGCAGATGATGCAGCACCAGATACAAGGGGGAATGAGGTGATGGTTGGATCTCGTTTAGTTGGCGGGAATGAGAGAGCGTTTGCGGGCAATTTCCTCGGGAACTGTAAATGTCATAGTCAAAAATGTTTTGACAAATTCCAGGCACTCTTCGGCATCTTCAATAGAGCCACCGCTTTCGTGAACACTTTCATTTGCGATTACGCGGACGTGATGCGCCCAGTCAGCAACAGCAGAGGTAATAATGCCTCTTTCCCTCAAACTGTCTATTCTTGCTTTCAAGCTTCCTTTGGTCGCACCAAGACCTCTTGTCGAAACGTCCAGTGCCTGTCTGCAAGCAAAGAGAATAAAGGTCGGCGAAACCCCTTGCCGGAACAGTTTTTGAGCTTCAGTAAACTCCCTTTTGATTTCGTCAGGCCAAGAGGTATGGACAGACGGCTCAAACTTTTTGGGAAAACTTTCAACCTCAGTAAGGTAGTTATTCTGATTAAACAGCAACCCGGATGTATTCAGATTTTCCTGTATTCGTCTAAAGTTTTCATTTGTAACCCTAAAGTGAAACAGAGATGGAATTCCGCAGTGAGGGCAATGGGAAACACCAAACCCTCTGATCAGCGCACCATCAGGTGTCTCTCCCGGAAACTGTTCATCTCTCTGGCTCTTTTCTCCTGCAATCCCGACGAACCTGCCAACAGTGGAAAGTTGAAAATTGGCAGTGTTGGCGCAAACGCCACATTCATGATTAATCGTAAACATAGAGCCTCATAATATGACAAGTTTTGTTCAAGTAATGAATGAAGTTGATCTTGCCTTTGAAGTCAATCGAGGTAGTTCAGATTTGGAGAAAATCTGTCATCGATTAGGTTGCCTTGAAGGGACTTACGGCGCTGATATCGTGCAACAAGCTCTTATATTAAACCACCTTGTTGCTGTTACGCGGTTGCAGTTTGTATCCAGGAGTGAAAAACAGGAGGCGTCCTCATGAGCACACCTCACAAACGTCTCTATGCCGCCAAGAAGGCCGCTCAGCTTGATGACGAAACCTTGCGCGATTGCCTTCAGGCGTCCATTGGCCGCCGCTCTGCCAGGGGCCTGACCATGATCGAGTGCAACAAAGTGCTGGCTCACATGGAGGCCATGGGCCACGGTGTGAAAGCACAAGGGAGCACACAGATCAGCGGGGCTTTTGGCAAGAAAGCTGTGGCGCTGTGGCTGTCAGCGTGGAACCTTGGCATTGTCCAGGACAGATCCGATAAGGCTCTGCTGTCATGGGTCAAGCGCCAGACTAAGGTTGATCATATCAACTGGGTGGATGGCGAAGATGGCTCTAAAGTCATTGATGCCCTCAAAGGTTGGATCAAGCGTGAAGCGGGAGTGGACTGGAGCACAGATCAGACACTTCCTTGTGTTTACAACCGTCCTGAGTTCAAGGTGTTTGCTGCTCAGGTGGCTCTGCTGAAAAGCCGTGAAGCCATACCTGCCAGTCAAAAATATGCAGATATTACCGACCCTGTTGTTGGTGAAGGAGATCTGCACAGGCTGGACAGTCAGGACTGGATTTTGGTGATGAATGCGCTTGGCAAAAAGGTGCGTGCCTGTCTGGTCCGGGAGGCGCACTGATGGACGCGCTTCCTCCCGTCCTGAACGAGATCCGCGAGGTTGCAGATTTATCTGCTGCCTTGCAGATCGCTGCCAGGTTCGGCGGCAGCCGGGTTTTCATTCCGGCCTATCCTGCCGAGGATAACTGGTTACAGGAAACTGTGGGCGAGAGTGCGGCCAGAAAGATCTGTGATCACTACCGGATCATCAACGCAGGTGGACGAGCCGTGGGGATTTATCTTGAAATCCCTCTGGGACCAACAGGGCAGCAAGCCAGCACGCATGCCCGCGTGCAGCAATACCTGAAGGAGGGTGTGTCAGCCGATGAGATTGCAAGGCGACTTGGCATCCACCGGCGAACTGTGCTAAGGCGGGCAGTGCGCATACGAGATCCAAGACAAGCTGATCTCTTCGAATTTTAGAGCTGGTGACATTTGTCACCGGCTCTTTTTTTGTTCTGTGATGCACTTTGCGAGCAACCTAATTCTTCCGGTTTGCAAAGGCATTTTCTCCATGTCCATGACACAGAGTCTGCGTGATCTGCGCGTTGAGCTTTCCGACAGCGATCTTTCCTCATTCGCCCAGAAATACGGGTTTGATGAGCATTTCCTTCAAGCCATTTTGAACGTTGAGAGCAAGGGAGAAGCCGCCGACAGTCAGGGCCGCATGCTGCTCTTGCCCGAAAAGCACGTGTTCTGGCGCGAACTTCCAAAACCTCTTCGTAAGAAAGCCAGGTCTCTTGGACTGGCAACTCCTAAGTGGTCCCGCTCCAATTACAAGGGACTGGGCGACAACGGGTCAGATCTGCGCTGGGATCGGCTTGAGGATATGGCTGATGTGAACGAAGAAGCCGCGCTTAAATCCTGTTCTTACGCCAAGCCACAGATCATGGGCTTTAACTACGAGCTTTGCGGCTTTGATAGTGTGCGGGATTTCGTGATCTCACTAGGGTCCTCAGAAGAGGCTCAGGATCTCGCCTTCTTTGCGTTTTTACTTGCCAGAGGTCTGGGTGATGAAATCCGGCGCTATGATGTTGAAGCCGTGGTACGGGTCTACAACGGCCCGGGACAGGTCAAGCGCTACAGTGAAGAGGTTCGCTCTGAGTATCGCCATCTTACAGGCCGGGATCTGTTTGAGATCCGGGCAAGCAGAACCTTGCGGATGTTGCGGCTTGGCTCCTGTGGTTATCAGGTCAAAGCGCTACAGGAACGTCTGAGTGAGCTTGGATACACCTGCAAGCCGGACGGTGATTTTGGTCCTGGCACGCGCAAGGCTGTACTTGCGTTTCAGGCCGACAACGGTCTGGCTGTCGATGGCAAGGTGGGCGATGCAACCCATGAAGCACTTGAGCGGGCAAATCCAGCAGTGTCCATTTTGAAAGAAGCGCGTGCCGATCTGACAGTAAAAGATTTGCGGGCCGGAGGCTCTCAGACAGTCAAACAAGCGGACCGGCTCACAGTGCTGGGCGGTGGTGCGCTGGCTGTGGGTGGTCTTTCAGAGGCTGGAGATCTGCTTTCCGATCTGCCCTTCACGCAAAACCTCTCTCTCATTCAGGATCTGATGATGCAGGTTCAGGGCCTCATTGAACCGTTCTCTGCTTTGTTTGTATCCAACAAATGGCTGGCGCTGGCTGCTGCTGGCGGCGCGGTGGCTTATCTGGGCTGGAAGATCAAACAGCGCCGTCTGGAGGATGCCAGGAGCTGGAGGCATGTGGGGTGATGGATTTTATCTCTTCCCTGCTGACTTCGAAGGCTGGCCGAACGTTTCTCAAATGGGGTGCAGCGCTGGGGTTGGCTGGTCTGTTTCTGCTGCGTGCTTTCACCCTTGGCAGGCAGAGCGAGCGCAATCACCGGATGCAATCTTCCCTGCAAAATTTCAGAAAAAGGACTGAGATAGATGCGGATATTTCTCGCAATTCTGATGCTAATCGCCGTCACCGGTTGCAGCGCTGGACCCGCAAATAAATGCGATGGCTTCAAGCCTATTTATCCTGAGGCCGGGGATGTGCGAACCGCCTCGAATGCTCTGGTTCGTCAGGTGCTGGAACACAATGAGTTTGGGTACTCCATGTGTGGCTGGAGGCGAACAGGTCGATGAGCTTGGATGAAGTAGATCGGGCCAACCTTCTTGCAGAACGTGAGCGTGAGGCCAGTATCGCAGCCGTACAGAGCCTGACGACTATCAAAGGCCGGGCAACCTGTGTGGACTGCGATGAGCCCATAGAACCTGCCAGACGCAAAGCTAACCCTGCTGCGGTTCGCTGTATTGCCTGCCAGCGAGATCTGGAGGTGAAGCGATGAGTCCGGAAGAAATCAAAACATGGGTGGCTATTGCAATTGGCGCTGTATCGTTAGCTGGCACGGCCTGGACGTTTCTTTCGCACCGGTCCCGCGACAATTCCAGCAAGCTGGAGGAGCTGCAGGGACGCATGAGTGAGACTGAAGCCAGCGTCAAATCACTGGCGCGGGAAATGGAGCATCTGCCCAGTAAAGAACAGGTGCATCAGCTGGAACTGAACATGACAGAACTGGGCGGTGCGGTCAAAGCCATTGGTGAAACCGTGCGTTCCCTGCGCCACACCACTGAGAGCATTGACGGTTTTTTGAGAAACAATAAGGGGTCGTGATGGACTACCAGGAACACATCAATCAGGACGTACGACTAATTATCTTAAAGGCGCTTTACAGCCAGGACGATTACGCTCTGAATTCGTCCATCCTGCAAAGCCTGCTGCAAAGCTATGGTCACACGGAAAGCCGTGATTACATCCACAATCAGCTACGCTGGATGGAGCGCACTGTGCAGGCTGTAAAGATCACGGAAGCTGGCAGCATTCTGGTGGCAACGCTCACCAGCGCAGGCCGTGATCATGTGGAGCGTCGTGCCCGCCTTGAGGGGATTAAACGTCCGAGCCCGGAGGCGTGAACCATGAGTAAGCGCAAAGGACGTGGAAGGCTTTCTTCAATTGATCTGCTCCCACCTGAAGCTTCTGAGCTGGTGGGCTGGGCAGCGCGTGAGCTTGCTCAGAATAACCGAACTCAAAAAGACATCTGTCATGAGTTTAACCAGAAGCTGAAAGAGCTGGACCCCGATATTGAAGAGATCTCAGCTTCTGCATTCAATCGACATGCTCTGAGCCTGGCTGAAGCTCAGCGGCGAATGAAGGAAATGCAGAGCGTGGTGCGCTCCCTCTCAGATCGCATGAGCCCTGGTGACATCGATGAATCGACTATCATGATTAGTGAACTGGTCAAGTCCCTGGTGAATGAGATTCTGACGAATGGGAGCAAGCTTGAGCCAAAGGGGGCTATGGAGCTGGCACGCGCCATTCATGCCGTTACTCAATCCCAGGCTATTTCTGCAAGACGCAGAAAAGAGATCGAAACTGAGCTTGAGAAGAAGACGGATGAGGCTCTCAATAAGGTGGCAAAGGTTGCTGGTTTGAGTGCAGATATGGTTGCTAAGCTGCGTGGTGACGTACTGGGGCTGCGCACATGAACAGCGCCCAGTCCAATCCTGACCAGGTCGCAGGCTCCCCAGTTCTGTCCAGAGATCCATCCAGTACGAGCGCCGAGTTTACACGCGGGGCCGAGATCCCGGAGGATCTTGATCCGCTTGCAGATGGCATCCTCATGCTGCACCAGAAGGAGTGGCTGGAGGATCGCAGTGATCTGAAGCTTGCGGAAAAAGGCAGGCGGACAGGCATCACTTTTGCTGAAGCACTGGACGATGCCCTGATTGCCGCCAGCTCCCGTGAAGCTGGTGGTGATAACGTGTTTTATATTGGTGACACCAAAGACAAAGGCCGTGAGTTCATTGGCTACGTGGCCCACTTTGCCAAGACTGTTTCCAGGGAAATGGTTGGCATTGAAGAAAGCTTTTTTGAAGATGTTGATGCAGATGGCAACACACGCAAGATTTCCTCTTATGTGGCCCGGTTTGCGTCTGGCTACCGTGTTGAAGCGCTCTCTTCTCGCCCGGAAAATATTCGCGGCTTGCAAGGGATTGTGGTTATTGATGAAGCGGCCTTCCATAAAAATGTGCGCGAAGTCATTGATGCGGTAAACGCGCTTCTGATCTGGGGCGGCAAGATCCGCATTATCTCAACGCATGACGGGGTTCTTAATGCGTTTAACGAGCTGATCCGGGAGGCTCAGACAGATAAGATCAGGGGCAAGGAAACCTGGTCTATTCATCACATTCCGTTTGCAACAGCGGTTAAGAATGGATTGTTCAAACGGGTCTGTCTGATCAAAGGCAAAGAGTATTCCAGAGAGGCAGAAATAGAGTGGGAAGCAAAGATCCGTTCTGCCTATGGATCGCGCAAGGCTGCCATGCGTCAGGAACTGGATGCCATCCCCGCTGAAAGCGAAGGTCAGGCGCTAAGCCGCGTCCAGATTGAAGCCTGTATGGAAGCGGGTATTCCCTATATTCGCTGGCAGGTAGAAGACAACTTCAGAGATTTGCCAGATGAAAAGCGCCAGGACGCGCTTGATAAGTTCTTAAAGCGGGAACTGGAGCCAGTGCTGGCCCGCTTGCCAAAGACCCTTCAGCACGTCTATGGGCAGGATTTTGCCCGCAAAGGAGACGCCAGTGCCATTGATGTGAAGTCCATTGAACGCACCCTTGAGCGCAGAACGCGCCTTGGCGTGGAGATGCGCAACGTGCCTTTTGATGAGCAACGCGAAGTGATGATCTTTATCATCTCTCGTTTACCTCGTTTTTCAGGGGCAGCATTCGATTCAACGGGTAACGGTGCTTATCTGGCGGAAAAGGCGGTGCAAAAATTTGGAGCTTCAGTGCGTGAAGTGCATTTCTCGCAAAGCTGGTATCAGGAAAGCATGCCTCCTTACATCGAAGCTTTTGGCTCCAACAGGTCACTGATCCTGCCCAGGCACGATGACATTGTGAAGGACCATCAGGCTCTCAGCTTTGTGAATGGTATCATCAAAGTACCTCAGGATTTTCGTTTCAAGGGAACTGATGGCAATACCCGCCACGGGGATTATGCGATTGCTTCCGCGCTTGGCTACTGGATCAGCCAGCAGGATATTGCTGAGTACGATTATATGAGCGCGGGTACGATTGCCCGCGACACAATGAAACCTCCCAGGGATGACGATTTTAAAAGCGCGAGTGCATTCAGTCGCGGCAATGTCTTTGGCAAGCTGAAAGGGTTGTGGTGATGGCAACTTCCACCATTCTTGATAAGTATGGCAACCCCATGAAGGTTGACGAAAAGAAGCTGAGCAAAGAGAGCGAAGCATCGGTGCGCAAGCTCACCAATAAATTTGGTGATATTTTTACTTCCGAGCTGACCCCGCAACGCCTGAAGCGCATCATTCAGGCAGCAAACATGGGGCAGCCGGATGAGTTCTATAAGCTTGCAGAAGTCATGGAAGAACATGACGCGCACTACGCAGCCGTTTTATCCTCTCGTAAACGGGCCGTCTCTTCTTTGAATATTCAGGTTAAAGCTGCCAGTGAAGATCCCAAAGATGTCGAGATCGCAGATGCGGTGCGCACTTTGACCGAGCAACCAGAGTTTATTGACATGCTGGACGATGCTCTGGACGCGCTTGGTAAAGGATCATCTGCCATCGAAATGCTCTGGGACACCACATCGACGCGGTGGACTCCAAAAGAGTTTGTCTGGCGAGATCCGCGCCTGTTCCGCTTTCATCCGGATAAGCGCAGAACGCTGCAAATGAAACGGGATGATATGGAGGAAGGTGAGGACCTGACTTATGGCAAGTTCATCACTCATATGCCAAAGCTGAAGAGCGGCCTGCAAATCCGCACAGGGCTGGCCCGTGTGGCCGCATGGTCCTACATGCTCAAAGGCTATACATTGCGAGGGTGGGCTGCTTACAACGAAGTCTTTGGCATGCCCCTGCGTGTGGGTAAGTTTGATAAGAGCGCCTCGGAGGAAGACAAGGCCAAGCTGCTGCAGGCGGTGATCGGCATTGCTAATGATGCAGCCGGGATCATCCCGAAGGAAATGGATATTGAGTTCATCACCAATTCCAGCCGTGGTGGTGACAGCTTGTTTGAGCGGTTCTCAGAATATCTGGACAAGCAGGTTTCCAAGGGTGTTCTGGGTCAGACCATGACCACGGATGATGGCTCATCTCTGGCCCAGGCTGAAGTCCATAATGATGTGCGCGAAGATATCCAGCGCTCTGATGCAAGGCAGGCGGCCAGCACTTTGAGCCGTGATGTGGTGCGCCCGTTTGTGGATTTCAATTTTGGTGTGCAGTCAGCTTATCCGGTTATTCTGATTGAAGTGGTTGAAGCGGAAGATCTGGAACGCATGGCGAATGTTCTGGGCACGCTTGTCCCGCTTGGCCTGCGTGTGCAGATGTCTGAAGTGCGCTCCCGGATTGGCTTCAGTGAACCTGAGAAAGGTACAGAGCTGCTGGGTGATCCTTCTGATCAGGACAAGGCAGGAAAATCTTCCAACACACAGCAGGCTAAATCTCTTCATAGTGAAGAAGATCCTTTTGAGGAGATCGGTCAGGAAGAACTTGCCGACTGGCAACCTCAGGTCTCCGATCTACTTGCGCCAGTTCGCCAACTCGCCAAGTCTGCCGGTTCCTATGAAGAGTTCCTGGAGGGTCTGAGCGATATCGCCAATGAGATGGATGATAGTGCTCTTGCGCAAAAGATTACCGACGCCACGCAGAAGGCCACGGCTTTTGGTGATGATCGGGGGTAGTTGTGGCCGCGTTTAGGTTTGACACCAAACCCTCTCCAGAGGTGACAGAGTTTCTGGACAGGAAGGGACTGAAACCGTCCTTCCACTGGGCAGAGGTTTCGCCCAGGGAGCATGCTTTTGGGTTTACGGTTGCCAAGGCAACCAAGCTGGACGTGCTCACCACATTATTCAATGAGGCTAAGCGGGCTCAGAACGAAGGTATTCCGTTTGATGCCTGGGCGAAGGATCTGGAGCCGCGCCTGCAAAAACTGGGCTGGTGGGGCAAGGTTGATATACTCGACCCCAAAACCGGAAAAATGGTCAAGGCTCAACTGGGCAGCCCGCGCCGGTTAAAAACCATCTACTGGGCCAATACCAGATCAGCCAGAGCTGCGGGGCTTTGGCAACGGGCACAACGTACCAAGGCAGCATTGCCATACTTTGTGTATTCCCTTGGCCCTTCCCAGAAGCACAGGCCCGATCATCAGGCACAATCCGGGATCACATTGCCGGTTGATGATCCGTTCTGGGATTCTTGGTTTCCGCCCAATGGCTGGCGTTGCAAATGCTGGGTGCGCCAGATTTCCAGAGTGGAAGCTGACCGCAATGGCGGTGTGTCCGATCCACCGGAGATTGACGACGTGGAATGGACCAATCCTCGCACCGGCGAGACCGTTCGAATTCCACAGGGCATTGATCCGGGCTGGCATGGCAATCCGGGCAAGAACCGCGCCCGGACCCAGATCGACAATCTGTCCTTAAAGATGGAGAATGCAGGCAGGCACAGCGCTGCTTTGCCCAGGCAGGTGATTGACGAGTTCTGGCAATCCAAAGCACCACAGAGCTATTCGAAGATGGATGAGCGGGTGCATTTGCCAGTGGCTTATGTTCCGGCCCTTGCTGAGAAGCTGGAAGCGAAAACGCCACTGGTGGCTGTCTCCAGTGATACCATCGCAGTCAAGGTGGGTAAGCATCGCTCTATTGAGCCCCAAAAATTTACTCTTGTTCAGCAAGTGCTGGAGGATGGCGTGCCTATAGATCGTGGTGGATCACAGGGACTGAGCTTCTGGCTTTCAGAAAAGGATAAAATGTATGTTGTTGCGCTGAAGAAATCGAAGGATGGTTTTATGTATGTCTCAACGTTCTTTCAGTCTGACCACAGACGCTTTCAAAAAGCTTTTGAACAGTACGGAGAATGGGGAGAATGAGTGCTGGCTGTTTGGTGAGGGCGGACTCTCCTCACATGCCATTCGAGGGCACCGATCCATTTGCCTTCAGCCAGCACACTAAGTATAGGCGCGGTACCTGAGTTTGACAAGAACAGCCAGAATAAAACACCAAAACGCCTCAGAAGGCCGTAGAGCGTCTTTAAGGGGTTTGAGGTAACATCATGCATAAGCAATATTCGAGTGCGTTCGACGGCGTTCGAAGACCGTTCGAAATTGATTTTGACCCGCGCTTGTGGGTGCGTTAAGACAAAAGAGCCTGACTTGAAGATTTTTACGAGCTGGTGACACCTGTCACCGGCTTTCTTCGTGCCTGTCTGGTCCAGAGTGTGTTCATGAAAACGAACGCACACCTTGCCCTTACTATCAACGAGATCCAGCTGGACAGCAACAATGCTGTTCCGGAGTGGATTGAGCTTGTTCCCGCTGGCCGTTTTGAAGGTCGCGATGGACGCTGGTTTGTCAATGACCGGCCAGAAGATGTGGTGGCGTTCTTTGAGAAGGACCAGCTTGATCTGGTCGTGGACTATGAACACGCCAGTGAATGGAGCCCGACCGAAGGCGCTCCTGCTGCTGGCTGGATCAAGGAACTTGAGATCCGTGATGGTGCCATCTGGGGGCGCGTGGAATGGAACTCGCGTGCAGCCGAGATGATCGCCAATAAAGAGTTTCGCTTCATCTCTCCTGTGTTCTGGGAGGATATTGGCACGCACCGTGTGCTGAAGATGGTTTCGGCTGCTCTGACCCATAAGCCCAATCTGAAGATGGCGGCGCTCAATAGTTCTCGCCTCTCACCTCCTGAAGAATTCGTTTCTCCTGAATCTAATGAAGGAACAGTTGCCATGAAAGATGAGCAGCGCAAGGCGCTTTGCCAAAAGCTGGGCCTTGCCGATGAAGCCTCTGACAAGTCCATTCTTGAGGCTGTCGAAGGTATGCAGAGCGATGTGGCTAAGGCGCAAAATTCTGCCCAGACCCCAGACCCCAAAAAGTTCGTTCCGGTTGATACCTTCAACCTGATGAAGGATCGCGCTGAAAAGGCAGAGAACGCAACTCAGGAAGCGTTCAAGGCTGATGTTGAAAAGGCGGTCAACTCAGCGGTTGAGGCGGGCAAGATCCATCCCAGCTCAAAAGCGTTCTACGTTGATAGCTGTAACAGCCAGGAAGCGCTTAACAGCTTCAATAAGCTGATTGCTGGCGGTGCGCCTGCATCTGTGACCGAGCCGTCCGGGCTTGATGAGGCCGACCCCAGTAAGGGAAAAGCAGCACTGAGCCAGGATGAAAAGGCCGTCATCCGTCAGATGGGGATCTCTAAGGAGGATTTCCTGAAACAACGTGATGGTGAACAGAGCGAAGGAGATTCCTGATGGTTCAGCAACCACGCAAAGCAAGTCGCCGCACAGGTGATGAAATCGCTCATCCACTCAAAGGCAACGTTGCCGTTCGTCGCGGTGCTTTAGGTGTTCTGGATGCAGATGGGAATGCCCAGCCTGGCATGGAGGCTGCAAATCTGACCGTCGCTGGCATCGCTATGGAAAGCGTTGACAATAAAGACGGGGCAGATGGAGCCAGAAGCGCAACCTTCATGCGCGGGAAAGATTGGCATTTCCTGAGCAATGACAATGCAGAACCTGTCACCCGCTCCCACCTCAACAAGCCTTGTTACATCGTCAATGATGAGACGGTTTCCGGGTCCCACAAAAGCAATACCCGCTCTCAGGCTGGCCTTGTTCGCGACCTTGGCACGCACGGGGTCTGGGTAGAGTTCATTTAACGCACTCAATCACAGAGATACGCATAAGGCTCAGATGCTGAGCCAAAGGAGTTTTCGATGGAAATTAATGGTGCCGTTCTGGAGTCACTTGGCATTGGCTTCAGTGCAGCTTTTCAGGCGGGTTTGAAAGAAGCCCCTGAAGACTGGAAAAAGATCGCCACGGAAGTGCCCAGCACCACTTCAGAAAACGAATATGGCTGGCTTGAGGACTGGCCTGCCATGCGTGAGTGGGTTGGTGATCGCCTGATCAAAGAGCTGTCCGGCGACAGTTACAAGATCAAGAACAAAGATTATGAAGCTACGATTGCCGTCAAAAAGAATGACATTGATGATGACAAGCTTGGCATGTACACCCCGCGTTTCAAAATGCAGGGCAAGGCGGCAGGGCAGTGGCAGAATAATCTGGTCTGGAGCGCGTTACCGCTTGGCCTTTCTGAAAAATGTTACGACGGCCAGAACTATTTTGACACCGATCATCCGGTTGGCTCTAAGGAAAAAGGCAATCTGCGCACGGTCTCCAACTATCAGGCAGGTACGGGAGCGCCCTGGTACTTGCTGGATGTGAAGCAACCTATTTTACCAATTATTTTCCAGATGCGTGAAAAGCCAAAACTGGTTGCCCAAACAGATCCAAATACGGCTGAGCGCGCCTTCATGAAAAAAGAACTGATTTTTGGCACAGATGCGCGTGGCAATGTGGGCTTTTCCTTCTGGCAGCTGGCCTTCTGTTCCAAAGCAGAACTGACGCCAGAGAACTATGCAGCGGCTCGCAGAGCGATGACCTCCAATAAGACGGGTGAAGATGTGCCTCTGGGTATTATGCCAAACCTTCTGGTTGTTGGTCCGTCTAATGAGGCCAAAGCACGCACGCTCCTGACCAAAGAAAAGCTATCCAGTGGTGAAGACAATATCTGGCACGGCACCGCCGAGTTATTTGTTTCGCCCTGGCTGGAGTGATCCCACGCGAACGCGCTCGCAATGATGCTGGCAGGCAAAGAACTGAAGGTCTGTCTGCGGAGCGGCGTTAGTAGGCTCGCTATCTGGTGCAAGGTAGCTGCAGCGTCTGAGTTATGGACGCGACAGCCCGGAGAGACGGAAACCTAATTCAAACCGGAACAAGGTAGAGGCACATCATGGACCCCGTTTGTATCCAAGTCACGACCAGCCGCACGCACTGGCGTGGTGGGCAGGAGTTTGTTCAGGGCAAGCCGAAGGTGCTGGTCTGCCCTCAGGACATTGATGAGGATGAGCTGAAGCGCATTCAGGCAGATCCGGAACTTCTGGTAAAGGAATTAAAAGCTCCTCCTGATGAGGCTTCGAAGCGTCCGGAAGCTCAGGAGAACCGTATCAAGGCAATCCAGCAGGCCATGTTCGGGCTTCCAGGAGGCAGGGATGCATTCACCAAGGCTGGCACGCCGCGCATTTCCGTTCTGGAAGATGTGCTGGGCTGGAAGCCTGAGGCGGATGAGGTTGAAGCTGCTGTTGATGGCTTAAGCGAAGCGCTCAAGGCGGACCTGAAAGCGCTCTTAGAGACTTAGCAGTTGCCTCCCGGTGCAGGCGTGGGCAAGCGCCTGCACCAAACCGGGGGCTGCTGCCAGCAGCCCCCACCACTTCCACTGAAATGAGTTTATCTTCATGGCCTATGCAAGCGTACAGGACTGGCTGGATCGTAATCCGCACCGCAAATTTGTTGCTGATTTCGACCATGACGGCGAAGCCGATACAGCTGCGATTGAGCGTGCCCTGAATGATGCTTCAGCGGAAATGGATGGCTGGTTGGGCGGCAGGTATCCAACACCTATAACAGATCCGCTGGCCGCGCCGGTTCTGCGCCAGCATTGCCTGGTGATTGCAACTCACATTCTGGCAGACACTCCGATGACATCAGATCGGGAGATTGATGGCCGTTACAAGCGCACAATGGACTTCCTCAAAGTGGTTGCAAAGGGTGATGCCCATTTACCTATGCAGCCAGGCACATCCAGCACTGGCAGCACCTCCAATGTGGGGGTGAGCTTCATTACGCCTGAAAGGATCTTCTCATGAGCGGTGTTGAACTCGTTCTGAATGAGCAGATGAGCAAGGCAACGCTGGTCACACAGGCCATTGCCAGTGTGAACTTTGCAGATGTTCTGGATGTGCACGGCGCTTTAGGTGTGAGCCAGACACAGCGCCGCATTACACAGGATCAAAAAGCCCCTGATGGGTCTGCGTGGATTGAGCATTCAAAAGGCTATGCGGCTACCCGTGGCGGCTCGCAAGGATTGCTTCACAATGAAGGGGATCTGGTCACCAGTCTGGATCATGTGGCGGGATCGGATGAAGTGAGCTGGGGTTCTCCCGTAATCTATGCCGCGATTCATCAGTTTGGCGGCACCATCAAGCCCAGGAATGGGGCAAGGCTGTTTTTTATGATGGGCACTCAAGCGGTGGCCGCGTCTGAAGTGACTATTCCTGCACGGCCCTATCTGGGGCTGTCCAGTGATGATGTGCGCGAACATGAAGAGACCATCGTGCACTTTATGGAAGGGCTGCTAACATGAGTACGTGGACACGCCCGACATCTTATAGCGACATTCAGGAGGCCATCCTCCTCCAGATCAAAGAGAGCGGCATTTTGCATGCCCGCGCTATGGTGAAAGCTTCTCCTGGGGTCGTTAGTGAAAAGTGGCTTACACCAAACTCCATCACCAATCTGGGCGGTGCGTTTGCTGGTATTGGCCGCGTGACTTCTGTTAAGCAACAGAGCGACGGCACTGCAATCCATGAGCTTGGCCTTGGCGTGTTTGTTATTGCTCCTTTCGGTCACCGCGATCACCAGGCCAAAGTGATCGTGGATACTGTTCACGAATTCATTCAGCTGTTTACCGATAACCGGTTTGAGATTGCAAAGGCTCAAAAGCCGGTTGGGATCTCTGCCCGCAATCTTTATTCACCATCCATAGATCAACTCGGTTCTGCTTTGTGGCTGATTGAGTGGCGGCAAAGTTTCATCCTGTTTGATGGTAAAGGCGCGGCGCTTGGCAATGCGGCCAGCCGCTTTCTTGGCAGAGAGGAGCCTTTTGATGCTGGATGAAATTAAGACCCGCCTTGCAGAGCTGGAGCGCAAGACAGGCAACTTCGTGCGCAAGGCGAAAGTTGCCTCTTACAGTGACGGCAAGGTCGTGGTCGAAGATGGCAGCGGGTTCAAGTCTGCGCCGGTCACGCAAGCTTCTATCACCTCCGGGGAATGGCAGATTGATGCGCCTGCCAATGTTGGGGCGCAAGGGTTTCTGTTCTGCCAGGACGGGGAGACTGAAAACGGGATTTTCTTTCCCTGCATTCCGTCCGGAGACAATCCGCATGCCAGCGCAGAAGGCGGCACTATGCGCCTGAAAGGGCCGGATGGCGTTGTGGTTGAGATTACTGGCGGCAAGCTCACCATCACCTGCACTGAAGCAACGGTGAATGCCGACAAGGTCAGTCTTGGCGGTGAAGGCGGCAAGAAAGTGGCCCGTGTCGGGGATATGGTTGCAGTTGGCGGCATCTCTTCGGCAGGTCTGTGGCCCATTGTCGAAGGCTCTTCGAAGGTATTTGCAACCGACTAACGAGGATCAAAATGGCACCTGAAAAGAAGAAATTTGAAGTTTTAAAGACCGCACCAGTTCAGGGGAAGTGGCGCGACAAAGGCGATGTTGTGGAAATGAGCGAAGCTCAGGCAACGTTCCTGAAGCTGAACGGGACCCTGAAACCATATCGCTCCCGCAAAAAGCCTGCCAGCACCGAAGCGGCAGCAAGTCCAGCAGACAAGACGAAGGCTTAATCTTATGGCCGGGTATGACGCACAAACAGGAAAGCCGCTTTACGGAGATGCCCGCATTGCACAAGCCATGCGCCGCCTTGTCCGGACGCATGGCGACCTTGTGATGCGTCGTCATCTGCGCTGTGAGCTGCCCGCCATGATCGATACTCCCCACAATGGAGTACAACGGCTTTTGTTCCAGGCTGTGGTGGCAACCGCCATCCATGAGCATGAAAGCCGTGTGGATCTTGAAGAGGTGCGCCTGATTGCTCCTGAAGCTGACACGGGTCCTGAGGCGGCCAGGCGTGTTGCCAATGGTGAAACCCGCGTTGAGATCCTTGCCGTCAGCCGGGAGACCGGCAAACCGATTTCCTTACATGAGGTGGTGCAATGAGCCGTTATGACGACATCATTGACCTTAGCAAGGTTGAACCGCCTAAGCTCATTGATGAAAAAGAGCACACTCAGATCTATGAGGAAATCAAGGCTGAGTACCAGCTGAAGTGGCCTGAGTTTGAAGATGAAAGCGAATTTGAACCGGTGCGTGCTCACCTGCATGTGGATGCCCAGATGGGCTATCAGGTTCGCGCCCGGATCAATACGGCGGCGAAAGCTGCTCTGCTTGCAAGCGCTACAGGTACGGATCTGGATGCAAAGGGCGATGGTCGCTCAACACCGCGCAAATTGATTAAAGCGGGCGAAGATGGCGCTGCGTATATCATGGAGGCGGATGAAGACTACAGGGACCGAATCCGCATTGCCCCTGAAAGCTGGTCAACGGCTGGGGCAGAAGGTGCCTATGAATACTGGGCAAAGAGTGTTCCAGGTGTGCGTGATGCACGAGCCTATTCACCAACACCTTGTGTTGTTGAGATCTATGTTGCTCCAGATGACTTAAGCACTCCCGCAGACCAGACATTGTTAGATGCGGTGAGTGAAGCGGTTTGTGCCAGGATCCGCCGCCCGATCGGGGATCGCGTGACCGTCAAGGCGGCAGAGGTCCTGAACACACCTGTGATCGTTACCTTGTATGTTCTGGCCGGGCCAAGTGTGGATCTTCTTAAGGACAAAGCGGCCATGCAGGCCACGGAGTATCTACTGAGCCGTCAGAAAATCTGGAAGTCGCTTTACAGATCCAAACTGGATGGTTCGGTTGCAGTGGCCGGGGTTGAATACGCTAAAACCAGTCTGGATGATGATGTTCTGGTCGGGAAACACCAGATCATCTGGGCTTCATCCCTGACAGTGAATGTGGAGGTCATCAATGCGTGACTTCTCATCGCTCTTACCCGGTTATGCAACAGCCCATGATCGGCGTGTGGCGTCGGTTACGTTCTGGTCCCAGGAGATCGATCAGGCGATTGCAGATCTTCGTGACCTGACCAATCCGGACAAGACGCCCGCCCGGTTCCTTCCGTTTCTGGCTTATGAGGCTTCCGTGGACTTCTGGGACGAGGAATGGCTGGAAGATGTGAAGCGCAAGGCTGTCAGGCTGAGCTACACAATTCATCGTTTTAAGGGCACGGTGCACGCTATCGAGACGGCACTGTCAATCATTTCGGTTGAAGCGAAACTGCTTGAATGGTGGCAACCCGGTGGCTCAGGTGTTCCTGGCACATTTGAGGTGACGGCCTATCCGTCTGGCAAGGTTTACAGCTCGCATGATTATCTGGCAGCACGGCTGCAAAAGAGGATCTGGGATGCCGTTAATCTGGCAAAACCGCTGTCTCGTCATTTTACATTCAAACTGGGCATCAAGGCTGTCACAAAGCTGACGGTTGGTATGGCAGTTTCGGATCTTTCGCGCACCCGGATCATGCCGCCCCTGACCACAAAACTTGAGAATGAAATGCCCCTTGGAATTGGGGCAGCGTCCTCCTCAGGTGAGCGAGTTCAGATCCGTCCATGGCGTCCAGAAGCGATCAAGAGTACCGGACTTTGTTGGGCTGCTGCCATGATCCGTCCTGTGCGTTCATCCATTTATATTTATCCGAGGCAAACATGAGTGATCCGCTTTTTTATACCCGCCTGACTGACGTGGGCTCCGCCGCACTCAACGCGGCCATTACAGGCGGTCAGGGTATTACAATAAGTGAGTTGGCACTTGGGGATGCCAATGGGACTACCTATGATCCGGATGGCACTGAGACAGAGCTGAAGAATGAGGTTTACCGCACAGCGATTACCTCCATCACGCCAGATCCGCAAAACCCGGCATGGCTTATTATTGAAGCTATTGTTCCACCCAATGCCGGTGGCTGGTGGGTGCGAGAAGCCGGGGTGTTTGACGAGAATGGCAAGATGTTTGCCATTGCCAAGTATCCAGAAGCTTACAAGGCCAAGCTGGAAGATGGCTCAGCAGCTACGTTGACTATTCAGATCGTGTTGCAGGTAACAAACACCGATTCAATCCAGCTGGTGGTTAATCCACTGGATGGCTATGCCACGAAAGGCTGGGTGGTCTCTGCTTACCCTTGGGCTTCCGGGGCTGAAGCCAAAGATGCCAGCGTTGAAAAGATGGTTGTTGACCCGAGGCGGCTGCATGAAACGCTTGCAGCAGTAGCGGCTCCCAAGGTGCACAACCATCAGATTGAGGATGTGAGTGGGCTGGCAGAAGCGCTGGCTACCAAGTCTGGTGGTGATCACACCCACACGTATGCAGAGCTGGAAGACAAACCCACGACCATGGCAGAACTGGGGCTCGTGGATACCTACACCAAGACGGAGGTGGATCAGCGCATTGCCAACCTTGTGGCCTCCGCTCCAGGTGCCCTGAATACTCTGGATGAGCTGGCCGCTGCTCTGGGAGATAATCCAAATTTTGCAACAGAGATCCTCAATGCGGTTGGCAGCAAACTGGATGCAGCCAAGGTTAGCGCATTTTCGCTAACAGCGCTGGCTTTAACAACTTCAAGTGCCTGGCGCAATAAGCTGGGGCTGGGATCTCTTGCTACCAAGTCGGAGGAGTATATTGCGCAGATTGTTGGCCAATATGGCATTGGGCATAACCAGACCTGGCGGCATGTTTCGCGATATACTTCTACATCCTACCAAAACTCTACGGGAAGACCCCTCGGGGTAAGCGTATCTATTGGTGACTCAGCCCATTTCCAGGTCAGTGCCAACGGTTCCAGCTGGGTCACAGTATTTACGGGCGATACAGATCAAGACAATGGCGGTCATGGTGGCATGTATATCATCCCAGCGGGTCACTATTACCGAGTGCTTGGCAATTTACATAAGAACCCCAACTGGTCGGAGTTACGTTGATGGAAATTGGTTTTTATCACCCGGAACGGGGATACTGGCAAACAACCGAAGAACCTTCAGATAATATCAAGGCGGCGTATCCGGAGGGCACTGTTGAGGTCCCACTCAAACCGTCTGCGCACCACACGTGGATTGACGGAAAGTGGGAATATGAGCGACCTGACTGGGATAAATGGTCTGTTTCCATGGAGGCTGAGCGTCGCATAAACGAGGGAATACTTATTAATGGTATCCGGTTTCGTTGCGATACAGACAGCATCAGCCGTCTTGAGGGTCTGGTCCGGGGGTTCGAGCGTGGGGCTGTTGGATCGGAAGGCAAAACCTACAAGACTTCTGCCGGAGTGGATATTACCTTCACCACAAAAGAGCAGGTGCAAGCGGTTTTGAATGCTGCTGATGATCACCGGGACTGGATTTTGGAGCGTTCTGCTCAGATCCAGAACATGGAGCCAGTTCCAGATCCCGGTGATCCGGACCTCTGGGAAAAGCCCGCTCCCTAAATCTTGCTAACTCGTCACTTTCACTACTTTCTTAGAGAGGACATTATGACTACCAATTATCACCACGGGGTGCGGGCTCATGATATGACGCAGGCTCCGCCTATCATCCGCGTTGGCGAGTCTGGGGAGATCGGGATCATTGGCACTGCGCCCGATGCCGATGCTGAAAAATGGCCGCTCAATATACCGGTTGCCATTATTGGAGACATTACAAAGGCTGCAAGCCTTGGCACAACCGGAACACTGCCAATCGCTCTGAAGACGATCTGGAAGCAATATGCGAAAACCTCCGGCAAGATTGTTGTGGTCCGTGTCGAAGAGCTTGCCGATCCAGCTCAGCAGATCAGTGCAGTTATTGGTGATGTGACCCTGAAAACCGGGGTTCATGCCTTCCGCTCATCCAAAACACTGCTGGGCATTGAGCCCGACCTTCTGATTGCTCCAGGCTTTGCAAATGCAACTCCGGACGGCAATGCCAATGCGGTTGTTAATGAGCTTATCAGTGTGGCTGTACGGCTGCGGTCCTTTGTGTTCTTTGACGGTCCCAATACCACGGCGACAGATGCGGTTAAGGCGCGTGAGAATTATGGTTCTGACCGGGCCATGATGGTGGACAATTTCATCAGCGAATGGGACACAGGTTCTGATGGAGAAGTGCAATTGCCCGGCTCTGTTCTGGCAGCAGGTGTGCAGTCAAAAATGGATCTGGAAAAGGGCTTCTGGTGGCCTGCCTCCAACAAGCCTGCCTTGATTAATGGCACCGCCCGTGTGGTAGACTTCCGCTCCAATGACAGCGGGTGTGAAGCCAACTTCCTCAACTCCCATGACATCACAACCATCATTCGAGACGATGGGTTCCGGCTCTGGGGCACTCATACAATGGATAAGGAAAAGCTGCTGGGGGGCACTATCGTGGGCCGCCGTGTGGCCGACAAGACCTATGATGCGCTGGAGCGGGGGCTGATGCCTTATATTGATATTCCGCCCAGTGAACAAGCCATTGAGAATATTGCTGGCAGTGTACGTGGGTTTTTACGTGATATGCGCGGAAAAGGAGCACTTATCGGGTATGAGTTTGAGTTCCCAGCCGATCTTAATTCGGTTCAGCAGATGGCGGATGGGCAATATTTTTATAAGCTCAGATTTGTAGAAGCGGCAAGCATCCGCGACATCGAGATCTGGGGGTATCGCACGCCAGAGCTTTATGCCGAGTTCCTGACACAGGCCGCAGCTCTGTCCAGCTTCTCCTCCTCAGGTTCATAACCTTCAAATCTTCAGAAAGGAACTGCCATGGAACGGGTTCATAAGGCAGACGGTCACACGCTCTGGATCGGTGAAAGTGACTTTGGAGCCACCGTCACAGAGCTGAGCAGACCAGAATTTGCCCGCAAGATTGAGGAGCGCCGCACCGGTGGCCGCCAGTTTCCCGTTGGCGTCTCGCATGGTTTTGAGGCTTTAAAACTGTCAGTCAAGTGTAAGGGCGTATCGCTGCCCTTTATCGGCTTGATTCAAAACGGCCAGATCAACGGTGTACGCCTCTTCATCCGCGCGTATCTGGATGATGAGGAAGGCGGCTATCAGACCTCTGTCGAGGAGTTTCAGGGACGGTGCAGTGCGCCGAACAAAGTCATTCAGTCCTGGAAAGAAGATGGTGACATTGAAGGCGAGCTGGAATTCTGGCTGACCTATTATCGCTGGGATTTCGGGGACGCGGAAAACACCATTGAGGTGGATGTTCTTAACGATATCTACCTGCCTGAACACATGTTCCAGAACAAGGCCCGCCGGGCCGCTCTGGGCCGTGCCTGAACCACCTGTGACTGGCGGTTTAAAGCTGCCAGTTTTTCTTCCTTTGTTTCAAGTGAAAGAATTTAGTCATGCCAAAACAAGTCGTAACCCTGCCAACACCAATCACCCTGAATGGCGAACACGTCTCAGAAATCACCTTGACCCGCGAGCCAATTGGCAGCGAGTTTGGCAACTATACACCCTTTGAAGTCTCAGATGGTAATATCAAGGCTCTGGCATATGTCTTACCAAAGATCACGTCTCCGCACCTTTCCAGTAAGATGATTAAAGAGATGCCAGGGCGTAACCTGATGGCGCTGACGGCAGGCTTCAATCGTTTTTTCGATGGGATGGAACAGGATGGATTAGTCCAGACTGTGGAGACCCCACCGAAGGTGATGACCTCGACGACCTCCCCAGACCAGAGCGCCCAGAAAGCCTAGATCAGGTCTTTTATGAGATCACCGCAGCCTTCCAGTGGGGGCTGCGGGATCTGGAAGGGTTGCATTGGACTGACCTTTATCGTCACTGGATCAATGCCCGCGAAATCTTAAAGGAACGAAAGAAGGCGACGGATGAGTAGTGATCTTAAAGCCCGGATGACTATGGAGTTGCGCGATAAGTTCTCGCGCAATAGTCGCCGCCTTCGCGACAATATGCGCGGCATTCGTAAAGATAGCCGGGACATGGGCAGAGGCTTTAAAAGTGCTGCCCGTGATGCTGCTGAAATGGCCCGCAAAGACATCCAGGCTGCCCGAGCAAAACAGGATCTGATCAACGAGTTTAAGAAGGGGCAACGGGCCGTTAAACAGTCCCGTCTGGAATATGCGGCAGCAAGGGCCAAAATGAAGGCTCTTTCAAAAGAGATTGCAGCAGCCGAGAAACCTTCGAAAAAGCTTCGAATGGCCTTTAAGAAGGCGCAGCAAGATACCGACCGACTTGGCCGTGAGTTCAAGAAAAGCACGCAAACAGCCAAAAAGAACAAGCAAGCTCTTGATGCTGTCGGGATCAAAGCGAACCGACTTTCCAGCAATGAACGGGAACTGGCTGCAACCGTTGACCGTGCCACATCAAGACTGAATGAGCAGACGCAGGCCGTGCGCAGGCAGGTAGCGGAATACCAAAAGTTAGAGCGCCGCAAGAAAGCTATTTTGCGTGTGACCAATCGCGAGCGCCAGCGCCGGGATCGTGGCCTGGTACGCGGTGCGGCTGTTGGTGCAGCTGGCGTGGGCGGCCTGTTGGCCGGCCAGCAGCTTTTACGGCCTGTCAGCAACTCCATAATGCAATTTGCAAGTTTTGAAGAGCAGATGGATGCCGTTGCAGCTGTAGCCCGTGTCAAGAAAGGGAGCGAAGACTATCGGGGGTTGAATAATCTGGCACGCGAACTGGGGGCTTCAACCAGTTACAGTGCTTTGGAAGCCGGGCAAGGCATGGGTTTTCTGGCGATGGCTGGCATGGACGTTACCGCCATCAAGGCTTCCATGGCGGATGTGCTTAATCTTGCTAAGGCAACCAAAACAGATCTGGCAAGCACGGCTGATATTAGTTCTAACATTCTTTCTGGCTTTGGTCTGGAACCAACGCAGATGACCCGCGTGGCCGATGTTCTGACGGCCAGCACGACACGTGCAAATGTGGATCTGACCATGTTGGGCGAGAGCATGAAATATGCCGCGCCCGTTGCTAAGCAGCTGGGTGTTTCTTTGGAAGAAACAGCGGCCATGGCTGGCTTGCTTGGAAACGTGGGTATCCAGGGCTCCATGGCAGGTACGTCTTTGCGCACCATCTACACACGCCTTGCAGCACCTAACAAACGCGCCAGACAAGCGCTTCGAGAGCTGAAAGTTGAAACCAAGGATGCTGCTGGCAACCTGCGCTCTGTTCCAGATGTTTTGCTGGAGATTGCTAAAGCTTCTGAGCACTTGGGATCAGGTGAACGTGCTGAGATCTTCAAAGACATTGCGGGGGCAGAAGCTGGATCTGCATTTGCCGCGCTCCTGGACAAAAAGGGCTTTACCGTTTTTGAAACGCTGCTGGCAGATCTGAAGGACGTGAACGGTGAATCTGAGCGTGTTGCAACTCAGATGGGTGATAATCTCATGGGAGACTGGAAAAGCTTTGGCTCTGCTGTCTCAGAGGTTGCCCTGATTTTTGGTGAAACACTCAATCCAGCTTTGCGCGATGCGGTTAAATCCATGACTGGCTGGGTCCGTAGCACTGGTGAATGGATGAAGGAGCACCCGAACTGGACCAAAGGCTTGGTCTTTGCGGCAGGTGCCTTGGGGCTTCTTTTAGTTGTTGGCGGTGCCTTCCTCACATTTGCCGGATCTGCGATTGCAGCTTCTGCGGGCTTGCGCTTTGGCATGTCGATGCTTGGTCTGCGAGGGCGCTCTGGTGCCCGTGGTGTTGGGCGTATGTCCAGGGCGATTGGTGCTCTGGATCTGGGGCTGGGCAAGGTCAGTAAGCGCAAGGGTGTTTTAGATGGTTTGATGTCCGGTGGGACGCTTCGCGGTGTGATAGCACTGGCAGGAGTGATTGGTGTTATCTCGGACATGAACGATATGACCGCCCGCAGGCATGGTGAAACAGACGATGAGTACGCCAGGAGAATTCCAGCTGAAGCCCGAGCACGCGGCAAGGCGGCTGATAACTGGCTGATCGATAATGTTCCTGGAATGCGCAAACTGGGAGAATGGGGCTTTTTTGATCTGCCTGAGAAACCAGAAAAGCCGGTCAAAAATGACGTTCTCTCTAAAGAAGTCTATGGCCCAAATCCTCTGCCTATGCCGCAAGAAAAGCCTGCTGCGCTATCTGAGGGCCAACCCAATACCTTTGCCGAGGAGCGCCAGCAGATCCGGGAACTGACAGAAGGTCTGAAGCTGCTGGATGGGCAAATTTCAGAAACCCGGCAACGCATGCAAATGAGCCCGATCGCTGCCCAGATGAACCAGAAAATTCTGGATGAGATGAACAGTGAGCGAGCTGAACTTGTGGCTGAACTTGCCAAGCTGAAGCAGTCGATTTCGGGTAGTGATCCAGATGTGGCTTTAAGGCAGAAAGCCGACCAGATCCGTGCTGTCAAGATTCCTGATCAGGTTGCTATTGGATCTGGTCAGGCACTGCAAAAGCGTGCTTCTGGCGGCTCCTACAGAGCTGGGCCGCTGCTGGTTGGTGAGCGAGGTCCTGAGCTGAAATATGCCAGTGAAGGTGGCTATATCGCTCACAACGACAACCTGAAGCGCATGCTGCGGATGTCTGACCGCATCCGCAGCGCGGCCCGTATCGGGATGGTTGCCGGGGCGATGGCAGCGCCGGTTTCAGCGGTGGCTGCAGCACCAATTTTGCCAAGTATGCCAGCTGCAAGCGGTAGTCTCCAGCAAGGCCCTGCTAAAAAAATAGAGCTTACTATTAATGTGAATATTGGGGACGTGATTGCTTATGACGGCGATATCGAAGCACGCCTTGAAGAAGCTGGACGGCGCGGGGTTATGGCAGCGCTGCAAGAAACTGATAACAGATTGTCGGATTAACTCATGAGACCACTTGCAGCCCTTGGAATGTTTATCTTCGCGCCCGATGTTGGTTCTTTTGAAGAGCTGGAGCGGCGCTGGAAGTTCATATGGGCAAAGCCTGATCCAATTGGCGGTGCTCCTGTAAAGCAATGGACGGGATCAGGAGACCAGGCGCTTATCATCAAGGGTGGGATCTGGCCGGAGATCCAGCCAGCAGGCTCGTGGAAAATGGAAGCCATTGCAGCGCGAGCCGGATCAGGTCAGCCCATGACCCTTATTTTAAGTTCTGGCCGAGTGCTGGGGCGCTGGTGCGTGGAGGAGATCTTCAAGAAAGAGACCGAGTTTGTAAGCGAAGGCTCAGGCACGGCCATGGAGTTTTCCATCAACTTAAGCCGCTATTCAGGAGCAAGTTCACTATGGCCGTTTTAAAGCGAGCGATCCAGGGGGATACGGTTGAGAGCATGATCATGGATCATTATGGCAGGCAGAGTGATGAGCTACTGGATCTGGTGATGCAGCAAGAGCAAAACAAACACCTTTGCGCTCCTGATGCACCGGTTGTTCTGGATAGTCACGTACAGGTCTATATGCCGGATTTACCTGTACAAGAGCGACCCCGGATCATTACACCAGACATAAACCTATGGGATTGAAATGAACCTGTTTGTCTCCATCAATGGCAATGATGTTACGGGCTTTTTGCAAAACCTGCTGAGTGATAAAAACGCATCAGCCCTGATCGACCTTCAGGTTGAGGATGAGGCGGGCGGCAAATCAGACAAGGTGACACTGAAACTGGTTCGGGATAACCAGATTGCCCTGCCGCCCAAGGGAGCGCAGATCATTGTCAGCTTGCCCAATGCAATTGGTGCTTTGCTGCCTATGGGGATCTTCTACAGTGACGCCCCCAGAACATCGGGAAGCAAGCAAGGCGGCCATTTGATGACGCTGTGCGGAACCGCTGCTGACATGGGTGGAACACTGAAGGAAAAACGCACGCAAAGTTATGACAGCACCACACTCAAGAAGGTTGTTGAAGTGATTGCTGGCCGTCATTCTTTAGAGCCCGTTGTAAGCAAGAGCCTTGCTTCTCTCTTTGTGCCTCACAAGGACCAGACCAATGTCAGTGATATGCACTTTCTGACTGAGTGGGCCAAAGAGCTGGGAGCAATCTTCAAGGTTGCCCATGGCAAGCTTATGTTTGTCGAAAAAGGAACCACAAAGAAAGCCTCTGGCGCTCAAATCCCAGCACTGCAACCGCTTGCCTCCCAGATCATCAGCTATGAATGGACAGGGGCTCAGCGGACCGAATACAAAACCGTGAAAGCTGCCTATCACGATCAGGACAAAGCCACGCGGCTTTATGCAGAATCTGGAAGTGAGGAGCCCGTTCATACGCTCTGTAAAACCTTTGCAAGCAAGGAAGAGGCTCAAAAGGCAGCGGATGCAGCTTTGAAGGATGGGATCGCCGGAGCTGAGACGGCCAGAGTTACAATCGTCGGTGATGCCAGTGCACGAGCTGAAGGAGCGATTGTCCTGCCGCCTGTGCAACCAGAGTTAGCAGGTGCGTGGAGCATTCGAAGAGTAACGCACAGCGTTCGAAAGGGCGTCGGATACACTTCGAAGCTGGAGCTGGAGAGGGTTCGAAGCTAGGTCTTTGAAGGCTGGCAGGAGGAGTGAGAAGAATCAAAAATCGCGCTTCACGCCCTTAAAGGGCGAAAACACCCCACAAAGTGAAGTGCTCTAAATTCAAGTGTCCCGTACTCTAAATCGAAGTGTCCCGCTTCAGCGGCCATAACTCAGGGTTAACAATCGTTAGGGAAATTTTAATGGAATCATTAGAAAATGAGAACATAGATAGAACATCGGGTACAGGTAGTTATGTCCAAGAAGTTTCAGTGGCGACAGCTTTGGAGAAATGTTCCGGACCATAGTGTGGGGACTGGTGTATTAAGTACCGAAATGAGCATGCGGGTTCACCGTGAGAACGGGGATGGCAGCCGTAAACCATGGCGCTGGGAACTGCATCACAATGGCGTTGTTTGCAAAGGGGATGTGAACGACAAGGTGGAAGCTATGCAAAAAGCGCAGGATGCCTATATCAGTTACCTGCGCTGATTTTTCTTGTAAACTCAGCTGGGTGCTTCTGCTTTCTTCGCCTGCGCATTCACCTTAGATGAATGCGGTGTTTTCAATGCGTAGATGATACTGCTGAGCACAATGGCAATGCCGAACCACTGGCGTATGCCAAATTCCTCTCCTACCAATACCTGACCACACACCACTGCTGAGACCGGGTTTACCAGAGACAGAAATCCAATGGTGGTTGGATTGAGCTGAACAATCCCCTTGAGCCAGTTCCAAGATGCCCAGCCCATGCCCAGAATGCCGATCCAGAAGAATGCAAGCAACATGTTCAAATCCGGCATGGGTGCTTCACCTTCCAGAATGAATGCGATTGGAAGCGCATAAAGCCCACCCAATGTGACATGCCACCCGGTGTAGGTGACCATGCTGGTTTCTGGTCGCCCCCATTTGCCGCTTAAATACACTCCGGTAAACGTGCTCAGGCAGGCAGCCATTGCAGCACCGATGCCAATCCAGTCCAGTTCCACTGCACCAAGCAACAACATAGCAACGCCAAACAAGCCGATGAAAGAGGCGAGCAGTTGCCGGGGAAGTGGCTTCTTTCCATCGAGCACCCAGACGTAAAAGATGATTTGCAGTGGCAAGGTTGCCATGAGCGTTCCGGCCATGCCACTTGGCAATCGAAAGGCTGCAATGAACACAAAGAAGATCATGGAAAGATTTGTCAAGCCAATGACCATGGCTCGTTTTAACCAGAGACCATTCAGCATACCCGGTGCAAAGGCAAGCAACACCAGCCCGGCAGGCAGCAGACGATAGACAACCATCCAGACCGGGTCTTCTGCGGGCAGAAGGAGTGCGGTCACGGCGTATGTCGTGCCCCAGATTGCGGGCGTCAGAGCAGTTCGCAATTGTACAAGCATATATTTCAGCTTCAATTAGTTTGAGTTCAAGCTATTTATCTTTCTTAGTGCATCTACGGATAACGGTCAAGTATCTTGATATCAAACTGTTCCTCTGCAATATAACCGCGACAGGTATTTTCACCAAACGAGTGAGGTCAAACATGGGTGATCATGTTGCGCAGGCTGTACAGCAGTGGAGAACAGAATTTCCTGAGGTTGATGCCAGCCCTATGTATGTGCTGGCTCGCCTGACGCGCCTTAACATGCATTGTGGGAAGCTGATCTCAGAAAATTTTGCCCGGTTCGGGCTTGGACGCGGTGATTTTGACGTTCTGGGAACTTTGCGGCGCAACGGCGAGCCTTATGCGCTGCGGCCCACTGAGCTTTCCAAAAGCAGTATGCTCACCTCCGGCACCATGACCAGCCGGTTGGATAAGCTGGAAAAGAACGGTCTCGTGCAGCGCTTGCCCAACCCGGATGACCGCCGGGCTCTCATGATCCAGCTCACCGAAAAAGGTCGGACACTGGTGGAAGAGGTTGCTGCAAGACACTTTGAGCTACAGGCCGAGATTCTGGAAATTCTGGAGCCTGAAGACCGTAAAGCACTTGAAGGCATTTTGGGGCGCTGGAGCGACAAACTGGAAGGGGCCGGAGAGATGTGAGGGACACTCCTCATAGGTCCAGCAAGCTTCGAAGCATCTGCTTGTTGAGCTCTCCACGTTCGCCTTACTTAAATTTCATTGGTTATAATTGACTGAGCTTTTCAAACAGGTTCTGGTCGAGTTTCAGTGGTGTGCACATCACAATCTATCTATCGCTCAGGAATGTTCTGGCGATAAATAGAAAGGAAGGTGAAGCGCAAATGAAAATCCGGAAGGTTGGATTTAAGATCAAGATCCTCGGTCTCCAAATCGAATGTATCCTGGTCTTCAAGTCCTAAGCCAAAAGGGTTCGGGCGAAAGCCCGGGCCCTCCGGATCAGAAAAGGCGCTTTACCTTCCTCTCATCAAAAAGAAGCTTACCATAGGTTGCCTCTCCAGTTCAATAAGAGTGAGAAATGCACAGTCCCGCACCTTGCTGGACGACCTGCGTCAATTCGGCCCGTAAGCCCTCCGGCTATTGACACTCCCAAGGTTATATACGGAAATATACCAGTACGACATCAATGATCAGAGTGTTGATCTGCGAGGGAGGGCTGGCTCTGTGAACACCTGGAGAATACAGAAGTTTGAAAGCTTTGCTGAACAAGACCACTGGGATCTGCCCGGCAATCTCTCTCCGCAGGAAGTGACTGAAATCCTCAGACGTCTGGCTGCTCGTTACCTTACTGAAGAGGAAGTCATCAGCAGTTCACTTCGTGCAAATCATAAGGGCAAAACAGATTTACTGGAGCGGGTTGGAAGCGGTCCTGACATTCATATCGGCGATAACCCGTTCTATCTGGCGCAGCTTATTTCAGGCCAAGAACTTGTTGAGGCGAAAACATGCCCTGAGTGCGGTCATGTCTTTAAAGGAAATGGCTGGGACGGTATTGATGCGCATTGGCGTGCAAAGCACGAAGACATTATGAGCTACGAGCAGGCATGGCCGCTTTTGCAGGCTGGTACATATGTCAAAGCGGCTTCTTGTGAGCCTGTTTAGATCAACAGAAACAAGCCGCACCCTTTGAGAGGCGGCCTGCTGCTTTTTGAACTGGTCTAGGATTTGTCTGCAAGACAATCTTTGAAGGCAGCACCCATGTTCTTCAATAGTTGGGTGTATAGGTGCGGTCCTGCTTCCAGTGAGGCACCCAGTGGGTCAAGTTCTGCGGAGTTAACGGATGTCCCCTCTTTGAGCACAGCAACCATGCGCGGATTGAACTGAGGTTCAGAGAACACACAGTGTGCTCCCAGATTTTCCAGCGTAGCACGCACTTCGCTTAGGCGTTTTGCACCGGGAAGCACTTCAGGACTAACAGTCACAGAACCGACCGCCGTCAGATTATAGGCGTCTTCGAAGTAACGATAGCCGTCGTGGAAGACAACGAAAGGCTTATTCTGATAATTTTCCAGATCAGCTTTCAAACTATCAGAAAGCTTATTGATTTCCTCCGCTTCTGCCTTTGCATTTGCTTTGTACTTTTCAGCGTTTGCCGGGTCTGCTTTTGAAAGTGTCTCTTCAATTTCATTCAACATGGCAACGGCATTATGCGGCGAAAGCCACAGGTGCATGTCAAAGGTTTCTGCCCCGTGCTCATCATGGTCGTGATCTGCTTTCGCTTCATCTGCATGGGCTGCATGCTCTTCCGGGGTTTCACCTGCGTGGTCATCATGATCGTCATGACCGTGTTTTTCAAAGCTCCCACCCGCGCGGAAATTGAGCAGTTTCAGATCATGGGCATCCTTAAGAGACACAACGGTGGCATCACTCACCAGATTTTCCAGAGGTGTTTCCAGAAAGCTTTCCATTTTCGGGCCGATCCAAAACACAACGTCTGCATTTGCAAGCTTACGGGCTGTGGACGGGCGCAGACTATAGGTATGGGGAGACCCTGCTCCTTCCACTACGAGCTGCGGCTCGCCAACACCTTCCATAACACTTGCTACAAGTGAGTGGATCGGCTTGATGGACGCCACAACCTTAACTTCAGCCTGAGCCAGTGCTGGAGCTGCCATAACACTAGCAAAAAGGCCGAGCATACTTATTGAGCCAGACAAACGCTTCATAGGAGACTTACCCGCATATGTTATAATATTACATTTGATTTTGTTAGTTTATAACGTTACGACTTTGCAATTGCAACTTCCTTTTCTCCCCTTCTGCAAATTCTTTAAATCTGTGCGCGTTAGTCGAATTGACCTGTATTTACAGTGGGTTTTGGAAGATTGTGCGCTGGAAACTGTTAGTTTTAACTGATCTTACTGCCGAATTAACGAGAACCCTGTTATATTGCTGCAAAAATTTTGAAGGACACGTCATGGCTGAGATTAAGGATGAGCTGGACCGCAAGCTGATTGCTATTTTGCAGGGAAATGCGCGTGAACCAGTGTCATCCATTGCCCGACGTCTGGACGTTGCCAGATCAACAGTTCAGGAACGCATTGCCCGCCTTGAGCGCAAAGGCATCATTGTAGGGTACACAGCTATCCTCGGCGAAGATCAGGATCAGAAGCGGGTGCAAGCACTGGTCATGCTTTCTGTGGCGCAGCAACGATCCAGAGAGTTGATTACGGAGCTGGAATCGTACCCTGAGATCCGCAGCTGCCTTACTATTTCCGGTGAGTTTGACCTGTGCCTGATTGTGGAGCCAGACCGGCTGGAGGAACTGGATGCGGTTCTTGATGAGATCGCGGCTATTCCGGGCGTGGTACGTACCCGTTCTTCGATTGTTTTGACGAAGAAGTTTGAAAGACAACGGCCTTTCATGCCCCCAAACACCTTTAGTCTTGATAAGTAAGGGCTTTTGCGAGACAAGCGACCCTTTCTTGCCGCGCAAAGTGACGGGCTTAACTCGCAGAACGAGAATCACGTGCACGTTGCACGCATGACTCGTCATTTTCACTTTTTTATTGTTATAATGACAGGATTAACGTCACTTTGACGGAATAAGACGACACTTCGGCAAGTTGCCCCGTAAACTCCGGCAGTAGTTTCACGTAGACTCTTCTTCACTTAAATGAGTTTGGAGGAGCTTATGGACCGACATAATGTGGCTGTTGTGGGAGCTGGAAAAATTGGCGGAATGATTGCCGCCCTGCTTCAGGGATCAGGTGATTATCAAGTGACTATGCTTGACCAGAGTGTGGAAGCGCTTTCTGCGCTGGACGTGCCACACGTAACGACGCAAGCACTTGATGTGAGTAACCTTGCCAAACTGACAAAGGCTTTGTGTGGGTGCGATGCGGTGGTTTCGGCTGCACCGTTTTTCCTCACACCGGTTATCGCACAGGCTGCAAAGGATGCTGACTGCCATTATCTGGATCTGACAGAGGATGTGGCAAGCACCGCAGAGGTGGAACGCATTGCCAAAGGTGCTGGTAAAGCATTTGCCCCGCAGTGCGGGCTTGCTCCCGGGTTTGTTTCCATTGCTGGTCATGATCTGGCAAAGCAATTTGACAGTCTGGAAGACCTTCATTTGCGCGTGGGTGCCCTTCCCCGCTATCCGACCAACCGGTTGAAGTATAATCTGACATGGTCAACGGACGGGTTGATCAATGAATACTGCAATCCCTGTCTTGCTATTGAGGATGGTGAGTTGACAAAAGTGCCTGCTTTGGCAGGCTTGCAAAACTTTTCACTGGACGGGGTTGATTATGAGGCCTTCAACACCTCTGGCGGGCTTGGCTCGCTTTGTGAGACGTTAAAAGGCAAGGTCAGGAGCCTGCGGTATCTTTCTATTCGCTATCCAGGTCACCGGGATATTATGGAGCTTTTGCTCAAGGGCCTTGGGTTCATTAATAAGCGTGAGCTTTTAAAACAGGTCATGGAAGAAGCCATCCCAGCAACCTTACAGGACCGTGTGCTGATCTTTATCACTGCAACTGGTATGAAGGATGGACGTTTTCAGCAAAAATCCTATTCCCATGTTGTCAATGATCGCGAGATCATGGGCAAGCACTGGAGCGGTATTCAGATCACCACTGCGGCCAGCATTTGCGCAACGCTTGATCTTCTGATGGACGGTAAGCTTAAGGCAAAAGGGTTTGTGAAGCAGGAGAGCATCCGGCTGGATGACTTCCTCTCCAACCGTTTTGGCCGCCTGTACAAGAATAACGGTTCAGACCACGAAACGCCTGGTCACAGGCTGGCTGCTTAGTCCCCTTCTCTTTTCTCTAAGCCAGATAAAAGACACAGAAAAAGCGCAGCTCCTGAAACAGGAACTGCGCTCTTTTAGTTTTTGCAGTCTGAATTAATCGTCGCGCAGACGGCTCTTCATCTCATCAGACAAAGGCAGGGCAACGTCTTGCAACTTGCCGTCTTCCAGCATGAGCACACGGTCTGCGCCTTCAAGTTCGCTGGCGCGGTGGGAGACCATAAGAACAGTTTTGCCTTTGGTCATTGCGCGGAAGGATGCCAGTACGGTTTCTGCGGTGGCGTGATCCAAACCTTCGGTTAGTTCATCTACCACCCAGATTTCCGGATTACGCAGGTAAGCCCGGGCCAGTGCCAGACGACGCCCTTCCCCGCCGGAAAGACCAAGCCCACCCTCCCCCAGATGAGTTTCCAGTTTCTCCTGCCGGGCTTCTACCAGCTCTTTCAGCCCGGCATGTGCCAGAGCTTCCCAGAGGTCTGCGTCACTTGCATCTTCACGCGCGACGCGCAGATTTTCTGCGATGGTGCTGTGAAAGATTTGTGTGCGCTGCCCGACTACGGTGAGTGTTGCGCGTAATTTATCTTCAGCCAGCTCGCCAAGTGAAACACCGCCGATTTGAACCGAACCTTTCTGAGGTGTTTGCAGGCGGGCAACAATAGCAGCAAGGGTAGATTTTCCTGCCCCACTTGGGCCAATCACGACACTGCGACTACCCATTGGCAGAGCCAGGTCGACCCCATCCAGAATGGCTGTTGCTTTTTCGTTGTACGCAAAATGAACGTCCTTTAGTTCAAGGACATCCTCGCCTGCTGTAAACTGAGGTGCCTTAGAATTACTGCGGGCGCTTTGAACTGCTTCATTGCACTCACCGACTGTAAGCAAGGAGCGTACCCGGTTAGCAGCGCCGGACATTTTACTCCAGCTACCAACACTGTTGGCGATAGAGATCAGCAGTTCTGGCAGGGCCAGTGCAACAAAGGCAAACAAAGCGATGTGCTTCAGCTCCATCTGGCCTTGCTGATAGGAATAAGCGGCAAACAGGAAGGTAAGTGCGACCATGACCTGACTCATGGTGCTGATGACTGCCTGATTGCGCATATCCGTCAGCTCGCTTTCTTCCTGAGCCGCGTCAAGCTGATTGACTGCTTTTAGCGCTGCAAGGCGCTGCTGCTCCAGACCACCGAAAACAGAAAGGTCACGGCGACCACGCACCAGATCAGACACACGCACGCGCAAGGCATCTCGGGAAACATTAAGCCGTCGTGCCTGCGCCTTCTGGCGTGGGCCAGCAGACTTTGCCAGCACAGCAAGGCCTGCGGCCTGAACAGCCCCCAGCGCAATGGACGCCATTGGAGAGTATTGCCATAGGATGACCAGTGTCAGGCCGGTGATAATAGCAGCAGATGCAAGCGGCACCACAAGGCGCAGGAACAGGCCGTCCAACTGATCCACGTCGCTGACAACACGTGAAAGCGCTGTGGCTGAGCGTTGGTTTAATGCACTGCTGTTTTCACGGGCTACGAGACCGCGAAAGACACCTGAACGCAGGTTGGCCAGAAAGCGGAAGGTTGCGTCGTGGGTGATCACCCGCTCCACGTAACGCCCGAAAATGCGCAGGGCGGCATAAAAGCGAATGTGACCAGCTGCCGATGCTGCATTAAATGCAATAGCACCTGCTGACAGGCCAACAATTGCCGTTGCAGTGATGAAATAGCCTGAAACTGCCAGTAGTGCGATGCCAGCAGCGGCTGGCAGGAAAGCCAGAAACAGTCCGCCCCAGAATGCCAATGGTTCTTCTTTTTGCAAAAGCCAGATGATGCGAAGAGAGGATCTCATTGTTCTTCTCCTTCACACTGGTCCAGCTCGACCAGAACACCGTCCTTCAGTGTAAGCACACGGTCTGCGGAACCAACCACACGCGGGTCGTGGGTTGCAACCAGAACAGGTTTGTTGTGCGCCAGTTTCTTGAGTGCACCAACGACCTTTTGAGCGGTTGCGCCGTCCAGATCGGCGGTTGGTTCATCAGCAATGATCAGCCTTGCATCTTTGCGCAAAGCAGCGCGAGCCAGCGCAAAACGTCTGCGTTCTCCAAGAGATAAGCCTTTGCCGTCCTCACCAATCTGACCAGACAGGCCACCGGGTACTTTCAGAAGCAGCTCGTCAACAGCTGCAAGTTTGAGGACTTGTGTGAGTGTTGCATCATCAGCGTTTTTGTCGGCGCGGCGTAGGTTGGCGCGTAGTGTGCCGTGAAATAGTTCCGGATTTTGAGAGAGCACGGAAATAGCTTGCTGCCAGTTGGTCAGGCCGTAGGAGCTGAGCGGAAGACCACCATAGGCGATCTGTCCCTGATCTGATGGCAGGAAGCCGAGGATACAGTCCATCAAAGTTGACTTTCCGGTGCCGCTTGGCCCTTTTATCACAACCAGCTCCGGTTCGCCCAAAGACAGATTTACGTCAGCCAGAATGGTGCGGTGGCCTCTGGAAACGTGCAGGCCGCGGATTGTCAGTGCGCCTGTATCCGGTAGCGGTACAACATCAAGACCAGTGCCAATGACGTCTTCGGGGGTGTCCTGTTCCAGATTCTTTTGCAGCTCAACAATATGATCGGCTGCTGCGATGCCTGCGGCGCGGTCATGGTACGCGGCAGCGAAGGCACGCAAAGGAGCGAAGTATTCTGGAACGATCATCAGCATGAACAGACCACCTGCCAGTGTGAGCGGAGAGCCATAAGCACCGAAGTTCCATTCTCCCAGTAAAGAGAAGCCGACATAAATTGCGGTGATGGCAATGGCTGCTGCGCTGAACAGTTCCAGTGCTGTGCTTGAAAGGAAGGCGATGCGCAGCACACGCATGGTAGAGGTTCGGAACTCGCCCCCCAGTTTGCGGATATCATCTTCTGAGCGCTTTACCGCTCCGAACAGGCGCAGAGTTTCCATGCCTCTGAGACGATCCAGCAGCAGGCCGCCCATATCTGCCAGAACGCCAAGCTGACGCTCGCTGGCTTTTTTGGCGCGGATACCGACAATTGCCATAAAGACAGGCACAAGGGGGCCGAAGACCAGCAGGCAGAGCGCTGCGAACCAGCTCACATAAGCCACAGCAATCAAAAGGACCACGGGCACAAGAGAAAGGCGAGCCTGAATGGGGAGAAAACGGCCCAGATACGGCCCGATGGCCTGAATGTGCTCCACTGCGATGGAGGCGATTTTACCGCTGGCAGGCAGTTCCGTGGCCGGAGACAGGTTTGTCAGATTGCTCAGCAGGCTGGTTTCCAGTCTGTGACGCGCCTTGGAGGCTGCACGAACAGCAATCTCACCGCCTCTTACCTTCAGAAAATGGCGGATGGCTGCGAGGATAAGAATAGATGCTGTGGCATAAAACGGATCAAGGCCGGGCCCGTGGGGGTCAATCAAACCAGCAATCGCCAATGCCAGAAGCGCGGCCTGCGGAATCCAGAGAATTTCAGAAAGGCCCTGTAGCATCGCACCGCGTTTGACCAGCTTCATTTCCGGCTCTACGGCTTTTTGTAACCAAACCTGACCCGCTGATTTGGTGCGGGCGCGCTTGCCTTTTGAGCGACTTGCTTCCGCCACCCCTGCATCGGACAACTCTCTTACATCTGCGAGTTTTTCAGTCATTCCGCTTATCCGGTTCCCTCTTAGCCGGGGCATTCAGCCTGTAATTCACTGGGTCATTTCCAGAAAAGTGCCAGAAATACCGTAGGTTATGGCACTCAACACATGATCCGTCCGACCTGTCGCTGCATTCCATTCCTTAGAATTACTCCAGTATTTTAATATTTCGCAAGAAACTCCTCGAAAAAGACCCCTCATTTGCTGTGGGACAAATGCGCACAGGCTTGCCCCTGAGTGATCTGTAAAGCCGCGTAGCTTCTTGCACTGCCTTGTATTTACGGGGTTTTACCGAATATCTGCCACGACAAAAGTCAATTTACCATTGGTATCCCAATTTTTCGGGAAAATTAACTGCGCTTGGATAGGGTTCCCCTCGTTCTCTTAGTAATCCCAGCATACACCCTCCCCACGGGCTGACATTGCTGAATAACAACAGGAGGAGAGAACCTGCCATGGTCCGTTCCATGACCTTTTTGTCGCTGGCTTTACTTGCAGGGACAGGTCTTACATCCTCGCTTTTTGCCTCTGAGAAGGCCGGTTTTACGGCAGAGCGAAGCGATGTAATTCCGCCACTGGAGATATATAAAACCATGGCCAGCGACTTACAGCCGGATGGCTGGATTACCTTTCAAAGTCTGGGCGGTCAACAGATTATCAGCTTTGCTCCTGTAATGTCTTTGCGGTGCCGCCTGAGCGAAATCAACTATTCGATAGATACCAAAAAGGTTGACCGAAGTTTCCCAATCCCTCCTTGTGATAGGGAATACCCGTTCCGAGTTGAGGCGCAGAGCATACACAAACCATATTCATTGGAGTTTGAAGGTGGAACGGTGCAGGCACTTGCAGTTCAGCTGACCTGGGATGACGGCACAAAGAGCGAAATCGCCTATTATGAGCCTTGCCGTTCTGTAGGGGCAGCGCCCTGTGCTTATCCATTAGGTCGCAATACGCAACCGGCAGAAAATAAGCCTATCAATCCCCTCAAGTAAAAAGGCGCTCCGGAGAGCGCCCTTTCAAATCTATTTACCTAAAAAAGTTTAGGCCATTGTCGGGATAGAGAATTCTGCACCTTCCTTCACACCAGACGGCCAGCGGGAGGTCACTGTCTTGGTGCGGGTGTAGAACTTGAAGCCGTCCGGGCCGTGCTGGTTCAGATCACCAAAGCCAGAACGCTTCCAGCCGCCGAAGGTGTGGTAAGCGAGCGGCACAGGGATTGGCACGTTGATGCCGATCATGCCGATGTTGATGCGGCTTGCGAAGTCACGGGCGGTATCGCCATCACGGGTGAAAATCGCAGTCCCGTTGCCGTACTCGTGATCCATTGGAAGGCTCAGAGCTTCTTCGTAGGTGTCTGCACGCACAATAGTCAGAACCGGACCAAAGATTTCCTCTTTGTAGATGTCCATGTCTCTGGTTGCGTTGTCAAACAGGCAAGGACCGATGAAGTTTCCGTCTTCGTAACCCTGAAGTGTGAAGTTACGACCATCAACAACAAGGTTTGCACCCTGCTCTACGCCGGAGTTTACCAGACCAAGGATACGCTCGCGGGCCTGCGGGGTGATGACCGGACCAAAGTCCACATCATCGCCAGAAGTGTAAGGTCCAACTTTAAGACCTTCCACACGCGGGATCAGCTTTTCAACCAGGCGGTCACCGGTTTCTTTGCCAACCGGAACAGCAACGGAGATCGCCATGCAGCGTTCGCCAGCTGCACCATAACCTGCACCGATGAGTGCGTCAGCTGCCTGATCCAGATCAGCGTCCGGCATGATGAGCATGTGGTTTTTCGCGCCGCCGAAGCACTGTACGCGCTTACCAGCAGCCGTGCCACGGGTGTAGACATACTCAGCAATCGCGGTGGAGCCCACGAAGCCAACAGCCTGAATGACCGGATCATCAAGGATTGCATCAACAGCTTCCTTGTCACCGTTCACGACGTTGAGAACACCATCAGGCAGGCCTGCTTCCTGCATCAGTTCAGCAAGCATCAATGGTACGGATGGGTTGCGCTCAGATGGTTTGAGGATGAAGGAGTTGCCTGCTGCCAATGCCACGCAGAACTTCCACATTGGAATCATGGCCGGGAAGTTGAATGGTGTGATGCCTGCAACAACACCCAGAGGCTGGCGCATGGAGTACATGTCGATGCCCGGACCTGCGCCCTCGGTGAACTCACCCTTCATCATCTGTGGTGCGCCGATGCAGAACTCTGCAACTTCCAGACCACGGATCACATCACCTTTTGCATCCGGGAAGGTTTTGCCATGTTCAGCAGAAAGCTTGGAAGCCAGTTTGTCCATGTCGCGGTGGAGCAGGGACACGAACTTCATCATCACACGTGCGCGGCGCTGCGGGTTTGTTGCGCCCCATGCGACCTGCGCTTTTTCAGCGATTGCAACAGCTTCCTGAAGTTCAGCAGTGGTTGCCAGAGCAACCTTTGCTGTAACTTCACCAGTTGCCGGATTAAATACATCTCCGGTGCGACCGGATTTACCAGCTACACGCTGACCGTTGATAAAATGACCAATTTCTTCCATGAGGTCCTCCAGTCTCAAATCCATCTGGTTGGCTTGTGCATGCTGCTTTTGGCAGCTGCACAAGCAAATTTCGAATGTGACCCTAGCATGAACTATATTTTTCGCATATCAATGAGATAATTACCGAAACTGTTGTGCGAAAATTAAAGCGCAAGCCGCAGGCAATGTGAGATTGGGAGCAATAAGAAATCATGAATTGGGACGATGCAAGGGTCTTTCTTGCTGTTGCTCGCTCTGGGCAGATTTTGGGCGCGGCACAAAGGCTCGGTTTAAACCATGCGACAGTTGGGCGACGTATCTCAGCTTTGGAAACCGCCCTGCAAGCCAAATTAATTGACCGACGCACGACTGGATGTGCGCTGACTAACGAAGGCGAGCGTTTCTTCGAATTTGCCGAGAAAATGGAAACCGAGATGCTCACAGCACGCACGGAGATTGGCGGCACGGATGTTGAGCTTTCCGGCGCTGTACGTATTGGGGCACCGGATGGATTTGGGGTCGCCTTTCTGGCACCAAGACTTGGTGCGCTCAATGAACGTTATCCGGACCTTACACTGCAACTCGTCCCGCTCCACCGGGCGTTTTCACTTTCCAAACGCGAGGCTGACCTAGCGGTGACTGTCGGGCCTCCAGAACATGGGCGTCTGGTAAGCCGCAAGCTTACTGACTACTCCCTTGGGCTATATGCATCGCGTGCTTATGCTGAGAAGTTCGGGTTGCCGTCTAACGAAGAAGAGCTGAAACAACATCGCTTGATCGGATATGTGGATGATCTGATCTTTGCTCCTTCGCTCAACTACTCCGCTGAGTTTTCCAAGGACTGGCAATCACGCCTGGAGTGTGCCAGTGCACTTGGGCAGACAGAAGCAGTTCGCGCAGGCAGCGGTATTGGCATCCTGCATGGATTTATTGCAGATGGGAGTGATGATCTTATTCCCGTGCTGCCTCATCGGCGCATTTCTCGCAGTTATTACCTCGTAACTCATGAAAGTGCGCGACATCTGAGGCGTATTAAAGCCGTCTCTGATTTTATTGGAGATCTGGTGAAGCAGGAAAAGGAACTTTTTAAAAGCCACATATAACCAACTGATAGCAATAGATTATTTATCTACCTTAGTGATGCACCCTGATTGTATCTGAAGGCGAATAATAATGATTGTTAAGCTTGCTGAGTATGTTGGCGCTCCTATTCTGGTCGTGATGATCGCTGCTACACTATTATATTTTGACTTTGTGGGTCATCTGACAAGGGAAAGCTATGCATCAACCGGAGAGCGCAAGCCTGCTTTGCTGGACGTTCTTGTTACTGAAATCCCCTCTCTACCTCTCCTCAGAGCAGAATTTCCTTAATTATACAAGGATTTACGCAACACACTTGAGAAACAGATTCACATTATCGCAGATGAACGAGAGATACCCCATCAAGCAGATGAGCTGCTCTGCCGTGCACTTCAGCTCTCTCGGCCTCTTTTGAAACACGCTGAGGATGATATGTTTATTGATGTTCTGCGGGCTAAGCGCAACCTTGCCTTGAAACTTTAAGAAGCCAAAGGGAAAGAGATTTGCGCTCAGGTCTTTACGGGCTCAACTGGTGCGCTTTTTGAAAGCCGTGAAGCAATAATGGCTGAGACCATACGAGAAAGTCTGACTCTGTTCCGTTTTATTGCACGGACACAGCTTCAAGCGCGAAATGATGGGACTACAATAAACTGCAAGGCCCTCGAAACGGTCAAAGAGGCCCCAGTAAGCGGCCTGAACCCATCAAAATCCACTGATACAGAAATGCATCTCCCTCCCCGCCGCTCTGCGTTCACTGCTCTGGTTGAAGTTTCCCCAATGGACCCGCTTAACCGCATATTCGCTGCTGATCCGACAGACAAGTCTCTTTGCGATAATGAAATTCGACTTTATGATGCGCTCCTGAGTCTACCTGCACCACATGGATTTCCTGTGCGCAGATACTTCGCGGATCTGCTTTACTTTGCAGGGTTTCAGCGTTTTAGAAGGCTCAATACCCCTTAAGCAAAACGCTGATTGCGAAGACCAGCGTTTTTGCTGCCTGAACCTGAAAAAAGGCTATGCGAGTTCCTTAAGTGTTTGATTATAGGCACCTACTTCAGAATTTTCGCGCAGCACAACATCAATTGCTTTGAACATTGCATGCAGGCGTTCCAGAGAAACAGGACTTTCTACCACGACAACCAGTTCAGGCTTGTTTGAGGATGCACGGACAAGCCCCCATGTTCCATCGGAACACACGACACGCACGCCATTCACTGTGTTCAGCTCCTCAATTGGGTGATCGGCTATCGCCTCCCCGTTTATCTTCATGGACTGGAAGTGAGATACAACACGATCAACCACATCATATTTGATCTCATCTGCACATTTTGCAGACATGGTCGGAGACCCCCATGTCATTGAGAGGTCGCGGCGCAGATCCGCAATGGTTTTTCCAGGATTGCGGTCCATCATGTCCAGCACTGCAATTGCCGCAATCAGGCCATCGTCATACCCCCGCCCGATGGGGGGATTGAAGAAGAAATGTCCTGATTTTTCAAAGCCCGCAACGGCTTTTAAATCCTTCACACGACGTTTGATGTAAGAGTGACCAGTCTTGAAATAGTCAGTCTTCGCGCCATTGGCCTGAAGAACCGGGTCACTGAGATAAAGACCTGTTGACTTCACATCTACAATGAACTGGCTTCCCGGCTTAAGAGCTGAGATATCGCGGGCAAGCAGGACCCCCACCTTATCAGAGAAGATTTCCTCCCCCTCGTTATCGACCACACCGCATCGATCCCCATCACCGTCAAAACCCAGCCCGACTTCAGCGCCTGTTTCCAGAACTTTGTCCCGGATTGCATGAAGCATCTTCATATCCTCAGGGTTTGGATTATATTTCGGGAAGGAATGGTCCAGCTCACAGTCCAGAGGAACCACCTCTACTCCGAGAGCTTCCAAAACTCGCGGCGCAAATGCGCCAGCAGTTCCATTTCCGCAAGCGACAACGGCTTTCACTGGCCTGCTCAGCTTCTCCCGATTGGTCAAGTCTGCGAGATAACGCTCTGCCAGTTCAGGATGGCATTGATACGCACCACCTTTACGCAGGACACCTGCCCCACTCAGAACGATCTCTTTCAAACGGTTCATCTCTTCCGGTCCGAATGTAAGCGGGCGGCTTACACCCATTTTCACACCGGTCCAGCCGTTATCATTGTGCGAGGCAGTCACCATGGCGACGCAGGGCACATCCAGATCAAACTGCGCAAAGTAGGCCATGGGTGACATGGCCAGACCAATGTCATGCACCTTAACGCCTGCGGACATAAGGCCAGTCATCAGCGCCATCTTGATTGAGGCGGAATAGCTGCGATAATCATGCCCGACAATGATTTCCGGGCGCACGCCCAGCTCGTAAATGAGGGTACCGAGGCCCTCGCCCAGCGCCTGAACACCTTTCAGATTGATCTCTTTTTCAAAGAGCCAGCGTGCATCATACTCACGAAAACCGGTTGGCTTGATCAAAGCGGTCGTTTCGTAGGCCAAAGTGTTTGGCTGAAGTTGAGAAACCGGTTTACCTGACATGCTTTCTCCTAGGAAACTTCAACCCGCTGTTTAAGAGAGCTGTTGAGTTGATTTTATGCGCAACACGCCCGAAGACGCTGTCAATGCAAGATCACTTTATCAGTCGCGCTGAATGTCATCTTCGCCAATGTAAGCCCCTGACTGGACTTCGATCATACGTACCGGTATTCGACCCGGATTTTGCAGTTTGTGCCTCGCTCCAAGGGGAACAAACACCGACTGATTTTCCGAAATCAATTCCTCTCTTCCGTCAATGGTGGCCTCTAGCGTACCACTAACAACAACCCAGTGCTCGGCCCGGTGAATATGGCGCTGCAAGGTCAAACCTTTGCCCGGCTCTATCTGCATGGATTGTACGCGGAAACGGTCGCCTTCTGTAATACGTTCACTCCAACCCCACGGGCGATAGACCCTCCGGTGCTGAACGGTTTCTGGCCGGCCTGCTTTTTCCAGCTGCTCGACCACCTGTTTGACATGCTGAGCTTTATCTTTTGCGGCAACAAGAAGTGCATCCTTGGTATTGATCACCATGACGCCTTCAAGACCAACCACGCTGACCAAAGCATCTTCAGAATAAACGAGGCAATTTTTGGACTGCTCGAAAATCGCTTCTCCCAGAGCAGAATTCCCCTCGTCATTTTTGGGCATGGTTTCCCAAATTGTAGGCCATGCTCCAAGGTCGCTCCAACCCGGGTCCGTTGGCACACAAGCAACGTTGCTTTGATTTTCCATGATGGCGTAGTCAAAGGAGATATTGCGGATCTTTGCAAAGGCTTCTTCATCCAACCGCAGGAAATCCAGATCACGACGAGCGCTGGCATAGGCTTTTACAATCTGATCCCAGATGTCGGGGGCGTGTTTCAGAAAGGCGTCACGCATAATTGCTGCGGAATACATGAAAATACCTGCATTCCAGAGGTAGTTACCATCAGCCAGAAATGCTTCCGCTGTTGCAAGATCAGGCTTTTCGACAAATGCCTCAACACTACGCACAGGTTCGGTGCCAACATGCAGCTTGATGTAACCATATCCCGTGTTTGGTTCGTCAGGTTCAATCCCAAATGTTACGATCTGCCCGGCACTGGCTGAAACCAGTGCTGCATCCACAGCACATAAGAACTCCTTTGTATCGGCGATCAGATGATCTGACGGAAGAAGAAGCACAACTGCATCTTCGTCATTTTCCAAAGCCATCAGGGCAGCAAGCGCAGCGGGGGCTGCGGTGTTACGTCCGCATGGTTCCAATACAATGGCCTGCGGTTCCATACCCATCTCGCTCATCTGTTCACCAATTAAGAAGCGATGGTCCTGATTGGAAATTACAAGTGGCGCACCAAACCGATCTGAGCTGACACGCTCGCAGGTTTTCTGAAAAAGAGTCTGTCCCTGAAATATTGGAAGAAACTGCTTCGGTCTTTCTTTACGGGATAAAGGCCAGAGACGAGACCCAAACCCACCAGATAGAATCACCGGCGTGATTTTACTCATGCGACTGCCAGTCATAACTGTTTGGTTAGCTTTGAACTAAATGATTAGACTATTCCTAAACTCAGTGCTCTCAGAGAAAACCCCAAAAAACTGTGTAGTTTCAGTGTATCACATATTCTCACGAATATATATTCAGTGCAGCCTTCATTCTTCATCTAGTTAATCTTGAGGTATGACCCCGAACAGGGATAGCCACCCCGCACTTTATAAGGTTAAGCTTTTGCACTGGACGGAGGGGATTTATGCGAGAGCAGTTAGTGCGGGGCGTGGCCAGCAAGGTTGAGGAACTTGTTCGCCTGACACAGGATTTGATTGCCTTTCCCACCATTAATCCACCCGGAGAAGCTTACAGGCCGTGCGCGGAGTTTATTGGTGAGCGGTTAAGGCGCAAAGGCTTTACGGTTGAGTATGTGCGCGGAGAAAACACACCGGGCGACAATGACCGCTTCCCGCGTATAAACGTTATCTGCCGGTATGAGGGGCGTGGTCCGGGTCCTTGCATCCACTTTAATTCACATATTGATGTAGTTGAGGTCGGGCATGGGTGGACTGTTGATCCTTTTGCTGGTGCCGTGAAAGACGGCAAGGTGTTCGGGCGTGGTGCCTGCGACATGAAAGGTGGACTGGCGTCTTCCATCATCGCTGCTGAAACCTTGATTGAGTGTTATCCTGACTTTCCTGGTGCGATTGAAATCTCCGGTACGGTGGATGAGGAATCGGGCGGCTTGGGCGGTGTGGCTTATCTGGCTCGTCTTGGGTACTTTTCTAAACCCCGTGTCGATCATGTGATTATCCCCGAACCCTTGCACAAGGATCAGGTTTGTCTGGGGCACCGTGGGGTGTGGTGGAGTGAGATTGAAACGCGCGGCTCGATTGCGCATGGGTCCATGCCGTTTTTGGGCGACAGCGCTATCCGGCATATGGGGGCGTTCCTGACTGCGCTTGAAGACGATCTTTATCCATCGCTTTCCAAGAAGCAGACACAAATGCCGGTTATTCCTCCCGGAGCCCGTTCCTCGACCCTTAATATCAACTCGTTACATGGCGGTCAGGAAGAAGGACACGACGGCCTTCCTGCGCCTTGTGTGGCGGATAGTTGCCGCATTATTCTGGACCGCCGCTTTCTGATTGAAGAAAGTTTGGAGGACGTCAAAAAAGAGATAGTTGAAATATTAGAAAATCTGCGTAAAACACGTATGAATTTTGACTATGAACTTAAGGATCTCCTTGAGGTGCTACCTATAATGACGGATCGGGATGCCCCCGTTGCGCGTGCTGTTGCAGGTGGTATCAGAGATGTGCTGCAAAAGGATGCGTCATATGTGGTTTCTCCGGGAACCTACGACCAGAAGCACATCACGCGGCTGGGCCACTTACATGATTGTATTGCTTATGGCCCGGGCAAACTTGAGATGGCTCACAGACCCGACGAGTTCGTTGGTATTGAGGACCTTGTTGACAGCGCCAAAGTGATGGCACTGGCGGCATACTCTCTTCTGAGCGAGCCAGCTGTAAGCCCAATGGAAAGAACTTACACTGATCACATGCACTTATAAGATACAGGGACGGAATAGAATGCATGCAAAGTCATTAGGACGTCGGCTGCTTTGCCTTGCTGGAGGTGCAGCCCTAACTCTTGCAGCGCTCATTGGTGCGCATGGTTCAGTTTACGCAAAATCTTCTCTTTCTTTAGGTATGGCTCTTGAGCCTCCCCATCTTGATGCAACCGCCGGAGCTGCGGCTGCCATTGATGAAGTTGTTTACCAGAATGTCTTTCAGGGCCTCACCCGCATTGGCCCGGATGGACGTGTCTTGCCTTCTCTTGCCAGTTCATGGGAGACGAGTGCAGATGGGATGACATACCGTTTCCACCTGCAAAAAGACGTTGTGTTCCATGATGGCACTGCGTTTTCAGCTGATGATGTGAAGTTCTCGCTGGACCGTGCGCGTGCTGACAGCAGCGTTAACGCACAAAAGCAGTTGTTTGCTAAAATTGCCGAGGTGGTGGTGGTTGATCCGGCAACAGTCGACATCAAACTGTCCAGTCCGAGTGGGAATCTGGCCTATAATCTGGGCTGGGGCGATGCCGTTATTGTTTCTCCCAGGACAGCGAAGACCAACAAGACGCAGCCTGTGGGAACTGGCCCGTTCAAGTTTGAACGCTGGATAAAAGGACAGGAAATTCGCCTGTCGCGCTTTGAGGGGTATTGGGGCGAACAGCCAAAGCTGGAGCAGGCATCGTTTCGGTTTATGTCCGATCCGAATGCCGCCTTTGCGGCTATGATCTCCGGGGATCTGGATGCTTTCCCGAATTTCCACGCGCCGGAAACTATTGTGCAGTTTGAGGCAGACCCGCGTTTTGAAGTGGTGATCGGTACCACCGAAGGCGAGACTATTCTTGCTATGAACAATGCCCGGGGGCCGCTAAAAAACAAACTGGTGCGTCAGGCAATCTCTCACGCAGTCGACAAGCAGGCCGTCATTGATGGGGCCATGTTCGGACATGGTACGCCAATCGGCACACACTTTGCGCCGCATCACCCTGCTTATAAAGATCTGACAGGCCAATATGCATATGATCCCGCCAAAGCGAAAGAGCTACTGGCGAAAGCAGGGTATCCCGATGGATTTAGTGCAACACTGAAACTGCCTCCGCCAACCTATTCCCGCCGTGGCGGCGAACTGATTGCATCTGATCTTAAGAAGGTCGGCATTGATCTGAAAATCGTTCCGGTGGAATGGGCGCAGTGGCTTTCTGAGGTGTTTAAAGAGACCAACTATGATTTTACAATCGTGTCTCATGTTGAGCCGATGGACATTGGCATCTATGCTCGCGACACCTATTACTTCAACTATGAAAGTGATGCACTCAAGGCTTTGATCAATGAGCTGAATGTGACAATTGATGAGGAGAAGCGCTACGAGCTTTTGAAGCAGGCACAGCAGATGATTGCGGATGATGCCGTCAATGTCTATCTGTTCCAGCTTGCAAAATCCGGCGTCTGGAATGCCAATGTGAAGGGGCTTTGGCACAACACTCCGACACCGAGCAATGACCTTTCTCAGGTGTATTGGGAAGGCAACTAAGCTCCCCCGCAAATACACGTAAATATTTACACAGGGCTGCGGTTACACTTGAGATCGCAGCCCTTCCGGTTTGCTATTCCAGCTCATTTGCTTTAATCGGTTTCCTCGTGCAATCGCTTCAGGAATAACCCTTTTTCACAGTGACGAGTGGCCCGTTGGCTGCAAGTTTTATCGGTTTTGAGGATTTACCTCATGTTCTGGTTCGCGTTTCTTCGCCTTCTCGGCCTGACTATAACTTTACTCGCCGCGAGCCTTGTCATTTTCCTTGTGCTTGAGGTTATTCCCGGTGATCCTGCTGAAGTCATGCTTGGGCTGAGTGCACAAGCTGATACTCTGGCAGCACTGCGCACAGAGCTTGGATTAAACGCACCAGCCACAGAACGTTATGTGACGTGGGTTCTGGGCATGTTTCAAGGCAATTTTGGGATTAGTTATACTTACTCAGTACCCGTTGCTGAATTGATTAGTGAGCGCATTCAGGTCAGCCTTCCACTGGCAATTGGCGCACTGACACTTTCCACGATACTGGCTATTCCCATAGGGGTATATTCTGCCAGACATCACGGTAAAAGCGTTGATACAGGCATCATGTCCATTGCACAAATTGGCATTGCGATCCCCAATTTCTGGTTTGCGATCCTGCTGGTTTATGTGTTTGCCATTGTTTTGCGTATTTTGCCTTCCGGCGGGTTCCCGGGATGGGGTGAGAGTGTCACGGGCTCCTTACAGGCGCTCATTTTACCAGTGGTTGCTCTTGCCTTGCCACAAGCAAGTATTCTGGCTCGTGTCATGCGCTCTGCCTTGCTAGATGTTTTGCATGAAGACTTCATCCGCACAGCCCGCGCAAAGGGACTTTCCAACAGCGCGACACTATGGCGGCACGGCGTGCGTAACGCACTTATTCCGGTGCTGACGATTTTAGGGCTTCAGTTTTCTTTCCTGATTGCCGGCACTGTAATTATTGAGAATGTATTTTATCTGCCGGGTCTGGGACGCCTGATCTTTCAGGGGATCACACAGCGCGATCTCATCGTAGTAAAAAGCAGCGTCATGTTGCTGGTGGCTCTGACAATCTTTGTGACATTTCTGGTCGATATTGCTTATGCAGCCATTGATCCAAGACTGAGGCAGAGCAGATGAATCAGGAACTGCCAAGTTATCCGCCTCTTGCCTCTTACGATGAGATTTCCTTTTGGAAGAAAGCATTGCACAGCCGATCGTTTCTGGTTGGGGCCAGTCTTGCGGTGCTTATTGTGATCGCAGGCGTAATGTCGTTATTCTGGACCCCGCATTCTATTGATGTGCTGAGCGTAACTGATCGCCTGCAACCCATCAGTCACGACCATTGGTTTGGAACAGACCAGTACGGGCGCGATATCTTCTCCATGCTGATGGTCGGTGCCCGCACGTCAATTATCGTTGCGCTTGTTGCCGTTGGCATTGGCATGTGTGTTGGCGTGCCACTTGGTTTGCTTGCGGCTGCAAAGCGCGGCTTTCTGGAAGAAATGGTGATGCGCACCAATGACCTGATTTTTGCGTTCCCTTCCCTTCTTTCTGCGGTGCTGATTACCTCAATTTTCGGACCCGGCACCATCAATGCAGTGATTGCTATTGGTATTTTCAATATACCTGTGTTTGCACGTGTGGCGCGTGGGGGGGCTCTATCCCTATCTGGCCGCGAGTTTTTGCTGGCTGCACGCCTTTCCGGCAAGGGATCATTCCTTATCACACTGGAACATGTCATTCCCAACATCGCCAATTTGCTGATTGTACAAGCTACCATTCAGCTCTCTCTTGCCATTCTTGCAGAAGCAGGTTTGTCCTATCTTGGTCTGGGAACCCAACCTCCTGTGGCAAGTTGGGGCAGAATGCTTTATGAGGCGCAGACCATGGTGGCTTTTGCGCCTCAGCTAGCGCTTTATCCCGGTGTTGCGATCATTCTTTCGGTGCTTGGCTTCAACCTTTTAGGAGACGGAATGCGCGATCTGCTGGACCCAAAGATGCGTCGGAGGGTTGCATGAGCGCTGTACTTTCTGCAAAGGACTTATGTGTCTCAATCTCTGGCAAACCCATTTTGCGCGATGTGAGTTTTCAGCTCGAACAGGGAAAAATTCTTGGCCTTGTTGGGGAAAGTGGTTCTGGTAAATCCATGAGCGCTCTTTCAGCCATGCAGCTTCTGCCTGAGGGGGCTGAGCAGACGGGCATTCTCGATTTTGAAGGCTTCAACCTCACCCATGCCAACGATATGCAAATGACCCGCATCCGGGGTAAAGACATATCTATGGTGTTTCAGGAACCTCTGACCGCGCTCAACCCCACCCGCACAATCGGCGATCAGGTAGCGGAGGGCATTCGGTGGCACTTGAAAGTGTCACGATCCGAAGCTTTTGAACGCACTTATGACGTTCTGGAACGGGTTGGACTAGGCTTTGAGCAAGGACTGACAGATCGTTTTCCGCATCAGCTTTCTGGAGGGCAGAGGCAACGTGTGGTGATTGCGATTGCCATTGCGTGCGGTCCTAAGGTTCTGATTGCAGATGAGCCTACCACTGCTCTCGATGTGACCGTGCAAGCGCAAATCCTGACTCTGCTTAAAGACATCGTCAAAAAAGAGCAGATGGCCATGCTGCTTATTTCCCACGATCTCGCAGTTGTGGCGGATATGGCAGATGATGTTGCGATTATGAAGGACGGGCAGATTGTTGAGCGTGGTCCAACGGTTCAGCTGTTTGACACACTTTCTCACCCTTACTCTCAAAAACTGTTTGAAGCCTCAAATCACGTTCCGGCTCCCAGAAATGACCCTGTCGACACATCGGTAAAGCCACTGCTGCAAGTCAGCAATCTTTCGCGTGCGTATCCACTCCCACGTGCTAGTGTGTTTTATCGCCGACAGTGGCATAAAGCCGTTCAACATGTCTCCTTTCATATTGCACCGTGCCAAAGTATGGGGCTTGTGGGAGAAAGCGGCTGCGGAAAGTCAACGCTGGCGCGTACGGTACTGGGTCTGACACCTCCTGATGGCGGACATATACGGTTTCTTGGCAAAAATCCCTATTCTGTTTCCCGTGAAGATCAGCAGAATATGCGCTTGGGTATTCAGGCGGTTTTTCAGGACCCTTATGGGAGCTTTGACCCACGGCACACCGTTGAGCGCACAGTGGGAGAGCCCTTACATCTTTTACGCAGAGAACTTTCCAGTCATCAGCGCAGAAAGCGGGTTCACGAAATTCTGGAGAGTGTGGGACTGTCTTCCACTGATGCCAGCAAGTACCCGCATGAATTTTCGGGCGGGCAACGCCAGCGAATTGCTATTGCCCGGGCACTTGTCACCAACCCAAGCCTGATTGTTGCAGATGAACCGGTATCAGCGCTTGATGTGTCCATTCGCGCACAAATTCTTGATCTGTTTGCAGACTTGCGGGACCGGCTTGGGATGGCCTATCTATTTATTTCCCACGACCTTTCTGTGGTTAAGGCAATCACAGATCAGGTGATCGTAATGAATGCAGGACGGATTGTAGAAGAAGGACCGACCGAAGAAGTCTTTTCCAATCCTTCCCATCCTTATACGCGCATGCTCGTTTCTGCTGCTCCTGATCTTAATGTCGCTCTGCGCAAGCGTAAGGAGCGGGAGAGCAAAGGCAGTCTATGAGTATTTTGATTTTGGTTCGTCTTTACTAACCAGTCTGGTTTCAACAAGCCGATTGCGCATTGGAGGAATGCTATGACAACTGCTGAAAATCAACTTCGCCGCAAAGTCATCGAAACGGCTCGTGCTTTGCAGAGTACCGGGCTGACGCAGGGAACATCGGGGAACGTAAGTGCCAGACACAAGAGCGGCATGCTGATTACGCCCTCTGGCATTCCCTATGAGGAACTGGTGCCGGAAAGCATTGTTCTCATGGATCTGGAAGGCGGCTATTACGGAGATTACCTCCCCTCTTCTGAATGGCGCATGCACATGGATGTGTATCGTATACATGAAGACGCAGAGGCTGTTGTCCATTGCCATTCACCACGGGCCACCGCTCTTTCCACCCATAACCGGGGCATTCCTGCATTTCACTATATGATCGCTGTGGCCGGTGGGGAGGAGATCGCTTGTGCGGACTACGCGACATTTGGCACAAAGGCGCTTTCTGACGCGATGCTCGCGGCTCTGGGAGATCGCAAGGCATGCTTGCTGGGGCATCATGGACAGATTGCTTATGGTGCATCCTTAGAGAAGGCGCTGTGGCTGGCGGGTGAAGTGGAAGCGCTGGCGGATCAGTACCTTTCCGCTTTGGTTCTGGGAGAGCCTGCATTACTGTCAACTGAAGAAATGAAAGAGATTCTCAGGAAGTTCGGGAGTTACGGCAAGCAGTTAAAGGACCTGCCTGCTGATGATGCAGGTGCCTTTGAGATGCCACGTCGGCGAGACTAAGCTAAATAACAAAATATCAGGAAGGCGGCGGCCTGTTCTGTTGAAAAAAGGGAATAACCAGGACATGCGCATTGGACTTGACTGGGGCGGCACCAAAATTGAAGCATTGGCACTTTCAAATGAAGGTGAGGAGCTTTATCGCAAGCGCGTTCCAACTCCACAGAATGACTATCAGGGATGTATTGAGGCAGTCATTGGGCTTGTTAGAGACACAGAAGCTGCAACGGGAGAAACAGGCACTGTGGGCATTGGGATTCCCGGTTCCATTTCGCCCAGCACAGGCTTGGTCAAAAATGCCAATTCTACATGGATGAATGGCAAGCCGCTGGATAAAGACCTTTGCGAAGCGCTTAACCGGGAAGTTCGCATTCAAAACGATGCCAACTGCATGGCGGTTTCTGAAGCAATCGATGGCGCTGGGGCTGGTTGCGGTGTGGTTCATGGCGTGATCATCGGTACGGGTTGCGGGTCTGGCATTGCTATTAATGGTCGCCCGCATAAAGGTGCCAACGGTATTGGCGGAGAATGGGGCAACGTAACAGTTCCATGGATGCAGGAGGATGAGTTCCCCGGCCCGCTCAACTGGACGGGACACCATGGTACAATTGATCTGCTCTGTTCTGGGACAGGTTTTCAGTGGGATTATGAGAATGCAACAGGTAAAGCCTTAAAGGGGCGTGAAATCATTGAACTGATGAGTTCTGGCGATGATGATGCTATGGGCACTTATCAGCGTTACGTCAGCCGTTTAGGCCGCGCACTCGCCATGGCTGCCAACATTCTGGACCCTGATTGTTTTGTCCTTGCAGGGGGGATGTCCAATGTAGATGAGATTTACAGGGACCTTCCTGCTGCCATGAGGCCCTACATTTTCTCTGATGGTTATGATTTCGACATTCGCAAAGCCAAGCATGGAGATAGCTCTGGTGTGCGCGGTGCTGCCTGGCTTTGGGGGAAAGGCGAATTTCAGTCAGCATCTCTGGAGGAAAGCTCCTAGTATGGAACTGCTTGCCTCTGGGCCTTAGTAGCGCTTTCTTACGGGGTGCTGCCCTCATTTCAGAGTTTTTCTCTAATCGTACTTTTCCTAATGGAGTTCTCTTCTTATAGTCAGACCTCTCGATTCTGATGGCCTGAAAGAAATTTCCCATGACAATGACAAGCCAAGAAATCCTTGCAAAGCTGGTGAGCTTTGACACGGTCAGCGCAAAATCCAATCTCCCTTTGATCAAATGGATTGATGAATACCTGAGTGATTTAGGCGTTACCTCTTCCATTCTACCAGATGAAACAGGAGAAAAGGCGAGCCTGTTTGCCACGATTGGCGGTGATGGAAATGATGGTTACGTTCTTTCCGGTCACACAGATGTGGTGCCTGTTGAGGGACAGGACTGGTCCAGCAATCCGTTTTTCCTTCGTGAAGACGATGGCCTTCTTTATGGGCGAGGCTCCTGCGACATGAAGGGGTTTGTGGCGTGTTCTTTGGCAAAAGTGCCGGACATGCTGAAGGCTCCTTTGAAGAAACCGTTTCACCTGCTTTATTCTTATGATGAAGAGACGGGCTGCACTGGTGTTCAACCTGTGCTTCGCAAACTGGCTGGTGAAGATTTTCAGGCCGAGGCATGTTTTGTTGGTGAGCCAACAGAGATGCAAGTGGTTGTAGCCCACAAATCCAAAGCCTCTTACCGCGCTGTATTTACTGGTCTTTCCTGTCACTCCTCGCTTGCACCTCAAGGCGTTAATGCGGTTCACTATGGTGCGCGACTGGTTGCGAAGCTGGAAGAGATGGCACGTGAGCTTGCTGCGGGGCCACGAGATGACCTGTTCGACCTGCCCTACTCTACTGCGCATACTGGCGTTATGACTGGCGGCACTGCTTTGAACATTGTGCCGGAACACTGTGAGGTCATCTTTGAGTTCCGCGTCCTGCCTACCGAGAGCTTGCAGACATGTATGGAGGAGATCAAGCGGTTTGCTTTTGAAGAGCTGCTGCCAGAGATGCGCAAGGTCTATGCTGAGGCAAACATTGAGTTCATTCCCTACTCCGAAATTCCCGGTTTGGATACGGAAGTGGAGGCGGATGTAACCGTGCTTGCGAAGAAACTAGCTGGTCGCAATGACCATGCAAAGGTTGCTTACGGAACTGAGGCTGGCTTGATCCAGACGATCCTCAATCTACCGACCGTGGTGTGTGGTCCGGGAAGTATTGAACAAGCCCATAAGCCAGACGAGTTCATCAAGCAATCTGAGCTTGATAAATGTGATGGATTTCTGGATCGACTTATCCAGCATGCTTGTGCATAATTTGAACTGACTGATTGCTTAATGATAGCCCGCACCAAGCGGGCTATTTTTTTGCCTGCACACAGTAATTTATAGTTGTTTACCCTCCTGTGCAGCTGCGCATGGCAACAAAATCGTAACCCCTCTTTGGAAATATTAAGTAATTCTTTCACGTAATTTTAAAGGCTATATTCGCTATGCCTCAATCCAAAGACACCCTTTCACCAGTTGGCAAGGCAGATATTTCTTCAAGAAACGGATTTTGGTACAGGTTTGTCAGGAATGGCGAATGGTTCACATTTGATCGTCTTGGCTTTTCCGCAGCAACTGCTGCATTGATGGCATCATTGGTGATGGTCATTTTATTTTACGTCCCGACGCCTTTCATGTCTGCAAACGGTACCTTCATGACAGATTACATGAGCTTCTGGCTGGCAGGGCAGCAAGCTCTTGAAGGAACGCCGGAAGTTGCCTATCAGCTTGAAAAATTTGTGTTGGTGCAGCATCAACTCTCACAGTCTGACACAATTTTTGCCTTTTTTTATCCGCCAACCTTTCAGATGCTTCAAATTCCTTATGCGCTTTTGCCCCTCAACGCTGCACATCTTGTTTTCGTTGCAAGTACCACATTTGTTTTATGGCTCGCATTGCGGGCGATTATGGGAAATGGTCTTTGGGCCGCTTGTTTGCTTGCTGTTCCTGCATGCCTTAACAACGCATTTCATGGTCAAAATGGTGCACTGACCGCTGCACTTTTTGCGTTGTTCCTGCTGGGACTTGAACGGAAACGACCTGTACTTGCTGGTATTGCCCTAGGCGCTTTAACCATGAAACCTCAGCTCGGCCCCCTTGCTCCCATTGCGTTGGTTGCCTGTGCAAACTGGCGCTGTTTTATAAGTGCTTCTGTGACCACACTGGCGCTTGTGGCTCTCAGTACGATCATACTTGGTGGCGGAGTATGGATTGCATTTTGGGAGCAGATACCAACAGCTACAGAAGTTATGCAAACCGGGTATGTTGACTGGGAGAAGATGATCTCTGTTTATTCCGCCCTACGTTTGCTTGGTATGGATCACACAATTGCGCTCGCCCTGCAAGTGTGCATCACACTTGCCGTTGTTTGCTGTGTGTGGATGGTATGGCGCCGCAATGTATCTATGCATGTTAAGGCACCGGTTCTCCTTGCAGGAGCCCTGATGGCGACGCCCTTCGCTTTGGCTTACGACTTTACGCTCCTGCTTGTCCCATGCGCCTTTTTAATTCGCGAGGGTATGGAGCGCAGGTTTCTAGCTTATGAGCAGGTGTTGCTGGCTGTCTTTATCGTCCTTTCAGCATCCACAGGAGTAATCGCGCTAAGCACCGGTCTTCCCATTGCACCACTTCTGTCAGTTACCATCTTGTTTCTGGGGTTGCGCCGGTACTTACACAAGTGTGACCCTATTTGGCTGAAGCATTCTCAGGCAAGGCGGCATATTCAGTTGTAGCTTCTCACATCTGTTGACAAGGCACTTATACTATTGGTGGGAGCAACACGCTTTCAGGAGTTGCACCTACCCGCATCATGAGCTATGAAACTGCCATGATGACTATGCAAACTCAGAACATGCTTTGGTGGTGGCGCCGGTAACGGTGGCTGATCGCGCATGTCCTGATGACCTGTAATTTCCAAGCCGCCGCATACCTTGCAGGCGGCTTCGTTGTGTCTACCGCCTCGCACATATTGGGTAACTGGTGTGCACGACCCGGAGGATTGACAATGCCTATTACGGAAGAACGGACTTATAAGAGCAAAGGCGGCATTATCATTCGCCGCAGAAGCCGGAATGCAGATTATGCAGCAGGGACCAGCAAATGGATGGATCGACTGGATCGCCAACGCGGTGCAGTACTGTCTTCATCCTACGAATACCCAGGTCGCTATACACGCTGGGACATGGCACTTGCTAACCCTCCCCTTCTGATTGAATCCAATGATCGCAAGATCACCATACAGGCACTGAATGAACGCGGCCTTGTGTTGATGCCTGCTGTTCAAAGCGCTTTAGAAGATCATGAAGACATTGCAGATTTTAAAGCAGATGCATCCCGTATCGATCTGACTGTGAAGACGCCTGACCGCGCGTTTTCTGAAGAGGAGCGTTCCCGCCAACCCTCTACTTTTTCTGTCGTACGTGCGCTGGTTGATTTGTTTTCTTGCGATGACGATCAATTCGGGCTTTACGGTGCATTCGGTTATGATCTGACGTTCCAGTTTGAGCCTATTGATCTGAAGCTGAAACGCCCTGATGATCAGCGTGACATGGTGCTGTTTTTACCCGATGAGTTCCTGATTGTTGACCATTATGGCCGTAAAGCTCATGTACTGGAATATGATTTCGAAGTCGGAACGAAAAGCACCGACGGTCTGCCTCGTGATGGTGAAGAAACTCCTTACAAAGCTGCCAGCGAAGTACCAATGCAAGGTGACCACAAGCCCGGCGAATACGCCGATCTTGTCCGCTCTGCTGTAGAATATTTTAAACGTGGTGATTTGTTTGAAACGGTTCCTGGGCAAGTGTTTTACGAACCTTGCACCAACCCACCCTCTGCGGTTTCCCGGCGTTTGCAACAAATTAATCCGTCTCCATACTCCTTCTTCATCAATCTGGGTCGTAATGAGTATCTGGTTGGCGCATCCCCAGAGATGTATGTGCGTGTGACTGGTGGGCGACGTGTTGAAACCTGCCCTATTTCAGGAACTATCCGACGTGGAAAGAACGCCATTGAGGATGAAGCACAGATTCGCAAACTATTGAACTCTGCCAAGGATGAAGCAGAGCTTACCATGTGTTCAGATGTGGATCGTAACGATAAAAGTCGCATTTGTGTTCCCGAATCTGTACGTGTGATTGGCCGACGCCAGATTGAAATGTATTCACGTCTCATTCATACCGTCGATCACATTGAAGGCACGCTTCTGGATGGCAAAGACGCGCTGGACGCCTTCCTTTCTCATACATGGGCTGTCACAGTAACGGGCGCGCCCAAGCGTTGGGCCATGCAGTTTATTGAAGAGCATGAACGCAGCCCGCGTGCGTGGTATGGTGGGGCCATTGGTGCCGTTCTGTTTAACGGCGACATGAACACGGGCCTGACCTTACGCACTGTTCGCATTAAAGATGGTGTTGCGCAAATCCGTGCAGGTGCTACGTTGCTTTACGACAGCATTCCCGAGGATGAAGAAGCCGAAACAGAACTGAAAGCCTCAGCGATGATTGCCGCTGTGCGAGAAGCTGGTCTTGCCCGGTGCTCTGACGAGAAGGTGGACAAACAAAAGCTGGGTAAGGGCAAAAAAATCCTGCTGGTGGACCACGAAGACAGTTTTGTACATACGTTGGCAAACTACTTCCGGCAGACGGGTGCTGATGTAGTCACTTATCGCAGTCCAGTGCTGGATGAGGTCTTTGACCGAGTGAAGCCAGATCTGGTTGTGCTCTCCCCCGGCCCGGGCTCTCCAAAGGACTTTGATTGCACGGCAACTATTGAGCGTGCCCGTGCGCGTAAACTTCCAATCTTTGGTGTGTGCCTTGGCCTGCAAGCATTAACAGAGGCCTTTGGCGGCGAGCTGGACCAGCTGAATATACCTGTGCATGGTAAGCCCTCGCTGGTCTCCTTCAGCGACCACTCTTCCTTGTTTAATGGCTTGAGTTCGCCCGTCACAGTTGGGCGTTATCACTCCTTGTTTGCCAAACGAGATGTTTTGCCAGACTGTTTTGAGATTACCAGTGAGACCGAAGATGGTGTCATCATGGCAATCGAACATAAGAGTGAAGCAATTGGCGCAGTCCAGTTCCATCCAGAATCGATTATGTCTCTGGATCAGGATGGAGGGCACAAGATCATCGAGAATGTGATGACCAGGTTGCTTGAAAGATCCAGCCAGCCTCTCTCACACTAAAACTTCTCATCAAGTTATCGAAGACAACGGCCAGAAGGTGATAAACCCTCTGGCCGTCTTACGTGCATCATACGCACTTATTTGCAGCACCAATTATGTACCAAGTATGGTATCGCTAAGATATGCAGACACAAAGCATAATTGCTCTCCCTGTCATTTCTACTAGGCTCAGGACTCATAGCCAGAATATGACGGTTGCAGCGATGTAGATTGCGGATTTGAATATACTGGCACAGCGA
>CANMBS010000007.1 GCA_947496145.1 uncultured Pseudovibrio sp.
TCACTCACATCAAAGCTCCAATTTGGCTGAAGTGAATCAGACAAAACACCAAAAATCAATGGGTCCTGACCCTAGGCACTCTGATTGGGCATGTTACCGGCACACTCTATACTCATAAACAGATTGAGCATGTCTACACCTGGGTGTTTGGTGATGCCGTCGCCCACCTCCATATATGGCTTATGCCACGCTACAAGGACACGCCAAGAGAGTATTGGGGGACAAAGGTGACAGAATGGCCGGGGGCACCTAAAGGAGGACACCCTGAGATGGCGCAGTTCATCTTTGAGCTTAAAACGCTGATGATTGAAAACGAGACTGCCAAATCCCCTTAACACACAAAGAACCCGAGGCGGTGCCCCGGGTTCTTTGGTCTCACACCGGAGTGTTATGCAGGCGTTGCTGCGCTCTCAATCACCTTGTCCGCAGCCTTGCCGGAAAGCTCAGCCAGGTGGTCAAAGTTGCGAGAAAATGTTGCCACGCCCGCAGTTGCAGAGCGAAGCTCCACAATAAGGTCGCTCAGTTCACTTTCAGGGATCATGGCTTCCACCTCATCCCAGCCTTCCCAGTCTTCGCGGGAGTCAAATCCAAGGATCTGACCGCGTCGACCGGAAACAATCGCGTTGATGCGAGCTGTTGCTTCAGACGGACATGCCACAACAACCTTATCAACCGGTTCAAGCAGCACGGGCTTACACTCTTTCAAACCATCCTTCATGGCGAGAATACCTGCCATGCGGAACGCCTGATCAGAACTGTCAACAGAGTGATAGGAACCATCTTTCAGCGTCACAGCCACATCCACAACCGGGAAGCCAAGTGGACCTTTTTCAAGCGCCTCTTTTACGCCCTCCCCAACAGATGGAATGTACTGCTTTGGCACCACACCGCCCGTAATGGTGTCGCTGAACGTATGCCCTTCACCACGCGGCATCGGCTGAATGGAAAGCACCACATCCCCAAACTGACCATGACCGCCACTTTGCTTCTTGTGACGTCCACGCAGTTCGGTCGTACCGCGAATGGTCTCCTTATATGGAATGCGAGGCTCAAAACTCCTCACAGAAAGACCAAAGCGCCCGGTGAGTTTTTCAAGAGCAACACGAAGATGCATCTCGCCCTGCCCTTCCAGAACAGTCTCACCAGTACTTTGCACCTGCGTTACGCTTAAGGATGGATCTTCATCCACCAGCTTGGAAAGTGCGGTGGAGAGGCGCACCTCATCCTTACGCTCAGTCGCTTTAATCCCCTTTGAAAGCACTGGATCGGGGCTATCAGCGATGAACAAGGATTGTGAAGGTGTTACGCCAACTCCAAGAGTCATGCCAGTTTCAATGCCCTCCAGTTTTCCAAGGGCCACCAGATCACCAGCAACTGCCTCAGTAATCTTCTTAGGCTGTAAGCCCATCATCTGGAACAGACCAGAGGGCCGGTATTCTTCTCCGGCACTGTCATAAAGCAGTGCCCCCTCTTTCACAGAGCCCCCAAACAGACGGGCAACAGAGAGCTTGCCGCCATGAGAGGTGTGATAGGTCTTCAACACTTGAAGAACAGCGTCTCCTTCCTCAAGACCAAGACGTTTTCGTGTATCAACAATATCAGGAGCATCGTGACGCAACGCTTTCAGCAAACGGCGAATGCCATTGCCCTTAATTGCACTGCCGATGAATACAGGACAGATTTCGCCACGCTGCATTTCGTGCACCAGATCATCAAAGATGACTTCGCTTTCTGGTGTCTCATCCTCAAGCAACTGCTCCATCAGAACATCATCATGATCTGCAAGCATTTCCATCATGGCATAGCGCGCTTCTACCTCACGGGCGCGCTCATCATCAGGGATTTCGATGGTCTTGCTTGCTTTGCCATCCTGATAAACAAAGGCTCGCTCCAGCGCCAGGTCAATAAAGCCTGTCGCAACACCATCTTTCCAGATTGGTATTTGGCGCAGAACCATGGGCAGGCTGGATGCTGGCTGCAACGCCTGAAGCATCGCACGCACACTGCCTGTGGCCTTATCAATTTTGTTGAGGAAGAGAACATGCGGGATGTTCCGCTGTTCAAGTGATTTCAGAATAAGCTGAAGCGCAGCGGTTTTCTTTTCATCTGGCTCAGCAACAACGACGGCAACATCAACGCCATTTAAGACACTATTACCTTCGTGTAAAAATTCTACAGATCCGGGGCAGTCAATAAATGTGAAGTGATCACCTTTATAGGTGCAGGTCGCAATATTGGCCTCAATGCTCATCGCGTGGTCACGCGCTTCATCACTACTGTCACCCAATGAGCTTTTGGCGTCTACGCTCCCCTGACGTCCAATCGCCCCCGTTCGCGCCAGCAACGCTTCCAGCAATGTGGTTTTACCACTTGCGAAAGGTCCGATAATGGCAACCGAACGAGGGCTGCTAACCCTGCCTCCGGCAACTCCGACATGCTTTTCTCCCATGATCCATACTCCCTGTTTGGGTTTGGGAAGCAGGCACGGGCGTCTGCGCCACGGGCGGCGCAAAATCACACGCGCCTCCTGAGAATAGTGCAATCCTCAGGTCTCTATCGTCACTCGGAAACACTGTGATATGCAAGCACCAAAACAACGGCGAACTGAAACGTGACAGTCCGCCGCACAATATAAACCGACGCGATTTATAGGTATCAAAGGGTTAGTTTCATCAGCACCCCTCAGAATCCAAGGATCACTGCTTAGTCAGCCTCAATCCGGTAACACCGGCAGTCAGGTTCACACCTTTCTGACCCTGAAGGCTCAGTGGCTGTAAGGCAATTGAGCGATTAAACCCGCCAAGCAGAACATTTGCCTGTCCGCCGACACCAAGGGTCACGCCAGCAGAAACTCCGCCATAGTTGCCTGCAAGTGCTCCTGGCTGTAAGTTCGCCTTTGGTGCGAACACTCCCCAGACCAGCCTGCCTGAAGTGACCGGACCAATATCAATTCCGTAACTGTTGATGCTTCCCTTGTATCTCTCTGTACGGCTTCCACTTGCACCACTGAACGAGCAATCCAGCTCATGAGACGACCCGACAATAAAGTTGGTACCGGATACAAAATCACATGTCAGTGCACCAACCTCGATGCTGGGGTGACCTTTATCTGCTGCCGGGGCCGGAGCTGATTTTGGTGCATCTGCGGAATAGGCGGCACTGCTGAGCCCAAGTGCGGCAACAGCAGCCAAAGTGAGATATTTCTTCATTATTGTTCTCCAGTGCTCGGTCTGACAGACCTTTGCCCTAGGGGAAACTAAGAGCACCTCCCTGTCAAAGCCAAGCTGAGATCACAGTGAATACCCCGTAGACACTCACCCTTTAATTTTGATGGGTTATATAAAGGGGATTAATCTGCTGAGTGTTCACTATAACAGTGAAACTTAAGCAATCGGTCGCCTCAAAAGACACGCCAGTTAACCTTAAACCTTTATTAATGGCTTTCGCCGGGTGCTGGAAAAATATATCTCCTGCAATACGTTAGGCGAGCAAGCCCGATAGCTGCGGCTCCGCCACAAAACCGCCATCAATTCTAAACGCTTTATTAACCATAGATGTTAAGCCTAATTATTTGACCCAAAATGGGACAATTTAGAACAATGTTTTAAATAAAACGAGCGACATTCCACTCAGTAATTGAGTACGGAGAATCAGCAATGCGCTCCAATTTTAGAACACTTTTGTTTGGCGTATCAGGTGCACTAGCTGTTGCAGCGCTTCCAGCAATCGCAGAAGCAAATTCAATCAACTCCCGCATTTCAGCCGCCTTCGGCGCGCTTGAAGGCAAAATGCTGGGCCTGGTTACCGGCACAGTGGCAATGGGAGAAGGTCCGGGATTTGCATCTCAGTTTGATGTCACCGCAGGTGGTATCAGAGACTACGGCATGTATGCCGGCACAGGTCGCATGGGTTTCAGAACGCAGGACTACAACTACTTCGGTATCGTTGGTTCTGCTGCAAAGATCAACGGCTCAGCAGGCTCAGTCGGCTATCTTGGAGCAGAAGCACAGCTTCACTTTGATAACCTGACCGTAGATGGCCTGATCGGCGTCCAGATGATCGATGAGATGGGCACCGCCATGGGCGGCGCAACTGCATCTTATTACGCAAGTGAAAACGCACGCTTTTACGCGGGCTATCGCTACCTGCGTGAAAACCATATCTACGCAATGGGTATGGAGTTCAAACCGGGTGCAGAAATCGCAAACGACATGACAATGTTTGCTGACCTGCGATCAGAGAAACTGGAAAACGCCTCCATTATGGCAGGTGTCCGCTTCTCCTTCGACGATGCGCAAACACTGGTTGAGAAGAACCGCAGCACATTCGTCACGAATAGTTACATTCTGGACGCTCTTCTCCCCGACTAAGCGTCCAGTCTCGCGAAACACCTGAAAACAAAAAAGGCGCTGCATCCCCTGCAACGCCTTTTTTGCGTGTAAAGCCGGGTCTCTGAGAAGCCTCAGAGTGCCCGCTTCATAAAGCAGAACCTACTTCAGGTTTCCGCAGAAACGCTGAATACGAGTACATGCTTCGGTCAGAGCTTCAGTGGATGTCGCATAAGAAACACGGAAGTTTGGCCCCAGCCCAAAAGCAGATCCCGGCACAACAGCAACACCTTCTGTTTCCAGAAGCTCGCTTGCAAAGTCCAGATCAGTTTCAAGCACCTTACCAGATGGGGCGGTCTTACCCATGGTACCAGCACAGGACGGGAACACGTAAAACGCCCCCTCCGGAACCGGACACTCAAGGCCGTTAGCCTGATTGAGCATGGAGACAACCAGATCACGGCGATCCTGAAAGACCTTGTTGTTAACCGGAATAAAGTCCTGTGTCCCGTTCAGCGCTTCAACCGCAGCCGCCTGAGAAATGGAACATGGGTTGGAAGTAGACTGTGACTGAACCTTCGCCATAGCTTTGATCAGATCAGCAGGGCCACCCGCATACCCAATACGCCAGCCGGTCATGGAGTACGCTTTGGAAACACCGTTCACTGTCAGCGTGCGCTCATAGAGCTTCGGTTCAATCTGCGCAGGCGTGGTGAACTCAAAGTCATCATAAATCAGATGCTCGTACATGTCGTCGGACATGATCCATACATGCGGATGCTTGAGCAGAACATCGGTCAGCGCTTTCAGCTCATCGCGTGTGTAACCAGCCCCAGACGGGTTAGACGGAGAGTTGAAGATCAGCCACTTGGTTTTAGGCGTAATCGCCGCTTCCAAAGCTTCCGGCGTAATCTTGAAAGTCTTCTGATCCGCTTCAATGACAACAGGCTCACCACCAGCAAGCAACACCATATCCGGATAGGACACCCAGTAAGGGGTTGGAATCAGAACCTCATCACCCGGATTGATAGTCGCGACCAAAGCGTTGTAAAGCACCTGCTTCCCGCCAACACCAACAGTAATCTGGTTAGTTTCATACTTCAGGCCATTGTCACGCAGAAACTTCGCACTGATTGCCTGTTTCAGCTCAGGAGTGCCATCAACCGCTGTATATTTCGTTTTGCCTTCATTAATCGCTGCAATCGCAGCTTCTTTAATGTTATCTGGCGTGTCGAAATCCGGCTCGCCAGCACCAAGGCCGATAACGTCTCGACCGGCGGCTTTCAGTTCGCGTGCCTTCGTGCTCACTGCAATCGTTGCAGATGGTTTCACACGAGACAGCGAGTCAGCGATAAAGCCCATAATGCCCTCCAATAGAAGCGGGTGCGTTCTTCGCAAAATAAGTGCGCGGCAGACCCTAAGGTGCAGCCCTTAGCTTGGCAAGCGTAAACACACCAGTTTTGCCGCCCAAAATTCGTCAATGAGTATAGATTTTTTCAAATATTACTCCCCAGAAAACAGAGGGAGCATTTGAAGCAAAGCCTTTGACACGTAAATCTGCGCTGGGCAAAGGGGGAGAAGACAGCAATCAGTCTTAACTGCCCTTCTTTAGAGGGTTAAGCACTTGGCTAATCTGGATGGATGCGTGATTTAAGCTGCGTAGGGCTCAATGAGAGGTAGTTCGTCCTGAAGCTTATTCTCGACCACAACTGCATCATAATGCGATTGCATATTGAGCCAGAACTCTGTGCTAGTCTTAAAATATTTACCAAGCCTGGCTGCAGTATCAGCTGTCACAGGCGTTTCTTCACGTACCAGCCTTTCGATTCTGTTACGCTGAACTTTCAAAGACTGCGCTAACTTATACGGAGTTATTCCCAGCTCATGCAAATACTCTTCCCGAAGAATTTCCCCCGGATGGATTGCATGTCTTTTCATGTTTCCTCTTTTCTTTGTCGTGACCTGAGACAGGCACGGGAACTTAATCTCTGATTTTTCAAGCTTAGTGGTAATCTACTAATTCAACGTTGCTAGCGCTCCCATCCCAATGAAAGCAAATCCTGAACTGATCATTGACGCGAATTGAATATTGACCTTTTCTGTCACCACTCAACTGCTCTAATTTATTACCGGGTGGACTTCTTAAATCATCCAATGAAACGGCAGCATGCAAAATGGTCATTTTCCGCTGCGCTCTTCTGGCAATATCACCCGATAACGATTTGACAGGCTGTCCGTGAAACACTTTTTCTGTTTTCTTATTTTTAAAGCTGAGGATCATTTAAGTATTAATCCCAGATTGGCTTTTTCACCCTCTGGCCTCTCTTATTATTTGTTATCTGACCATTTACATTATTCCATTTACGATTAACCAAGCAGTGCCAACATTCGTACCACATCAAGGTACGAATATCAAGATACATGCTTCTTGTCTTTCCCGCCAAACAAAGCTAAGCAGCCAGTGCACTTTGTTAGCTGGGTGTTTGCCTGCTAAAACCCGAAAGACGAAACCTGTCCTGTGAATACCCTTCTGCGAAAACTTCTCGAAAATCAGTTCATTCGCTTTGGAATGATCGGCGTCTCTGGTCTTGCCGTGGATCTGACTGCCCTTGCCTTCTTCTGGCAGGTGATTGGCCTTGATCCCCTCATTGCCCGAATCCTGTCTATCTGGGTAGCCATGTCAAACAACTGGTTCTGGAATCGCATCTTCACATTCCGCTCCACGGGCAGGCCGCTGGGAGAATATGCAAGATTCGTTTTGGTCAATAGCGTGGGGGCTGTCATCAATTACAGCACCTATGGCGCACTTATCATCTTGATGAAAGATTTCTCCACCTATCTGGCGGTTATCCTCGCCACCCTCACCTCCATGACCTTCAACTTCGTGCTCTCAAAAGTCTACGCCTTCAAAAGCTGAAAATTGGTGGTCCGATGAAGTGAGGCATGCAACGTTGACAGGGCAAACAAAATCCCTGCCAACGCAACGCACTCAGGTCCGCCAACACCTTAACTTCCTGGAAAGTTTGATTGTTGTTGTCCTTGAATCAAAGGCTACTCTCAGGTGCAGCGCACAAACAACCCCCTGCCGCAACGGTATGTGCGCATTTTTTAACCATTAAAAAATTAGAAATGTCTCATATACGATAATCCGACGAAAAAAGCGGAGACTTCTCAAAACACTAAAATCTCAGTTACATGTTTGATTTCAAGCTGCTAAAGAAAACCTTGCAACATCAGGTACGGATTTCCCCTTCCATCTCCAAAGAATAGCCCTAGCTATCCCATAAGTTCCACTTGCAGAATAATTCAGAACGGGAGTAACGTTCACCTATAGCAAAAAACGGGGATGGACCATGGCCGTTGAACTCGCACTATCCGCAGACACCATTCGCATTATTGCACAAAAAGCACGTGCGGTTTCCGAAAGCCTCCCAGACACTTATGAGGACGGACACGAAGGTGATCTCTCCTTTGACGCAGAAAAGCTGGAAAACACGCATCACCATGACGGATTGGCAGAAGAAGAGCAGGATGACTTTTCTGAAGCTGAACTGAGAGAGATGATCGAAGACCTGAACGTCGACGAAGCAACGGAACTTGTTGCTATTGCGTGGGTCGGACGCGGTGACTACGATATAACAGACTTTGACACAGCTCTGAACGAAGCAAGGGAACGCGCTACATCGCCCGTTGCCACGTACTTGCTGGGCTTACCCATGTTGTCAGACTATCTCGAAGCAGGCATCGAAGCGCTCACGCAGTAAGAGCCACTGCCTTCGAAAAACGAGCAACTGAAAGCGGTTCCTGACGCTTTATGAAAAGCAGATGAACGAACCGCCCTCAGCTCTTTGCAACCTTGCTGCCCCTCACGCCGAAACATCAATACTCGCTCACCATGAAACTGCTACAGCGCACTGCTTCATGTTAATGCAGTATTGCGACGAAGATTTGCGCACATCTTAACCAGACGCTTACTAAGACCTTGATGAAGCTACTTGTTCTTGAAAAGGATACTGACGATTGCCGCTCCTGAACCCGTTTCATCTTGCCCGAATATCGCCTCCTCAGTCTTGAAGCTCCAGATCTCTTAAAAAATACGGATCGTAGCATTTTTGCAATTGAGCTATCTGCTTAGTCTCAACCTGTGGTATCTCGAACACACCAAAAAGCTGTAGTATATTCACTCGTCATCGATGTAATCCGCGTCTATCGGCCCCGATAACAACAACACTGATGGGCCGCAGGGGGAAGCAATGAGAACCTCGCCAGTTGACTACCATCGTAAAGACCATGCCGAGCATACCCAATCACCCTGGCCTGTTGCAGCAACCGTCATCGCTGTATTTGCAGGCGTTATGGTAATGGCACTCTTCGTTTTCTGAAACAGCTCAAACTGCATACTGATTGACTGGCTCCCGGTCAGCATCAAGCCTTTACAGGTGTACTGGCAATGCAGACCTGTGCGCCTCAAAAAGTTGCGTTCAAAAGCTTCAAATCTGCTTGAATTAAATTCAACAACGCCACAGACAGATTACTTGCAGCCCATATTGGTTTGAAGTACAGCATCAAACATGACTAGGGCATCTGCAAATATTCTTCTTCTCCTGGCTGGCCTCATCTGGGGCATGGCCTTTGTTGCACAATCAACGGCAATGGATAATTTGGGTCCCTTGCAGTTTACGGGCCTGCGTTTTCTGTTGGCAGCGCTCGTGGTTACCCCCTTTGCATTGCGTGAGCGCCGTGTTCACAACACGAAGAAGCTCAAAAAAGCCCATCTCCCTGCACTCTTGTCTATCTGCATGGCCTTCACACTGGGTACAGTTCTGCAGCAATACGGCATCATCATCACATCAGTCACAAATGCAGGTTTTCTCACTGCAATCTATGTGGTCTTTACCCCCATTCTCATCACCTTGTTCTTCAAAGACAAACCGCATTTTCTAGTCTGGCCTGCCAGCATATTTACCCTTGTGGGCATCTATCTGCTCGGCGGGGGCTTAACTGCCCTTAACACTGGCGACCTGCTCATGCTGGCCTGCGCTGTTTTTTGGGCAGTACATGTAACTTTTCTGGGTCGGCTGGCCAGCGCATCAGGCAGACCAATCACTATTGCAGTCATCCAGTTCACCTTCATCGGTGTAACCTGCGTCGCAATCTCCCTGCCGTTTGAACCCTATTCCCTGCAAGCCCTGCAAAATGCGTGGTTCGAAATCTTCTTTGCAGGCGCTCTTTCAGGCGGCATTGCATTCACCTTGCAGGCCTTTGGACAACAATGGACCACGCCATCTGATGCCGCAATCATGCTCTCATCAGAAGCTTTGTTTGCCTCCCTTGCAGCTGCAATTTTTCTGGGCGAACGCCTTAGTTCAATCGGAATGCTGGGGTGCGCCCTGATCTTCAGCTCAATTTTACTGGTAGAAGTTGGACCGCACTACATAAAGGCAAAGCGTGTCGCACAGGCGCAGTAGTGCACAATATCCTTCCCATTTTCCGAAGGTCATACACCTAAGCAAAAGGATAAAGCAGTTTAACTGATCCTGCGGAAGCAAGAATCGCGCTATGCTTAAGAAAAAGAACCAAAAGCGCACAGCATGACGACAGCAAGCATCCGAAAAGCAACCCCAGCCGATTTACCCGTTCTGGAAGAGATTGCAAGACGCAACATCAACGCATCGTACCGGCCAATTCTGGGAGACAAAGCCGTTGATCACTTCATCGACAGCGGCGACTTTGACCGGGAGATAGAAACACACATCAAAGATATGGATGTGCTCGTTACAAATGGAAAAATTGCAGGCTTCGCAGTTTACTTTGATGGCCTCATTCATCTGATGATGATTGATGTAAACCAGCAAGGCTGCGGCTTTGGGACCAGACTCCTGCGTAACTGCGAGTATCAGTTAAACCGCTTTGGTCACAAAACCATGCGCCTCGAAATTTCGGAGGAGAATGAGCAGGCCCTCAACTTTTTCCAGAAAAACGGCTGGCATATTGCACGAAAAGACAAAGACCCGGATCATAACTTTACACGCATTCTGCTCGAAAAAACAGCAAAGTGATGCAGACAGTTAGCTGAGAACTGCCTCCCCAGAGTCTGAAGCTGTTTCAGCCTTCTCCGGCATCCAGCACTGAACGCTGCTCAACGCAGCGTTCACTTAGCCGCTAATCGATCCAGAAGCTCATGCAATTTCTTGCCTTTCCGCCCCCCCGGAACCGTAGCCCGCACACTTTCAAAATCTGCTGGCTGATCTCCCACCTTAACAATCATCGCCATACCAAATCGCCCGTGCAGACCACAGGTGATGCCATAAATGCCCGGCACATCGAAGGTCACAAAGCGGTTCTTGTCTAACTTCCCAAAGTTAAAACCAGGTCCACCCTCTGGCGTCATCTTCTTGATAGAAAGGACCGTATGGTCTCCGTCAAAATTGTCGAACTCAATCTTGGCCCCCAGCGGGATAGTCAATAAATCCGGCTCGAACCGAAACATATGAGAAGGCGTGTTCGCTTGTGCATCTGTTACCTGATTAACAGTGAAATGCATTGCATCATCAGCCAGCGCACTTCCGGCCAGCAGCGCGCTTACAAAAATAAAACCAGTAAACCTTTTCATAGCCCTATGGCCTTCTTGCAATTAGGAATTATTATCAAGAATGCCCACAGCATGAGCAAACCACATTGATCTACCGCAGCCTGCTCATCAAAAATACGGAGTTATTCGATCAAATTTACTTCAGCGCTTCAGCAACAGCACCAAGCAGGCTCGTCGCAACAGGCGCACCCGTTTCAACAAGACGCTCATGAGTATGCATACCTGTTGAAACCAGCACCGAAGACGCACCCACACCCGTTGCCGCATCAAAGTCATCAATGGTATCGCCAATCACGCAGACCTGAGCAGGATCAACACCCAACCGGTCGCAATGCTCCCGAAGTGCGTCCACCTTGAATTCCCGCGCCATGTTCGTAGCACCTTCCACACGCTCAAAACGCTCATAGATGCCATTGTGACGAACAAGAGAAACCAGCTCATCGTGTGGAGCCATGGACAAGATAGACTGGCTGCCGCCTGCCGCTTTTATCTTATCAAGCGCCTGCAATGCATCGTCTTGCAATGGCAGATCGTACATGATCGGATCGTAGACTTCGCTATACCCATCAATAAAGACAGCCAGCTCTTCTGCGCTGAGTGGATGCCCCAGCAACAGCTCAAAGAACTCAGAGAGCGGGCGGGTGTGATTGTGGCGAATATCTTCAATACTCAAACCACTGCGCCCTGCTTTTTTAAGGCAGTCAATATTATATTGCGCGGTGATCTCGATGTCGTTGAAAAGGGTCCCGTTCCAGTCCCAAACAATGTGCTTCTTCATTACCTATCAATCACCCGGTACTCATTCCTGCAAAACAGAAGTCCTGTCTCGCATATGTGCACACCGCAAATCAATAACAATACGCAATCTGACGAGCATCCCTGAAGAGAACTCGAATTATGAAAACGCCCAAGCAAAATCAAAGAGTAAAGCAATCCGCCCCTCTCAGTTCAACGGCAGACTGCTCTCTTTAACACTAACTGCTCTTCTTACGATAAGTCCGCGTCCCCGGACGTCCGCCCGTACTGCGGCCTGAGGTAGATCTGCGCTTCTTGCGCTCACCTGTAGCCCCCGCTGGCGTCGGCAGGTCCGTGCCCGGCCCCATCTCACCCAGCCGGGGCTTATGCACCTTGCTGCCAGTATCAGCCTTCTTTGCCTCTTCCTTCGGCAAGTTGCCGGAAGCCCCATACTTCTTCTTGCCACCAAAGCCGCCGGTCTGTTGCTCAACTGAGGACTGCCGCGCCATCGGATCATCAGCAACCGCAAGCTCAGTCTCCTGCAAGCGCTTGATCTCATCGCGCAGTCGTGCCGCTGTCTCAAACTCAAGATCAGCCGCCGCTTCACGCATCTGCTTCTCAAGATCCTCAATATGCCCTTTGAGGTTGTGACCAATGGTGGCCCCTTCCTCAGCAAAGCCAGCATCGACAGAAACGTGATCCTGCTCGTAAACGCTCTCCAGAATATCGCCGATGGACCGCTTCACACTTTCAGGCGTAATGCCGTGCTCTTCGTTATAGGCTTCCTGCTTGGCACGACGACGATTCGTCTCCGCAATCGCCCGCTCCATGGAGCCGGTCATGTTGTCCGCGTAAAGGATAACCTTGCCATCCACATTACGCGCTGCACGACCAATGGTCTGAACAAGCGACGTTTCAGAACGCAGGAAGCCTTCCTTATCCGCATCCAGAATAGCCACCAGCGCACACTCAGGAATATCAAGGCCCTCACGCAACAGGTTAATCCCGATCAGCACATCAAACGCTCCAAGACGCAGATCGCGAATAATCTCAATACGTTCCAGCGTATCAATATCTGAATGCATGTAACGCACACGCACACCATTCTCATGCAGATACTCGGTCAGATCCTCCGCCATGCGCTTAGTGAGCGTCGTCACCAGCGTACGGAAGCCTTGGGCCGCCTTCTCGCGCACCTCACCCAGCAGATCATCCACCTGCGTCTTGGCAGGGCGAATCTCAATATCAGGATCCGTCAGACCAGTCGGGCGAATAACCTGTTCGGCAAACACACCGCCGCTCTCGTCCATCTCCCAGCCACCCGGCGTCGCAGAAACCGCAACCGTCTGCGGGCGCATGGCATCCCATTCTTCAAACCGTAAAGGGCGGTTGTCCATACAGGATGGCAGACGGAACCCATACTCCGCCAGCGTTGCCTTACGACGGAAGTCACCCCGGTACATCGCACCAATCTGCGGCACTGTCACGTGGCTCTCATCGATAAACACCAGCGCATTATCTGGTAGGTATTCAAACAGCGTTGGTGGTGGCTCCCCCGGCGCACGGCCTGTCAGATATCGGGAGTAGTTTTCAATACCTGCGCAGGCCCCCGTCGCTTCCATCATCTCCAGATCAAATGTACAGCGCTGATCCAGCCGCTGCGCTTCCAGCAAACGACCATGATCATTCAGCTCATCAAGGCGATGCTTCAGCTCTTTCTTGATGGACTTGATGGCCTGATTAAGCGTCGGCTTTGGCGTCACATAGTGCGAGTTTGCATAGATTTTCACCAGCTGAAGTTCGCCAGACTTTTTGCCCGTCAGCGGATCAAACTCGGTGATGCCCTCAATCTCATCCCCCCAAAGGGAGATACGCCACGCCCGGTCCTCATAGTGCGCCGGGAACACTTCAATAGTGTCCCCCCGCACGCGGAACGTGCCACGCTGGAAAGCAGCATCATTGCGTTTATAATGCAGCGCCACCAGATCAGCCAGTAACTGTCGTTGTTCAATCTTCTCACCAACCTCCAGCTGGAAGGTCATAGCCGTATAGGTCTCTACCGAACCGATACCGTAAATACAGGAGACCGACGCCACGATGATAACATCATCGCGCTCCAGCAAAGCACGGGTCGCCGAGTGGCGCATCCGGTCAATCTGCTCGTTAATGGAGCTTTCCTTCTCAATGAAGGTATCTGTGCGTGGCACATATGCTTCCGGCTGATAGTAGTCATAGTAGGAAACGAAATACTCAACCGCGTTATTGGGGAAGAACGCCTTAAACTCCCCGTAAAGCTGCGCCGCCAGTGTCTTGTTCGGCGCAAGGATCAGTGCCGGGCGCTGCGTCTGTGCAATAATCTGCGCCATGGTGAAGGTCTTACCAGACCCGGTCACCCCAAGCAGAACCTGTGTCTTGTCACCATCTTCAAGGCCAGACTTCAGGTCAGCAATCGCGGTCGGCTGATCCCCCTTCGGGTCAAACTCAGACTCCAGAACAATCGGAACCCCACCCTCAGACTTCTGCGGGCGTTCAGGCCGATGCGGCACCCACGCATCTTCCCCCGTCTCGTCAGAGCGCCCCTGCTCAATCAACCGCGCCAGCGCCTGCACAGTCGCTGTTGCTCCGGTGATCGTCTCTTCCTTAGCCTTCTTCCGCTTCTTCCTGGTCTCTTTGACGTGCTTGTCCAGAAGCTTTTCAGCATCCTCCAGCGAGATATCCAGCCCGGCAACCGGGTTCAAACCACCCTTGGCCCGCTCCCGCGGATCATTGCTCGCCCCTATGGACGTGCCCCGCGCAGATTTCGCTGGTGCCTTTTTCGTCTTCGCCGCCGGCTTCTTAGGTGCGGCTTTCTTCTTAGGCACGGCCTTCTCTTCTGAGGGCTGCTCAGCCTCTTTCCTCGCCTTCAGGCCAGAAAGATCTTCCTCCGCAATCTGATCAGCCCAGTCAGAAACAGAACCAGACAACGGACTACCAGAAAGGCCCGGCTGCGGTGCTTCACCAAAACCAGAGTGGCTCTCCTCAGTTTCAGGCAATGAAGAGGAAGGGGACGGATTTTTAGGGCTCTTAGTCATGGGCACACTATGCCGTGAGTCATTTCGAAAAGAAAGCATGTTCTCACTTCGTTCCATCACTCTGTTTAATCACAGTCTTAACAACGCGGGAGAACTTTGAAGAGTTGCACTGCCCCGCGCTTAACCAACACGCAGGCATTGCGTTGAGCAACTTTACGACCTGCCGCAAACTGCAAACCAGTCCATTTATCGCTCTCCCTACCAAGCCGAGCAGGAACAACACCAATGAAATCACAGATTGCCATCCCCACAATCGCGACACTCCTTGCCGCCCTTGTCTTTGGCTCCACCGCACATGCCGCACCAGACAGAAGCGTCAGCGGAGAAGTTCTCGTTCCCATCAGCTATGTAGCTGGCTTGAAAGAAGACGGTTCACTCGACCCCGTTGTGACAGCCGCCTGCGAAAAAAAATATAAGGATGTTTTAGGCGAAGAAGTCTTTGTGAGCTACGAGATCAGTCCCACCCTCAACAAAGCAGTGGCACTGGTAGAAGATACAGAAGTCACCCTCGGGCCACTCGGCATACCAGAAACCTATTCATTCACCTCAGATAAAATGCCAGACATCCTGCGAGGCAAAGGCTTTCTCCGTGTAATCTTCACAATGGAAGACGACTTCGACGACGAGGTGGTGCACATCATCGCTATGGGTGAAGACCCGAAAGACAATTGCTTCCTAAGCACAGAAGCCTTCGTCATGCGCCAGTAGATAACTCGGCAAACCACAGCAAAAAGCCGGAGGCAATCGCCCCCGGCTCCTTAAATTAAACAGATAATATCTTCAGGTGCGAACGTTTAAAACGCTACACGAATCTTTGAAGAAAGCGCGAAGTTCCAGGAGGAATCGTATTCGTAGTTGGAGTTGACAGTACCTGTTGCTGAGTTAGCAATCTTGTAAATGCCCTCTCCAGAAGTTTTATAGACCGCGCGACCACCTAGTGAAAACTGCAGGTTCTCAGTCAAATCATAGGACCCACCAAGGCCAATGTAGTAAAGATCAGAGTAAGGGCCTCCAATGCCTTTATCCCAACCGATATTTCCACCCAAGCTGAGCTTTTCTGTCAATTTATGACCGATACCAGCCTCAACAATCCAGCCATCAGAGTATCCAAGATCACGTTCGATCTTCACGCCGTTATCGACATCAACCGCCAATTGATCAAGGACGCTCCAGTCAGTCCACTTCACGCCAAGAGTAGCAAGCCAACCGGGCGCAACGCCACTTTGGATCTTCGCCTCGACAGATTGCGGAAGCGTGGCACTTGCTGACGCCCCCTGAGGACCTCCCGGGATGAGAGGTGTGGTGAGAGTACCATCCAAATCAACATCAATTGCAGACTCATATGCAATCATTGCGCGTAGTGCAATTTCAGGCACCTCATAAGCTGCACCAATGCGATAGCCATATTCCTGACTTGAACCCACATCAATTTTGTTTTGCTGGCCGAGAAGTTCTGTTCCATTGTAAGACGGCGTAGACAGCTGCTCATAGTCTACCGTAACAGAGCGGACACCGCCGAACACACGAAGGTACTTACCACCGGAAATCTCGTGCCTATAGCTTAGAAGCGCATCAATTCCCAAAGCATCCGCATTGGTTTCACCAATAGCAAACTGACCATTCCAATCAAAACCTGGCTGCTCACGGATAAAATATGGCTGGTTCACACGCGCAAACAAATCAATATCGTTTGTCAAACTAAACTTAACAGCTCCAGATGCAAAGAGAACATTCGGAGCCATATCTTCCGCAGCCGAGGAGCCAGTGGCATCTTGAGGGCCACCTGATGTAGGCAATGTCGTCTTGGCATTTTCAAAATCTACGTTACGAGCGCCGTACACAGCTTGAGCTTCAAACGCAAAGCGCTCTTCAGCAAACAGCAAATCGTAATCTGCAATACCTTCTGTAGACCAGCCACCTGCGAGAGCTGCCGCAGGCAGCATAGAAACCGCACAGCCCAGAATGGTCGTGCGGGTTATTAATTTGAGAACACGCATGTCTCTCCCCCTTTAAATCCTCTGTGCACCTGACTCTCCCACAAGTCAGGTGTGATTCATTCAATCGGGAGCACTTGCTTAAGATGCGGAATTTACTTTGCTTTTCACCCCAATGCGACCAGCACGCAATCCGCACCTGACAAGCACTTTCGTGCCTTTCGCCAGTGCAATCCCATTCGATTTGCCGCGCAAACCGATATAGTTCTGATTGAATGCATAGCGTATCGGGAGATATATTCACCCCTTCCATGGTATTAATACTATGTCATTTCTATGGGGAGAGGTTGTCAATGCTAAAATATTACCAATAGTAAATAGCATTGTTATATTTACGAATTAAATAACACTTAAGTTAATCTAACAGATCTTCTAGATATTAGACGATAGTCAAATTTACCTATACGTAAATTACTTAAGAGTTTTGATACAGCATTTTGCAGAAAATTACATGCACATTTCTCCACAAAAGCGTTGCAAAAACACCACAAACAGAGGTATGCCTTGCACATTCCGCTATCAGGCGATGACAAGAATCAAATCACTTCGCTCATTTTTACCCATAAAAGCCGGAGCAGCGCACCGACTTTTTGAGAGAATTATGTAAGCCTCACCTAAAAAGCTACGCGAATTTTTGTGTTCACCGCGTAAACCCAGGATGAATCATACTCATAGTTATTCTCCGACCCTCCGGGTGATATCAGGTTGTTCGCATCACCCGCACCGGAGGTTTTGTAGATCGCAGCACCACCAATCGTAACCTTCATCTTCTCGTTGAGCGCATAGGATCCCCCGAGACCAAAGGTGTAGGTATCAGAATAACTTCCACCCACACCGCGATCCCATTGCACAGAACTGCCCAGCGCAAGCTTTTCATTATACTGATGGCCGATACCTGCCTTCACAGTCCAGCCATCTTTAAACGCAAGCTTACGATCAGTTTTCAGGTCCCCCTTGGCGTCAACAACGATCAACCGGTCAACAACAGACCAATCCATCCACTTCACACCAAAAGTCGCAAGCCACCCCGGAGCAATACCGGACTGCACATTTAACTCAACTGATTGAGGTAGTGTCAGAGATGCGAATATATCTCCCGGAATATTATGCCCTTCAGCAGAAATATTGCTCTCACCTGTAAGATCAAAATCTACTTTTGAACCGTAGATCAAACTCGCACGCAAAGCATAAGCGGGAATTTCATAGGCGACCCCAGCACGCCATCCCACTGCCATCCCGTCTGACGTCAGTTCAGATTCAGTCACATAATCCTTCGTGGGATCAAGAGCTGCTGCAATATCTGGATGAGAGGACGCTAATGCAGACTTCAAAGCCAGACCATGCACCATACTGTCAGATGCATAGGTCAGCTCCATCGCCTTCACACCTGCAATCACACGAAAATTGCTGGCCTCATCAACCTGAAACTTATAGGAGCACGTAGCATCAAACTTCAGCGTGTCAGCTTTGGTGCTGTACCCCGCATAACGCCCCTGCCAGGTTGGGTCCATTTCCTCGGTAATTCCAAAAGGGTTAAGTATCCGCCCCAAACAATCCAGCTTGTCTGTCAAACTGGCTTTAATACCAACCTGATAGTTCCAGATATTTGGTGTAACCCGTTCATTGTCGGAACCAGTTGATACAGGAACTCCAAGTTGAGATTTCGCACTCTTGACCTTGTAGTTAACATTCCGGTCAAGGTAAGTCGTCCCCCCCTCAACCACAAACTTTTCCGGCGCAAACAAAAGCTCAAGTGACCCAACACCCATGGTATCCCAGGCTCCGGCAAAAGCAGCGCCTGATCCAGCCAGAACAAAGCTCCCCGCAACAGCACCAAGTGCTGAATTCCTCAAAACCCGCATAATCTTCCCCCAATGCAAATGGACCTTGGCAACTCCCGGGCCAGACCCATCAATGAAGGGACGCGAAGATACGTATCGGAAAAACACAGCTTTCCCTAGATATAAAATCGAATTTAAAACACGATTTTTAGTGAAGCCCCCAACTTAGACTCCACAGATCTAAATACATTCCAGCATCACTTCGTATATAAATTAGTATATTTACCAATCATCATATTATCCGAGCAATTATGCTGGTCAATACCTCATATATGTAGAATTAGGCATAAAGATACAAATTAAAATTTATATAGGAAGTAATTTCAGGCAACTTATGACTATTACATAATGTTAAATTTTGCACTGCGCTGAGCAGAAAATATAAAAATTTCCATATGTTACGTTAAGGTAAATATAACAAAGGTCGCAGTGCAGCGAATATTGATCCGCCCGCCATCTCCGCAGGTGATTGAAAATTGCGAAATCAGTATTTTTCCTAGTGTAATAAATGCGCAACACAAGAACAGGCGTTTGTGCACCAGACTTTCTAAGTCCTTCGAAATTTACTTAGGCAAACAGACCTGAAACAACTGCTGCACAATCCGGCGTACATCAGCATCATCTGGTGTCGCATGCAGTTCTTCCCAAACACCACGCTTCATCATCTCAGCAGAGGTGCAGGCACAAGCGCGTGCGCAGACTTCCTCATCAATTGACTGACGACATGCCATAACACAGGACTGCTGGAATTCTCTGACCCTTACGTCACCAAACATCCCCAGATGAACAGCCCCCCATACCATGCCAAACAGGAGCGGTTGGTGCAAAAGATAGGTAGCCAGTGAATGCCGACCAAACCACGCAAAAAAACGCAAAAAAACGTTAGGTAACGCAGATCCGCGCAAAACCCGCAAAAGGTCATGGCGCACAAAGAAATCCCCGCAGCCAACACCAAGCAAGACTGGTCCAAACCACGGAATAAGTGGCACATAATCAACGGAAATTTCGGGTAAAGAGTTCAAACCCAGCCAGAAAAACTGGCGATAAGGTAACACGTAATCCCCAAGCCACTGGTACAACGCCAGAACACCCACGCCACATAACAACGCAAACACGTAATGAAGCCGCAAAAACGGCAGTGCGAGCAGACTGGATATTACAATTGCATGCAGAATACCGAACTTAACCCATTGATCCGAAAAAATAAAATACGTCACGGCAGAAACCGCAAGCGCAGCCAGCCCAACTTTAATTTCCCTGCGCCAGAAACTCTCCCACCGCACCCCATTTCGATGCGCAAGCACAAGACTAAAGCCAACCAGAAACAGAAAACTGCCAGCAATCAACTGCGCAAACAGCCGCCACTCCGGCGCACCAGTAACATCCCAGGTAACCACATCAAACCAGGAAAGGTCCCATGAAAAATGGTAGATAGCCATCGCCAGAAGAGCCAAACCACGTGCCACGTCCGCGAGGATAAGCCGACCAGACAATGAATTCCGCTGCACGTTATCCCCCTCCGGAGCCTTAGGCACACGCCTACAAAAACACATTTTATCTTCAGGCTACATAAACCAACTCATCATCACAGAAAATCTCCTGTGTCCCTAAACCTGCGAAAAACCTGTATAAATATCTCAGATAAACAACCAGAAGGCCTCAATATGTTCTGGCCCAACAAAGGCTTAACCCACCCGGGTAATCGCATTGTCTCCCTCATTCTCTTGGGTGCAGCTATTCTGATTGTGCTCATTGCATTCATTATCCGCCCCCATCAGATTGAGTTGAAAACCACATCTCAATGCGGACAGGCCTCTTGGTATGCCCTCACCTCAAAAACAGCCAGTGGGGAATTAATGGACCCCAGAAAGCTCACAGCTGCCCATCTCACACTACCTATGGGAACTGAAGTTCACGTCACCAATCTGGAAAACGGTAGAACACTCACAGTCCGGGTGAATGATCGCGGTCCCTACGCTCATGACCGCCTGATAGACCTCTCCAGAGCCGCCGCAGAGGAACTCGGCTTCATCAACAAAGGAGTTACACAAGTAAAAATATCCGTAAAAAACAAATTCAAGCAATTCCTGAAGGGACATGATTGTAAAAAATAACACATTACTTATGAAACAAACGCATTATTATAAATGAATAAATTTTTAGGACAATTATCGTACATAGCGTTGAGTAAATCATGTTCAAATGTTCGAATAGAGTCCACCTATAATGAGCACTCACCCTAAAAAAAACTTAACAACTATAGCAATTACCTTAATATTACTTCATTCGAACGTCCTCACACTACCAGCCTTCGCAAACGTCCCCCAGGTTGTTCCGGCAGGAAATCGCCTTTTACATCAACCCAGAGTCCCCAGCGCATCTGCAACCCGCACAAGAGCATTCAATCGCACCTATGAAAAAAAATTCAGGCGCATTCTGTCTGTCTTAAAGCGCGAGAACCGGCTTATCAGGAAAATCAAAAAAGTTGCTGGCCTCTACAACATTGATCCAATTCATATTTTAGGTGCAATCGTTGGCGAGCACACTTACAATTACGACAGTCTGGACAGTGCCCAGGGCTATTACATGAAAGCCCTGCAATACGCGAGAATTCCCATCTCGTTTCAATATGACGGAGAGAAAGTCTGGAGTTTCGTCAAGCGCCCGCAATTCAGAGAATGTCATCAGGAAGAAACCAGCAACAGTCGCTGGAGATGCTATGAACTGATCTGGAACACCACCTTCATGGGCAAAGTCGTCGGCACCACCCGTTATCCCAATACACCGTTTCACCGCACTTTTTTCAGACCAATGTTTGCAGGACAAAGCTTTGGCCTGGGGCAAATAACTCCACTTACAGCTCTCAAAATGAACGACATGGTGAGCATAGTGAGCGGCCTGCCCAAACTTAGCTCCAAAGACGCTTCAGGTCTTTACAAAACCGTCATGGACCCCGATAAGTCACTTCACTATACAGCTGCTGTACTTCGCGATGCCATCAACGCCTACAAAAAAGTCGCAAACGTAGACATCTCACAAAACCCGGGCATTACATCCACACTTTACAACCTTGGAAATCCTTGGGAGCGCGCAATTTCCTACCGCAACAAGCGGAGAATTAAGCCATCCCATTTGCCCCGAGAAAACTACTATGGCTGGCTAATCAACGAGCGACTTGAAGAGCTAAAAGAGATACTTCAATAAAAAGAGGGAGCCAATCCAGCCGGATTGAACCTCCCTCTTCAACTTAAATCCCATCCTCTATTTCAGATAGGGATTAGTCGTCTTCTCATGACCGAATGTAGAAGCTGGCCCGTGCCCCGGAAGGAAAGTGATATCATCACCAAGGGGGAGAAGTTTCTCTTTGATGGAGGATATCAGTGTCTCATGATCTCCACCGGGAAGATCGGTACGCCCTATAGACCCCGCAAACAATACATCACCAGAAATCGCAAGCTTCAGTTCTGCATTGTAAAACACCACATGCCCCGGAGCATGCCCCGGACAATGCAACACCTGAAACTCCGCATCACCCGCCGAAACCACATCACCTTCAACAAGCCACTGATCAGGATCAACTTTTCTCACCTCACCCAGCCCAAACTGCTTCGCCTGCTCCTCCACACGATCAATCAGCGGACGATCCGCCTCGTGCGGTCCAACCACCTTCACCCCCAGTCCCTCTGCAAGATCAGCGGCTCCACCAATATGATCGATATGCCCGTGCGTTAGAAGAATATGCTCCACAGTAACGTCAAGCTCTTTGATCGCAGCCAGGATATGATCCACATCCCCTCCCGGATCGACAACAGCCGCCTTGCGGCTGTTCTTATTCCAAACGATGCTACAGTTCTGCTGAAAAGCAGTGACCGGAACAACAGTTATCTGAATTCCAGATACATCTGCTTTATTGCTGGCATCACTCATAAGTGCTTAATCTCCAAATTCTCAAACTTTCCGAAACATACAATAATCAGAATAGTCGGGCTACTCTCCTGCCCCCCTTGATATGCTCACGATGCATTGAGAGAACCACCCTTAATTGCATATCCAGACAAATATGTAGCTCTCATTATTCAGAGAAAGCTCACAGGTCAATTTAGATGTAAAAATGGCAATTTTATCCTCTATTTTTTGGCAAGACCCCCAATTTCATAGGGCTTTACATCTACCTTCCCTAGGAAAAGCTTGCCCTAATACCAAACTAAACACTATTATATGGTGCGCATTGGTAAAGACTGCCCCAGTTGATCTGATCAATATTGTTATCTGGTCAAACAATTGGATCGTTTTTGCAGTGTATGGCAGGTTGGAGTTCATAATCACAGCCCACCAGAACATTTTAAATAGCTACTTTTTGCTTCCTGGGTGGGCAATTGGTTTTGAGAAAAGAGAATGCATGCGGATACTGGCAGGTTTTGGTCCGCAGGAAAGGCGATATTGTAATGCATAATGGGAATTCGGGTCGTCGACCACGCAACAAGCGAGGCGGCAAGCGCGAATTTGGGGATTCGCAGAATTTCGGCCCGGAGTTTGGGGCACCAGCATTTTTTCCGGGAGATTCAGAGCGTGATGCCTACGCTCCTCCTGTAATGGAAAATGAGCGCAGAGGTCCCTATGGTCACCGCAATGCGGGAGGGTATGGCGGAGATCGAAGCAACGGGTATCGCGCAAGCGGACCCGGTGACAATGATCGAGGCGGATATGGCAATAGCGGCGGAGGCGGCGGCTTCCGTGATGGTCCAAATGGCGGCGGCGGCGGTCGTCGCTCTTATCCACCGGTCGAGCGTGGACCCCGTCAGTCAGGCACTGTCAAATTCTTTAAGTTAGACAAAGGGTTCGGCTTTATTACGCCAGACGTTGGTGAGAATGATGTATTCGTTCATATCTCAGCCGTTGAGCGATCAGGCCTCACAACCCTTGACAGTGGTCAGCGTATTTCCTTCGAAACAGAACCTGACCGCCGCGGCAAAGGACCCAAAGCAGTAGAGTTACGTCTGGAAGAAAAGGCTGAGAGTACTTCTGAGGAAGCTCAAGCTGAGCCAGAAATGCGCGATGATCTTGACAGCATGAGTCAGGATTAAAGGTAGACTACATCCAGAAAGCAACTTTCATGGATTGTCCTGATTTCAGGTAAGGTCGCTTTCGCATTTATGACAAAGAGCATGACGTGAAAATACAAATGATCACGTCATGCCTCGGATTTATGAGCGAGTGGTACTTTGCGCCTTGTCTCCCTCCCTCTCAGCAGACTATAAGGCCCCAAGAAATCGAATAGTAAGCGCCCGTAGGGATAAACCAACCCAACAGCGCGTAGAAACGGTTAACGGGCACTCACAAGATGAATTACCGCCATATCTATCATGCTGGAAATATTGGCGATGTGCTAAAACACGTTGTTCTCGCCAATATCCTCAAATACCTTCAAAAAAAGGAAGGTGCTTACAGGGTTCTGGATACCCACGCTGGCATTGGTCTATATGATTTGACCTCCGAAAAAGCACAGAAAACCGGAGAATGGCAGCAAGGCGTTGGCAAAGTTCTGGAAAAGCTGGATACGGCACCAGATGCTGTTAAACAGATACTCGCCCCATGGCTGGAAACTGTCGAGAATCTTAACCCTGGTGGTGGTGTACAATTTTACCCAGGCTCTCCTGAAATCTCAGTTATGCTCGCCAGAAAACAGGATCGCCTGACTTTAACAGAGCTTCATCCAGAAGATTTTGAAGAACTCAAAAACAATTACGGCGGGGACAAAAAAGTCAAGGTTATTGCACTGGATGCCTGGCTTGCGCTCGGCAGCTTCCTCCCCCCAAAAGAAAGACGCGGCTTGGTCCTGATCGATCCGGCATTTGAAGTCGAAGACGAATTTGATCGCCTTGCAGAAGGTGTTATTCGTGGTTGGAAACGCTGGACAACCGGCACTTTCGCAATTTGGTATCCCGTTAAAAATCAGCGTGCAATCAAGCAACTCATTGCAGCTCTTGATGAAGCGGGCATCCGCAACACTTTGAAACTAGAGCTGACCGCAGGCCAGATCAGCGAAGATCAGCCAATGAAGTCGAGCGGTATGCTTGTCATCAATCCCCCCTGGACACTCTCAAAAGAGATGAACACTGCACTCCCATGGCTATGTCAAACTCTGTCTCAGGGTAAGGGCGCAGCATGGTCAGTAAAGCAAGTCATCTCTGAGTAACCCCTCAGAACCTTTGATTGACCAAACTCCGCAAATCACAGATTGCTAAAAGCGCAGGATTAAAGCTCATGCGCTTTTGTATCTCGTCGCGCCTCTCATAAGAGGCTGGTGCATCTCCGCTTCCTGTAAGAAGCATCTTGCTTTTTAAGACCAGACAACCTTTCTGTGGAGAGTGGTTATGCGCGCGAGATCAATCTTTACCTTGCTGACTGCAACTGTACTCAGCTTTGCAAGTGGTACAGCAATTGCAGCAGATACTGTTCCAAATCGAAGCGACAATGCCAATATTCCGCAGATAGATAAAGAAGATTTCATCGATCCGGACGAAAGAGTTTACTTCGGCTGGTCTGGCAACACTCTGCCAGCGTGCGATTCAGGATCAGCACAGCGCGCTGTCGCCCGGCAAATATCCCGTGCAGTTACCAGCTATTATGATGGCCGGGAGATCAAAAATATCGAAGATATCCGCGAAACAGGCTTTTTGATTAGACAACCAAGTCCTGTTGGGAAACGCTATTGCAACGGCATTGCAACGCTCACTGATGACACACGTCACCGCATCTATTACGCACTGGTTCAATATGACGGCTTTCTTGGCCTCTCCTGGGGCGTCAGCGCTTGCCTTGATGGATTGGACAAATACCGTGTTTATGACGGCGAATGCCGCACTGTGCGCCCTGAGCAGGAGATCATTCCTCGTTAGCAAATTACGCAAAAATCGCTTTTCACTAAATAGTTGCTTCAACATGCCTCGTGGGATCACCTCATGCTCTCCTTTATATACTGGAGGCACTTAATCCCACAGGCCTTTTACAATGAAGCACTATCTCGCCTACGCTAGCCATGATGGTCAAACCCTCAAAATTATCAATAAGATTGCACAGGTCTTAGAAAAGAGTGGTGAGCAGGCAGTTTTCCTGCCACTTGACACAGGTAGAGAAGACCTACCCAAAGACATCGATACTGCAAAAATTGTGTTTGGTGCCCCAATCCGCTACGGCCTCCATCTCCGCCCGGTTCGTCTGTTTGTTAAACGCAATCTGGTCGCACTGAACAAAGCGCAAACGGCCTTTTTTTCAGTCAATCTAACAGCCCGCAAACCAGAAAAAAGCACAGCACAAACCAATCCGTACCTTCAAAAATTTCTTACAAAATCTGGACTAAAACCCAAAAAAGCTGCTGTCTTTGCTGGTGCTCTTAACTACCCGGAATATAAATTATGGGACAGGCTCATGATTCAGCTCATCATGAAAATGACTAAGGGTCCAACAAATACTTCGCTTTCTGTTGAGTTCACAAACTGGAAAGCCGTCCAGCAGTTTGCTGAAGAACTGACCTATACATAACAATCGTCGCATCACCCGGCACTTGCATTATTGAAAGAAACACGGATATCGTGCAGCCAGAATAATACCAGCATTTTACAGGTGGCTGCCATGCAAATTCTTCGTTCTTCCAGCTCGTCTCCGTTTGGTCGCAAAATCAAAATTGCGCTGCACGTTCTCGGCTTCACAGAAAAAGTAAAAGTAGAACCAGCACAAACTTTAGACCCGAACGACACACTGCGCCAGCAGAACCCACTTGGTAAAATACCATGCCTTATCCTTGAAGATGGCAATGTTCTTTACGATAGCCGCGTCATTACAGAATATCTGGATTATATGGCAGGGGGAGAAAAATTAATCCCAGCAGATGCAGAACGCTTTGATGTCCTCACCAAACAAGCTCTGGCAGACGGTATATGCGACGCTGCAATCCAAATCGTCTATGAAGGACGCATGCGCCCGCAGAACAAGCAACATCAGGATTGGAAAGACTACCAGCAGGCTAAGGTAGACCGCGCACTAACGACCTTTGAGAATAGTCCATTACCGCAAGTTCAACACAATTCGCCAAACGCAGCGCAAATTGCACTGGCTTGCGCTCTGGGATATCTGGACCTTCGCTTTGCTGGGGAATGGCGTAAATCCTATCCAAACCTTGTGGCCTGGCTTGATGATTTTACCTCCAGTGTCCCCGCATTTGAGAAAACAAAACCTACGGCCTGATCTGAGACCTATCAGGTGTTGCTGAACCTCTAGAATAAGAGGCTTGAACAGCAAAAAAGGCGCATGCAAAAAGCATGCGCCTTATGAATAGAAGCTCTGTTCAATTAGAACTTCATGGAAACGCCTGCACGTACCAGGTTCTCGTCCAGTTTGGTTTTCTGAGACTCGCCACCGAAGTCAAAGCGCTGATCACCGAAGTCCTGATAGAGGTACTCAACACGAGCGGTCAGCATGTCAGTAACTGCGTGTTCAACACCTGCACCAACAACGTAACCAACAACGTTCTTTTCGTCTTTGCCCTTACCGTTTTTCGCAGTCAGGTTTTTGAAGGCAGCACCACCGGTACCGTAAACCAGAGTACGGTCGAATGCATAACCTGCGCGAGCACGTGCAGTTGCATTCCAGTCAGACTCTAGTTCAACGCCGTCTTTCTTCTCGCTCAGATCGTTGTACTGAATGTCTGCTTCTGCACCCAGAACAATGTTCTGGTCGAGCATGAAGTTGTAACCACCATGCACACCAACAGTTGCGCCGTTCTGATTTTCATCCAGAGCGCCTTTTGCTCCGCTTTTGCCGTCAGCGCCCAGGAAGCCCCAACCTGCGTTGGCACCAATGTATGCACCAGACCAGTCATATGCAGAAAAAGTTGCTGGGGTTTCGTAGGAAATTTCTGGCTGTGCTGGTTGAATTGGCTGAGGAAGATCAGCAGCAAGAGCAGTACCAGCCATAAGGCCAAGAGCGATAGCAGAACAAGATGCAATACGCAGCATGTAAATTCTCCAATAAATCTATACGGGTCTTTCTTAGTGACCCACTTTGGGGGAGGCGTTCAGAGGTTCGCCCCGGGGATGGAGAAAATATGATTAGAGTTTGTGGCTGGATATGACGCAAAATCAGCCCAATTCATGACAAACTACAGAAAGAATATGGCAATTCTATCAACCCATTGTTTACGCTAGGTAACATACAATAGAAGAGTGTCTTTCTTGCAATACTCAAGTCCCTGACAGATCTACCTACCAGATTATTTGCTGAAATCCCGAACCAAAAAGTGACCCAAAACACTTTAAGAAGTCTGCAAACCTGTCTATATACCCGGTCAGACTCCCATAAGACCCATTAGAGTAATCAACTAACCCTATAAAATTGGAATTTCAGCTTATGCTCTTTTCATATGCTGCCCTCCTTGGAGGTCTCGCACTTTTGATCTTTGCAGGTGACCTGCTTGTGCGTGGCGCTGTATCAATTGCTCAGGCATTGGGAATTCCAACTCTTGTCATTGGCTTGACCATTGTCGCCTTTGGCACCTCTGCACCAGAACTTTTTATCTCTTTAAAAGCAGCCCTCAGCGGCGTAAGCGGTGTGGCAATCGGCAATGTGGTTGGCTCCAACATTGCCAATGTTCTGTTGGTCCTCGGTATTCCAGCTCTTATCGCCACCACTCCATGTGATGAAAACGGAGCAAAGCGAAATGCTTTGTTTATGCTCGTTGTCTCTGTGGTTTTTGCTGCACTATGTTTCATGGGCACTCTGAATTTTTACGCGGGCATTGGTCTTCTGGCATTGCTGGTTCTTTTCCTTGCGGACTCCGTTCTGGCAACAAAAAAGCATCGGAAAGAGAATGGGTCATGCTGCATTGCTAACGCAGAAGACGATGAAGAAGAGGAACTGGACGTAGATTCAGTACCAGAAAACAAAGGCATCGCAGCATTATTCCTGATTATTGGCTTAATCGGGCTGCCACTTGGTGCGAACCTGACGATCGAAGGTGCAACCGATGTAGCCTCCAGTTGGGGCGTATCAGATGCAGTCATTGGCCTGACTGTTGTTGCACTTGGCACCTCTTTGCCAGAGCTGGCAACCACCGTTATGGCAGCCATCCGCCAGCACTCCGCAGTTGCGCTAGGTAATGTTATTGGTTCCAACGTCTTTAACCTGCTGGCAATTATGGGCATTACCGTCACCGTGATCCCGATTCCAATCCCAGAGCAAATTCTGGTCTACGATATCTGGGTCATGCTGGCCTGTGCCGTCCTCCTTTACATCTTTGCAGCAAAGCGCCTCTGCCTTGGCAAAGCCTGGGGTATCTTCCTGAGTGTTGGCTACGTAGCCTACATTTACGGCGTATTTGCTCTGGATTACATCTAAGAATTCGAAGTGAAAACACTCTTTGAGAACGCACAAGCCGTTGAATCAGGTAGTGTGTCCTCTCAAATTACTCCTGAAAGACCGCGAGCACCTAGACAATGGCAAAAGACACATCCGACATGCCTGCCCAAGCAGAAGAAAATGTCGATGTGCCGGACAGCAACGCTGACATCCAGTTCGAAAGCAACGCCTCCCCGCGCAAACCCGGTGTAAAAGGCGTTGAGGTCATTGCCGATTTCGTGAAACGCCTGCCTCTGGGACCCGGCGTCTATCGTATGTTTGATGAAAACGGCGACGTTCTTTACGTCGGCAAGGCTCGTTCTCTCAAAAAGCGCGTTACCAGCTACACACGGCTGCAGGGCCAGTCCAACCGCATCATGCGTATGATCATGGCAACTGCCGCTATGGAGTTTGTTGAAACCCGCACAGAACCAGAAGCTCTGCTGCTGGAAGCCAACCTGATCAAACGCTTAAGACCACGCTTCAATGTACTCCTGCGAGATGACAAATCCTTTCCCTATATTCTTATCAGCGGTGACCACGAAGCCCCTGCCCTTATCAAACACCGGGGCGCACGAGCACGCAAAGGTGATTATTTCGGCCCGTTTGCCTCAGCAGGTGCGGTAAATGACACCATCAACGCCATGCAAAAGGCGTTTCTCATCCGCAACTGCTCAGACAGCTATTATTCCAATCGCTCACGTCCGTGCCTGCTTTACCAAATCAAGCGTTGTGCAGCTCCTTGCACAGGCGAGATCTCAATTGAAGACTACAGGGGCCTCGTAGCAGAAGCCAAATCATTCCTTTCCGGTAAAAGCCAGCTCATCAAGCAGGAGCTGGCTCAGGCAATGGAAAAGGCATCCGAAAACCTTGATTTTGAACAGGCCGCAGTCTACCGGGACCGCATAGCTGCCCTTTCTCATGTTCAAAGCCATCAGGGCATTAACCCGCAAGGCATTGAAGAAGCCGACGTCTTTGCCACCTATCAGGAAGGCGGACAAACCTGCGTACAGGTCTTCTTCTTCCGTACAGGCCAGAACTGGGGCAACCGCGCTTATTTCCCAAAGGCAGACAAGAGCTACGAACCCTCAGAGGTTCTGGAAAGCTTTCTCTCGCAGTTTTACGAAGACAAGCCACCACCACGCATGGTCCTGCTTTCCCATGATCTGGAAGAACGTGACCTCCTCGCGGAAGCTCTGTCAGCCAGAGCCAATCGCAAGGTAGAGGTGACAACACCGAAACGCGGCGAAAAACGCGAACTGGTGGAACATGCGCTTACCAACGCCAAGGGCGCTCTGGGCCGCAGACTTGCAGAAACATCCAGTCAGATCAAACTTCTTAAAGGCGCAGGTGAAGCATTTGGCCTGAACCGTATGCCCCGCCGCATTGATGTTTTCGATAACTCTCACATCTCTGGCACAAATGCCGTAGGAGGTATGATCGTTGCAGGCCCGGATGGTTTTGCCAAAGGCCAGTACAGAAAATTCAATATCAAGTCAGTGGACCTGATACCGGGCGATGACTACGGGATGATGCGAGAGGTCTTCTCTCGCCGCTTCGCCCGCCTGCAAAAAGAAAATCCTGAGGGTTACGAGCAAGCCGCACGCTTCAAATCAAGGGTCGCAGACACGCAAGCGACAGAGGAAGATTTGGACACCGCTCCCTCAAATGCAGACATTCCTGCATGGCCCGATCTGGTATTAATCGATGGCGGCAAAGGCCAGCTCAGCGCGGTACGTGAAACTCTCGAAGAAATGGGGATCACCGACCTGCCGCTGGTTGGTATCGCAAAGGGACCAGATCGCGACGCAGGACGCGAAAAGTTCTTCATCACCGGAGAGCAAAGCTTCATGTTGCCAGAGCGCGATCCAGTGCTATATTTTGTCCAGCGTATGAGGGACGAAGCCCATCGCTTCGCCATTGGCTCCCATAGAGCCCGGCGCAAGAAAGCCATTGTCGCAAATCCACTCGACGAAATCGCTGGCATAGGTCCGACAAGAAAACGAGCCTTGCTTCGCCACTTTGGTACAGCGAAAGCAGTATCCAAAGCAGGTATTGAAGACCTTCAGACTGTCTCAGGCATCTCTGAGAGCATCGCCACCTTGATTTACAACCATTTTCACGAATAACCGCAGGATAACCGTGTATTTTAAGCACTAAAAAATACCTTTGCGTTATCTTATGAAATCTATTTCAATCAAAAGGAAAGCAAGTGGGCTTTACGAAAGCACCTAAACAGAAAGCACCGCAAACCCCACTTCTGCTTCAGCTTGCCCGCACAGGTACACTTTCAGTAGTTTTCCTCCTTCTGTTTGTTTTTTTAGCACCCGGAAATTTAATTAGTGAAGCTGCGGCTTTTTTCGTGCCTCAGTTAATCGTTGCAGGCTTCATCGGGCTTATGCTCTGGATTATCATGGCGAAAGCCCTGCACTGGTTGCACCTTGCTTGCCTTCTGGCGCTTGCCCTAACCAGTTATTGGATGGTGACCAGCGTAAAACAGGTATTGCAACCTGTTTCACTCTCAAAAGAGCGTACTGTTGCAAAGCTGAATGTGATGAGCCTCAATCTGCTTCATATGGATTACAAGGCAAACGCCTTGCAACGGCTCATTGAGCAACAGCAACCCGACTTAATCAGCTTTCAGGAAACAGCAGGGGCCACTCCCCGTTTGAAAGCATTTCTCACTCAAACCTACCCACACACGCTTTTACCTCCCAATGGTCATGAAACCGACATCACGCTCTTCAGCAAATTCCCGCTCAAAAACGCCAAGCGCATACAAATACCCGGATTGAAGCCCGGCCCTCACATTCCCAACGAGTTCCTTAGCACGACAGTGGACATCAACGGAAAACACATTCAACTTTACACTATCCATCCTGCCAGTCCCCGGGGTCCGAACCGGCTGGAAGGCCGCACTAAATATTTCGACTTCCTCGCAAACCACATAAAGTCACAGAACTCTGAGCACCCCATTGCAATCTTGGGTGACTGGAACACGCCAATCTGGTCTAATAGCTTTCAGAGATTGCTCTCTGACTTAAAGTTGACAACAATATTCGCTGGCAATCTGCCTCAAACAACCCGATACTTTATCCACCCATCCTTAAAGGTCATCCTGGGTTCTCAAGTGGATCACATCGTGACCTCTGACAAAATAGTGATCAAAAACTTACTTATTGGCAGCGATATTGGATCAGACCATTTTCCAATATTTGCAACACTTCACATACACCCCTAAGGTAAGCCTATAATAACTTACTAAGAACTGGTACGGAGGAATGTTTGGAATGCCGCGAGATTTACTCATTTCTTTTGATGCAGACCAGACTCTCTTTGACTTTGAGCGTATTCTCGAAGAAGCACTCATTACCACTGCCAGCTTCTTAAGTCATTTTTCCGAAAAACCAGTCACTCCCAGGTGCCTCCAGAAAATTCGTTGTTCCCTCGTCAAGGACATGGACCCAGAAGGCATTCGCTTGTTAGAGGTCCGCAGAGCTTCCTTCGAGCAGGCTCTGAAATCACGCAGTGACGCACGGGAACTCTCTGAGCAAGCGCTTGAAGTATTTAAAAAAATCCGCTTCGGTGATCCATACTTCTACCCCCATGTCAAAGAAACGCTGGCGACGCTGAAGCGCACTTATAAAACAGCCCTCATCACCAACGGCAACTCATGCCCTAAAAGCGCTGGCATCTCGCACCTTTTTGATTTTGTGGTGATGGCAGAAGATTACCCCTATAAAAAACCAGACCCACGCCTCTTCAATGCAATGCTCTCCATGGCTGGCATTAGCCCCGATAAGCTTATCCATGTGGGCGATTCACTGGAAGACGACATCGCCGGGGCAAACACCATTGGTGCAACATCTGTCTGGTTTAACCCGCTATACCATCAAAACAGCTCTTCTGTTCTGCCAGATCACTCAATTGCCTGCATGAGAGAACTACCTAGTTTAGTCGCCGGATACGCCGCCGGGGACAAGTTTCCGGTTGAACCTTGTGAGTAACCCTCTCCTGTTCTGGTCTCTTCTGCGAATCCATGTATGAAGACTTGATCAAATAAAAAGCGACAAGGCGCAATGCGCCACCAAGGGCCAATGGCAAAACTATACTTCAATTTCTCCGCAATGAACGCTGGCAAGTCCACCCTGCTTTTGCAAGCTTCCTACAACTATCAGGAACGCGGTATGCGCAGCCTGCTGTTCACCGCAGCGCTCGACAACCGCACCAGGGTTGGGGAGATATCTTCACGCATTGGCCTCAAATCTGAAGCTCTGATCTACGACAAAGAGCTGGACCTGTTCGACTGCATCCAGAAGAAACTTCAGGAGCAGCAGGTCAACGCAGTGTTCATTGATGAGGCACAGTTCCTCACAGAAGATCAGGTCTGGCAGCTCGCCCGTGTTGCAGATCTTCTGCGCATTCCTGTTATGGCTTACGGCCTGCGCACTGATTTTCAGGGCAAAATGTTCCCGGGCAGCGCGGCTTTGCTTGCCATCGCAGATATCCTGAGAGAAGTCAGAACCATCTGCTGGTGCGGCTCAAAAGCAACCATGGTGGCCCGCTTGGACGAGAAGGGCAAAATCGTCGAAGAAGGCGATCAGGTTGTCATCGGCGGAGAGGAATCTTACATTTCACTTTGCCGAAAGCACTGGTCCCAGCGAAAGCTCGGTGAACCAACTACTGAAAACAAAGATGCACTCACCGAACTGATGTGCGAACCTGTAGAAATGTAACGCATTCTGAGCCTGGGAGAACAACTATGGGCATTTTCTCACGCCTGTTTGGTGGCGGCAAAGACGAGCAGTCAGCACCTGCTGCAAAACCCGAAGAATTTGAAGGCTATCTGATTTACTCCGAGCCAACCCGCCGGAACGGCCAATGGCAAACCGCAGGCCGTATCACCAAAGAATTTGGTGAAGACATCAAAGAGCACACTTTCATTCGTGCCGACACGCACGCTTCAGAAGATGAAGCTAAAGAGTTCTCTGCACGCAAGGCGAAGCAAATCATTAAGGAAATGGGTGACGGGATGTTTACATAATCCCACAGGCTCCCCAAATGTCCTACACAAATAAGCGGGCAACAATTGACAGAACCCGCTTAGATGTGCACACCCTGCCTGTAAGCGCTTGCTCGCCGCTAAATGTGAAGGTTCATATGTCCCGTAAGCTTATATATTCGCTTCCAAATATTCTTACTTACGGCCGTATCGCTGCGGTTCCGGCTCTGGCTGTGTGTTTCTATTTTCCGACCCACACCGCCCGTTGGATAGCACTGGTTATTTTCGCACTAGCCGCAATCACAGATTTTTTTGACGGCTACCTTGCAAGAATCTGGCAGCAGCAATCCGCTCTTGGCCGAATGCTTGACCCGATTGCAGATAAGCTTCTCGTTTCTGTTTGTCTCCTCATGCTTGCTTGGGATAACACCATCGGCGAATGGTCCATCTTTGCTGCCATCATCATTCTTTGCAGAGAAATCCTTGTTTCCGGCCTTCGCGAGTTCCTTGCTGAGCTTCGTGTTTCCGTCCCCGTGACAAAGCTGGCCAAGTGGAAAACCACCGTCCAGCTTGTTGCCCTGGGCTTCCTGCTCGCTGGTGGCGCAGGCGATGTTATCTTCCCATACACCAGCTCGACAGGCATAGTGCTGCTTTGGGTCGCAGCGATTTTGACTCTTTATACAGGCTATGACTATTTCCGTGCAGGAATTGGGCACCTGATTGAAGACTAATTCCTGTCTTACATACTGTTCCACCTGACGGAACTAACATAAGCGGAACCTGTATCGATGAAAGTTCGTTATTTTGCTTGGCTACGTGAGCGTACAGGCACCTCACAAGAAACCCTTGATCTGCCAGAGACAGTAAAAACAACGGGTGACCTGATGAACTGGCTTGCAGCGCGCGATGAAGGGTACGCTTTTGCATTTGAACAACCCGATACCATCCGCATCGCAGTTAATCAGGAACATGTGGACACTGATTTTGTTTTGACTGGTACAGAAGAAGTTGCCTTCTTCCCACCAATGACAGGCGGTTGAACCTCCTTTCCAGCAAACATGAAGCATATGGCAGCAATGACCAACACCATTGAGTATACCGTCCGCGTGCAGGAAGAGGATTTCAATGTTTCGAAAGAAACAGAGCTCCTCACTCAGGACCGCAAGGATATTGGTGCCATCGTAACCTTCACCGGCCTGTGCCGGGATGAAGGCGGTACACTGGAAGCGTTGGAACTGGAACACTATCCGGGCATGGCCGAAGCTCAGATTTCTAGGTTCGCACAACAAGCTGTTGAACGCTGGCCGCTGACTGGGCTTACTGTCATTCACCGCTTCGGCAAAATTCCTCCGGGCGAAAATATCGTACTCGTCATTGCAACCAGTCCACATCGCCGTGCAGCATTCGAAGCAGCAGACTTCCTGATGGACTTTCTCAAAACGCAGGCACCTTTCTGGAAGAAAGAGCACCTGAAAAATGCTTCTGAGGGCAGCTGGGTGGAAGCTAAAACAATAGATGACAAAGATGCTGAGCGCTGGAACAAGAACGCGCCTGCATGATTTTCACCCGGCAAATAATCGCCAGGTGAACTACGTAGTACCTTGACAATCTTCCAGCGCGGCGTCAGATAAAACTTATAAGAATACCAAAAAGGGCCAGACTCGCGGCTCCTTCCTTTATACCCGAAACAGGTCTCTGATGTCAGCAGCTTCAAATCTGCGGCATGAGCGTGTCCCACATCCGGGACTTTCCTTCTGGGAAATTATCAGCCTTGCAGCAGCGCTTATGGCGCTGAACGCTGTTGCAACATCCATGATGCTTCCAGCTCTTCCATCCATGAGCGAAGCACTGAATGTTGCAGAAAATGATCGCCAGTTGGTGATCACGGCGTACATGGTTGGTCTCGCTTTTGCTTCGCTTTTCTTTGGCCCCCTTTCAGATACGATTGGTCGCAGACCAACGCTTCTGATTGGCCTGAGCCTTTATATTGTTGGTGGCATCTATTCCACCTTCGCTATCAGTTATGAGCATATGCTTGCAGCACGTGTGTTGCAGGGTATTGGTGCAGCAGCTCCCCGTGTTGCCTCAATTTCCATGATCCGCGACTGGTACAGTGGCCGCGAGATGGGGAAAGTCATGTCTCTTGTCATGGTCGCTTTCCAGATTGCTCCGGTTATCGCCCCGTTCCTTGGGCAGGTTGTTCTCTGGTTTGCACCGTGGCAAGGTGTGTTCGCTGCATTGACCCTGTTTGGTGTTCTGCTGCTCGTCTGGTGCTTCCGGCGTCTGCCAGAAAGCCTTGACGCGGCAAATCAGCGCCCAATGGTACTACACTCTATTCTGGAGGCGTATAAACTTGCTCTCACCACACGAGTAACAGTGGGCTATATTCTGGCAATGACTTTTGTATTCGCCTGCCTGTTTGCCTTCATCAACTCTGCACAGCAAGTGTTTATGGAGCGCTACCAGCTGGAAGATCTCTTTCCGGTTGTCTTTGCCGCCATTTCAATAGCCATGGCTATCTCCTCCTACCTGAACTCCAGAATGGTAGAAAAATACGGCCTGCGCCGCATGTCCCATATGGCCCTTCTCGGTTTTTGTGCAACCACATTGCTTCTGGCAGCAGTTGCAGCAACAGGTTCACTAACACTTGTTACTTTCATCGCAATCCAGTCTCTGTCCATGTTCTTCTTCGGATTCATCGGCCCGAATTTCAACACCATGGCCATGGAACCTCTCGGACGTGTCGCTGGCGCCGGATCAGCTATGATCGGCTTTATCACCACACTGGCTGGTGCTCTGCTTGGAGCAGGTATCGGTAAGCTGTATGACGGAACTGAGCTCCCGTTGATTTACGGCGTTGCGCTTTTCTCCATCCTCAGCTTGATCAGCGTGCTCGTAACCGAAAACGGCAAGCTCTTCAGACCACAGTTTGAACCCCAGCAGCAGCCTTCTAAATAATAGCGAGAAAGCCCGCTGATCACGGAAACAGCGGGCTTCATTCCTATCAGTGCCTTAGAGCATTCTTAGCCTGCAACCAGCACATCTTCTTTGACCGGCTGAACGGCAGCCATGTAATCTTCAATCAGCAGCTTTGTAATCTCACCCGGAACGAACTTGTATGTCCCGATTTCTGAAACCGGCGTTACCTCAGCTGCAGATCCGGTCAGAAAGCACTGTTCAAAATCAGCCATTTCTTCAGGCATGATACGGCGCTCAATCACTTCGATACCGCGTGCCCGTGCCAGCTCAATCACCGTACGTCGTGTGATCCCGTCAAGGAAGCAATCTGCAAGCGGCGTATGGATCACACCATCCCTGATGAAGAATACATTTGCGCCCGTCGCCTCAGCAATACGGCCCTGCCAGTCCAGCATCAGCGCATCAGAGTAACCCTTTGCCTCTGCCGCATGCTTGGAGATGGTGCAGATCATGTAAAGGCCCGCTGCCTTTGATTTAAACGGCGCAGTCTTAGGATCAGGGCGGCGATACTCCGCCATATCCAGCCGAATACCCTTCAGCCGTTCCTCCGGCGAAAAGTAGCTTGGCCATTCCCATGCAGCAATCGCAAGGTGGATCGTGTTTGACTGAGCAGAAACGCCCATCATCTCGCTGCCTCGCCATGCAACAGGGCGCAGATAAGCATCAACCAGATTGTTCTCTTTGAGCATCTGCTTACAAGCGTCGTTGATTTGCTCCTCAGTCCACGGAATGGTGAATCCAAGAACCTCAGCAGAGGTGTGCAGACGCCTGGTATGTTCTTCCAGTTTAAAGATCTCGCCGCCATAAGCACGCTGACCTTCGAACACACTGCTTCCGTAATGCAACCCGTGGGTTAGCACATGCACTTTGGCCTCTGACCACGGAACAATTTTTCCATCCAACCAGATTGAGCCTTCCAGTTGATCAAAGGGTATACCCGCCATTTCTCTTCTCCATATGGCGAACAAGTCACGGTGCAGGCAAAGCAAAGCCTTGCCAGTCAAGGTGTGTTCTAGCTAAATCAATGAGTTTTAAAGGATAGGCCATCACATCGCGTGCATGAAAGCAGCAAGCGAGAAACGTCGATCCTGATTGTGAAACCGAGGAAGAAAGCGCAAAATCAAACATTGCGCATACATGCAGTCTTGAGTTCTTATCTTTCTTCAGCGATGAGTAATTAGTAACAATCAATCTCAAATAAGTCAACATAGCTGACGTATTTTTTGTTAGATTAAAAAATAGGCATTTATACAGGTCAGAAAATGAACAAGTTAGACAGCACATCACCACGGTTTGACCTTATTGAACTGTTTTTCTTCGCATATCGAGATTTCACAGGTGATCCGGATGTGCTTCTTGATGAGCTGGGATTTGGCCGGGCCCATCACCGGGTGCTCCATTTCGTTCATAGAAACCCCGGACTTAAAGTCTCTGACCTGCTCGGTATATTGAAAATTACGAAGCAAAGCCTGGGGCGTGTTTTGAAACAGCTGGTTGACGAAGACTTTATTTGCCAGGAACCCGGCGCACTGGACCGTCGTCAGCGTTTGCTCTATACCACTGAAAAGGGTACGGAATTTTGTGCCCAGCTCTCAAAATTGCAGTCCCAGCGTATCAATAAGGCCATTTCGTTAATGCCCCAGGGCAGTGATGAGATTGTCCGTCAGTTTTTATATCTTATGATCGATGAGAATGAGCGCAGCGAAGTTGCCCGCCTCATCGGCAAACAACCAGATTGAGGAAACACCGTGACCCGTTCTGCTTCTTTGGAAGATGATGCACCTCACATTCTTCTGATTGATGATGATAGCCGTATCAGAGACCTGCTCCAGCGCTTCCTTGGAGAAAACGGCTTTCGGGTAACAGTTGCCAAAGATGCCGAAGAAGCACGTCGCCGGCTGGAAGGATTAGAGTTCGATCTGCTTATCCTCGACGTTATGATGCCCGGCGAAAGCGGAATTGAGCTTGCCAGAGACCTGCGCCGGTCCAAAGCCGTCCCAATCCTCATGTTAACGGCCCGCTCGGAAATTGACGACCGCATCGAAGGTTTAGAAGCAGGTGTGGATGACTACGTCTCCAAGCCATTTGAACCACGTGAACTTTTGCTGCGTATCTCCGCCATTTTACGCCGTGGCGGTCCAAAGCCAAAAATAAAACTCGAAGTCCTGTCATTTGGTCCTTTCCAGTACAATGCTGAACGCGGCGAGCTGAAACGCAATGACGAGCATGTGCGCCTGACTGACCGCGAAAAGCAGATTCTTAACACCTTCGCCGAAAAACCGGGACAGACGGTTGCCCGTACTGATCTTGTCGGCGCTGACGCCTCATTGGGTGAGCGTACAATCGACGTTCAGGTCAACCGCCTGCGCAGAAAGATTGAGGAAGACCCGGGCAATCCCCTGTACCTGCAGACCGTGCGTGGGATAGGTTATCGCCTGATAACCAACTAGAGCGCAGCAGCAACAAGCAACAAAAGACAGTCAGCGAGAGGGCAATGGGCTTATCAGACCGTTTCAGGCTCCCAAGGTGGGTGAGAACTCTATTAACGCCCTATTTTGCATTCACCAGCTGGCTGCATTATCGCCTTCCCAAAGGTCTTTATGTCCGCTCCCTGCTCATCATCGTTATTCCCTTCCTGATCTTACAATCGGTGCTCGCCTTTGTTTTTATGGAGCGCCACTACGATCTGGTCACCCGCCGCCTGTCCGAGGCTGTCGTCCGCCAGATTGCAGCAGTCGTCGACATGGCGGAGACTTACAAGCACGACGACAACTACGCGACCCTAAAGCAAATCAGCGCTGGTGCTCTGGGCCTGTCTGTCACCGTTCTGCCCAAAGAACCGCTTCCGCCAGCAAAACCCAGACCTCTGTTTGACCTCGTGGACCGCTACATGACCCGCGAGATTGCCGCACGCATTGGCAAGCCCTTCTGGATCGACACTGTTGGCGCTGCCAAATACGTTGAAATCCGCATTCAGCTGGAAAACAAAACCCTGCGCATCATTGCCCGCAGAAGTCAGACTTATGCATCCAACTCCCATATCTTCATCGTCTGGATGGTTGCCACATCACTGGTCCTGATCATCATCGCCGTGCTTTTCCTGCGCAATCAGATCAGACCCATCGAGCAGCTGGCAGATGCCGCTGAAGAGTTCGGCAAAGGCCGCCAGATTTCCACGTTCCGTCCCCATGGTGCGCGGGAGGTGCGCCGCGCAGCCCTTGCCTTTATTGATATGCGTCGCCGCATTGAGCGCCATGTGGACCAGCGCACCACCATGCTTGCCGGGGTAAGCCATGATCTGCGCACCATTCTCACCCGGTTCCGCCTCCAGCTCGCACTCCTTCCTCAAACCCCCGAGGCCGACGCCCTGCGTAAAGACGTCGACGAAATGAACCGCATGCTGGAAGACTATCTCGCCTTCTCAAAAGGCTACGGAGATGAACCGCCAGCTCCGGTCGACATTGCGCTCATGCTGGAAGACCTTGAGGTCGAAGCAGAAGTTGTTGGTGCCGATGTCTCTTCTTCATTCGATGGCGACCCGCTGGTTATCGTCAAGGGCCGCGCTTTCCGCCGCTGCCTGCTCAACGTCATTTCCAACGCAGCCCGCTATGGTAAGACCCTGCGCATCAAAGGCAATCGCACTCCCGACTGGTTGATCATCACCGTAGATGATGACGGCCCCGGCATCCCGCGTGAAGAACGCGAAAACGTGTTCCGCCCCTTCCACCGGCTTGACACAGCCCGCAATCAGGACAGTGCTGGCTCCGGTCTCGGCCTCGCCATCGCCCGCGATATTGTCCGCAGTCACGGCGGCGAGATCTTCCTCCGCCAATCCCCCCTTGGTGGCCTCCGCGTCCGCATCCGCCTGCCGATCTAAAACGTATCTCTGAAAAGTAGATACCGGTTTTCAGATAAAGATACGCAAAAACAAAAGTTAAAGCAGATCAAGCGTTTCAGCTTAAACGCGAACTGCTTTAGTGCAGGCCATTGTCATTACGCCTCAACATCAACAAGCAAACACAAACAGCACCGCATGATATCTCATGCAGTGTTGCACCAGGTCAGCCCCGTGTTACGAGGTGGGCAAGGCAAGCAGGCAATGCCTGCGCAGTATGAGTTGGTTAGTTTCTTCGGCATTGGCTATTTGCCTTGCCCGGACGTTTTTGCAGGAGGCTAAGGCCAGGGTCCAAAAGACGCTTGGAAGAGCTAAGACCGTTGGAAAGCCTCAGTTCTCAGTGCTGGCGCCCTTTGGTTTGACCGGACATCCGCTATCCCTCAACACTGTTGGCGAAAGGGGAACCTCCACGAACCCGCTGGATGATACGTTACCTCACCCAGTAGCCCCGTCCAGCCCACACCAAACCGAAGGACGTTCCCCCGACTGCCCGAATGCGTGAGCCTGAGAATGATTATGTAGGAGATTTGGTGAAGGGGGATAAGTTTTCTCCAACACCTACGCTCTTTCTGCCGTCATGCCGCACAAACGAAGTGCTACACGGGAACCAGACAACCTGAAACCTACGCTTTAAAAGAGAGTTACCCCTTCAGGCGCGATCTCCCGGAAAAGCTGCCTGAAACCTCAATGCATACGCCCGCCGTTGGGCACTTTTTTATCCGGCTGTAGCAAGACAATCTCGCCGTTCTCATCTGCCAGCCCAAGGGTTAAAACCTCAGACATAAACGGCCCGATCTGTCGCGGTGGGAAATTGACAACAGCAACCACCTGACGCCCCACCAGCGCTTCTGGTGTATAATGCGCAGTGATCTGAGCTGAGGTCTTCTTCACCCCGATATCATCACCAAAATCAATCTTAAGCTTGAATGCAGGCTTGCGTGCCTCTGGAAAGTCCACCGCTTCAGTCACGGTCCCCACCCGTACATCCACATTCAGGAAATCATCAATACCAATCGTTTTGGTCTTTTCTGCTTGATCCATAATCGTCTCTATCTCTCAAAATCAGGGTTGAGCCTCAGCGGCCCCTGTTGAAGCATCAGAAGCTGACCCGCTTTTACTCTTTCCGCGCAAAGGTCGCTGACATAAACGCCCTAAACCTTCCAGAAACGGCGCAGCCACCTTCTCAACTTTGCAGGCCCGGTCCATCCATTTCTCGCCATTTGCCAGCATATCATCAACCGCAACCATAACTTTCGGACGACCCGGCGCATCGTCATCAAGCCAGACGCGAACAACACGTTCAAACCCGACAGCTAATGCATTGGACATGCCGACACTGCGCATTCCAAACTCTTCAATACCGGCTGCCACAAGCATCCACTTCATAGAGCGTGCCACCAGCTTGTGCATATGAAGTGCAAAGGCAGGGTCTTTCAAGGCCGTTTTGCGTAAGTTCCTCACCGCCTCCCGGTGCACCTCCAGCATGTCCAGACGACACATCAGAACATCAAACAGCCGGTCCCGAGGTGTTTCATCCATCAGATCAGGATCGCGCTCTTTCAAAACCTTCTGATCAATCTCACGCATAAATGCGCTCAAAAGATCCAGTTTTCCGTTGCAGCATGCCCGCACCACCTCAATCTTCACATCCGCATTTTCAGCTATCTGCACATATGTGATTTGATCGATCCGATGAGTTTCCAGTAACCCTATGAAACTCATAATGACTTTCTGATGGGTCTTCTCGGTAGGCATGGCACGCTCCTGTAAGTACAAGACTTAAAATATGCATCACTACTTAGATCATACACAAAGCAATGAGCTGCGTACAAAGAAAAAGCCTCAGTTGCATAACCAAGGCTTTACTCCAGAATCTCAATGTAGAACCCAGCGGGCCGCCCCACTAGAGACCACCAGCAACGACTAGCTGCTCTAAGCATCTCCGGCGGTTTCAAACATCACCGTTTCCATTGCTTCCTGCGCCGTCTTGCCTGCCCATACAACAAACTGGAACGCTTGGTAGTAACGCTCACAGGAATCCAGAGAGTTCGCAAAAAGTACTTTAATCTGAGCAGAATTTGCCTCTGCACCGCCCGCCAGCAACAGGGATTGACGGAAAACAACAACCCCTTCCCGGCCCCAGTTGTCGAAGTGCCCCATTAACTGCTGCTCATTAATCAGCGCAAGCAGACGCACAATCTCATCTTTTCGCGGTCCGGGAATTTTCAGGTCAAACGCGCTTGCCATATGCAGCGCTTCTAATTCACCCATCCATGAAAAGGTAACATGATAATCACACCAGGCACCTGCCACCGAAATGGAAATCTCATCATCGCCAAGGCGTTCAAACGACCAGTCATTACCAGCCGCGAGATTTTCGATGGTATCAACCGGATTCAGGGGGCGATCAGTGCCGTAATCAATAAGGCTCATTTCCGGTCCTCTTTCCGTTCGAGGAATGGTTGTCTACCCACTCCGAACGGATGCGGGTTGATGGATCATGGACCAGACACTTACGTGCTCTTTACAAGAAACGTGCACTACAAAGGAAGTCCCGCATAAGGGACTATTAATGCATTACGCCGAATCCTTTTGTGCCAATATACCGATAGATTTGGACTTTCCCCTATAGGGAGAACGAGTGGATCATTGCGAAAATTGTGGACGACTCAAAGCCGCCCACAGCATATTCACATGTAATTTCCTGAGAGCACTTAAGCGTTATCTTCAGGTGCAGCTTTTTCATCCAGCGCAGCAAGGCGCAGCTCGGCAGCTGCCAGACGTTCTTCCAGCTTCTCTACCTCATCAAGCGCTTTGATTGCCATATCTTTCACGGCATCAAACTCCTCGCGCGAAACCAGATCCATATCCGAGATAAAACGCTCGATCTGCGCTTTAAATGCTGTTTCCACTTCACGCTTAGCGCCCTGAGCCACGCCAGCGGCATCGGTCATCAGCTTTGCAAACTCATCAAACATGCGATTAGGAGACTGGCTCATGGTGTCCTCATATAACTTTTCTCTTATGAAACAAGTATTGGGCCAGCCCGTCAGTTTCAAGCGGGCAAAGCCCATTTAAACGCAGAACCCGCAGGAATTTATCAGTAAAATAACCAAAGCTTGTGTTGAACACTTAACGCTTCCCCCTTGACCATTCCCGCCACTTGTCGGAATGCTCCCTCATCAAAAGCGCGGTTTCCTTGATATCCACCTGAGAAACCAGCACATGTCGCAGATGAATGCAGGGCATTACGAATAATCCGCCCGCACCACATAAAGGGTTTCATATGCCACTCCTTGCCATACCATTTCCGATGATTGACCCGGTCCTCATTGAGTTTGGACCACTCGCAATCCGTTGGTACGCTCTGGCATATATCGCCGGAATTCTGCTGGCATGGCGCTATATGGTACTTGCCGTGCGCAACACGACGCTCTGGAGCAAAACCCCGCACCCGAGCGCAACAAACATTGACGACTTCGTCATGTGGGCCACCCTTGGTATCGTGCTGGGCGGCAGACTGGGTTATGTTCTGTTCTATAACTTGCCCTACTATCTCGCCAACCCCGCTGAGATTATCGCAGTCTGGCAAGGCGGCATGGCCTTCCACGGTGGCCTGCTTGGCATGATAGTGGTGCTGTTCATCTATTCGCGCACCCACAAACTCAACCCGTGGACCATGTTCGATCTGGCAGCCATCGCCGCGCCGATCGGCCTGTTTTTCGGACGCATTGCCAACTTCATCAATTCAGAACTTTGGGGCAGGATCACAGACGTGCCGTGGGCTGTTATCTTCCCAAACGGCGGACCAGAACCGCGCCACCCCAGCCAGCTTTATGAAGCCGCACTGGAAGGAGCGCTCCTCTTCTTCGCGCTGCGCCTGCTCTCGCATCGCTTCAAACTCCTGCAAAAACCGGGGATTCTGGCAGGCAGCTTTGCCATCGGTTACGGCCTTGCCCGCACTTTTGTTGAATTTTATCGCGTGCCCGACGCTCATATCGGTTACCTCTCCGGCTTCTTCACCATGGGCATGCTGCTCAGTCTTCCAATGGTACTTTTGGGCGCAATCATCGTGATCTGGGCACTGAAAAAGAACACGCAAGACAATAAAGAGATGAAATGACCAATTCCGCGTCCACACCTCTTCAGGAAAAGATCAGGAAACGCATCGCGGATCATGGTCCCATGACCATCGCCGAATATATGGGCCTGTGCCTGTCAGACCCGGAACACGGCTACTACATGCGCCAGCAACCCTTCGGCGCAAAAGGCGACTTCACCACGGCACCCGAAGTCTCGCAGCTTTTTGGCGAGCTGATTGGTGCATGGCTTCTGCATCAGTGGCTTTCTCAGGATCTGAAAGGCCCGGTGCATCTGGTGGAAATGGGCCCCGGTCGCGGTACTTTGATGAAAGATATCCTGCGCGTTATCTCCCTGCGCCCGCAAATGCTGGCAAACCTGCAAATCCATCTGGTCGAAACCAGCCCGTCCTTACGAAAGGCACAGCGCAAACTCCTCAAAGCCTACACCATCAAATGGCATGACACGCTGGAAACCATCCCCGATGGCCCTGTGCTGCTCGTTGCCAACGAGTTGTTTGATGCCCTTCCCATCCACCAGTATCAGCTTACCGAAACCGGTTGGTGTGAGCGCTGCGTTGGTTTGAATGAAGAAAACAACCTGACCTTCGGCCTTGGCTCCGGCACGCTCTCGCCAGCAGACATAGCCAAAGCCAACCTGCGAGCCAAAATCGGTGACACGCTGGAGCTCTCTCCCGCCTCCAGCGTTATCGCAACCCAGATCGGTCACCGTATCAAAACACAAGGGGGTGCGGCCCTGCTCATCGACTACGGCTACGCCAAAACTGCGACAGGCGATACCTTTCAGGCTCTCAAAAAACACGAGTACGTCTCAACTCTGGAGCATTGCGGTGAAGCAGACCTGACGGCCCACGTCAATTTTCAGGCTCTGGCAAATGCCGCCAGTGCAGCCGGAGCGCACGTTCATGGCCCGGTCAGCCAGTGCGAATTCCTCCTTGGCCTTGGCCTTCTGGAACGTGCAGGCCAGCTCGGCGCGGGCAAATCTGCACTGGATCAGGACCAGATCCGCAAAGATGTGGAACGTCTGGCGGCAGATGATCAGATGGGAACTTTGTTCAAGGTTCTATGCATCTCATCAAGCACTCAAAAACCAATTCCGTTTAGTAGTTAACCGTCACAGTTCGGGAGAAGCCGATGATTAAAGTGCCAGAGCTTGAAGCCATTCAATGCATTTCCCACGGCTTTTTCACCCGCGAAAGTGGCGTCTCAAAAGGTATTTACAGCAGTCTGAACGTCGGTTGGGGGTCCTATGACAACCCGGATAATGTGCTGGAAAACCGCCGCCGTGTAACTGAGAAAATGGGAGCTGCTCCCGATCAGTTAATCAACTGCCATCAGGTTCATTCCAGCAAGGTCCTGAGTGTTTCAGCACCTTTCACCGAAGAGGATGACAGGCAGGCAGATGCACTTGTCACGAAAACATCCGGTCTTGCGATTGGCATTTTGACGGCAGACTGTGGCCCTGTCCTCTTTGTGGACCCGCAAAACCGCATCATCGGAGCTGCCCATTCCGGGTGGAAAGGCGCACTTGGCGGCATTTTACCAAACACAGTTGCAGCTATGGAAGAACTCGGTGCAAAGGCAGAAAACATAATTGCCGTGATGGGACCGATGATCTCTCAGAAAGCCTATGAGGTTGGCCCTGAATTCGCAGTCCGGTTCCTCGAAGTGTCTCAGGACAACGAGCGCTTCTTCACTCGCTCAAAAAAGCCGTTGCACAGCATGTTTGATCTGCCCGCTTTTATCAAAGCACAGCTTGACAAACTCAGCCTTAAACAAGTGATTGATCTGAAGTTGTGCACTTATGCTGATGAGGACAGGTTCTTCTCTTACAGAAGGGCAACTCACAATCAGGAGCGCGATTACGGACGCCAGATATCAACGATCATGTTGACCGGCTGATTGTACTCTCAAAAAAGCAAGAGTAAGCTCACGCTCGGATTCCATTGTATGAGGGATTGGGAGGATACTATGGCCCTGCACTTTTCATCGGAAGAATTTGCGGAGCGCCGTGCAGCTCTCGACGCCAGACTGAAAGAGCACAAACTGGATTGCCTGCTCATGTTCGCGCAGGAAAGCATGTACTGGCTCACCGGCTTCGACACCTTCGGCTACTGCTTCTTTCAGTGCCTTATCTATCGCCCCGGCGAAGAGCCAATTCTCCTGACCCGCTCAGCAGACCTGCGTCAGGCGCGCAACACATCCAATCTGAGAGACGTCCGCCTCTGGATGGATGTGGCAGGCAAATCCCCTGTGGGTCAGGTGAAAGAACTGCTGTTTGATCTGGACCTGCTGGGCACCCGCATCGGCGTGGAATACGACACCCACGGCCTGACCGCCGCCAATGGCCGCATACTGGATGAATCGCTCCATTCCTTCGCAGACGTTGAAGACGCTTCAGATATTGTCCGCTCCCTGCGCCTGATCAAATCTCCCAGAGAACTTGAGTACGTAAGGACTGCTGCAAAACTCTGCGATGATGCCTTTCTTGCAGCCATGGAAGAAATAAAGCCCGGTGCCGATGAAGGCCGCATTCTGGCAAGAATGCAAAGCACTGTCTTTGAAGGTGGTGGCGATTATCCGGCAAACGAGTTCATTATCGGTTCCGGCCCGGATGCACTCCTGTGCCGCTATAAATCGGGTCGGCGAACCTTATCAGATAACGATCAGCTCACACTGGAATGGGCAGGCGTCTACCGCCATTATCATGCAGCCGCCATGCGCACGGTTATACTTGGAGAGCCAACCCCGCGCCATCTGGAGCTGCACCGGGCTGCAAAAGACGCTTTACTGGCAGTGGAGCAGACCATGCAGATTGGCAATACATTCGGCGACCTGTTTGCCGCCCACGCAGCCGTTCTGGATGATCGCGGCCTGATGCCACACCGCCTGAATGCCTGCGGATATTCTTTAGGGGCCCGCTTCACGCCAAGCTGGATGGAAGCCCCCTTCATGGCCTTTAAGGAGAACGCTCACGAAATCCGCGAAAACATGGTGCTGTTTATGCACATGATCATTATGGATTCAGACAGTGAAACCGCCATGAGTTTGGGCCAAAGTTACATCACCCACGCCGATGGGCCGGAAAGCTTATCACAGCTTTCTCTCGACCTCTCTGTGAAGGCAGGGTAAAGACTGCCATAATTGATCTTTACGAATCTCTGAGACATCCAGATTGATTCTTGTAAGTGGACTTTAAGGACTGACATGCTGAAGCTTGTACTTTCACCTCGGGTATTCCTCATCGCCGCCATGGTTGCTCTGGCAGGCTGTGCAGCAAACCCACTTCCCCCATCCAGCATTGGGGACATGATTGAAACCAAGTCAGCCCCTCCGACTGTTGCCCCTGCAAAAGCAACTTTTGCGTTTGAACAGCTAACCGGTCTGCCGGGCAATATCGCAGATGATCTTTCTGAGGATTTGGGTAGCCGTGCAGCAGCAGCGAATCTCAACCTCGTTCGCCGCGCGGGTGCCCCTTCCACCTACCGGGTGAAGGGATTCTTGACCGCAGCAGGCGATCAGTACACTACAACAGTTTTCTATGTATTTGATATTATTGATGCAAATGGCAACCGCGTGCATAGAATCGATGGCCAGGAACAAACTGGTGGCAACACTGGCGACCCATGGAATGATGTTTCAGGGGATGCATTAAAGAGAATTGCATCTAGAACTATTGCCTCAATGAAAGCGTGGTTACACAGCAGATAACCCTGCGCTTTCAATAGCATAAAAGATGACGCAGCTCAGCTTATCCAAAAAAGCTGAGCTGCTGTGCGTTCTGGCTATTGTCGCCGTAAGATGAGGTTGCTAAAAGGCGCCCCAAGGCCGCCTCTTCGTGTGCCTTATGAGAAGAAATCAGGTTCCACCAAGGGACGCCAATTCCACCTTACCACCGACATGTGGGGGTGAGACCAAGCCCAAGAAGGACTTGCGGGTTATGAAAATTGTCGCGGGCAATTCCAATCGCGCACTGGCTGAGCAAATCTCCAATTATCTGGAAGTACCACTGGCAAAATGCCAGGTACGCCGGTTTGCAGACCAGGAAATCTACGTTGAAATCCAGGAAAATGTGCGCGGTGAAGACGTTTTTGTCGTGCAATCAACCAGTTATCCTGCAAATGACCATCTTATGGAGCTGCTCATCATCATTGATGCGCTCCGCCGTTCTTCTGCACGCCGCATTACCGCAGTATTGCCTTACTTTGGCTATGCGCGTCAGGACCGCCGTGCATCAGGCCGTACACCAATCTCCGCCAAACTGGTATCTAACCTGATCACCAATGCTGGCGCAGACCGTGTTCTGACGTTGGACCTGCATGCAGGCCAGATTCAGGGCTTCTTTGATATCCCGACAGACAACCTGTTTGGTGCGCCAGTGATGACCCGCGACATCAAAGAGCGCTATGACACCACCAACGTTATGGTTGTTTCCCCGGATGTTGGCGGCGTGGTTCGTGCTCGTGCACTGGCAAAACGCATCGAAGCACCCCTGTCCATCGTTGATAAGCGCCGCGACAAGCCTGGAGAATCCGAAGTCATGAACATCATTGGTGATGTGAATGGCTACGACTGTATTCTGGTGGACGACATCGTTGATTCCGGCGGCACTCTGTGCAACGCAGCTGATGCTCTTCTCGCAGCAGGTGCAAAATCTGTTACCGCCTACATCACCCACGGTGTATTGTCCGGTGGTGCAGTTGCCCGCGTATCTGCATCCAAGCTTAAAGAACTGGTGATCACCGATTCCATCGAGCCAACCGCTGCAATCGAAGCTTCACCAAACATCCGTACGATTTCCATCGCTCCATTGATTGGCGAAGCGATCAACCGTACGGCACAGGAACGTTCTGTTTCCAGCCTGTTCGACTGATCAGCGGAAACACAACGATTTTGCAAGACCGGGGCTTTGCTCCGGTTTTTCATTTTGGCCTGTAGTTGCCCTTGCTCTTTAAGGGAGTTTCAGCTATACGAGCCGCGTACGTCGACACCCTTGGAGGAGGCGTGCAAAGTTGGCCGTAGTTGAGCGCAAAACATTGTCGCTCCCGCGGCCTTACTTTTATAATCTAACTAGGAGATACCACCATGGCAAACAGCTATGAGCTGAAAGCACAGGTGCGTGAACGGGCCGGCAAGGGGGCCGCTCGTGCAGCTCGTCGTGAAGGTCTTGTACCAGCAGTAATCTACGGCGACAAAAAAGAAGCAGTGTCCATCAACCTGCCTCTTAAAGAAGCAACTATGACCCTTCATAAGGGCGGCTTCCTGTCTCACGTCGGTACAATCGACCTGAACGGCGAAAAGACTTCTGTAATCGCAAAAGACTTCCAGCTGCATCCGGTTAAAGACACTCTGATGCACGTTGACTTCCTGCGTGTATCTGCAGACGCTACGCTGACCGTTGAAATCCCAGTGAAGTTCCTGAACGAAGAAACTTCCCCAGGTCTGAAGCGCGGTGGTGTTATCAACGTTGTACGTCACACCGTTGAAATGACTGTTCCAGCAAACGCAATCCCGGAAGCTATTGAAGTTGATCTGGGTGCAGCTGACCTTGGCTCTTCCCAGCACATCTCTGCTGTTAAGCTGCCAGCTGGTTGCGCACCAACCATCACAGACCGTGACTTCACCATCTCCACCATTGCAGCACCAGCTGGTCTGAAAGAAGCTGACGAAGCTTCTGAAGAAGGTGAAGGCGAAGAGTAATTCTCATATCCAGGGCTTGGACCATACCCCAATGAAGCTGTTTGTCGGCCTCGGTAATCCAGGCCCTAAATACGAGAAGAATCGTCACAATATCGGGTTCATGGCGGCAGATGAAATTCATCGCCGCCATAGCTCATTCGGCCCATGGCGGGCCCGTTTTCAGGCGCAAGTCTCCGAAGGCACTCTGGCAGGTGAGAAAGTCCTGCTCATGAAGCCAACCACCTACATGAACGAGTCCGGTCGTGCCGTAGGTGAAGCGCTCCGTTTTTACAAAATCACTCCGCAAGATGTTGTCGTGCTCTATGACGAGCTGGACCTGCCCCCTGCCAGGTTCCGTGTAAAAAACGGTGGTGGTCATGGCGGTCACAATGGTCTGCGCTCCATGACAGCACACATCACCGATGCATACCGCCGCGTACGCCTCGGCATCGGGCACCCCGGTCATAAAGACCGCGTGCACCAGTGGGTTCTGGGTGACTTTGCAAAAGCGGATCAGGACTGGCTGGAACCACTTCTGGAAGCCATCGCTGACAATGTGCCCTTGCTGGCACAGCACAACGACAACCAGTTCGCCAACAAGGTGACACTGGCAACCCGCCCTGAAGGCTCCGGCAAGCCTTACAAAAAAGAAAGCTCCCGTGAGGCCGCTGCTGAAAAGAAGCAGAAAGACACCAAAGCGGAGCCTAAGGCAAAGCCAGCACCAAAAGCCACTGGGTATCAGGACAAAGAAGCTAATAAAAAAGGGCCGCTCGCCTCAGCGCTTGAGCAGCTATTTGGATCGAAAGGACAAAAGTAAATGGGTTTTCAGTGCGGCATCGTCGGCTTGCCTAATGTTGGTAAGTCAACCCTTTTCAACGCCCTGACAAAGACAGCAGCGGCGCAGGCAGCAAACTATCCGTTCTGCACCATTGAGCCAAACACTGGCGATGTTGCTGTACCAGATCCACGTCAGTCCAAAATCGCGGCAATTGCAGGTTCTAAGGAAATCATCCCGACCCGCCTCACCTTCGTAGACATCGCTGGTCTTGTGCGCGGCGCATCCAAGGGTGAAGGTCTGGGCAACCAGTTCCTCGCAAACATCCGCGAAGTCGACGCAATCGCACACGTTCTGCGCTGCTTTGAAGATGACGACATCACCCATGTTGACGGCAAAATCGACCCTATCGCTGATGCTGAGACCGTTGAGACCGAACTCATGGTCGCGGACATGGAAAGCCTTGAAAAGCGCATTGCGCCACTCGCGAAAAAAGCGAAGTCAGGCGACAAAGACGCAAAAGCAGCGCTTCCAATCATGGAACAGGCTCTGGCGATCCTTCAGGACGGCAAGCCAGTGCGCGCACTTGGCCTGACTGATCCGGAAGAAATCAAGCAGCTGAAAATGCTCAACCTGCTCACCTCCAAGCCAGTGCTCTACGTTTGTAACGTGGAAGAAGACTCCGCAGACAAAGGCAACAGCCTCTCTGCAAAGGTTCAGGCCATGGCAGAAGAGCAAGGTGCAGCATCCGTTGTCATCTCAGCAGCCATTGAAGCTGAAATCGCACAGCTCGAAGACGAAGAGCAGCGTGAATACATGGCAGACATGGGACTGGAAGAACCGGGCCTCGACCGCCTCATCCGCGCTGGCTACGGCCTTCTGGAACTGATCACCTACTTCACAGCAGGTCCGAAAGAAACGCGCGCCTGGACCATTGTAGCGGGCACAAAGGCCCCTCAGGCAGCAGGCGTGATCCACACTGATTTCGAACGTGGCTTCATCCGCGCGCAGACCATAGCCTACAACGACTACGTTGAGCTTGGCGGCGAAAACCCAGCTAAAGAAGCTGGTAAAGCCCGCGACGAAGGCAAAGAGTACATTGTTCAGGACGGCGACATCCTGCTCTTCAAGTTCAACACCTGATCCGAACATCAGGCTTGCAACAATACGAAAGGCGCTCAAACGGGCGCCTTTTTTAATAAGACAGCCAGTTCCACCTATATATCCAGAAGCACAATCTCACTGGCTGCTTCTGCTTCAACATCAGCAATATGAACATCCCGCACGCCCTGAGCGGTCAGCCCCTCCAGAATACTTGGCTCGATCCCGCTATCAACAACCAGCATGTCTGCCTGCGAGCAATGGTTGGCTACAAACCGGCTCGGCACACCTATTTTGCTGGAGTTACATAACACCATCGTCCGCCTGCAGGATTTCATGACCGCTCTGGCAAAATCCGCTTCATCCTCAACATAGTACATAAGCTCACCGGAAGAGGATAAGCCAACGGGGCAGATGATCCCCCAGTCCGCATCAAGCTGCTTCACAGTACGCAGCGCAATTGGCCCCATAGCCCCCTGCCCGTCTGTATAAAGATTGCCACCAATAACGCGGATTTCAGAGGCGTTTCCCGCCCCGACAATCATCGAAGCGACAGCATAAGAGTTGGTTGAAACCTCAATATTCTCCACCTGTGACAGATGTTGAGCTAAAATAGTCATTGTGCTGCCAGCTTCGATGACCACATGTTCGCCGGGAACAATGAAAGAAGCAGCAAGCCGACCAATCGCATATTTTTCAATGTAGTGACTACGTAGTCTGACGCGATAGGAATCCTGATCCCGTGGCATCAGAAAGCAAATGGAATTATCAAAAACAGCAAAGTCGTCCCGACCTGACAAAACCTGAGCGAGGCTCGTCACCTCCTCTATGTCGAGCCCTAATATGTCAGAGGCCGCATTCAAAGAAATACGTCTATGGCGTTTGACCAGATTAACCAGCACATCCACCATTAAGTCATTAATCATAAGGCATGACCTAACTCTACAAAACACAATTAACTTGCAAAAACTAGAGAGACTTTTAATGAAAATAATTAAGAAACTTTAACTATTCAGAAAAAACAGATCCTCCCCCTCGGTTTCCTCTAAAATGGCATAGAAAACCCGCGCATTGGCAAAATGCTGCCCCACCTCTGTCATAGGTAAATCAGCGCCGCTATCGGTGACAAAAGCATCAGGACCCAGCGCTGTTTGCGCAGAAAACCGGCTTGGAACCCCCATCTTGGAGCTATCACATAGCAACATGGACTTCTTTGCCTGCTGCTGCATCACCAGACTGATCTCAGCGTCAACCTCATGATAGTAGCAAATCCCCTTTTCAATGCAGATACTGCTTGGGCTGAGGATTGCCCAATCAACGTCCAGCTCACGAATACGCGCCTGTGTCTCTTCACCGTGCAGAGCTGTTGTAAAGGATGTTAGCACCCCTCCAATCAGCTCTACCTTGGAAGATTGGCTGTGCCGGGCAAAACTCTCAGCGATCATAGGGCTTGTCGTTGCAATCGACAGTCCCTTCTTTTCTTTCAGGTGGTTGACGAAAAGTGCAAGCGTGCTGCCTGCCTCAATCAGCAAACGATCCCCTTCGTGGATCAAACTGGCGGCCAGCTTGCCGATAGCATTCTTCTCTGAGAAGCGTGAATGCATCCGCACACTGATATCAGTCTCAGCAACCGCCTCATTAGAGACCAGCGATGGGCCACGTACACGGACAATGCTGGTGTCCTCCAGCTCATCAAGCGCATAGAGAATTTCGTCTACTGAGCAATCCAGCACATTAGCTAACAGCGTTAGCTGTACCGTTCTATAGCGTCGCACCAGTTCAATAATACGGTGGATCACCACACAACCCTCAAAAAAGATTTTCTTTAAACTTTCATAAGGCTAGTCAAAGCCTACTTGAAAGTAAAGCGAAAGCGCTCCTCCAGAAATTCTTGATTGACTTTCAGATCACAGCAAACACGCAAGAAAACGAAACTTACAAAGCAATTCAGGCAGTAATGAGAAACCCGTCAGCTTCGGCTTATCGTAATATCCCGGCCAAAAATTACTTCGTCGCGCAGGGGAATTCCATGCAGCCCGGTTACCGGTATTTCAGGTTTTAGCTTACGTTCTTCATCGATAACGCCCTGAACCACTTTTTCCAGACAGAATCCGCGTCTTTGATAGAACCGGAACGCATCCAGATTATCGTTAGATGTGCGAACCATGATGCGGCCAAGGCCATCCCGGCGCGCTGCATCTACAGCTGCATCCAGCAAGAGCGTTCCGACACCACCCCATCTCTGCAATGAATCCAGCGTAAGAATTTCCCACTCCTGATCGCGCTTGATAAGCGTAATCATACCAACCAGACGGCCTTCATCCAGAGCAAGATAGCCGGGCAACTTGGAGGCATCCACCATTTCACCATCAAGCAATTGCTCCGGGCTGGTCCACCTGTTTACAAGCAGCTCTACCACTTGCTCCTGATCTTCTGGCTCAATAGCTCTTATTTGGACTGACACGAGGACGTCTCCTGTTCGGCTTTGTGCCTGACTAGATCAATATCTTTGAGTATACGCAATTCAGTGGCAGTACGTGCCTGCCAGCCAGTACGTTGTAACTCTGGAATCTCATTATTTTCAACGGGATAGCCGATGCATAAATACGCAATAAACTTCCAGCTTTCACCAACGCCGAACAACGCTCCAATCTCATCCGGATTGAGGATGGAAACCCAGCCGACGCCAATTCCCTTTGCTCTGGCAGCAAGCCAGAGACAATTTATTGCGCTGACACAAGAGTATGCCAGCGTTTCTGGCATGCTCTGCCGTCCAAGCCCGGCTCCCTGAGATGGTTCCAGCTCACAAAACACTGCGAAATGAAGCGGCGCATCGGTCAGGCCCTGCAATTTCAGCTTTGCGTAACTCTCCACACGCTCACCTTTATAACCGGTAAGAGCCCTATCATTTTCCCGTTGGAAATTACGATAGACCTCCCTCCTGTTTTCAGGCAGGCTCACCTCAATAAAGCGCCAGGGCTGACTGTTTCCAACGCTTGGAGACAGATCCGTCAAGCGCAGCAGCTCTTCAATCACATCACGTTCAATTGGCTCAGTCCTGAAATGACGCACATCCCTGCGCCACTTCAGAAGCAGCTCAAAATCACGGTTGAAGGCAGTTGAGAACTGCGGACCATTTTCTATAAAAGCGTCATTCAATGACCGGGAAACTCCACCAAAGTCCTGACAGGAACATCAAGTGCTTCCAGTTTTGCACGTCCTTGCAATTCTGGCAAATCCACTATGAAGCATGCTGCAACAATATCTGCGCCAGCACTACGCAGCAGTTTAACTGCAGCTTCAGCAGTGCCGCCAGTCGCGATCAGGTCATCAACCAGAATAACCTTCTCACCCGGCTTCACCGCATCAACATGAATCTCGATGGTGTCGGTGCCATACTCAAGCTCATATTCCTGCTCTATGGTTTTAAACGGTAATTTGCCTTTCTTGCGCACCGGCAGAAAACCAGCAGAAAGCTGGTGAGCGACCGCACCGCCAAGAATGAAACCACGCGCCTCAATACCTGCAACCTGCTCAATCTTGGAGCCCGCCCAGGGTTGGACCAATGCGTCCACCGCCCGGCGGAAAGCACGTGGTTCACTCAGTAACGTCGTGATGTCACGAAACAAAATGCCCTCTTTCGGATAATCTGGAATGGTCCGAATGGACGCCATCAGCTCCTCTGAGATGCTATTGATTGAGTCAGTCATGGTCATTTCCGTAGTTCCAGTTGAGTTGTTTCATTCAGAGGTTTGGCAGAAGAAGCATAGTAAACAGCCGGTTTGACTTTTATTGGCTCAGCACCCGTCCCGCAACAGCATCAAGCTTTGCAAGCAGTTCAGGATCTCGCTTGTCCTTCGCAGTCATGATTGCAAACTCGAGCGCACTATCAGACCCGACCGGACACTCCTGATGCTCTCTGGGCAATTTCCGTGCAACAGCAAGCACAAGTTTTTGAGCGCTCTCCACGTTCTCATGCAAAACTTTGATAATCGCATTAATGTCCACGTTTCCATGGTCTGGATGCCAGCTGTCGTAATCCGTTACCATCGCTATGGTTGAATAACTGATTTCCGCTTCACGGGCCAGTTTGGCCTCTGGCATGTTTGTCATGCCAATCACATCACAGCCCCAGGATCGATACATTTGGCTCTCAGCCACAGACGAGAACTGCGGACCTTCCATTGCCAGATAAGTCCCGCCCCGGCTATACGTAAGGCCCTCTTCTTGACAGGCACTTTCAACCGTATCGACCAGAAGAGGAGACACAGGATCGGCCACAGAAACGTGTGCGACACAGCCAGTCCCGAAGAAACTCTTCTCACGGGCAAAAGTCCGGTCAATAAACTGGTCAACCAGTACAAACGTACCCGGCGCATACTCTTCTTTCAAAGAACCGCAGGCACTGACAGAGATCAGATCAGTTACACCTGCCCGCTTCATCACATCAATATTAGCGCGGTAATTGATCTCAGTCGGGGAATGCACATGCCCACGCCCGTGACGGGGGAGGAAGACGACTTTCAGGCCCTCAATTTCACCAATGCAGACATCATCACTAGGCTCGCCCCAAGGGCTTTCAATGCGCTCCCATCGCGCATTTTCGAACCCGGGAATGTTGTAGAGGCCAGATCCCCCAATAACACCAAGCACCGCTTCCATATAACTCTCCCAGCGTAAAGTAAGCTCAGCGCCACCTTACCTGATTCAATCCTAGGATGTTTGCCCTAGTTTAAATTGAGTACTTAATTCCCAAAAAAAAGGGCTACCCACGAAGGGTAGCCCTTTTTGAACTTATCTGTATGACCTTAGTGGTCCACATTGCTCCAGATCTTCCGCTTTGTGAAGTAAAGCAGAGAAGCAAACAGGATCAGGAACACCATAACACCAAAGCCGATACGCTTACGCGCTTCCAGATGCGGCTCAGCAGCCCACATCAGGAACGCTGACACGTCACGAGCGTACTGCTCAGTGGTCATTGGAGAACCATCAGTGTACTCAACCAGCTCATCAGAAAGCGGAGGCGCCATGGAAAGCGTCTTACCTGAAATGAAGCTTGTGTTGTAGTACTGGCCTTCCGGCACTTCATAGCCTTCAGGGGCTTCATGGTATCCAGTCAACAAGCCGTAGAGGTAATCCGGGCCATTTTCCTGATATTGTGTCGCAATATCCAGAACAAACCAAGGGAAACCACGGGTAACAGCGCGTGCCTTTGCGATCAGAGAAAGATCAGGTGGGTAAGCACCATTGTTGGACGCACGAGCAGCCTGTTCGTTCGGGAACGGAGATGGGAATTTGTCGAAAGGTTTCCCTTCACGCTCAAACATCTCACCTTCATCATCCGGGCCGTCTTCAATGGAGTACTCAGCTGCAAGAGCTTTTACTTCATCAACGGAGAACCCCGGTCCACCTTCTTCCGCCAGATTGCGGAAAGACACAAGATTCAAGCCATGACAGGAAGAACAAACTTCCTGATAGACCTGAAAACCACGCTGCAGCTGAGCCTTGTCAAACTGGCCAAACGGGCCAGCAAAAGACCAGTCTTGCTTATCTACGTGAGGCGCGTCACCAGCAGCAAGTGCTGGGCCGGCAATAGCAAGACCTGCAACAACAGCAAGGGTACGAGCGCTTTTGAACATTAGATTTTTCATCTTTAAAATCCCCTGCCCTTAAGCTGCATCGCCGGTTTTACCCAGCACTGCGTCGTTGATGGAGTCAGGAACTTTCCGAGGCGTTTCGATCAGTCCAAGAACTGGCAAAACAATCAGGAAGTGAGCGAAGTAAAGTGCAGTAAAGAACTGCGCCAAAGCAACGTATGGCTGTTCCGCAGGCATCGCACCCAACCAGCCAAGCACCACACAAGTCAGCGCAAACATCCAGAAGAAGAACTTATAAACTGGACGGAAGCGCGCAGAACGAACCTTGGATGTGTCGAGCCATGGCAGCACGAACAGAACCGCAATCGCACCAAACATTGCAATCACACCACCAAGTTTGGATGGGATTGGACCAATGTCAAAGGTGATTGCACGCAGGATCGCATAAAATGGCAGGAAGTACCATTCAGGCACGATGTGCGCAGGCGTTACCATCGGGTTTGCTTCGATGTAGTTGTCTGGGTGTCCCATGTAGTTCGGCAGGTAGAATGCGAACCAGGAGAAGAAGATCAGGAAGACAATAATCGCGAACAGATCCTTCATCGTGTAGTACGGATGGAATGGGATCGTGTCTTTTTCAGACTTCGGATCAACACCAACCGGGTTGTTGTTACCAGCAACGTGGAACGCCCAGATGTGCAGGATCACAACACCAACAATCACGAATGGCAGCAGATAGTGCAGTGAGAAGAAGCGGTTCAGAGTTGGGTTACCAACGGAAAAACCACCCCAGAGCCATGTTGTAATGCTGTCACCAACGATAGGAATAGCAGAAAACAGGTTGGTAATAACTGTAGCACCCCACAAAGACATCTGACCCCATGGAAGCACGTAGCCCATGAATGCAGTTGCCATCATCAGCAGGAACAGCAGAACACCAAGAATCCAGGCGATCTCGCGTGGTTCCTTATAAGAACCGTAATACATACCGCGGAAGATGTGGATGTACACCGCAATGAAGAACATGGATGCGCCGTTCATATGCAGGTAGCGTATCAGCCACCCGTAATTCACGTCACGCATGATGTGTTCAACAGAGAAGAAAGCAAGTGCTTCATTCGGCGTGTAGTGCATCACCAGAACGATGCCGGTGATGAGCTGAGTAACCAGCATGAAGAATGCAATACCACCAAAGGTCCACCAGTAATTCAGGTTCTTCGGGGTAGGAAAAGCAACAAAGCTCCCGTGCACAAGGGAGAGCACCGGCAAACGACGCTCCAGCCACTTGGCAGGTGCGCTTTGCGGTTCATAAGTAGAATGACCAGACATAGCAGCCTCCTGAAGGGGTCACGTCAGCCGATTACGACAGTGTCGTCGGTGGTGAACTTGTAAGGCGGCACCAGCAGATTTTCTGGAGCCGGGCCTTTGCGGATACGACCAGCAGTATCGTAGTGAGAGCCATGGCATGGGCAGAACCAGCCACCGAACTCACCTTTGTTATCACCAGTTTTCTGACCCAGTGGCACACATCCCAGATGCGTACATACACCAACCATGATCAGCCAGGCTTCTTTGCCCGTTGAAGCACGATTTACGTCAGACGCATCCGCGCCATCTTCCAGATTGGCATTACGGGCAAACTGGTCCGGCAGATCATCAAGCGGCACAGCAGCAGCTTCTGCGATCTCTTCCTCCGTGCGTTGACGGATAAAGACCGGCTTGCCACGCCAGGTAACAGTGATTGATTGTCCAACCTCAACCGCAGAAACGTCGACTTCAATAGAAGCCAAAGCCAGTGCAGATGCATCAGGGTTCATCTGATGGATAAAGGGCCAGGCCAGTGCTCCCGCGCCGACCACGCCCACGGCACCGGTCGCGATGTAGAGAAAATCGCGGCGTGTCGGTTCAGCCGTGTCCGTGTGTTCCAAGGTCGCGTCCTCTCGAAACAAAATTGATACAGAACACCCAGGCCCTTAATCAGTCAGAACAGTACCCACGGCCAGTCGGAACCAGCCACTGTTCATTACCTACACAGAGAGCCATAGGTGAAAATGCGCAAACTACGCACTTATATTGACGGATGCTATCTGCCACCAATGGTCGCACTTGTCTAGACTCGTTAAAAATTTGCGGACTTATTGTCGCAGACAATATGGGCATAAGCCCTAAATCGGTGGATCACTTAGGTTTCCGGCCTCACTTTAATGAGTCAAAAGTAGGAGAGGTAAGGACAACTAAGTAAAAGCCATCCTCACCTCTCCATCTAAGGTATCAGTGTTTGATTCCTTATTCAGCCGCTGCCTGAGCCAGAAAGCCACCTGATTGATGATTCCAGAGATTTTCGTAAATCCCTTCTGACTTCAGCAACTCATCATGGGTTCCCATCTCCACAATTTTCCCCTCATCCATAACGATGAGACGATCCATTGCAGCAATGGTTGAGAGCCGGTGTGCAATCGCAATAACCGTCTTGCCCTCCATCAGTTCAAACAGACTCTCCTGAATGGCCGCTTCCACCTCAGAGTCTAAAGCTGAAGTCGCTTCATCCAATACAAGGATTGGCGCATCCTTCAAAAGCACTCGGGCAATCGCTACACGCTGTCGCTGTCCGCCAGACAGTTTCACACCGCGTTCACCAACCAGAGTTTCAAAACCGGTACGACCTTCCGGGTCTTTCAGCCCTTCGATAAACTCCAGCGCATGCGCCCTTCGGGCCGCTTCCCGCGCCTGCTCAAGATCAACCCCATCTTTGCCGTAGGTGATGTTTTCCAGAATTGTCCGGTGTAGCAGAGATGTATCCTGAGAGACCACACCAATGTTTTGACGCAGGCTTTCCTGTGTCACCGCTTTGATGTCCTGCTGATCTATCAGGATACGACCACCTTCCAGATCATGAAAGCGCAGCAGCAAGTTCATAAGCGTTGATTTACCTGCTCCCGAGCGTCCGACAATCCCGATTTTCTCACCCGGCTTGATAGTAAGCGAGAGGTTCTCCAGAACACCGCTGCCTTTGCCATAGTGGAACTTCACATCCTCAAAGCAAATTTCCGCATCAGAGACTATCAGGTCCTTCGCCCTGACAGCATCTGTCACCTCAGTGTGGCGCGACAGCATTCCCATGCCATCCTGCACTGTACCGATATTCTCAAACAGACCAGCAACTTCCCATAGAATCCACTGAGACATCCCCTGCAAACGCAAGGCCAGACCAATCGCAATGGCAATATCTCCAGTGGAAACCAAAGCCGCCTGCCAAAGCCAGATCGCAACACCTCCGAGCGAGAGCAGCAACACATTGTTGATCAACGACAGACAGATATTCAGCTTGGTTACATTGCGCATTTGCTGATGCACTGTGCCCATGAACTTATCCATGGAGCCCTTGGCATAATCTTCTTCACGAGAGGCATGAGAAAACAGCTTTACCGTGGAGATATTTGTATACGCATCGACAACATGACCCGTCATGATTGACCGGGCATCCGCTTGCTTCTTGGAAATCCTCTTTAATCTCGGCACAAAAATGTACATCACGAGGAAATATGAGAGCAACCAGCCAACCATTGGCAGAGCAAGTCGCCAGTCTGCACTTGCAAGCACAACAAGACCGGCCAGAAAATACACGACCACGTAAACGAAAATATCTACGATACGGGTAACAACTTCTCTGACAGCAAGAGAAGTCTGCATCAGCTTATTGGCAATACGCCCCGCAAAGTCGTTATGGAAAAAACTCAGGCTTTGCCGCAGCAACTGCCTGTGCCCTTTCCATCTGATGAGCATCGGATAATTACCAACCAGTCCCTGATGGAAAAACAGCTCCCACATCGCAGTCACAACAGGCGAAATCACGAGCAAAACCGCGGCCATCCAGATCAGATGCCCCCAGTTGTCCGCAAAAAACGTTTCTGGGTCCTCGCTCCCCAGCCAGTTCACCAGATCTCCCATAAATGTGAAGATAACAACCTCAACAATCGCAATAAAGGCAGCAAAAAAAAGCGACTACAACAAGCAACAAGGAGACAGGCTTTGTATAAAACCATATAAAATTCCAGAAATTACTTGGAGGAGTACCTATATCTTCCATTTTAAATGGATCAATAAGCTTCTCAAAATACGAGAACATGACATTTCCCATTTAAGTTACTTGATTTTGAAGGCGCATTAACACAAAAGCATGGTAAGAGAATGGCGACTGCTTACTGCAGCCGCTCATCTCGATCATAAGGGTCACGATTGCCTTTTTGAGGGACTGAAAACGACCAGATAAAACTGGTCACACCAACCCCAACGACAACAGCTCCGACCAACGTATCAAGCATCCGTCCGTGAAACACTGAGCTTGCCTGAATAAGACCATCAGCATACACCAGTTCAACTCCAGAAAGTTCAACATAAAGTATTGGAACAATTGCAAAAAATGCAATGCCAGCACTTATAGTCAAAAACCAGAATGCATGAATAAGGCTCTGAACAAACGACCCTTTCCCGCGTTCAGTTGATCGCACATACCGACCACCGTCAACGGGAATTTGAGCTGCAGAACCATGACGGGACGCAATCTGCGCCCAGACAAATGAGGTAATCATTGGAGATACTCCGACAACATAAGGCATGCAGCCGCAAACACGCATAAACAGCGCAAATGACTGCATTAAGAAAAAGACGAGTTAGAAAGTGTTGGAAGACCGCAGCTTAAGCTGAAGCGGCAGCGCCGATGCAATTAGCGGGATGCGTCGCGCATACGCCAGTCGCCGGGAGAACATTGATGTTCATGAGCATAAATTCGATATTCATGTACGTCTCCCTGGTTCCAACGTTAAAAACAAGCTGATCGGGCGATCAGCAACTCGGAGAGTCTCGTCAAGTAAGAGGAGGTCTCTCAGCCGGTGCGAGTTGCTTATACTCACAAAGGAGCAGAGCTGCCTACCCCCTAAAATCCGGGAAAACCACTTTAGAGTGCAGTGTATCTTTTTCGCAACATATATCACTCTTGTATACTGAAGCACTTGTTTTTCAATAATTTGCACCAACGAAATTTTTCAGGCACCAGCAAAATCCATGTTTTTTCTGGAGATTTTCTGCGGGTTCCACTAGATGGCAATGAGATGCTTCCATATGCCTTATTTCAAACAGCAATGAGTACACCCGACCATGCCAGATATTGCCCTCTATCAGCCAGATATCCCCCAAAACACCGGAACCCTATTGAGGCTGGCAGCATGCATGGATGTCACAGTACATCTGATTGAACCTGCGGGTTTCCCTCTGTCTGATCATGCGCTCAAACGTGCGGGAATGGATTACATCGAAAGAGCAAAACTTCAACGCCACATGGATTGGGAGAGTTTCAGAGAGTGGCAACTGGCTGAAAAGCGACGTCTTGTCTTGATGACCACCAAAGGCAGCCGCCCTTACACTCAGTTCGCCTTCAGGAAAGAAGATATCATCATGATGGGAAGAGAAAGCTCAGGAGTACCTGAGTCAGTGCATGAGATCGTAGATGCTCGCCTGCTTATCCCGATGAAAAACGGCATGCGCTCTCTCAATATGGCTATCTCAACAGGCATGGTACTGGGTGAAGCCCTGCGCCAGACAGATTGCTTATAAAAACATTATCGCCCGTACCGTCGCGGGTTAAGCACGTGTGTGACAGTGATCTTCACTCCCTGTACTTCTCTCCTGCCCTCCATTACATAGAAGCAAAGAAATACTGGCGCTCCAGGAGGGATGATGAGCGACTTAAAAGGTACACTTCCAGAGAATCTGGAGGACAAGAAACTCGAGGCTTCCGCGTGGTTCACGCAACTGCGCGACAACATTTGCAACGCCTTTGAGCAACTGGAAGAAGAGATCGGGGAACAGGACGGCCCCCTTGCAGATCAGCCAGCCGGTCGTTTTGAACGCACCCCATGGGAGCGTACCGACCATAGCGGCGCAAAAGGTGGCGGCGGTGTCATGTCTTTAATGCATGGCCGCGTGTTTGAAAAAGTCGGCGTGCACGTCTCCACCGTACATGGTGAGTTTTCACCTGAGTTTCGCGACCAGATCCCCGGAGCCAGCGAAGACCCGCGCTTCTGGGCCTCCGGCATCTCACTCATAGCCCACATGCACAATCCCAATGTACCGGCAGTACATATGAACACGCGCATGGTGGTCACCACTAAACAGTGGTTCGGTGGCGGCGCAGACCTGACCCCAGTGCTCAGCGCCCGCAGAACGCAAGAGGACGCAGACACCGTTGAATTCCATGAGGCTATGAAGAAAGCCTGCGCGGATCATCCCGGTGCGGACTACGATCACTTCAAAAAGTGGTGTGATGACTATTTCTATCTTCCTCACCGCAACGAAGCACGGGGCATCGGCGGCATCTTCTATGATCGCCACAACACCGGCGACTGGAATGCAGACCTTGCCTTCACCAAGTCCGTCGGCAACGCCTTCCTTAACATCTACCCAAAGCTGGTGCGCAAAAACTTCCTTACCCCCTGGACCGTAGAACAGCGCGAGGAGCAACTCATCCGTCGCGGACGGTATGTGGAGTTCAACCTTCTCTATGATCGTGGCACCATCTTCGGCCTTAAGACAGGCGGCAACGTCTCCTCAATCCTGTCCTCCATGCCCCCCGTGGTGAAGTGGCCTTAGGCAAACGAATTGCCGTTAGAGCATCAGATATGATGCTCTAACTTGCCAGCACCGCTTCTCGCAAGCAGAGCAAACCTGCGCAACGATGGCTATAACAAGCATAACATGCCACACATGCACCACCACAGGCGAAGCATGGGCCTCATAGAACTTCTGTTCCTGACGGGCGGTTCTCTGCCCTACTGTAGGTTTGACACGCAAAGGTATGATAATCATAATAATCACTCGTTTTGGGAAGTGATTACATTTTCAACTGATCATTCAGGACCCACCAGCCACCAGTTTCCAAAAGCAGTTTTCAAAAATGAAACTTGGAATGCTCGATAACCTTTATGCCTTTCTGGTGCTGGAAGACTGTGGCACTTTGAAAGAAGCTGCGCAAAAGCTATCTTGCAACTCAACAACCTTAAGCCGGAAAATTCAGCAACTTGAAAATGAGACCGGCCTGAAACTGTTTGACCGTTTGCCAACAGGTTACACACTTACACCACACGGCGAGCGCATGCGCACTCAGCTGGAACCGCTTCATACCGCTTATGCAGGGTTTGAGCAATGGCTTGTCATACATGAAGAACGCCGTAATCTGCCTGAACTGCGGTTAATCGCAGACCGCATCTCCAGTCTCATAACAAGCAACCGTCCCCTCTATCGTGGAGTTCGCCCACACGAAGAAGCAATAGCATAAGCATTAGATTCTTCAGATTTTAGCCCGGCGCAGTCCCATCGCAGCGCAACCCGTCACGATTACAAATGAAATCCACTGAGGCATATCCATGAGATTCTCCAGTTGCACCAGTCCGTAATAGATGAACAGCAGGGTGAAGCCTCCGTATTGACCAATAGTGGTCCATACCACGCCAGCGACCAGCCTTTCTTGAGAAGCAGCGGCAAGCAGCAACACGCCGTTCACCAACATAACAATCGTAATCCCATGCCAGACCACAGAAAGCACAGCGATAACAACAGGGTCCAGATCACTGCTCAACACTGGATCATGGATTTCCGGGCCTCCCAGAAACACATGCACAAACACCAATAGCAACGAAAATACGCCCGCAGACAGCAACCACTTATTCATCTGAAGATTCCCTTTGATTCCATACGTATCCGTATGGTGCATTTTCGCTGGAACTTGTCAATACGCTATCGTATGGTTAGTTCATGGCAGGAAAATCAAAACTCACACAACTGGACTGGATAAAGGGCAGCTTCCGCTCACTGGCAGCAAATGGCCCGCAAAGCCTCAAGGCAGAAGTCCTCGCACGAAGCATGAAGGTCAGCAAAGGGTCATTCTACTGGCACTTCAAGGATATTGCGGCACTCAAAAAAGCCATGCTGGACCACTGGGAAGAACTGGCAACTCATCAAATCATTGCGCAGGTTGATGCAGCCAGTGAAGACCCTAAAGAACGCCTCTACAACTTATTGGAGATTGCCGGTGTAGAAGTCTCCGAGGAATACGGTGCCCAGGGTGCATCAAGCGCCATTCGCAACTGGTCGCGCTTTGATGACCTTGCACGTGTCTATGTCAGCCGGATCGATGACATCCGGTTGGGCTATGTAGAGCAGCTCTTCTCCCAGATCCCTCAAACCAGAGAGCATGCCAGACTCAACAGCCAGACTTTGTATGCGACCCTGATCGGAGCAGAACAATTAGAGCCAGCAGACGCAAAAGCCTGCCTGCTCCATGCACTTAATTTAATGCTGCAGAGAAAACGCCCTACCCCGGTCTGACCATCTTCTCAGGCCGGACCACCTGCTCAAATTCTTCAGCCGTCACATATCCCAAACGCAACGCTTCTTCTTTCAAGGTGGTGCCATTCTTATGGGCAGACTTGGCAATTTCGGTTGCCTTGTCATAGCCGATTGTTGGCGCAAGGGCCGTTACCAGCATAAGCGACCGCTCCATCAACTCTTCAATGCGATCAGTATTGGCCTCAATGCCCACAACACAGCGGTCTGCAAAACTCACCATGCAATCTGCCAGCAACTCAATGGATTGCAGCAGGCTGTTTGCAATCACTGGCTTGAATACATTCAGTTCAAAATGACCAGTCGCTCCGGCAACACTTACCGCCGTCTGATTGCCCATAACCTGAGCGCAGACCATCGTCACCGCTTCACATTGTGTTGGGTTCACCTTCCCCGGCATAATTGAGGACCCGGGCTCATTGGCGGGCAGGCTGATCTCCCCCAAACCAGAACGCGGGCCGGAAGCAAGAAAACGAATGTCATTGGCGATCTTCATTAAGGAACACGCCAGCGTATTCAAAGCCCCGTGTGCAAATACCGCAGCATCGTGAGTTGCCAGAGCTTCGAACTTGTTCGTCGCAGTCACAAATGGCAGGCCTGTCACCTCACCCACGTGAGTGGCAAAAGCATGTGCAAACTCTGGCGTAGAGTTCAAGCCAGTCCCCACAGCCGTACCACCTTGCGCAAGGCGGTAAAGCCCTACAAGGCTCTGCTCAATCCGCTCTTTGGAGTACTCTAGCTGCGCCACATAGCCGGAAAACTCTTGTCCAAGTGTCAACGGTGTCGCATCCTGTGTGTGCGTCCTCCCAATCTTCACGATGTCAGAAAAAGCTGCCACTTTTGCTTCCAGTGTGTCATGCAGATGGATCAGCGCAGGCAACAGCACCTGATTGATCTCACAAGCTGCTGCAATATGCATGGCAGTTGGAAACGTATCATTTGACGATTGCCCCATATTCACGTGATCGTTGGGATGAACCGGAGATTTCGTCCCGATTTGCCCGCCCAGCAACTCAATCGCACGATTAGCAATCACCTCGTTGGTGTTCATATTAGATTGCGTGCCTGACCCTGTCTGCCAGATCACCAGCGGAAAGTGTTCCTCCAGCTTACCAGAGATGACTTCCTTTGCAGCAGAGCAGATAGCTTTGCCCAAGTCCTCAGGTAGCCGTTCCTCCTCCATATTCACCTTCGCAGCCGCAAACTTCACCACACCCAACGCATGAATAAGCGCAGGCGGTAAATGCTCCCGGCCAATAGGAAAGTTGATCAGGGAACGCGCAGTTTGCGCACCCCAATACTTGCCGATGGGCACATCCAGCTCACCAAAACTGTCAGTTTCCTGCCGCATACCTTCAGATTTATCAGCGCACATCAAACTTTCCTCTCGTATCGCACATGCGAACAAAACGTGAATTTCCGGTGTATGAATATCCGGGTTCAATTTACAAACCCGATATAACCTGATTATTCTCGACCATACTTACCGAAGATATTTCAGAAAAGTTTCAATCTATGTCCATGCCCCCACTCTCTGCAATCGGGATCGAGAATTACAGGTCTGTCCATAAGCTGTTCATGCGCGTTGGTGCGGTCAATGTGTTTGTGGGCAACAATGGCGTGGGCAAAACCAACCTCTACAAATCTCTCGAGCTTCTGCAGCAAGCCGCACTCGGGCGCATCACCCGCGCCGTCTCCGAGGAAGGTGGCGTGGACAGTGTCATGTGGGCCGGGGAACTCAAAACCCACGAAAAGCGCCGTATCATCCTGCGTGCTGATCTGGGCGACCTGTCCTACCGCATCGAACTGGGCCTGCCGAACCCGATTGCAGACCCTGCTTTGCCATACGAAACAATGGTGCGGGAAGAAGAACTGGCACTGAAGACCGCAAAAAGGTCTGTTGTACTCATGCAGCGCAAAGGCCCCAGCGCCTTCCTGCGCGCCAGCAACGACAGCAAAGTCACCTACGACAACGAGCTTTTGCCCTCAGAAACAGCCCTCGCCAGCATTCGTGATGGAAGCCAGTTCCCGGAGCTGGATCTTGTGCGCCGTGCCATAGCCGACTGGCGTTTCTACCACACCTTCAGAAGTGACCGCGAAAGCCCGCTCCGACGCCCAAGCCCCAACGTGACAACGCCCACACTCTCTTCAGATGGCAATGATCTGGCGGCTGTCTTTGCCACCTTAAGCGAAATTCGAAAGGACACTTTCTTCCTGCAGCAAGCTGTGGATGATGCCTTCCCAGAGAGCAAACTGCTTATTGAAGCCAACGGGCAGGATTGCCGCTTCGCACTGCAAACACCAGAAATACGCCGCCCGTTTCCCTCTCAGGAACTGTCCGATGGCACATTGCAATATCTGGCTCTGTTAGGAGCAATGCTTTCTTATCGGCTCCCTTCCTTCATTGCTCTCAACGAACCAGAGGCCAGTCTGCACCCGGACCTGTTAAAACCACTTGCAAAAGTTATTGCCAAAGCCTCAGAACGCAGCCAGATTTGGCTTGTCACCCATTCAGACCAGCTTGCTGATCATATTGCAGAGCAAGCCGGGGCCTATCCAAAACGCATTTATAAAGAAAACGGTCAAACAGGCATTGATGGCCTGAAGATCACCGGCGAGTTCGTCGGAGAGGAGTAAACACTTGACCCCGAAAGGTTTGATCGTCTGTCTCATCACCATGATGAGCTGGGCACTGCTGATTGTCATCAGCAAAGTCCTGCTGCTTACTTATCATCTCGACCCCTGGATTTTTACGGTCATCCAACTCATGTTTGGCGGTTTATTCCTCATCGTAATCAGCAGAAAACTTGGCACAACAATGCAGGCGCTGAAAAGCCCTTACACATGGGCCTACGGTTTCATGCGTGTGTTATCTGCTGCATGCTTTACAGCATCACTGCTTTACATCAGCGCGGCCAATGCAGGTTTCTTTAGTTTTGTCTCTGTGCCGATTTCTGCCTTGATCTTTGTGATTTTCTTTCATCGGTTGCCATCACTAAAAGAGCTGCCCGGCCATCTGATTATTATCGCAGGCATAGCCCTGCTCATTTTATCTCTGGAAGGCACTTATTCTAACCCGGCTGTCTACCTGATGCTCCTCTGTGAGTTTGCAGTGGTGAGTTCAGTACTTATTGCTGAGTTACATCCGCAAAATCAGGGAAATGATCTTCAAGAACGCGCCTCTCTCAGTGGTGTTATGCTTGTTGCCAGCGCTTTGACTATGTTGATTGGATTGGCGACCCTGTCTCTCTTCGTCGAAGAACCAGCCTCGGCGCAGACCGCAGCCGACTTAACAAGCAAGCTGCCGCATATTGAACTCACCCAGGTCTGGTCACCTACAATGTGGATCGCAGCACTCGCCGTTGGAGTTACATTGCGCGGCTCTTCCATGTTCCTGTCTATGCAGGCTATCAATCTGGTTGGAGGACAAAATTACGTCGCAACTTTCGCCGCTCTGCCATTTACATCACTGGCTTTTGAGTTAATCGCCGACAAGACTGGGATTCTCCCACAGGTCATGCCTGATCCAGCAGCCATTCTGGCAGGGGTAATTATGACCAGCGGCTCACTCGGCATCATCTGGATTCGCCAACGCAAAGCAAAAGCTGCGATTGCCCTTTCGTGATCCCTCGCAAACCCGTTTATTTCTGTAAGTAAGTGCTTACCCGCTTTCGTTAGGATCATCATGAAACAGCGGATAAGCACACATGACAGGTAAAAAAGCGGAACTGCCAGAGATCACGGACCAGCGCATTTTGGATACATGGAAGCTATCTGACTGGGCAGATCGCTTGCTGGAAGAGGCCGGAGTTGGTGTCACCATCATCGATAAAGACGGCAAACTGCTCTACTACAACAAATGGGCCTCAGAAAATCTCGAGCGCAAACCTCGCCACATCGGACATTGCGTGAAGGAAAACCATCACCGCGCCATTACCAATCCGAGATTTGATGCCATGCTCCAGTTATTCAAAGATGGACGCAAGGAGCCTGTCAGGTATGTGGCCAATCCTTATGGCACCACCACCATTCTCGTAACCGTATCACCGATCCATATTGAAGGTGAGTTGGCTGGCTTCTCACAGTTTGTTCTTATGAAAGAGGAAGTACAGAAGCTATGCGGCCTTTACGATCAGTACGGACGCGATCCCTTTGAAAAGGCCATGCTTCCGGATGGGCCGGATTGACATCCTCAGGAAGGATCTCCTGCTTTAGCAACACTCAGTTTCTCCTGCACAGAATTCAGTTGCTGCACAAGTTGCTGGAACGTTTCACCTGCCTCTTTAAACTGCACCATCGTGCAGTGCTGCATCTCCACCACATCACTATTGAGTGCACGCCCTTGCTCCGTCAGACTAACAATCACCTGACGCTCATCCTCTTTGGAACGCTGGCGAGAAACTAATCCCATTTCCTCCAGTCTCTTCAGCAACGGCGTGAGTGTATTAGATTCAAGAAACAATCGCTCACCAAGTTCAGAAACGCATCTCCGGTCTTTTTCATAGAGCGCCAGCAATGTGAGATACTGCGGGTAAGTTACGCCAAGGTCTTTCAAAACCGGTTTGTAAAACCGGTTGAACGCATGGTTGGCCTTATAGATAGCAAAACACAAATGGTGATCCAGCCCAAGACCTTGAAATTCGTCTGATTTGACTTCGTCCATCAACTCAACCCGGTTAGCTGAATAATTCTCAGTGCTCGTTCTACTGGGCAAGTCCTAAGTCGTCAAATTAAATCGCACACGATTATTTCACTATTTTATTGACATTATTCGTCTATTTTACATAAATATATCGTACACGATTTAATCATGCGCGATACACAACAAAAATGAGGATTGCTTTATGCAAGTGAATGTTCTTTACGAAACAAGCGCAGTTGCTATGGGTGGCAGGGACGGAACTGCGAAAACCAAAGATGGTACTCTGGAATTAACGCTTTCCACTCCGAAAGAACTGGGAGGAGCAGGAGGCACTGGCAACAATCCGGAACAATTGTTTGCCGCAGGTTATGCTGCTTGCTTTATTGGCGCACTGAAGTTTGTTGCAGCTCAGCAAAAAGACCTGACCTTGCCGACAGACGTGAATGTGCAGGCGACCGTAGGCATCGGCCCACGCTCTGAGGGAGGCTTTGGTCTGGAAGTCGCTTTGACCGTTGATGTTCCCGGCATGGAGAAAACAGAAGCTGAAAAGCTTGTCGCGGCAGCCCACGAGGTTTGCCCCTACTCCAATGCGACCCGTAACAATATTGACGTCCAGCTTTCAGTCACTGTTTAATCGTAGCACACAAAGAACTTCGTTAGGTCGCAATCAGAACTGAGAGAGCCCTAACAAGCACATGACCCATCGAACCATAAAAAAGGGGCCGCTAAGGCCCCTTTTCAATTTACAAGATTGCTACAATCAATCTGCCTGCTGTATTGCAGAAAGCTTCCAGGGTTCGCCTGCACCACGAATAAACGTCCAGATTTCCGTCCGCTCTTCGGGCACTTCAGCATTACCTTCAACTACTTTGTTAGTGGCACGCTCACGCATCACATCAATCGATTCATAGCGCATGGCAACAGAGGCATACTCTTTATCCTCTTCACGCCAGGACTCCGTCAAGTCACCCTGTAGCAGCTTGATATCACGTACTTCATTGATCAGACCGTTAGACGCAGCCTTGCCCAATTCCTCAGCAAAGTAACCCATGATCTCCGGTGTCGCAATTTCACGGATCTTTCCGTAGTCCTCGTTACCGTAAGCCGTCCAGACAGTGGTCAGCATGCCTTCAAACGCATCAAAGTCATCTGCTGTAATACCGATTTCATCATCTGCCTCGGTAGAAAACGCAGGCTCTTGTTCTTGGAAAGGTTCCTGACGGCCACCAAAACCGGTGTTTGGAATCCCAGAGGACCCAGAGCGACGCGGCCCATCATGCGCACCGGCATCATTAAAGGTGAAAGGCTGGTTCTGCTCACCTTCCTGTTGATACCCATAAGCCCCGGCTGCTTGTGGCTCCTGCCTGCGTCGTAAGAAACGCATCAACAACATGATACCGCCACCAATAAGCAAAATCTGGAAGATCATACCAAAGAACCCGGCAAACCCGCCAAATCCTGAACCAAACAGCATACCCAGCAAACCACCAAGCGCCAGACCGCCCAGCATTGAGCCAAGGAAGCCACCACCAAACAAACCACGGCGCTGCCCTGCCGCCGCTTTAGAGGCCGCCGCAGCATTCTGTTGCTGTGCGCCAGCTTTATTGCTGGTATTTGGTGCCATGGTCCGCTCAACCGGAGCAGTTTGAGGCGCAGTATTTGTCCGTTTAGGCGCAGAGTAACTGCGAGACCCACGGCTACCAAAGCTAAACCCGCGTTTTGCTTCAGCAAAATCAGCTGTCACAAACACAAGTGCGACAGAAAACACCAGCAAGGTCAGAAACCTTGGAAATTTATTGAATGCAAGCATGTAACCCCTAAGACCTGCTCAAAACTCTCTTTGCACCCCATATGGGACAACTCAGTTAAAATTTAAAGACTATTAAGCTGACCCCTTGCAAAACTTCGTATGTTTGTAGTCCCGCGCGGCAATATCATCACAAAAACTGGCCCACTCACAACCAGCGCACGCCGCCTTCATCGCACCTGCACGAAATGCCTTCCGCAGCCGGGCAACCATGGACGATGAAACCACCAGCTCATCGCCAACGCTAAAAGCACCCTCAAGAACCTCATTCACAATATTCAGCGCAGCTTCATCACGTTCACGCACACTGCACTTGAAACAATGAGGCTCCTCCTCTTCCTGAAGAAGCGGTTTACAAATATCATCCGGCCCTTCGACAATGAGCACCATCTCACCAGCATTCAACCTGTCAACGATACCCTGATAGTTTTCCGTAAAACCGCGCGTGTATCCATAACCCGCAAACGTCAGTATACAGAGCAGATGATGACCCCGTAGTTTAACAGTCATGACTCATTCATTCGGCTCGCAAGCTCTGCACGCACTCGCTCCATCAGGGTCTCAGCAGTACACTTATAATCCGCAGCAGCCCAAAGCTCCCGTGCCAGACGTAGTGAAGCCCCCATTTGCGGCCCCTCTGGAATCCCGTCAGCTATCATCATTTTCCCGGTCAGTGGAAACTGAGGAACTTCCCAATCCTCAACCAGTCGAAGCATAGAGTGCAGCTTAGGCTCCTGCTCAATCACCTCGTTCATCCATGCAGTAAGCAGGCCATCCATTACAGCTTCTTTTCCATGCGCAACAACCAGTGCTTTGAGAGCTGCCTCTCCACATCCCTCATTCTGAAGAGCCTCAGAAATCTTTGCAGCACCTTTAATCTGCTTTTGCTGCACATTGGAGAGCCGGAGGTGTTTTGTAACCTCAGGCCCGGCCACACCACCAAGCCGCAGAACCGGCTGACTTGCCGCTTCCGGCAGTTCCGAAAGCTCCAGCAACCTCTTCAGCCGGGTACTGTTTGCCTTTTCACCCAAAACAAGAGAAAGAATGCCCCCTTGCTCCATCAGTCGCAGAGCATCCAGTGCGCGTGGCGCACAAAGCATTCTCAGAATTTCTTTGTTGATACGTTCCTTAGAAAGGTGAGCCAGCCCATCTTTCAACTCAACACAAGCTGCATACCCGTCCGCATTGATGCCTCCATGCCCATAAACAGCGAAAAACCGGAAAAACCGCAGAATGCGCAAATAATCTTCCTGAATACGCGCCCGCGCATCCCCAATAAAACGCAGATGCCGGTTCAGACAATCTTCTAAACCATTCAGAGGATCAAACAGCTCACCATGACGGTCCACATAGATCGCATTCATCGTAAAATCACGGCGCTGAGCATCTTTTGTCCAGTCACGCCCAAACTTCACAGTCGCATGACGTCCATGTGTCTCCACATCTTCACGCAGACACGTCACCTCAACAGGGTGATGATCAATCACCAGCGTAACTGTGCCATGATCAATACCCGTCGGAACCGCTTTTACACCTGCGGCCTGCGCTCGCTCCAACACCATATCAGGCAAAGCCGTACAAGCGATGTCGACATCATCAACCACTTCGCCAAGCAATGAGTTCCGCACCGTGCCACCCACAGCCCGCGCCACGTCACCGTCCTGTTCCAGAACGTCAAAAGCCCGCTGAACAGCAGCACTGTCCAGCCACTCCCTGTGTTTTAATAGTGTCATTGCTTAGGTGTCTCGTAACCGCCTGGCACAAACTTACCGTCAATTATCTGCGATGGCCTGAATTGCGACCCCGGAGGCGCATGGTTTGTTTCTGCTAATAAGACCAAACTGGCAACAACAAGTGCAATTCCGCAAATGCTGAGCCATAATAATGGTCCATCGCGAAACCGTTTATCACGTTTAGCCTTGCGCACCACCATCACCCACACGGCATAGGCAATAAAGGGCACAAAAAACAACAGCCCGTGTGTCAGAAGCATTCGTATCATCAGGCATAAACCCTGTTGTAGAGCACGCGCAGAATGCCAGCGGTGACACCCCATATGTATCGCTGCTCAAATGGCATGGCGTAATAGTAACGTGTTTTGCCTCGAAATTCGCCGCTCTTTTTCTGATGGTTTGCAGGGTCCATTAAAAAAGAAAGCGGAACTTCAAAAACTTCATCAACTTCCGCCGGATTGGGCGACAAGATCAGTGGTGGTGAGACCGTAGCAAGCACAGGCACAACCCTATAGCCGGACCCTGTATAATACTGCCCCAAATCTCCCACGATCTCCACCTGGGCAGCATCAAGGCCAACTTCCTCGTTAGCCTCCCGCAAAGCAGCACCAACAGGCCCCGCATCATCCTCATCAATTTTACCACCGGGAAAGGCAATCTGCCCGGCATGAGAGCGCAAATGAGCGGTACGTTGTGTCAACAAAATAGAAGCATCTGCACCTCGATCAACAATTCCGATCAAAACAGCAGCATCTTTTACCTTGTCCAGATCCTCACCATAGTCTGCAATGTCAGGATTAAGACTGTGATCTCCCGCTGGCTCATATGTTTGCCCAGCGATCCGGTCCAGCACTCGTGCTTTAAAATTTTCCGCTGTAAACTCAGACAAGATACTGCGCCACCTTAAACATCTCTCAATTAAAGCCCGAGGTTCTCAACGGTGTCCACCACAAAGAACACCCCGTGACTTTCAACACCAACCACCGGTCCGCCGGGTTCATCACGCTCTTCCAGATAGGCTGCCAGTTCATGAACCAGAGGCCGTGAAAACAACGCTTCAAGTCGACCTCGCACCAGAACATATGGCTTTAACCCGCCACCAGCTTCTTCTTGTATAAAGCGGATTGGATTGTCCGGCCCGGCTTCAACCACATCACCACAGTTAGTCCGCAGGGTAATCACCTGCTCCCCTTCCAGCACGTGAACATCCATCTCCACCGCCACAAATGGCGCATCTTCAACGGTCAGACCTATTTTCTCAACTGGCGTAACCAGATAGTACTTCCCATCCTCTTCACGCTTCAGAACCGTTGCAAACAGATTCACCAAAGCTTCACGCTGGATCGGTGTACCCATATAAAACCAGGAGCCATCGCGCTTGATCTGCATATCCAGATCACCGCAGAACTCCGGGTCCCACAGGTGGATTGGCGGCAAACTTCTGAACTTACCCGCACGCGAGATCAATGCCTGAAGCCCCTTTGGCATCTCTTTAATCTCCGGGTTCTGTCGTTCTTTCAACTCGGTCGTCACGGTCAAACCTGCCAGTAAGTCTCGGGGTACCATACAAACTCTCTGGTTAATATGGTGGTGCAAAGGCTCCAACGCTACCCCCAGCACAAAGCTGAGCCAAGTTATACCTTTGCGATAACCATTCAAATCTAAGGGGAAACTACAGGGAAAGACTATTCTATCTTAAAGGACTCACCATCTGTTCACAGAAATGCCGCTAAGGTAGCCACAATCAACGACCAACTCAGGGAAGCTCTGATCCCAATTGCACAACCTCGGTTTAAAGCTAGCAAACCTCACTATGCGTAACAGATCATTCTGCCTGACAGACAAACATGAGGAACACGAGCCTATAAATTTGCTAGGGATCGTCATTTTTAAAACCGGGTATGATGCAATTGTGAGCTAGGCGAAGCTGTAAAATGCGATGAAAAGAGAGCAGCGATGAACACGAATATGACAGGCATGCCCGAAAACCCCGAGGAAATTGTTGCACGCACAGAAGCAGCATGCGCAAAAATCCAGCAGGCGAAGGAAGAAATTGCTCTTTCCATATTCGGTCAGGAAAGCGTTGTCGAACGCACACTTGTCACCATTCTCGCAGGTGGTCATGGCCTGCTCGTGGGCGTCCCCGGTCTTGCAAAAACGAAACTGGTAGAAACGCTTGGGACAGTCCTGGGCCTCAACGCCCGCCGCGTTCAGTTCACCCCGGATCTCATGCCCTCCGATATCTTGGGGTCAGAAGTGCTGGAGGAAGCGCCTGATGGCAAACGCTCGTTCCGCTTTATTCCCGGCCCCGTTTTCGCCCAGCTTCTCATGGCTGATGAGATCAACCGGGCCAGCCCCAGAACTCAGTCTGCGCTTTTACAAGCCATGCAGGAATACCACGTGACCATCGCAGGCCATCACCACGATCTGCCAGCCCCCTTCCACGTGCTTGCCACCCAAAACCCGTTAGAGCAGGAAGGCACTTATCCCCTGCCGGAAGCCCAGCTCGATCGCTTTCTCATGCAGATCGATGTCCATTATCCGGATATCGACGCCGAACGCCGTATCTTGCTGGAGACCACAGGGGCCTCCCAGAGCAAATCCAAACAGGTCTTGCAACAGGATGAGCTAAGAGCGATGCAGCAGCTTGTGCGCCACATTCCGGTTGGCGAAACAGTTATGGATGCCATCCTTAAACTGGTCCGAGCTGCCCGCCCCGGCGAAGCTGATGGTTTTCAGGACCTTGGACAATACATTGCATGGGGCCCCGGACCGCGCGCCAGTCAGGCCCTTATGCTAACCGTTCGAGCACGCGCTCTGGCAGATGGCAGGCTATCTCCAAGTGTGGATGATGTACTCGCCCTGGCAGAACCAGTCTTGCAACACCGTATGGCCCTCACTTTTGCCGCTCGCGCTGACGGGAAGACCATCCCCGAGTTACTGCGAGAGATCAAATCCCGCATCGCCTGACACCTTCAGTCCCAAAGCCACAGGATTTTATATGCTTTCTTCGAGGCCCGCTCCTCAAGACATACAGGAAAACATCTTCGGCTTAACTGGCGAAGCCCGCTCCCTTGCCGACACCCTGCCAGAATTGCTGGTGGAAGCGAGACGCATCGCAGTCAACGTCACCGCTGGCTGGCATGGCCGCCGCAGAGCAGGCCCCGGCGAAACTTTCTGGCAGTTCCGTCCCTTTCTCCCCGGAGAAGCTGCCCAGCGCGTAGACTGGCGACGTTCAGCTCGGGACAATAACCTATATGTGCGCGAACGCGAATGGGAAGCAGCTCAAACGATCTGGGTATGGGCAGACCTGTCCTCCTCCATGCGTTTCCAAAGCAAACAGGCCCCAACCTCCAAGAGAGACCGCGCCCTGCTCCTTATGCTCGCCCTGTCATACGCCTTAAGCGAGGCTGGGGAGCGTGTTGGACTAACAAGCCTCACTCGCCCATTGGCAAACAGAAACGCCACACAAACCATCGCACAGACACTGGTTCACGAGAACCCTGCCGCCTCTTTTCCAAACCCGGACGGCGTCCGCCGTTTTTCCGAGGTTATCCTGTTCTCAGACCTGTTAGACCCACCGGAAAAACTGGCGCAATGGATGACCACAATCTCTGGCGCTGGTGCAAAAGGTCACCTCGTCCAGCTCCTTGACCCCATAGAGGAAACATTCCCATTTAGGGGTCCAACACAGTTTGAAGACCCGGAAAATGGTTCTCAGCTCAAAGCTGGTCGCGCTCAAACATGGCGACAGGAATATCTGCAGCGTCTGGCAGCTCATAAAGACCAGATCAGCACCCTAGCCCGTAAGTTCGGCTGGAGTTATACCCTCCACCATACAGATCATTCCGTTGTAGAACCGCTCATGCTGCTGCACTCCCGGCTGGCCAACACGCCACAACATAAAATCCAGGGAGAACCAGGATGATCAGCTCTCTCTTTCCCATTGGCTTTGCCGCTCCCTGGGTGCTCACCGCCTTTGCAGCGCTTCCTTTACTGTGGTGGCTCTTGCGAACGACACCACCACAACCCGCACACGTCAAATTTCCCCCTCTTCGCTTGCTGCATTCTTTGCGTAACAAAGAAGAGACGCCGCAGCACACGCCATGGTGGCTTATTCTCCTGCGCCTGCTGCTGGCTGCAATCCTGATCATTGCGATGGCAGGGCCAGTCTGGAAGCCACTCAACATAACCGAACCCAAAGAAGGACCACTCTGGATCATCGTAGACAACGGCTGGGACGCAGCTGCCGATTGGGATCGGCAAATCCGCATGGCAGAATTGATAGTGGAAGGTGCCGCCCAAAATAACAGAACCGTTATGCTCATCACCACAGCGGATGGCCCCGCACAGCCCATGCGCCTTTCCAGCGCACAGGAAGTGGCAGATCAGTTGCGAGCGTTATCTCCACAAGGCTGGCAAGCTGCCCGCTCAGAACTCATTCCAACACTAAACAAGCAAGCTGAGAAAAACCCGCCCGGAGCTATATTGTGGTTTTCTTCTCCTTTGGAAGAACCTTCAACAACCAGCTTTGCCAGAAGTCTGGCCCGCATCGCCGCAAGCTCAGCCTTAAGCAAAAATTCCTTTTTGATTTATCAGTCAGACTTACCAGTTTACGCACTTAAGCAATTGGAAAACACTGCTGGCGCAATGACCACAACAGTTATGCGTTACCCTGCACCAGTCGCAGAAACCTTGACTGTCCGCGCCTATGACCGCAAGCAACGGGCACTCACAGAGCAAATACTGGATTTTCAACCCGGCCAGACCACGGCACAAGTTTCACTTGATCTCCCTTCAGAGCTGCGCAATGACATCACCAGACTGTCTGTTTTAGGCAAACCCAGTGCAGGCAGCACCGTTCTGGTGGACGAGAAATGGCGAAGACGCAAGATTGGTCTGTTCGCCGGTGGTTATGCTGATCGCTCTCAACCACTGCTCTCACCACTGTACTATCTGGAACGCGCCCTTTCCCCCTTTGCAGACCTCCCACCGGCCAAAAGCACAGATGTTAACACAGCAGTGTCAGACTTCTTCGATAAAGGCATCTCTGTTTTGGTACTGGCAGAAGTTGGTAGTCTTCCCAAAACCACAGAAGCCGACATCGCCAGCTGGGTATCCAAAGGCGGAACCCTCCTCCGTTTTGCCGGACCGCAACTGCCAGAAACGCAAGACACGCTCATTCCTGTGGCATTGCGACTGGGAGACCGGAAGCTCGGTGGTTCTCTCTCATGGAAGAAACCGCAAGCTCTGTCATCATTTTCCGCAAACAGCCCCTTTCGCACCATCGCCATTCCTGAAGATGTGACCGTGAACCGGCAGGTTCTTGCCGAACCAACAGCAGACCTGCCCGAAAGAACATGGGCGTCTCTTGAAGATGGCACACCACTTGTCACCGCCAGACAACACGGTAAAGGCACCATCGTACTTTTCCATGTCACACCAGATACCAAGTGGTCAAACTTGCCACTTTCCGGCGTTTTCGTTGATATGCTCCGCGCTATTACAAACGCTTCCACCGCATCCGCCTTCCAACCGGACCGGACTGACGACACCACATCTGCAATCGCGCTCCCCCTACTGAAAATGTTAGATGGTAAGGGCAAACTCATCAGTCCGGCAATCAACCATCAGCCAGTTTTGGAGCGTGATTTTGCTACAACACGTGCAAGCCGCAGCACCCCTCCCGGTCTGTACGGCACTGAAGAGGCAGCAAGAGCGCTGAACCTGATTGAAGATGAAGATAATCTGGTCCCGTTAGACCTGTCTGCCTTATCCATAGCAACCATTCTGAACTATCCCTCAGAAAAACCATTGGACTTGCGCGGCTGGTTCTTCTCCATTGCCATTTTACTCGCACTGCTGGATACGCTCGCGCTTCTCTGGCTTTCCGGTAAATTGCGCCGAAACCAGCTCACACATGCAGCAGTCCTTGTGTCCCTCGCATTTAGCATGACTATGGCGAGCACAGATAAGACACATGCGCTGGATAAAAACGAGCTATTCGCTCTAAAAGCCTCTCTTGACACACGTCTTGCCTATGTGGTGACAGGCGTTGCAGAAGTTGATGAAATCAGCCGTGCAGGATTATTCGGCCTGACACAACTTCTGACATCCCGCACAGCATTAGAACCAGAAGCACCCATCGCATTAGACCTTCAAAAACACGAACTCGCTTTCTTCCCAATTATTTATTGGCCTATCGATGTCAGTATGCAACTGCCGGGCCCACAGGCAATGTCTCGTATCGGTGCCTATATGCGCAACGGCGGCACGATCCTGTTTGATACAAGAGATGCCTACGGAACCTCTGGCTCCAATTCACCTAACAAAGCAAAGCTTCAGCAACTGCTCAGTACACTGGATATCCCAAGTCTTGAGCCTGTCCCCCATGATCATGTGCTAACTAAAACCTTCTATATTCTGGAGAGCTTCCCTGGCCGCTATAAGCAAAGCCCCATGTGGGTACAGGCCACAACATCCGCCTCCGATGGCAGCCGCCCGGTACGGGCCGGGGATGGCGTTTCTCCAATTATGATTAGCGGCAATGATCTGGCGGCAGCATGGGCCATAGATCAGGAAGGAAATTATCTTTACCCAACCATCCCGGCAGACGGCAACCAGCGCGAAATGGCAGCTCGCGTGGGCATCAACATTCTCATGTACACCATGACCGGAAACTACAAGGCAGATCAGGTTCACATCCCTGCCCTGCTGGAACGCATTGGCCAGTAACCTTAGCAGGATAAACGCGGAGCGCAGCAACACACATGACATGGTCTCTTTCCATAAACCCGCTTTTGCCACTTCCGGCAATCATCGCGCTTGGAGTGATCATCGCACTGCTTTGTGCTTATCTGTTCTATGCGGGTCTGCGCGGAGCCGCCATGCGCTCCCTGACGCTTGCCCTGCTTGTCTTGGCCCTCCTCAATCCAGCAGTATTGAGAGAAGACCGGGAGTATCTGCCAAGCACAGTTGTTGTTGTTTCAGACAACAGCCAAAGCCAACAGCTTGAAAACCGCGCAGAGCTGACTGAAGCCGCACGGCAAAACATTGTTGCACAGCTCAACACGCTGGAAGATATTGACCTGCGGCAAGTCTCCCTCAATGAATCCTCAATGGAAAGCGGAGATGGCACTCGTGCCTTCACAGCAATCTCCAGCGAGCTTGGCGACGTCCCGCCTGAAAGAATTGCAGGCGCAATCATTATCACTGACGGGCAGATCCACGACGTTCCAGAGCAAGCTGACAAGCTTGGTTTCTCTGCACCAGTCCATGCACTGCTGACTGGCCACGAAGGTGAGTTTGATCGTCGTCTCAAAGTCTCCAAAGCCCCCCGTTTTGGATTGGTTGGCTCCACACAAGTTGTCCAGCTGGAACTGGTGGAGGAAGGAACCCGGCAGCCCCTTGGCAGTCGCGCCGAAATCACTGTGCGCCGAAATGGTGACGTGCTGTCTAGGCAGTTCATAAACTCCGGCTATCCTGCAGAAATTCCTGTCGAGATTGAGCATGGCGGGCAAAACATCTACGAGTTCGAGGTTGAATCTCTGGAAGGGGAGCTGACCCCGCTTAATAACAAAGCACTTGTTACTATCGACGGTGTGCGGGAAAACCTGCGTGTTTTGCTGGTCTCAGGCTCGCCCCATGCCGGCGAGCGCACATGGCGTAACCTGCTCAAATCTGATGCCTCTGTGGACCTCGTACACTTCACAATCCTGCGTCCGCCAGAAAAACAGGATGGGACACCAATCAACCAACTCTCCCTGATTGCCTTCCCAACCCGTGAGTTGTTTTCCGTCAAGATTGATGAGTTTGATCTGATTATCTTCGACCGGTATGAGCGCAGAGGTGTTCTGCCCCTCCTCTACTTCGATAACATTGCCCGATATGTAAGCGAAGGTGGTGCCGTTCTGATTGCAGGAGGCCCTGATTACGCAGAAGCCAACAGCATTTTCAAGACACCGCTGGGCCGTGTCCTCCCGGCAACACCTACCGGAGAGGTCTTTGAAGAGCCTTTCCACGCCAGCGTTTCAGAGCTGGGCCTTCGCCACCCTGTTACCCGCGCATTGCCGGGAGCGCACGAGAGTCCTCCGCAATGGAGTAAGTGGTTCCGCCTTGTGGGTGCAAATGTGCAAGAAGGGCAAGCCATCATGACGGCATTGGACGATAAGCCTTTGCTTGTACTCAGCCGTGTCGGCAAAGGCCGCGTTGCCGCCCTGTTGTCTGACCATGTCTGGCTCTGGGCAAGAGGGTATGAAGGCGGCGGCCCGCACGTTCCGCTTTTACGCAGATTGGCCCACTGGCTGATGAAAGAGCCTGATCTGGAAGAAGAGGCCCTCCGTTTATCCTTGCGCGGCTCAACACTCATCACAGAACGTCAGACTCTCGCAAATCATGTGGCCCCGGTTACATTGACAACACCCTCAGGCAAGAAAGAGCAATTGGAGTTGGATAAAGACGCCTCAGGTCACTGGACCACCGCCGTAAAGGCAGAGGAACTTGGCTTGTACACGGCAACAGATGGAGCACACACTGCACTCATTAACGTAGGACCACCAAATCCGAAAGAGTTTTTGGAAGTCGTCTCGACACCAGATAAGCTTGCTCACATCACAAAACAGACGGGTGGCACAATACAGCGCATTGCTGGCACAGATGGAAAATCCCTATCCTTGCCTAACATTATTGCCCAGCGCTCATCTTCCCAGTATCACGGAACCGGGTGGATAGGCATAAAACGCACCAATGCCAGTGTCTTAAACGGAATTGATCGTTACCCTTTGCTAATCGGCTTCCTCGGTCTCGCATTGCTTTTGGGTCTGCTGTCCTTCACCTGGTACCGGGAAGGTCGTTAAGTCAGGACTCAATAGTAAAGGCAACCATCTTTCCTCAGGTCGCCACAGCAAAACTGATCATCGCGTCGCCCTGCCCCACCGTTTCCCGCTTTGAATCTGCAAATCCAGGTGATTTGGCATACCCGCCACTAACTGCCCCTTGAGGCATTGGCACATCCTGAAGCATAAGGATAAGCAATCTATCGGGGTCAACAGGTCCGGGCAGGGTAATCGCACCATGCGGAACTTGCTCATATCCATGCGGCCCGTAGTAAGGGTGATCTCCAACAAGTAATATGGATTGAACACCTTTTGCTTGCGCTTCAGCAGCAACGGTTTTTAGCAGCAACTGGCCCAGCCCCTGCCCTTTATAGGCGTTTCCCACAGTCAAAGGCCCTAATAACATACTCTTGGTGCTGCCAATCATAATGGGAGTCAATTTAACAGAACCCGCAATCTCACCGTTCTGTTCCCCCACAAAACACAAGCCTTTAGCCTGTGCTATACCATCACGGATTTTGAACGCCGTCCGTTCAAACCGCTCAGGCCCAAAAGCTTCTGCTTGAATTCTCTCAATCTCTAGGAAATCTGCTGGGTTTTCCTGCCGCACCAGCCATTTTGAAACTATCATTTTACTACCACAAACCGAAGGAGAAACACCGTCGGCTCGTGTGAATCAGCAGCTAGGCTGATCTTTGAAACACACTAAGAAAACGACGGCACGAAGCACCACGCGAGAGCATGTCCCGCGCGTTCATTCGTCGTCGCTGTTCCCAGCACTTAATCATCAGATTCGTATCCCGAATTCCTCAAGGCCCAAACAACGGAACCCTGAAATATAGTTTCACCGATCTCCCTAGCATGCAAATTTTCTTTCGTAAAGAGCAAAACCAGGTATCGATACGTATTCCTTAGTTTAAGATATCAATCGCGATATCTTATTGAAAAACCACTACCAATAGAAATTCGGAGTTGCTCGTCCAGCCATTTCATCAAGTCGACGCAGCGTTGCCGGGCTGATATCATCAGGCAAGTCATCCAGAGCGAAAAGCTTTAAATCTGCAATTTCCAGCGCCGGTCTTTTCCACGCAGAATCTTGTTCTGTCAGCTTCACACGAAAAAAGCCAACATGATCTCGCCCTGTCCCGCCTCGATTATAATGCATGGAAAGTAATTCAGCAGTTCCATCACACGAATATCCGGTTTCTTCCGCAAGCTCTCTGCGCGCCGCTGCTTCCAAGCTTTCACCAACATCAACACCGCCGCCGGGAAAATACCAGCCTGGCAAGTATTGATGCCGCACCAATAAAACACGGTTCTCACTATCAAACGCCGCAACCCGAACACCTAGTGTCATACCGCGCCTCAATAAGGCTGCTGATTGCACTACCCAGTTGACAAATCGTGTTTTCAAACTCGCCATATCCACCTCACGCAAACATATAACCATTTGATAAATAGAATGTAATCTAAGAAATATCAGACATGTAAAAAGCGCATATCACCATTGCAAAACTAACACTACACAACTTGCATAATCGGCGTAGAAAAGGTCAAAGAATAAGCATTCGCCCACATAATCATCAGGGCACCCCATCATTCAGACCTACAATAAACACGTGTTCCGCGTTCCCCAAATCGCAGGAGAAATATGTCATGTTCAATAAAGTGATAGCACATTTCCGACGTAAAAAGCGCTACCAGTGGACACCAGCTGTAAATGCTGCCGACACGCACGACCGTGCTGTACTGCGTCCAGCTTCTTGCCTCTGAGGGCTAAAGACAAACCCGACCATCCAACTAAAGCAGTTCGCGTTTAAACTGAAACGCTTGATCTGCTTTAGCCTTTGTTTTGCGTATCTTTATCTGAAAATCGGTGTCCACTTTTCAGAGATACGCTTTAAAGCGCCTGAGGGTAATTCACCGCTTTAAGGAAAATCCCTTGACCTCAAGCGCAATGCAGGGATGATGCGCAGGCTATGTTTAAGCTTGTACACATATCTGATCCACATCTTGGCCCGCTGCCGGATGTCAAACCCGTTCAACTCGTCTCAAAGCGAATTCTCGGTTACATCAACTGGCAGCGAAATCGCGCCTACTCCATGACTAATGCATATCTGGAGGCGCTTATTCGCGATATTCAGCAGCAACACCCAGATCATATTGCGCTCTGCGGGGATCTGGTCAACATTGCACTTCCCAAAGAAGTTGCTGGAGCAAAAGAGTGGCTTGAAACCGTTGCTGAGCCTGAAGCACTATCTCTAACTCCCGGAAATCATGACGCTTACGTTCCCGGCGCACTGAAGCAGGCATATCAAGCCTGGCGCCCGTATATGCAAAGCGACCCGGAACTGGGTGTGGTTCCTCCGTTAAGCAGCAAACCGCATTTCCCATTTGTACGCAGGCGTGGCAACGTCTCGGTTATTGGCCTGTCTACCGCTAAAGCCACAGGCCCTTTCATGGCAACGGGCCACCTGAACAGCACTCAGTTGCACGAACTCGCTGATCAGCTTAAACAGGCAAAAGAACGCGGAGACTTCCGCGTTGTCATGCTGCACCATCCACCGGTGCGCAATGCCACTTCATGGTATAAGCGCCTCGTTGGCTCCAGTCGGTTCAGAAACGTAATTGCAGAGCACGGCGCAGAACTCATCCTGCACGGACACACCCATCGCGCCACACGCATGGAAATAGCTGGTCCAAATGGACCTGTACCCGTCATCTGTGTTCCCTCGGCTTCAAACGGTCTAAGCGGTCATAAGCCTCCCGCTCGCTATAATCTATTTACGATCACAAAAGAGGGAAATGGCTGGTCATGCGAGATGGAAGAGCGCGGTTTCACCACAGCAGACAAAGGCGTTCACCAAATCGCAAAGCATGAACTGCAAATTTCTGTGTGACCAGGCAAGACAAGTATAAACTTACAGCATGAGTGCCTGCGGATAATTTACTCAAAGAGCACTCATTGTAAATTTGTGCGCCTAGCCCGCAAACGGATTAGCATAAAGGGCAAATGCAACCAGCCCGACAGCACCAATCACCATGCCGGAGACCATACCGCAAGCGAGAATAAAGCAATCTCTCAGCTTCCGGGATTCACCCGTGTTGCGCGATGTCTCTGTTTCATTTGCAAGTTGCCTTAATCCCTTGCCAGAGGGAACATCCTGTTGCCGTATGCGATTAAGCATCCAGTCACCTTCGAGCGCCCGTTCTTTTTCAATAATGCGCTCAGCAATGTATTCAGTGATGCAATCCGCCATATCATCGATATCAGCAGTTTCAAGCAGCACCATGCGCCCAAGGCGTGTCTCTTTTACGAAACGATACGAATGACGATCCCGCCCCATCAGCACGTGGCTGGTCATATCAATCCACAGACGCGGCTGGGTTCCGGGAACAATCTGAAAAGAAAACTGATCATCGTCTTCAGGAACTTCCTTAAAAACATCAATCAGTTCTTCGCTGAGCATCTCAAGTCGAGCTTTCTCGCTTTCTTGCAAGCCCACAACAACATCCGTGCGTTCCATCTCTGCAACACGAACCTTGCGAATACTATCCCTCAATGATCGTACCTTCTCATGAGGCACAACATTGTCATGTAGCTCAGACATGGCAGCTCCCGAATTCCCGGTTGAACACACCCCGTTTCAACCAAAACTCAACTTACGTACAACCAACCGGCTAATGTTCAGCCCACATACATCTTCCACGATAAATCAAAGGTACATGGTAAAGGGAAACTAACACACCCTAAATAAAACTCTAATGAAACCTGACAGTTTGTCCCATTATGAAGCAGTTTTTATATGCAAGCCTCTTCTCCAGAACTACGATATGAACGGAACGTGCGGAGCGCAAGATCGATCAAGAATCCCTAGTAAGCGCGGATCGTCAACAACTTCGATAGAACGCTTAAAGGGCTTAAACCCGCTGCGCAGATAAAATTGCAAAGCCTGCGGACTATCTCCGGTACACGTATGCAGAGAAAACCGTTTGACGCCGGAGCGTGAGAAAGCTTTTGAAATCGCATGGTTCATCAACCAGCGCCCGGCTCCACCCCCAATAACTTCAGGTACAAGCCCGAAATAGCTCAGCGTTACCTCATCTTCTTTAGCAACGCCCAACTCCAGCATGCCAACCGGCTCGCTATCTTTAAACACCCAATAGAACTCATTGGTTGGCTTATTTAGGGTAGCTTTCAATTGCTCGTCGCTCATAATCAGTCGAGCGAACCAAAGCCATGGTTCACCAATGCGCCTGAAAAGTTCTCTATAAGTGCCAAGCTCAATTTCTCTCACTCGTTTCAGTTCGAGATCAGGCCGGTCAATTGGTTTGAGTACAGGCTTTTCAAACATTTCCAAATGCGTGACAACAGTAGCGACTTTGCCCGTTGGAAGTTCAGTATACCCATCAAGATTCAGAGAAATCTGCGCCATTTCACACATCCAAGCTCACAATAACAACACCAGAGGCGTAAGGAGTGTCCCTTCAAAACACAAGCACCTCAACCTCATGAAACACTTGAGGTATCAGATAGTCGCCACAGTCTTCAAACGTGCCCGAGGATGCACTTCATTCTGGCTCATAACAAATGTATGCGCTCTGAAGCGTTCAACAATGGAGCGGACAAACGGGCGCGATTGTGCCGAACACAGCAGTACCGGCACTTCCCCCTGATTGGCAGCCGTATCATAAACCTCCCGCACTAAGCCAACAAACTCCTGTAGCTTAGATGGTGCCATAGCCAGCTGTCGGTCATCTCCCTCACCAATAATGCTCTCAAGGAAAGCCGACTCCCATTGCGGGCTGAGGCTAATAAGTGGCAAATACCCACCGGGAGCCTGATTGGCCGCGCAAATCTGACGAGCCAGACGGGTACGAACATGCTCCGCTATACTGTTCGGGTTGCGGGTAGAACCAATAGCATCTGCAATGCCTTCTAAGATCGTCCCCAGATCCCGGATGGAAATTCGCTCTTCCAAAAGCGCCTGCAACACACGTTGAATACCTGAAATGGAAATTTGCGCAGGAACGATATCCTCGACCAGCTTAGATTGCTCTTCATCCAGTTTTTTCAGTAGGACCTGAACATCCGCATAAGTCAGCAGCTCAGAAATGTGCGACTTAATAGTCTCGGTAAGATGCGTCGAAATAACCGTTGCAGGGTCAACCACCGTATAGCCAAGTAAGTTTGCCTCTTCACGGTACTGCGCCTCAACCCAGGTGGCAGGCAAGCCAAAAGTTGGCTCTGATGTATGTGTACCCGGCAATCGCACCTGACCACCCGTAGGGTCCATCACCATAAACTGGTTCGGGAACAAGCTGCCACCACCGGCATCCACTTCTTTCACCTTGATCATGTAATCGTTAGCACCAAGCTGGATATTATCCAGAATGCGCACAGACGGCATGATTACGCCCATATCAGTCGCAATCTGGCGGCGCAGAGCCTTAATCTGCTCCGTCACCTGATCGGTTTCCTGCTTATTCCGCCCGTTAATGATCGGCAGCAATGCATATCCAAGCTCGATACGTAGCACATCCATCTTCAGGCTGTCAGAAATAGGCGCTTCCTGCGGTTCTTCAGCCGCCGCCGCTTCAGCTTCAACCTTGGCAGCAACTTCTTCAGCCTTCACCGTCGCCTGTTGTTTACTTGCCCGACGAGCAAGATATCCGGCAGCCCCGGCTAAAGTCAAAAACGGGAGCATCGGCATACCGGGCAGGAAAGACAGCACCACCATGACAAAAGCCGACATGCCAAGTGCTTTTGGGTAGCCCGTAAACTGGGTGACAAGTGCTTTGTCCGCAGCCCCTTCAACGCCCGCTTTCGATACCAGAATACCAGCAGCAGTGGACACGATCAGAGCCGGAATCTGAGAAACCAGACCATCACCAATGGTCAGCAAGGTATAGTTTTGCGCCGCCTGCGAAAACGTCAGGTTCTGTTGCATCACGCCAATAACGATACCGCCAATCACGTTGATGAACGTAATCATCAAACCCGCAATAGCATCACCGCGAACAAACTTGGAGGCACCATCCATGGAACCGAAGAAGGTAGATTCAGATTCCAGTTCTTTGCGGCGAGTACGGGCAGTTTCTTCATCAATCAGCCCAGCTCCCAGATCAGCGTCAATCGCCATCTGCTTACCGGGCATAGCATCAAGGGTAAAACGCGCAGAAACCTCCGCAATACGACCAGAACCCTTTGTAATAACAATGAAGTTCACAATCACGAGAATTGCAAAGACAATAATCCCGATTACGAAATTACCGCCCATAACGAAACTGCCGAAGGCGGCAATCACATTCCCCGCTGCGTCCGCTCCTTCGTGACCATGCGACAGAATAAGACGAGTAGACGCCATATTCAGCGATAATCGCAACATCGTTGCAATCAGCAAAACTGTCGGGAACGCAGAAAATTCCAAGGGCTTTTGAATGAACAGGCCAACCATCAGGATCATCACAGAAAAGATGATCGAAATGGCAAGGAACATATCAAGCAGCATTGCCGGCATTGGAACAATGAGCATCACAAGGATGACCATCACACCAGCAGCAAGACCAAGGTCACCCTGCTTTATGGACTGCCAGAGATCACGAAAGAAGGCTGAGTTCCCCACACCGTTAAGTCTGGGCACACCAGAAACCCGAGGAGTGCTATCGCCTCCACCCTGTGCTGCCTGTGTGTTTGCCTCATCCGACATTCGCGTGCCTTATCCCTCTAAAACTCAGCAGCGCCAGCGCGCGCCTCGCCCGGGCCAGGAACTTCAACACCCTCTTTGGTGTAAAGATTCAGCTTGTTTCTCAGCGTGCGAATGGAAATGCCAAGAATCTTGGCTGCATGAGTACGATTGCCCAGACAATGATCAAGCGTATCCAGAATAAGATCACGTTCCACATCTGCAACGGTTCGCCCAACCATATCGCGGGAGATGGCCTCTGCCGCATGTGCAGCCCGGGCAGCAGTTTGCTGTCCAGCTCCTAAGGCAATCGGCGAACCATCCGGCATTCGGATTGCACTGGCATCAATTTCAGAACCGGTGGAGAGCAACACAGCGCGGTGCATCGTGTTTTCCAGCTCACGCACATTACCTTTCCACGGATTCGCCAGTAAAAGCTGACGGCCTTCCTGAGAGATTGGCAGTGGCTTTGTGCCGTTTGCCTTGGCATAAACCTCAATAAAGTGGCTGGCCAGCTCAAGAATATCCGCTGGTCGATCTCTCAAAGCTGGAAGCTTCAGATTCACAACATTCAGACGATAGAGCAAATCTTCTCTGAACGTCCCGTTGCGCACCTCCTCACCCAAATCGCGGTTAGACGTTGCGATAATACGAATATCAACCGGCACAGGACGACTACCGCCAACACGGTCAATCACGCGCTCCTGAATAGCCCGCAGCAACTTTGCCTGAAGACGAACATCCATCTCAGAGATTTCATCCAGCATGAGCGTGCCGCCATTGGCTTCCTCAAACTTGCCAACACGACGGGCAACAGCACCCGTAAATGCACCCTTCTCGTGTCCAAACAACTCAGACTCTAGAAGATGCTCAGGAATTGCGGCACAGTTGATCGAAATAAATGCCTTATCCGCACGGTTAGACTTGCTGTGCAGGAACCGGGAAATCACTTCCTTACCGGATCCTGATTCACCCGTAATTAAAACAGATGCATCAGAGGGAGCCACTTGCTCGGCAAGCTTGATCACGCTTGCCATAGCCGCATCCCGATAGATCAGATCCTCGCGTTCCTCCGTCACAGCCGCCAGTACAGCCGCAATCAAATCCGGATCGGGTGGCAGCGGAATATATTCTTTCGCACCAGCACGGATAGCAGAAACAGCTGCCCGGGCATCTGTACCCAATCCGCAAGCAACAAGCGGCACGTGAATACGTTCGCGTTCAGTCAGCTCAACCAGCTGGCCAATATCTTCTTTCACATCCACCATCAGAAGATCAGCGCCTTGCCCGGAGCGCAACACCTTCAAAGCTTCAAGAACACCGGGCGCATGGGTTACGGAAGCACCACGCTCCATGGCAATCTTGGATGCCGTCGTCAGCTGTCCACCAAGGGTTCCAACGATTAAGAGCCGCATGTCAGTTCCTTTCCATTACGCCACATGACCATTATTTGTCCGCTTTGATAATTTCGGTCATGGTGACCCCGAGCTTATCTTCCACAAGCACAACCTCACCGCGTGCGATGAGCCGGTCATTCACGTAAACGTCGATAGCTTCACCAACTTTTCGGTCAAGCTCCATAACAATCCCGGTATCCAGATGCAGCAGGTCAGAGACCTTCATCTTTGTATGCCCAAGCACCGCTGCCAGTTGAACCGGCACATCAAACACGGCCTCCAGATCACCGGCAGACTTTACACTGCCTTCATTTTCACCAGACAAAGCCCCAGCACGCTGAGTACTTTTGTGTTGGTCCAGTACCATGCCCTGTTCATTATCACTCATAATCAACCTTTCTGATCCTGCACCACAACGCTCATTGCATAATCATAAACAGGCTCCCGGATCATTCTGATCTGGCAGCCCGCTCGCGAGCGTCAAAATGAGACTTTATAACCTCTTCGATATGTTCCACCGTCTTACGACGGTCACGAATAATCCCGCCATCCGGCCATTCAATGCGACAGTCTCCCCGAGACATGCTCTCTGATTTGACAACATGCACTTTGCCTTCAAAGCTGCTGTTCAAAACCAGATGGTCAACCATATCTTCAAGCGCACCACTATCCTCAGCCGGAACCTCAATCAGAATCTGCGGAATCCTCCGCAAGGGAGCCAGGCACTCAGAAAGCAACGCCACCACTTCCGCCAGGGGTTCGCGCGCAATCAGGTGGCTGCACAAGCGGCGTGCAATCAAAAAGCACATACCCACCATATTTCGCTCTTGCGCTCGCAACTGATTGTCCAGATCGCCCAAAGCAGACTCAAGCTGCGTTCTTAATGCCGTGAGCTCTTCTTGTGCACTCAGCTTCTGTTGTTCTGCAATTTCTCGCCTTGCCTGCATCTCCCCACGAGCAAATGCCGCTTCTTCAGCAGCTTTCAGCAACTGCTGATGCTCAGCAAGGCCAATCGTTGGCTCCGAAAGGTTTGCTTCTTGAGCAGCACGCGCGGCTTCTGCTTCATCAAGCGCCTTGGTATCAAACAGAAAGCGTCTGCGTTCAGCACCCTGAGGCATAACTGTCACCATCAGCGCATCTCCAGCAACGAATGAAGGAAAAAGGAATTAATAAACAAACTCATCCTCTCCCTTCTTTTTATTGATGCTGATCTCACCTGAAGCAGCCAGATCTTTTGCTTTCAGGACAAGTGCACTTTGCGCTTCATCCACCTCATGCAACCGCACAGGCCCCATGCTTTCCATGTCTTCTTTTAACATTTTGCCCGCACGTGAGGACATGTTCGCAGTAAAGAAAGCAATCGCAGTCTCAGAAGCACCCTTTAACGCCAGTGCCAGCTGGTCTTTTTCAACGCTGCGCAACAAGGTCTGACAAGCAGCGGAATCCAGCTTTAACAAATCTTCGAAGGTAAACATCAGGTTCCTGATGCGCTCAGCGGACTCTCGGCTATCTTCTTCCAAAGCCGCCATAAAGCGCCCTTCTGTCTGCCTGTCAAAATTGTTGAAGATGTCCGCCATCATTTCATGGCTGTCACGTCGGCTGGTCTGAGAAAGGTTAGACATAAACTCAACTCGAAGAGTTTGCTCCACCTTCTCAAGAATATCTTTTTGAATAGACTCCATCCGCAACATGCGGTTCACCACATCTAAAGCCAACTCTTCGTTAAGCAGTGCCAAAACCCGCGCAGCGTGATCACTTTGAATTTTTGATAAAACAACCGCGATGGTTTGTGGATACTCGTTCTTCAAATAGTTTGCGAGCACATTTTCAGGAACATTGGACAGCTTCTCCCACATGTTACGACCTGCGGGACCACGAATTTCCTCCATGATAATCGCGACACGATCTGAAGGAAGAAAGGAGTTCAGCAAGCGTTCTGTAACATCTACATTGCCATTCAGCGCTCCACGTGTCGAAAGGCGCTTCAGGAAGTCAACAAACAACTCTTCCAGCATGGTGGGCGTAACAGGGCCAAGACTCGCCATTGCAGCAGAAACCTGCCGCACTTCAATTTCGTCCAAACCATCCCAGATAGCTTGCCCGTACTCCTGTCCAAGCGCCAGAAGCAGAACAGCAGCACGCTCCGCACCTCCAAGTTCACGCTCAGCTATACCAGCTGTAACAGCAAGGCCTGTCTCTGACTGCTCTTGAGGGGCACCTTCTTCGCTCATCCTATGCCGCCTCGTTGAGCCAGCCGCGTACAATGTTCACTGCCTCGCTTGGAGACTCGTGGATCATCTCGCTAATTTGCTGAATTGAGCTCTGATGAAGTGCGGCCTGCATTTTAGCGTCCTCAATCCATTCAGCAGTTGGCATTTCAACAGAAACAGGTTCCATTTCACCAACAATTCCTTCCGAATGGGCAGCATCGGCAACAAGTGTACCATCAGACAACATCTGCACGCTGTTATCCGCAATCGCTTCGTTCTTTTCTTCATTCGCAAGAATACGCTTCAGGAGCGGGGACACTGCAAAGATCAGCAGTAAGATTGTGATAATGAGAAGAACGCCCAGTTCCGCAAACTTCATAACATCAGCGCGAGTAAAGTCGAACAGGCCTTCCTGATTATCGCCCAAATCCTGAATAGGAGCTTCGACAAAACGCATATTCACGACTTCCACCGTATCCCCACGGCGTTGATTAAAACCAACTGCGGAACGCACCAAAGTCGCAATTTGATCAAGCTCGTCCCGACTGCGAGGCTGATAAGTCTGAGTTCCATCGTCTGCTGTGGTGTAAGTTCCGTCAACCAGAACCGCCACAGACAATCGCTCCAATCCTCCGGCTTCATAAACCTCAGTGACGGTGCTCTTGGAGATTTCATAGTTCAAAATCTCTTCGGCAACACTTGCATTTTCGCTAATTCCCGTTTCGCCTGCTCCGGCATCACCATTTGGAAGCTGATTTGCAACCGAGACGGTATTTTCAGAATTAGAAGAGGAGGAGTTTTCTTCTTTACTTTGTGAAGAGCGCAGCACTTGCCCGTCAGGGTCAAACAGCTCTTGCGTTTCAGTCTTGCGGTTGTAATTGATCTCCGCAGCGACCCGCACACGCGCACGTCCTGTTCCAACGACGTTATTCAGAATCTCCTCAACCTGTTGCCGCAGGCGAGCTTCCAATGTCAAACGCCGCTCATCCAGCGAACGACCACCAACAAGACCTTCCTTGTCACCGGTACCGCTGGCAAGCAAAGTGCCACGCTCATCAACAATAGAAACATAAGATGGTTCCAGCCCTTCAACCGCCGTCGCGACAAGATGCTGGATCGCTCGAATTTGCCCGGCAGACAAACTTCCCTGCACTTTGATCGCAATCGATGCGGTAGGCGGTTCTCTGTCGCGCTGGAATAATTGCTTTTCTGGAATAACAAGGTGAACACGTGCAGACGAAATACGCCCGATGCTACGAATAGTACGCGAAAGTTCGCCTTCAAGAGCACGTAAGCGATTCAAATTCTGAACGAAGCTGGTTGCACCTAAAGTATCCGTCTTATCAAAGATCTCATAGCCAACACCTCCGCCGGATGGAAGACCAGCCTCAGCCAGACTCATACGCAAGCGATGCACATTTTCCTGAGGCACCAGAACACTGCGTCCATTTACACCCAGTTCATAAGACACACCCTGTGCCTCAACCTGGCTCACAATAGCAGCAGCATCTTCCAGAGTAAGATCAGTAAACAAAGGGACCATTGTCGGTGCAGTCGCACGCACAATAATAAAACTGAACAGACCAACCAGCAGAGCAGCCATAGCGCCCATTGCTGCCAGCCGCGCGGGTCCAAGTCCTTTTAGGAAGTCCAGGAATCCACTCACAGTTGCCGCCCCGCCTTATCAGTCTTTCATTCAAAAGGTGTCAGCAAAACTCTCAACACCTTGGAATCCCGGTGTGATTTGCCCCTTATTTGCTGGTAGGTAAAAATTGCCCGCCTTACGGTTAACAAAAGGTTAACAAACACCTAATAATCGGTAAACAACAACTCTACCCACAAAGAAGCGCGGTGAAACATCGCAGCAAACAACTTTGGCGATGAGATGAAGACGAAAATTAAGCGGAGAATGATAGTTCGGCAGATTTTGCCGTTGCGATTAAGAATTGCGTCAAAAGCTGATAATATTACGAGAAGACTTATGAGAAGCGACATGCTTCCACTCTTCCTGAATGAGGACAGATAAAAAAGGCCAGCTGATAAAGCCGGCCTTTTTGAAACCTCAAACCTGTTTGGCATACGCCTAATCTGCCTGAAGCCTGTTAATTGCGATAATCCTGAACTCGCGTAGCACGCAAACCGGCCAATCCATGACGATCAATGGAGTTCTGCCAGGACAGAAACTCTTCAACAGTCAATGTATACCGGTTGCAAGCTTCATCAAGAGACAACAAGCCTCCACGTACAGCCGCAACCACTTCAGCTTTTCTTCTGATGACCCACCGCTTTGTAGTGGTAGGAGGAAGATCTGCTATCGTCAGCGGGCTCCCATCGGGTCCGATGACGTATTTCACTCGTGAACGAATATGTTCGGTCATTCTACTCTCACACAAACCATGACCAAGCTGAGGATGAGAATAGAACAAGGCGCTTAAAATTTGGCTAAGCCCCCATCAATGTTTTGGTAAGATTCATAACCGGGGATATTAGTGGATATTAACTACTAGACATTTCCGCTAACGTTCTTGACAAAACCGACAGGAACTTCAACGTCTCCGATCTTCAAAATCACGGTTCCACGGCTGAAATCTACGGCATCCACCTTACCCTTTATTTCCGGCTGTACGACAATAGATTGATTGTTTCTATCTTTCGCCTTTACTTCAACGGTATAGGCTCCATCTGGGAATTTTTGGTCGTTTTTGCCCACTCCATCCCAAATAAACTCGTTATCACCTTTTTTAAGATCGATCTCTTCGGTGTGCACTTCTGCACCTTCATCATTCCTGATTGTAATAGTCGCTTCTCCATCAGAAGCCGATGCCAGATTCCAGGTTGCCTTACTGTCTTTTAACTCTGATGTGGCTCCTTGGGCGGTGATTTCCTTACCTATGTAATTTACAAACTGACTCGCACTTTGCATTTTCAGCTGCGTCAACTGCTCATCCAGTTTCTGTGTCGTTGCAACTTGCTGCTCAACCATCGTGTATTGAACCAGCTGATTCGTATATTCAGCCGAATCAAGTGGCTTCAAAGGATCCTGATTTTGAATCTGAGTGGTTAGCAGCGAAATGAACAAGTCAAAGTTCGCATTCGTTCCAGCCTGAGGAAGTGAAGACCCACCGGTGGAGCTAGTTGCCTGAGTATTAATTGTAGACATTATCGTTTACCTCACCAGCGGCATTAGACCGAGATATCCAGCCCACCAGTACGGGTAGACCTGTTCATGTTATTTTGTGCTGCAATAGCAGCATCGGCGAGTAGAGCTTCATCTGAGGTTCGCTCAGAATGCCCGAATACATATTGCTGATCAGAAGCGGAGTTTTGAGTTCCACCTCCTCCGCGGTTAAGCGAGAACTGTAAAGAGCTCTTTTCACTATCGAGACCTGCTTCCTGAAGGGCTTTTTCTAATCCACGCTGATCGCGCTGCAATAACTCCAGAGTCTCAGGCCGTTCAACCATCAGATGAGCGCGAACCCGGCCATCCTTCCCAAATTCAAGAGAGACATCAACCCCACCTAATTCTTGAGGATCCAGTCTGATCTCAAAACGGCTCACGCCCCCACTGGCCTGACGTGCAATTTCCGGCCATACAGAACTTGAAACATTTCGTAATGTTGATGTTGGAAGAGATGTAATCGCACGCGAAGCAGCCTCAGAACGAGAGCTACTGATAAGCATTGCGTCTGAGCTTTCCTGCTCTAAGTCCACCTCAGCGCCATCCTGTTGCATTGAGCCCATTCCCCAACCCAAACCGGTTGTCACAGCTCCCTGCTCAGTCGTCGCTTGCGGTACTTTCACCTGAACAGTGACAGGTGCACCCGTTTCTCTATTTGTGGTGACAACACGTTCAGCAGACTTATTCTGCACGAATGTCATATCTTCTGTATCAGTAGCGGTGACTCCGCTTGCCTCGCCAGCATCCTGTGTATTCTGTAAAACCCGAGCCGAGGGAGCCGTCACCTTATTCTTCTGAACACCTGAAATTGCAGCCGTCGAAGCCGACACATTTCGGCTGACTGTTGCTGCTGAACGAACACTTGTCTCAGGTACTTTTATATTATTCAGTTTAGCTTCTGGCTGAACTTGCCCTATCCGAGATACTTTGCCAGCGTCAGCATTGGTTTCAACCTTGGCCACCACATTCGGAAAGAGAATTGGCTCGTTGTTTCCTGTTGTTACTGACGGCTCACTACGCGGAGAACCACCAACAAAATTTTGGCTACCTAATTTGGAGTTACTAACTGGAGAAGCCTCGACTTCAACAACACTCGGTTCATTCACTTTCTGCGTTTGAACTGTTCCAACTTCAACCTTAACGCTGGTTACTTCAGGAATTTTCGGCAGATCATTGATCACCTTATCAGATACAGCCTGAGCAGGCTTATCAGCATTTTCTGTCAGACCAGCCCTGACCGCAGAACTCGCATTTGCATTGGAAGAAGCATTAGCTTCTGGCTTCGATGCCCCATCCAAGACTCTATCAGTCAGGCTATCGGTAGTTTTTGTAGGCTTTACGACATCTTGAGCTTGCTGAGAGGAGTGTATGTCACCAGATCCCTTTGTTCTAAGGACCGTTTCACTCACATCCTCGGTAACATCAGGTGATGCTTTTACAAGAGTATCAGCAGCAAAAGTCTGCGTTGCCTCAGTGTGCTGTCGCCCCACGTTCTCAATAGGAAGCACTGATTGAACAGTGTCTACAACCTTACTGTTACCGCTCGCATTACTGGCTAAAGCCGGAGACACAGCAGCTTTTCCGGTTTCGGTTTCACCTCTAACTTTCGGGTTGGCAATCTGAGGCTCTTTCGCCCCTTCTTCTGAAACTTGCGGCAATATTTGCCCATCACCATCATCTGCATCAGAGGCAGCAAGGTCGCCTTTCACGACTTGCCCGGTTTGAAGTGCAGCCAACAGACCTTCACGAGACATAGAAGTGTCTGCCTCGACCTCACCAGCTACTGGCGTTCCCATAGTGTGAGCCCCACCCGTTCCAGCAACCTCCAGCTTTGTCTCACCAGACATTTGTGTTTTAAGAACGTCAGGCAAAGGTACAAAAGGCGCATTACCCTTATCTTTCACCTCAACCGCAACTTGCGTATTGCCAATCAAACTCAATGTCGCTGATGAGTTTTGAGAAACAGCCGGATTCTGCAAATCAGGTATCAGACCGGCAACCACATTCTGACTATTTTCTTCCAAAGTCAGATCGCGGTCGGGCGTCGAAAGGTGATCAAAGCTACCTAGCGGGCCTGCTAACGAAGCAACAGAGGCAGCATTATCCCCTTCGGAGGCACGAGCAAGAAGGCCAGCAAACAGCCCCGCATCAGCACTAAGCACACCCTCACCCAACAACGCGGAACCACCTTGCCCCACAAAGTGAGTAGAAGAGGCTTGCGGCTGAACCGGATTAATCAAACTCAGCAAAGCAGATTGCGACATAAATTCCTCAAATTACGCAGAACACACCACCCAATCGGATGAGAAGGATACCCTGCGCGCATTTATGCAATTTACAGGCCAACTATAAAATTGAAATTTAACTATAATTTTCAAATAGATAAAACAAATATAATTTTCACATCGAAGATAGCACCTCATTTATTGCCCGTTACCCGGCAATAAATTCCCGAACCAAAAAAGATACTGTCAAAAAGATTGGCCTTTCGCTTCGTTTTAGGTATATTCCCGCCAACAAGACGCTCCAGACAAACGCTGTCGAAGCGTTTAAATGAGAGCTTGCGCTCAGCCATCGCCAAAGCGCAACATGCATAAAACAAGCAAAAGAAACCGGCTCGTCTTTAAAGGTACAAAGCCTCCCAAGCTTGATATCTAAGCAGACGACTATAGATTAAGGCTCTTCCTTTGAAGCGCATCCCTGATATTGCTTCTTGCTGTCGCCAATGGATGCCTATGAAGAAACAGCTTAAAGTATGTTAAGTGAAGGCGAAGGTTCGCGAACATACTTTAATCACGCCTACAGGATGAGGTATTTGGAATGCTAAACAGTCTTGGCCTGCCCGGCCGCCCGGAAGACACACGGGTGGTTGTTGCCATGTCAGGCGGCGTAGATTCATCAGTCGTTGCCGGCTTGATGAAACGCGAAGGGTATGATGTCGTTGGCATCACGATGCAGCTCTACGATCACGGCGAAGCAATCCAACGCAAAGGCGCATGCTGTGCAGGGCAGGATATCCACGATGCACGCCGTGTCGCAGAAAAACTTGGCATTCCACATTACGTTCTGGATTATGAGTCCCGCTTCAAAGAGCAGGTTATCGAGCGCTTCGCTGACAGTTACATTAACGGCGAAACTCCAATCCCATGCGTAACGTGTAACCAGACCGTAAAATTCAACGATCTTTTGGCAACCGCCAAAGATTTGGGCGCAGATGTTTTGGTCACCGGACACTATGTCCGCACAGGAATGGAAGGCAACCAGTTAGCCATGTTCCGCCCGGTTGATCTGGACCGTGACCAGAGTTACTTCCTGTTTGCAACCACACAAGAACAGCTGGACTTTCTTCGCTTCCCGCTAGGCGGCATGACTAAACCAGAAGTGCGAGAACTGGCACGCGAGTTTGATCTGGAAATCGCAGACAAGCACGACAGTCAGGACATCTGCTTTGTTCCGCAAGGCCGCTACACAGATGTGATCTCTAAACTCCGCCCTCACGCAGCCGAATCCGGCGACATCATCCATGTGGATGGTCGCGTTCTGGGCAGACACAACGGTATCATTCACTACACAATCGGCCAGCGTCGCGGACTTGGCATCTCGGCTGGTGACCCATTATACGTCGTGCATCTCGATGCAGACGGAAGACGTGTAATTGTTGGCCCCAAAGAAGCCCTGACAACCCATAACCTTCTGCTGCGTGAAGTGAACTGGATCGGACCGGGAACCCTGGATGACCTGCCAGAAGACGGCTTGACCGTTTACGCGAAAGTTCGCTCAACCCGCCCCCCAATCGAAGCAATCCTTCGGAACATAGACGGCGCAATTCACGTCGAACTGGTCGCTGGTGAGATGGGCGTTGCTCCCGGACAGGCTTGTGTCTTCTTTGACAAAGATGGACAGGAAGCACGTGTCCTTGGTGGCGGCTGGATTCAGCGTGCTGAAAAACAGGAGGGAGCCGAAGCGGCTCTCAAGGCGCTCCTTGGAAAAAGTTGGGAAGCCGCTGGCTTCTCTCCCGAATAAGACGATTATTACACACAAACCCCGCAGCTCACAGGAAGACGCGGGGTTTTTTATATCACCACCACGACCATAAAATGCAGCTCCACACAACTGCACAACCAGCGCCTGCCTTAGAGGACATCAACCACAATTCCTTTAGAGCAGAAACTCAGAATTTTTCTGAAGCAGCACCATCAACTCCTAAATTTTATAAGCAAAATTCGCATTAACCCTAGGTTTTCATGTAGTTTTTCACAAGATCGCATATTTCCACAAAACTTGAACAAGAACGCTTGACGCCACCCGCCTTGGGCCTTATACACCCCCTCACAGCGCGGCGGTCACCACCGCAACATAGCGCACCGGATGGCGGGGTAGCTCAGTTGGTTAGAGCAGCGGAATCATAATCCGCGTGTCGGGGGTTCAAGTCCCTCCCTCGCTACCATCTCTTTTCAAAAGAAGACTTAGATGACAGGGCACCGCAAGGTGTCTTTTTTGTTGCTTTGTACTCATTTTACTTTGAAGACTCAGAGATTTCCTGAGCTTCTACTTCTTTACGCAGCAACTCTAAAATGATTGCGTGATCAACATTCGCACTTTGTTGGCACTCTCGAATAAGCTCATTCAGATCAAACCCTGAAAGATCGAGTTACCCGTCAACTATCGGTATTTTTGGCCCTCCATTGAGCATAGCGCTTTCTCGTGTCACCAGTAAATTTATCACAAACGCTTTGGAATACTGCCGTTGAAGCACCCCCTCCGGTAATACCCCCATTTTTGGAAGAGTTTGGAGTAGAGTTATGCAGCAGGTGTAATGCCACCGATGACCATATTGAGCCGTGGATTGTTGTATGTCCAGAGCCAGTTGATCGCTTCCCATTGAGGTTGCTCGATGCTTTCAAAACTTGTCTGATCCAGCTATTCCTGTCTGACGGTTCTGTTGTAGTAATCCAACTGACAGTCCCGCTTCTCTTATCAATTGCGAATAACCAACCTCAACGCCGCGCTCGAAGCTTTCAGTCTCTGTATGAGAACCTGCACGGCGCACCAAGTCTTGGCGCCCCGTGAAGAAGTGTCTCATAGTCTGACCTTTCACTTCAACCAGCCCCTCTTCGCCGCCATGCTCACGGTAGCTGGCCTCCTGTTCCTGTGGCCAACCTACAAAAGCTACAAGGCACGAAAAGCCTCATGAAAGCAGTGTCTGAGCGGTTACCACCAATAGCTTCAGACCTACGACAATCACTGAGCTGTTTCTAGTTTCGTCAAAAAGCGCCGACTATCACTCCTTATCTCATTCTTCTTGCTCTCGCTCATTTTGTCCCAACTGCGATAGATCATAGAGACTCTGGGATTACCTCTGAGCCTTTCCTCATTTTGCATCAGAAAATTCCAGTAGAGATAGTTGAATGGGCAAGCTTTTTCACCGGTCTTGATAGAATGAGAGTAAGAACAGTGGTCGCAGTAATTCGACATTCGGTTGATGTAGGCACCACTGGCTGCATATGGCTTTGAGGCAAACAGTCCGCCATCCGCAAACAGAACCATGCCGTTCACATTAGGAAGCTCAACCCACTCATAAGCATCAGCATAAACCGCAAGATACCAATCGCTGACTTGTTTAGGCGCAAGCCCGGCGAGCAGAGAAAAATTGCCAATCACCATCAATCGCTGAATATGGTGCGCATAGGCATTTGCCTTCGTTTCTAAGATGCATTGACGTAGGCAATTCATTTGTGTCTCGCCATTCCAGTAAAACTCAGGCAGATCGCGCGATGCTCCAAAGTAATTCAATCCAGCATACTCTGGCATGAAGAGCCAATAAATCCCTCGAATAAACTCCCGCCACCCGACAATCTGCCGAATGAAGCCTTCCACAGAGTTTAACGGAGCAACTCCCTGAGAATATGCCCATTCAGCGGCACGAACACACTCAAGCGGAAGCAGCAACCCGCAGTTGAGGTAAAAGCTGATATGACTATGAAACATCCAGGGTTCCCCCTGAAGCATAGCATCCTGATAATCACCAAACTTGCACAGTCGCTCAGCAACAAACTGTTTTAGGGCCTCAAGAGCATCTTCACGGGTGACAGCAAGAGAAAACGGATGCAGATCACCAAAGTGCTCCGAAAAATGATCCGCGACAAGCTCCAGTACCTCTTTTGTAATCCTGTCTGGTTCAATAGAAAAAGAAGCAGGCACTTCAATGCCGTCTGGTGCACTCTTTCGGTTTTCCTGATCAAAGTTCCATTGCCCACCCTGCGGTTTGTCCCCTTCCATCAAAATCGCATGATCTCGTCGCATATCTCGATAAAAATACTCCAGCCTCAGACTCTTTCGGCCCGAAGCCCAAGCCTGAAAGCGATCTGTTGAGCACAAAAAGCGATCATCATCGCGCAACTCTACAGGCACATCCAATCGCTCTTGCCAGCGCTCCATATCGTGCAGCAGACGATACTCACCGGGCTTTGTTAGGATGACCCCGGTAACCGCTTCTGCCTTCTTCAATCGAAGAACTTCCCCAAGCAAGCTGCCGGTATTTTGGGCACAGTCATACTTCACATAAGCAACGCGATGTCCCAGTGACTTCAACTCTTCTGCAAAGTGACGCATGGCTGAAAACAAAAATGCAATCTTCTTCTTGTGATGGCGGACGTAAGTTGCTTCCTCATGCACTTCAGCCATCAGGATGATGTCATCACCCGGCTTGGCATCGCGCAAGCTGGAAAGAGACAAACTCAGTTGATCCCCAAGTACCAAACGCAACTTCATGGCATTACGTTCTCCGCATAAATGAAAGGCCTCATGCTTAAGGAAACATATCCGTGTGACTAGTGCACTCTATGGATTACAATTGACTTTGAGATGTATCGCAGCACGCCATACTTAACGAAAACTCTCAGCATCATTCAGGCGCAACTCTCAAAGACGAATGCACGCTCCATTTTCCGCAAAACGATAGACCACATATGCGTACTGCTGAGTTTTTATCTATGTTCAGGTTGTCATACTGAGCGGTTACCTCTTGAAATCACCCTATCTAATTATAGGATTTGCATTTACATAGTTCAGCAAACAAAGGACCTCGGGGGACGAAACATGAATTTTTCTAAATCATGCATTGCTGCAGTCGCTCTGCTCGCAACTGCTGCTTCAGCACAGGCAGAAACGCGAGTGACATACAAATCCGCCAAGACCACATCATCCTATTATCAGATGGCGGTTCAAATCGCTGAAGCGATGAAAACTGCCTCCAACGGCGATATCATCGTAACGGTCGAGGAAAGTCAGGGGTCTGTCCAGAACGTTATGGAAGCAGCCGTTCGTCCGGGCAATTATGTCTTCACCACTCCACCTGCTTTGGTAAGGCTTGCTAAAGCTGGCAAAGCCATGTTCGAAAAGCGCGCAAATCCCAAGTTTACTGAGATCCGCGCACTGTTCCCAATCCCGTCACTTACCATGCACTTTGTTGTGGCTGACGACAAAGGTATTGAAAACTTCGCTGATCTCGAAGGTAAGAAGATCTTGATCGGCAAAGGATCATTTGGTGCAAAAGAAGGCGCGAAATACCTCAAACTCTTTGGTCTTGAAGGTAAGGTCGAACTGGCGAACGTAGAACTGTCCAACGCCGTGCCTGCCCTTAAGAACGGTCAGATCGATGGTTTCGTCACCGCAGGCTCTTACCCTGCTCCAAATGTGATTGAAGCAGCAGCTGGCACTGGCGTAAATGTCCTCTCACTCTCAGAAGATCAGATCACTAAGACCAAACGCACCAAACTGGTTATTCCAGCAGGAACCTATGCAGGTCAGGACGCAGACATCAACACTACATCTCTGCCGGTTGTCGCCTACACAACAACGCAAATGGATAATGCTACAGCCTATGCCTTGACCAAAAATTATTGGGACCAAAAAGCAAAAATGGGCGAAGGTGCTGCATGGTGGAATGGCGTAGATAAAGGCTTGATGAGCAACATCTCAGGCAAAATCCACCCGGGTGCTCTGAAGTTTTACGAGGAAGCAGGCTTCGATATCTCCAAAGCTCAGCACTAACATTTGTCAACGATCCGATACACAAGGCCCGGAAGTAGTTTCGGGCCTTTCCTTCCGAAGGTCATCCATCTTGAAATCTCTTCCTCACAGCATCTGGTTATGCCTTGGCGGAGCAAGTGTGCTCTTCCATCTTGGTCTCATATTTTCCGGCTTAGTTCCAAACCTTGTGAGCCGACCACTTCATATGGCATTAGCTCTGCCATGGGTGCTCATTTACCTTGCACGTAATCAATTTGAAGTAGTGACCGGCTACTTTCTTACGATAGCTGGCCTTTTGGGAACTGGCTGGATTGCCTGGAACCACACAGAGCTTTCAGATCAATACGGTTACCTGCTGGATAACTTTCAGGTTGGTATCGCTGTAACATTGCTCCTCATTGTGTTGGAAATGTCTCGCCGCGCAATTGGGTGGCCTTTACCGACCGTCGCACTCATAGCCCTTGCATACGGTCTCTGGGGCCAGCACATACCCGGCGAGTTTGGCTACGCTGGCGTCCCTATGGAGAGCTTTCTGGGCACACTGACCATCGCAGAAGGAGGACTTTGGGGCAAACTTACGGGTGTCTCTGTAGGTGTCGTCGCAATCTTCGTTATTTTTGGTGCATTCTTAAACGCCGGAGAAGCAGGCGCAGGCTTCATGAATGTAGCCGCCGCGTCTGCCGGTAAACTTAAAGGCGGCACAGCTAAAGTATCCGTTCTGTCTTCTGCTCTCTTTGGCTCCATTTCCGGTTCCGCTTCAGCAAACGTCGCCTCAACCGGTGCCATCACATTGCCTGCCATGACGAAACTCGGCTATCCACGTGCACTTGCCGGAGCAGTAGAAGCCGTAGCTTCCTCAGGCGGACAGATCATGCCACCGCTCATGGGGGCTGGCGCGTTCGTCATGGTGGAGCTAACTGGCATTCCCTACACCGGCATTATGGCGGCAGCTATTGCCCCGGCATTCCTCTATTTCTTCGCAGTTTGGATAGGCATCAATGCCTTTGCAAAACGTTATGACCTGAAAGGCCTGAACCCGGAAGACCAGCCTTCACCCCGCTCAGTGCTCATCACCTCCCTATTCTTCTTAGTGCCCTTCACAATCCTCCTCATCGGAATGTTTGGGCTCGGTTACACACCCCAATACGCGGCCTGCGTATCCATCTTGTTCAGTTGTTTATTGCTACTCACCGACCAAACTTTCACCTTCAACTGGCGAAAAATTTTATCTCGCTATGAAGAGGCTATCCTGAACTCCGGCAGGCAAGTGAGTATGATTGCCTCAATCATCTTGTGTGCCTCAATTATCATTGGCGTTCTGGGCATCACAGGACTTGGAGTAAAGATCACCTCGCTTATTTTGTCTGGATCAGGCGGCATGTTGTGGCCCGCCCTGTTGCTCACGGCACTCGCTTGCCTTGTTTTGGGCATGGAAGTCCCAACTACTGCGGCCTACGTCATTTGCGTGTCTGTTGCAGGACCTGCTCTGATTGAAATCGGACTGGAGCCACTGCAAGCCCACCTATTCGTCTTCTGGTTTGCACTTCTTTCAACCATCACACCACCGGTGTGCGGGGCGGTCTTTATCGCAGCTGGCATGGTGGGTGAAAACTGGCTCAAAGTTGCCGCCTACGCTATGGCACTTGGCATCGGCCTCTATCTCATCCCATTAGGGATGGTTACAAATCCAAACCTCATCAAACTGGTCAACGAACCATTGCTCGCAACCCTGAGCGCTATTAAGGTCGGTTCGGCACTTGCAGCTATCTCCTACGGGGTAATCGCCCCTTACAAACTATGGTTACGAGCTGCGCTGATAACTGGCGGACTGGTTCTCCTAGTCCTCTGAGCAAAAGCTCGATCAAATCAAAAAGGCAGGCCCAGCAAATGGACCTGCCCAATAAGTCGAAGCACATAAAAGTATTCCGCTCTCATCAATGCGAGAGGATCGTATCCAAAAAGTTCTTTGTACGCTCGTGTTTGGGTGCGGTAAAGAACTCCTCGCTATCACCAATCTCCAGAATCTGCCCCCGGTCCATAAACACCATCCGGTCAGCAACTTCACGCGCGAACCCCATTTCGTGTGTCACGCAGATCATGGTGATACCGTCATTCGCCATTTCCACCATAACATCCAGCACCTCGTTCACCATTTCCGGGTCGAGTGCAGAAGTCGGCTCATCAAACAATAAGTACTGCGGCTGCATGCACAAAGCACGCGCAATCGCGGCGCGCTGCTGCTGCCCACCTGAGAGCTGGCTTGGATATTTGTCTGCCTGATCAGGAATATGCACTCGCTCCAGATAGGTCATCGCTCGTGCCCGCGCGTCTTCCTTGGAGATCTTCTTCACCCTAAGCAGCGCAAGCATACAGTTCTCGGCAATAGTCAGGTGCGGGAACAGGTTGAACTGCTGGAACACCATACCAACATCACGCCGAACGTGTGCCATCACCTTCGGGTCAGTGCACATCCGCTCGCCATTAATGAAGATAGAGCCGGAACTGTGGTGCTCCAAACCAATCACACTGCGAATGAGTGTTGACTTGCCCGAGCCGGAGCTACCACAGATCACGACCTTCTCACCCTGAGCAACACTCAGGTTGATATTCTTCAGCGCCTGAAACTGACCGTAAAACAAATCGACATTTTGCAGCTCAATACCTGTTCTGCTGTGTGCATTACCTTGCTCACTCATTGTTATTTTCCCTGCAAAACCTATGAATTACGAGCCATATGGCGATTGAGGCGACGCTCTCCAAAACTAATCATCTGTGTGATGATAAAATTGAGCATCAGATAGAAACTGCCTGCCACAATAAAAATCTCTAGCGGTTGGTAGGTTTCTGCAATCAACTTCTCAGCAATGCCGGTAAGCTCCAGAATGGTGATGGTACTCGCCAGCGAACTGGCTTTCACCATGATGATCACCTCATTGCCATAAGCTGGCAAAGCCTGACGAAACGCCTGCGGAAAGATCACGTCCTTAAACTGATCAAATCTGGAAAGACCAAGAACCTGAGCAGCCTCCCATTGCCCTTGAGCAACAGACAGAATACCACCGCGAATAATCTCACAAACGTAAGCGCCAGTGTTCAGGCTCAATGTCAGGATCGCGCAAAACCATGGCTCACGAAAGTACTGCCACAAGTTCACCGCTTCCAGTTCACTACGAAACTGCCCAGAACCATAGTAAATCAGAAAAATCTGCACCAGTAGTGGTGTCGAGCGGAAGAAGTACACATAGCCAGCGCTGATTTTGGACAAAACAAACGACTTGCTCATACGCAGCAACGCCATAGGAACCGCAATCACAAACCCAATCATCACGGAGGTTACTGTGAGCATCAGAGTATTCGGGATCGCTCTGAACAGAGGGCCAATGCTGTCCAGCATAAGTTGGAAATCCATGATCAGCGCTCCATCCCTTTGTTACTCCACCGCTCCGCACGCACAAAGCCCTTGTTGGTAACGCTGGTGATCACGAGGAAAAGCACAGCGGCATACATATAGAATGTGAATGGCTGATGCGTCGCGCCAGAAGCAATCTTTGCAGCACGCATGACTTCAACGAGACCGATAACAGAAATCAGCGCCGTCTCTTTCAGCGTTACCTGCCACACATTGGCGAGCCCCGGCAGAGCAATGCGCAATGCTTGCGGAAAGATCACGAAATATGCTTTTTCCCAGGAAGAAAGCCCCAGAACCTCAGAGGCTTCGTGCTGACCTTTTGGAACAGCGAGCACAGCACCACGAATAACTTCCGTGCAAAACGCGCCAGCACCCAGACCAATACAAAGCATACCCGTCACGAAAAGCGGCAAGCTGATGTAACCATCATATCCAAAGATGCCTTCAGCAACCGAGCGCAACAACATCTCACCGCCGAAAAACACCAGATAGATGATGAGCAGTTCCGGGACACCACGAAAGACGGTTGTATAAAAGTTACCAAACCAGCGAAGCGGTGCGATAGGAGAGAGTTTGCAAGCGGCAAAGACAACACCGATCAATAAAGCCAATGCATAAGAGGAGATTGCAACGGCGAAGGTCATCCCTGCACCAACCAGCATTTCGTCGCCCCACCCCGAAGCGCCGAAACTTAAAATAGAAAGATCCATCAGCCCGGTTTCCTAAAGCGCATATCCAAGAAAGCGGAATCCACTTTTCGGAAATGGATACGCAAAACAAGCAGCAAGCAGTTCAATCGTTTTAATTTGTCAGCAAACTGCTTTAAAAGATGAGCGGAGCTTGCCCCAACTCCGCTCATCTTAAAGGTGGAGATTACTCAGCAGGTGTCAGGCTGAAGCCAAACCACTTCTGAGAGAGTTTCTCCACGGTACCATCTTCAATGGCGGAGTTGATTGCATTGGAGAATTTCGCGCTAAGCTCAGCATCTTCCTTGCGCAGTCCAACACTCACCCCTGTGCCGAACACATCACCAGCAAAGCCAGCAGCAATCATCTTAAACTTCTTGCCATCTTTAATGGCTGGCAGCAGGTAGCTTGCTGAGGCCATTCCCACATCTACACGGCCTGCTTCAACGTCAAGATCGAGGCTCTCCTGCGAGTCATAGCTACGGATCTCAACGGAGTCAGCCATGTACTTTTGCACAAACGCTTCCAGAATGGTCTGGGCCTGAACACCAATAACCTTACCTTTCAGCTGTGCTTTCAGTTTTTCCAGCACCTTCTGCTCTTCCGTACTCACTTCATCCAGATTGATGAAAGCAAGCTCGGAAGTAACACCTGCCAGCGGGCTGCCTTCCATCACATAGAACTTGCGCTCAGCAATGGCATAAGGACGAGAAAAAGAAATTGCTTTACGGCGCTTCGCAGTGGAATTCATACCAGCGATAATCGCATCATATTTCTTCACTTTCAGCGCTGGAATAATACCCTTCCAAGCCTGTTCAGAAATTTCGCAGGTCACTTCCATGCGCTTACAAAGTTCATTGGCGATATCAACGTCAAAGCCTTTCAGCTCACCGCTGGAATCTTTAAAGTTCCAGGGCTTAAAAGCACCTTCAGTTGCAATGCGCACGGTTGTATAGTCTTTCGCTATCGCACCTTGGGAAAGTACAATTGCAGCAGTAGCCATTCCAAGCACAATAATCTTTTTCAGCATTCTTTCTCCCCCTAGAGTTTACGGGTTGTCCCGACTCCGAAAACATACGCACGAGCCACTGCACCAAAAAAGCCTTGATATTGCAATGTCTAAGCGCGCAAAATCCATACCCTACGTGTTTTCACGCTACTCTTGTAGCTGGACTGAAGCTGAATAAAAATTATAATATATGCACTAGTTCATTCTAATTTTTAGAACTCATTTCTCTCACCGGAGGACACCATGTCCTATCCAAGTCATCTGCGTGTCTACCATTACATCCGGGAAATCGCCCGCCTCGGCTCCCTCAACGCTGCGTCAGAACAACTCAACATTGCAGTTTCCGCTTTAAGCCGTTGGGTCAACACAACAGAGGAGCATTTAGGTTGCAAACTGTTCACCCGGCTTTCTCGGGGACTGGAACTCACAGAGGCCGGAAAGGTCTACATCGACCACGCTAATAAACTATTGGATGATGAGGCACGCTTACGTGACCGTATCAAACAACTCAGTCAGGGCGACTGGGGGAGCGTCCGGATCGCAAGTATCGAGGGGGCAGGTGAAACACTGATTCCCAATGGAATCGCAAGGCTGAGCAAAACCCACACAGAGATTGAATTTGAAATCCTCATTGGCAGCCCTCAAACCAATCTGGGTCATTTGATTGATCGCCGCGCCGACTTCGGCATTTTCCTCAATCGCCCGGACCACAACAACCTTCTGCAACTCTTCAAGTATCCGGCGCCACTTTTCGCAGAAATGCGAAGTGGTCATCCTTTGGCCGGAAAGGCGTGTCTTTCACTAGTGGACATTGCAGAATATCCTTTGCTGCTGCCCTCAAAGGACACATCAATCTACCAGCTCATAGAGCTCGCCTTCGCAAAAGAAGGCCTGCCCATCAAATCCAACATTCAGGCTAACTCAATCCTGCCGCAACGCAGTCTGGTTGCGCAAACAGACTACATCACCTTTGGTTCCCCCCTCCACTGGGAGCCATGGGTTGACACCACATTAAGACGTATCGAACACCCAATCCTAACCAACCGCAGCATCTCAGTATTCAGCCTGCCTGACCGCCCGCTCAGCACTGCTGCCGAGTTCTTTCTGGAAGTCATCGAAAAAGAAATCGTCGAACGATCAGAACGCAATGCAGCACTCTTCGTGTAGCAATAAATGGCTTACTGATGCCCCCCACCAGAAAACCATTCCTTTAAGAAAACTAGTTGCCAACATTGGCCAGTACATCCGCCTTTAAGAAGCGTTCAATCACCAGCATAAAGCCGACGGACGGCACAAGCAGAATAAGCGATGAAATTGATGCAATCTGATAGTTGCCCTCCATACTGGATGTAAACAACAGCATCGGCAGCGTCACCACCTCAGGAGCGCCTACAAAGTAAGTTCCGGTAAACTCATCCATAGAGATCAGGAAGACGAAGATCGCCGAGGCCATAATGCCTGGCAAGGCCAGAGGTAACGTTACATCCACAAATGTGCGCCAGCGCCCTGCCCCCATGTTTCGTGCTGCCGCTTCAAGTTCTCCATCTACTGCTGCAAAAGCCGCTGTGGCAATCCAGACGGCAAACACCAGCCCCTGACTGGCATGTACCAGCACAACCCCGGCAACCGAGCCATTCAGATCGAGTCCATAAAAAGTGCGCGCCACATTCATATGGACTGCGACTGCCGGAAACGCCTGAGGCAGAAGAAAAAGCAGCATCACCAGATAACGAAATGGCATCTTCCCCCGCGCCAGCGCATAGCCAGCCGGGATTGCAATTGCCAAACTCACCACTACTGTGAGCACCGCAATCCATACGCTGGAAAACAGCGCTTCAGTCGCATTCCCTTCAGGGCGAAACACACGCTCCCAAAACACAAAACCATATTCCAGTAGCAATTTATGCGGAAAGTACCAAACCTCTGCGACGGCCCAGAGCAGCATGTTAGTAATCGGCCCAAAGATAGCAAACGCCAGCATGCCAATAGCAAGTGTCCGTAACAAGGCGCGTGAAAGACTATGAGAAAGAACCGCTTGTACCATCTTACGCCCTTTTGTCTTTCAGGCTCTGACGAAGATAGAACCAGGCCACCACACCAGTAAACAGATAGGACATGATACCAAGCGCATTCGCCACGCCATAGTCACCATAGGAGTTGATACGCCATGCCATATCCACCGTCAGCATGGTTGGAGATTGTGCGTTAATCATGAGCGGTACAGAAAGAACAGAGAGCATCACCACATAAGACAGGATCAGCCCCACCATCAATGTCGTCGCAATCTGTGGCACCACCAGTTCAATCAGAATACGCAGCCGAGACGCCCCGAAAATACGCCCCGCATCAATAGTCGTGCGATCAATAGACGCCATGGCCCCGGCAACCAGCAGAGCAACAAATGGCGTTTGCTTCCAGACAAAAGTGATCACGATACCGCGCCAGTCCAGATAACTCTGCGCTGCCAGCAGCTCTATAATACCGGAGCTGGTGAGTAGATTGTTCATCATCCCGTTCTTGGCAAGAAAGGTCCGCATCAACTGCGCACTCACAATGAACGGAATGAACAAAGGCCAGCGATACAGCCACTTCAAGACAGTAATTGCGATCTTGTTTTCACCAAGTGTCAAGTAACCAGCAATTGCCACTGCCAGAATACCAATCAACGCGGTGGCGATTGTCACAATCGCAATCGTGAACAAAATGTCTTTGGAATAGAATTCGACAGCCTTAACGAAGTTACTGAGGTGCCAGCTTCCCTCCCCGTTGTCCGTAAACGCAGAGATTACAGAGTATCCAAAGGGATAGAGAAACAAAAACCCGATCATCAACAATGCGGGGGCAACCAGCATGATTGCTCCCATACGGCCAGGCCCGACTGACATGCTGTGCCCACTCATGGACGCCACCTCATTCCAGAAAGCTAAAATACAAAAGAGGGGCGCAACACGTCCCCCTCGTTGCCCTAAAGAAAATGCTTAGTTTGCAACCTGTTTCTCATAACCTTCTTTGATGTCGTCAAAGTAAGGGCCGATCGGGAAAGGCTGGCCTTTTTCTGCAAGTTCCAGAGGAGTTACGTCCGTAAACAACTTGTTCCAGATTTTCTGGTCGAGCTTAGCTTTCACATGCTCAGCATCAATACCCGGATACCAGTTAAAGCGGTTCACGATACCTTCCGCCTGCACTTCAGGGCTCGTTGCCAGCTCGATAAACTTTTCAGCCAGCTCTTTATTCGCAGCCTTAGCAGGCGTTGCGTAATAATATGGCTGTCCCGGCATCCCGGGGCCAATCAGCTTAAGTTTCAGATTAGGTGGAATACGGCCATCTGCCTGCCAGGAGTAGAACATATCCACCCACACCGGGCCCATAACAATTTCACCACGGTTGAGCATATCAAGCGTGCCAGCATTACCGGGAGTGAACGTAATGTTCTTGTTAAACGCTTTCAGATCAGTATATGCCTGATCCCAGCTCTCTTTCTTCTTAGGATCATAAGGCCCCTTTTGCAGGTTTTCCTTGTCGCCAGCATACGTGTACATCCACCCGGTCACAAACGCGACACCGGACATGCCATTCTTAATGCCATTATAACCAAACTGTTTTGGGTACTTTTTCACCCATTCGCGAAGCTCGTCATAAGTTTCTGGCGGGTTCGGTACGAGCGCAGGATTATATGCAATCGCAGTCTGGCTATGGAACATTGGCATCACATAACCGCCAACATATACACCAAGCGCATTTTCAGCAGTTGATCGAGTCACCATTTTACCGGTTGTAATATTATCACGGTACTCAGCAAGCAGACCCATTTCCTTCATCTGACCAGTCTTTTTCTGGGCGGCAACGATGACATCAATATCCCATTGCTCTTTGCCAGAAGCAGCCTGCGCCTCTAGTTTTTCAAGAATTTTCTGAGAACCCGCATCACCCGGACCAGTTCCGGTCACACGCACTTTCACGCCCGGATACTTCTCTTCAAAAAGAGGACCAAGATAGTCGGTGACATACTCGACCATATTCTGAGAGCCACCAGAAATCACATTTAACTGCGTTTCAGCAGAAGCTGGAACCGAAATAGCAATTGCGGCAACAGAGATTGCGCCTGTAAGAACTGACTTTAGAGTCATGCCTTAAATTCCTAGATTTATGAAAACAAGAAAACGAAGTTCATTCACGTTAAAAAAGTCTCAGGCGGCATCTGAATATAGATGAAGCCCTCCGGCTGGCACGCAGATCGTCACTGCATCGCCAACCGCATACCGACATGCATCGTCGATCATGTAGTGCTGCCCGGAACATTCAATCTCATATCGAAATACTCCCCCTGGATAGCTGAGTTGTGTCACTGTTCCCGCGAAAGCCAGATGACCCGCAGGAACAGCACCATCAGCAACAAGGTGTGCAGCACTGGAATGAAAGCGGCCCAGAACCTGTCCGGCAGATGTCGCCCGCCAGTTCACCCCCCCATCACCAATCTCATGAGAAACAGGCAGGCTCGCAGCCTTCACCGCACCTTGTTCTATAAGTTCAACAGATCCGTTCGCACGAGATACATGAACGGCAATTTCATTCTCAGCCCCCATAAAGGTTGCAACAAAGTTAGACTTTGGCTGCTCGTACACTTCAAGCGGCGTCCCCACTTGTGCAACATGACCTTCGTTCAGAATGACAATACGATCAGCCATCACCATGGCTTCTTCTCTGTCGTGAGTTACATGAACCGCAGTAAGTCCCATGCGCTGCTGAAGAAATCGAATTTCATGACGCATTAAAAGACGAATACGAGCATCAAGGTTTGAAAGTGGTTCATCGAGCAGCAAGATCGGAGAGTCCACCGCAAGTGCCCGACCAAGCGCAACACGCTGACGCTGACCGCCAGAAAGGTTCGGAACCTTACGCTCTGCAAAATCTGAAAGGCCCAACAGAGCCAGCATCTCATCAACCTTGGCCTTAATCTGCCCTTTGCCAACTCCACGCAATTTAAGGCCATAGCCAACATTCTGGCGCACAGTCATATGTGGCCAGAGCGCATAACTCTGAAACACCATTGCCATGTTACGCTGCTCAGGTGGTAACTGAGCGACATCACGGCCAGCAACTTTAATCGCTCCTGACATAGGCTTGATGAAGCCGGAAAGGCTCTTGAGCAATGTTGTCTTCCCGCAACCGGAAGCTCCGAGCAGGGCGACAAACTCAGAAGGATTAATCTCCAGATCAATCTCATGAAGGACCTTGGCTTTATTATAGCCAACGCAGAGTTTTTCGATTTCAATTCCCACGCCAACCATGCTGACTTTTTGCCCCTTTCAGCCTCCAAAACCTTGTGCTAAAGATTTTGGCAATCGATTGCAGTCACGTGATACTACGTAGGTTTTGTGAAATTTAGAAGACGAATTTGAACATAGACGAGAAAAAATATTGAAGCGACTTACAGGAAAAGATGTGGCCCGAGCAGCGGGCGTGTCTGTGTCAGCAGTCTCTCGCGCATTTACCGACGAGAACCGTTTAAACAAGAAAACCCGCGACCATATCTTAAAAATCGCAGGAGAGTTGGGTTACCGGCCCAACGCCCTTGCCAGATCACTAATTAGACAGGAATCTGATCTAGTTGCCGTTGTTTCCGGCAATACTGACGGGATGTATGACAAGTACTTTTTCGAAACCCTTTCCGCAGAATTACAAAAGTGCGGCAAATGGGCTTTGCAAGTCCGATCAGAGCACGAGGAGAACGTTGCGGCCACGCTCGGAAAAGCCCTTATGTATCCCGTTCAGGCCGCAATTGTACGCGCAGGCACTGTGGATAAGCAGGTTATTGAGTACAGCAAAAATGTACATGTACCCCTCATTTATACAGGCTTAGGACCTGATGTAGAAGGTGCTGACTGTGTTTGGCTCAACTACGCAGGTGGGGCGAAACTCGCCACCAAACGGTTAATTCAGCGCGGTTGTAGGCGCATTGCATATCTTGGTGGCATTGATGGCATCACCGCAGAAGTCGGTCGTCGGGAAGGATACCTTCAGGCATTGAACATGGCCGGTCTGGAGCCACATAGCATCACAGACACCCGGTTTGATTTTGAAGGTGGCATGCAAGCCACACTTAACTTACTGCAAAACGATAACCCACCTGACGGTCTGTATTGTGTGTCGGATGCAACGGCTCTTGGCGCGTTAAATGCAGCAAAATCAATTTTACACTTGCGCGTCCCAGAAGATGTTGCCGTCGTCGGTTCAGACAATATGCCAATGGCCTCATGGCCCTGCTTTGATCTGACTGCGGTAACCAATCCAATTGATGAAATTGTCCAAAATCTGATGGAAACTCTCGAAGCACGCCTTGCAGATCCTCATCAGCAAGAAATGTCTGTTCTGGTTGAGCCAACATTGGTCATTCGCGGCAGTGCATAATGGTTCTTACACTTAAGGTATGATTGAGCGTTGTTCTCAATCATACAAGTCGTTGAAAAAAATAGAAAAATCAGATCACATGTTCACAGTCAAAAATAGCTGCAACAATTGTCAGAGCATAACAATGCATGCGCTCCACAGGATTGAACTATGTTTTAAGTATAAATTTATTTATGTGCCTTTCACTTAAAGTTTACAGCTAAATATCTCCCCTCTTTCTATCTGGTGTGCTGCATCAATCATCCAGAGACTTCGCCACTCCAAACATTACCAATATGTAAGGATACTCCTTAAATTAAAGTATTTACCTTAAAAAATACCATTAAATCAATATTTATACTTCATCTTCAAAATAAAATTAAATTTTTATATATATATTCTAATAATTTCTACGCACATATCCAGCATTTTAACATTTTTACTCGACAAACTTCACGATATTAATATATTGTTTACCATATAAGATTGCAAAGAATACAGCCTACCTTGAAGATAGACTGTCGGGACATGCAACAAAGAGAAGCTATCTATTGCAGGGGGTGAGATGACTGATCTGATGGAGCCTAAAACCAACTTTCCTTCTATAAATGGTGTACTGACACCATCCTTAAATCAACATCATCACTCAGGTACTGACATCACCAGTGTTTCAATCACTCAGCAATTTGCATCTACTCAGTTAAATTTTGTTGATTTGGAGTTTGACGAAAGCACCAAGTCTCTTTGGCTTTACATGAAAAGCGACGGGCGTCCTTGTTTTTCACCTGAACTTCTGGACGAGTTGGCGCAGTCGCAGGCAGTAATGAAACGTCTGTTTGAGACTTACCAACCCGCAGATACTTGCCCTATTCGCTTCAAAGTCGTGGCATCACGCATTCCCGGTGTCTACAACCTTGGTGGCGATTTAAACCTGTTCATTCAACTGATCCGCGAAGGCAATCGTGATAAACTGCATGCATATGCTGTCGCCTGTATCGATGTGGTCTATCGCAACGCTGTCTCATCTCACCTGCCAATCATCACCATAGGCATGGTTCAGGGCGATGCGCTCGGTGGAGGGTTCGAAACTGCGCTCTCATGTGATGTTATTATAGCAGAACGGCAAGCCAAATTCGGGTTGCCTGAAGTCTTGTTCAATCTCTTCCCCGGCATGGGCGCTTACAGCTTCCTCTCTCGCATGGTAGAAGGACGCGTCGCTGAAAAGATGCTCATGAGCGGACGCCTGTACACCGCAGAGGAACTCCATGAAATGGGCATTGTGCATGAGGTTGTCGAAGAAGGCGAAGGCCCCCGCGCCGTTCAGCAATACATAATCAAGAATGCGCGTAAACATATCGCTCATTCTGCAATTTATCGAGCTGGCCGCACAGTTCAGCCCGTAACTTATCAGGAGCTGATTGATGTTGTAGAAATTTGGGTAGATGCAGCACTTTCTCTGACGGATCAGGACCTGAAGAAAATGGAGAGGCTGACCAAGGCGCAGGATCGTCTTGGTGCCCCGGCAGTCCGAAAACAGGCATTTTAAACCTGAAGTGACTTTCTATTCAGGCTCTCCTAGGAGAAATCAAACGTGTTCAGGCGGCTGACAGAACCATGTCCATCCTGTGACTTGAGCTCTTGCAGGTACTTACTTAGACTCTCATGATCCCTCTTCAAAGTCACGGCAAGCTTGCGCATAAGGCCATCACCTTGAAGCTCCAGCAGATGCACAGGAATGTTTTCTAACTCACTCCCCAATCCCACGATGTCAGCTGCCCCAAGATTCACGGCAGCTGAACGAAGAGCATGCGCAGCTGCACGAAGAGCATCATGATCATTGCCATCAAATGCAATCTTCAAATCCCGATGCAGCTGCATTGTGTCCTTCAGATAGTCCTGAATGACTCCAATCACAAACTCCGCCCCCCCCAGGCTCTGCAATTGATTGAGAGCTGGGTAGTCAATATTCTGCGAAGAGGCAGCTACAAATCGCGGGTGTGCCGCAATTGATGCGACTTGACTTTCAGCGATTTGTCGATGCTTGATATTCTCATAAGTCCCGCTCTCGGCAATTACATCATCAATCAGCTCAAGCAGTTTTTGCGGCTCGATCGGCTTCGTCGTGCAAGCATCCGCTCCAGCTTCTTGCACATTCCGCGCAGCAGTCCGTGTCGCATCAGCTGTCAGCGCGATAATAGGAAGCCGCTCCTGCCCCAACTCGGTAATCCGGTGCAACTTAATAGTTTCAACCCCATTAAGAACGGGCATATTGAGGTCCATAATCGCCAGATCAAAAGAGCTTTCCTCCAGCGCATCCAGAGCCTGCTCACCATCCCCTACAAGGGTACAGGTATGCCCGCCTTTCTCAAGAACCTTCTCAATAACCCGTTGGTTTGTTTTGTTGTCTTCAGCAACGAGAATATTCAGGCCAATATAGCGGCTATAGTAGGCTTGCAGCTCATCCTTCAGCACCACACCACTATGTGCATTTTCAGCCCCAGCAGCACGCAAGGCACCCGTCACAGTTTGAGTGGAGAGCGGAAGGCACACTGAAGATACAATATTGGGAAGGAAAGCATCATCACATTCCTTGTCACGGTTGGCCGAATATACCGGAATGAGAGCGACACGATGATGCTGACCAACTGATTTGAGTGCAAAATACAAGCTGTCGGAGGTCGTATCTAATACATCCTCCCCTACAAACAAAACGAGCTTACCATTATCACCACCCTGCATTTGCTGAAGTGAACTGAACGCGCTCCCAACTCTCTCAAAACACTTAGGCTCAATCCCAACAGTATGCAGAGAAACTTCAAGCAAGTCTCGCAGCTCTTGCTGTTTGGAGACAACAGCAACTGAACCACCTTTCACATCAAGACAACCGCCCTCATCACTAACTGCTCGTCCAACGGTCATCTCAATGGTAAACGTACTCCCTTGTCCGGGTTGGCTGGAGACGGACACCTCGCCTCCCATCGCTCGGGCAACTTCACGAACAATAGAAAGACCCAGACCAGTGCCACCAAACCGGTCCACAATGCTTTCATCAGCCTGCGTAAAACGGTCAAAAATACGCCCTTGCGCCTCCTTTGAAATTCCAATCCCGGTATCCTTAATTTCAAACACCAGATCCACCCGGCCTGCAACCACACTTCGGCAATAAGCGCGGATCGACACAGACCCTTCCTCGGTGAATTTGATCGCGTTACCCGCAACGTTGAGCAGGACTTCATGAATATGGCGCGCATCTCCCACAAGAAAAGGTGGAAGTGAACTGTCCACATACCGCGAAATGATCAGGCCCTTCCCCTGAGCCTGACCCTGCAAAATCTGCGTAACTTCCCGCAAAATGGAATTCACATCAAAAACTGTCTGATGAACAATCATCCGCCCGCTTTCAATCTGATTAAAGTCGAGAATACCATTGATCATGGAAAGCAGAGAGTTTCCTGAATATTGAATGGTCTTCGCCATATCACGCTGCTCAGGATCAAGCTTAGTATCCTGTAGCAAGCCTCCCATACCAATGATAGCATTGAGCGGAGTTCGAAGCTCATGGCTAACAGCCGTTAAAAACTGTGTTTTTGCTCTGCTCGCCGCTTCAGCGGCATGTTGCGCAGCCGTCATTGAGCGAATGAGCTTGCTTGCATAAAGCGGCACAACAACAAGGCAACCTAACAGTCCGACGCCAAGTACAAGTTCACTTTGCCAGTAAGGTGTTGTCAGAACCAATGAAAACCCGGTTACTGAAGCGAGAGTTGCAAGTGTGAGATAGTTCAGGCCAAACCGAAATCCATTCCCGAAAATCACCCACAAGTAGATCGGAAACAAAATTGAAAGGTATTCTCCGCCCACAAAAAGACCGGCAGAGATTGCGCCAGTATCCAGAAGCACAGCAAACACACGCCGCAAAGCGCTGATCGTCGGGGAGTAAAGCAAATGCGCGAATAACGCCATCGACCCGACAACAAATATGGTCATAATCACACTTGTCTGGAAGTTCTCAGAGCTTCCAAAACTAATATTTGCAGCCAGATACGGTACAATCAGTAAAGTAAACATCAAACGATTGAGGGACATTTCTCCCTCACCACCAGCCAGCTGAACTACTCGCTTATAAAGTCGGCTAATGTGGCCTGCCAGCTGTAGGTGCGGACGCACTCTGGTGTCTTCAGTACCGCTCATCGCTCAAACTCTCCCCCGGCAAGAGCCAGCTGCGGATTACATTTCTCAAAGCTCATTGGCCATTCTTTAAGGAGAACCGCAAACTCATTGGCAGGAACAGGTTTCCCAAACAAATATCCCTGAGCCATTTCACACCCGGCACCTCGCAGATATTCTGCCTGTTCTGGCGTCTCGACACCCTCAGCAACAATAGAAAGGTCAAGGCTCTTCCCTAGCCCAACAATCGCCTTAATAATAACCGTGCTGTTTGGGTCGGAAATCATGTCTCGGGTAAAACTTCGATCTATCTTCAAAGCGTCAACCTTGTATCGGCTCAAATAACCCAGCGATGAATACCCTGTTCCAAAGTCATCAATTGAGATCGCAACACCCATTTCCCGGATCTCTCTCAGGTCACGCACCGTTGCTTCAGATCCATGCAAAACAATGTTTTCAGTAATCTCGATCTCAAGTTTATCAGGCGGCAAAGCACAAGATACCAGCGCATCTTTTATAAGTTGTGGAACATTTTGCTTCCTAAATTGAGTTGGTGAGATATTGATGCCAATACGCGGCGTTTGCAATCCCAGATCCATCCATTCGCGCGCTTGTCGGCAAGCAGAGAAAATCACCCACTCTCCGATGGGAAGAATAAGTCCAACCTCCTCAGCAGCCCCCAGGAACACGTTAGGAGCAACCACCCCATAGCCCGGGCGGTTCCACCTCAACAGCGCTTCCGCACCAACAATCTCATGCGTGCTCAAATCAATCTGAGGCTGATAAAACAGTTCAAGTTGATCCTGTTCAATAGCACTGCGAAGCTCAGCTTCAAGCGCAGCCGTTTCCTTGACATGCTTGTCCATCTTGGTCGAAAACAAATGGAAGGTATTGCCGCCTTCTGCTTTGGATTGATACATGGCCATGTCAGCGCAGCGCAGCAGTTCTTCACTGTTATGCCCGTCCTCAGGAAACTTGGTAATCCCAACGCTTGCATTGGTTTGCAGCTCACGCCCGCTAATGTGGAACGGTTCCTCAACAACACTCACCACATGCTGCGCAAATCGAAGCGCTTCTTCAGAGCTTTTCAGATCCGTCTGTAAAATCGCAAACTCATCGCCCCCTAACCGCGCTACAAGATCATTCCCGTCCACACAACGCAGTAGTCGCTCAGCAAGCACTTCAAGCAACCTGTCTCCCGTGCGGTGCCCTAACGCATCATTGATAGATTTAAAGCGATCCAGATCCAGAAAGTGCAATGCAAAACTACGCCCGCTATTGCGACACTGGAAGATTTCCTCATCAATGCGTTCACCAAGCATAATGCGGTTCGGCAACCCCGTCAGCGCATCATGGTGCGCAATATGAAGCAGATGCGCTTCCGCACGCTTACGATCAGAAATATTGGTCGCAGTCGTCACGACATGAGTGGTATTCCCTTCCGCATCATGCAGCGGACTTTTCGTCACAATAAAATGGAAAATATCACCCGCATGATTGCGCTGCTCAATTTCATAGGGTGGTAATGCTCTCCCTGTTTTAAACACCTTACGATCCAAACGAAGATTTCGTTCACGGGAGAAGTTGTCGAACGCTCCGTAGGTTTCCTTACCCACCAGATCAGCACTTGTGGAGTTCACAAATTCTGCCCATGCAGCGTTGGAGAACGCGCAAAACCCCTCCCGCGTGCTTGTAGTGATCAAATCAGGAACGCTATCAATAACCTGAGCCAACTGCTCACGAGAATCCCGCAAGGCTTCCTTGCTCAGTTTTTCAACATGCACCAGCTCCTGTTCAAGAAAGCGGGCATGGCGCTTAACTGCATTTTGCTCTTCCCTCAAAGCAAGCAAGTTTCGTGCGCGGCTGACAAACTCGTTGTGATCCACCGGGCTTTGCAAAAAGTCGGTTGCACCAGCTTCCAGAGCGCGAATGCGGAAAGAACGGTCTGTGAAAACCGTGATCACAACAATTGGCACATCACTGCAATGTTTAAGCGCACGGACTTCTCGCGTAAGATCAGCGCCGTCCATCTCAGGCATACTGTAATCGGTAATTATCAGATCAGGAGCAGCACTCTTCATAAATTCAAGTGCTTCAATGGGTGAAGCAAAGCACTCCACCACGACAGATTGGCTTACAGCCAGTGCAAGCTTTTCAAAAATACTTCTGTTAATTGCTCTGTCATCAACAATTACGATTGTTGTCATGCAGCTACCACCAAGAGCCAAGCCACCATGGGCCAAGTCCCCGCAGCAGCTATACAATTTCTCCCCATCACCTTCATCGATTAAGGAGACAGTATTAAGAAAAGCCGAATGATCTGCGCCAAATGCCTAGTAATTTACAATATTACACACTCGAAAACAGTCAATTTTGCCGAGTGATAAAGGGCTATACGATCAGACTGCCAACCTCATTTATCGAAATAAAACTAACGCTTACGGTAGGTTGTAGAACCCTGCGTTAAACACACAGGGGTATATGGCAGCACAATTTCCCCTAGGACTACTACATATAATTTTCTTTTCAACAGCCCTAATAATTGTGAATAGAATTTGAAACAAAGCCGCAAAAGAACCCATAAAATACTATGAATCGCAATAACAATGCAACATCTCTGGCAACTTAACCTAAGGAAAGAACCACTACACTACAAACCAATACAACAGCCTTACATACATCTAAAAACTCATAAGCCCTTCACAGGAAGCCACAATAAGTCAATTCTTAGAGTTTATCTTCATGTAAACTTTCACAGTCTTCGAACGAGATCAGGAGTGGTGCAAGACATTCACCTCACACCTGCTCCTGGTCTATTGGCATACTTTCTACGTCAGCTGTGACTCAACTAAAAAAAGCAACATAAAATCTATACAACTAGTTTTGAAGCAGCTTTTGCGTACTTATCGCACACCAGCCGTCATGGTCACTCAGAGCAGTCTGACAAGCAGCTTCACTCTCAACTTCACGTACAACCAGTTTTCCATCCACAAGCCTGTGTAGATGCATATAACGCTCGCGCACATCTCCTTCATCTTCAGCTCCCGGATGTTTAAATTCAGAAAGCTTTGCCACAGACTGGTGGCAACCTGCATGATGAATTTTGAAACGTGGCTCTGTCAGAATTTGCTTAAGAGCAACAATACCTTGCTGACACTCTTCAATGCTGTCTTTTTCAACATACGATGCCCCGACCTCACCACTGGGGCCAGTTGAACTAAGCAGAAACATGAGAATTACGGTTTTCATCGGATTATCCTCTGGCTGGAGGAAAGCCTCGTACCTAACAGTACGAGGCTTTTGGATTAAAAGATCATGCTTGCAGAAAGTCTGAAACTGCGCCCGGGACCAGTCAGCTCAGAAAGTGAAGGTTTATAAGCCTGATCGAAAATATTCTCGATCGCAGCATTCACTTTCAACTTACGCTCATCATCAAAGTCGTAGGAGAACCCGCCAGCTAAATTGAGCGTTGCAAAGCCGGCCTCTTCGGTAAAATCATCCTCATCATCAAAACCTGTATGCTTGCTCGCGAACCGGGTATACAAGTCTGCAAATGCCTCAACACCATTACTAAAGGCCCAGTCTTTGGTTACCCCAACACGGCCAGAGAGCAATGGAGTATCCGTATGGAACGTTGTGCGTTTTGATGATGTAAACTGACGACGCAACACCGTTAGATTTGCGTAAGGCGAGACACCCCACTCCTCTAACTGATAAGAAGCTGCCAGTTCGAAGCCCCATGTCTTCGCAGAATCGATATTGTCGTAAATATACGATCTACCTGTGCATTTGCTGCCATGAACTGCCGGATCGCACCCCACAGAAGTAATGTAATCTTTCGCATCCGTATAAAATGCACCCGCATCAAGAACCAGACGTCCATCATCATAACGTGCACCAACTTCCGCAGTTACAGAAGTTTCGGGCTCTAAATCGGAATTGCCATAGATCTTGCCTGCTGGCGAAAAGACAGAACCAAGCGTGCTTTGAATAAGCGTCGGATAAACATACCCTTGCGACAAGTGGGCTCGGAGGGCCAGATGTTCAAGTCCGGTGTAGTTGACACCTACAGCCCCAACAAACGCCTGATCATTTTCATCGCGTTTCCCAGCTGTCCCTTTGTTCTTTGATGACACAAAGTAATACCGCCCCCCTGCTGTCAGAGTAAGATCGTCATTCACATCCCACTCGTTTTGCAAAAACGCAGAAAGCGTCGTCAGTTTAGCCTCATCCCGTTCCCTGATGTTTACCGAGGTCACGCGAGGAGGAGCTGGCGGAGTTGAAGTATCAGTGCCCGAACTGAAACTATCTTTGTCGAGTTGATCCTGTGCGATCTGAAAGCCGATAGAGGTCAGCGTATTCTCAAGCAATGTCAAGTCAACTTGACCATTAACACCAAGCGTGAGCAGTTCGCTTTCAGTCTTGTTCTCGCGCTTCATAACTGGCATTCCGGGACGGGGAATAGCCATCTCATAATCAAGCAATGCAACCCGATCAATCTTCTGCACGTAACCATCAAGATGAATCTTGGCAATGCTGTCATTCACATTAGTAAAATCATAGAACAGACCAACCTTTGAGCGATCTCGTTTTGGCAAATCCATGTCAAACTGACGCATGATACTGCCAATCATAGAGGGGTCGGTGTAACTTTCACTTTCCTGCTCATATCGCTCTGCTTTAATACCGAACTTATGCTGATCACCAGTATAACCCACATAAGCCGTCAGGCTCTGGTTCTCAAAACCGCTGCCTTCCAGTGTACCATCCGCAGTCTTTCGATCACCGTGTTTGGACTTGCTGGCAGAAAAACGATAGTCCCACTCCTCAACGGTTCCTGCTGCTGAACTGAAGGTGGTTATTCCCTTGGTTGCAGAGTCAAATGCAGTTCCAACTTCAACCTGAACAGGGCGATCCGCACCTTTCTTGGTGATGATGTTCACCACCCCGCCAATTGCTTTCGAGCCATGCAGAACCGACCCCGGTCCTTTCACAACTTCAATACGCTCAATGTCTGATGGAGAAATCAGGAAAACAGCGCCGTAAGATGTGTGATCATTCACTTCCTGACCGTCTATGAGAACGACATTTCGTGAAGATTCTTCACCACGGATACTAATGCGTTTCATGCCAGCAACAGAGCTGTCTACGATCTTGATGCCGGGCACATCACGAAGAACCTCCGTCACGCCATCTGCAACAGCGCGTTCAATCTGATCACTCTCAACGACGGCAACGGAGCGCGTCACCTCATCCAGACTTTGATCATTACGAGAGGCAGTTACAACGATTGGACCAAGTTCCTCAGGTTCATTCTGATCTTGCGCATAGGCACCCGATTGTAGTGCAAGATAGCAAACTCCGGTCATCAGACCGGGCAAAAGACCCCGAAACATTTCGTATCCCCTTAAATTATGAGTTAAATACTCATATTATTAACTAGGGACATACGACAATGACAAAATAATCTAGTAAACATAAATATGAGTTTTTGACTCATATTAGTGACATCAAAGACACAAAGCAGTGTATGCAGCGCTTATCCACTTGATTTAGATCAATAACTTGCTGATCAATCTAAGTAATTTCAAGTATTACTGAAAGAAGTTTGGTGTTGAGTAGAGCAAACTCAGAAACAAAAACCCACCCTTGAGAACTCTCAAAGATGGGTTTTGGGGTGTAGATTTTTAGTCAGTCACAAAACAAGTAATCTAGTCATAAACTGCTGAAATCTGCTCCTTGTACACCTCTATGGCATTGGCTGGCAGGCGGTGGGCTATACCCTGATGACAATCGATACAGGTCTTGCCTTCCTTGAACGCCTGTGAGTGAGCATCCGCTGCGCGACCTTCTTGCATTACAAAGTCCATAGAGTCGAACTCATGACAGTTCCGGCATTCGCGGCTGTCCGTTTTCTTCATGGCTTTCCAGACGTTGGTCGCCAGTTCAAGGCGCTTTTCCTCGAACTTCTCAGGAGTATCAATTGTACCTAAAATCTTATGATAGACCTCTCTGGAAGCCTGCACTTTGCGAACCACCTTATGCACCCATTCCTTAGGTACATGACAGTCAGCGCATTTTGCACGTACACCGGAGGCATTGGAATAATGCGCTGATTCAGTGTACTCCGCATAAACATTTGCTTCCATTTCGTGGCAGCCAATGCAGAACTGTTCCGTATTTGTCATTTCCATAGACCAGTTAAAACTGCCCCAGAAAGCAACACCAATCACAATACCAACAAACAGCAGGGCACCAGCAGAGATTGTTGCAGCAGGGTGCCGCAGAAAACGCCAGATTCGCTTAATCAGGCCGGGTGCCTGTTCCTTGGTGGGAATAGTCCCTTGATTGCTCATTATTAGTTCCTCCGCTCAGAAGTGCCATCTAGCGTTTGCTTGACGGAGTAAATTCGTTTTCCACCAGCGGCTCAGCATCAACCTGAGGAACATGGCACTGCGTGCAGAACCAGCGAGTCCCGGAAACCCGGTCCAGCTGACGCCCTTCCCGATCCGCGTAGTGCGTCATGGAAAGAGTTGGTGCTTTCTTTTCACCCGCATTTGCCCAGTCATGGCAGGTCAGGCACTGGTTCACCTTCAGATCCACCTGATAAGCTTCAGTCTTATGAGGAACCAAAGGAGGTTGCTGGCGAAACTCGCGGTTCATGCGGGTGTTTTGCGGACGAGCAATTGGCTCCACGAACACATGTTCATCCACCTGCACACCTCGCAAGGACTTTACCCCCTCCGCATGTGCGCTCAAGGCAGCAAAGCCGGTAAGGTTCAAGACCGCCATAATGGTAATAGCCTTCCAAGGCACTCCCGTTTTCATTTGTGACCTCCCATAGCTTTGATCGGGGCCGGATCGTGTTGGATCGGCTCGATTGAAGTCGGTTGAATAAGTTGAGTATCGAAACGATGGGTGAAACTGAAAACGTCCAGATCGCAAACATCTATGCAGCGACCACAAGCCGTACAGTCTCTATTTAGAATGAGCGGGGTGTCATCCCCTTTGCCGCGCAGGGCCGGAGAGATCACATGGTTCTCAGGGCAAACCTCAAAGCAATCCATGCAGTCATCACAAGCTTCCCGGTTTTTGGCAGAAACTCGCAGCAGGCTTTGGATGTTAAGAAGTCCGTAAACGGCACCCATTGGGCATAAATGTCCGCACCAGCCATGCCGTGACACGAAAACATCAAACAGGAACACCATCACAACAGAGGCCCAGGCAAACCCCATACCAAACACCAGCCCCCGATGCAGCATCGTAACGGGATTAACCAGCTCATACGCTAAAGAACCCGTTCCCGCTGCAACCAGCAGTGTCATAGCCATCACCCAGTAACGGGTCTGCTTTTTGGGTTGCCAGCCCTTTTTAAGGCCGAGCATGCGGTGCACCCAGTTCGCACTGTCTGTCACCACATTCATTGGGCAAACCCAAGAGCAATAAATCCTGCCCCCGAACACGGCGTAAGAACCAACCACAATGGCAACACCAATAATCCCGGTCAGTTCAGGCCAGTGTCCGCTCACCAGTGCTTGCAGCATTAAGAACGGGTCTGTCAGCGGAAGAACGCCCAGCGTCATACTGGAAGTCAGCGTCCCCTTAACAATCCAGAGACCTGCCCAGGGCCCTGCCAAAAAGAGAGCAAGAGTAAACAGCTGCACCCCGCGCCTGAGCAACAAGAAGCGATTACGCCGCAACCACCCATGCTTTGGCCTTTCACAGACAACTGAATCTAAATGAGCAGAAGTCATGGCCGCCCTTTCCCCGGTTTGAAGACCGGTTCAAATGGAGTTGCATCAGGTACACGGTCAGGCAAATCAATCACACCCGGAACCAAGGCATTCCCTGCCTTAGCCTTTTCTTCCCAGCCAAGCCGGTAATGCTCTGCACTTTCCGCCCGGGCAATACGTTGAGGAAGAACCTTAATCGCGGACTCAGGCAAAACACACGCCTTTTCGCAAAGCCCGCAGCCAGTGCAGAAATCAGCCTGAACTGTGGGCACAAAGACAGCATGACTGCCAGTGCGTAAATTCGGTCTCACCTCAAGAGTGATTGCTTCGTCAATCAACGGGCAGACCCGATAACAAACATCACAACGCAACCCTAGGAAGTTAAGACAATTCTCCTGATCGATCAGAACCGCCACACCCATATTGGCATCATCAATATTGGTGAGCGAATGGTCCAGTGCACCAGTAGGACACGCGACAACACAAGGTATGTCCTCACACATCTCACAGGGCACATCTCGTGCGGTGAAATACGGTGTTCCCGTTGCCGGACCTGTTTCACCAAGCTCTGCCAGCTTCAACGTGTCAAAAGGACAATCGCGAACACACAAACCGCACCGCACACATGCGCCTAAGAATTCCTCCTCAGGCAATGCACCGGGTGGTCTGATGGCATCAGCAGGCAACGCCTTCGCTTGCGCTTGCCAAACCGTCAGGAACGTTGCAGCGACCGCACAGCCACACGCTGTGCGAGCCGCGTCGCCAAGAAACTGACGACGCTTTGCATCGATTAGACCTGTCTTTTTTTCACCAGACATGGCGTTCTTCCATTGCTACCCAGAAGGGCCGCTCTAAGCGCTTACCACTTTACAAGCGCACTTCTTGAAGTCCGTTTCCTTGGAAATCGGACAGGTTGCATCAAGAGTAAGTTTGTTGGTCAACTGACTTGCATCGAAGAAAGGCATGTAGACCAGCCCTTTAGGCACCTTGTTACGACCCCGTGTTTCCAGACGGGTTGCCACCTCACCCCGACGGGTGGAGATAATCACTTCCTCCCCCCTGCGCAGTCCGCGTTCACGCGCATCCTGCGGATGCATGAACAGAACAGCAGACGGGAACGCTCTGTGAAGCTCTGGAACGCGCCGTGTCATGGAACCTGTATGCCAGTGCTCCAGCACACGCCCGGTGCATAACCACAGGTCAAACTCCTTGTCAGGCATTTCTGCTGGCGGCTCATAAGGTGCAAAGATGATGTTGGCGCGGCCATCTGGCTTACCATAGAACCGGACGCCCTCTCCTTTCGGAACATAAGGATCGTAGCCTTCACGGAAGCGATAGAGCGTTTCCTTGCCATCAACCACAGGCCAGCGCAGCCCACGCGCCTTATGGTAGGTATCAAAGTCCGCCAGATCATGCGCGTGACCACGACCGAACTGAGCGTACTCCTCAAACAACCCCTTCTGAACGTAGAAGCCAAAGTCTTCAGACTCATGGTTGTTGAAACCCTCAGCAACTTGCGAGACCGGGAACTTATCAACCACGCCATTTGCATAAAGCACTTCAAAAAGTGTCTTCCCGCGCAGCTCTGGTTTCTTGGCAAGCAGCTCTTCAGGCCAGACTTCTTCAGTCTTGAAGTACTTGGAAAACTCCATAACCTGCCAGACATCTGACATGGCTTCACCGGGAGCCTTCACCTGCTGGCGCCAGAACTGGGTACGGCGCTCTGCGTTACCGTAAGCCCCCTCTTTTTCCGTCCACATCGCGGTAGGCAGAATAAGGTCAGCACCCATTGCAGTAACCGTTGGATACGGATCAGACACCACGATGAAGTTATCTGGATTGCGGTAACCCGGCCAGCCTTCTTCATTCATGTTTGGAGCAGCTTGCAGATTATTGGTGCACTGAACCCAGTAGGCATTCAGCTTCCCGTCTTTCAGCATGCGGTGCTGAAGAACAGCATGATACCCAGGCTTGCCGGGGATTGTTCCTTCAGGAAGATTCCAGGCCTTCTCACAGATTTCACGGTGTTTTGGATTTTTAACCACCATGTCAGCAGGCAGGCGATGAGCAAAAGTTCCAACCTCGCGGGCAGTACCACACGCAGAAGGCTGGCCCGTCAGAGAGAATGGTCCGTTGCCCGGCTCAGAAATCTTACCAGTCAGCAGGTGCACATTGTAGCAAAGGCTGTTAACCCATGTACCGCGTGAGTGCTGGTTGAAGCCCATGGTCCATAAAGACATGACTTTCCGGTTAGGATCAGCATACTGCTGTGCCAGCTTCAGAAGTTTCTCGGCAGGCACACCGGACATTTCCTCGGCATACTCAAGCGTATACTTGGAAACGAGCTTCGTATACTCTTCAAAATCAATCTTTGAGAGCTTACCGGACCCGGCGTTTTCCGCAGTTGTCTCACGCTCATCATTCGGGCGCAGGCCATAGCCAATATCAGTCGCTGTCTTGGTAATGTTGACGTGCTTATTGACGAAGTCCCAGTTCACCGCATCATTTTCGATGATGTAGTTGGCGATGAAGTTAAGGATCACCAGATCAGTCTGCGGCGTAAACACCATACCATTGTCAGCAAGTTCAAAGCTGCGATGCTCAAAAGTGGAAAGAACATGCACCTCACAACCCGGCTTTGTCAGGCGTGTGTCTGTCAGGCGAGACCAGAGGATTGGGTGCATCTCTGACATGTTTGCGCCCCACAGCACAAACGTGTCAGCAAGCTCCAGATCGTCATAACAACCCATTGGCTCGTCAATACCAAAAGTACGAATGAACCCAGCCACCGCAGATGCCATACAATGGCGGGCATTTGGGTCAAGGTTGTTAGAACGCAACCCTGCCTTCATAAACTTGGAAGCAGCATAGCCTTCCCAGATAGTCCACTGTCCGGAACCAAACATGCCAACGGCAGTTGGGCCGGTCTTCTTTATCGCGTCCTTGAACTTCCCTGACATCACGGTGAAAGCTTCATCCCAGGAAACGGGCTCAAATTCACCGTTCTTGTCGTAAACACCACCGGTCTTGCGCAGCAGAGGCGTTGTCAAACGATCCTTGCCGTACATGATCTTGGAGAGGAAGTAGCCCTTAATACAGTTCAGGCCACGGTTCACAGGCGCATCAGGGTCACCCTGTGTCGCCACAACCCGTTCATCCTTGACGCCAACGAGCAGTGAACAGCCTGTACCGCAGAAACGGCAAACAGCTTTATCCCAGCGAATATCAGAGGCTTTTCCCTGAGCTTCGGCGGATTTTGGTAGTGCGATGCCAGCTGCTGAGGCTGTTGCTGCAACCGCAGCTGACTTTATAATATCTCTACGAGATGCCGTGATTGACATGGTTTGCCTCCCGTTAGGCCGCCTTCAAGTCAGGGTCGGTATTTGGTTCGAATTGGTGATAAGTGAGAGCCGCAGATGAGACGCCCGGTGACCGGTGAATTTCAAGCACCTGCTGGTCAGCAAAGGCTTCTTCCGTATCTTCCACCGTAACAACGAGCTGGCCGCTCTTCTCATCAGTGATATGAATTTCAACACCCGCAAGGGCAGACAATGCCTCGCAAACCTCTTGGGTTTTGCCCGGATTGCAGGTCACAAGAACGCCGCAAATGTTCATAGAACCTCCTCTTGGAGTTTAATCTCGCGCATTTCGATTGAACTATTGGGACAGGCCGCAAGGCAGGCGCCACAACCAGTGCAGGCGCAGCTGTCCAAATCAGGAATTTGCTGACCGCCAAGGCCAGGTTGAAACCGTATCGCCCGCTCATCACAAAAGTCAGAGCACGAACGGCAGGTGATTTTCTGGAAAGACAAACAGGAGTTAAGAATAAAGGCCCTCATTCCCCATGGAGCACCATCAGTCTTAACAAGAGCCCCCTCGCCACAAGCCTCCACACAAGCCTCACAGAATGTGCAGGCCCCTGTCTTAAAATCGACAACGGGCAACCTGCTCCGCTCAGAAACTACAAGGATTTTCTCCGGACACGCATCAACGCAATCACCACAGCTATTGCACTTCTCTTCGAATTCATCTTTGCGAATACTGTAAGGCGGGCACGGTCTATCGTCCGCGTACTTGGACATACCAAGAAAACGCCGCCTTGCCATCTGCGTCTGCATGACAAAATCTGCTTCTCAACTAAATTAATAAAAATATATCAGCGTGATTACTTTTGTATATTGATCGCAATCAATTTAAAACACCAGCAAATACTAGAGAAAAATATTCAACTTAAAAAAATAACTTGAGCTTACTGATCATATTTTAAAACAGTTTAGTTTTTATCCAGATACGGCAAACCTTTTTCTTTAGATCATTTATCAATTTATCTTTATTATTCAACATATTCTACCATAACTTAAAAGTTGAATTACTTTCCAGCAGCTTCTTTAAGTTGAATTTTTATAACACCTGCCGGTCAGTAAGATCCGTTAGCTCATAAGCCACCCCTCAAATGCCTCCTAAAGATTGCAGTGGATTTCTCTTTATTTTTTTCATCGGTGCCTTCAGGGCAATATTTATGCAAAGCTGAACCCTCAGATTCAACCGAAATTGTGGCTGTAAACGCTCGGTTTTTCCATAAAACAACGAGGATTTACAGCCCCGCGACTCACACATCAAAACGTGTCTTAGGGGGCACACACACACACCGCCAGCCCAGGCTTGCGAAGGACCACATTGCAAACTGAGACCAGCGGTTCACTTCGGGCACCATCCCGCACGTTCACCTTATCAACCTGTCAATAAACTGTCGCTCTAAGTAAGTAAGAGACAACCTCACGCAAGAAAAGAGGCGTGACCTTCGCAGATCACACCTCTCCTTGAATCAGATTAAAATGGGAAACGATAGTGCATCACCGAAAAGTGGGAACAGTTTTCGAAGAAGATACGTAAAAAAGCAAAGATCAGGCAGTTTCAACAAACTGAAACTGCTTTAATCCAGCAAGCCATCCGCTTTATCCATGAGATAGCGGATGTGTTTTGCAAAGGGATAAGCAAACGGGTAGCCGAGCACAACGCCTCCGAGCAAAGCGGTGTAAGGCGACATCACTTCCCAGCCGATCCAGGAGAAAATCAGCGAAAGGAAGAACAGGTTGATGCCAACAGCGCCAATCCCAAGGGGATAGAGATAGAGTGCCAGCCGCGTCACACTAATACGTTTGCTTAGGTCCTCTTCGCTCATCTGCGTTTCACCACCAGATGAACCACAACGAGAGACAAAACCAGCATCACGGTCGCCAGCCCAAACCAGATCTCAGCCGTTGCACTTTGCGGCTGTGGGACTGGACGTTGATATCCAGAAATAGCAGCAAATGCAGAAGCAGGCAGCAGGCTAAACACAAAGCCCAGCACAATGTAAAAAAGCTTCATAGTCTAATACTCCCTTGTCAGGCTTCTGTAGATATCCGGCAAAGCGCGGGTAAGACGCTCGGGATTAGGGAACAGCGTAAACCCGCCCTTGCCGAAAATCCGGGCAAACCAGTCCTGACCATCCTCATCAACAATCACACCATGTACGCTAAGACCTTGTCTTCGTGCCTCGCGCACCGCCATGTGACTGTCTTCAATGCCATGAATACCTTCATAGTGATCAAGATCGTTCGGCTTGCCATCAGTTAATACAATCAAGAGCTTGCGTTGTGTTTGCTGCAAAGCAAGCTGCGCGGTGGTATGTCGGATCGCAGCACCCAGCCGGGTATAATAACAAGGTTTCAAAGACCCGATCCGCGCAATCACATCCCCATTCATCGGTTGATCAAAGCCCTTGGCTTTATTCAGAAAAACCCTGTCGCGCTTCAAAGAGGAAAAACCCCAGACCCCGAGCTGATCCCCACTGGCAACAATTCCACCAGCCAGAGCGGCCACAGCGGAACCTGCAATTTCAATCACATTGGAATCGCCAACAGCACTCTCAGTTGACCGGGACGTATCCAGCAGCAACGCAACGGAAAGATCACGCCCAGCAGCGCGCGTATCAATGAAAATCCGGTCAGATGCATGACCGCTCGCTTTCAGATCCACCTGAGCAGCAACCAGCGCATCCAGATCAAGTTCCGCACCATCACGCTGACGTTTTTGCAAAACCCGTTTTGGCCGCAACGCCTCAAACTGCCGTTTCACCTGCCGAATGCGGCGGCGATGCTGCACGCTCGTCACCAGCACACTTTCATGATCCGGCTCCGCATCTTTTTCTAAAACACGGCAATGTCCGTCCAGATAGGCACGCTTCCGATGATCCCACTCCGGATAAACATATTTATCCGAAAGCTCTTCATGATCAGCATCTTCTGGAGAAAGGTCCAGATGTAACCGCAGCCGGGTTGCAGTCTTCTTCTGGTTCTTGGAAAGGCTGATATAATCCTGATCATCAGCCGCCTTTTTTGCATTGTCCTCTTCGTCATCATCTGTATGACGATTGAGGTTCAAACTCTCAACCCACGAAAGAATAGCTTCAAAGCGGTGCAGAATAAAACTATCGGGGCGATCAGCTTCCTCACGCTTTTCGCGCATGCCTTTTTTCGCATCCTTAGCAGATACGCCGCCGGGTGTTGGCGGAGCTTCCTCATCATCGCGAGCATCACTTTGCTGGGTCTGAACCCGTTCACAGGAAACCCAGATGGGCACCGGAGCAAATGTGCAATATCCACGCGGCGCAATCAGCTTTTCACGCGCGGTTTCATCTTCCATGGCGTTCAAGATGCTCATGCCAACAGGGCTGCTAACAGCATCCCCCCCGAGCATTTGCAGGAGAACCTCCTCAATACCAGATTCCCATTCAGGCAGGCTTGGGCGTTTTCGGGTATTCAGCAGGAAGTCACTGGATTGGCGGAGGAATTCGCGTAATCCAGAACAAGAGGCCCAGACCCTTTCAATCGCCAGCTTTGCATTAGCAAGCGCAAGCACATCGGCTTGAAGTTGGTCTGCAGGTAAATCAAAAGGTTCGCTGCAAGCGGCAAACGCGGACAGCCAGATGTAGTGCACCCGGTTCAGTTGCTCGCTGGGGAACACGCCAAGTACAGGCGGCACGCGAAGACGCTCACCATTATATTCACTCGGATAAATCGTCTCGGCAGCATTGCCGAGTTTACGTTTCGCAGGCAACCGGTAGGTAGAAGCGATTGCGGGTGAAGCAGTCACCTCAACTTTCGCCTCACCACCAAGACCGCGAAATACCATCTGGACGGAAGGTCTCACCTGAGCAAGCTCAACCTCCACGTCCTGATGATGCACCGGAGCACCCAGACTAGAAGCATAGTCATGCCACAGATTACCAATGGCTTCTTCAGGCTCTAAAAGCTCCAGTAAAGTCTCTTTCATCCGGATTATCCGTAAACAACAGCGATCAGGTCACGCAAGGCAACCTGAACGTCTGGCTCATCAGTCAAAGGCTCAACAACGGAAAACTCAAGCGCTTTCTCAATCGGCATTCCGCCAGCAATCAGCGAAGCCGCATAGATCAGCAAGCGGGTGGAAACACCCTCTTCCAGATCCAGCCCGGACAACCCACGGATATGTCCCGCAAGTCTGACAAGTCCGTTGACCCGCTCTTCATCCAGCCCGCTTTCTGCTGCAACAATCTTCTGCTCCAGAGCTGGCTCCGGAAAGTCAAAGGTCGTTGAGAGGAAACGCTGTCTGGTAGAAGGTTTCATCTGCTTGAGGATGTTCTGGTAACCCGGATTGTAGCTGGCAACCAGCATGAAGCTCGCAGGAGCTTGCAGCTCTTCGCCAGTACGTTCGATGATGAGGCGACGACGGTTATCCGTCAACGGGTGCAAAACAACCGCCACATCCTTCCTCGCCTCAATCACTTCATCAAGGTAGCAAATTGCCCCTTCCCGCACCGCGCGGGTCAAAGGCCCGTCAACCCACTCGGTCACACCGCCTTTAAGCAGGTAACGACCGATCAGGTCAGCGGCTGAAAGGTCATCATGGCAGGCCACGGTGTATAAAGGACGACCGAGTTTGGCTGCCATGTGCTCCACGAACCGCGTTTTTCCGCAGCCCGTCGGCCCCTTCAGAAGAAGGGGCAGACCTTTGTTATAAGCCGTTTCAAAGAGCGCACATTCATCCGCTTGTGGCTGATAATAGGGCACATCAAAAACGTGGTTCTGTACAGTCATTAACGACCACCTTCCAGAACAGCTTGAGCTTCAGGTGTGCTGCCTTGTACAGGCTTGGAACCGGAAGTCTCGGTGAACAACTCTTTGCGCGGAATAAGCAGAGAGTAGATGAACAGCAGTGCACCAAGCACAACAGCCGCACCAGCGCCGAAGCGCATGATGTAAAACACTGTCAGCTGGTCCTGCACAGACATAAAGTCTTCACCAATCACACGCTGCATGTGCGTCTGGATGGTTCCGGCAAATGTCAGCACGAAGGTCATGAAGGACATACCACCGGTCATCAGCCAGAAGCTGGCCATGTTGAGCACCTGATTGTAAGGACTGCGAGCCTTAAGCATTGGCATTGCATAGGTGAACACCGCAAGGTTCAGGGCCACATAAGCGCCGAAGAAGGCAAGGTGGCCATGCGCTGCGGTGATCTGCGTACCGTGTGAGTAGAAGTTCACGCCGTGCAGAGTATGCAGGAAGCCCCATACGCCCGCGCCGAAGAAGGCAACAGTTGCAGAACCAAGCGCCCATAGCAGAGCTGCTTTGTTTGGATGATTCTTACGACCTTTCCAGACCATGACGAAGGAGAAGGTCATCATCAGGAAGAATGGAATAACTTCCAGTGTTGAGAAAATGGAACCAATCCATTGCCAGTAGCCCGGTGTACCAATCCAGTAATAGTGGTGACCTGTACCAAGAATACCGGAGAACAGAGCAGTCGCTACAATCACGTAAAGCCACTTTTCAATAACCTCACGGTCAACACCGGTCAGCTTCAGCATCAGGAAGCCAAGGATAGCCGCCATCACCAGTTCCCAGGTACCTTCCACCCAGAGGTGAATCACATACCACCAGTACATCTTGTCGAGGCTGAGGTTGGACGGGTTGTAAAACGCAAACAGCCACAGCAGAGAAAGCGCCCAAAGGCCAATCACAAGGATGTTTGTGATTGCAGTCTTGCGACCTTTCAGCACTGTCATGGAGATGTTGTAAAGGAAGATCAGCGCAGCAACCAGAATGCCAACTTTAACCCAAAGCGGCTGCTCAAGGAATTCGCGGCCTTCATGAATGCCGAAGATATAGCTGACAACAGCACCCAGAGTACCGATCACAAGGATCGCAAGCTGTAGATAAGCCAGTTTTTCAGAGTGAATTTCCCGCTCACTCTCTTCAGGAATGAGATAGTAAGCCGCCCCGAAGAAGCCCAGCAGCAACCAGACAACAAGCGCGTTGGTGTGGAGCATGCGAACAATGTTGAACGGCAACAGCTCCGACAGGAAGTTAGGTGAAATGTAGATCCAGCCGGCGAGCAAACCGCCAAGAACCTGAATTGCGAACAGCGCCATAGCAACGAGGAAGTATGCGTAGGCAACCTTTTGAGATTTGTATTTCATGATACCACCCCTTAACCAGCGTCGTTCGGAGGCCAGTCTTGCGTGTTGGTCTTGTCTGCCCAACGCAAGAATTCAGAGAGGCCGCGTGTTTCTTCTTCGGTAAGCTTGAAGTAAGGCATCTGGCGACGGCCTTCGATGCGGCTGGGCTGGGACTCCATCCAGGCCCCAAGGGTCTCGGCAGCCTCATCTGCATCATCCAGAACACCCCAGCGTGTCATCACGTTGCCGACTTCCGGTGCAAAGTAAGCACCTTCACCGTGCAGCGTATGACAGTTCACGCAAGCGTTCTTTTCCCAGACGTGTTTACCCAGAATTACCTCGTCGGTAAGAGGTGCTTTGGCAGTCGACTCATTCACAACATAAAGGTGACTGTCGATTGTGAGCACGGCAAATATGCCTATGAAGAAAAGTGATCCCCCATAGAAGATATTTCGCGCCCGTGATTTTGTAAGGAATTCTGACATCTACGGAATCCTATCGTGGTTACGGTCACGCAGGATGATAAATTGCCGTCAAACCTATAGTTTGTGCTATGACAACCTATTCGATGTTTGCGAATTTAACGCAAAAATACCTAACAAAAACAATAAGATAAAAAATCGAAATTATGGGTAGTTCCCCATACAAACAAAGGTGCTGATCTGATTCCGCTCAGCTTTCCACTGTCGGGTCCAAATCTGCAATCACCTTCAGTTTTCCCATATTGGTCACAACAACCTTCTTACGACCACTGGTCACAATGCCTTGTTTTTCCCAGGCACTGAGCAAACGGCTGACGGTGTAAAGCGTTGTACCGGTCATTTCTGAGATGTTTTGCCGGGTCAGTGGAAAGTCGATTTCCATGCCTTCATCAGTGGTCCGGCTGCTCTGAATAGCCAGCCGCATCAACGCACGTGCCACCCGCTGTTCCACCTGCTGTGTTGCCAGCTCCAGAATGTGATTGTTGGCTTCTGAAATGCGCTCCCCGACGGTCTTATACGTCTCAGTGGCAAAACCGTTGTATTTCTCGGTGAAGGTTGACCAGAGATGTGTTGGCCAGAACAGCACTAAGCAGTCGTCAATCGCCACAGCACTTGCAGGATAGGTGGTTCGCCCAATCGCAGAGGCGATACCCATCAGCTCACCGCTCACAATATGCCGCGCGATCACCTGATCCCCCGCCGCAGTTGTGCGCACCACACGCACATGACCGTCAAGCAGGAGGTAGAAGCGCTCAGCAGGGTCATGCTCTTCAAAGATCGCCTGCCCAGCGCTGTAACGCTTTGGCGTCGCTGCGTCTAAAATCTCTCTGATATCAACACGTTCCAGCTTTCGAAACGGCGGGATATGGGAAATAAGATTTTCGTCAAGACTTCTCAAAGAAGACACCATCGATCAGTTAGAACAGAATCAAACCAACTTCTGCATGATTCAGGAGAACGCGCGCAGAATAAAGCCCGTTGCTTATAACAGAAAACCGCATGATTTTCACAGTGAACTCATTGGACTAATTCATTTTCTGCACATGACAAAAAGCAAAAGCCCCACAACATCGCTGCGGGGCCTTTTAAAAATCCTGTCGGAATGAAAAGAGCTTAACTATCGCCAAAGAATTCAGCATCATAGCCCATAGAGGCTTTAAGCAGCTCCTGAGCATATTCTGTTTTCGGCGTGGAGTTCCGCATAGTGTCAACATCCATCACTTCAACCACTTCACCATGCTGCATAACGGCAATCTCGTCGCACATATGCGCAACAACAGCCAGATCATGCGTTACCATCACATAGGTGAGATTATGCTCCTGACGCAGATCAGCAAACAGGTTCAAAATCTCCGCCTGAACAGACACATCCAGCGCCGAAGTTGGCTCGTCCAACAGCAGGATCTCCGGCTCAAGCATCAATGCCCGCGCCACAGCCACACGCTGACGCTGACCGCCAGAAAGCTGATGCGGATAGCGGAAACGGAAATCGGCACCTAACCCGACATCATCCAACGCTTGCAACACACGAGCATCAATGTCCTTAAACCCATGTAATTTCAATGGTTCTGACAAAACACGGTCAACCGTATGGCGCGGATGCAACGAAGCATACGGGTCCTGAAACACCATCTGAATTTTCCGGGCGAACGCCTTATCACGCTTATGCGAAACAGGAGCGCCGTCGATATCAATCTCACCGTCCCAGCTTTCAACCAATCCGCATACAGCACGCAACACAGTTGATTTACCGGACCCAGATTCACCCACGATACCAAAGCTGCCGCCCTGCTGAACCTTCACGCTCACATTCTTGACGGCTTGAAACCGATCCGGCCCCTCTCCGAAGTAAACATTGAGATCCTTGATCTCCAGACGAGCAGCATCCGTCGCTTCCGCAACCCATGGCTTACGTTCCATCACAGCACTATCAGACCCTTGCATCAACACTGGCCTCCTGCTTCCAACTGTCCTGACGCTGCAAAGCTTCAAGACGTCCCTTTGGCTCTTCGATACGCGGCAACGCATTCAGCAAGCCACGTGTGTAAGGGTGTGTTGCGTTGTGCAGTTCACTGGCCTTACAGGTCTCAACAATACGCCCTGCATACATAATGATAATGCGGTCACAGAAGGAGGAAACAAGATTCAGGTCATGACTGATGAAAATCAGACCCATGCCACGTTCCTGTACCAGCTTATCCATAATCGCCAGAACTTTCATCTGCACAGTCACATCCAGCGCAGAGGTCGGCTCATCTGCAATCAGCAGCTTCGGATCAGTAATCAGCATCATCGCGATCATCACGCGCTGCCCCATACCGCCGGACAGTTCGTGCGGATAACTGTCAAACACACGCTCTGGATTGCGGATTTGCACCGCTTCAAGCATTTCCAGTGCGCCTTGACGAGCTTCACGGCGTGAAGCGTTCGTGTGCAAACGCAATGCTTCACAAATCTGCTTACCAACTGTGTGAACCGGGTTCAGCGAGAACTTAGGGTCCTGCATCACCATGGAAATCTGATGGCCGCGAACCTTGCGCATCTGTTTTTCAGAGTAATCCAGCAGGTTTTCGCCGTTGAACATAATGGACTTTGCTTCCATCTGCCCCGGAGAGCGGATCAGACGCAAAATACTGCGACCAGTCATGGATTTGCCAGAACCACTCTCGCCCACAATGCCAACACGCTCACGCCCGACGGAAAATGAGATACCACGTACCGCATCAACAGTACCATTGCGCGTCGGGAAGCGAACCCAAAGGTCCTCAACGCTTAAAAGCGTATCACTCATAGGTCCCTCCCTTAGCTCTGGCTTTTCTTAGGATCAAGAATATCACGCAGACCGTCACCCAGCAGGTTAAAGCCCAGAGATACAATAAAGATCGCCATACCCGGCATCGCCGCAACCCACCACTGATCCAGAACAAACTTACGACCAGCGGAAATCATAGCCCCCCACTCCGGGTCCGGTGGCTGCGCACCAAGCCCAAGAAAACCAAGACCAGCAGCGGTCAGAATGATCCCGGCCATATCAAGCGTCACACGCACGATGATAGAGGACAAACACAACGGCCACACATGCCCCACAATGATGTGCATGACACCAGCCCCCTGCAAACGCACAGCACTAATGTAGTCCGCATTGCGAATAGTCAGAGTTTCTGCACGTGCAATACGCGCATAGGGCGGCCACGCAGTCAGGCTGATCGCAATAATCGCACTCTCAATGCCTGCACCAAGCGCAGCAACGAAGGCAAGCGCCAGAATAAGCTTAGGAAACGCTAAGAAGATATCAACCAGTCGCATCAGCAACTGATCCACCCAGCCGCCGAGATAGCCAGCAACAGTGCCCACCAGCAGACCAAACACAGGTGCGGTAAACGCAACAATGCCCACGATCAGAAGCGTGATGCGGGAACCATAAACAAGGCGGCTATAGATATCACGGCCCAGCTCGTCAGTTCCGAGCCAATACCCGTCTGTTCCCGGAGCTAGCAGACGCTTGCTCAGGTCCTGCGCATTCGGTTCAGCCGTCGCCAGAAGCGGCGCAAAGATCGCCATCAGCACCAAGCTAAGAATGATCAGAAAGCCAAGAAAAGCCAGTCTGTTTTCATAGAGTTTCAGCCACCCCAGATAAAGCTGCACAGCCCGCGCATGCCCACGCGACTCTGGTGCATCAGAGGTAAGCCACGCCTTCAGCCCGGATTTTTCAGGCACATTTGATTTTACAGGTGCTGTTGTCATCGTGCCCTCGGATCCACCACTTTGTACATAAAGTCAGAGAAGAGATTGAGGCCCACAAAGATCGCGCCAACAACAACCGTTCCCCCCATAACCGCATTCATATCCGCAGAAAGCAGGGCATTGGTGATGTAGTTGCCCAGCCCCGGCCAGGAGAAGATGATCTCGGTCAGCACAGACCCTTCCAAAAGAGTCGCGTAGGAAAGCGCAATCACCGTAATCAGCGGTATCATCACATTCGGCAGGGCATGACGCCAGATCACGGAAGCCTCCGAAACCCCTTTAACGCGCGCAGTCGTAATGTACTCCTGAGAGAACTGCTCCAGCATAAACGAGCGGGTCATACGAGAGATGTAAGCGATGGAGTAGTAGCCAAGAATGCTGGCTGGCAGAATGATATGGCTTACCGCATTCCAGAAAATCTCGATCTCTCCTGCAAGCAGGCTGTCAATGAGGATCATGCCTGACACAACAGGAACAATATCCTCATAATAGATATCAATACGGCCCGGGCCACCAACCCAGCCAAGAATGCCGTAAAAGATCAATAGCCCCATCAGGCCAAACCAGAAGATCGGCATGGAATAGCCAAACAAGCCGACGAGGCGGATCAGCTGGTCAGGCCAGCGGCCTTCATTCACAGCTGCAAGAACGCCCATGGGCACGCCAAGACCTACACCGGCAATAGTTGCCAGCGTTGCAAGCTCAAGGGTCGCCGGGAACACGCGGGCAACATCTTCAATCACGGGCCGCGCTGTCAGCGTCGACATCCCGAAATCGCCCATTGCCACTTGTTTTAAAAACAGCAGGAATTGCACATAAAGCGGCTGATCAAGGCCCATAGCCTTATAAGCAGCCTCATAGATTTCCTGAGATGCACGGTCACCAACGACCGCAAGCACAGGGTCGACAGGCATGACCCGCGCAATAATAAAGGTTACGAAAAGCAGCCCCACCATGGTGAGGGTGATGGAGAAAAGGCCAGCGATCAAACCTTTAAAGATTTTGTAGAGCGGCGAGGAAGTCCCTCGCCGCTCTACAGTCGCTGTAGAGTCAGCGATGCTCATATTGTTTTAGCCAATCTTATTTTTTAACAGGCCAATAGAAAGCACTGGCAATCGCACCACCTGGATTAAAGCCAGTGACGTTCGCACGCATGGAGCTTTGGTCAACTTTCTGGAACATAATTGCAATTGGCGCTTCCTTCTGGAAGGTCTTCTGCGCCTGAACATACATGCGAGCACGTTTCTCACGATCACTCTCCTGCACCGCCAGGTCAGTAAGAGTAGTCAGGTCTTTCGCCGCATAAGAGTTACGCCATGCAACTTTACCAATGAGCTTCGCTTCATCACGGTTATCAGGGTTGTTTGCGAAAGTATCAGCGTTTGTATGTGGATCTGGATAATCTGGTCCCCACTCACCTACATAGACCTGGAAGTCGCGTGCACGATAACGGCCAAGGATTTGCTTACCTGTACCTTGCGTGATCGAGACGCGAACACCCGCCTGCCCAAAGGTATTCTGCAAACTCTGAGCAATTTCGACACGTTCAGTCGAATTGCGAACAATGAACTCAACATCAAAGCCATCAGAGTAACCAGCTTCATCCAGCAGCGCCTTCGCCTTCTCAATATTCAGGGCGTAAGGTGTGTCCTTCAGCTCACCCATAAATGTCTGAGGCAGGAAGGCTTGCTGAATAGTCCACTGGCCTTGCAGGAAAGATCCGGTCATGCCTTTATAATCAACCAGATACTTCAGCGCTTCTGTAACCTTCGGATGGGACAGAGCCTTATCTTTCTGGTTGAAGGAGACGTACATCAGACGACCACGAAGAGTGTCTTCAACTTTAAGATCTTCATTAGTGGATATGGAAGCGACATCTTCCGGCGACAGGTGACGCGCAATATCAACATCGCCCTTTTCCAGCATCAGACGCTGAGAAGCAGATTCCAGCACATGCCGCACGATAACGCGCTTCATCGCAACATCACCACGCCAGTAACCTGGAACAGCAGTCAGGGAGTAAGACTCATTTGGCTTCCAGTTTTGCAGCTTAAATGCGCCAGAACCAGCTGAGCTCGTCTTCAGCCAGCCATTCCCCCAGTCGCCATCAACTTCATTGGACTTCACCACCTCAGAATCAACAATAGAAGCAACAACAGAAGTAAAACAGTTCAGCACGAAAGAAGGTGCATACTTCTTGTCTGTGGTGATCTGGAAGGTATTCTCATCAATTGCTTTAATTGTTTCACTCATGTTTTCAGGAGTGAAGCCAAACTGCGTCAGAATAAAAGATGGCGTCTTATTCAGCCCAATTACACGTCGAATGCTGTACTCAGCATCCTTTGCAGTAACGGTGTTGCCAGAATGAAACTTGATGCCTTCCCGCATTTTGAAAGTAAAAGTCTTGCCGTCCTCGGAGATCTCCCAACTCTCCGCAAGGCCCGGCTCATAACCTTTAGAAAGGTCCGCAGGGTTCAGCTCCACCAGACGATCATAGATATTGTTCGCCATATCAGTGCCGGAAATCTCAAACATTTCCTGCGGGTCCAGTGAAATTAAATCATCAATACGATCAGCGATGATAAGCATGTTAGGAGGCGTTGCAGCACCCGCTTCAGAAATAATGGTGCCGGAAATTGGCATGGCGACACTCGCAGCAAGCGCCAGCGAAAGAAGACTACGCTTAAATTGCATTTTAAATATGCTCCCCTATTTTAATCGGCTCCCGCATCATTATGTGTGCGACAGCAACTCAGTGTAACAGCAACTAAGTGCAATCACTGGTTAAATTCTTTCACTTTTTAAGAATAGGTACAAGCACTCACGGAGCAGCTTTTTGCGATCTTCATCAATCGCCGTGCTTTCATTCAGGCAGCCATCACGGCTAACCCTGCGGATTCAGCGTGAAATTTCACCTCACCTAACGACCTAATCAATTGGTAGTAAGTATTCGATATACAACCAAAAACTCAGTTATTTAACTGATTTCGTAATGAAGCGTCGCGCAAACGAACGAAACTTACACAAGCAACGCAGCGTCAGACCCCATACTCACTGGCGCTGAACCTATGAAGCTTCTTCACAAAGCGCCTGATTTAAGCCAGTGCGTGCCACCGTTTCCGCCTCTCTTTCGCGCCGCGCCAGCTCTTGCTTCCACCAGCGATCCCGCAAAGCGACACGGTTTTCACGATAGCGTTCCTCCAGAACCTCCATCAGCTCCACACGGTCCGTTCGAAATGCCCGAAAATCCTTGCGCAGCTCACACCACGCCACAATCATCCGTGCCTGCGCAAAAAAGGTCAGGCTCAACGGCCAGATCAACCGCTCACTCATTGCCCCGTGAGCATCTGAATAAATGATCCTCAGTTTGTTCTGCGCACGAATAGCCCGCCGCACATCACAAAGCGCAATACGGCTGGTCGGAACCGGGTTCACCCCAAAGTCCGGCGCATAAAGAGGAGCTTCGATAAACTCATCCCGCGCTTCAGGAGAAAGCACCGCCGCAACCTTCGCAATGACATCACTGGCCGTGCGCACCAGCTCATCGTCTCCGCGCACCTGAACATGCCGCAGACCCATCATCACCGCTTCCAGCTCGTCGCTGGTAAACATCAGCGGGGGCAGATCGTAGCCCTCTTCCAGCACATACCCCACACCCGCTTCACCGCGAACAGGCACGCCGGTAGACTGCAAACTGACAATATCCCGGTAAAGCGTGCGCACAGAAACCTCCAGTTCCTGCGCCATCACATCCGCCGTCACTGGCCTGCGATGTCGCCGAAGCAACTGAACGATCTGCAATAACCGATCCGCCCTGCGCATAGTTCCTCCACAAAGTGGTGTCCTGTCAAACACTCCTGACACCATGCTGTCAGGAGCACCTTGCTATCAACTCCTCACCAAACACAAGAGGAGATTGAGATGCTCACACATCACAAGTTCAGTGCCCAGCTCAATGGCGTCAGTGCCAGCCCGTTTTGCCTGAAAGTCGATATTCTGCTCGCCATGGCTGGCCTTTCTCATGAGGTGCTGGCAGGCCCGGATGCACTCCCGAGCGCGCCAAAAGGCAAGTTGCCTGTTTTAAAGGATGGTGACAGCCTGATCGCAGATTCCGAATTTATCCGCATGCACCTTGAAGACAACTACAGTGCAGACTTCTCTGGTGGCTATTCTTCTCAAGAGCTGGCGGTAGCTCATGCTTTCACCCGCATGGCAGAGCATTCTCTTTACTTTGTCACAGTCAGTTCCCGCTGGCTCCCGGATGAAAACTTCGCCGTCATTGAAAGAGAGTTTTTCGGCATGTTGCCAGCAGATATGGGAAAATCACTGGCAGCACAAGCTCGCGAGAACGTCATCGCCAAGCTCACAAAGCACGGTTACGGTGAACATACATGGGAAGAGCGCCTTGCTCTGGGCCGCGCAGATCTGCAAGCCATCTCAGTTCAGCTCGGTGACAAACCCTACCTTCTCGGAGACCGCCCCTGCTTTGCAGATGCTGCAATAGGCCCGCAAATCCTATGCACTCTCTCCGACCTTCCATTTTCCAGATGGAAGGAAACCACTGAGCAGTTCCCCAATCTGGTTGCCTACGCAAACCGCATCAAAGAAGCCTACCCGGAAGACGTGATGCAGCCAGCTTAAACAACAGATCCCGCCGGACTGGTGCATCCGGCGGGATCTGTCATTCTCACTTTGCCTGCTTCAGATACTCAATGACATCCTCAGCATTCTTTGCCGGATCATTGACCGGAAACATAACGTGTTCCACCACGCCACCCCTGATGATCATAGTGAGCCTTTTAAGAAGAACCAGTCCGCCCGCCTCAAACACTGGCAAGTCCATCGCCTTCGTCAGTTCCAGCTTCTCATCAGAAAGCAAAGCAAACGGCAGATGCAAACGTTCAGCAGCTTCAGCCTGAAACGCCGTCGACTGGGTGGAAAGCCCAAACACGGCATGCGCCCCGGCAACCTGCAACTCACTGAAATGATCCCGAAACGCACAGGACTGCGGCGTACATCCACGAGCGCCTGGAATAAGATCCCATCCTTCAATCGGTCCCTCATTCGCAGGACTCGTTCTCGGATAGGCATAGACAACAGTACGCCCCGGCAACACCGACAAATCAACCCTCTTTGAGCTGGTCGCTCGCAGGGTCAGCGCCGGAAGTTTCACCCCACACAAACTACTAATATCAGTCACAGCCAATCAAACCATATCTAAACAAAAAACCCGCCGGACAGGTTCATCCGGCGGGGTAGTATCTCTCTGTTTTTCAAAAGCTTCAAGCGTCTTGCGCAACCAACTGCTGGCTCTTGCGTGCAATCACTTGTCGTATGATCACAGGAAGCATCAACACGCCGCCAATCATCATGGTTTGTATACCCGGAGCCACAAAGAACATGGCTGCAAAGGCAGTCCAATACCGCTCCAGCTTGTTCAAACCCGCCAGCATGTAACCAGAGAACGCCACACCCAGCAGCGCGATGCCAAACATGGCACCAGAAAGCGTAATCGTGAAGTCATACCAGTTGAACTCCGGCGTCACCAACAGCAGGGCCGGAGAGTAGACAAACACGAACGGCACAAGCGCTTTCGCAATACCAAGGCGGAACGCCGTATTACCAGTCTTGAACGGGTTCGCCCCCGCAATACCAGCACCAGCATAAGCTGCCAACGCCACTGGTGGCGTAACATCCGCCAGCACCCCATAGTAGAACACAAAGAAGTGCGCCACGAGCGGCTGCACGCCCAGCAAGCCAAGTGCTGGAGCTGCAATGGAAACCAGAATGATATAGGTCGCCGTTGTCGGAATACCCGCGCCCATGATGATACAGGCAATCGCAGTAAACAGCAGAGTGAAGAACAGCGTCAGCGCGTTCTGCGTTACGTATTCTGCAAGCATACCAGAGGCGATAAAGCCCCCCAGATCAGAAGCAGCTTGCGTCACCACAAAGGACAGACGGAAACCCGTGCCTGTGAGCGTCACAACACCAACGATGATGCCAACCGCAGCCGCAGCCGCACCAACAGCCAGCGAATACTTGGCACCCGTTGCAAGGGACACAATCAGGTCCCTGATACCCATCCGGTTATGTGGATTGAGGAAGCCAACCACAACACAGGCCGTAATGCCCCAAACCGCTGCAAAGTCCGGCGTCTTACCTGAAATAATCAAGTAAACCAGAATGCCCAGCGGAATGACAGAGAGCCAGTGTTGCTTCATAACCATTAATGCACGCGGCAGCTCATCGGCAGAAAGGCCACGCAGGCCAAGGCGTTTGGCTTCCAGATGCACCATCACAAAGATGCCGAAGTAATGCAGCAAGGCCGGGAACATGGCAGCCAGCAACACTTCGCGGTAAGGGATTTCAAGGAACTCCACCATGATGAACGCAGCAGCGCCCATAATCGGCGGCGTAATCTGCCCGCCCGTTGAAGCAGTCGCTTCAACGGCACCTGCAAAGTGCGGTGGATAGCCAACCTTTTTCATGGCCGGAATGGTCAAAGAGCCAGTGGTCACCGTATTTGCAATGGAACTACCGGAAATCGTGCCGAGCATGGCAGAGGAGAAGATCGCAACCTTAGCAGGCCCACCTGCATAGCGACCCGCAATCACGGAGGCCAGATCGATAAACAACTGCCCAAGGCCAATACGTGTTGCAAGAACACCAAACAACACAAACAGGAACACGTACTTGGCAACCACGCCGATAGCGATGCCATAGATGCCCTGATTGGTCATGTAAAGATGATTGATCAACCCGGTCCAGCTTGCCCCCGGATGCTTCAACGCGCCCGGTGCATACATGCCAAACACGGCGTAACCAACAAAGATCAGCGCAATCAGCGGCAGTGTTGGCCCAACAGAACGGCGCGCCGCCTCCAGCACAAGCACAAGCAGCACTGTGCCCATGAAAACATCAATCGGCGCAGGCGCACCCACACGGGAGGCAACAGCTTCTGCTGGCAGCAATGGCAGATACATGACCGAAACAACAGCCAGTATGGCAAGCACAATATCCCAGATGTGCACCCCGCTTGGACGCCACCATGTGGACCGGGCGGGCTCATTGCTCGTGCTTTTGATGAAACTGAAGAGAATAAACACCAGCCCCAAAACAAAGGAGAGGTGGATGCCACGGTGCACCAGCTCACGAATGAGGGCAAAACCCGAAGCATAATAGTGGTAGAGTGACATGGCGACCAGTGCCGCAGTGGTCACCGCAGCCAGCACCGGGCCGGAAGCTCTGAAAGTAAGGTCTGGATCGTACTTGCGTTCCAGATCATCAAGGGTATGTTCTGTCTTATTCTCTGACATTTGCCCTGCATTTCCATTGGAGCGCATCCTGCCAGACAGGCGAGTTTCCGGCAAAACTGCACTTGGATAAAAAGCAGCAGCGCCCGGCAGAAAACTACCGGGCACCACAACAGTTTCACGAAACCAAAGCTTATTTAATCAAGCCAGCTTCTTTATAAAAACGCTCAGCACCCGGATGCAGCGGCACACCAAGGCCCTCTACTGCAGTTTCCAGCGTGATCGTTTTACCTTTGGAGTGACCGACATCCAGCAGCTTACGGGTCTTGTCGTTCCAAAGAGCCTTGGTGATGTTGTAAATCAGCTCTTCATCTTCTTTAGCGCCGGTAATCCACTGTGCACCAACAGCCAGAGTGGTTGTTGCATCAACACCCTGATAGGTATCTGCCGGAATGTCGGAGCTCGCAAAGAAGCCATACTTCTCAATGAGGTTATCTGCTTCCGGGCCAGCAATCGGAACAACCTTGATGTCTTCAGCAGAAGCAAGTTCAACCACAGCACCGGTTGGGAAACCAGCAACCACGAAGAACGCATCAACCTTGCCATTGCGCAGTGCTTCAGCCGCAGCAGAGCCCTTCAGCGCTTCAGCAGTAATGTCAGAAAGTGAGAGGCCATAAGCAGAAAGGATCAGATTAGCATCTGTGTAAGTGCCTGAACCCGGCTCATCCAGAGAAACCCGCTTGCCTTTCAGATCAGCTACAGAATTGATGCCACTGCCTGCTTTCGCAATCAGGTGAATGTGTTCAGGATACAGCGCAGCAATGGCACGCAGATCCTTCATAGGCTCCTTGCCTTCCATGGTGCCAGTCCCGGAGAAAGCCCAGTAAGCAACATCAGACTGGGTAAAGCCGGAATTACGCAGACCGGAATTAATCGCGTTCACGTTATCAACGGAACCACGGGAAGAAACCGCAGAAGCAATCAGACCCGGCACACCACACGAACCACCAGCCTCACAGCTACGGGACCCCGGAGGGTTGGAGATCGCATTCGCAATCATGCCGCCAACCGGATAATAGGTATAAGCAGTCCCACCTGTACCGATGGTGAAGAATTTCAGATCCTGCGCCAGAGTCTGACCGGAAAACAGCGCCGCGCTGCCAACAATGGCTGCCGCAGTCGCAAGTTTAGTGATGGAAGAAAGAAGCGTCATAGCCCCCCCAAAGAGCAAAATTGAAACAGCAAGCCCTCAGCACCTCTGGCGCTGCCCTCTCACTTGCCTCAAAGAATTACGATAGCCAGAATACGCATCCCAAAATGCAGCTATTAGGAGCGTTGACTGGTTAGTTCTGGTGAGATGAATTACTCACATCAGATACAAAACACGCTTCATTCATCAAGCGCAAGCAAAATACGACATTTTCCTTATGCAGCCGCAAGAAAATGCCATTATCGGTCGCATAACAAGTACAATTCGCACAAAAAATTCATAAAGTTACAGAATATCGACCTAATATTACCAAGTAGACGTAAGCGTCAAACTTCACCAATCAACATTTACAAAAAAGCAAAGACTCAAAAACACTCATCTGGTGCGAGAGATGCAAAGACGCACGCAATACGCAATATCGCAAGATCTGCAAAGCCGGATAAGCAGCAGGCCGCTATAGTCCCAGACCAGAAAATTATTCAGAGCAACAAGGTTTCTTCCATATGGACCTGAAGCACCACTTATGCTTCAGTGCCCCCGGATTTAAGGAGTAGTTTTATGAGGTTAAGCGGCAAAAAGGTGCTCTTGTCACTGGCTGCCTTGGGCGCACTGGTCTTCGTGGCAGGCGGCAGTTACATCTGGTGGATGATGCAGCAACCCATGTTCACGCCCGGCACGGTCGCCCAGCGTACAGACTTAAAGCCCGTCGGCAGCACAGACGAGTTCTGGCAAGTGGCACCAGATGCAAAGCTTAAGTATTTCACGACCGGCGAAGGGCGAAACATCCTCTTCATCCATGGCGGCCCCGGCATCCCGACACTTACCAGCATCCCCGGTTTTGACCTGCTTTCAGACAGTTACCGCGTCAACTACTACGACCAGCGCGGCGTCGGTCGGTCCACCCGTCCGTTTGATCGCTTCCCCGCAGAAAACAACACATGGACCAACATTTCCCTGCTGGAAAGCACACTCGGCATCAGCCAGCAACTGGCAGACATAGAGCGCATCCGCCAGCTTCTGGGCGATGATCAGCTCATCGTCATAGGACACTCCTACGGCGCTCTGCTCGCCTCACTTTATGCTGCCGAATTTCCAGATAATGTTGACAAGCTGGTACTCCTGAACCCGGCAGACCTGCTGGTCTTCCCCTCTGGGAACAAAGACCTGTTTGAACGTATTCGCGAGCAGTTGCCAAAACGGGACCACAAAGCCTACGACAAATGGAAGCGCCGCTATCTGGACCTTGCGCAGATCTTCAAAGAAGATGAAGCCAGCTTGCAGGCACTGGACGCAGCCTTCCTGCCCTACTTCGTAAAAGCCACAGGCGACACCGTTAAGGGCGCACCACCTCTCCCGCAAGACATGTTCGGCAGCTGGTACACCCGCGCCCAGTATTTCGGCCTTGGCAGACGTCACGACTGGCAAGAGGACCTGAGCACAGTTAAAGCCGACACTTTGATTATCCACGGTGACAAAGACTTCCAGCCGCTCAACATCTCACAGCGCTACCATCAGGCCATCCCAAACGCGAAACTGGAAAGAATAAAAAACGCTGGCCACTTCCCTCACTTCAACAATGCTGAGGAGCTGGCACAAAAACTACGCCCTTTCCTCAGCAACTGACAGGCGAATGAAAGAACTTGCAGGCCGCCTCTGGAGCGCGCCCTGCAAGGTCACTGAAAACCCGAACAGAAATAACCTCAGTTCGGACCAAAGCGCCCGCTGAGTTCAATAAGAGTGTCAGTTATAACCGCAAGCTGACTTGCCAGATCTGCTGAAGCCGTTGAGAAGCTCCCATCCAGAGCAGCTGTGCCGATTGTAAAAGCAGCAGCCCCTGCCTGATGAACCGCACGAATACGTTGCACACTGTTGATTGAACCCGCAACCAATACAGGAAGGGACACAGCTGCACAGACAGCTTTAATAACCTCCTCGGCATTTTCCGGTGCGCGATAACCAAGCAGATCAAGGCCATCAACACCATCCAGCTTGCTCAGTTTCAGGGCACTTTTGACGATTTCATCAATGCTACCCTCTAAGATACTGGGGTGTCCCACAACATTGCCGGGAAACGGGTAGTACTTAATCGGAGTAGCCTTCAGAAGCGGGGCAACTTCATCAGCTCGTGTCCCACCGAGAAGATAATCAACGCCAAGTTCTAAAGCAGCTTTTGCGGATGTGAGCTCGCTTTCACGATCTAAAGACACCACCTCCAGATAACTGGAAGCCCCAGCTTTTTTGATACGATCATTAAGGCGCTTCAGATCACCAAATGGCAAGCCGACATCTTTGAAGCCAATGTGCTTAATGCCTGCAGAAAGCACAGTTTCTAAATGCTGCTCCGCATCAGCAATTGTCTGATCATTCCGAGTTAACATGAACACGAAATCGAAGGATGAAATTGTCTGGTTTGACCCATGCATTGCATGGTTTCCTATCTGTGTGTGAAAAAATTACTCTTCCTGCCAAACGACCATACCGAGCAATTTTAGGTAACCCAGAGCTTTTGTGACCAATGATCACCTTACCAGGCACATTGATTTGAAGCAGCCAGAGTTACAGTTCTTTCTTTGCACCAGCAAAGCCAGTCGCCACGCAGCTACAAAGCAAAGTGATCCTGCACGATCTTTTACTCTCCGCTGCTCTTAACCCGATACATTTAAGCAACTGCTGACACAAATAGATACTGCGACTTACACGTATAATCCGCATCGGCAGCACACCAGCAGACCATGCCAGCAAACTAAAAAGCAGTCATTGCAAACGGGACAAGTACTGTCAATCCGGGCTTAATCGTCTTCCGCCTCAATCAGTTTATGACTGTCTTCAGCAGTTAGATCCAAACCAAAAGCTGATCGCATACTCTCAATAAATGCCAGTGTCTCAGCTCCAAACGGGGCCTTTCCCTCAAAGCTGTGCAACACGATGCCTTCAATCAGATCGCCCAGTCCCATTTCATGCTGAGCGGCCACCGCCTTCAGCACCTTCAACAAGCGCTTCTCCAGCCGGACACCTGTCTGCACCCGCTCAACTCTACGCTGTGTCATACTGTATTCTCGCCTGACAGATGGTTTACGTCACAAACGAATCTGGTAACATGGTACCATATTACCAATTTCATATCCTCGTGGCTTTCCCATGTCAAACAACATCAAAGGCGTCCTTTGGGGCCTTCTTTCTGCTGCGCTGTTTACGCTGGCATCGGCTCTTGCCAAGATCGCAGTGATTGAATACCACGTCTTGCAAATCCTGTTCTTCAGGCAGTGCTTTGTCTTTGCTTCAGCCCTGCCCGTGCTGCTCAAAACCTTCCCCCATGGGTTCACGACAAAACACCCGCTCTCCCATGCTCTGCGGTTGAGCGGGGCGTTCGTTGCACTCTCCTGTGGCATCTGGGCTGTTGCCGTTCTGCCGCTCACGACTGCAACCACACTTACCTTTGCCAAGATCTTCTTTGTCGCTATGCTCGCCTCCCTCTTTCTGGGAGAAACCACAACGAAAACCCGCATGATCGGGATCATCCTGGGCTTTCTCGGCGTTTTGATTGTCATGCGTCCGGGCTTCGATGGTCTTGCCAGCCTCTATGCACTCATCCCGCTTGCCAGTGCTCTGGGTGCAGCAGTCGCAGTCGTCTGTATCCGTAAGCTTTCACAAACAGAGAGCACAGCCACGCTCCTCGGGTATCAGGCCATCTTTATCGGTCTTATGGCGGGCCTGCCTATGTTCTGGCTTTGGAAGACACCAGACCTCTTCGGTCTTGCTGTGCTCATTACCATGGCCCTCCTTTCAACACTTGCCCAATGGGTCGGCATCAAGTCTCTCAGATTGGGCGAAGCCAGCCTCGTCAGCAGCACGGAATACTTCTCTCTCCTCTACGCAGCAGCACTTGGCCTCCTCCTCTTCTCAGAACTGCCTGACACCTTCACTCTGATCGGCGCTGCTCTCATCATCTTCTCTGCTCTCTATATGATGCAGAAAGAATACCGCCAGAAAGCCGCGCCCAAACCAACATAACCCGGCAGGCCGAAGGGGGAATAACTTTTCAGGCAGCCCTCCATCGGAAGGCTGCCCACCTCTTTGAGAACCCGTTTCGCAAAAAAACGCAAGGAAAACACAATTCGCGCAAATCAACGCACAAATCCGCGCAAACACAGATATCCCCGCGCTGAAGACCGCCAGCTAAAGCAAGGGGACAAGGATATCCTTGAGTACCGAGCCTTTCGGATAGGCATAGACGCTGCCCACGCCATAAATGTAAGGGCCAACCTCCAACCCGGCCTCAGCACAGATGAGTTGTCCCCCCAGCACATCCCAGTTATTCACGCAGCCGTTGTAAGCCCCGTCTACCTGACCAGAAGCAGCCTCACACAGCGCCCATGCTGCTGACCCGCATATGCGTATCTGGTGCCTGTCAGAAACAAGCCGGTCAGTCTTCTTCAGAAAATCCAGATGGTTCCCCTGCTTGTAGTTAAAGCACAGGTTCACCACCAGCTCATGGTCGCAGGCTTTACGCGGCTCCAGCTTCACTCCGTCTTCAAAGGCCCCAAGGCCACGCGCTGCATACATGGTCCGCCCATGAAACGGCGCATGTACAACCGCAACCGCCGGTCCCTTCTCATCAATAAAAGCCATCGAGACACAAAAATCTGGCCGCCCGTAAAGAAAGTTTGTCGTGCCATCAATAGGGTCAATCACCCAGCAGGGAGGCGACAACTCACCACCTGTCTCTTCCCCCTTAAAGCCATGCTCAGGAAACTCGGCACGTAAAGCCAGCTTGATACGACGCTCCACTTCGCGATCCGCATCGCTTACGTAATCCAGCAGTCCTTTACTATCAATCTGCAAGCCGTCTCTCTGGTGAAAGATCTCAAGAGCATAAGCGCCAGCCTCCTCTGCAATAAAACGAGCTTTAGCGAGTATTTCCTGCTGCATGGCCTTGCACCTTATTCCGTTTTTTCTAAAAACGGATAATGGACCGATCATTAAAAAGAGCAACTTCGTAGCAGGACTACCTTAAGACACAAACACTAGCCTTTTCAGCAGAAAACAAAAGCTGGAACACCACCTTCATGAACCGAGAACTTCCTGCCCTTTACAGCTTCCTTGCCCTTGCCGGAACTCTTCCTTTCATCGCCGGAGCTGTTGCCATATCAACGGGTTATGCCTTCCTTCCCATCATTGGTGCCACAGTTATTGCTGTCAGTCTCTACGGACTTGTGATTCTCTCTTTCATGGCAGGAACACAATGGGGCATGTTCTTCATTGCTCCTCATCCAAGGCGAGCCTGGTTACTGCTATGGAGTAACTTTGTCGCACTTGCGGGCTGGTGCCTGTTCCTGTTTTTCCCGCCAGCTCTTTACATTGTGGGATTGATTGTTCTGTTCTCTGGTATGCTCTTGGTAGATTTTTACCTGCAAAATCTGGAGATCACCTCCCGGGCCTACCTCGGCCTGCGCATCACAGCTACAATCATTACGCTGCTTGCACTTTTTGCCATGGCTTTAAATCTGTGAGTGTGAGCGCGTATTTTTTACCTGACATATGATGATGGCTGCGATCCCAACACAGAAAAGGTTGTAGTTGTGACGAGGTGATACAGCACCTACACTATTCTTCCATAACGTGGAGGCGGGTTTATGCGGTGCTTGGTGGTAGGCGGAACGGGTTTTTTAGGTGGTGCGATTGCTGATACCCTTGTTGATCACGGGCATGATGTAACCATCCTTTGTCGAGGCCAAACTTTTCGAAATACTCAGTCATCCGTAAAATCCATACAGGCTGACCGCTACGGAGATCTCCGGTCACTTGGGGCTGAAAGGTTTGATTGGGTTTTCGATTCATGCGCTTACTCCCCGGATTCAGTCGAGACCCTTCTAACCCCCGTTGGTTCAGATCTCGCCAGATACGTCTTAATCTCCTCTATATCTGCTTATGGAGAGTTCCTCCAACCCGGTTTGAGCGAAGTTGCCAATCTGCGAGAAGCAACGAAGCAGGATCTTGAAGTTGCTGCCAATATTCCGCCAGAAAGCCGCACCTCTGCATTTGCCTATGGGCCTTCCTACGGACCATTGAAGCGGTCCTGCGAAATCAAAGCGTTACAAATGCTTGGCGACCGTGCTTCAGCACTGAGAGTGGGTCTTTTGGCAGGAGCCGGTGACTACACAGATCGGCTAACCTGGTGGGTTCGCAGAATTGATGAAGCACGCGGAGATCGCATCCATATTCCTGCACCAGCGCCTAAACATCGGCTGACTCAGCTGATTGACGTGAGGGACGTAGCTGCGTTTGCTCTTCGATGTGCGACCAATGAGTTATCCGGTATCTGGAATGTCACTGGAGAACCGCAGGCGTTTAACGATGTCTTGACCACCCTGATCGATGTGAGTGGATCAGATGCTGAATTGATCTGGGTTAACGAGGAAGCAATCCGCAAGGCACAGGTGACACCTTGGTTGGATATTCCGATGATGGCTCCACTTCTCCCGGCATTCCGCTATTTTCTTGAAGTGAGTACTGAGAAAGCCCGGTCTGCGGGTCTGAAATGCAGGCCGATAGAAGAGACTTTGAAACCATTACTTGACTGGGACCGGGGCCGCCGAGAGTTAGACCTGAAGGTAGGACTGACACCAGAGCAGGAAGCTCTGCTGCTTGCATAACCAAAGACAACCTTAAAGCGTATCTCTGAAAAGTGGACACCGGTTTTCAGATAAAGATACGCAAAAACAAAAGCTAAAGCAGATCAAGCGTTTCAGCTTAAACGCGAACTGCTTTAGGTTGAGGTTTCTCCTTCGCAATCGCTCTTAAATGTATTGGAGCAGACAAGAGACTCAATATGCATTGACCAAATAACCTGCATCTTTCTTGCAGTTCTAGAGCACGCCCGAACGGAGCTTGCCAGGTATAAGAAAAATGCCAGCCTGGTTCCCCAAACTGGCATTCAAAAACGCATCATCAAGAGCAGAACTTAACGCCCGATTGCGCGCCACAACATGGTGGAGCGGTTGCCACTTCGGCAATAAGCCAGAACCGGACGCGGCGCATCTTCAAGAAACGCAACCAGTTTTCGTGCGGCCTCACCAAAATCAGTAGCTGCCCCAATTGGGATATAAACATGCTCCAGCCCCTGCTCCTCAGCAGCAGCAGCAATTTCACGATAAGTCGGCTGGTTTGCTGTTTCACCATCCGGGCGGTTGCAGACGATAGAGCGAAATCCCTGCTCACGCGCCAGCGCCATATCCTCAGGATAAAGCTGGCCCGACACCCAGTAGTCTTCGGCAACCTGCCGTGCACGCAACTTACCACCTGAGCCGCCGCTGGAAATTTTACGAAGTAGATTAGAGAACATAGTCTGGCACTTTCAAATAGACTGATCCGGTTTGCGCCGTGACACCCGAGCAAACGGCCTGTTCATCTGAGAAAAGGCCCGGCAACTGCGAGTCCAGCATATCAAGCATTGCAGCTCAAACTTGGCGCAATTCCTTGTAGTTTACACTACGTAGTTATACGTGTTTTTATTTTTATGATTGTTTTCCGGTATCTACATGTTCTCCCTCCACCGGTTCACGCCGCGTTCATACGTCGCTTGACCATCACGCCAGCCACATATCGGGCCAGCATCATGCCCGCCGTCATACAGCCTACAAACACAAGAGCCTGCGGTGTCAGCAAGGATACAGAAAGCAGTGCCGGACCCGGACACAAGCCAATCAATCCCCACCCGGCTCCAAACACGGCAGAACCCAGCACAAGCGGCTTATCAATCTGCTGAAAGGTTGGCATCTTAAAGTCGTCTGCCATGAATGGTCGCGGTAACTTCCGCGCCAGCTGGAAAAACGGAAACGCCACCATGATCGCCCCGCCCATCACGAATGCAAGGCTTGGGTCCCAGTTTCCAGACACATCCAGAAAATTCTGCACTTTAAGCGGGTTACCCATTCCCGCAATCGCCAGTCCTGCACCAAAGCTCAAACCAGCCAGAAAGCCTGCAATAATACGCTGCATGTTTAAGCTCCAATCACGTGACGAAGAACAAACACAACAGCTCCCCCAACGCCCATAAAGGTAAGTGTGGCAACAAGAGAGCGGATGGATAAACGCGACAAGCCGCAAACCCCATGTCCGCTGGTGCATCCGCTTCCGAATACGGAACCAAAACCAACCAGAAGACCAGCAACAGCAATCAACGGAAGCCCGCCTGTAAACACCTGCACAATAGGATATCCCCCTGCCATCAGCAGGAGCGGAGCAAGCAGCAGCCCGACAACAAACGCCAGTTGCCAGCCCTTTTCACCATGCACCCAGGCCGACTTGCCATTCGCAAGTGTACCCGGCTCAAACAGGCGACTGAAAATGCCACTTATGCCCGCAATTCGACCATTAGCAAGCAGCAGGATCACTGCCGACAAACCAATTAAAACACCTCCCGCCAAAGAAGTGTAAGGAGTAAACTCTGTCATATTGTTGTACTCACACTTTCCCCCCGTGGAGGAAAGAAAAGGTTGATGGAGAAACAATCAGGGACCACACAAGACCATGATATATATATTTGTTTTTCTAATTTAGTTCACACTAATATAAAAGTTCCGGTATATCTGTCAACCCTCTGTCCCCTCACCTTTTCGTCAATGACCTAATACTCATCGCCAGTTGCGCAAGCAGACCTCCTCCCCTAGGCTTCCCGTATACGTAAAGAAACGACCCCAACACGCCACTGGGAGAAAATTGTTGGCTCACGGTTGTTTCCCTATTAAAAACAAAGGGATGGATATGATTGACGAAGACCTGAAAGGTGAACTTGAGCTCTTTCGCGATAACGTAAAGCGGTTCATTGAAGCAGAGATTCTCCCCCACTACGACAACTGGGAGAAAGCAGATATCTTCCCGCGCGACATCTGGAACAAGATGGGCGAACAAGGTCTCCTCTCCGTGGACACCCCTGAAGAATATGGTGGATTCGAAACGAACTTCCTGTTCTCCATGGTTGTCATCGAAGAATTTACCCGCGCAAACTGCTCCGGCCTCGGCGTCTCCCTGAGCGTCCACTCAGACATCGTCGCCCCTTACATCCTGAACCACGGTTCAGAAGAGCAAAAACAAAAATACCTGCCCAAAATGGTCACTGGCGAATGCGTCGGCGCAATCGCAATGACAGAACCAGCAGCCGGCTCCGACCTTCAGGGCATCCGCACAATTGCGCGTAAAGACGGCGACGATTACATCATTAATGGCAGTAAGATCTTCATCACCAATGGCCAGCATGCTGATGTTGTTATTGTTGTTGCCCGCACCAATCTTGATGTCTCCGGTTCCAAGGGCACCAGCCTGTTCCTCGTAGATGCAGACAACCCGGGCTTCAAGCGAGGCCAGAATCTGGACAAGATCGGATTGCATTCCTCAGACACATCAGAACTGTTCTTCGAAGACCTGCGCGTCCCGGCCAGCGCCTGCCTCGGCACTCTGGACACCGGCTTCCACATCATGATGAACGAACTGCCCCGCGAACGCCTGACCCTCGCCGTCGGCGCTGTTGCAAGCGCAGAAGGCGTACTGCAAATGACAGCAGACTACGTCAAAGACCGTCAGGCTTTTGGTCGTCCCATCGCAACTCTTCAGAATACCCGCTTCAAAATGGCAGAAATGGCAACAGATATCCGCGTGCATCGCGCATTTATTGACGAATGCTGTCGTTTGTTCATGGAAGGCAAACTGGATAACACCACCGTTAGCATGGCAAAACTCGGTAGCTCAGAAATGCAGGGCCGCGTCGTCGATGGCTGCCTCCAGCTTCACGGCGGTTATGGTTACATGAGAGAATATGGTGTATCCCGCGCATTTGTAGACGCGCGCGTTCAACGCATCTATGGCGGCACATCAGAAATCATGAAAGAACTGATCAGTCGGGAAGTTTTAGCTTAAGCACAAACATCAGGGGGAGACCCAGTTCTCCCCTTTTCATTTGATTAACGCCCGTTATTACGAACCATACGCAGTTCATCAAATGCCATACCGCCATCTTCAGAGGACCAGAGGTGCTCCCCTTCAGCTGCCAGAATAAGATTAAGCCTCGGCTCATAAAAATATTTGGTCACCATTTGGTCACCACTTACAGAAACCGTCTCACGGGTAACTTCAACAGTATTAAAATTGCATTCCCCAACTGTTATGGCAGCAGGGCCACCGACTGAGAATTTATAGGGAACATCTTTCCGCACAAGAACCTGATCTTCAAATACATTCACTGAAGCATGCCAGACTTTGCCAGTCTCAAGCGGAAACAGTTCATCAAACGGTTTATGAGGAATGTATGAGCGTGTGATACCGTTGTTTCGTTCATAAGAGAGGAAAAGACCACGTTCATGAACATGAAACTGGTTCCGCTTTACGCTAAAGTGATCGTTCAGATAAAGCTCTGTAATTTTCAGATCCTTATCCAGCCGTACAAATAAACGTGCGGATTTACTGTTATTGATCAGCACCACACCAGTTTTCATCGTTTCTACATCAGGACAGACATCCGCTAATGCAGAACTATTCAAAACAATGAGCCCGATAACACCAGCAATTAGTTTATTAATGACTTTGGATCTCTTCATGGATCTAGCAGTTTGTTTTTATTTGATTGATGTCCTTCTATCAGCTTCCTTTACAAGATAGAATTGATAATCAAGAATATGCTCTACCCTTTTTGGACTATGTAAATTACCGTAAGCGATAAGTTGATAGCTAACATAGTTCCAAAAGCTCCGCGAGCTTCCGTGCTTCGCGACTTCCCTTCTCAGCAAACAGTTTCACATTCTCCAAAATTGCACTGATCCGAATACCACGATTGGCAATCCACTTGTTGCGATGGGAAGGGTGCGGAATGCTGCGGTGATGCAATGCAACAGGCAACCATTGATCGTTAAGCACGGGCGCACCAGATGATCCGGGCAAGGTATCGCTGGAATAAGTAATGAAATGATCGTGAGTGCTTATAATATTACTGTTGCGAAGCGAGAGACTTTTCAACCCGCCATTAGGATGGTGAATAATTGAAACCGACTCCCCTTTCACCGCCTTACCTGATTGAGGCAATAACTTCAGGTATCCATAGTCAGCAAGAGCTGCCTGTTCCTTGTTCCCTGCTTCGACAGAAACAAAACTGAAATCTAACTTATTGCTCGGGCTTGTAAAAAACAACTCATCCGTGGCTGCGAACTCGACAGACTTCCCAAGTGAGAAATCCTCTTCCATCTGATAATGAAAGACTGCTGTCGCTAAACTTGCAGACTTTTTTGAGCGGATCACATGGTTATTGGTGAGCAATAGATTCGGCCCGACCAGAAACCCAGACCCGGCTCCCATGGGAATGCCAGCGGCATGATGCGTCTTCACCTTGCAAACGGCTCTGGCAGCCTTCACACCACGGCTCAAGTAATTGATTGGGAAGATATCAGAGACACCCATAATCCGTTCAAAGGCCGTGTCATCACCTTCTGGAATCAAGCTTCTGCGCACATGCAAACGTTTCGGATCATCCCAGGAATCGTCATAGATATCTCTTAGGGTTCGATCTCCATCATCAAAGTAATCACGACTATCATCCCGCGATTTCGCCATCTTCCACCCTCACAGTTCAGGACTACCTTCTAACAGGAAGACCACGCGCAGCTACGCCTGTGAAAGCGGGCTGTTACATAAGCAATTCCCAGAGAAGCAATCAACAGGCCGAACCATTCCATCCTGCTCCAACGAAATAATTTTTAGCGAACACTTGAACAATCATAAATTCAGATTACATTAGAAGCACAATTGTATTACAAAGGTGCAACATGCCCTCCAGATCTATATCTCTCAGCGTGCGCTTGACGCAAGAGGAGTCAGAACGTCTGGCACGATTGAACCTGCCAGAGGCCAAAACGCCAAGCGACAAAATCAGGGCGCTCATAGCAGCGCCAGAAAACAGTTTTGCCTCTTTAGGCGATGGCACACATACATTTGCAGCTCGGAAACTGGTCAAACCTGCCAGCGATATGCTGGACCAGTGCGAAGACCATTCTGATATTCTGCGCCTGCTTGCAGATCGCTTGCCACTCCTTTTGGGAGAACTGGCAAGCAAGACAACGAGCAAGGAGTTGAAGTCAGCAGAGGCTGCTATAACAGAAGACTTTTTTGAACTTGTTGAACTGGTTTTGCAGGCTGGTTTGCGTCGTAATCCACGCTTGCAAAATCCTGAACTTTTTAAAGAGCTGGTCGACGATATGCGAAGCTCTACCGAGCTTTTACGTGGCCGTTTAAACTCAAAGTAGAACGTGTCTCTCCGATAAGTATCAGTTGGTCTCGGAGAAACCTGTACCTTTTGAAATGGAGGAATTTATGAGTGAATCTCTTTTGTCTCGTGTTGGTCGTCTGGTTTCGGGAACCGCGAACACAATTGTAGACGCAGTCGAAAATGCCGCGCCAGATTTGGTAATGAAGCAAGCAATTCGCGAACTCGACAACGCCGTTTCAGATGTGCGTGATGCACTTGGAAAGCTTGCGGTAAAAAAGCACTTAGCAAGCCAGCGTCTGGCAGAAACCAATAAGGCACACGAAGAACTCTCTGCAAAAATCGCAATCGCCCTCCGTGCTGGCGAAAAGGACTTAGCCCGTACAGCTGTTGCCCGTCAGATGGATCTGGAAGCACAAGTTCCCGTATTGGAAAAGACTATCGCAGATGCTGGTGATGAAGAACAGGAGCTGAACAACTCAATCCTTGCGCTTCAAGGCCGTAAACGTGAGATGTCAGAGCAATTAGATGCTTACATTGAGCAAAAAAATAGCGCAAAGTTACAAGGCGTGATCCCAGAGAGTGGCACTGACCAGAAGCTCAACGTAGCAGTAGACAATGCAAAGTCAGCATTTGAACGTGCGATGAAGTCTGCAACAGGCATTTCAGGTACGGCCAGTGCTGGCTCAATGGCAGAAGACTCAAAGCTTGCAAAACTGGACCAGATGGCCCGCGACCACCGTATTGAGGAACGCCTCGCAGCACTGGAAACTGAACTGGAAAAATCCGAATAACAAACGAACTTTTCATTGAGGGGAATGAATTGGCAGAAATACTTTTTACTGGAGAAACCTATCTTTTCACGCTCGCCATCTTTGTGATGCTGGCTCTGGCTCTGCTCGAAGTCATCAGCATGGTATTTGGACTGTCCCTTTCTGGTCTGGTTGATGATGCACTCCCCGATTTGGAGGTAGACGCTGACATCGATATGGATACCGACATCTCAGTGGATGCCGCAGGACTGGGACCCGTTGAGGGCTTTCTGGCATGGCTGGCAGTGGGCAAGGTTCCGTTTATCGTTCTGCTGATCATTCTGCTCACCAGCTTCGGCATTGTGGGTATACTGGTTCAATACACAGCCAACTCCATCATGGGCACCCCTTCGCCCTTCTGGATGGCTCTCATCCCAACAGTGATTGTAAGCTTCTGGTTCACTGCCAAAACAGGCCATGCCATCGGGCGTGTCATGCCCAAAGAAGAGACAGACGCTCGTTCACGCGATGCGTTGGTTGGCGAAGTTGCAGTGCTGACACTTGGCAATGCGACCAGGCAGATGCAAGCTGAAGCGCGCGTCACAGATAGCTTCGGTACTCGCCATTATGTGCAGATCATTCCGGACCAACCAGACACAACTTTAAAGCAGGGAGACGAAGTCTTGCTTGTCAGCTTAAAAGGCTCCCTTTTCACAGCAATTCCTAACCCACACGCAAATTTATCACCTCGCCAGGACACACTCGCAAATTAATTACTCGTTTCGAGGTACGTATGTTTACAGAAAATCAGAATGCAATCATAGAAACATCTTCCGGGCTGACTGACCTGCTTATTCTGGCAGCGGTCATCCTCATCGCAATTCTCGCAATCGGCATTGTCTTCTCCCGCCTTTACACCCGCTCGTCAAAGGAAGTTGCCTTTGTACGGACAGGTTTTAGCGGCCAGAAAGTCATCATGAACGGCGGTGCAATCGTTCTGCCTGTTCTCCATGACATCATCAAGGTCAACATGAATACCTTGCGTCTGGAGGTCCGCCGTGCTGACGAAGCAGCCCTCATCACCCGCGACCGCATGCGCGTCGACGTGGTAGCCGAGTTCTACCTGCGTGTGCAGCCAACCATCGAATCCATCGCCAACGCTGCACAAACCCTTGGTGTACGAACAATGCACCCGGAAGACCTGAAGCATCTCATCGAAGGTAAGTTCGTTGATGCCCTGCGTGCTGTAGCTGCTGAAATGGCAATGGAAGAACTCCACGAGCAGCGCGTCTCCTTCGTACAGAAGGTACAGGCAGCAGTTTCTGAAGACCTGCTGAAAAACGGTCTTGAGTTGGAATCCGTGTCCCTGACAGGTCTCGACCAGACCCGTATGGAATACTTCAACCCGAACAACGCCTTCGATGCGGAAGGTCTGACCAAACTCACGCAGGAAATCGAAGAGCGTCGCAGAAAGCGCAACGACATTGAGCAGGACACCGAAGTTCAGATCCAGCGCAAGAATCTGGATGCAGAACAGCAAAAACTCGACATCTCTCGCGAGGAAGAGTACGCCCGTCTGGAACAGCAACGCGATCTTGAAATCCGCCGCGCCAAACAGCAGGCTCTGATTGCCACTGAACAGGCAGAACGCCGCCGGGATGCAGAACAGGCTGAAATCACATCCAATCTGGAGATTAAGCAGGCGTCCATTGCCTCCGAGCGTCAGGTCAAAGAGCAGGAAATCCTCAAGGATCGCGCGCTGGAAGAAACCCGCATTGAAAAGGAAAAGGTCATTGAACTGACCCAGCAGGACCGTTCAATCGCGGTCTCTGAGAAGTCCAAGGCTCTCTCAACAGCCGACGCTGCTGCAAACGAAGCCCGTGCCATTGCCATTAAGGCAGAAGAGCAAGTCGTCACCGCTCGTGAAATCGAAGTAGCAGAACGCCAGAAGCAGGTTGATCTCGTTCTGGCAGCTCAGGATGCGGAACGCTCTGCAATCTCCGTAACCGTCGCAGCAGAAGCTGAAAAACAAGCTGCGGAAGACAGTGCAGAAGCCCTTCGCCTCACGGCAAGCGGTAATGCGGACCAGATCCGTATCGCAGCAAACGCGGAAGCAGACGCAGTCACCACCCGTGCAGAAGCGGACAAACTCCGCCTGGCAGTAGAAGCAGAAGGTAAGCGCATCCTCAACGAAGCAGCGAACCTGCTGTCTCCTGAGCAGATCCAGATGCAGGTCAAACTGGCACTGATCGAAGCTCTGCCGCAGGTCATCGGCGCAAGCGTGAAGCCAATGGAGAACATCGACGAGATCAAGATCCTTCAGGTCGATGGCCTGAACGGTGCAGCTCCGGTTGCAAATGGAGCAGCAGCAGAAGGCTCTTCCGCAGGTCTTTCCGATCAGCTGGTTAACTCAGCTCTGAGATACCGCTCTCAGGCCCCACTGGTCGACAGCCTCCTCGGAGAACTGGGCATCTCCGGCGCAACGCCAAACGAGATTGCCAAGTCAGTCGCAACCGAAGAAAAAGCCTGATCACAATAAGATGAGCCCCGCTAATGAGCGGGGCTTATTACTTGAAACAAGAAAACGATTAATCAAAATTAAGCAAATAGCAGCATCTATTTGTTCAAAAGATTCTATTTTTCAAGAGTATAATTATGCGTGATATTGTTAATGGTAGCCCTCTTTACGCGGATTGGTATTTTACAGAAGGCGACAAACAAGTTGGGCCAGTTTCGTTTGCTGATTTGGAAAGCAAATACCGATCCGGTTATTTGCTTAGAAATACATTAGTTTGGACAGCAAGCTTCGGTGAGGACTGGAAGGAGTTGGGAACCTTCATTGTTGATGATCCTATAGAGGATCGCCCACCTGCGACACCATTAGAGGAGCCTCCTAACTTTTGGTTTTATGCTCTGATACTTTCTCCGATCCCACTCATACTTCCCGAACTTCTATTATGGTACATTTTCCCTACGGTAAATTATCTTGATGTCTTTATATCTCTGTTGTTTATTGCTCTGCTAGGTGTCATGTGCGCACTCGATATGCAAGCATTACGTGATAGTAGACGCAAGGATATTGCTCAGCGCTTAGATTTTTGGATGATTTTTCTAGTCCCGTTATATATATATTTAAGAGCACGCTGGGTAACAGGAAAGGGCTTAATTCCACTTACTATATGGTTAATTACGCTGTTTTTGAATTATTATATTATCGAGATAGCTTATTCATATATATACTTAACTTAATCCGCATAATTGTTTAGCGACCGACCTGCGCTGCGCTGAAATCTCGCGCTCCAAAGAAAAGCCTAACCACAACAACAAAAGCCCCGCCATTGAGCGGGGCTTTTTCATTGCAGCAAAACTGCTCTTAGATACCCATCTGCCGGCTGGCCAGATCCTTCATAATCTCGGAGGAACCGCCACCAATCGTCATCACCTTGGTCTCACGATAAATGCGCTCAACCTTGGTTCCGCGCATGTAACCTGCACCACCGAGGATTTGCAGGCACTCATTGGCCACATATTCCAGCGTGCTCGTTGCAAGGTTCTTCGCCATGCAGATCTCGGTGATCGGGCTTTCTCCCAACTGCAACCGCTGCGCCAGCTCTTCCAGCACCGCCCGAACAGCCTGCATCTTCATCGCCATATCGACGAACTTGTGCCGGATAACCTGACGGTGAATGAGCGGCTTGCCAAACGTCTCACGCTGCTGCGCCCAGTCCAGCGCTTCCTCAAACACACCGAGCATATGACCGTAGCAGGCGCAGGCAAGGAACAGGCGCTCATTGTTGAAGTTCATCATAATGCCCATGAACCCGGCGTTCTCACCACCAATCAGGTTCTCCACTGGCACCTTCACATTGTCAAAATGCAGCGTCGCAGTGTCAGAGGCCCACCACCCCATCTTGTTGAGTGGCGTCTGAGTGAAGCCCTCCATACCCTTCTCAACCAGCATCAGCGATATACCACCCATACCGCTGTCACCGGTCCGCACCGCCACGGTGTAATAATCAGCGCGCATGCCGGACGTAATAAAGGTCTTCTCCCCGTTCAGCACATAATGCCCGTTCTCACGATGAGCCGCAGTCTTCAGGTTCTGCACGTCAGACCCGCCGCCCGGCTCAGTAATCGCCAGAGCAGAAATCTTCTCACCAGCCAGCACAGAAGGAATCACACGCGCCTTCAGTTCATCAGACCCAAGATGCACAATCGGAGGGGTACCGATAGTGTGGCTCATCAAGCCCGCACTTATACCACCGCTGCAAGCACGGCCCAGTTCAACGGAAGCCAGATAAGACATTCCATAATCAACGCCGGTCCCACCATATTCTTCGGGGAACATGATACCCAGCAACCCGACATCCGCTGCCTTTTTGTAAAGCTCACGCGGAAACTCATTGGCCTCATCCCATTGAGAAGCGTAAGGCGAAATCTCCCTGGCAATGAAGCAGGTAAGCACCTCGCGAAACGCCTCATGCTCCTCGGTAAACATGGTGGACTTACGCTTCAATCCGAAGTCAGGAAGATTCACATTCATCAAACTCTCCTCCGCAAAATCTGCGGGTCATTCATGTATTCTCAGAGATCAACTCAATCAGGCAGTCTCTTCTTCCAGACGAACCAGCACATCACGGCTGTTCACCTGTGCGCCTTCCTGCGTTCCGAGTTCAGCAACAACACCATCCCGCGGTGCTGTCAGTTCATGCTGCATCTTCATCGCTTCAAGAACCAGCAGCACATCTCCTTTGGAAACCTGCGCTCCCTGCTCCGTTTTCAGCGCCACAACAGCCCCCGGCATTGGCGCAATGATGGAGCTGGAAGCCGCTGAGCTGTCATCCTTTCTCGTGCTAAAGCTCTGCTCTTCAAAGAACTGCGTCTGTCCCTCCAGAGAAATCCAAAGACCGCCCTCAGGAGCTTCAGTGACAAAGGCTGAACGACGCACACCATCAGCTTCAAAACCAACGGCACCACTGTCTTCACCACCCAAAACAGTCAGGTCCTCACGAACCGCTGTCTCTTCACCATCCAGCTTGATTTTCACCGGCAACGGTGTGGCTGTGGTCCAGCGGCTCTGTCCTTTGCTGCGGGCAAACAGATGCACGGCAAGATCACGCATCAGCTCCCGCGTTGCATCAGCTGCAATTGATCCCAGCTCACGGTCATTCAAAAAAGCAGTCGTTGCGCGACCCGTTGCAAACACCTCATCCTGCAACACGCTCTTCAGGAACGCACCGTTGTGAACCAAACCTTGCAGAACCAGCTCATCCAGTCCACGCAGCAATTTGCGGCGCGCTTCATCCCGATCACTGCCATGAGCAATCAGCTTGGCAATCATCGGATCGTAATAGGATGAAATCTCGCTGCCCAGCTCAATGGCGCTATCAACACGCAGCGAAAGGTCATTGCCGTTCCACGCCAGCACAGTTCCCGTCTGCGGTAGAAAACCAGCATCCGCATCTTCAGCGTAAAGGCGCAGCTCCATGGCATGACCACTGAAGGAAATCTCATCCTGCTCCAGAGGCAGAGGTTTGCCAGCAGCCACATCCAATTGCCACGCCACCAGATCCTGACCGGTAATCTCTTCCGTCACAGGATGCTCCACCTGCAAACGGGTGTTCATCTCCATGAAGTAGAAACTGCCATCTTCAGCCAGCAAAAATTCAACAGTGCCTGCCCCGCGATAGCCAATGGCCCGCGCCGCATCCACGGCAGCCTGTCCCATTGCGGCACGGAGTTCCGGTGTCACAGACGGTCCCGGCGCTTCTTCAACCACCTTTTGATGACGGCGCTGAACGGAGCAGTCCCGTTCCCCCAGATGCACCACAGACCCGTAATTATCGGCAAACACCTGTATCTCAACGTGACGCGGGTTGATGACAGCCTTTTCAAGAATAAGCTCACCGCTACCAAAAGCATTTTCAGCCTCTGAGGCAGTAGCCGCCAGCTTGTCTTCAAGCCCACTCAGGTCTTCAACCAGACGAAGACCACGCCCACCACCACCGGCAGACGCCTTGATCATCAGTGGCACGCCAATCCGCGCCGCCTCAGCCGCCAATGTTTCAGTCGACTGATCCGCACCGGAATAGCCCGGCACACATGGCACCCCTGCCTCAATCATCCGCAGTTTAGAAAGACGCTTGGAGCCCATCAGCTCAATGGCTTCCGCAGGCGGGCCGATAAACACCAGCCCAGCCTCCGCACAAGCACGCGCAAAATCAGCGTTCTCCGCAAGGAACCCGTACCCCGGATGCACGGCGTGTGCATTGGTTTTCCGGGCAGCTTCCAAGATAGCTTCAATACTCAGATAAGAGTCTGCTGGCATCGCCCCGCCAATGCACACCGCAAGATCAGCATCATTAACATGAGGCGCGTTTGCATCAGCCTCGGAATAAACAGCAATACTCCGATAGCCCTTTTGCCGCGCAGTGCGGAACACCCGGCGGGCAATCTCCCCCCGATTGGCAACCAGAACACTATCAAACATCAAAAAATTCCCTTCCAGTGCCAATAGTCAAACCTGGGGAGGTAGCTTATTCAGCTGCTTCCTTCTGCTTCGTGCGGTTCTTCCTGGGACTAGGCAAAGTACCATCCAGCTTGGAGATGATGGAAAGCATCACCTCATCGGCACCACCACCAATGGAGGTCAGGCGGCTGTCACGCATAAACTGGCTCACGGGGCTGTCCCACATGTAGCCCATGCCACCCCAGTACTGCAGGCAGGAATCCGCCAGTTCACGCGACAATCGGCCAGACTTGAGCTTCGCCATAGAGGCAAGGCGGGTCACATTCTCACCGCGCACCATAGCCTCAACGCACTTTTCATTGAGCGCCCGCAGTAACTCCACTTCGGTACGCAGCTCTGACAGGCGGAAATGCACCACCTGAAAATCCAAAATGCTTTGGTTAAACGCGGCCCGCTCACGACAATAATCTTCAGTCAGTTGAATGATGCGGTCCATACCATCCACCATGGAAAGCGAGCACCATAGTCGCTCTTCCTGAAACTGCATCATCTGGTACATAAACCCAGCGCCTTCATCACCAATCAGATTGCGCTGTGGCACGCGCACATCATCAAAGAATATTTGCGCTGTATCAGAGGAACGCTGGCCCAGCTTGTTGAGCCGCTCTGACTTGGTGATACCCGGGGTATCCATCGGTACGATAATCAGAGATTTATTCTGGTGCTTATGCCCATCACTGGTGTTCGCCAGCATGCACATATAGTCCGCCTGCGTGGAGTTGGTGATCCACATCTTGGACCCGTTAATGACGTAATCATCACCATCCTTGCGCGCTGTGGTCTTGATGTTCGCCACATCAGAGCCCGCATGCGCTTCAGAAACACCAACACAAGCGACCATATCACCAGCAATCGCAGGCGCGAGATAATCACGGCGCAGCTCGTCAGACCCAAAACGGGAAAGAGCCGGGGTTGCCATATCGGTCTGCACGCCAATCGCCATTGGCACACCACCACAGGCACACGCGCCCAGCGCTTCAATGGTCATGGCCTGATAAGAGTAATCAAGGCCCATCCCGCCATACTCTTCCGGCTTATTGACTCCAAGAAAACCAAGGGTACCCATCTTCTTGAAAAGCTCATGAGCCGGGAAGATTCCTGCCTCTTCCCATTCCTGAACATGCGGGTTGATTTCGGCCTCGACGAACTTGACCACCGCACTTTTCATTTTCCGATGTTCTTCAGTATATTCCATCGTCAAACCCTCATGTTGAACTGTGTTCCGGAAGCCGTAGTGCGCTGCAATCCCTAGCCGCGCGCAACTCCGAATGCTGTTGGATTAAGCTGACGTTTTCTGGCATCTGCACAAACAGACAGAGCCAATGAGACAACGCGGCGCGTATCTCTTGGATCAATGATCCCATCATCCCAAAGCCGGGCTGTCGCAAACAACGCTGTCGTCTCTGGTGACATCTGGTCAATGATCTTCTGTGCCATCTGATCGGTCATGCCATCAGGGATCTGCTGTCCCATCTTCACAAACTTCTCTTCGGTAATGATTTTCATCACCGTTGCCGCCTGCTCCGGCCCCATCACACCAACTTTGGCGGAGGGCCACGAGAAGATAAAGTCCGGATCAAACCCACGGCCACACATGCCGTAGTTACCAGCTCCCCACGCGCCACCAACAACGATGGTCACCTTAGGAACTGTGGCATTGGCAACCGCCTGGATCATCTTGGAGCCATGCTTGACGATCCCGCCCGTTTCCGCATCCCGGCCCACCAGATAGCCAGTGGTATTCATCAGGAACAGCAGCGGTGTATTACTCTGACAGCACAGCTGAATGAACTGCGCTGCCTTCACCGCACCTTGCGGATCAATCGGGCCATTGTTGCCCAGAATACCCACAGCCTGCCCGTCGATGCGGGCATGACCACAAACAGTGGAACCGCCAAACTCCTTCTTGAAGTCAAGGAAGTCGGAGCCATCCGTAACTCGCGCGATAATCTCCCGCACATCGTAGGGTTTCTTGGTATCCTCTGGCACAATGCCAAGCAGATCCTCAGCATCATAAAACGGCTGTTTGCCGCCTTCCGCCTCTAACGGTGCATCCCACGGCAAATGGTCAACAATCTCACGCGCAGTCTCAACACCGTGCGCATCATCCTCAGCCATATATTCCGCTGTGCCAGCGGTGTTGTAATGCAGCTCCGCACCACCCAGTTCTTCGTCCGAGGCAATCTCACCCGTTGCCGCTTTCAGCAGCGGGGGACCTGCCAGAAAGATCTTCGTCTTGCCGCGCACCACAACAGTGTAGTCTGACAGTCCCGGCATATAAGCACCACCAGCGGTCGAAGACCCGTGCACCACTGTCACCTGCGGAATGCCTGCAGCAGACAAACGCGCCTGATTGGCAAACGCCCGACCGCCTTCAACAAACAGCTCAGACTGGTACATAAGGTTAGCGCCGGCACTTTCCGTCAGCGCAACAATCGGCAGCTTCTGCTTTCTGGCGATCTCCTGAAGGCGAAGCGTCTTCTTCAAACCCATGGGCGAAACAGAACCACCCTTGATGGCAGAGTCCGTCGCCACCACAAGACACCGCTTCCCAGCCACATAACCAATGCCAGCAATAGAGCCACCACCAGCGGCATTCTTCTTGCCGTCATCATCATGCATCTTCAGGCCTGCAAGCGTGGAGATTTCCATGAATGATGAACCACGGTCCAGCAGCAAGCTCACCCGATCCCGTGGCAACAACTGCCCGCGCTTCTCAAACTTAGCCCGCTTGCTCTCCGAGTTCTCCCGAACCTTAGCCTCATACCCACGAAACTCCTCAATCAGAGCTTCCATGAAGGCCTTGTTCTGCGAAAACGCAGCGCTGCCGCGATCAACTGAAGAGGTTAACTTGGGCATTTGTCTTTCTCCCAAGTTTGAAGGGCCTTCGGTTTCTCATAGCGATGAAAGCCCTGATATTCCTTCATGTTCGCATTGTCGCCAACCGGCATCAGGTTGGTCCAGAGCGGCGCACCACCATCCACGCCGATGCATTGGCCAGTGATAAACGCAGCCCCAGGAGACAGCAGGAAATTCACCAGCGACGCCACCTCTGCCTCAGTCCCCAGACGGCGCGCCAGATTGTTCTCCGACATCCGCGCAAACATGTGCTTGATGAAGCTCTCATCGTAGGTGTCAAAACCGGAGGATGCGATCCAGCCCGGCGCCACAGCATTCACGCGCACACCCGCTTCCGCCCATTCAACAGCCAGTGTCATGGTCAGGTTCTGCATGCCAGCCCGCGCCACACCAGAGTGCGCCATACCCGGCATACCGCGCCACATATCCGCAACGATATTAACGATGGCACCGCCTTTACTTTTGCGCATACCTTGGTTGTAAACCTCACGCGCCATCAAAAAACCGCCGGTTACGTTGGTCTCAACAACCGCATCAAAGCCCTTCTTTTTGATCGATGCTGCCGGACTTGGGTACTGTCCGCCCGCGTTGTTCACCAGACCATGGATCACACCGCGCTCTGAAACGATTTTTGAAACAGTCTCCGCGACAGCCTCTTCCCTGCGGATATCCAGTGAATGGACGGAAACGTCTCCCCCATCCTCACGGATTTCATCAGCCACCGCATCCAGCTTTGCCTGCTTGCGGCCAAGGAGAACGGTATGGGCACCCAGCGCAGCAAGTTCGTGGGCGATGCAGCGACCAATGCCACTGCCTCCCCCAGTCACAATCACAGTCTGCCCATCAAACAACCCATCTCGCAAAACTGATGCGTAACGGGACGGTTCATTGCTCATTCCAAAAGTCTCCCTGCCACTTGCGCGGCTTAGTCCAACAGAGGCGATTGCCTCAAGCCTCAGTCCGGGATGACATCTCACCCCGGATTGTTTTCACCTTTTCACGCCGTCGCCTCATTCGCAGCAACGCATTCATCTTCCCAGACAACAGAACGCTTCGGCATATTGCTCACGACCGCTGCATAGCGGTCCTCAAGACGTGCACGCCTGATCTTCATGGTTGGTGTGAGATAACCATTTTCGATGGTCCACATATCGTCAGCCACCACAATGGAGCTAAGCCTCTGGTGAGATTCAAGCTCACTGTTAATGGCCTCATAAGTCTGTTCAAGACTGGCCCGTACATCCTCACGCGACAGTCCGTCTGTGGTCTCCGTTGAAAGAAAAACAACCGCAGCAGGCTGCGCCAGATCAGACCCCATCACGCAGGCCTGCTCCACATAAGTATTATCAAACAACATGGCCTCAATCGGCACCGGAGCGATGTACTTGCCCTTCGACGATTTGAAGATTTCCTTCACCCGGCCCGTTATACGTAAGAATCCGTCTGCATCTTGTTCTGCCTTGTCTCCCGTATGCAGCCAGCCATCTTCGTCGATTGTTTCGGCAGTCAGTTCTGGGTCTTTATAATACTTCTTAGCAACCCCATCCCCGCGAATGAGAAGCTCACCTTCATCAGTAACTTTAAACTCCAGCCCCTCAAGCAAAGTCCCGATGGTGCCTATTTTGTCCTTTCGGAACGGGAAATTGCAGGAACACAAGCCAGCCGTTTCTGTCATGCCCCACCCTTCGGTGATATGAATTCCAAGCTTTGCGTACCATTCCAGCACAGCCTTGGAGATCGGCGCTGAACCACTCCCGACGATCTTCGCATGTGACAGTCCAAGCTGCTTGCGGATTTTGCGTTTCACATACCAGCTCAGGACCGGAATTTTCAAAATCCTGTCCAGCTTCTCCTGTGGCACCTTGGCAAGAATGCCCGCCTGAAACTTCATCCAGAGACGCGGTACTGAAACAAACATGGTCGCGTTTGCATTTCGCAAATCCTCAGGGAAGGTTTCCAGCGATTCAACAAAACTCACCTGAATCCCGGCATACACACTCACATGCTCAATCAGCGCACGTTCGGTAATATGCGCCAGCGGCAAATAAGAGATCAGGCGTTCTTCCTGAGCCAGCTCAAGAGAATGGGTTGGTGCCCACGCCCCATAGGCAATATTGCGCCAGGTGATCTCCACCCCCTTAGGATTTCCCGTCGAACCAGAGGTGTAAACAATCGAAAACAGCTCATCCAGATCAGGTTTGGCAATCTGATCCTCAGGTAAAGCCTCATGTGTTTCTAAAAGCTCCGTCCAGCTGCGCTCACACTTTATGGTGTCATAAGGCAGCGCAATCTTGACCACACCTTCAGGAATACCCTGCTCACTCGGCGCAAACTCGTCCAGCTTGCCCATGAACACAGCTTTAATATCAGCATGATCAGTGATGTAGCGAATAGTCTCTGCAGAAGCGGTGTAATAAATTGGCGTCGCAATAAATCCGGCAGCCTGAATGGCAAAGTCAGCCAGAAACCACTCCGCACAGTTCTTGGCAAGAATGCCGATCCGGTCGCCTTTTTCAAAACCCATTGCCTGAAGCGCCGTCGCCATGCGCCTTACAACATCATAAGCTTCAGCCCATGTGAACGTTATGATCTGCCTGTTCACCGGCTGCTTCAGATAAATCAAATCTGGTTTCTCGGTGGCCCATTTTTGCAGCATTTCAATTGGCAGTGCGTACTGTGTACTCATGTTCCCTCCCTTGAAGTGCCGGTTCAGCCTCCCCGCTGAACTCCAGCACTATCTTTTTTCTTAGGCGATAGACTTCGGCATTCTGGTCAGCTCATTCACTAATGAGCCTGCTTTGCATTTTTTCTTCCTTCATCGCATTCGAACATCTGTTCCTCAGGTGACGCATACCCCTAATTTTCGGGGGCAGTGGGTTACAAGGCCCAGGCAGGTTTTCGTTTTTGCAAAAACGACTTCACTCCCTCCTGTCCTTCGTCGCCAGCGATGGCTTTTGCAAAAGATGCCGCAGCACTTACGCGCAAGTCATCTTGAGCAAGAAAGTGCGTTTCCTCAACCACCTTTTTTGTGGCGGCAACTGCACCGGGAGCACAAGCCATAACCTGCTGTTTTATTTCCGCTTCTGCTCCCTTCAACCCATCAGAGCCTGCAACGACAACATCCACCAGCCCCCCAGCAAACGCCTCACTGCCAGTCATTTTGCGCCCCAGCACCAGCAGATTCTTCGCTTTTTGATAGCCAAGACGCTTCACCACATACTGTGCAATCTGTGCAGGTGGCAGACCAATCCGCGTCTCGGTAAAAGCAAATTTGGCAGTCTCAGTGGCAACCACAAAGTCACAGGCGCAGGCCATGCCAAGACCACCCGCCATAGCTGCCCCATCCACCAGAGCAATGGTGACCTGCGGCTGGCTGGCAATCAGAGCAAAAAACTCCGCCGCTTCCATGCTGACCTGATGAGCGATAGTTTCCGCCTCGTCTCCACCAGCCATGATTTGCTGAAAGGCCTTCAAATCCCCGCCTGCACAGAACACCCCGCCTGCACCGGCAAAGGTTATGCCTCGCACACTGCGATCATCGCGCACATCGCATAAAGCAGCAGAGATCACAGCAATCACCTCACCTGTAAGCGGGTTCCGCTTCTCCGGCTGGTTGAGCGTAATCGTCAGCCACCCCTCATACCTCTCAGTAAGCACAGCTGAGCTGGTTATACTCTCACTCATTGCATAACCTCCTGTGCGATAGACTGCGGAACGGACACACCCTGCCTCAGCAATATCTGACTATACGCCTTTGCCTGCGGGTCCAGCCGCAAACTGGCGATGCCACCACCACCAAGCACATCATCAATCAGGAAATTCAACGCATGACATCCCGGCAGATAAAACCGCTTCACCCCTCCCGGATTAAATTGCTCAAACGCCTGAGCAACAACCGCCTCACTCAGCGTGGCCGCAATCCATGGCAACCACTCCGGCTTGCGGGCAATCACACCGATATTTGCTTTATCGCCTTTGTCACCACTGCGAGCATAAGCCAGCTTAATCAATGGAACTTCGACCATGCCTTCGCCTGATGAAGCCGCACTTGGGATATCTGCCCTCTCCACCTCAACAGACGACGCAGAACCAGCTTCACGCTCAAACGCAATCGCCTGCCCCTCCAGCGAGACATGAACGGACACATCAGACTGCCCCACAAGAAATGAAAACAACCGCACAACAGGGGATGGCTTAGGCCGTCCGCCATTAAACGTGGTCATCCCCGGAGCCACAGAAAGCCCCAATCCCGTCAACTCCCGAAGCAGAAAACCAGCCGCACGCTGATCTGCATGGCGCGCTGCAATCTTCAGCGCAACTTCTTCATAGGCATCATGGCTACCGGGCTGCGCTCCTATCTGAGACCCTGCCCCCACGATCTCAATAGAAACCTCCTGATAGCCCGGAGCACCCAGTTTCTTCAGCACGCTCTCAGCACGCGACACTGCAAGGTCTGCCAGCATCTGCGCTTTTTCACCGGCTTCAAACCCAATGTAAGGCACCATCAAACCAATGCGAAAACCATCCGCCCAGGTTGCAGACACCTTAAGGCTTTCAGGTGCGACTCTCCCTCTGGCACCAGAAACATGCACACAGTCAGCCTCCTTTTGCTCCACCCTCACCTCAGAAAAGTCGCAGGTTACATCAGGAAGCAGATAACTTTGCGGATCACCAATCTCATAGACAAGCTGTTCGGCAACCGTGCCCACACTAATCAGCCCGCCACTTCCCGCAGGTTTGCTCAGATCGCAACTGCCCTCCTCATAAACCGTCGCGATCGGATAGCCGATCTTCTTCACATCAGGCACATCCCGCCAGTCAGTGAAATTTCCCCCTGTGACCTGTGTTCCGCACTCAAGCAAATGCCCAACAAGACTTCCGGCAGCAAGGCGGTCATAATCATCCCATTCCCAGCCAAACCCATGCATACAAGCTGCAAGTGTCAGCGCACTATCTGCACACCGCCCGGTGATGACGATGTCCGCACCCGCGTTTAAGGCGGCTACAACAGGCTGCGCTCCCAGATAAGCATTAATGGAGGCAACCTTCTGCGCTTTGGGGAAAGCCTCACCGGAAAACATCTCCGTAACACCCGCAGCCTCAAACGCAGAAGCCTGTGCAATCAGATCATCTCCCGTCACAACCGCAACTTTCAGATCCACCCCCTGAGCTGCCACCATCGCCCGAATTTTTGCTGCGCAGCTTTCCGGGTTTATCCCACCAGCATTACTCAGAATTTTGGTCCCGGACGCTGCAATAGCCTTCAGATTCAGCCCAAGCACCTGCTCCACAAAATCTGTCGCATACCCCAGCTCAGCAGACTTCTGCCGCGCCCGTGCCATGATCGAAAGCGTGATCTCCGCCAGATAGTCATAGGTAATGTAATCAAGCCCGCCACCTCGCAAAAGCTGGCCCGTGGAAGCATTGGAATCTCCCCAAAAGCCACAGGCTCCACCAATACGGATAGGACCCCGACCTCGCTTAGAGCCATGATTTTCAACGTTTTTCACTGACATATCGACGGAAAACTCTTTTACATACCAAACGTACGGTATATAGTAGTTACCAATAGGTCAAGTAGTTCAGGGCATCCCCCTTCTTAAGGCTAAGATTGATGATGGTAAGCAAGTTAGACAAGAAGAAGCAGCGCGGCGAAAACACACGAAAGGCGCTCATTAAGTCAACCATCGACTGCCTTGATCGATTGGGCTATGCAGAAACCTCTATCAACCGGGTCCTTGAAGGGGTGGATGTGAGCCGCGGTGCGCTCATGCACCATTTCCCTTCTAAAGAAGACCTTGTCATTGGCACGGTTGATTTCCTGCTTTCCCGTATTTTGCGCCATTATCAGCAGCAAAGTACAAGCTCGTTCCCATTTGCGCAGATCACCAAATCCGAGAGCGGCAGTCTGCCGGATGCTCTTGTAGCTTACTGGAACAACAAGATCGACACACCTGAAGGCCGCGCCTTCTCAGAAATCCTCATGGCAACGCGCACAGATAAAGCGCTGGCACAGCGCATCTCCACCACGCTGGAAGCCTGGAACCATGAGCTTAACCAGTTCTTCCTTCCACCCGGTCTGAGCGCACAAGAGACAGAGGATATGACCCTGCTCCTGATCATCTGGCGCTCATTCATTCGCGGTATGATCTTCCAGCAGGAGTTTCATAGTGATCCGGCCTATGTCGAAAAAATCATTCGCAAATTCGCAAGTATCATCGAACCGCATTTAAAGTTGGCAACACCACACGACCATGCCTGAGGCACACCAATCAGGCAAATACCCGGTAATCCATTAAGCATTGCCTAGGGATATAGCCAGTTCGACCCACTCATTAATCCAGAGGGAATCGTAAAGGTTTATGATCTGACAGCAACATACAAGCTTGTTGGATAAGGGAGCCTTTTGACCCATGGACGAGGCATCAGACACACAGCCGGACAGTACTCCGCCAGCAACTGAGCAAGACCCGGTTTGCGGAATGCAGGTCAACGTGACCGCCCAAACTCCCTCCACCAGTTTCTCTGGAAAGTCATTCTACTTCTGCTCAGAAAAGTGCTCCCATAAGTTTCAGGCTGATCCCTATTTCTACACCTCTGGAAACAGCAGCAAGCAACAGGAAACGAAGGCACAGGACACAGACTACACCTGCCCCATGCACCCGGAAATCGTGCAGAAAGGTCCCGGTGAATGCCCAATCTGCGGCATGGCGCTGGAGCCGATGACTGTCGGCACAAATGACGAGCCCAGCCACGAACTTGTCGATTTCACCCGCCGGTTCTGGATAAGCGCGGTTCTGTCCATTCCACTCCTTGCCATTGCCATGGGGCCATTGGTTGGCCTCCCCTTCCGCCAGTGGATTGGAGAACCAGAGGCAATCTACCTTGAGTTTGTTCTGGCAACACCTGTGGTTTTATGGGCTGGCGTTCCTCTGTTTAAGCGAGGTATCAAATCCATCACCACATGGAACCTCAACATGTGGACGCTCATCACGCTCGGCGTAGGTGCCGCCTATCTTTACTCAATAGTCGCAACCTTCCTGCCGAACCTGTTTCCCGCCAGCATCAAAGCTGAAACAGGCCATCCGCCGGTTTATTATGAGGCTGCTGCTGTTATTCTGGCACTGGTCTTCATGGGGCAGGTGCTTGAGCTACGAGCAAGAGAGCGCACAGGTGATGCCATCCGCGCCTTGCTGGACCTTGCCCCCAAAACTGCCCGCCGCGTTCTGCCAGATGGCTCCGAGTACGATGCCCCACTGGAAAACATCATGACAGGCGACCGCCTGCGCATCCGCCCCGGAGAGGCTGTTCCCGTCGATTCCAGCGTAGTGGACGGGCAATCCTACGTGGATGAAAGCATGATCACTGGTGAACCCATCGCGCTGGAGAAAAACATCGGAGACACCGTCACAGGCGGAACCCTAAACAAAAACGGCACTTTGATTATTGAGGCAACCAATGTCGGCGCAGATACCATGCTCGCAAAAATTGTCGCCATGGTTTCCTCTGCACAACGTTCCCGCGCGCCCATTCAGGGCATGGCCGACAAGGTATCAGCCTATTTTGTACCCGCTGTGGTAAGCGTTTCCGTTCTCTCATTTTTTATCTGGCTTATCATTGGCCCCGCCCCTTCTTTAACCTATGCCATAATCGTCGCCGTTTCCGTACTCATCATCGCCTGTCCCTGCGCTCTGGGACTGGCAACGCCCATGTCCATCATGACAGCCAGCGGCAGAGGCGCTCAGGCAGGTGTGCTCATCAAAGACGCCACCGCACTGGAACTCATGTCCAAAGTAGATACCCTCATCGTCGACAAAACCGGCACCATCACAGAGGGCAAACCCACGCTTACCTCTATCCTGTCTTTCACGCAGGACTACGCCGAGGCCCAGCTCCTGCACATCGCCGCCTCCATAGAAAAGGGCTCCGAGCACCCTCTGGCAGAAGCCATCGTCAACGCTGCCAAGGCGCAGAACATGTCTTTAGCCGATGCCGAAGACTTCCACGCTCACACCGGCAAAGGCGTCAGCGCCGCAGTGGATGGAAAAGTATACGCCATTGGCAACCCGGCAATCTTCGCATTATCAGACGAGATCTCCGAGGACATGAAGCAAAAGCATCAGGACCTCAGCACCCGAGGCAACACCTGCATCTATGTTTCCAGTGAACACAGGGTCCTCGGTCTCATCGCCATTTCAGACCCCGTCAAGGAAAACGCGGGCGAAGCCATCAGGCAGCTCCATGAGCAAGGCATCAAGATCATCATGGCAACAGGTGATAATGCTTTAACCGCCAAAGCAGTCGCCAGTACTGTGGGTATTGATGAGTTCAAGGCAGAAGCCCTGCCAGAGGACAAGAAAACCCTCATAGACCAGCTCCACTCCACTGGAACCATCATCGCCATGGCAGGCGACGGCGTCAATGACGCCCCGGCCCTCGCCGCCGCCGATGTTGGCCTCGCCATGGGCACAGGTGCAGACGTTGCAGTAGAAAGCGCAGGCATCACCCTGCTCAATGGTGATCTCACCGGAATTGTTCGCGCCCGCCGTCTTGCAATCGGCTCCCTGCGCAACATCCGCCAGAACCTCTTTCTGGCTTTTGTCTACAACTCCGCAGGCGTTCCCATCGCAGCAGGCATTCTCTACCCTTTCACCGGAGCCCTGCTGTCCCCCATGATCGCTGCACTGGCCATGAGCCTCTCATCCTTCTGCGTTGTCATGAACTCCCTGCGCCTGAGAAACCTGAAACTCTAATCAGCTACCGTCAAAATCTCACAGAGCGGTTTCTTCAGCTTCGCCACAGAAGGCACCTTCGCATTGTCCGCAGGATGACCCACAGCCACAATCATGATTGGCTTTTCCGAGTCAGACCGCTCCAGCATACCATTTAAAAACTTCATCGGGTTTGGTGTGTGTGTCAGACAAACCAGTCCCGCATGATGCAGCGCGGTCAATAAAAAGCCGCAGGCAATTCCAGTACTCTCCGGAACATAATAGTTCTTGTAGCGCGTTCCATCTTCAAACTGCCCCCAGCGCTGCGCAAACACCACAATCAGCCACGGCGCTTCCTCCAGATGCGGTTTATGCTCATTGGTCCCAATCGGCTCAAGCGCTTTGATCCACTCATCACCCGCCCCGCCATCATAAAACCGCCGCTCCTCTTCCTCGGCGGCTTCCCGAATACGCTTCTTGAACTCAGCCTGAGAAATCGCCACAAAGTGCCATGGCTGATGGTTCGCCCCAGACGGCGCTGTCCCGGCAGTACGAATGCATTCCTCAATCACCTCGCGGGCAACAGGACGATCAGAAAAATCCCGCACCGTATGCCGGCGTTTCATCCTGTCATAAATAGCTTTCACAGCCTCAAGCATCTGCTCATCGCTCAGGTCCATACGGTCCGGCAAATCTACAGGCTCATACTTGATGTGTTCTTTGGCAAACATCCTGTTCCCCGCTTCCTGGATATTCTTTAGGCGTGAGCAAACAGGTAAAAACCTCCCGGCATCCTGCATCTCACTTACGGCCCCGGCAAGCTAAAGGAGAATTGCAGCTAAATCTATTGAACTTGCCGCCAGAACGTCGATCCGGCCCCGGTCAGGGATCACAATTTCCCGTCAGGCACCCAGCGCCGGGAAATCTCCCTGCTGTTTTCATAGCTGGCCTCAAAAATCGGAGCAGCCAATGTTGCCCGCACATGCAGCTTGCCTTCACCCACATTTTGAAATGCATGCATACATCCGGCAGGGATCAAAACACTCTGATTGGCTGTGGCAACATGTGTTACCCCCTGGCAAGTGATCTCCGCAGTGCCATCAATCACCTCCAGCAATTCTTCTACCGCATGTAAATGCAGCGGTGCCCCGCTTCCCGGCTCGCACCACTGATCAAAAATGCAAAGCTGACGAGACCCGTTGACCGCTGAAACCCGCATCCGGGTCATCACCCCGCCTCGCCACTCTTCAAGCTCCTGCACATTATGGTCAAGCAAAGTCATCACAAGCCTCCAGTCCGCAAATCTGCACACCAGTTGTAACCACCAAAAGCAAAGAGTTTCGAAAGCACCCTCTTTAAAACTGACAGCTCAGGAATGATGAAACAACGCAGCGAATTGAAAGGAAAACCAAAACCTCTCCCATACGCCTTCCCCCTATCCTGATCAGACCGCCCGCAAACGCGAACAACGGAACTCAGGTACGAGGAATGCCTCTCAGTGACAGAGCAAAGGATGCGGTAAAAGTTGCGCTGGCCATGGTGATTGCCTACGCCATTGCACTTTATATGGATTGGGACCGTCCTTACTGGGCTGGCCTTGCTGTTGCTTTCATCTCGCTGGAAACTTCGGGCCAGTCTTTTCACAAAGGTTTGCAACGCCTCGGCGGCACATTGCTTGCCGCAATCATGGCCCTCACCTTGCTTTCACTGTTTCCTCAGCAACGCTGGATGTTCATGATCGCCCTCTCCAGTTATGTGTTTTTCTGCACCTACATGATGAAGTCCAGACGCAATCCATACTTCTGGAACGTTGCTGCTTTCGTCACCATCATCGTTGCCATTGATGCCGCCGCCAGCGACCAGCCCGCATTTTACACCGCAGTTCTGCGCATTCAGGAAACCGCTCTGGGCGTGCTCACCTATAGCATAATCTCAGTGATCCTGTGGCCCAGAACCTCAGCTAAGACCCTTATCAAAACTTCAAAGAACCTGACACAGAGCGGGCTTGCGCTCTTTCAGAGCACAATGGCCCGCGAGTTCGCCAGCACCCCGCACAAGTACCTGCAACAGCAAGGCGAGTTTTCTGCCTTACAGGCCAGATTTGCAGACCTCTCAAATATCGCGGAACTGGAAAGCTATGAAGTCTGGGAGGTCAGCAAGCAATGGAAAGACACAGGCAGGCTATGGACCCGGTATGAGCGCGCACTGGAAGTCTGGCGACAAAGCTTCAACGAAGTCGACGATCTTGAGCTGGAGACCCGTATCCCATGGCTTTCCAGATATGAGGCAGAAATCACCAAACGTCTCAAAACCATCACAGCGCTCGCTGAAGGAAAAAACATCAAACCAGAGCCACTCTTCAGGGATTTCCACCTCAAAGAGATCAACATATCCGGCCTGCAATACTTCCAGAAAGCTGCTCTATCCCTTTACATTCACGAGTTGGATGAGATCGAGCACATCACTTATCAGCTTCACGAAGTCAATACGGTCATCTTCAGCAAAACCACCAGCAGTCAGCTGGACTTTCACGTCAAGGAAAGCACTCAGCCAGATGTGATCAACATGGGGCAGCTGAAAGGTGCTTCACGCGCCTTCCTGTGTTTGTGGGCAGCCTATCTCTCCTACATCTATTTCCCCAACCTACCCGCAGGAACGGTGCTGGTCATTCTGGCGGGTGTTTACAGCGTTACCTTGTCCAGCAACCCCTACCTCAAGCCAACTGCTATCCTCATCCCCGGTTTGGTGTCCTCCACCTTCGGAGCCTTTATCTACCTGCTCATCATGCCCCATTTACACAGCTTCTGGTCACTGGGCGCGATAATCTTCATCTCAGTCTTTTCCATCGCCTACCTCTTCCATTCCCCCCAAGCCGTTCTGGGCAGAATGTTCGGTCTGGCGAATTTTGTGATGATGACAAACATCAGCAACCACCAAAGCTACAGCTTCACATTCGTGGCAGATCAGTTTCTGGTCTTCCTCATAGTCATCGCCATTTATGCCAGTATTTCCATCTTCACGTTCAATCTGCGCCCTGAGGTGCAGTACCTCAACCTGCTGCGCCGCTTCTTTGCCAGCACCAGCTTCCTCCTGACAGAGCACCAAAGCGAGCCCCACACAGAGCCCTCAATACTGCGCCAGTACATCCGGCGTCATCACCTCAATGAGGTTGAGAGCATTCCACATAAGATGTCCGGCTGGATTGCAGGCATCTCCCCCGGGCTCAACAAACACCAGTTGCTCAGAACAGTGATCATTCTGGAAGCACTCTCCATCCGCTTGTCCGTGCTCATCAACGAACTCAAATTTGCCCGGACCTCACAGCTCTATGAAGCGCTCAGACAAGACATTCACGGTTGGAGCGCTCAGCTGAAAGCGGACTTTGCAGAACTGGTCAAAGATCCGACAGGCGCAACCATCGGAGAAGCCGTCAGGCAGTGTGCACTCACCATGCCGGAGATGGAATCCACCATCGCCAAAGTGCTCGAAGAGCGCGGCAAAGACGGCATCGATCTGGACGAACGATTAAATATCTATCGCATTCTTGGAGGTATTCGCAGTGTTTGTCGGGCATTAGAGGACTATGAGGACCAATCTCAAAGGATGGACTGGCCTCAACTGCAAGAAGCCCGGTTTTAAAGGAGGAGCGCTGATGAATGGTTTTCCAGCCGAATGGGCCATCGGCACAGTGTACTTCCCTCCCTTTCTGGTTGCAGCTGCCCTTGGCCTGCTTCTCAGCTGGCTCACTGCCCGGTTGATGAACAGATATCGGCTCTCCAGATTTCTGCTTTATCCCCCCGGCGTCTTCGTTGCTCTCTCCGTCATCTACACCGTTATTCTTGGGAGCTGGGTTATTCCGATATGAAAGCACTCAAACCCATCCATAAACTTGCAATCACCGGCACAATTATCGGCGTGGCTGTTCTCGCCTTCGCCTTCAAGTATTACCAATACCTGCAAAACCCATGGACCCGCGACGGGCAGGTCCGCGCCAATATCATTCAGATCGCCACCCGCGTCTCCGGTCCCATTGTGGAACTGCCCATTGTAGACAACCAGAAGATTGAGGCAGGCGAGCTGCTCTTCGTCATTGATCCAAGGACGTTTCAGGCCACCTATGCTCAGAAGAAAGCAGATCTCGACCAGACCGTCGATCAGCTCAATGCACTGGAAAAAGAACGCGAAGCAGCAGAGGCTAACGTCGCCCAGTATCGCTCCAACGTAGAACAGGCCAGTTCAGAACTCCGCTCCTCCATTGCCACCCTGAAAAACATCAAGGGCAATCTGGACAGAAACGCCAAGCTTTTAAAAGACGGTTATGTCACCCAGCGTACCTATGATCAGATTGAAAAAAGCTACATCGTTGCACTGGCTGATACCGAGCAGGCCCAATCCGGTCTGGCACAGGCCGAAGCCGCTTTGGTCGAGGCGCAGGCGAGCCTTGCTAAGGTCGTGGCAAGTTTAGGTGCTAAGGGCAAAGACAATGCGCAGCTCCGCTCTGCCATGGCGGCACTGCGCACCGCAGAGCTGGATTTGGGTTTCACACAGGTCGCAGCTCCCGTCTCCGGCTATATCACCAACCTCAACCTGCGTCTGGGCAGTCAGACCGTAGAAAACCAGCCCGCCCTTGCCCTTGTGGATTCCTCAAGCTTCTGGATTGATGCCTACTTTCCGGAAACAAAGATCAGCAGGATCAGCAAGGGCGATAAAGTGATCATGACCCTGATGGCCTATCCCGATCAGGTGGTCCACGGCGAAGTGGAAAGCATAGGCTGGGGGATCTCCCAGTCCGACGGCAGCACCGGCTCTGACCTGCTGCCCAATATCAGCCCCACCTTCGAATGGATCCGCCTCGCCCAACGCATCCCCGTCCGCGTCAGGATCACAGACTTCCCCCCAAACATCCTCCTGCGCGTCGGCACCACAGTCTCCGTTCTGGTGCTGACACACACAGCCTCAGACAGAACCTCCCCGCATGCCCCTCCCGCTCCACTGGTGTTTCAGTGAACGCTCATCGCCAGAGGTACCAGCGAGACTGCTAAAGATATAGCACGAACACAGCAATCTACCTCTGAGCCCTATCAGGAGCATGCACCCGCATTCAGCACAGTGCCCTGACACGCCCATAAGTGCTTAAAGCGTATCTCTGAAAAGTGGACATCGGTTTTCAGATAAAGATACGCAAAAACATAAGCTAAAGCAGATCAAGCGTTTCAGCTTAAACGCGAACTGCTTTAGTCGGTTCCTTTTCAGGCATCCCCTGCACAATCTCTAAAGCGGTTCTTTGAAAATTTGAAACGACAGGATGCTCAAAGCAACTGATTTGTGGCTCACAAATTTTGGGAGGACTACAACATACCAGCCCCCCTCTATAGATCTGCGAGACCGTTTTGCCCCGCTGATTAAGAAGGGCTTATCTGGCGGTGAGGCAGCGCGCCGCCTTCAGGTATCAGCAGCAACCGGGGGCCGTTTGGCCTGCCAGATCCGCGAGTGCGGTTCTGCGCCGGTCGCGCCCTCGGGGCACCCACGCGGAACGGGTAAGCTAGCTGCCTGTGTGGTCTTTTTCAAAGAGTTGGTGGAGCGAGGCCCGGATATTACATTGTTTGAGCTTCAAGACGCGCTGGCGTGTGCCCATGGCGTCAGCGCGCGTCATTCGACCATTGCTGTGCTCTTGAAGCGCCTTGGCTTTACGCAAAAAATCGCGGGTTACCGCCGAACGTCGGCGCAGCACAGCAAAGCAGTGCCGCCGGGAGTGGATCGGGCACCGTGTCCCGGTGATCAGGGCTGCTCCTGAGCGCATTGTCTTCATTGATGCAACGGCTGTCAAAGCAAAACATACACCTACACGGAGGTGCTCTGCTCAAGGTGAGCGACTTGTGATGGACGCTCATTTGGAAGCTGGCAAACCCAGACCCAGATCGCAGGCTTAAGCACAGATGCGTTGATTGCTCTCTGGGTGATCAAGGGAGCAATGAATGGGGCCGTTTTGGGAACCTGTATCCGGGAAGTCCTGATACCGGACCTCACTTCCGGTACGGTGGTCGTCCCTGACAACCTCGCCACCCGTTACAATGCACAGGCTGCGGCAGCCTGAGGGTACATAGTTGCTGGTTCCTCTGTCTGCCGCCATACTCGCCTGATCTGCCCCCAATTGAGCTGGCCTTTTCAAAGCGCAAAGCTCATCTGGGACGGATCAGTTGCCCGATCCTTCACTTCTGTCTTCTGCGCCATTGGCCAAACTTGCGACCTTTACTAGGCTGCCAAATATTGGAACGACTTCAAGACAGCCGGATACGCCCCAAACTAAAATCGAAGGGCTTTGAATGCTCTCCTGAGGGGGATAAGTTACATGTGTGTGAGGAATTCAATTGTGGCTGTGGGCGGGGATAAGTTTATCTGCGGTTTCCACGGGTTAAATCTGTCCCCCTGCCTCCTTTTTATGAAGCAAAGAACTGTGTCTTCCTATTGCGCAGATTCATCCGGCCTGCCGCCATATCCGCGCAGTTTTCACGCAAACCGTTCAAACCAACGCATACAGCAACGCAAAGGCGGTTTATCCGGTCAGGATCACGGCAGCAGGTACTGCACATCCACCAGTATTTCCTGCAAATCTGCGGGAAGGCCCTCCCCGGCAATGGCTGGCTATGAGACCTTGATGACACGCTGCAAACACGCACATCACATGGCCACTTTACATCCGGAAAAGCCATGGGGCATCATCAACTCATTGCGGCGGATTTGTCTCTCATTCTTGCATTGACGATGATCTTTCTCATGAGGGCCCATATGCGACAATGAGTTTCTTGCCCTTGGCGATAAGACACTGATAAAAATCACGAAATAGCCCTTTGAAGCGAGAGAATAGACAAGCTCTCGCGAATCTCAGGTCGTCCTCATGCATTTCCCGCTCGCCTGCCCGGCCCAGTGGCAGGACACCAGACATTAATCTCACTCTCACCTCACCAGCCAGTGGCCGCCCGCCGGCACATGGCCTTGAGGTTGAGGCGAGGCCTGTACCTTACACCAACGCCCGGACAGACCCGATCAGCAGCGCGCTTCAGACACAAGCGTCCCAACTCTCAAAGGCAAGAGCATCTGAGCACAGTTTCCAAAGAGGGGCTATCCGTCAGTCCTTGGAACCGTTTTTGAGCCAATCAGATTGCTGGGTTACGGTTTTTGGGAGTTAGTGAGTTCAGAACGCCAAAAGCCCCCGGGCTTTATGCGTCGGGGGCTTTTGATTGATTTGGAGTTCTGTGTATTTTGAGAGGTTTTAGTGTGATTTATTCATGCCCGGCGGCGTCCTACTCTCCCGCGTCTTAAGACGA
>CANMBS010000008.1 GCA_947496145.1 uncultured Pseudovibrio sp.
GCTGTGCCAGTATATTCAAATCCGCAATCTACATCGCTGCAACCGTCATATTCTGGCTATGAGTCCTGAGCCTAGTAATTAATACAAGCAGACCTCTATCTCAGAACTCTGCAAATTTACTTCTGACTGAATTGACAAACGTTGCAACTGCCGTCGCATCAAGTGGATCAAGGTTTGACCAGTGGGCCAGCTGTCCTCTGAAGAACGTTGACTGACGCTTAGCATAGCGGCGGGTTTCAGTCTTCGCCTTGTCAATCGCCCACTCCATGCTTGTTAGCCCCAATGAGGCCTCTGCAAGTTGCTTTACACCTATGGCCTTCATCACCTGTAACTTGGGATCCAGTCCCCTCTCCCAAAGTGTACAGGCTTCTTTCACAGCCCCATGCTCCACCATCAAATCAAAACGCCGATGAATACGTTCGTGAAGTACTTTTCTGTCAGGCGAAAGCACGACCCCCATCACTTCACACTCATCCAGCACAGGCTTGCTGCGTTCATGTTGCCAATGGGAAAGTGATTTGCTGGTACCCTCCATAACCTCCAGTGCCCGCACAATGCGTTGTGTATCTGAAGGATGCAGACGCTCAGCCATCACAGCATCACGCGCCTCCAGCATCCCATAAAGTTCCTCAGAAGTTGCCGTTTGAGCATATGCCCGCCAGTATTCACGTACATCCTGAGGAATTTCTGGCAGCAACGAAAGCCCTTCAAGCGCAGACTTGAAGTAAAGACCTGTTCCCCCAACCACAACCAGTGGCCGGTCTTCGTCACGCGCCTTGCACAACACCTCCTCAAGCTCAGTCAACCAGTTCATCACGCTATAAGGCTGTTCGCTTGCCACATGCCCAAACAGATAATGCGGAGCTTGTGATTCTTCTTCTGCACTTGGCCTTGCACTCAAAATGTGCAGATCAGAATAGATTTGCATGGAATCTGCGTTAACAACCCAGGCATCCAGCTCTTTTGCAAGTTGAATGGAAAGAGCTGTCTTGCCGCTGGCTGTCGGTCCGGCTATCAACACCGCAACAGGCTTTTTATGAAACCTACTCACTCGCATACCTCGAGAACTGCTTATGTCGTTTGTTGTCACGCTCATTTCCAATCCAGCTAAACCTGCTGTCACTCAAGACCTCATTGAAAAGGTCAGCGCCCTGCTGCCAGCCACCCCACTCATAAAAGAACTCAAGGCCCAGGTCGCTGCGGATCTGAGAGTGGACAATTGCGCGAAACCAGAAGGGCTTGAAAGCTCTGTATACTCAATCCTTGCAGATGCACCAGTTGACGTTTTCATTCAACCCCAGAATGGTCGCAGAAAGAAGCTTCTGATCGCTGATATGGATTCGACAATGATCCAGCAGGAGTGCATCGACGAACTGGCAGCTGAACTTGGCCTCAAGGACAAGATTTCAGAGATCACTGAACGAGCTATGCGTGGAGAGATTGAATTTGAACCGGCATTGCGCGAGCGCGTTGCTCTGCTGAAAGGTCTTAATACCGACATCATCGCAAAAACCATTGAGACGCGCATCACTCTTACACCCGGCGGTAAGGAACTTGTCCAGACCATGAAGGTAAATGGTGGCTACGCTGCTCTGGTCTCTGGCGGCTTCACATCCTTTACCCAAAAGATCGCAGAGTTCATTGGATTCGACGAGAACAAGGCCAACACCCTCCTGGAAGAAGATAGTAAACTTTCTGGCGAAGTTGCAGAACCGATCCTCGGCAAGCAGGCCAAGCTTGACCGCTTGAACCAGCTCACAGAGGAAATGAATATCGCTCTGGAAGATGCTATCGCAGTTGGTGATGGTGCGAATGACCTCGCCATGATTTGCGCCGCCGGTCTTGGCGTTGCCTTCCACGCAAAGCCGAAAGTTGCAGCACAAGCCCGTGCGAAGATCAACCACGGTGACCTGACAGCTCTGCTCTACTTGCAAGGTTACAGCTACGACGAGTTTGTCACAAGCTGACACTCAGCATTACACAACTACAAAAGGCCACCAACTGAGGCGGCCTTTTGACTGAAGTTATGAAACGGCAGTTAAATGCTATTCTTCTATGCGCACCGCCACAAAGCGCAGCTCTCCAGCACCATTAGACAGTAACAATAGCGCAGAGCGTCTTTTATCCGCCTTTAGCGCCTTCACCATATCCATCACATCTTTTGGTGTGGCAACAGGTTCCTGAGCTACCTCGACAATTACATCGCCAGCGCGTACCCGCTTATCTTCGGCAGAACTGCCTTCAGCAACGCGCGTTATCACCACGCCTTCAATCTCATCGGAAAGAGTAAAACGTTCACGAAGCGGCTCATCGATCTTTGCAAGTGACAAGCCAAGAACGACAGTCTCATCACTCTTGTCCTTTACAGATTCCTGCTTTTCCTCCACCTGCTCGATTTCAGCAACTTCATCAAGACGGCCTAAAGTAACCTCAATCTGCACCTCTTCACCTCGACGCAAAACTGTCAGAGGGACAGTACTTCCAATCGTTGTTGTTGCCACCATACGAGGGAGATCGCGCATTTCAGGAACATCGCGCCCATCAAACGTAAGAACCACATCTCCCGGCATGATGCCAGCTTCCTTCGCTGGCCCATCCTCGGAAACCCCAGCAATCAATGCCCCACGAGCACTGTCCATGCCAAGGCTCTCAGCAATCTCATCACTCACATGTTGAATGCGAACCCCGAGCCAGCCCCGACGGGTTTCACCAAACTCACGCAACTGAGCAATCACGCGGGTTGCAGTCTCAGCCGGAATGGCAAAACCAATACCAATAGATCCGCCGGATGGTGAGAAAATAACTGTATTAATTCCAACAACCTCACCATCCATGTTGAACAGTGGACCACCAGAATTACCCCGGTTGATTGCGGCATCTGTCTGGATAAAGTTGTCATAGGGACCAGAATTAATATCGCGATTTCGTGCGGAAACGATACCCGCAGTCACTGTACCACCAAGGCCGAACGGGTTACCAATCGCCATTACCCAGTCGCCAACACGCAGGACTTCAGAACTCCCGAATTTGACAGAATCCAGCAAGTTCTTTGGCTCAACCTTCAACACCGCCAGATCGGTCTTTTCATCAAAACCAAGCAGCTCCGCAGACAGTTTAGTCCCGTCGTTAAAGTTGACAGTAATCTCATCTGCGCCTTCGATCACATGGTTGTTTGTAACGATGATCCCTTCTTTGCCATCAATCACGAAACCAGACCCGAGCGACTGAACCCTTTGAGGGCTATCTCCCTCAGGCTCCTGACCGTTGAAAAACTCCTCAAAGAACTCCTGAAAAGGAGACCCTTCCGGCACATCAGGTAACTGCAAAGAGCGTTTGGCTTGCACTTTTTGAGCCGTCGAGATGTTCACCACCGCATCGCCAAGTTCCTCGGCAAGATCAGCAAGAGATTCAGGGCCGCGTGCAAAAGCACTATCAAAGCTGCTGGCAAGAGCTGCAACTCCAAGAGCACTTGCAAAAACAACAGCCTTGATTGATCGCCCCAACTCAAGGCGAGGTAAAACACCGGCCATACGCCATCTCCTCAAACTTCATGGTGAGCAAACACGCGCCACCCATATGCAATCTTGAAACAAATATGCCCGCGCTTGGTTAATAAAGCGCGGGCAAAACTAACATTTATTTGCAAGCAGCGTCAGGCTGATTTCTCGCAGTTGTATCATTGGCAAAACTGCACCTACCCGCTTAGGGAACGGACCAGCCATACAATCAGAACACCTAGTGCCATCGCAGTAACTCCGCCAATCCGGAGAGATTGGTCAGGTACTTCCTGAGCTTTGCGCATGAACTCTTTCAGATGGCCCGGGGCAAGAGCGTAGACCACTCCCTCAACGACAAGGACAAGCCCCAGAGCCACGACAAAATCATTCATTACTGCGCAGAACCCGCCACAACACCTGCTTTTCCACTTGGATCATTAAAATAGCGGAAGAAGTCAGAGTCTGGAGAAAGCACCAGTGAAGTATCACCATTCTCCATCGAGGTGCGATAAGCCTGCATTGAACGATAGAACTCAAAGAAAGCAGGGTCTTTGCCATAAGCTTCAGCAAAAATCTGGTTGGCAGCTGCATCACCGTCACCACGGATGATTTCCGCATCACGCTCGGCCTCCGCAACAATCACAGTTGCATCACGGTCCGCACGGGACTTAATGCGGCGAGACTGTTCTTCACCCTGCGCACGGATTTCCGTTGCTTCACGCTGACGCTCTGTCTGCATCCGGCGGAAAACAGCTTGTGAGTTTGCCTCTGGCAGGTCCGCACGACGGATCTTCACATCAATCACTTCCATGCCGATTGCCTGAGCACGCTTATCAACATCCACTCTGATCTGCTCCATCAGGTTGGAACGATCATCACGAACAACCTGCTCCAGTGTCGCGTTACCAAGAACGCCACGCAAACTGGAATCTAAGAAGGTTGCCAGACGGGAAGCACCAGCAGGAATGTTGTTTACGGACTGATAGAACCGCACTGGATCAGAAATCCGATAGCGTGCAAACGCATCAACGAGCAAACGCTTTTTATCTGCAAGGATTGGCTCGATTGGCGGCATGTTCAGATCAAGAATACGCTTGTCGATGATCAGAACTGTCTGCCATGGTGCCTTGAACTTCAGGCCCGGTGTTGTCTGCACACCGCGCACTTCACCAAATTGCAGAACGAGTGCCTGCTGAGCTGGTGTCAGGCTGAACGTAGACCAGTAAAAAACCAGTGCTACGATAGCAATTACAATGCCAAGAAGACCACTTTTCATCAGTTGTTTCCTCCGGCACGTTTATTCAGCTGGTCAAGCGGCAGATATGGTACGACACCATTCTGCTGACTATTACCGTCAATGATAATTTTTGGATTCTTGCTCAAGACTTCTTCCATGGTCTCAAGGTAGAGGCGCTGGCGAATAACGTCCGGGGACTTCGCATATTCCTCGTAAATCTTTGTGAAACGCTGTGCCTGACCATTAGCTTCTGCAATGGTTTTATCACGATAGCCCTGCGCTTTTTCAGAGACACGAGCAGCCGAACCACGTGCTTCAGGAACAATCTTGTTCGCATAAGCTTGCGCTTCGTTCTGTACACGTTCCTGGTCAGCACGAGCTGCCTGAACATCACGGAACGCTTCGATAACCTGTGCAGGCGGGTCGACCTTCTGCATCTGAACGTTGCTGATCTGGATGCCAGCTTTGTACTCATCCAGAGTTTTCTGCATCAGTTCTTTCACAGCAATCTGAATAGGCGTACGGCTTTCAGTCAGGATCGAGTCGATCTGAGAGCTGCCAACCACTTCGCGCATTGCACTTTCCGCAACGGCCTTAACAGTGCCCTGTGGGTTCTGAATATTGAAGAGGAATTCCTGAACGCCAGTTGGTGTATTCTGGATCACCCACTGAACCTTGAAGTCAACATCAACAATGTTCTCGTCCCCGGTCAGCATCAGGCTTTCTTCAGGCACATCCCGAGTGTTAACAGAGCCGCGACCTGGGTATTGCTGCAGGCCAATAGTGGTTTCGCGAACACCTTGTACATTTGGTGTTTCAACGGAGCCTACCGGATAAGGCCAGTTGTAGTTCAGGCCCGGACCGGTCTGCCCCACCACCTTACCAAACACCATCGGAACCCCGACATAACCTTCTTCAACGCGATAAAGGCCGGTTGCCATCCAGATCAGAACAGCGACAAGGATCGCAAACAAAATGCCTTTAAAGCCAAGCCCGCCGCCATCGCCTGGCAAAACAGTCTTCAGATGGTCCTGACCGCGTTTTAAGATTTCCTCGAAATCAGGTGGGTTACCGCCGCTGTTACCGCCGCCACCACGCTGGGGGCCGCCACCGCCGCCCCAAGGGCCACCACCGCCCTTGTTGCCGCCGGAGTTCCCCCAAGGGCCGCCGTTGTTGCCGCCACCTCCGCTTTGATTGCTCCAAGGCATAGAGAGATCCCTTTACTAGGTATACTGCCGGACAAACCGACAATTAAATGAGAGTTAGACTAAGCTAACTATTACTTGATTAGGGTTATAGGCAAGTTACCAACCGCTTTCAACGAAGCTGGGTAAGCCAATTGGCTGCACCTCTATGGAAAATCACCAGAACCCACATAAAACCGTTGATCATGGGGAAATGATAAGCGCCCTTTATCAGGTTTCAACACGCCTTCTGAACCCCACCCACAAATTTCACCTGTAAGAACTTTGGGTTTATTCTGCCAAGTTCCTGCTGTTTTGCTCAACAAACTGTAAACACTCCCAGTAACACAGCACACACACATAAGCGCAGACTACTTTCAGCTTTCAAGAAGTTGTCTCAACCGCATATCAATGTGCGGAATACCATCCTCCGGATAAACTTCAGATGTCGCAAAGAACCCGCAACCTTCATAGAACGCCTGCAAGTAGGCCTGCGCCTGAAGTTCCACACAAGCATCATCGTTAGTTGCGGCACAGTAAGACAGAGCCATATTCATGAGTTTGCGTGCAATACCCTGCCCGCGAGCTTCTTTGGACACCACAACGCGGCCAATTTTGAAGACATCACCATCTTCATACTCATGCAAAATACGAAGTGCCCCCAAAAGCTCACCTGCCTCATTCAGCAGGATTACATGCTTTGCCACAGGATCCTGACCGTCGATGTCAGGATAAACACAGTTCTGCTCAACGATAAAAACATCACATCTGAGTTTCAGCAGAGCATACAACTGCTCCACGCTGAATTCATTGAAATCCTTAAGCTCAAGAAAGAGAGACATTCCACCTCAAACAGTTGCGCAACCTGCACACTCAAAGCAAGCCTTAAATCCTCATCTATGTTGGTGTGTGTTGTTGATTTTACAAGGCAATCACCGCCAAAAACTACCAATTAAGCACATTTAACAAGCAAAAACCGAAGGAAAGACCATCGCCGCACTTCGCCTTAACGTTCTCTTAAGAAACGACCGATGGAAAGCGAATGCGGGCCATAAAGCCAAAATACCTGATGAGCAGTTTGCAGCGGCACCTCATGCCCACCTCCTATCAGGATTGGGACAGGGAGGTTGTTCCCCTCTGGTTCCGACACAGGCTGGACGAGCTGCATCGCCAGAAACGAGAGAAGCAAGCCAGGCTTTTAACAGATCTCCCTGCATCTTGTGCACAAGCATTGCACACTCACGGCATCTGGCTAAAGCACAATGCACTCCCCTGCGAGTTCTTTCGCAGATTAAAATTTGAAACCTTCGACTATTTCGTCGCTCAGCGGGATCGAAGCAAGCGTCTGCTTGCCAACTGGCACAAGTCAGAGAGTTTCACTCTGCCACTCAATTACACACAGTTACTAAGACAACCCTTCCTGCAATCTGCAATCACACACGAGCTCATTCCCAAACCACTTCAGTTTGCAGCAGGTAGAAAAGTCAAACCTACTTTTACTCTGGAAGCGATGGCGCAGCGCACCCCCTCAATTCAGTTCAACACACAGGCCAGCAACATCCCATCATTCGAATTGGAGCACAACGCCCATACCCCCGGAGCAACCGCCCTGTTGTTTCTGGAGGAAATAACACCACAGGATGGAGCACTGTTTTACATACCCGGTTCACACCGAATGACAGAAACTCGCATAAGTTGGGAATATGGGCGTGAGCTGGACTATACAACGCTGGAGGATGAAGAGGATTTACCCGGCACAAGTCTGCACGACATTCAGGATTTGAACCTGCCAGCACTGCTGCCACTGAAAGTAGAGGCAAACACTCTGCTCATATGGGATACAACTGGTTTCCATGGACGTTTACCCAGCACCAGCACCACAAAAAATGCACACATTGCTCACCGATTAGCGCTGCGTGCAGACATTTCAACGAAACCTTCCGCCCGCAGCAACTAAAGCTAGATCACTCAGGCGATGCTCAAAAATCATCCCCGCTGATCACAGATAGCGTCTGTAAATCTCCAACGTAGACTCAGCAGAATCTTTTGCCCCACGCTCAAATGGCGTTCGCTCGGAAAGCTCCCACTCATCAGGGTTGATTTCAGGAAACTTGGTATCCCCTTCCGGCTCTGCATGAATACGAGTGATGTAAAGGGTTGAGGCCTGAGGCATCGCAGCCTTGTAAATCTGCCCCCCTCCGACAACCATAATCTCGTCAACACCATCACTTTCGGCAATGTCATTCGCTAAAGTAAGAGCATCACCAAGATTACCGACCACCTCTACACCTTCATAAGCGTAGTTAGGGTCTCGTGTCACAACAATATTCTTACGGTTCGGCAATGGTTTTCCGAGGCGGGCACAAATGCTCTCGAACGTCCGCCGCCCCATCACAACCGGCTTGCCCGTAGTTGTAACCCGAAAAAACTTCAGATCGGTGGAAACTGACCACGGCATGTCATTGTCCGCACCAATCACACCATTATCAGCAACAGCAGAAATCATTGAAATTGGCTTCATTCTCTTCCCATCCCTCAGAGCAAGACCAGTTCAAAATCTATAAGCGCTAAGCCCGCACATTCCAGCTTTGCTTGCTGACCTGCCCGTCTTCGCTCACCTCAAACACACCATAAGCAGCAGTCTTTAGCTTCAGATCTGCACCTGCCCCGCCATCCGCCAGCGCTTTAAGCGCAAAACGGGCGATGCCGTTGCTGGTCACAACAAGAAGCGTCTTTCCCGGATACTTTTTCGGGGCAGCAGCAAAGAATTCCTGCCACCGTCCAATCACCGCCGGAGGATCAATATGCCAGCCACTTGGCGGCACGCCCTCTTCCTCCCAGGCTTGCAACGCCGCCTCTCCAATGCGAGCGCGAACTTCTTCCTCAGGCTTATTCTCATCCGGTCCGTAGTCAATCTCAACAAGAAACGGAAGAACTTTGAGGTTTACCTCTTCTTCCTGCGTTTTCAGCGCAATTTGAGCTGTTTGCCTGGTCCGTTGCAACGGCGAACAAAATGCCTCATCAAAGACCACACCCAACTCAGCAAAATGCTCAGAAAGCATCTCAGCCTGCTCAAGCCCAGAAACACTTAAAGGCAGATCTGTGCGACCGCCAACACGGGTAACGACATCCCCTTTATCAAAGGTATTGCCATGTCTGAGAATATAAATGCGTGTCATAGACCTGTCTCCAGATGATCAAACGGGTCTCCGAACTTGGCAATCAGCATTTCTGCTAAATCCGCATCCGCTGGTGTATCCACGCCGGACATGGACAGCTTGGGAGGCTGAACTTCTTCTGCATGAACAATCATGCCATTTTCAAGAAAACGAAGCTGTTCCAGCCCTTCAAGCTGCTCGTAGTAACCAAGCCCGAGCTGGTTAAACCGCTCCAGCGCAGCAACCCGATAACCATAAAGCCCGATATGGCGGAAGACAGGCGAAAGCTTCTCACTTTCCCTCAGCTTCCCTTCCTTGCGAATAGCTGGCAGTATATTTTTGGAGAACCAAAGGGCCGTTCCATCGCTCCGCCGTACACATGTGGTACCAGAATATGGATGCTGTTTCTTGTGTTCTCGAAGCGTATCCAACCCCTCCCAGTCAAGGCGGATCACTGGTGTAAAGACATCTGCATCCGGTCTTGCTTCAGCCGCTTTAATGAGCGCTGCAACATGTGCTGGCGGAGTGAAAGGAGCATCACCTTGCAAATTAAGCACAAACTCAGGGTGCATTCCATGAGCTTTGGAGGCAGCAAGAGCGCGATCCGTACCTGACGGGTGTTCAGGATCAGTCATCACGAACGGTGCGCCAATATGGCGGCAATGTTCGGCAACCTCTTCATGGTCTACAGCCACCACATAATCAGAATGTGTTTGCGCTGCCGCCACACGGGCAACCTGCACGACACGTTCCAGCAGACTTCTCCCTCCAATCGGATGCAGCGGTTTGCGCGGGAAGCGTGTTGAACCAATACGAGCAGGTACACAAATCAGCGTCCGCATGGGAACTCCTTCAAAAAATAGTAAAGTCAGACAGCGATGACACCTTTGATAACCGGGTGCGGATCATACTCTTCCAGCTTGAAGTCTTCATATCGGAACGCAAAGATATCCTTTACTTCAGGATTAATTCTCATAACAGGCAGTGCACGCGGCTCTCTGGAAAGCTGAAGGTCGGCCTGATCCATATGGTTGAGATAGAGGTGAGCATCCCCAATTGTATGAACGAAATCACCGGCTTCGAGATCACAAACCTGAGCAATCATCATGGTCAGCAATGCATAGGATGCAATATTGAACGGAACACCAAGGAACACATCTGCCGAACGCTGGTAAAGCTGGCAGGAGAGTTTTCCGTTCGCCACATAAAACTGAAAGAGAGAATGACATGGAGGAAGTGCCATTTCCTCCACAAGTGCAGGGTTCCACGCTGACACAATCAACCGGCGACTATCTGGATTAGTCTTAATCTGCTGAACCACATTAGCGATCTGGTCAATCGAACCACCGTCCGGCGTAGGCCATGAGCGCCACTGGTAACCGTAAACAGGTCCAAGATCACCATTTTCATCGGCCCACTCATTCCAGATTCGAACACCATTATCATTCAGATATTTGATGTTGGTATCCCCTGCCAAAAACCAGAGTAGTTCATGAATAATGGACTTCAGGTGGAGTTTCTTCGTGGTGACAGCCGGAAACCCTTCGGACAAATCAAATCGCATCTGATGACCAAAAACAGATTTGGTGCCTGTACCTGTGCGATCTTCTTTAACCACACCTTCATCCATAATGCGGCGCATAAGCTGTAAATATTGCTGCACGAAGGATCATCTCCTGCTCTACGATTCGATGCTGCACAGTATAGCCAATCTCACGAAATTAGCGCCTGTGTAGTCTTCCTCAATGGGTCTTACCTCAAGCCAAAGCACATAGAAAGGCCCTCAGATTTAGCTGAGCGCAACATCCTTGCGCAAACCTAAGCAAATGCACCATTTATAAATCTGAGGTGGCAAAAGTTGTTCAGATGCACCTGTGAATATGCCGCTTTGTCAACAGGTTCGATAGGTTCTTACAACACAGCCATGAGCTTTTGCCCTTCCATTTGGCAAAGGGTGCACCTATATTCCCCCTGCCAGTTCGCTGGCTATAGCAATAAATTGCGAGCGCAATAAACCATTCGGACCCGGGGGCGGTACCCGGCGCCTCCACCAAAACCCGTCGTACTCCGGCGGATTTCGGGGGGGCGAAATAGGATCGACGAGGGCGTAAAGGCTTTGCTTTTGCTCGGCATGGTACCACCGATATCGGACCAAAATGATAGTTGCAAATGACAACTACGCTATGGACAACGCTGTTGCTGCGTAATGCGGCACCGGTAGTCCACCAAGTCCTAGTGGTTTAGCTCATTAGGCGGGGTCCGGAGGCACCTGGCAACAGAAGCCTCCACTCTAGTGTATGAAGGCCTGCTCCTTAAGTTCTGCACCATTTTAAGGTATAGAAATAAAAGAGGGGCCTTTTTGTCGCCTCTACGCTATAGTTAGGCCGAATAAGAACGCAAAGGATGAGCGGTGCCGAGCATGGCTGAAGATTTAATCCGCTATGACATCATCATTCAGGATGCGCTGAGAAGCGCAGTTCGAAAGATACTGGTTGAGGTCAACCGGGCAGGACTTCCCGGTGAGCATCATTTTTATATTGCTTTTGAAACAACGGCCCCAGGCGTCAAGATTTCAAACCGCTTGAAAGAACGTTATCCGAAAGAAATGACGATCGTTCTGCAACATCAGTTCTGGGATCTCCAGATTACTGAGCATGCATTCGAGGTCGGTCTGTCCTTTGGCGGTGTGCCGGAGCATCTGTATGTTCCTTTCTCAGCAATCAAGGGTTTCTTCGACCCCTCCGTTCAGTTCGCTCTTGAGTTTGAGCCGGGTAAAACCGGAGAAGAGCTGCCAGCTGAATTCCGCATTGCAGAACGTGATCTGGATTCTGTTGAAGAGTTTCATGCCCGTCTGGAGACTGCTGTTGAGCAGGCCGAAGAGGAAGAGGCAAAAGAAGCTGCCGATGCTGAGGAAGTTGCTTCAAACTCGGAAGACAAAAAGAACGAAGAAGAAGCAGAAAGCGACACCAAGGAAGACAGCGCGAGTGCGCAAGTCGTTTCTCTGGATGCTTTCCGCAAAAAGAGCTAATCGCTCCTTTCAAGAACTGAGCGGTCGGCTCATCGCCCACAAAATTAGGTGATTGAATGAGTGCGACCGTTATCAACCTGCGTCAGGCACGCAAGCAAAAAGCAAGAGCTTCGAAAGCCCGATCTGCTGCCGAAAATCGCCATAAATTCGGGCGTACCAAAGCGGAAAAATCTCAGGAAGAAGCCGAAACTGCTCTCCAGACAGCCCGCTTCGAAGGTCATAAACTGACACCAATCCCTACTTCGGACAATACAGACACAGACGGCGATTGAAGACCTGCATGTCTCTCAGGAAACGCTCCATTACACTTCATGGACACCGAACCAGCATTACACTGGAGCCAGAGTTTTGGGCAGGACTCGAGGAACTTGCGGCAATGCAACGCAAAACCATAACAGCAGCTATTGCAGCTATTGATGATGAGCGCGATCCGGAAAACAACCTCTCCAGTTGCATTCGTGTCGCAGTCTTAAAACACTATCAAAGTCAGCCCTAGAGCCAACAGTCCAGCCACAGTCTAATTAACCTGAAGCAGACGCCCCCCGGGTAACTCGATGAACTTAGGGGCAGACCGTTTTTCATCAGGAAGATCAGGCAGCGGACCACTCTGAATCCCATTATCATTGCCAGCACTGATTGACCCAAGGTTTTTGGGCGCTCCAGACTGAATAATCGGCCCAAGCAGGTCTACCTCACCAGCCGGCACTGTCGCTTCACTCACGATCCCAACACCTTTAGGTGCATCTAATACAGGAAGTTTGGATTTCGCACGTGGCTTGGGAGGAGTTATAATACTAGCGGTTGGAACGACAGCTTCCTCAGAAACAGTTTCACCATCCAGCACAGAACGAATGCGTGCACTGAAATCCTGAACAGATGTCTTTTTCGTTTGAGCGGACTGTGCGCGCACCGCTTCTGCCGCCTTCTCAGCAGCTTTCACCTTTGCTTCTTCAGCACGCTGCGCTTCTTCTGCTCGCTCTAAAGCTTCCAGTGCAGCAGCTTTGCGGGCTTTCTCTTCCGCCGCGGCCTGCGCCGCACGAGCCTCAGCTTCTTGTGCTTCCTTCGCCAGTCGCTCACGCTCAGCCTTGGCAGCAATTTCGGCCAGTCGCGCTTCTTCAGCTTCTTTCGCCTTTCGGGCTGCTTCCGCTTCCTGTTTTTTCTTCAGCTCTTCCAGCATCCGCTCTTGTTCAGCAATCTTTCGCTGTTCTTCTTCAATGCGCTGAACATTCAGTTCGATTGCACGAAGATTTAGGTAGGCAAGCAACGGCCCCGTATCCAGCTTACGGCTTGGGCTCTCCAGCTCACCAGAATATAAAATCGCAACCTGAGGCTCTGCCCCCGCTACTTTCTGTGCCTCATCACGTGTCTTCATAGCAACATCGCCAGATAACTGCCATTTTTCCAAATCAATCTGCGCTGACCCGAACAAAGTCGCACCATCCGTATCAACCGAGATGTTACGCGCACGAATGCACCCGCTTGCTATTGCAATGGAACCGTCCACGCTGTCGAACCGAACAGCCCCGGCATCCAGATGATCCGCAAACGTGTTTTGGATGGCCTCTTCGTCCAGTTCCAACCCCGCATCAGCCGCCTTAATCACCAAATCAAACGCTGCCGGGTTAACCCGACGTATTTCACCCTTTTCAATGCGGAAGGTACCACCGCCGGAAAGGCCTGACACCAGCCCGGAAACAGTCCGGCCATGTCCCTCAAACTCTGCAATAGCCTGAAACTTACCCGTGGCCAGTGCCCGTCCATCGTCTGCCCAGACCAACTCTTCAAAATCGGCCCCATCCAAACGGAAACGACCAGAAAGAACTGCCTCACCCTGCTCACGCTGCAAATCAAAAGCACCACTGAACTCACCACCGGCAAAGCGTCCTTCCCCTTTTGTGATAGCAAGAAGATCAGGCCGCAGCTTCAACTGACCACGTGCAGCATCCAGCCGGAATTCATCGCTAAAGATTGCACGATCACTCTTAACATCAAGAGTCAGGTCCACACCATCAGCAAGGCTTTGCCCAAGAGCCTGAGAAGACCACACCGTACCGCTTTGCAAAGCACCAGCCCAGACGTTAGAGCCCAGCAGCAACTCACTCAGGCTGCGCATATCAAGCTCTGACAATTCTAGCGAACCTGCTGCCTTGAGCATACCGCCCCTTTGTAAGGCACCTTCTAACTCGCCTTTTAAATCCATATTTGCCAATTGACCTTGCAGATTGGCAAGTGTGAACTCGCGACCTCGCCCTTTAACCTGCGCACTCAGATTTGCCTGAAGAGCACCGGAATAAATCGGATAAATCTTGCCAAAGGCCAGACCATAATCGGCCAGATCATCAGATTTAACTGATACCTCAGCAGACCAGACCGCATCCGAGCGAGCCGGAATACGCACTGTGCCTTCCGACCTCACCTTCATGCCAACCAGATCACTGAAAAATCCGAAGGCCAGCTCATCACGAGGGCTACCCGATAAAGACAGTCGCACCTCCCCCGGCTTCAACTGCGTTATTGGAGTTGCATCAAACCCAAGCTGACCTAGGATTTTCACGCCATCCTTACCACCAAGTGTTGCCTCAGCATAAAGGTCGCCTTCCGCAAAATTATCAATACGTCCTTCAAAGGTCGCATTCAGGTCAAGATCACTTACACCAGCTTCGCCAAACAGGTTGAGCGACATATCTGTCCGCCCTTTTTCAGCATAAGCAGAAAGCTCTGCACGAAGATTAGCTGGAGCAAGATCAGGGGCAGCTTTTTTCAGGCGTTCAATCAGTGGATGTTCTGGAGCATACTTTTCCAGAACCGTAACAGCACCATTCAGCGACGAGGCGGTCAATGTCCCTTTGAGGCTACCCTGCGGCGTTGTGCTCAGATCATCGATGCGGCCCTTCATATCGATGTAAGCCCCCGCAAAGTCGCGGATTTTCAGCTGCTCAATAGAAAGCGCGTCCTGACTGAGACTTGCACTCACCGCCATGCTCTTGGCTTCCACACCACTGGCAACCAACTCATCCGCATAAAGGCGCAAAGACATATCAATAGCGCTTGGCTTGATGCTTTTGCCTGTAAACGCTTCGACATAACGCTGTATTGCATCCAGATTCACGCGATCGCTGTCCATGTCCACAGTGATCAGAGGACTTCCGTCTAATGGGCGCTCAAGAGAAATCAAACCGGCACTGCGGACATCACCTGCATCAATGCGCAAATCAGGCAACCGCAACGCGCCAGACCCAGCCTCAACACGCCCTTTCAATGCAAGAGGCCCCAAACGCTTAGACCCATCCTTACGCTCTCCAAGCCACCAATGTGCTAACTGATGCGGCTGACGGGAGGAAATCTCCCAGTCACCCTGATAGCCAGCAGAACCGCGCAACTCAAGGTAACCACTGGTTTGAAACTGACTACGCCCCGGCAACTCGCCGGAAAGAGCGCCAATTTTCCAGCCTGTACCAGTAGATTCCAAAATGGCACTCAGATTGGAAACCACTGAACTGCCTGCCACAACAACAGGAATGCTCAAGTCCATCTTACCTTTCACATTGAGCAGAGGCAAAGCTTGTAAACCACCGGAGAGACGCTCAACAACAGCTTGGGAGGGAACCAGTGGGCGTTGTGGTCCACCAGCAAACATACGATCAAGGTCAACTTGCTTGAACTGAGCAATAGCCTGGAACTCAGGCTCTGCGCCAAACTGGTAGTTTCCACCACCCTCAGCCGTAATCGGGCGATCTTCAGAGCCAAGGCGCAATGTACTTTCTCTCAGCTCCAGTCGGTTGCTGTTGAGATCAAACTTACTTTTGCCAGCCCACTCAAGCGCATCAGACCCTTCAGAGGTCACCGACTGAACCTGCCCCTCACCAGAATAGGAAACCACACCACCTGAGTGTTTTAAGAACCCGTCAGTAGAAAATTGCGCAGCAACATTAGCGGGGGAAATCTGTGTTTTCAGGCGGATCTGCCCATTACGTTCTAACCGCCCACTACCAAATTTTACGGTATATGGAACCCCATCATAACGTAGTGCGCCCTCTGCCTTAAACGGTCCCTGTAAACCTCCGGCATAAAGCTCCAGATTAGCACTATCAGCACGATGCACATCACCAGTACGTGCATCGGTCAGCACGACAGAGCCACCAGATACACTCACTCCTTCAAGAATGAGAGAACCGGGATCAATCTCAGAAATCACGGAGTGCCTTGTATTGGCCTGAAGCACATCAAGGCGGCCATCCTCATCAAATGAGAGATTAAGCTCTGGCTCGTTAAGCTTCATCTCGGTTACATGAACTTCACCGCGCAAAAGTGAAGGTAGTTCAATGCGACCTTCAAAGCCCTTGATAGTCATTAAAGGGTCTTCAACAGCACCAACGCGCACATCCGACAGCTTCACATAAGGAGCAGGCAAAAGTTGTACATCGGTCTCACCAAGGATTGTAACCTGATGGCCCAAAATCTTCTCACCATAGCTTTCAAACATGGATCGATAAGCTGACCAATCGATGAACAGAGGACCGACAAGCGCGATAACCAGCGCCAAAATTAATGCCCCGCCGACACTGATATAGACCGAATTCAATGTTAAGCTCCTTTACCCACCTCGAACCGCTGATCAGACAGCGCAATTCGCCCATGAGCTGCATGCAAACACGTGCTTGTCTATGTGAATTACAGCAGGAACAAGGCAACAGCAACGGCCTGACACAATGTTTCCGTAGGGAACAAAGTAGTTGTACGCTTACGCCTTTTTTCTATTAGCTATCAATTGCAACAATCTTGCCCGGATTCATAATATTAAGCGGGTCAAGACTGCGCTTAATTGCAGCCATCACAGCCACGCCAGCACCATGTTCCTTTGGCAGATATTTCATTTTGCCCTGCCCTACTCCATGCTCTCCGGTACAGGTTCCACCCATCTCAATTGCCCTGTAATTCAGGCGCTCAACGAATATCTCTGATTTTGCGATATCTTCAGGATCATCCAGATCTACTTGCACAAGCACATGAAGGTTGCCATCCCCTGCATGCCCAACTATTGGTCCAAGCAGGCCAAACTCCTTGATATCCTTATGCGTTTCTCTCACGCAATCAGCCAGACGAGATATTGGTACACATACATCAGTTATGACCGAAGCACGTTCAGGGGCCAAACCGTTGGCAGCCCAGTAAACATCATGCCGTGCTTCCCAAAGCTTCTCGCGCTCTTCTGGGTCAACTGCCCATTCAAACTTTCTCATAGAATTATCAGCAGCCACCTCACCAAACCGCTTTGCTTGTTCTTTCACAGACGCTTCTGAACCGTGGAATTCCACAAACAGCAAGGGCGATTCTGGCAAACCAAGCTTGGAATAAGCATTCACAGCTTTAACCGATAGCGTATCAAGAAACTCCATCCGTGCAGCAGGTATACCGTCCTGAACCGCTTCAATAACTGTGTTGCAACAATCTTCAATACTATCAAAAACCGCTATTCCACCTGAAATTGCTTCAGGAATACCGTTAAGCTTGAGTGTCACTTCCGTTATGATACCCAATGTCCCTTCAGAACCAACCATCAAGCGTGTCAGGTCAAATCCGGCGGACGATTTTTTGGCACAGCTTCCAGTCTTTATGATGCTCCCGTCTGCCATAACCACAGTCAGTGCTAACACCACGTCCTTCATGGTGCCATAAAGAAGAGCATTCGTGCCCGATGCGCGCGTTGCAGCCATCCCTCCAATCGTCGCATCAGAACCCGGATCAATTGGAAAAAACAGCCAGGTATCGCGCAAATAATAATCCAGTTGCTTTCGCGTAACACCAGCCTGAACAACACAAGCCAAATCATCCGGGTATACAGCTACAACCTCATTCATCTGGCTCAGATCCAGTGAAATTCCACCATAAACCGCATTAAGATGACCTTCCAAAGATGTGCCGCGCCCATATGGTATGATTGGAACCTGAAATCTGGAACAGATTTTCACAATCTCAGCAACTTCTTCAGTCGAAGAAGCAAACACAACAGCATCTGGAGGGTGGTTAGACAACCATGTGGTTGTGTGTCCATGCTGTTTGCACAAAGCTTCACTGGTCTGACAACGCGCTCCAAAGCGCGCAGCAAGAGCAGCGATCGCTTTTGAGATTGCTTCACTACTGCGCTTAACCTCCAATTGAATATCTGTCAAAACCACTCCCCGTATTATAACTTGGCAGACTCACCGATAACATCTTCAAATTAGCGCACTGCGACCCTGCATTCGACTCAAACTCACCATCGGCCAATGGTAGCCTATTTATCGAACTCAGTTGAGCTTTTAACTTGTTTGAGCTGCTAAAACACCTAAAACAAATACCATTTCTTAAGTATTTCTCAGTGCTTATAAAAAATAATGCAATCAAATCACAGAATCGGGACATATCCTGATTGGCCTTCACGTTAGAATATCGTTAAAGCTTGGGTCGATCATCAATTCATATGTCACTTTATCTATTATGCTAAACCGAGTCAGTGCGCTGAAAATTGCATTCAACCTTGCCCACAAATGGGTAGAACCAAACCTGCGTCAGTTTATGGCTTCGCGACTACCACTTGTCTGGTTTCTCGCATTGATCATTGGTGCAATGGTCGGCGGCTCTGCTATCCTTTTCCGTATCGCCATTGGACTAATTCAATGGACATGGCTCGGTACAGCGTCAGAGCGTATCATCAGCGCTGCGAACGCCCATCCATGGTATGTGATTCTCCTCGCACCAACTCTGGGCGGTTTGGTTGTCGGCATTCTGCTTCACACTATTCAGAAAAAACAACGCGCTGGCGGTGTCGCTGACGTTATTGAAGCACGTGCTCACGGCGGGCATGGGTTGCCCTTTTGGCCGGGCCTCAGCTCAGCACTCATTACAGTCATTTCCTTAGGGTGCGGTGCAAGTGCAGGCCGCGAAGGCCCCATGGTCCATCTTGGGGCGACACTGGGCACTTCAGTTTTCACAAAACTAAAGCTTCCAGAAGCCACCATGCGCATTCTTTTGGCCGCAGGTGTTGCAAGCGCCGTTTCAGCCAGCTTTAACGCCCCCATTGCAGGTGTATTGTTCGCCCATGAAGTTATTTTGGGTCACTACGCCATGTCGGCCTTCGTGCCCATCGTACTGTCATCAGCAATGGGCACGGTAATTTCTCGCCTATACTTTGGTAATGCAGCCGCCTTCATTCTGCCCCACTACCAAATCAGCAGTTACTGGGAATTCCCTGCTTTTGTCCTGCTCGGCATCGTCTGCGCAATCGTCGCAATCAGCTTTCAATTTGCCCTTATTGGCTCAGACTGGATCGCACGAAACGTCAAAATGCCAATGTGGCTCCGCCCTGTTATCGGCGGTGTCCTCGTCGGCAGCATCGCCATTTTCTATCCGGAAGTGATCGGTGTTGGCTACGAAGCGACCGATGGCGCTCTGAACTCCAGCTTACCGCTTTCACTCATGCTCTCGCTGCTCGTTGCAAAGACAGTCGCAACAGCCATAACGCTGGCCTCCCGCTTTGGTGGAGGTATATTCTCTCCTTCCCTCTATCTTGGCGCAATGACAGGTGGAGCTTTTGGCCTGATCGCTGCAAACCACTTACCGGACATGGCCTCCAGCCACGGCCTTTACGCGATTCTGGGCATGGGAGCAGTTGCAGCCGCTGTACTTGGAGCTCCGATCTCCACCACCATGATCGTATTTGAACTCACAGGCGGCTACGAGCTTTCCATTGCCCTACTGCTCACTGTGAGCATTGCAACGGGCCTCAATCAGGCAATACATGGCCGCTCCTACTTCCACTGGCAGCTGGAAATGCGGGGCGTCATGCTGCAGGATGGAGCCCACAAATGGCTTGTCCGCATTGTACATGTAGAGGACTTTGCAGACCCACCGCGGGCAGATACAGACAACACATTCGATCCACAGTCACAAGAACCTTTTCTTGCTCCTCTCGACACTCTGGAAAAAGCCCTGCGAGAGTTTGACGATGCGGGCCTTTCCACGCTCCCGGTCATTGATCCCAAGGAGCCTGCCCGGATCATCGGATATGCAAGTCACGTGAAAGCCCTGCGCTATTTCAACTCTGCCCTCATACAGGCAAATGTTGAGGAGCACCGGTAATTAACCCCTGTTTTTCTCCATTGACCCATCTGTAAAAAAACGCAATCTCGTTCAAGACATGTCAGTCACCACGAGATAATTTGGGGCAATGAAACCGGTCACTCAAAAAGCTGCATTAGAAGCCACCCCACTCAACTCGGGAGAAAACGCCCTGTTCTGGCGCGCTCCCCGCTTTGACGGGCTGGAATGTCTTGCCGCAAGCTTCAGAACTCATGTTTATGAACCGCACACTCACGACACTTTTGTTGTTGGCGGCATTCTCTCAGGCTGTCAGGTCTATTGGCAGCGCGGTGAGCAGATATTTGCAGGTCCCGGAGATCTGGTCTTCGTAAACCCCTACGAGTTACACGATGGAATACCAGAGGGCCACGGTTACACCTATCGCATGACTTATCCGAGTATCTCCCTGCTGCAAAAGATTGCCGAAGACCTCACCGACAAACCTCAAAGCGGAACGCCATTTTTTCCCGAAGCATCTGTTCATGACCCCGTCCTGTGTCAGGAGTTCATCAAGGCACATAAATCCATACAAAACCGGACAATCGATCTGGAAGCAGAAGAACCGCTTTATATGATCTTCGCAAAACTATTGGCCAGATATGGCAGTTTCAAAGAGCATGCATTCGGTGAAAGCGATCCTGTTGCGGTTAAGAAAACCCGCGAATATCTGGAGGAAAGCTTCATGGATAATGTCCATTTAGATGACCTCGCCACTATGACCGGATATTCCAAGTATCACCTGATCCGGTCATTTAAGAAGGCAACAGGCCAAACGCCACATGCCTATCTGACAGACGTCAGAGTGCGCAATGCACGCCGCCTTCTGGTGAAGGGCACTTCTCCAAGTGAGACAGCTTGTCTCTGTGGTTTTTCAGATCAGGCCCACCTGACGCGCCAATTTAAATCACGTGTTGGCACCACACCGGCAGCTTTCCGAAAAGCGGTGATTGAACTTTAAAACTCTAGTAAAGAAAGCGCAATTTTGTTCAAGACGCCTTCTGCCATCCTCGCCTAAAAGCCTCTTAAAGCAAGCGCTTTGATTAATATGCTTCAGCCTTCACCAATGGTAAGGCGAAGATAATACAATTCAGTTTATGTCTGAGTTTAAGAAAGTGCTGGGTTCGAGGAGGTTTTGTGAACTCAAATCATAACAAGCAGGCGATTAACGCAACTCCCAGTGAGTTTCTGCTCGGTATAAGAGCATTCTTCCCGCTCATTTTCGCCGCAACTCCTATTGGTCTGTTATTTGGAGCACTGGCAGCACAAAAGGGACTTTCACCACTGGAGGTTCTGCTCATGGGGTCGTTTGTTTTTGCTGGCGGGTCACAGTTTCTTGCGCTGGATCTTTGGTCCGAGCCATTGCCATGGCTCACCATCGCCCTCTCCACATGGCTCATCAACCTGCGCCATGTTCTTATGAGTACATCCCTCGCCCCTAAATTAACTCACTGGACAACCAGACAAAGATATCTCGGTTTTTTCATACTCGCCGACGAAGTCTGGGCGCTTTCCGAACAGCGTGCCATAAAAACTCAAACAACCTTCGGCTACTATCTGGGGGTGGGCATCACCTTGTTCCTCACATGGCAAATCTCGACAGTTGCAGGGAGTCTCATCGGAAGTGTGCTTGGTGATCCAGCTCGCTATGGGCTGGACTTTGCGTTCACTGCTTTGTTTATCTGCCTCGTCATGAGCTTTTGGCAGGGTCGCAAAACCGGCGTTGTATTAGCTGCAAGCGGACTTGCAGCAGTGTTCACCCACACATATGTACCTGGTGCCTGGTATATAATCGCTGGTGCTGCTGCGGGGGTGGTCGCCGCTGCAATCCAGTACGATGATAAACCAGCAAACATCAAAGCCGCTGTGGAGGTTGCCCGGTCATGACCTCAGAAATCTTCGCTGTTGATCCACTCGTACTTTTCACGATTCTCGCAATGGCGGCGGGAACCTACCTCACCCGCATAGCTGGCCTGATACTGACAAAATTTGTAGTATTTTCAGGCCGCACAGAAGCGGCACTACAGGCTGTCCCTCCGGCAATACTAATGTCCGTTGTCGCCCCCACCGCATTCGCCACAGGCATTGCAGAAACCGCTGCGACAGCAATCACCGCGATTGCAGCATTACGTCTGCCCTTGTTGCCAGCAATCGCAATTGGCGTCATCAGCGTAGTTATCCTTCGGTTGGCTCTCGCTTTCGTTTAAGCAAAACCCCCGCTTAGTAAAGCGGGGGTTTCTTTTATTCGAGTGGAACAACATCCTGATCAGGAAACAGGACGGGTTGCCTCTTCAAGCCATGCTCTGGTCTCTTCATCCAGATGCGGCCCAATCGCATCTCTCACGCGCGCGTGGTAAGAATTCAGCCAGTTCAGCTCAAAAGCTGACAAAAGCTTGGTATCCACCAAACGCAGATCAATAGGTGCAAGAGTCAATGCTTCAAAGCCAAGCATTTCCTTATCGCCCCCTGCAATAGCCGCAGCAGGAGTGACCAGCTCAAGATTCTCGATACGAATACCATAATCACCAGCACGGTAGTATCCAGGTTCATTGGAAAGGATCATGCCCGGTCTCAGCGCAACGCTGTTCGGCGATTTAGCAATCCTCTGTGGTCCTTCATGAACACTTAGATAAGAGCCAACACCATGACCGGTGCCATGGTCAAAATCGAGCCCCTGCTTCCAAAGATCAATGCGCGCCAAAGCATCTAGTTGTGAACCAGTCGTCCCAACCGGGAATCGTGCAGTCGCAATACCGATGTGACCTTTCAGAACCAGCGTAAAATGCTTGCATTGCTCAGCAGTTACTGCGCCTACAGCGAGCGTACGAGTGATATCGGTCGTACCGTCCTCATATTGCGCACCAGAATCAATCAGGTAGATACTGTTCAATTCAATCGGCAGATTACTGTCATTGCTCACACGATAATGACAAATCGCACCATGCGGACCAGCAGCAGAGATGGTATCGAAGGAAATATCCTTCAAGGCACCAGTCTCACTTCGAAATTCCTCAAGCTTTCTGGCAGCGGAGATCTCATCGAGACCACCCAAAGGTGCATTCTTTTCAAACCATGCGAGGAACCGTGCATAAGCCACTCCGTCACGTAGGTGCGCAGCTTTTGCTCCTTCAATCTCAGCGTGGTTTTTAATTGCTTTAGGCAACAGAGTTGGTTCTTGCCCCTCAACAACATGACCACCATTTTGGGCAACCGCATCAAACAACGCCTGACCGGCAAGTCCCACATCAATCAAAACCCGCTTACCTTCAGCTCCATAAGCCTTCAAGGTTGACAGTAATTGCCTTGGCTCCGCAATTTCTGCAAGCGTAGACAACTCATCGCGTACTTTATTGGAAAGCTTGCGCCCATCAATAAACAAAGACGGTTTGCCCTCACTCGGCACAAGGGCAAAGGACAACGGCAATGGTGTATGAGACACATCGCTACCACGGATGTTCAAAAGCCATGCAATGGAATCTGGCTGTGTTAGCAATGCAGTATCAGCTTCTTTAGAAGCAATTAGCTCACCAATGCGTTTAATTTTGTCCGCAGCACTTTCACCTGCAAACTGCATGGAATGCATCTTAACCGCGCCAAGCGGTGCTTCTGGGCGACCCGTCCAAACCGCATCAACAGGATTACTCTCCACACAAATTAGCTCAGCGCCGACCTTCTGACAGGCTTTTTGCAGGAGACGAACCTGACGAACCGAGTGGATCATCGGATCATAACCGATCTTCTGACCTTCCTTCGCGTTCTCAGTAATCCACGCAGTTAAAGGCTCGTCCACCAGATGCCGATAAGAAAATGCTTCCTCATCTACCTGCTCACCAACCTGAATAGTGTAGCGCCCATCAACAAAGATTGCCGCCTTATCAGTCAGAACACCAGCGACACCGGCGGACCCGGTAAAACCTGTCAACCATTCCAACCGGCAATCATGCGGAGGCACATATTCACCCTGATGCGCGTCTGCACGCGGCACTAAAAAACCATCAAGCCCACGAGAGGCCAACTCTTCCCGCAGAGCGGCCAAACGAACCGGCCCACGAGATTTATCATTGATTGTGTCAAAGCTCTGAAACATGGCCGAAAGGCTAATGCTGATTGCACAGTAACTCAACCACTCACCTCAATGCTCCTCAGAGGATTTTGCAAGGCTGCAAGGGCACTCATTCAACAAACAGCCATGCCTCCTCCCGAAACTACGCATAACCACAGAGGCCCCATGCAGATTTCGATTGCGGCATACATAAGACATGCGCTGTACGCATAAGTGTCATGCGAAACTATCTCTTTTTTTACGAAGTGAAATAATGGATAAGCCTTCTTGTCGACGGGGCGCTTCCCTCCCAAAGCAAACCGGCGGATCACTTTCCTCCCAAAGTGATCCGGGACAAAAATGGCCGGCAGCCATCAGCAGCTGAACAAGCGCTAGAAATGCCACTCATATCGTTAGATACCTCCTCCCAGTATCTGACAACGCCAGGCAAACTCCTCCCAATTTGCCGGGCACACAAAAAGAACCTTTGCTTCTCCGGCGAAATCCTCCCAATTCGCTGGTCACGAAGCAAAGGTTTTTTGTCTTTCCACTCTACTTCTCATTAGCGCGCATTAAAAAACCCTCAGTGCATAAGCAATGAGGGTCTCATAAGCTTCACCAAATCTGTCAGACACTAGGGCGTCCAGTTGCCTTTTGCGAAAGTAAGTGTCAGCCAGCCTTCAATTTCACGGCGATGGATGAGTTTCAATCCCTGAAGACCATAGGCTGAAATAATCCGCGGCCCATGTTCAATACGCAAACCCGATAAAACCAGCGTCGACTTTGGAGCAAGATGACCACACAGTTTGGCAGACATTTGCACAAGCGGCTTGGCAAGAATATTTGCAACGACAAGATCAAACGGGCCAAACTCATTAAAGCGCCGGTCATCCACACCGGCACCGGTAAACGCTTTAAACTGCGGGCCAACCTTGTTCTTACGGGCATTGTCGACCGCTGCTTCCACCGCAATTGGATCAATATCTGTTGCTAAGACCTCAGAGCCAGTCAACTTCGCCAGTGCAATACCCAAAACGCCAGTACCCGTCCCCAGATCAAGCATACGCCGATACTTGTTACGTTTCAGCAGACGTTGCAATTCCAGCAAACACCCCTCAGTGGTCCCATGGTGCCCAGTACCAAAAGCCTGGGCAGCTTCAATCTCGATACCAATATCGGAAACACCAACGCAGTCACGATCATGCGCCCCATGAACAATCACTCGTTCCGCACGAACTGGCTTTAGTCCTTCAAGAGACTTAGCAACCCAGTTGATGTCTGGCAGTGCCTCCACTTCAGCAGATGTTGGCAGCACACCTCCTTCAAACTGATCAAACAGGCGCATTTCAACCAGATTGATTGCGTCATCAATGGTAGATTCCAGTATCAGTACTTCTGCCGTCCAGACTTTACCATCTGTTGAGCTCTCAAAAACCGCAACTGGAAAACCATCATCTTCAAAGCGCACCTCCATAATATCGGAGAGCGCTTTCGCTTCAGCTTGAGGAGCCGGTATGCGAACCCGGATTGTATCCATACAAGAATCCTTAGTGTCGCTGAGCTACACAAGCTCAGATAATCTCTTGCATAGGCGTATAGAATGCATAGCGATGAAAAGCCAGTGCTCACGATGCCTTATCGCGATCCGCCGCAAACTCACGCCGAACAAGGCTAAGAACTGTAGCCCCCCACAGCTGGCTTAGAGGTTATTGAACGGCTTGCGGGTCGAAGCCTTCCATTAGAACCAATGACCATCAGCACAATTGCAGGCATTGACCAGCGTTAGGCAAGCCATTGCGCACCAACACCAGCAAGTCCAATCACAGCCCACCTAAAGGAAACTGGCGTCCGCTATGAAAATTGAAGCGGAGACGCCTTAAGACCGCTCGACAAAGCTATCCAGAACCTTCTTCTGGCCTGCCTTTTCAAAGTCCACCGTGAGCTTGTTGCCTTCAATATCGCTGATGGTTCCGTAGCCGAATTTCATATGGAAGATCCGCTCGCCAATAGCAAAATCACTAGCAACATCAACGACATTCTTGGCAACCAGTTCGCCCTCAATGGTCATCGGTCCAGCCTTTTTCGCCCGGCGGCTTTGATTACCACCATGCATTCGACCGTACTGCTGACCAGAAGCCTGAGCCTTTCGGGCGCGTTGCCAGCCCGGGGTGGAGTACTTACTTTGGAACGGATCACTGTTGTCAAAACGGCTCGCACCATAGCCACCACCAGCGCTGTTCAGACCATATCCGCCATAAGAGCTTGATGCTTCAAGCACTTCTACACTGTCCGCAGGCAGTTCATCAAGGAAGCGAGAAGGAATACAACTTTGCCAGGAACCGTGGATGCGGCGGTTGGAGGTAAACCACACCTTCACACGCTTGCGTCCGCGGGTAAGACCCACATAGGCGAGGCGGCGTTCTTCTTCCAGACCAGCTTGCCCGGTTTCATCTAATGCCCGCTGGTTGGGGAATACACCCTCTTCCCAACCGGGAAGGAAAACACTATCGAATTCAAGACCTTTTGCGGAATGAAGCGTCATAATAGAGACCGCTTCATCCTCTACATCACTGTCCTTATCCATCACCAGCGAGATGTGCTCAAGGAAGCCGGCCATGCTTTCGAATTCTTCCATTGAGCGGATAAGTTCTTTCAGGTTGTCAAGACGTCCCGGCGCTTCGGCGGAGCGATCTTGGTGCCACATCTGGGTATAACCGCTCTCGTCGAGGATAATTTCTGCCAGCTCCGTGTGGCTCATGCTCTCGACCTGATTGCGCCAGTTCTCGAACATGCCGAGCACATCAGCAAGCGCTGCCCGTGCTTTCGGGCGCAGCTCGTTCGTTTGAATTAATTCAGCTGATGCAACCATCAGGGGTATGCCGCGATCACGCGCATAGGCATGTACCACCTTCAGCGTCGCCTCACCCAGACCGCGCTTGGGCGTATTCACAATCCGCTCAAACGCCAGATCATCAGACTCCTGCATCACACAGCGGAAATAGGCCAGCGCATCACGAATTTCCATGCGCTCATAAAAGCGCGGACCACCGATCACCCGGTAATTCAGTCCCAGCGTGACAAACCGGTCTTCAAACTCACGCATCTGGAAGGACGCCCGCACCAGAATAGCCATCTCATTAAGCGAATGCCCGTGGTTTTGCAGAGCCTCAATCTCATCCCCAATAGACCGGGCTTCCTCCTGAGAATCCCAGACATTGGCAACCTGGACTTTCTCTTCCTCGTCAGAGCCCACCTGATCCGTAAACAGTGTCTTCCCCAAACGCCCCTGATTATGAGCGATCAGATGGGAAGCCGCAGACAGAATGTGGCTGGTCGAGCGATAGTTCCGCTCAAGACGCACCACCGTCGCACCGGGAAAGTCCTGCTCAAAGCGCAGGATGTTATCAACCTCAGCCCCGCGCCAGCCATAGATGGACTGATCATCATCCCCCACACAGGCCACATTGGCATTGCCCTGCGCCAGCAACCGCAACCACATATACTGCGCAATATTGGTGTCCTGATACTCATCCACCAGCATATAGCGGAAGCGATGCTGGAAGCTCTTCAGCACGTCTTCATTTTCTTTAAAGATCGTGATGCAATGCAGCAGCAAATCACCAAAATCACAGGCATTTAAAATGCGCAGTCGTTCCTGATAGGTCTCATAGAGCTTGCGTCCAAGACCATTGGCAAACGCCTGCGCTTCACCAGCGGAAATCTGCGAAGGCGTCAGCCCCCGGTTTTTCCAGCTATCCATCAGGCCAGCAAAAGTCTTTGCAGTCCAGCGCTTTTCGTCCAGCCCTTCGGCCTGAATGATCTGCTTGATCAGGCGAACCTGATCATCCGTATCCAAAATAGAGAAGGAAGACTTCAATCCCACCAGCTCAGCATGACGGCGCAAAATCTTCACGCAAATCGCGTGGAACGTACCAAGCCACGCCATGCCCTCAACATGATCACCGAGATAAGCTTTAATGCGCTCCTTCATTTCACGCGCCGCTTTGTTGGTGAACGTCACCGCCAGAATTTGCCCCGGCGTGGCATGACTTGTTGCCAGAATATGCGCAATACGGGTTGTCAGAACACGGGTCTTCCCTGTCCCGGCTCCGGCAAGCACCAGTACAGGCCCGTCAATCGTTTCAACAGCAACGCGCTGCTCTGCATTCAATCCTTCCATATAGGCTGGCATGGCAGGTTGCCGTGCTGCCATCGCCCTCGCTGCAATACCGCCTGCCTTGGGCTGCGGGGCAGCCAGAGGGTCAGAAGAAGGAGCAGGTATTTCGCGAGAATATGGGTCAGAAGAATTTGCCATTGAGCCAGTTGGATCCTTTGAACGCACAGCCCCTCAAAATTGAGAGGGAGAATCTCCAATACTTAACGAGGAACAATATAGCAACAGTTTTGAAGAAGCGAGGGAGCGGCAAAGAGATACACATCGTTTTCTCAAGCAACGCACCTTCACCTAATAACTCTTCGCTCAGACCTGCTTTGCTCTGCGGGCTTTTACCAAATCAGATCTTAGATATCTGAAAATTCACAGGTCTGTTTAGCCATTTGAACAGAAAGCCAGCGTATACTTAAGGGTGGAATACCTGCGCCAAAAATTGTGACAACAACGTACCAGCCTGAAAGAAAAACAATGAAAACAGGTCCATTATTCCTTTCCCGCAGAAACGCATTACTTGGCCTCACAGGCTCAGCCCTCGCCGCCCCGGCCTTAATCACCTCTGCTTTTGCCGATAATCACGCCGCAACCGATTACACGACCCCTACCATTACTATCTCCCAGTTCTCACTGGACATCAGCAACATGGCCATTCAAAAAGCCACCGTTCCAGCAGTAACGGAGTTTGCCCGGTTAGAAAAGGGCGAGCAAACCGCTGTCTCTTACGTTATTGAGTCAACAGGCGTAACACCTCCTCCACGTCCGCCTGAACTGGAAAAAACCTATCAGGAGCTGCTCGCAGCCAAAGATGAGGAGTTCGACAAGCTTTACATCAAAACCGAAATTTCAGGACATGAAAAGCTATTGACCTACCAGGAGCCTGAATCACACAAGAAGCCCGTTGACGTAGACGTCGCCACCGCCTCCATTCTGGTCGCCTTCATCGACACCCACCTGACCATGCTCCACGCCATCCAAAAGCAAATCGGGTAGGAGTTTAGTGCATATTATGGACTTGTGGGATGGAAATGAAGCGTCATCCCACATTGTCTGAAATGGTGCGTTTTGGACATTTCCTCCGGCAAACATTATCGTCCTCGCGTTAGACTGCGCGATTAGCGGCAAAAGCCCCCTTTTTTGGGCTGATACTTTTTTCATCACACAAATCCGGGGCGGTTTCATAGATGGTAATGCCGCTCAGAGTGGTCGACACTGGACCGCAATTTCGAAAGCAAGCAATCAAGGCCCTGAACGACAGAAACGCCCAGACATCGGATTTCCTCCGTTGGCTTCAATAAATCTGGCACCATGACCGTGACCATGCCTGCGGCGGTAGCCGCACGGACACCGGTATGGGAATCCTCTAAAGCAAGACATTGCGAAGGACGCCCACCCACTGCGGCAGCAGCCTTTAAGAAAGTCTCAGGGTGCGGCTTGCCGAATTCGACATCCGTTCGGGTTACGACTGCATCAATTCGATCAAGGATCCCCGCTCTGTCCAGATGATCCAGAGCCAGCGCCCGAGGAGTGGAGGTGGCTACGGCCCTCGGAATGTTAAACTCCCTCAACCAATCAAGTATTTCGCTTGCACCCGGACGCAATGGAATATTCGTCGCGCACAAGGCGCGAAACCGATCCCGACATTTTTCATGGTATTTATCGATCGCGAATTCATCGCCGAAGTGCGCCTTCAGCTTTGCGTCCCCAACTTCTTTGGGAGTGCCGATCAAGCTGAGATGAAGAATATCATGCATGTTATGACCAAGGTCCTCGCATGCACCGAAGATAGCCGACCGATAAAGCCTTTCTGTGTCTAGCAGCAACCCATCCATATCAAATATTACAGCGTCCAGCGGAATAGGGAACATCCACAGCTCCTTCGTCGTATAGGCATTTTGATTAGAACTTCATTTCACAGTGGAGCAGTAATCTGCCTTCGTGCGATTGCCAACGGAAGCCGTCACAGAAGCTTCGAGAATTCACAGGCATGGAAGACTCTATTGTTACATCACCGGTTATGGCGGAGATACAGACAAAGCGGCGCTATTTAAAAAGGCGCAATATCAACGACCTGCAGCCATTTTTTTCGCCACTCAGGCGCAGGATAATTATCGGGCCAGAATTCCTTTTGGCGTAAAATCAACCCATCTTGTAACCTGTGAAACGTGATAACCCGGTCCTTTCTGATACCGTCAGTTACTTTGACGTCTGATACGGCGTTATCGCCCTCCGAAATGATAGATTGGACTTCAAAAGACCATTGCCCATCAGCGGGATACGCAGCATTGAATGCGATGAAATTTGACCTGCCCCGCAGATACTCACGGGTTTGTGGCATGTAGTATTCAAAATCAGGATGCAACCATTTGCTTGCAAACTCGAAATCATTGGACCCCATGGCCTCCCAGAAATCAGCAATTGTTTTTTTTGACACTTGGTCACTCCATGATGAATCGTCGAGTGAATGTTAGTTTCAAGCGATGTGTGAAGTCAATTTAGGGTCAGGCAACCTGTACTCGGCAAACTTTGAAAGACCGCTTCCGGGTCCACATTGCCGATCCTGCCGTTCTCAACTCATAGGGTGATGCTATTTTTATCCCACAAGTCTTGCCATCAGGACAGTCTGCCCTGATGGCTCTCTGAGAACTGGCTGTTCTGCGCAGCCGCCAGGTTTTTCCGATACTCAGTTAAGAGCAGGACAGCAGCCTTCAACAGGCTCACTCTAAAGCAATGGAAGACGAATATCCGTTCTCAGATCAGCAGGTTGGGTCACTCTCGGATCGTTTATATACACCTCTAATGGCGGAGCATCTCTTGGTTCCAATCCGGACTTCGGCAACCAGTGCCCATAAAGCCAGTCATAAGCAGCTTTTAATGTCTGATATGGCCCCTGATGTTCCAGAACCGCATACTTGCCGCCACTCACCTGAAAATACTCAAGACCGCTTAAGTCATCAGGAAAACCATCAAGCATCGATACTGCCACATGAGAGCGAAACTCTGCTTCTGGCTTTGATTCCGGTGGATCATGGTAGATAACAAACAGCTCCCCCACATCCTCCGTGAGCGAATTAGCCATCAGTGTGCCACCCAGACTTTTGAAAGCCTTGCCAATAAGCCGGTAAGGGCCGGTGTGCAGAACCCCCGCAGCCCTGAAGCTGTCCAACTCCTTCATCACCACCGGATACATGTCCTCTCCTTTCTCTTTAACGTTCAGGAGAGTGTTGATCATGACACCTTGCTGGCGAAACTCGTTTGGAGAAACACCATGAGCAAGCCTGAACGCACGGGAAAAGCTTGCCTGACTCTTATAACCAACTTGCTCGGCAATAATCTGAACAGGCGTATCTTCCTGAACCAGCGCATTGGCTGCCTTGGTCAACCGCATCCGGCGTGTAATGTCTGACAGTGTTTCCTCGGTCATCGCCCGAAAGACACGATGCCAGTGATACCGGGACATACAGGCAATATCGGCAAGCTTATCGAGGTTTAAGTCCTCATCCAAATTCTCATAGATGTAGGAAAGAACGCGGTGTAACCTCTCTTCATAAGCAACAAAAGAGCGAACATCCGTTACCATAGCAATGCCTCCACGACTGGTTTTATCAACCTTACGCCAGACCAACTATGCACGTCTTGCTGAATTTGATGTGGTCACGCCCTTTTAACCCCGGCTTATCACTTCCGGAATGCTTCTTTTTCGGCAGGTGTCAACATCAGTGGAGAGGTCAAAAAACTAAGTCAGCAGGAATGCCAAACAGGTAATACGAGCGGAAACAGTGCTCCGCTCGCGCGCCAAACTCAATCACCAACCAGCTCAAACCAGTCATCTTCAGAGATAACATCAATGCCAAGGCTTTGCGCCTTTGTGAGCTTGGAGCCTGCCTTTGGTCCGGCAATCACCAGATCAGTCTTTTTGGAAACAGAACCAGACACTTTCGCACCAAGGCTTTCCGCCCGCGCTTTGGCTTCATCCCGGCTCATCCGCTCCAGACTGCCTGTAAACACCAGTGTTTTACCCGCAACCGGACTATCCGACGTATCCGCAACAATCACATCCAGCGGCGTAATCTGCTCCATGAGAGCTGCAAGCGCGTCAAGGTTATGCTGCTCAGCGAAGAACTCCACCAGAGCATTAGCAACTGTGCCGCCAATACCGTCGATATCATTAAGCTCCCGGTAAGCTTCTGATGCAGTATCCGTTGCAGCAATCATCGCATCATAAAACCCGCTCCATGAAGAATAAGCACGCGCCAGCAGCTTGGCATTGCCCTCACCCACATGGCGAATACCAAGACCGAAGATCACCCGGTTAAGCTCAATCTGCCGCTTGCCATCAATTGCTTCAAACAGCTTACGGGCCGAGACAGCACCAAAGCCCTCTCGTGATCGCAGCTTAGTCAGCGAAAGCTTGTCCCGTTCTGCCAGAGTAAAGATATCGGCAGGGGTACGGATACCGCCCTTATCCATGTCGTATTCATAGAATGCCTCCACCTGCTTCTCGCCCAACCCTTCAATATCAAAGGCATTGCGGGAAACAAAATGCTTCAACTTCTCAACCGCTTGCGCCGGACAGATCAACCCGCCCGTACAACGGCGAATAGCATCCACCTTACCGGAGTTCGGATTAACCTCACGAACCGCATGGGAACCACAGGCCGGACAGGTCTCAGGATATGCAAAGGGGGCAGCATCCTCAGCCCGCTTGCTCAGGTCCACATCCACAATCTGCGGAATAACATCACCAGCCCGCTGAATGATCACCGTATCGCCAACACGCAGGTCCTTGCCATCACGAATAGGTTCACCGTCCTGCCCGATGCCCTTGACGTAATCTTCATTGTGCAGCGTTGCATTGGAAACAACAACACCCCCAACCGTAACCGGCTCCAGCTTGGCAACCGGGGTTAAGGCACCAGTACGCCCCACCTGAATCTCAATGGCGTTAAGTGTGGTGAAGGCCCGCTCCGCCGGAAACTTATGTGCAATCGCCCAACGAGGAGAGCGGGAAACAAACCCTAAACGCCCCTGCAAATCCAGCCGGTCCACCTTGTAAACCACACCGTCAATATCATAGCCAAGACCAGAGCGGTCTTCTTCAATGCCATGATAGACTTTAAGCAGCTCCTCAGCACTTTCACAGCGCTTCATCAGTGGGTTGATCTGGAAGTCCCATTTGCCGAAAAGCTCCACCACATCCATCTGCGTATCCGCAGGCACTTCACTCATATCGCCCCATGCATAGGCAAAGAACCTGAGCGGACGGGTCTTTGTAATCTCCGGGTTAAGCTGGCGCAGCGAACCTGCCGCCGCATTGCGCGGGTTGGCAAACACCTTGCCGCCATTGGCCTCCATACGGGCATTAAGCGCAGCAAAATCCGCGTGGCTCATATAAACTTCGCCGCGCACCTCAACCACATCCGGCACACCAGCAGGAAGCTCCTGCGGAATGTCCTTGATGGTCAGCGCATTCGCCGTCACGTTTTCGCCCGTCGCTCCATCACCGCGCGTGGCCGCATAAACCAGCTTGCCGCTTTCATAGCGCAGCGAAAGGGAAAGCCCGTCAATCTTCGGTTCAGCGGTCACCGCCAGAGCACCCATCAGCGGATCATACTTTAAGAAGCGGCGCACCTTGCCGATGAAGTCCTGCACATCCTCATCAGAAAACGCATTGTCCAGCGACAGCATGGGCACCGCATGGGTGATCTTGCCAAAGCCTTCCGCAACAGCGCCGCCAACCCGGTGGCTCGGGCTGTCTTCACGCACCAGCTCAGGAAACTTCGCTTCCAGCGCCTCATTGCGACGGCGCAGCCCGTCATAGGTCGCATCATCTACAAGCGGAGCATCCTGCGTGTGGTAGGCTGCATCATATTCAGCAATCAGCCCCGCCAGCCGCTCCAGCTCCAGTGCCGCGTCTTCAGCAGTCAGCGCTTCAATGTCTATAAGAGAGGTATCAGCAAGGCTCACGGGTCATTCCACCTGTAAAATAATCATCTGGGGGATTAGTCATAGAGCCAGCGGGGATAACACACCAGCCGGAATAACTCAGATTTAGACAGGATTTAGCACGTACCTGATCCGTTTTTCAGCCCCAAAAACACTCATATCAAGCAAAATCAGAGAGTTAGCCCTGATTTGCGTTGGTTTGCGCGGTTTTGCGTTTTTTGCAAGTTTCCTGCGTTGGTTTGCGTCGCCCCCCGCCTCATCGGGCCGCATCCAAGCCTTCCCCCTCCTCCGGCTCATCGGGAAGCAAGTTATCCCCCTGCCCGTCATCCGGGCCTATACTGTTTTGCAAAGGAGCAGAGTTGACCATCCGCACCACCACAACAACCAGAGCAAGCGCAGTAAAGATCGGCCCCACCGGGAAACCATGGGCCGCAAGAGCAATATTAATGAGAGGCAGCAGATAAACCGCAAATAGAAGGATCGGCTCCATGTAAGGCGATTGCGCATCATCATCAAACAAGCCCGTGCGCGTTGCATATAAATACAGCGCCGGAGACAGCACCGCATAGTCCCACAGGAACAGGAAGGGCGTTGCCAGCAGCACACAAAGCGTCACCGCCAGATTACGCGCCACCGGCTCCCGCTCGCGCACAAACAGCCAGAACGTCACCACAAATGCAATCAGCGTGAACGGCAGTTGCACCAGATATCCGGCAGTGGCTGAAAACCCCAGCGACCGCATAGCCCCGAACGCAGACGGGATCAGATACAAAAAGCTCCCCTCTCCCTGATCCATCACCGCACTCAGCAAGGAAGGAACCGCCTCCAGATAAATCCACCACAGACCAGACCCAAAGAACACAGCCGACGCATCAATCAGGAACGCAACCGTCGCAACACAGGCACACAGCGCAATGATACTGCGATGCGCAATCAGAATAATCGGGATCAGCATGAACAGCTCAGGCTTAATGGAAACACACCCCAGCAACACCCCCGCAATCGCCGGATGCCGGTTCATCAGCCGCAAGCCGCCATACAAAAAGCCCCCCGCCAGCATCCCGAACTGACCGTAAAACACATTCACCAGCGTAGCAGGAGCAAAGATGAAAAACGCAAAGGCCCGGATCGGCGCTTTCCGGCTGAAGCCCACCACCACCGACAAAAGCCCGCCCATGCCCATCCAGAGGCTATACGCCTGCAAATACGTCAGCCCGGACAGCGGCACCAGAAACACCAGCAGGCTCGGCGGATGCACCCATGCATAAAACCCGGAGCCGCCAGCCACATTGCGCTGCACCTCGCCATAAAACCACTCAAAGTCATAAAGCTGAGCAGCCTTCCCCGCCACAGCCATGCGCGAGGCCAGCAAAAACTGATAGAAATCCGCTCCCACCCGGCGCAGGTCAAACCCGTCAAAGTCCATCACCGACCCGAACAGATAGATCGGATACACCACCGCAACCAGCAGCAACGCAATGACAAAATAAACCTGCAAGCGGGCGAACGAGATAAACATCTACCGGCCTCCATCGAGGCATATCCGCCAAAAGCAACAGGGGCTTTCGGATAGGGATATGCGCAAGTATAAAGTTATGATTGCCGGATACTTTACGCGATACCAGGTTAATTAATTGAATACGCTAGGTTATTTAAGAAATAATTAGGAAAGTAAAACACGGTTTAAGCCCCGCGAAACCTTACAAACCCACGACATCCTCCGCCCGCAAACAGCACAGAGCAGGTTGAAAGGCCAAACAAAAACCCCGGCGAAACAGATCGCCGGGGCTGTAGTGTGTGAGTATGCCACCTTATCCAAGGAAGGCAAAATCATCCTGATGCAGACTTGAAAGAGTAACACCTTGAAGCGTGATGGACGTGTCATCATCAAGCGTGATCACCGTATTCGCGCCAACCTGCTCGGCAGCTGCAACCACCGCATCAAAATCAGCAAAAACAGAGCTTTCAAACTCAATCACATCAAAGACCCCTTCTCCCGCAGCAAAGTCTTTGATCACATCATGCCCGGCCTCACCAGCCTTAAACACAAAGGTATCATTGCCCTCACCACCAGTAAGAACATCATCACCAGCACCACCGGAGATCTTGTCATCTCCCCCATTACCAGCAATCACATCAGCCCCATCACCACCTTTCAGCACCTCAGAAGCATTACTCCCGATAAACGTAAGCGGCGTTGTCTCAAACGTTTCAATCACCGGGGTCCCGATAGGCTCATAAACAGTCCCGTCATAACCAACATAATTGCCGTTCTCATCCGGCGTGAACACATAGACTGAACCGGAATCCTCTCCTTTGTCATCGTCCTTATAAGAACCGACCGTAATAACACCATCTTTGTTGATCGAGACTGAGCTACCAAAATAATCACTCTGTGCTGCGTCAGGAGCCGTCAGTCTAAACTCCTTGTAACCACCTGATCCATCCGGCACATAGACTAAAGCCACACCCGAAAATATGTTGGAAGAGCCAATCTCAACCGGAGCCTGTTCCAGCCCAGTCACAACCACTCCGGCCTCATTGCTAGCCCATACTTGGCCATAATCTCTCGAATTGGTTGCTACTTTGGAAATCGTGTAGTTGCCACTACCATCTGGCGTGTAGACATAGAACGCGCCTTTTCCACTAATGACTAAGCTGCCATCCATCGAGACCGTACCATGTCCACCAAAATAGCCATTGGAATCAGGAGCCTTTAATTGCAGTTCGGTGTAGCCACCTGACCCATCAGGTGTAAACACGCGGGCCAGAGCACCTGGCCCATCGGCAAACACAACACCATTATCATTGATGCTCACAGTACTAAGCCAGGTACTAAAGCCATTAGCACCTGAAGCAACCAGCTTGGTCTCAGTGTAACCACCAGACCCGTCTGGGGTAAAAATATAGAGCTTGTCAGTATCAGTACCATAAGCCGAAGCAACGATTACGCCATCGGCATTTATCGAAAGACCTGCCCTACCAAGATTGTCCTTGGCCACGCCATCAGATGCAGTCAGCTTAACTTGCGAGTATCCACCGCCTTCAGTTGGTGTGAACACATAGATTGCTCCGGCATCCTCTGCGACATCATCGTCACCATGTGCGCTAGCAACAATGACACCAGAACTATTGATTGCAGTCTGCTCTCCAACCACATCACCAACATAACCGTCGGACGCAACAAGTTTGGTTTTCGCATACCCAGATCCATCTGGAGTATAAACATAGATTGATCCAGAATTTTCACCCTTGTCATCATCCAGCACAGACCCAACAACAACAACACCGTGGTCATTAACCTGTGCACTGTAGCCAAACCAATCCTTCTCTGCACCATCTGACGCAACGAGCTTACCGGGATGCACAGTCACATCGCTTTCGCCCTGAACAGTGACCGTCACAGTTTCCGTGGAGCTTTCACCTTTGCTGTCAGTTACAGTGTAGGTGAAGGTGTCTGTCGCGGTTTCTCCGCGGTTCAGGGCGTCGAATTCTCCGTTGGGGTTGTAGGTGAAGGTGCCGTCATCGTTGATTGTGACGGTTCCGGTTGTGCTGCTTGTATCAATGGCGAAGGTGTGTGTGTCCGATGCATCCGGATCGGCAAAATCCGGGGTGATCACCACAGGGCTGCTCTCGGTGGTGCTGACATTCATCGCTGATGCGACTGGTCCGTCATTTTGCCCGGTAATCGTAAGCGTGACGGTAGAGGTATGGCTTGCCCCAAAACTGTCAGTCACTGTGTAAGTAAAGGTTGTGGTGCCGGTTTCGCCTTCAGCCAGATAGTCAAAATCAGGAGCTGCCGCATACTCATAGATACCGCTGGACGTTTCTGTGAGCACGCCCTTAAGGCCATCCGTATTCACCGAATGTGTATGGCTATCGCCCGCATCCGGATCCTCAAAGATAACGCGGAAGATAATTTTCCCGTCTTCATCCGCAGCCAAATCAACCGGATAGGTAACAGGCGGTGTATTCGTACTTACTCCGGTAACGGTGACTGTCACTGTTTCTGTGGAACTCTCACCAGCGGCATCCGTCACGGTGTATGTAAACGTGTCCGTCGCCGTCTCACCAGATGCCAGATAATCAAATTGCCCATTCGGGTCATAGGAGAACGTACCATCCGCATTGACGGTCACTGAGCCTTTTGTATCCGTTGTATCAACGGTAAAGCTGTGACTGTCCGAGGCGTCCGGGTCAGTGAACTCAGGCGCGATGGTGATTGCCGTATTCTCATCAGTCTGCTTTGCCAGCTCTGCGGCAACCGGCCATCATTTTGCCCGGTGACGGTGACAGTCACTGTTGAACTGGTGCTCTCCCCGGCACTGTCAGTAATCGTGTAGGTGAACGTGTCGGTCGCGGTCTCCCCCGGAGCCAGATAATCAAAGGCAGTGCCCGGATCGTAGTGGAATGTGTCATCACTCACCACCGTACCTGAGCCTTTCATCTCATCAGCGTTTAAAACGAGACTATGGGAATCTGAAAGATCGGGATCCTGAAAAAATACGCGAATCACAATCACCCCGTTTTCATCGGAAACCATCTGAATTGGGTAGGAAACTGGTGCGGTGTTAGACAATGTCTCGGCTCCTTAAAAATACTGCCACCGTCACCCTAGAGCGCCCAAACTTGCCCGAAACTTATGGTTGTAATTGTAATTTAACTACCTCAATGGATGTAAATGAATTTCATGCATCAATCCGCAATCTTTACCTAACGTATCCTTGGGAGGAATGACTATCCGCGCTTTAATGAGCGCTTGTTTTTCATTGAAAACAATAGCTTGCTTACTCCACTGACCGCCGACAAGCCACGCCCCGCATCCCGTCATACCTCAAAGTTGTACCATTACGAAATACAACACTTGCAAGTTAAACTACGTATAATACACTAGGCATAACATAAAGACCCAAGCGCTCGGGGGAATGATGCTAAAATTTCTTATAGGTATACTGGCCGTTCTGGTGTCACTATCAGCTGTTTCCGCCGAAACACTCTACGGCACGGTGAAGAAGAACCAGAGCGCATTGATTGATAAATATGGGATCTACAACAAACACCAGTGTATCGCAGGCCCTATCCCTAAGGTGAAAATCAAACAGCAGCCCAAACACGGGAAGATCACCGTAAAGCGTGCGAAAGTGACATTTCCGAAAGGCAAACGCTGCGCAGGTAAGTCATTCGCGACAATGGACGTGTTTTACAAGCCAGATCGCGGATACACAGGAACTGACAGTTTCAAAACAAGCTACTCAATACCTCGGGGAATCAACAGCTCCGAGATAAAATACCGCTACAAAACCTATAAGCTTGTCATTAAATAGCGCTCATGTCTTGAAGAGCGCATCTTCGGCACAAGCCATTCTGGAAATCACGCTCAATCAGCACGAACAGCTACAACAGCAACTCGCCCTGCCCCATCAACTGTCTGGCGGCAGCGCGGGCCTCTTCGGTGATAGTGGACCCGGCCAGCATACGGGCGATTTCCTCATGGCGGTCGCTCTCAGCGATCTCGGTTACGCGGGTTGCGACCCGGTCCTTTGCCACTTCATCTTTGCGGATCAGGAAATGACCGTCAGCCCGCGCGGCCACCTGCGGCGCATGGGTGACTGTGAGCACCTGAACGGAAGCAGCAAGCCGGGCAAGGCGCACACCAATGGCCTCAGCAACAGCCCCACCCACACCAGTGTCGATCTCATCAAACACCAGCGTCGGAGACGAGCCCTTATCAGCCAGAGACACCTTCAGCGCCAGCAGGAAGCGGGAAAGCTCACCACCAGAGGCAACCTTAAACATCGGTCCGGGACGTGTGCCGGGGTTCGTCTGCGCCCAGAACTCAACAGTGTCGATACCGGAAGCCCCACGCTGCTCAGCATCACTCACAATATTGATGATAAACCGCGCCCGTTCAAGCTTCAGAGCAGGCAACTCTGCATGAACCGCTTTTTCAAGTGCTCTGGCAGCCTTCTCGCGCTTCTTTGAAAGCGCTGCGGCCAGCTTGTCATAGGTCTGTCTGGCAGCCTCCACAGCAGCTTCCAGCGCCTGTAACTTCTCTTCGCCCGCATCCAGATCGGAAAGATCACCTTCCATCTGCTCCCGCAGCTTGCCCAGCTCATCCGGTTGAACAGAGTATTTGCGAGCCGCAGCTCTCAAAGCAAACAGGCGCTCTTCCGTCTGCTCCAGCTCCTGCGGGTCAAAGTCCGTATCCCGCAGCGCCTGCTCCAGACCACCGCGCGCTTCTTCCAGCTGGTCCAGAGACCCGCCAATGGCCTCCACAACGCTGGTCAGATAGTTCGGCGCAAGATCAACCTTGCGCTCAAGACGGCGCAGCAGGCTGGACAGCTCAGGGATTGGAGAAGCAGGACCATCCAGCGCGTCGAACCCTTCACGCAGATCACCGGCAATCTTCTCCACCTGCATCATATCCTGACGCCGCAGAGCAAGTTCGTTCTCTTCCCCCTCACGCGGATCAAGCGTAGTCAGCTCTTCCGCGCTGGAGCGCAGATAATCCGCTTCGCGGCGCGCCTCCTCAATGCGGGCAATGTGATCCTTGAGAGTCTTTTCAGCAGCACGCACCGCCTTCGCACTCGCACCAACCTTCTCAGCATCCCCTTCAAGCCCGCCAAAGCTGTCCAGCAGTTGACGATGGCTTTCAGGATCAATCAGCGCACGATCATCATGCTGTCCATGAACCTCAACCAGCATGGCCCCGATCTGCCGCAGCAAACCAGCGCTCACCGGCTGATCATTCACAAACGCACGGGTACGCCCATCAGACGCCTGCACGCGGCGCAAGATGATGTCTGCATCATATTCCAGATCATTTTCCTGAAGAAGAGCCCGCAAAGGATGGGCCATTGGAACGTCAAAAACCGCGCTCACCTGACCGCGGTCTTGTCCATGCCGAACCAGTCCGGCATCTCCCCGCCCACCAAGGGCGAGGCTTAAACTGTCAAGAAGGATGGATTTACCGGCACCCGTCTCACCCGTCAGAACACTCATTCCGCCGCTGAAATGCAAATCCAGCTTGTCAATAAGAACGATATCCCGAATTGAAAGCGATGACAGCATGGTAGACCTGAAACCCCACTCCTTTAAAAGGCTAGAGGATTTTCATATCCCCAAATGCGCGGCTAAGCCAGCTGCCTTTGCTCTCCTTCGGAGACAGACCACCCTTTTCCAAGAGAGAATACGCATCTTTATACCACTGGCTCTGCGGAAAGTTGTGCCCCAGAACAGCAGCAGCCGTCTGCGCTTCATTGGTCACACCCAGTGCATAGTAGCTCTCAGTCAGACGATAGAGCGCTTCTTCAATGTGACGTGTGGTCTGATAATTAGAAACAACAAGCTTGAAACGGTTGATGGAAGCCAGGTAGTTTTTGCGCGCCAGATAATAGCGGCCCACTTCCATTTCCTTACCAGCAAGCTGATCTTCAGTGGCCCGGATACGCTGCTTGGCCTGCTTGGTATACTCAGAGTCAGGATAACGCTGCACCAACTCACGCATCGCGTTAAGCGCTTTTCCGGTCACAGTCTGATCACGGCCCACATCCGGCATCTGACGGAAGTAGGATTCACCAATAATGAAGAGCGCATAAGCTGAATCTTTGTTACCGGGATAAAGCGTTGTAAAGCGGTCTGCCGCTGCAATCGCTTCGGGATAACTGCCCATGGAGAAGTTCAGGTAAGCGATATTGATGAGTGATTTGCGCGCAAATTCAGAATACGGATAGACACGATCAAGTTCATAAAACTTTTTCAGCGCTTCTTTCCGCTCACCGGAAGCCCGGAAGGCAAGCGCTTCGTTGAACATTTCTTCAGCTGGTGTTTCATCCAGCGCCAGATCATCAATGTCATCCTTGCTTGCACAGCCCGCAACAACGAGCGCGACAGCCAAAGAGGTATACCTAATCATCTTCTTGAGGCGATCAGCCCCCAATGCAGTCCCCGCAGCATCTGAACGCAGCAATGTTTCCCACTCCTATCGTATTGGGATTCGGGAAGAAACGTCCCACCCAGATTCACGCTTCTATATCAATGTTCGGATAAGGTCACGTAGTACCACTGCATTTGCCTCTAATTTATGTCGGAATAGAGGCAAAAACCGTTGAATAACTCATTTTCTCCTAGGAGACTTCAGGCCCGAATGCAGCAGCCTGCAGCCCGCCAATCAGCTCTGCATGGCCGGTTTCACGAGCACGGCGCTCCGCCAGAGCCACATCAGCTTCAACAATTTCAAAAGCATCCGGGTTCTTGAACAGCTCCACAAGAATACAGTGATTCATGCGATGCCCACCCTTAAAGGAGCGATACTCACCCAGAATTGGCAGACCCGCAAGCGCCAGATCACCAATGGCATCCAGGCTTTTATGACGCACGAATTCGTCACTCCAGCGTGTGCCTTCAGGGTTCAGAATACGGTCACCATCCAGCGCGATAGAATTTTCTAAAGAAGAGCCCATGGCAAAGCCAAGCTTCCAGAGCTTTTCTACATCCTGCACACTACCAAAGGTACGGGCGCGGGAAATCTGATCACGGAAGAACTCAGGTGTCAGATCAAAGGTGAGCTGCTGACGACCGATCTCAGCGTGATCAAAATCGATGGTGATGTCAAAACGAGTGCCTTCATACGGGTTCAGCTCGCACCACTGATCACCGGAGACATAACGAACTTTTTCTTTAATACGAATGTAACGACGCTTTGCGCTCAGCGTTTTCAGGCCAACACTATCGATAGCTTCAACGAATGCTTCGGAACTGCCATCCATGATCGGCATTTCCGGGCCATCAATGTAAGCGGTCACGTTGTCAACGCCCATGCCGCGCAGAGCAGCCATCAGGTGTTCAACAGTAGAAATTCCGCTTTCATGAGGATCACCAAGAACGGTGCACAAAGAAGTTGCAGTTACATGTTTCCAGTTGGCTTCGGTTTCCACATACCCGCCTGAAACACTGCGGTGGAAAACAATACCGGAGTTAGCATCTGCTGGGTGAAGGGTAATAGAAGCTGGACCGCCAGAGTGAACCCCGATTCCGTTCAAGGTTACACTGTCTGCAAGCGTTGTCTGTTTTTCGACACGCATTCCCATAGTTTGCCAGCCTTTTTTGTCTCGCTCCAGGTACATCACCGAACCTCTCGCGCAATTACTTTCGAATACCCCCACCGGGTTGGCTGGAACATAGCCCGTGGGTCTTCCCAAATAAAATAAAGCTTTATTACGGTTTGTAACGGTCTGAAAATTTTAGGTACATTTACTGGTAAGTTGATTTAAAAACGCAAAGCAGCAACCCGGAAAAATCCGGATTGCTGCTCGAGAGGCGCGAGTTCTGTTGATAATCAGGTGGCCTGACGGCGCAAAAACGCCGGGATCTCCAGCTGATCATCTTCCATCATTGCAGAGCGGGCTGGTGCAGGGCGTCCGCCCCCATCCAGATTCCCGGTAGCACCGTGATTTTGCGGCTCAGCAGGACGTGTTGCAGCTGGCCGTGCAGGCTCAGCAAACACATCACTTTGAGCGGTTTCATGGTGCTCTGCGTGCTCATCTTCACGACGACCAAGACCACCGGTCAGACGACGCAGCAGACCCATTGGACGACGTTCATCTTCCAGATGCATGTCGTCGTGCTCTTCAGCATGAACATGCTGTGCCATGGTTGCCGGTGCAGGCTGTGGTGTTGCGCTTGCCGGCTGTGGTGCTGGCGTTGCAACAGGAGCTTCCGTACGTGCGCGAATCTCGCGCTGCGCAATTGGCGGGAAGTCCTCTACACGTGGCATACGTGACTGTGGCTCAGCTTTCTGAGCAACAGGCGGAATAAATGGTTCAGGAATGGTTGTCGGCTCTTCAACAACGCGAGTTGGCTCGTCCAGAGCATCATACTCCTGTACAGGCTCATAGCGGCGGGCCTGATAAGGAGAAATCTCAACTTCCGGGTCTGTCACAGCAGCAACAGGTTCCATTTCCATCTGAGTGTCAACTGCGGTTGAACCCATCGCGCGCATCGCACGAACTGGGGTCGGTGCAGGAGCTACTTCTACCGGCGCAGCTACCGCTGAACTGGGCGTAGGCGAAGTTGCGCTCTGCAGCCGCTCGGTCAGTTCCGCCATACGAACTTCAGCGGGAGAAATATCTTCGCGCATTTCTTTGTCGATGCCAGTGGCAACAACAGAAACGCGGATAATACCGTCCAGTGTCTCGTCGAAGGTCGCGCCAAGAATGATATTCGCTTCCGGGTCCACTTCCTCACGGATACGGGTTGCAGCTTCATCAACTTCAAACAGGGTCAGGTCGTTACCACCGGTAATGGAGATAAGCAGACCACGAGCACCCTTCATGGAAGTTTCGTCCAGCAGCGGGTTCGCAATCGCAGCTTCAGCTGCCTGAATTGCGCGCTTCTCGCCGGAAGCCTCACCGGTACCCATCATCGCTTTACCCATGCCACGCATAATGGAGCGCACATCAGCAAAGTCGAGGTTGATAAGACCTTCTTTGACCATCAGGTCAGTAACGTTCGCAACGCCGGAATACAGCACCTGGTCAGCCATGGAGAAGGCATCAGCAAAGGTGGTCTGCGCATTGGCGATGCGGAACAGGTTCTGGTTTGGAATGACAATAAGAGTGTCAACATTACGCTGAAGCTCTTCAATGCCAGCTTCAGCAACGCGCATACGACGGGACCCTTCAAACTGGAAGGGTTTGGTAACCACACCGACGGTCAGTATACCCTGCTCACGCGCAGCACGAGCAACAACTGGCGCAGCACCGGTACCGGTGCCACCGCCCATACCCGCAGTGATGAACACCATGTGCGAGCCGGACAGATGATCGTTGATCTCGTCAATAACTTCTTCAGCAGCAGCAGCCCCTACTTCAGGCTGGGAACCAGCGCCCAGACCTTCGGTAACAGCAACACCCATCTGAATCACGCGCTCAGCCTGGCAAAGGGCAAGCGCTTGTGCATCAGTATTAGCTACAACAAAATCGCAGCCTTGCAGACCGCTGGTGACCATGTTGTTTACGGCGTTTCCGCCACCGCCGCCGACACCGAATACGGTGATCCTCGGCTTCAATTCCTGAATATCAGGCATTTTCAGGTTGATTGTCATATTAACCTCGCGACCCTAATAACATGCCCGAACCGGGCATGTCGTTCTTCCTCTCGTGCGTCCGCCGCATCTGGCGAAACTTGTGATAGTGGGGGTTATGCGCTTCCCCACCTAAAAACTTTCTCTGATCCACTGCCCAACCCGAGCCAGATAGCTCCCACGGCCCATAAGGCCACGGCGTTGGTGCCGGGGTTCGAATTGCTCGATCTGTGCCACCTGCGGATAAATCAGCAGGCCCACAGCTGCCGAGAACGCCGGACCCTTGGCCTCCTCTGGCAAACCGGAGATACCCAGCGGACGCCCCAGACGCACACTGCGCCCAAGAATGCGCCGTGCTGTTTCAGAAAGGCCAGTCAGCTGACTGCCCCCGCCTGTCAGCACAACACGCTTGCCCACCCGGCCTGCGAAACCGGAAGCGACAATCCGGTCACGCACCATCTCCAATATTTCTTCAACGCGCGGGCGAATAACCCGCGTCAGCATCGCTCGTGGAATCTGCGTTGGCAGATCACCATCCGTATCCACGGGCGGCACCTGAATAAAATCACGGTCGTCCACCACACTTGGCAGGGCCGAACCATGCAAAACCTTCAAACGCTCCGCAGCTTCCATTCGCGTAGAAAGCGCCCGCGCCACGTCCATGGTGACGTGATTACCGCCAACAGCCAGCGCATCCAGATGCACCATCTGACCATCAACAAAAATCGACAGGGTGGTCGTACCACCGCCCATATCAATGCAGGCAACACCCAGCTCAGTCTCATCTTCCACCAGCGTGGAAAGACCCGCCGCATACGGCGTTGCCACCAGTGTCTCCACTTGCAGGTGCCCACGCTCAATGCACAGTTCCAGATTGCGCACCGGCGGCACTTCTGCCGAAACCACCTGCATATCCACGCCCAGCTTGCGGCCCATCATGCCGCGCGGGTCACGAATACCCCGGTTGCCATCCAGCCCGTAGGAGATCGGCAGTGCATGCATCACTGCCCGGCCTTCGGTCGCCGTATGGGTAGAGCCTGCCGCCAGCACGCGCTGAATGTCGGCTTCGCTCACACCTTCCGTTCCAAGCGGCACAGTGGCGGAAAAAATCTCGCTTTGCAGGCGGCCACAGCTCACAGTCACCAGCAGGGTTTCAACCATCACACCGGCCATGCGCTCAGCCTGATCCACCGCACGGCGGATTGCCTGTTCAGCCTGATCCATGTCCACCACGACACCAGACTTCATCCCCGCAGACGCCTGATAGCCATAACCCAGCACCTCAATGCCGTGTGTCCGGCCCGGCATCAGGTCTTCCTCGTCACCGGGCACCAGTTTCGCGATAATACAGCACACTTTCGTGGAGCCGACGTCCAGCACAGAAACCACAACAGATCTGCGGCTTGGCAAAGGCCGCATACGCGGCAGGAAAATCACGTTCTTATTGCTGCTCATGTGTCCCTCCCTGAAAAGGAAGAGTTAGCCCGCTGCTCAATAGTAGTCTGTCGGCGCAGCGCCGCATCGTCAGAAAGCCGCACCACAACGCGGTCCGGCAAGCGCAGGTCCACAGCAACAATGTCACGAGAGAGCAAGCCACCACGCTCATCAAGCAGTTTCAGCTCGGCCAGCGCGCTCGCAACATCAAATTCCGGCAAACGCACTGTAATCCCATTTTCCATGGCAAGGTCCCAGCGCCGCTCAGAGCGCAGCTTTGCAGCCCGCACCCTTGCGCGAATGCCCGGGAACTCGTCCAGCTCACTCATAATCTCGCCAGCACGCTTTTCTGCACCATGGTTGACCACGCGCAGCAAATTCGCATAGCGGCCATCCACCTCATCAGTGATGACCTCACCCTTTCTGGTAATGACAGAGGTAATGTTCCCCCTCTGCCAGAGCGCATAGGGCTCCTGCTCTTTAATCATCACCCGAAGCGTGCCGGGATAAAACTTCTGAATGGAGGCGCTGCGAATCCAGGCGATGCTTTCCAGTCGCTCCCTCGCCTCGCCAGCATCAAACAGCAGCAAGGACGGACGCTCATGCAACTCAAGCGCTTCAAGAACCTGAAACTCTGTAACGCGCTGCAAGCCTTCCATTTTGATCTCACCCACCGCAAAACCAGCGGCGGAGCTAACTGATTCGCTCACATTCCTAGCATGACCACCCAGTGTGATCCCGTAGATCGCGGAGCAGGCAAGGAACGCAAATGCACTCGCCGTGGGTGCCCACGACGGTATAACAGCAAAAAATCCAGTGACCCCCCAGGCGGGTCTCTGGTGCAAACGCGATACGCCGCGGCTTCTGAAGCGGTAGCCCCAGACGCCTGCGCGTTCCCGCAATGCATCAAATTTTGCCTTTATCGTCCGCAACTTGCGTCCTCCACCATCCAACTTACAAGAGTTGGAAAATCCATACCTTCATGTGCCGCCATTTCCGGCACAAGTGAAGTCGGGGTCATACCCGGCTGGGTATTCACCTCAAGGCAGATCAGGTCCCCGGTCCCATCTGGTTTCTCATCGAAACGGAAATCCGCACGCGAAACCCCACGACAGCCGAGCGCCTGATGCGCCTTTAGAGCCAATTTTTGTATTTCTTGGTAAACAGATGGTAAAATTTCCGCAGGAAGTATGTGTTGTGAACCGCCTGGGAGGTATTTTGCATCATAATCGTAATATTTATGCCCCAGCGGAACGATCTCAATCACACCCAGAGCACGATTTCCCATCACCCCGCAGGTCAGTTCGCGACCGGGAATGTACCGCTCAGCCATCAGACTTTCGCTAAACGCCCAGTCCGGACGGGAAAGTTCCTGCGGCGGATATTCCTGATCTTCCTTCACAATAAAGATCCCGAAGGATGATCCCTCATTGTTAGGCTTAAGCACATAAGGCGGTTTCATCACATGAGCGCGCGCTGCATCTTCGCGCCGTACCATAACAGCTTCTGCAACAGGAACGCCCGCAGCCGCCATCACAGCTTTCGCCTTCTCCTTGTTCATCGCCACAGCAGACGCCATAACACCTGAATGGGTATAAGGAATTTCCAAAAACTCCAGAATGCCCTGAATAGCGCCATCTTCCCCAAACGGACCATGAAGCGCATTGAAGGCCACATCCGGCTTCAGTTCTTGCAAAACCACAGAGATGTTGCGGTCAACATCCACACGGGTCACCTGATAACCAGCCGCTTCCAGCGCATCCGCACAGTCTTTGCCTGAAGACAGCGAAACAGGTCGCTCAGCAACCCATCCACCCATCAAAACGGCTACATGCTTAGTCATCGTAAAACCCAACCTCAATCAAAACGCAAAGCTCTCGGCACGAACACCGCTAGCCCGCTTTGCCCAAAAACGGCTCAATCACCGCCCCGTCAGCGAAACAGCCAAGGCGCTTAATTTCCCATTCCAGACGTGTACCTGTCTTCTCCAGAGCCTCTGCGCGAACAGTTTCGCCAAGCAATTCCAGATCGTGAGCGGTAGCGTCAGCCACGTTCAACATAAAGTTGCAATGCAAATCCGACATTTTTGCGCCCCCAATCTGCAAACCACGACAACCAGCCGCATCTACCACCTTCCAGGCGCTGTTACCCTCAGGGTTTTTGAAGGTAGAACCACCCGTCTTTTCACGAATGGGTTGCGCCTTCTCACGGTGAGCCACAACCTCAGCCATCTCAGCACGGATTTCAGCTTCGCTCTGCCCAATACCCTCAAACACCGCACTGGTAAAAATCAGGTCTTTCGGCGCGGAGGAATGACGATAGGCATAACCCATTTCCTCATTGGAAAGAGTGAGGATGTCGCCGGATCGTGTCACCGCGTTAACGTTAACAACCCGGTCCTTTGTCTCGGTTCCATGCGCCCCTGCATTCATGCGCAGCGCACCGCCAACAGCACCCGGAATACCGGTATAAAACGCAAATCCGCCAGTACCCGTCTTTGCAGCTTCTTCCGCCAGCTTCTTGTCAGGAACTGATGCCCCTGCCCGCAGCTTATGACCGCCCAGATACTCAACAGTCCCGAACCCACGGATTGGCAAGCGAATAACAACCCCCTCAAGACCGCCATCACGCACCAGCAGGTTGGAGCCAAGCCCAACCACAGTTACAGGCACATCCTCAGGAAGCGCTTTCAGGAACACAGCCAGATCAGCTTCATCTGCGGGTTGAAACATCAGTTGCGCAGGCCCACCAACGCGGAACCACGTCACAGCAGAAAGCAGCTGGCTCGGGATCAGACGACCGCGAATATCTTCAACAGCATCACCCAGCAATGGCAGCAAATCAGGGTAAGTCACAGCAGTGCTCATACAGCCTCTCCCTGCGCAGAGAGCGCTTCCAGTTCTTTCGGCAGCTTATAAGCCCACTGGGTGATATTCCCTGCACCAAGGCAGATCACCAGATCACCCGGCTGCGCCATCTCAGCAACTTTTGCTGCAAGCTCTTCCTGTCCCGCAATGCTATGCACAGAACGATGTCCGCCAGCACGCAGACCAGAAACCAGATCACCTTGCTCAGCACCCTCAATCGGCTGCTCACCAGCAGCAAACACAGGCGCAATTACAACCTTGTCCGCATCATTGAAACACGCACAAAAATCATCAAACAGGCTTTCAAGACGGGTAAAGCGATGCGGCTGCATCACAGCAATCACATTCCCCTCAGCGGCCTCACGCGCCGCATGAAGCACAGACTTAATCTCAACCGGGTGATGCGCGTAATCGTCAAACACTTCAATGCCATTCCACGCGCCCGTATGGGTAAAGCGACGTTTCACACCACCAAAACTCGCAAGCCCCTTGCGGATGTTCTCATCAGGAATACCGAGAGAATGAGCCAATGCAATGGCTGCAGTCGCGTTTGAAACATTGTGCAGACCCGGCATTGGCAACACCAGATCTTTCAGCTCAGTCACCGCGTCCCCGCGTCGATTGTGAATGGTCACAGAGAAGATGGACTTGCCACCCCTGGTGGATACATCTGTAAAACGCACATCAGATTGCGGATTGCTGCCATAAGTGATGATGCGGCGATCCTCAATCTGCCCCACAAGGCTCTGCACCTCAGGATGGTCCAGACACATCACCGCAAAGCCATAAAACGGCACATTCTCCACAAACTGCGCAAACGCCGCCCGCACCCCATCAAAATCACCATAGTGATCCAGATGCTCAGGATCGATATTGGTCACAACCGCAATATCAGCAGGAAGTTTGACGAACGTCCCGTCGGACTCGTCCGCCTCAACCACCATCCAATCCCCCTCACCCATGCGGGCGTTGGTGCCGTAAGCGTTGATGATACCGCCATTGATGACAGTCGGGTCCATGTGCCCCGCATCCAGCAGCGCCGCCACCATAGAGGTCGTCGTCGTCTTGCCGTGGGTACCGCCAATGGCAATTGCCTGCTTAAAACGCATCAGCTCCGCAAGCATTTCAGCACGGCGAACAACTGGCATATGCGTTTCACGCGCAGCCTTCAGCTCCACGTTACTGCCTTTGATCGCAGAGGAGATCACACAAACATCCGCGCCTTCAAGGTTCTCGGCAGCATGACCCACCATCACCTTGATGCCCTTCTCGCGAAGGCGCTGCACGTTGGCGTTTTCAGAAACGTCAGACCCCTGAACCCGATAACCAAGCCTATGTAAAACCTCGGCAATGCCGCTCATACCAATGCCGCCAATACCGACGAAATGCACGCCTCCAATGTCTACTGGCATTTTCATGAGTTGGTCTCTTTCTGTGTGTTTGCCGGAACTACACCGACAAGGTGTTCAGTCAGATCCGCCAGGCGCTGAACAGCTTCCGGCGCACCTAGCGTCCGTGCTGCCTCTGCTGCCTTTGCAAGACCGCCCGGATTATCCATGAGCTCTTTCAGTTCACGGGCCAGTCTTTGCGGATCAAGTTCTTTTTGTGGGATTGCCAATGCGCCGCTAGCCTCAGCAAGCCACCGTGCATTCTGGCCCTGATCATTATCAATCGCGCCCGGGAAAGGCACCAGAATGGACGGACGCCCGATTGCCGCCAGTTCACACACCGTGCCTGCACCAGATCGGCTGACCACCAGATGTGCCGCCGCAATACGCTCAGGCAAATCGGTAAAGAAGGTTGCAACATGCGCTGCAACACCCATCTCACGATAGGTTGCTTCCAGCTCTTCAATATCAGCAGGGCGTGCCTGCTGCACAATCGCCAGCCGTTCACGGTCCTCAGGGGCCATCAGCTTCAGGGCTTCCGGCAAAATCTGCGAAAAGACGGTCGCTCCCTGCGAGCCACCAAAGACCAGCAGATGGAAAGCACTACCTTCTTCTGGCGCATTATAAGCCTGCCCGCACACTGCAATCACATTGTCACGCAGCGGATTGCCAGTCATGACCACTTTAGCAGCCAGATCAGCAGACAGTGTTTTAAGCGGAAAAGTAGTCGCAACAGAACGCGCACCTTTTGCAAGCATCTTGTTGGCGCGTCCCATAACGGCATTCGCCTCATGCAAAATGGCAGGAACACCCAGAACGCGAGCCGCAAACATGGGCGGAAAGGTCGGATACCCGCCAAAGCCAACAATCGCTGCTGGCTTGGCTGTGCGAATGACCTTCATGGCCTGCAATGTGCCAAGCCCCAGTTTGATCGCCGTTTTTGCAAGGGAAAGCGGGCTCTTGCTGCGAATGGTATCACTTCTGATCAAGTGAACTTTGTCTGCCGGAAACGCACTGCCATACTTATCTGCACGGCTGTCAGTCATCAGCTCAACACCATACCCACGACGCTTCAGCTCGCCAGCCAGCGCTTGTGCAGGAAACAGGTGACCACCCGTTCCTCCAGCAGTGAGCATAATTGTAGGCTTCATTTCGTTCTCCGACACAGACAAACCTCAATCAAACATGCTGCGCAGGAGCAGCACGGGTCACAGTGATAATCGGGTTCTTACGCGGCTGCGGACGTTTTCGCGTCAGCGCCAGCACAAACCCCATTGTTAGGGAAATAGCCATCAGGGAGGACACACCGGAGGAAATCAGCGGCAATGTCATGCCTTTAGATGGCATCAGGTTCAGGTTAACAGCCATGTTGATACAGCTTTGCAGGCCAAACGTAACAATCAGCCCGGAAGAGGCCAGCCGCGCAAACGGGTCCTGATTTTGCGTGGACATGTAAAGGCCGCGCAGCACCACAAAGCCAAACACCAGCACCAGTACCACACAGACAATAATGCCGTACTCCTCAGCCGCTACCGCGAAGATAAAGTCCGTATGACTATCCGGCAAAATACGTTTCACCGTCCCTTCGCCAACACCACGACCAAGCCAGCCACCAGCAACAAAGGAGTCAATAGCCTTATCGATCTGGTAGGTGTCACCGGACGCCGGATCAAGGAAACGCATAATACGCCCGCGCACATGCGGCAGATAGGTAAAGCCAGCCGCAACGCCCACAATGCCCAAAAGGCCGAGCGGAACAATCGCCATCCACGAAAGACCATTCAGGAAGAACAGCGCAAACAGCACGATCGTCAGCAGCATGGTCTGACCAAAGTCAGGTTGTGCAACCAGCATCGCCGCCACAATACCAAACAGGATTATGGAGATCAGCTGCCCCGGCACTTCCTGCGCTTTACGCCCTTCAGAAAGCAAAAACGCAACAATCACAACCAGTGCAGGCTTGATAAACTCAGAAGGCTGGACGGAAACCCCGAACAGGCTCACCCAGCGCCGCGCCCCTTTAATATCACTGCCAAGGAACAGTGTTCCCAAAAGCAAGACCAGCATGGCACAGAACACCAGCAGCGCCACACGTCGCACATAGCGCGGCGAAAGGGCCGAAACACCCAGCATCAAAGCCACACTCGGGATGAGGAAAACGGCCTGCTTCTTCACAAAATAGAAGCTTTCAAGCCCGATCCGCTCCGCCACCGGAGGACTTGCCGCCAAAGACAACACCAGCCCGGACACCATCAGCGTAAAAATGCCAATCAGCATGTAACGGTCAATGGTCCAGAGCCACTCAGCAAATGCACTGCGATCCGTACGTGAAACCATCAGCGAGCCCTCTCACCATTCAGCATTCTGGCAGCAGCTACAGCCGCGCTCTCAAATGCATCGCCACGAACTTCAAAACTCTTGAACTGATCAAAAGACGCGCAGGCAGGGGACAGCAGAACAACCGCCTCGTTGCTCTTGTCCCGCGCAGCATCACGTGCAGCCGCTTCAACAGCCATATCCAGACTGCCAAACTTATGTGCCTCAACAAAACCGCTCAGTTCCCGCTCAAACTCTTCCGCCGCTTCCCCGATCAGATACGCCTTCACAATTTTCGGGAAGTAAGCCTTCAGCGATGAAATACCGCCCGCCTTCGCACGGCCACCCGCGATCCAGTAAATCCGATCAAACGCGGCAAGCGCATGGGCCGCAGCTTCCGCGTTGGTCGCTTTGCTATCATTCACAAACAGAACCTTGCCCGCTTCAGCCACCAGCTTCAGACGATGCGCAAGACCCGGAAACGTTGCCAGAGCACCGGCAATCTCGTCCAGCTCCAGCCCAAGCGCTGCACAAACGGCAACAGCAGCAGAAGCATTCTGCCCGTTATGCGAGCCACGCAAAGTATTGGAGGAAGACAGGTCCGCAACAACCACCTGTTCTTCATCAAAAACTTCAAAGACCTTGCCATTTTCAGCATAAACACCAAACTCAACCGGGCCAGTACAGGAGATCAGCTCGGTCGGCTCACCACTTTCCGTGCGCCGCTGCGCAATGGCCGCGCTGTGCTCATCATCGACACCCACAACAGCCAGACGCGCCGCCTTTACAACACGTTCCTTGATGGCTGCATACTGCTCTATGGTCCCGTGCCGGTCCAGATGATCCGGCGACAGGTTCATCATCACACCAACATCCGGCGCAAGGCTCGGAGCAAGATCGATCTGGTAGGAGGACACCTCAACCACATAGATACGATCCTTTGAGAACTCATCAAGATCCAGAACCGGGCGACCAATGTTCCCGCCCATCTGAACATCCATGCCGCATTCTTTAAGCACATGGGAAATCAACGCGGTGGTGGTGGACTTTCCGTTAGTCCCGGTAATCGCAACAAACGGAGCTTCAGGACAAACCGCTTCCCGCTCGTTAACGAACAGCTCCACATCGCCAATCACCGGAATACCAGCTTCCCTTGCCCGCTCCACACTCCAGTGTGGTTTGGGATGGGTCAGCGGAACACCCGGCGCAACAACAAGCGCAGCGTAACGGGTCATATCCGCATCGCGCAAATCAATCGCCGCAAGTCCGTATTCTTCAGCGGAGGCAACGCTGGCTTCGTTATCATCCCACACATCAACACGCGCCCCACCAGCCTCAAGCGCACGCGCAGTTACGAGTCCGGAGCCACCGAGCCCGAACAACGCAACTTCTTTGCCTGCCATATGACGGATAGGGATCATGCTTCTGGCCTCCTAGCGCAGTTTCAGTGTAGCGAGGCCGATCAGTGCCAGAACAACAGCAATGATCCAGAAACGAATAACCACCTGACTCTCAGTCCAGCCCAGATGCTCAAAGTGGTGGTGAATAGGTGCCATGCGGAACACCCGCTTGCCTGTCAGCTTGTAAGAAGCCACCTGTACAATCACAGAGACCGCTTCCAGCACGAACAGACCGCCAACAATCGCCAGAACGATTTCATGCTTGGTCGCAACCGCAATCGCACCCAGCATACCGCCCAGTGCCAGAGACCCCGTATCACCCATAAAGATCGCAGCAGGCGGAGCGTTGAACCATAAGAACCCGAGACCAGCACCAATCACTGCACCACACAGCACAGCAAGTTCACCAGTTCCCGCCACATAATGAATTTGCAGATAGTTGGAAAACAGCGCGTTACCAGTCAGGTACGCCACCAATGCAAACGCGGAGGCCGCAATCATCACCGGCACAATCGCCAGACCGTCCAGACCATCAGTCAGGTTCACCGCATTACCTGCGCCAACAACAACGAAGGCAGCAAAAGGAATGAAGAACACGCCGAGATTAAGGGTCAGCTCTTTAAAGAACGGAAAGCCGATGCTGGTTGAAAACGGTGCCGCATCCAGCTGGGTCACCGCAAAAGCCGCCAGACCTGCAATCAAAAACTCCAGCCCCAAACGCGCTTTACCGCCAAAACCCTTATGCGAGGACTTGGTGACCTTCAGATAATCATCATAAAACCCGATCAGACCGAACCCGACAGTCACACCCAGAACGATCCACACATAAGGATTACGCAGATCAGCCCACAAAAGCGTTGCCACAATCATCCCGGAAAGGATCATCAGGCCGCCCATGGTCGGCGTGCCTTTTTTGGTCAGCAAATGGCTCTGAGGTCCGTCTTCGCGAATAGGCTGTCCATGTCCCTGCCGCAACCGCAAACCTTCAATGATGCGCGGCCCGAACAGAAACACAAACAACAGCGCAGTCATGATCGCGCCGCCGGTGCGGAATGTGATGTATTTAAAAACATTCAGCGCAGACAAAAAAGGATAAACCTCTGAAAGCTCCGCCAGCCAATAAAGCATTTATTCAACCTCAGATCTCACCGGATGACGCCGGTTCGGGAAAACGTTTCTTCAAAGCATCCACCAGTGGACCCATGCGGGTGCCAAGAGAACCCTTTATCATGATGATGTCGTTGGGGCGTACTTCCGACAACAGGTCTTTTTCCAGTTTATCGGAGGTCCCTGAATAGGCGCCTCTGGTCTGTGCAGGCAAGCGCTCCCACAGCACCTTCATGTGAGTACCCACACAATAAACAAGGTCAATCTTCGCTCGCTCCAGCTCAACCGCAAGGTCTGCGTGCATCCGGCCAGATTCCGCACCTAATTCGAGCATATCTCCCAATACGGCAATACGGCGACCATTCTTGCCAACAGGCAAACCAGCCATCAGTTTAATGGCAGCTTTCATACTGGCAGGGTTTGCATTGTAGCTCTCATCCACCAGCAACGCCGTACCACCTTTAACCCCTAAAGCAGTTTGAGCGCCGCGCCCTTTCGGAGCACTCATCTCAGCAAGAGCAAGGCCCGCAAACGCAAGGTTTGCCCCAAGCTCCATGACCCCGGTCAGCACACCGAGCGAGTTGATGACATGATGAACACCCGGAGCGCCGATCTTGTAGGAGATTTCCTGTCCCATAATGCTTGCATTCAGACAGGAACAATCCGGATTAACCGCAACCTTCTTGGCAATGGATTGCGCCCCCGGCTCCATACCAAAGCTGACAATATTACGAACCCCCGCCACCGCAGCCAGATAACGCAGCAAGTCATACTGCCTGTTATCCCGGTTCAGGATCGCGACACCGTTTGGTTCAATCCCGGTGAAAATCTCAGCTTTAGCCCGTGCGATGTCCTCAACAGAGTTAAACGCTTCCAGATGAACAGGCTCAACAGTGGTGACAATCGCCACATGCGGGCGAACCATCTTCACAAGCGGCTTGATCTCTCCGTGATGGTTCATCCCAATTTCAAAAATACCGAATTCCGTATCCGCATGCATACGCGCCAGCGTCAGCGGCACACCCCAGTGATTATTGAAACTGGCAACAGGGGCGTGTGTCAGACCCGACTTGGAAAGGCAAAGGCGCAACGCTTCTTTAGTACCCGTTTTGCCAACAGACCCGGTAATAGCAATAATCCGCGCCTGACTGCGTTCACGTGCAGCCACACCAAGACACTCCAGCGCCTTAAGCACATCGTCAACAACCACATAGCGCCCGTCCTCAGGCAGCTCAGCAAGTTTATCGCGCGACACAACAGCAACAGCAGCGCCAAGCTTAATGGCAGCCCCTGCAAAGTCGTGCCCGTCAAAATTCTCGCCCTTGATAGCAAAGAAGGCCTCTCCGGCTTGAAGACTGCGGCTATCAATGGAAATTCCGGTGATGTCTTCACGCAGATCACCGTGCACATCGCCACTCACTGCCGCCAGAAAATCTGCAAGCTCCCACAGTGGCCCGCGCTCAGTTTCAGGCAACTCAATCATTTGCCGCTCATATTCCGACTTAATTTCTGCATCCAACAGGTTAATGTGGGGCACAATAGTCCAGTCAGGCTTGTCTATCGCTGACCGAACTCTCGATTTTTCTTTAATTTTTCGTTCAAATGCATCAATTACCGGCTCGGCATCTGCATTTTGTACAGGCGATGCAGCTACCGCAGCTTCCTGCTCTGCAACTGGCTCAAAAGTTGCGCCCAGCCTGTCATCAGCACCAGCGCTTTCTTCAATCAGTTCGTCATCAACAGACGCTTCTGCTTCTATAGCTGCCAGATCATTCAACAACTCATCTTCAAGCGCCTCAGGCGTGTCTTCTGCGATAACCGGAAAACCATCCTTACCCATATCAGGGTCATGGCTTTCAACGTCAGCCAGTTCAGCATCTGCCAGCTCTTCAGCGCCAAGAATGTCTTCTTCCAGCTCCAGCCAGTCTTCTTCTTCCTGATCCACCGCATCATCGGAGGCCTCAGGTGAACCAGTGTCCGGCTTCTCAACGCCAGAGTGAACAGCAGCCAGCAAGTCGTCTTCGTCAAATGCATTTGCCGCAGCCTGTTCGTCCTCTTCACCGACGAGCAGGTCCATCTCATCCAGATCGAGCGAAATATCAAGCTCACCACTTTCAGAAGCGGGAGCGCCATTTTCCTCCAAAGCCGCCTCAAGGGCTCTCTGGATTTCCTCATGATCAGAAAACGGCAAGACTTCAGAGCCGACAATCTGCCCGGTTTCATGCCCCTTACCGGCCACACAAAGCACATCACCTTCCTGAAGCATGTTCACGGCCTGACGAATAGCCAGCGCCCGATCTTCAATTTCCAGCGCTGCCGGACAAGCCTCAACAATCTCAGCGCGAATACTATCAGGATCTTCCGTGCGCGGATTATCATCAGTAACGATGGAAACATCAGCAAGACGAGCAGAAATCTCACCCATCAACGGGCGTTTACCTGCATCCCGATCCCCACCGCAGCCGAACACACTGATCAGGCGACCCTTTGCTAACGGGCGCAAAGCTGCCAGCACGTTTTCCAGCGCCTCCGGTTTATGAGCGTAATCAACAAACACCAGTGCGCCATTCTCGCGGCTACCCACATGTTCAATACGCCCCGGCGCACCACGCAAAACGGTAAGAGCCTCCAGAACGGTCTGCAATGCAACACCAGCAGCAACAGCAAGGCCTGCTGCAATCAGTGCATTACTAACCTGAAAATCACCTGCAAGCGGCAATGCAACAGAAAAGACGCCTTCTTCAGTCTCCAGCTCCAGCACCTGACTAAAGCCATCCGGCTGAACATTCAGAACCTTCAGATCATCACCCAAATACCCAACGGTAAATGTCTCAAGGCCCCGCTCTTCCGCAATCGCCAGAACACGGTCTGCAAATTGCGCTTCCGGGTCAACAACAACCACGCCATCATCTGGCAGAAGATCACGGAACAAGCGCAGCTTCGCTTGCAGGTAATCTTCGACAGTCGGATGATAATCCATGTGGTCGCGGCCAAGGTTTGTAAAGCCCGCAGCAACAATCTTCACCCCATCCAAACGGTGCTGGTCCAGACCGTGACTGGAAGCTTCCATAGCTGCATGGGTAATACCATCATCAGCAAGGCGCTTTAAGTCCTGATGAAGGGAAACCGGGTCTGGAGTGGTCAGACCACCATAGCTCTGCCCGGTAGATGTGACCGTACCAATGGTGCCAAGACTGGCTGAAACCAGCCCCGCATACTCAAAAATCTGCCGAACAAAAACCGCGACGGATGTCTTGCCAGCTGTACCAGTCACGGCAACCATCGTCTCTGGCTGCCCGCCGGAAAATGCTGCCGCCATCAACGCAAGCTCACGCCTTGCATCCGAAGCCGCAATCAGAGCGGCTTGTCCGGCCTGCTCGCGAATGCCTTCAGTAACTCTGTCTGCATCAATTAAGATAGCAACAGCGCCAGCGTCCACAGCCTGCTTAATAAACTGTGCTCCATCCACTTTTGCACCCTTAAGGGCTGCAAACACAAAACCACGCTCCACCGCACGACTATCAGCGGTAAGTCCGGTCACTTCGAGAGTATCAACGCCGTCAGGTACAACACCCTCGGCGGATTCGATCTCTTGTTTTGTAAGGTCTTTAAGTAACATAGCGTCGATATGTCCGGCCTATGAGACGTGAATATGGCAATACGGCTGCAAACAGGAATTGTCTTTATGTTTCCCCCAAAAGACAGCCACTCACCCTACTCAAGTCTCCTGTTTAGTTCCGGTTCTGATAGGAAACCGGAATTGTCTCTGCGTCATCCGCAAAATCAGGCACCACGCCGAGCATTGGTGCAATTCTGCGGATAACAGTTGCCGTGGTCGGGACAGCATTCCAACCTGCTGTCGCATAGTTCTGCCCTTCCACTTTTTGCGGCTCATCCAACACAATTAAAACGAGATACTTAGGATTGGACATCGGGAACGCCGACATGAAAGAGTTTAGATAAACTCCTTCCGCATAACGGCCATTCACAACCTTCTGCGCTGTACCAGTCTTCCCGCCAACATCATAACCGGGGACCGCAGCGCGTCGGCCAGAGCCCCGCAAAACATTTTCGCGGTTGAGATAACGAAGAATCTCGCTGGTTTCTGGCTTCAGAACTTGTTTTGCAATCTTAGCTGCATCTTCCCTGCTGCGTGGCAGGAAGGTCGGGGTAACGTACTTACCGCCATTCACAAGGGTTGCGCCTGCAACCGCCATTTGCAGCGGCGTCGTGGCAAGACCATGACCAAAGGAAATGGTCATAGCAGCCAGCTCATTCCACTTTGGCGGCAACAATGGGCGCGCAACACCTGGCATTTCAGTTTCAAGACGTTGCGATAGCCCCACTTTTTTCAAAAAAGCTTGCTGCTCAGGAATACCGGCCTTCAACATCATCTTTGCAGTGCCGATATTAGAAGAATAAATAAAGATTTCCGGCACGCTTAGCACACGACGCTTACCATGGAAGTCATCAATCTTCTGCCTTGCGACACGGATTGGTCGCGTCGCATCAAAGCTGTCTTCCAATCCCACTTTGCCGCTATCCAGCGCCATGGCAACCGTAAGGCCCTTAAAGATAGACCCCAACTCAAAAGAACCACCGGTCACCCGGTTCATACGGTCTTTTTCAAGCGCTTGCTGACGGTTATTAGGATCAAAGTCCGGCAGGGATGTCATGGCAATCACCTCGCCAGTATCCACCTTCAGCACCACACCCATTGCCGCCTTGGCCTTGTAGTAGTCCATAGAGCGCCGCAACTCATCACGCACCGCATGCTGAACACGCAGATCAACGGACAGCTTAACCGGCTCCATACTCCGGTCCTGTGTAAAGCCAAGGTCTTGCAGGTCTTTCAGCCATGCCTGATCGACATACTTCTCCATGCCGGACAGACCCTGATTGTCCACATTCACAGTTCCAAGAATGTGGCTGACTGTCTGACCACCCGGATAAAACCGCTTATTGCTTTCACGGAAACCAACGCCCGGCAGACCCAGCGCATGGATAGCCTGTCGCTGTTCAACAGTGATCTCACGCTTAAGCCAGGTAAACAGGGCATTGCTTTCAAGACGTTTCTTGATAACTGGCGTATCCAGCTCCGGTAAAACAGAAATCAGTCCGTCAAAAACTTCATCTTTGTCTGGAATTTTGCGCGGCTCAGCATAAAGCGCAGCACTTTTGATATCGGTCGCAAGAATTTCTCCATTGCGATCAACGATATCCGGGCGCGCCTGTGCAACCGAACTCTGCGCAGCCAGAAAACGCTGCGCCGGATCACCATCCTGTAAGCCCAGCAAAATAAGCCGACCAGCAATCGCACCATACACCAGCACGAAAAGAGACATTGCAAAGAAAATACGCGAACGACCCGGACCACGGAGCCGGATCGCACTGGCACCATGCCGATGACGGGAGTTAGACCGCTGCAGGAAGGAGCAGTTAGCTTGCATTGCCACTCACCCCTCCTATTGAATTGTGGTTCCGCGACTGGCGTACCCGCTCATCGCATCAAGTGAAACTGGCTCCATCTGCACGGGCTTGACGGGCAGTGCCTTCAACGTCGTAATCTGCTCTGCACGCAGCGGCTCCAGCTTCAGAATATCATTGTAACGGTCCACAATGCCCTGCAACCGCCCTGGCTGGTTCAGCACACTCCATTGTGCCTTGTAATAGCGGATATCATCTTTTTCCTTGGCAATATCAGCGGAGAGCTGGCGTACCTGATCTGCAAGATTTTCGTTGGACATCTTAATATCGTAAACAAGCGCAGCGCCGATCACTACGGCGATAATAAAGAACAGATTAACGAAGCGCAGCATAGCCTAGCCTCCCAGTCCGTGGAATGAAGCAAGGCGCGGAACGCCCGCCACATGGATATCTAACGGTCGCGCAGGCTCATCCAGTCGCCTTCCCGCCCGCAACCGGGCAGACCGTGCGCGTGGGTTTTCAGCAACTTCTTCTGCGTTCGCATCCTGATTGCCCTTCACGATAAATTCGAAAGTCGGAGGCGGAATATCCACCTCAGGCATATGACGCGACCCACCGCCGCGCGTTTTGCAGCGATCTGCCAGAAACCGCTTCACAATGCGGTCTTCCAGACTATGGAACGTCACAACAACCAGACGGCCACCCGGACGCAGAATGCGCTCTGCTGCTGCCAAAGCGCCTGCGGCCTGATGCAACTCCCCATTCACGTAGATACGCAGCGCCTGAAATGTGCGCGTTGCCGGATGGATACTGGCCTTCTTCGGGTTACGCTTCACCACCTTTTCGATAACGCGAGCAAGCTCAAGCGTCGTCTCAAAAGGCTTTTCTTCACGCGCCTGACAAATCGCATGAGAAACACTGGAAGCCCGCTTTTCTTCACCCAGCAAACCGATAATACGGGTCAGGTCTTTGCGTTCCATGGTGTTGACCACATCCGCAGCACTTGGCCCATCCTGTTCCATGCGCATATCAAGCGGCCCGTCAAAGCGGAAGGAAAACCCACGCTCCGCCTGATCCAGCTGCATGGAGGACACGCCAAGGTCCATCACAACACCATCAACCGCATCGTATCCCAGTGTGCGGGCATGTTCATCAAGATCAACAAACTGACCGTGCACCAGCTTCAGCCGACCGTCAGACGCTTGCTCCATAGCCCGGCCATCACGGATCGCATCCGGGTCCCGGTCCACGCCAATCACACTGGCTCCAGCCTCAAGAAAAGCGCCGGTGTAACCACCAGCACCAAACGTTCCATCAATAATCACATCACCCGGCGCGGGGGCCATTGCCTCCCGCACCCGTTCCAGAAGGACCGGAATGTGACGCGCTGGTCCGCCTGCGATATCGGATTTATCTCCGTCGCCGCCCGCCATCATAGTGCCCCTCCGGTTGCAGCCCCCGGCGCTCCGCCGGAAGACAATACTGCAAGCGCCCGCTTCATGGCCTCGTCGCGGTGCTTTGCGAACTTCGCAGGTTCCCAGATCTGAAACTTAAACCCCTGACCCACGAAGGTAACTTCCCCATCAATCCCGGTGTGATTACGGATCATGTCCGACAGAACAATGCGCCCGTCCCTGTCAATCTTCAGCGTCTCGCTGGCCCCGTAAAGCGCCGTAGACAAAGCGTCGTACTCCATCGAGAGCGTGGAGAAGCCTTCAAGTTTTCTCTGAATTTCCGCAGTCAGTCCGTTGCCGCCAGCATCAACCGCCTCCTGAAAGGGAGACGGGAAGCAGTAAAGACCTTCAAAGCCGTCCTTCGCCAACGCCGCACGGAAGGGTGCAGGGATCGATACACGACCCTTGGCATCCACCCGATTGGTGAAGTGCGAAACAAAACCAGCCATTGGTCCCCTCTTTAATGAGCCAGATCTTCTTGATCTGTCAGCGGCACATCAAACAACTCTCCAGTCCTTGGAGGGTCAGCGCTCAAATCAGGCAAAAACAACAAGATTACAGAAGTACACACCGGAGCAATCCGGGAGACTATGGGATACCATGGGATAGCATGGGACGTCAATCAACACGGCAGCTCAAACCGAAAAGAATGCCCCTTAACATCTGCTAGTTATCACCAATTATGGTAAACGAAGTATTGATAGGCAATTACGCTGGGTTTTCTGAGAGTTATGCACTCCTTTCAAGGCATTACAACCCTGAGTACACACAGCTCCTGCAATGCAAAAAGAAAGAAATCAGCCAAATTGACATAAGAATTTTCACGCATCCCGTATCAGTGTATAGCGCTAATAACCCGCCAATCCTTGGCTTTTCATGGGCTTTCATACGCAAGTGGGGCAATCTCCCATGAACGCCCAGACCCAACCAAGCCCATAAAATCCCAGTGTTGGAATGTTCAGTCTGGCTACCCTCGACAGCTACAGTCCCCACAAACGAAAAAGGCCAGCAACATGCCAGCCCCTCGCTAATCCCGTATTGTAGCAATTAACGCTATCTGGCAAGGCCCAGCCCAACCAGATAATCAGCACCTTTACGCAGATTGGCCACATCCATGATCTCAAGAATGAGGCGCGGGTTGCTCTCCAGCCCTGCCAGCTCTTTGAAGACGTGTTCCCAGGCAATTACCCCTTCCCCCGGATTCCAGTGACGATCCGCATACCCGTCAATGTCCTGAATGTGAACATGTTGCAATGCATCCCCAGCAGCGCGGATAAAATAGTCAACCGGCGGTGCACCATAGCAAGAATGCATGTAATGCGCATGCCCAGTATCAATCGACAGGGCCAGCGCCTGACTATCGATCCTTTTCAAAACATCCATACGATATGACGGGTCGATATCTTCAATATTCTCCAGCACAAGCACACAGCCAATATCCGCAGCTTTAGCCAGCACATCCTTCAGATTGGCCTGAATCATATCCAGCTTCATCTGCCGGCTCTGCACATGAAGATCCAGATTGTTGTAGTCCCAGATCGAATAGGGGCTATGCACCACCAACTGGCTAGCCTCCATTTTCGCGCAGAGCCCGATCGCCTGATCCAGTCGCCTGCGTACCACCCGCTGGATAAGCGGGTCAGCCGCAGAAATATCCAGATTCCAGAACGGACCATGCAACCCAAGGCGACCCTCATGCCCGTCCAGAAGCTTTTTCGCTTCTGCGACCAGACTATCCCCGCCACTCTCCAGCATATCCCAGTCACAAAAGTCCTGAAGCTCAAGATCGCGAGGCAGCTCCAGCAACCAGTCCCGATGTTGCGAAAGATGTTTGACACACATTGCTGCGCCTAAAACCGGCAAATCACCCATGCAGCTCATCCCAAATACCGCCCTAAGGCACGACAATACGAGTAAGACCTCGGGACATACACAGCTTGCATGTCAAAGATATTACACCTTTAAAGTGCTGCACAATAACAACACCCGCACACCAGAATAAGTATTATTACGATAATCCGCATGAGTTTTTGCAAGGCGCTCTGAGGATTTCTCCCTAGTTCTTTAACTCACCTAAGGCACCACTTGCCCTGCGATACATGCGCCAGAAGAACACAAGCAGTGCGATACCCACCATGCTCATCAATCCCATGGACACCAACTGGAAAGTCCCCTCAAACCCGAAGGCTGCAATAAGCGGTATGCTGACGAAAACCGACAGGAACTGCCCAAGGAAAACCGAGGAGGTTAAAACACCCCCTGCCACACCACGACGTGATGAAGGCGCAACTTGCAAAGCAATCGCGGGAAAGTTCGGCATTGCAAGCGCATACCCGGCACCCATCGCAGCAGTACCTAAAAAGACAGTGTATGTCTCTTGCAACTGCAGAAGCTGCAATCCAATCGCCATAAAGCCATAGGCCAGTGCGAGCGTACCACTGAAGCCTATACGCGCTTTAACACGCCCATACAGCAGCGCTGCAGTACCACCAGTCAGCATCAACACGCCCAGTCCGGCTCCTGTCATACTCGCGCTGTCATAACCACGAAAATCGAGGAAGAACGGCAGCTGGGTCGGCATTAAAAAGAAAATCATGTTCGTGAGCATTTGCAGCAAGGCCAGCGCCGTCAGCAACCATGCCCAAACAGGCGAACCGTCACTCTGTCCGCCAGCAGCACTTTGCGCCTTTGCTCCCCCTTTTGGGGGCTCACTGATGTAACGCCACAGATACGGCACCATCAAAAGCGCCAGTCCGTAAATCGCAAAAGGCAGTCGCGCTGAACTCACTGCAAGCACCCCTGCCAGCGAAATAAAAACAAAACCGCCAAAGTTACGGGCAGACGTTTGCAACCCCATCAATGCGCTGCGCTGCTTCCCGAAGAAATAATCACCAATCAAAGCAGTTTGCGCTGTCATGATCATGGCAACAGCAACACCAAGCCCTAACCGGCTCAACAACATACTAAACAAGTTAGGAAGAAACAGCCCGGCAACGCCCATCACTGCAAATAGCAAGACACCTGCGAGCAGCAAAGAGCGCCGCCCATACCTGTCCGCAATGATTCCCGCCAGCGGGGCGCAAATGATAACAGTGAGCGACGGTGCTGAAACCAACAATCTGGAGAACCATAATACATTGGGATCATCGGCAAACATCTTCTCCAACCCCGCAAGCGCTGGACTGATTGTTGCGTTTGCCATCACTGTAAGCGTTGCAGCCATCAAAAGAGCAATCGCCCTTGGGTCTTTCCAGACCTGCTGTTCCTGATCAGGATGCCCCTGTTTCATGAAAAATTCCTCTTGCAAATTCATCGCGATGACGACACCATACGACTTCAAGTCAACTTGAGGTCAAGTATGAAACTGCTCGATATAGGAGAAATTACGGCCCGATCCGGCGTGAAACCCTCCGCTTTACGATATTACGAGGAAATTGGCCTTATTCAGTCCATTTCCCGTCATGGACTTCGCCGTCAGTATGAACCGCAGACACTGACCAGATTAGCGCTGATTACACTTGCAAAATCAGGAGGTTTTTCTCTTTCAGAGATTGCTGGGATGTTCTCAGAGGAAGGAAAGCTCCAAATCCCCAGAGAGCAAATTCGCAAACGCGCCGAACAGATTGATCAGCAAATCAAAGAACTAACCGGCCTGCGCGATATTCTGTACCACGTTGCAGACTGCCCGGCACCAAGCCACATGGAATGCCCGTCTTTCCAGCGCATGCTCAAAGCCACCGCAAAGAAAAACCGCTGACGAGAGAGCCAGCGGTTTCAATCTTTAAATCATCGGTCCCGGACCTTACTTTGCAGCGCGCTCAACAAGCTTCAGGCACACCTGCGTTGCAAGCGCCATGTCCTGCACGCTCACCCACTCCAGTGGGCCATGAATTTCCATCATGCCGGTAAAGATGTTCGGGCAAGATGTCCCCTTCGCAGTCAGTTGAGAGCCATCGGTACCACCACGGATCGGCTTGGAAGAAACTGTCAGCCCCATATCCTCAAATGCCGCTCTTGCCAGATCAACCGAGGTCATATCTTCACGCAGCCAATGGTGCATATTGCGATATTGCTCTTTGAACTCACAGGAAATGGACGCACGCGGTTCAGTTGCCTGCACAGCAGCACAAACCTGCTCCAGCAAATCAGCTTTGGCTTCCAACCCTTCCAGCTCAAAATCACGCAGGATAAAATGCAACTCCGCTTCCGCAGCATTGCCTTGCATCTCTGCGATGAAGATAAACCCGTCGCGCCCATCCGTAGTTTCTGGCGTCATGGTCGCATGTGGCAACATGGTGATGATCTTACCTGCAAGATGCAGTGCGTTAACCAGTTTGTCCTTCGCATATCCCGGATGTACGGAAACACCAGTGACTTTTACAGTTGCCCCATCTGCGCAGAAGTTCTCATAGTTCAGCTCACCAGCTTTACCTCCGTCCAGCGTATAGGCAAAATCAGCAGCTAAATCTTCTGGCAGCTTTGCATGCACACCGCGCCCGATCTCTTCGTCCGGCGTAAACGCGATACGCAGCTTCCCATGTGGAATCTCAGGGTTCGCAAGCAGATGACGTGCAAGACACATGATAATCGCAACACCTGCCTTATCATCCGCCCCAAGCAACGTGCTACCGCTTGCTGTGATAATGTCATCACCAATCTTTTCACCCAGATACTTTGAGTTTTCAGGAGAAAGAGACAGCTCAGCATTGTCTGGAAAGGAAATGACAGAACCATCATAATTGCGATGGACACGGGGCTTCACACCTTCAGCGTGGTAAGCCGGAGCCGTATCTACATGAGCAAGCAAACCAATCGTAGGCGCATCAACACTGACTGTCGCTGGAATGGTTGCAAGAACAACACCGTAATCGGTCAGCTCTACATCGCTGGCCCCCATCTCAATCAACTCAGCACGCAACACTTTTTGCAGATCCAGCTGAATCTGAGTACTTGGCGAAGCTTCACAAGTTTCATCGCTCTGCGTATCAATCGCCGCATAACGAACCAGACGCTCTTCCAGCTCCCGATCAAATTCTGTTCTCATTAGGGATCTCCTTGCAGTTCCCCCTTATCTGCGCGATGCCATCTCCAGTTTCAAGCAGAAACAGTCCGGCACGCCAACACTCCACGAGCACAATACCTCCAACCGAACCTTACCTTGCGGATTTCACCTGCCAACTTACAATTGTTTTGATTCGACCAACACACCCGCCCCGCGTCACCCCTTGGAGATAGTGTTATGCCAGATCAATACATAAGCGGTATCCTGCTCGCCTATTTGGCATTCGCAGTTGGTTTGCTGAGTCCCGGCCCAAACATCATGTCAATCATTGGCACGTCCATGGCAGGAAACCGCGCTTCAGGAAAAGCCCTCGCTCTTGGTATTGCTTCTGGCTCTTTCTTGTGGGGCACTTTGACCTTGCTTGGCCTAACAAGCCTTCTCACCCTCTACGCCTCATTTTTGACAGTGATTAAGATTGCAGGCGCTGCATACCTGTTCTGGCTTGCATTTAAAGCATTCAGATCCGCTTCCAGATCAGGAGACGCCCCGATACAATCTCCGGAGTTAGGCGGCAGTCCATGGCTCTACTATCGCCGGGGCCTCCTGATTCAGATGACAAACCCGAAAGCAGCCCTGACCTGGATCGCCATTATGTCTCTGGCCATTGATCAGAATGCGCCTGTCTGGGTGGGTCTCACAATCATCACCGGCACAACTCTCATTTCTGCTTTCGGTCACTTGTTCTACGCCCTTGCATTTTCCACCCAGCGAATGACCAGCGGATATCGCAGAGCGCGACGTTGGATTGAGGGCCTCTTAGGCAGCTTCTTCACATTCGCTGGCTTTAAGCTATTGTCCTCCGATACCTGAAAACTTCGCGCAAACGAATAAAAACAAACTTTAGCTGCCCGCAACAAGCTTCTGAAAGCTGTTTGCTCTAAGGGGGGGCAGAAACACCCGCCCCGATGACTGGGACAAAATGATCGACGTCAACCTGCGCGGTGTGGTCAATGGTATTTACGCAATCCTGCCGGGAATGTGCGAGCGAGGCGTCGCAACCATCATCCATATCGGTTCAATGACGGCCAAAAAGCCTTTCCTTTGCGTGCTGCTTACGGAGCAACCAAAGCCGCAGTGCACCACCTCAGTGAAACCCTTCAGCAGGAAGTAGCTGGCCACAATGTGCACATCATCACCATCGGCATCGGCATCGTCGAAACCGCCTTACCCTACAGCACGTGCAACGAGGAAATCCGTCAGGACTATGAAGAGCAAAAACGCCGGATCGGTGGCGCACTGGCCCCTCAAAACGTGGTAGACGCAACGCTTTACGCCTACAACCAACCGCAAAACGTCAACATCCGCGAGTTGACAATCACTGCCACCGGACAATCTGCCTGACCGTTCAATGCCCAACTTGTAAAGGAGCAAACCACCTCTTACAGAACTTGTCATACGATTAATCAGCTTCATGCATTAACTTTTTCGTTCCGGCTCCCACTACATAAAGCCTCACGAAACACCTGAAGCGTAGAATAGTGCTCCGTATCGTCGAGAATATGCAATTGTGTCTTTGCTGCGATGGCTTCATGAAGAGCATAAGCCATATCTGGAGGAGACCACGTATCACGTGCGCCATGCCAAAGTTCGACATCACACCGAATACCATCAAGAAACCAAGACCAGTCGCCTACATAAGCCTGCAAGTAAGCCGCATATGAGCTGGGAAAGTGCAGCAAGCTATTCTCAAGCCCAGCCTGTAACTGTTCAGACACTTCTGGCTTATTAATGAATTCCTTCTCCGCATCACCACACTTAGCAAAAAGGCTATTCACAAGAAAACCGGGAGAAACACGATAAATCAGGGCTTGCATACCGATCACCCCACCTAACAAGCGTGGTCGTGACTGTGCAAGCTTGAAGATCGGAGCCCCCGTAGCTTTAGGAAGAAAATCTCCCAAGCTCAGGGGTGCTGCTGCTGATACCAAACTCAGCTTACAGACACGGTCCGCTCGTGCGCTTGCAATACGCACTGCCACCATCGAGCCAATGGAAAATCCAACTACATGGATCGGCGCATTCCCAGCTTCCGCAATCGTCTCGTCAAACTGGCGCAAGCAAGCATCAATCAGCTCGCCCTCAATCTCTAACAAATTCGGAGTAAAATGAAGCGTGTTCGCTGGCAATCCATTTAATGCATAAGCCCCGTCCTGCACGCTTCCGGGTATGCCGTGGCAGAAATAGACGGGATCTGGAGAAAACTGATTTTGCATAAATAGCCTCAGGTAGAAACAGCAGACACAGCCTAACAATGACCTTCAAAAGCGGCAATGACCCAACCGGCCTACGACTAAAACTATGATTGAAAATACCAGTCGGCCTGTAAGCCGGGTTTTGTAAGGCACAGGGTGTTACGCCTGTACGTGACGGCAATTCATCTGGGATGCCCATTGCTGAACACCTCTAGCGACCAACCCGGGCGGTCAGGTCTGGAAACATGACCGGAAGAAAACTTCCGCGCCGCCCCTATTCGGTCTTGCTCCCGGTGGGGTTTACCATGCCGTTTTTGTTGCCAAAAACGCGGTGGGCTCTTACCCCACCCTTTCACCCTTACCAGTGCATGCACTGGCGGTTTGCTTTCTGCGGCACTTTCCCTAAGGTCACCCTCGCCGGACGTTATCCGGCACCGTGTCTCCATGGAGCCCGGACTTTCCTCCACTACGGCCTTTCGGCACTTGCAGCAGCAACCGTCCGGCCGACTGGTGCACCTCAACTACGGATGTGACACCAAAAGGTCAAGTAAAGAATTACACCCGCACACGTTCTCGTGCAGGCATAGCTTGTTGAGCCAACGCTTCTGCCAATGCACAGGTAAACGCTTCACGCAGCTTTTCATTAGCCTCAGCAAAACCAACCAGTAAGCCCTTACGCGGTTGCCCCAGATAAAACACCGAAAGCGGATTAACCCCAAATCCTTTGCGGTTTAAATAGTCAGCAACTGCCAGATCGTCACAAGCTTCGGGCAAATATAATGTCAGTTGTAGCCCTCCCTTTGGCATGAGAACCTCAACACGGTCCCCAAACCGGTCATTAAGCAACTGACAAAGCGCACTTCCGTTTTCAAGATACGCACTGCGGATCTTGTTCAGGTGCGCCCGGAAATGACCGCTCTCAATAAAATCTGCAAAAGCAAGCTGCACATGCACATTTGCCAGCGCCCCCGATGCCCGTTGTGCTAGCCGCAATCCCTCCACATGCGTTTTGGGAACAACAGCATAAGCAAGCCTGATACCCGGCATGAGGGACTTTGCGGAGGTCCCAATATAGATCACTGAGTTACGTTCACTCAGACCTTGCAGAGCTGCAATCGGTCGTCCTTCAAACAAAAACTCACTATCATAGTCATCCTCTAAGATCACCGCTCCGCGCTCATGGGCCTGCTGAAGCAATGTCAACCGTGCGCCCATTTCCATGCGTTGTCCCGTTGGATACTGGTGTGAGGGGGTCACATAAATTAAAGATGCCCGATCAACCTGATCAATTTCAGTCACCGGGCGCACAGTCAAACCGGAAGACACAAAAGCTGTCCTCGCCCCAAGATATCCCGGTTCCTCAATTAACGCTGTATCCCCTTCCTCAGAAAAACACTGAGACATGAGAGAAAGCACGGCTTGCACAGTCGGAAAAGCGAGGATTTGCTCAGGCTCACACACCACCCCGCGCTCCTGTGCCAGATACTGCGCCAGAACCCGCTGCAACTCCGGCAAGCCGGAACTGTGTTCATAGCCAAGAGCACTCCCATTGAGAATGCGTGCAGCCCGGCGCAGGCTGCGTGCCCACAACTCCTTAGGAAACAGCTCTCGCGAGGGTTCACCCGGCTGCATAAAGCTACCCCGCCCTGTCGGACTTGAGTATCGATGATTGAGTGCAAACCGCTGTCCGCGACTGGAAAGCGGTGGCACATCTCCAGAGGCATCACCATCTGAAACCGCCCGCTCCACTTCCGGCAAAGACACCACTTCCGGCCTTGCACCAGAGCGCACATCAACCAAGCCTTCAGACCGTAGCAAATCATAGGCGGTGTTCACCGTGTTACGTGAAACAGACAAACTAACCGCAAGTTGCCGGGAGCTGGGCAGTCGTTCGCCTTCAGGAACACGACGCTTCAAAATCGCTTCCCGGTACTGCTGATAAATCTGACTGGAAAGCGGAGAACTGCTTTCCCGGTTGAGAATGACAACATATTCAAACAACTGGCACCACACAAATAAATAAAGCGGATCTACAAGCAGGACCAGCTTTACTGAAAATAAGGGAGAGCACAATGCTTCTTCGCCTCACAATGGAAGCAATATGCAATTTTGAAATAAAACCCGGCAAGCGATAGGAGTACATACTCAAACCACTTGCCGGGCCAACTGGTCCCATATTGCCGATTATGCTCAAAACCGGGGACCAAGACGGTTAGAACAATGACAGCAGATGTAATGTTAGACGCCCGCCAGCCAGACACCTCTAAAGAAAACAGGCCACCCAAATATGCGAGGGTCAGAACCAGCCCTCGCGCACACTACGATTGGGATGTAATAGCTCCCATTCTGGAAAGCTCACTGGTCGCCCACGTTGGTTTTACGGACGAAGATCGCCCTATGGTTATTCCAATGGCTTTCGCCGTCATCAACCGCACGATCTATATCCACGGTGCAAAGGCTGCGAGGATCGTAAAGAAAACAGCAAAGAACGCCCCTGTCTGCCTCACCTTCACTCACGTCGATGGCATTGTAGCCGCACGTTCAGCGTTCCATCATTCTGTCAATTATCGCTGCGCCATCATTCACGGCAACGCGCGACTGGTAACCGATTACGACGAAGCGTGGGACGCTTTAAAGGAAATCACCGAACATCTCCTCCCCGGAAGGTGGGAGGAAGTACGCCCCATGACCGACAAAGAGCAGCGCTCAACGGGCGTCATTGCAGTCGACATTGAGCATGCCGCAGCAAAAATCCGTCAGGGGCCACCCGTGGACGACGCCGAGGACTATGACAAACCACATTGGGCGGGTGTTATTCCCGTAACCACCGCCCTCGGCCAGCCCATTGATGACGGTAAGGTTCTGGATGGTGTTAAGGCTCCTGCCTCACCTGCGAGAGCTATTCAAAAGTTCGCTTAATTTTCGGAGCTTTTATAGAAAATTTTAAGGGTGGGATGGTCGATTTTACCCGGTCGACCATCCCATTGTGTCCTTGCAGACAGACTGACCGCAGTCAGACAACTTAAAATTCGAGAAGATTTCGAAGAGAACCTTAAAGGTCCGTCTTTAGATATGCAAGAAGCATTTAGCTGCGAGCAATAATAGCCTTAACGCGCTTACAGTACTTCGCACTTATGCGGTTCATTCGTTTCGCATAGTGGCCTGCGTTGTAACGAAGGATCGTTCCGCAAAGATCGCCACCAGCACGCTTGTAAGCGCCAGCCAGATACCGCATACCAAATTCAATGTTGTTCTCGGGCTTGTAAAGAGCCTTTACTGAACCTCTGTAGCCCATACCCCGTGCTGTCGCTGGTTTAATCTGCATCAGACCAACCTCACCAGCACGACCACGAGCCTTTGCATTAAAATTACTCTCCACTTCAACAACTGCTTTGGCAATGTGATGCGGAACGCCATGCTTTCTGGCTTTTTTCTCAATCAACTTAACGTAGTTAGTCTTTTTGGTCGCGGCTTCTGCTTCACTGGATGAAAAGCTGGTGTCGATAACAACACCAAGACTAACACTGGCAGCAAGAACGGGGATTACTACAAGGTTTTTTATTTTTGTAAGGTTCATCTTCACTTCCTGGCAATCATGTTTTGAGCAGGAGTGTTTATCTTCACAAGTTGAGACGAAAATCAGACGAACCTGATCACGATAAGTTACAATTTTAATGTTTAAAAATCGGCACAAACCTTAGTTCATGGCAGAAAAATGGCCAGCACGCGGCGCACCAGCCTTACCTTAGGATACTTTGTGACAACACGCAGACATTACGCTACGTAATACCAACACATACTAAATACGCAAAACAACTTATTCAGCCAGATATTTCAATGACATTGATCACAATTACAGGGATTTTAGCTTCTTCAGGAGCCCATGAAGTGTTGCAATGCTCTGAGCATCCGCAATCCCATCCACTTTCGCGGGCCGGAAATGACGCTGAAACGCCTCAACAGCATATCTGGTCTTCTCATCAAACACACCACTGACCATCACTTCGTACCCGTAAAGCCCGAGCAGAGACTGTAAGGCTTCAATCGGTTGTCCTTCATCGCCTTCCTGAAAGAAGCTGGAAGCATCAATGCTGACAGGCTCAATGAAATGTCCCAGACCTTCTTCAGCCAATCGCGACCAGGGAAAATGCCGCCCTGGATCCTGTTTGCGGGACGGAGCAACATCAGAATGACCAAGCACACGTTCCGGCGCAATGTTGTGGCGAGCACAAATATCTTTAGCAAGGGCAATGACAGCTTCAATCTGCACATCAGGATACGCTTGAGTTCCGTCCTCCAGATCACCAGGATTGGAGATCTCAATACCAATACTGCGAGAGTTAAGGTCTTCCTCGCCTTTCCAGCTGGAAATCCCGGCATGCCAGGCCCGCCGGCTCTCTGGCACCATTTGCGTTATCATGCCCATTTCATCCACGAGATAGTGGCAGGACACCTCAGAACGCGGATCGCAAAGCCATGAAACAGCTTTCTCCGCACTCTCCATCGCCGTGTAATGCAAAATCAGCATGTCAACAGCAGGTGCACGGCGCTCATTGTGATTAGGGGAAGGACGAAGACGCGCAGGTACTGCGCATTCAGTTTTAACGCTCATATTCCTCGTTCCGCGCAGATTTGCTCATACGCTTTATTCAATGCAACCAGTCGGTCACTGGCAATCTTTACAAATTCTTCAGGCACCCCGCGCCCGATTAAACGATCAGGATGGGTTTCACGAACCAGCTTGCGATAGCACGAGCGCACCTCATCATCGGTTGCATTCATATCTATTCCAAAAACCAGATAAGGGTCTCCACCACCTCTCATATGACGCGCTTTAATCTGCGAAAATCCAACAGCATCGATTCCGAAGATCTCTGCAACACGGGCCAGATAAGCAATCTCACGCTCATGAACAACACCATCAGCCTTGGCAATATAAAACAGACCATCCAGAACATCAGAGCGCGTTGTCTCATCCTCTGCAAACAACACGGAAAGCTTCTCAGCGTACGTTTCAAATCCTGCCACGTCCTGCTGCGCTAGGTGAAACAAGCGCGAAACGTTACCTTCCTCACCTTCGGGCATCTCAAAAAGATCGTAAAAGGCAAACACCTCGTCCTGCGTTACCACCCCATCAGCCTTTGCCATTTTTGCAGACAAGGCAATCATGGCAACAGTGAACGCCACATTGCGCCGAGCTTCGCCAACAGATTGAACAAGCTGTTGCAGCCGGTCAACCAAATGTGCACCGCCTGCCTGCAACGCACCAACAATCTTGTCAAAGCTGCTCCAAAAGTTCATTGGCACCCTGCTTACTGCTTGCGTCCTTCAGGAAACTCATCTGACAAGACAGCAAATAACTTTAATCACTGCAAATCAGGTTTATACCTAACAAATTATTTATCAATCCGAATTGTTTATTTCCCTCGGGGTTTTATTCGCTCTCCCCCTGCCAAAACCACATAAGTAAGTAATCACACCAATGCGTAATCATGCAATAATAACCCCTAGAAACACATGGGTAATAATTTTCAAATATCTTCGTTAGAGATTAACTACATGTGCGCACTTTATGTACGCGCTCATAATCTCAGATCATTTTAGCTACCTGCTAACGGCACATTCCTCGCGTGTTTCGGGATAGGGAATTCAAGTGGAAACCATACCTCCACATCGCAAATTTTTTTATGCCATACTCGCGCTTATCGCCGTCAGTGCGATTGCAGCCAGCTTTTATGCAATTGATCAGGCCACGCTTTACTATCTTTTTCATAGCGAAGCAGAAAAGAAGTTCGAGCTTGCCAAAGACACAATCCAGTCGCACCGTCCTTTCGAAGCTGTACGTCAAACCAGAAGAACAAAGAAGAGCAACGATGCACCTCTTGGCTTTGGCCTGCGCGGGGCAAGAACTGACAGGCAGCCAGAGTTAAAGTCTACCAGCTGGAAACTTGCCGGGGACAAAGCCGAAGCGATAAAAACCAGCCTGGCAGAACATTTCGAGCAATTCGAACTCCTGATCGTAAACGTACCAGGCCGCCCGCTTGCAGTTCATCCAAGAGACATGTCTTTAGAGCGCGTGCAGGAAATCCTGCAAAACCCCGAAGCTTTTGAAGCATGGCATGCCTCACTGGAAACAGGAAAACCGCAGACCTACTCCAATTTCGACTGGTTGAAGTGGCAAGTTCCTGAGTTTGGAACGGTCATTCCTTACATAAACGACGAGTGGAAAGCGCGGGGCGGGTTTATCTTCTTCACCAAACCCAAACTGGATACCGTCGTTTTCCTCAATGCCATCGCATTTGGGTCTGCCTTTGCATTCCTTTTGGTTTTCATCGTCGCACTGGCCTCAGTCCTGTTTGCATGGAGAGGTTTGCATGACCGCTGGAAGACGTCCAAAACCATCCGTTTTCTGGCTCATAACGATCCCTTAACTCATTTGCCAAATCGCGCAGTCTTCTCAGACGAACTTAACAAGGCATTGCGAAAAGCATCGATCACGGCCTCCAATGTTTATGTGATCGCCATCGACGTAGATAAGTTCAAGGAAGTCAACGACACTCATGGTCATGCGACAGGTGATACGTTCTTGCAGATCATCTCTGACCGCCTCCGCCTTGTCTTCACAGAACATCTGGTCTCCCGCCTTTCTGGTGATGAGTTCGCAGTCATGATCGAAGGAGACTACACCCGGCACGATGTAACTGTCCTTGCCCAGCGTGCTCTTGCAACGACAAACTCAAACTGCGTTATTGATGGCAAGGAAATCCAGATTTCCTTGTCCATGGGCATTGCACAGGCAACAGATGCAGCATGGCGCTCCTCCCGCCTTCTTCACTGCGCAGACCTTGCACTTTATCGCTCCAAAAACGGTGGACGTTCCATTTACACCTGGTACGAATCCAGCATGGATGAAGAACTGGAGCGTCGCCGCGAGCTGGAATCAGAGATGATCCGCGCCCTCAAGCTGGATGGATTCTCAGTTGTCTATCAGGCACAAGTCGGCTTGGCAGACAATAAACTCAAAGCTTTTGAAGCGCTTCTCCGCTGGGTTCACCCTGAAAAAGGCCGGATCTCACCAGAAGTCTTTATTCCCATTGCAGAAGAGACCGGCCTGATTGAAGCTCTTGGTGAGTACGTGCTCAAGAAGGCCTGCGCAGATGCCGCCGGTTGGTCTGATCAGACATTGAAGGTCGCTGTGAACTTCTCACCTGCTCAGTTTAAAACTGGCCAGATTGAGCAAAAGATTGCTGACGCATTAGAAGAGTCGGGTCTGGCGCCCGAGCGTCTTGAGATTGAAATCACGGAAAGCCTCCTGATTTCTGACACGACCAGCGTGGTAAAGTCACTCAAAAAAATCGGCAAAATGGGTGTGTCTATTGCCATGGATGATTTTGGTACAGGCTACTCCTCACTAAGCTATCTTTCACGCTTCCCCTTCAACAAAATTAAGATTGACCGCAGCTTCATCATGAACATCGGGAAGGATGCCCATACAGACGCAATTGTTGCTGCAATCATTGGTCTTGGCCGCTCGCTGGATGTTCTCATCACCGCAGAAGGAGTTGAAGATGAAATGCAGGCAAAGATATTGCGGGCCGGTGGTTGTGACATCGTTCAAGGGTACTATTTCGGCAAGCCTGCCAATGTGGACCCTCTGAATCCGCACGCCAACATTCGCTGCACACCGGGCGACAAAGACCCCGGGCTCATAGAAAGTGCCCGTTAAGCTCACCACTAAAAAAGCCCAGCGAGAATAGCAGGATATCTCTCGCAGTGACCAACAGGCTACCCTGACACAAATGACCCGCGCCCGGGAGTCTCTGTGAGGTAGCAATGGCACACAAAGAAACGGTCAGTCCAGAAAATTCAGCAGCGGACGATGATCTTGCCGAAACAGCTCGTCCTTTCCATTACCTGTCGTTCTTCCAGCTCCTGCAATCCATCATCTCAGCTCTTTTGTTAGGCGGCGCAGTTCTGATGACATTGGATGTTCTCATGACACCGCTGCCAGAATCTGCCCTTCGGCCCCTGCTTGTCTGGTTAGCACTGGCGTTCCTGAGTGTTGTCATAATCGTTCCCAAAAACTTCACTCTCGGTTTTCTCTGCCTGCTCCTGTGCCAGCTGATCGCCTGGCGCATAACCTCACTTTATTATGCTTACTTGCTAAGCTGGCCTCTTGCAGCCGCGTTTTTTATCAACCTGTTCTGGTTCCTCAGCACAATCCAGCGAAATTCATTTGAAACAGCAGGCAGAGGTCTCACACTTTGGCAATGGCAACTCACCTTCTTCAGAATTCTGGTGGGTTTTATAATGGTTCCCCATTTCACTGATAAACTGTTTGCTGGCTCTCTCCCTTATATGGAACATTTGGAATTCTTCTCTCTGCTCGGCTTTCAAAATCCGGGTATGATTATTGACGGAGCAGGTCTGATAGAGTTTGGCATTGCCATCGGTGTCGGGCTGGGTCTGCTCACTCGCTTATCTAGCTTCCTCGCTGCCGGCTTTATCATGTTCTCCAGTACAGTAAGCGGAGCACTGGATCACGGCTTCGTCTCTTTTGCGACCGCTGTATCCTGGGAACTCCCCGTCATTCTCTTTACCTCTTATCTTAGCTTCACAACCACAGGAGGGGGAGAGTTTTCCTTAGATGGTGTTTTACGCCGCACCGGAAAAATGCCCGGTTGGATCAAACTTCTCATGGGCAACACGGGTCTGGCCCATAATGAGCACGTTGACTGAGAAAGGGCCGAGGTAAGAGACAGTCGCCTACATCGCAGCAGCAGAGCGCGCAGCCTGATCATAATGTCCTGAAACACTGCGTAAAACAGAGGCCAGCCGCGAAAGCTCCCCTTCATCCAGACCAAGCCCCTTAACGGGCTTCACAAGCAGGGCCTCACGCAGTTGCTTGTAGTCTTCACAAAGCTCGCTCCCGCTCTCGGTTATCCCAACGATCTTTTCCTTCCCCCGCTTCCCGGATTTGACCAGCCCCGCCTTTTCCAGCTTCTTCAGCGCATAGGAAACCGTGTGCGTATCTTCAACATTCAGAACCAGACACAGATCAGCCAGTGTTTTGGAACGCTCCCGATGGTTCACAGAATGCAGAACAAGCGTTTCCAGTGGCGACAGCCCTTCTTGCCCCACAGCAGCCATGCAACGCACCATCCAACGATGGTAAGCATGCACCATCATAGTCACCGCAAACTCAACTTCGGAAAGAGCAGGCATCTCACCAGAGGCCAAATGTGAAGAAGACACCACCGGACCAACTCCCGCGCCATCTGCATTCTTCTTTGTGAAGCCATCCTTCATTACTGCCCTTACCTTCCAATCATCATAGACACGCGAAACTTTATCCCGTCACATAACATAGCCTCTGAGACTTACACTCCGGGTGGCAAACCTACCTGTCCCCTAATCCCACAAAAATGTGCAGTACTTTTCCATAGGCACCTAAACGTCATAGCCCAACATTGACATTTTATCTACATTTTATAGATGTATCACAAGATAATATTCCAACCAGAACGGGGCGACAATGACGAGTGGTAAGTGGGATTTCTGGATCGACCGTGGCGGCACCTTCACTGATATCGTTGCACGCACACCACAAGGAAACATCCGCGCCCATAAGGTCCTCTCCGAAAACCCGGAGGCTTACAAAGACGCCGCCATTCAGGGCATTCGTGACCTCATGGACATTGCCCCGAACACCCGCATCCCCTCCGAAAAAATCGCCACCATGAAGATGGGCACCACCGTTGCCACCAACGCACTGCTGGAGCGTAAGGGCGATCGCACTCTCCTGCTGATCACCAAAGGCTTCCGCGACGCGCTGGAGATCGGCTATCAGGCCCGCCCGGATATCTTCGCCAAAGAAATCATCAAGCCTGAGCTCCTCTATGATCAGGTTCTCGAAGCAGATGAGCGTGTCCGTGCAGACGGCACCGTTGAGAAAGCCCCAAACCTTGACCACATCAAGAGCCTGCTGGAAGCGGCCTTTGCTGACGGTATCCGCTCCATCGCCATCGTCCTGATGCATGCCTATGCCTACTCGGAGCATGAAAAGCAGCTTGCAGCCCTCGCCGGGCAAATTGGCTTTCCGCAAATTTCCGTCAGTCATCAGGTCTCTCCCCTCATGAAGCTGGTGGGCCGTGGAGACACCACCGTTGTCGACGCTTATCTCTCTCCAATCCTGCGCCGTTATGTGGAACAGGTGGCAACCGAACTGGATATCCGGAACTCTGACTGCCGCCTCATGTTCATGCAGTCCTCCGGTGGCCTGACAGACGCCTCCCTCTTTCAGGGCAAGGATGCGATCCTTTCCGGTCCGGCTGGCGGCGTTGTCGGCGCAGTTGAAACCTCCAAAATGGCAGGGTTCAACAAACTCATCGGCTTCGACATGGGCGGCACCTCCACAGACGTCTCCCACTTCGACGGCGAGTTCGAGCGTGCTTTCGAAACCGAAGTGGCTGGCGTGCGCATGCGAGCGCCGATGATGATGATCCACACAGTGGCAGCAGGTGGCGGCTCCATCCTCCACTACAAGTCTGGTCGTTTTCAGGTTGGCCCCGATTCCGCAGGTGCAAACCCCGGCCCCATGTGTTACCGCCGTGGCGGCCCGCTCACCGTCACCGACGCCAATGTGATGACAGCCAAGCTCAACGCGGACTACTTCCCCAAAATCTTCGGCCCGGATCAGGACGAGCCGCTTGCAGTCGGCGAAATCAAAGCCGCCTTCAACGCACTGGCCGCTGAAATCGGTGACGGTCGCACCGGCGAAGAAGTGGCAGAAGGCTTTCAGAAGATCGCCGTTGAGAACATGGCCAACGCCATTAAGAAAATCTCCGTTCAGCGCGGCTATGACGTCACCGAATACGCCCTCACCTGCTTCGGCGGTGCTGGCGGCCAGAGCGCCTGCATGGTGGCCGACAGTCTGGGCATGAAAACCGTCATCGTCCATCCGCTCTCAGGCATCCTCTCCGCCTATGGCATGGGCCTTGCCGATATTCGCGCCACCCGCCAGCAAGCGGTTGTAAAACAGCTCAGTACCGAAAACCTCCCCGAGCTGGAACAGCTCGCCCTGCGCCTTGCGGCAGACGCGGCAGCAGAAGTCGAAAATCAGGGCGTGGCGGAAGACGATCTTTCTGTCATCCCGCGCGCTCACCTGCGTTATGACGGTACAGACACCCCAATCGCAGTGAACCTGAACACCGCGAGCATGGAACACATGATCGCCGCCTTCACCCGCAGCCATATCAAGCAGTTTGGCTTTGCTTACGACAACAAGACCATTGTTGTGGAAGCCCTTGAGGTGGAAGCCGTAGGCGGTGGCGCAAGATTGCAGGAACCAGATACAGATCTGACAACACAAACCCCGGCCATTGCAGAGCAAACCCAATTCTACGCCCATGGCAAATGGCAGGATGCCTCCATCCTCAGGCGCGAGGCTTTCCAGCCGGGCATGAAACTGCAAGGCCCTGCTCTCATCATGGAACCACACGCAACCATCGTAGTGGAACCGGGCTGGCAGGCTGAGGTCAACGCCAAGAACCATATCATTCTAACCCGCAGTATCCCGCAGGAGAATAAAGTTGCAATCGGCACCACCGCTGATCCGGTGATGCTGGAGGTGTTCAACAACCTCTTCATGTCCATCGCCGAGCAGATGGGCGTCACCCTTCAGAACACCGCTTACTCTGTGAACATCAAAGAACGCCTTGATTTCTCCTGCGCGGTCTTTGATCAGAACGGTGCTCTGGTTGCCAACGCCCCGCATATGCCGGTTCACCTCGGCTCCATGGACCGCTCCGTTGAGACGATCATTTCCCTTAACAAGGGCAGGATCAAACCGGGCGATGTGTTCGCCCTCAACGCGCCTTATAACGGCGGCACCCACTTGCCAGACATCACCGTTGTCTCCCCGGTTTTCGACGATGACGGCAACGAAATCCTGTTCTGGGCAGCCTCCCGTGGTCACCATGCAGATGTAGGCGGGTCGGCCCCCGGCTCCATGACCCCGCTCGCCACCACTGTGGATGAAGAAGGCGTCCTGATTGACAATTTCAAGCTGGTGGATCAGGGCGAATTCCGCGAAGAAGCGCTGGTCGAGCTGCTCACCAACCACAAATACCCGGTCCGAAACGTGCACCAGAACGTAGCTGACCTGAAAGCCCAGATCGCCGCCAATGAAAAGGGCGTTCAGGAATTGCGCAAGATGACAGACCACTTTGGTCTGGAAACCGTGCAGGCTTACATGGGCCACGTGCAGGACAACGCTGAAGAAAGCGTGCGCCGCGTGATCGAAGCGCTTTCTGACAGCTCCTATGAATACCCGACCGATCAGGGCTCCACAATCAAAGTCAAAATCACCGTCGACAAACACAAGCGCGAAGCAACCGTGGACTTCACCGGCACCAGCGAGATGAAGCCCAACAACTTCAACGCGCCGGAACCTGTCACCCGTGCCGCCGTGCTTTACTGCTTCCGCGTCATGGTCGAAGGCCACATCCCCATGAATGCAGGCTGCCTGCGCCCGATCAACATTGTAGTGCCGGAAGGCTCCATGCTGCGCCCGCACTACCCGGCAGCAGTTGTTGCAGGCAACGTGGAAACCTCACAGCACATCACCAACGCCCTGTTCGCAGCCCTTGGCGCCATGGCCAACTCGCAAGGGTCCATGAACAACCTGACCTTCGGCAATGACACCTATCAGTACTATGAGACCCTGTGCTCCGGCTCTCCGGCAGGCCCCGGTTTCAACGGCACTGATGGCGTTCACGTCCACATGACCAACTCCCGCCTCACCGACCCGGAAGTTCTGGAATTCCGCTACCCCGTGCTGCTGGAAGACTTCCACATCCGCAAAGGCACTGGCGGCAAAGGCAAGTGGCAGGCGGGCGATGGCACCAAACGCACCATCCGCTTTCTGGAGAAAATGGACTGCGCAATCCTCGCCTCCCACCGAACCATCGCCCCCAAAGGTATGGAAGGCGGCGAAGACGGCAAAAAGGGAAGCACCTACGTGCGCCGCAACTCCGGCCAGACCGAAGACCTGAAAGGCTGCGACCAGACCATTTTAGAGGCCGGCGAAGCCATCACAGTCATCCCCCCAACCAGCGGCGGCTGGGGCACTGCGGAATAGGCAAGCAAGTCACTGAATCCACCAACGCTCGGCTTAAATAGCTGGGCGTTTTTAACAATTGATGGACCTAACAAGATGCGTTAGTAGTTTCAATTCTAACGATTTACGTTGTCTTTTTTAGAGTTGTCGCGATTATCACGTGCATATTCACGGTCATTAATCGTCACTACATGAGCACCGGGATGTTCGCCGCGCTTAATTTCAGCCACTACATTACGACGCGGTACGTTTTTGCGACTTCCGATGTCATAATGCTCATTCCGACCACCAGGGCCATCATTCCGACCTTTAATCTTAGTCACTTTAAGCCTCCTTTTCGTAAAAGTTGCATAAAATGATATAGTTCTCGTAAAAATCATTTCAAGAGAAACGTTAATATTTATTCAAGACTTACTACGCGAGACCAACCCCACACCACTAAGCAAACCATGCCTGCCAGATAAGGCTCGAAACCGTATTGATGGAAATTCCGAAAATAACTCCCCAAAAGAGTTGCCATTTTGAAACACCATACTTGATGCGCTCCCATTTATCATAGGTACGCAGCCATCTGAACCCTTTATCAGTCAGAAAATAGCTGCCTGACCAAGCCTGTTTTTGAAGACCCGCTACCAATGTAAGGTGATCAACCAAGCCAAAATCAACCAGCTTTTCGACTGTCGAAGCAACATCTTGCCCCTCCATTGACACTTTAATTTCATGAGGATCACAACCACCCTTGATTTGCTTTAGAATAGGCCGAACAAAATTAATATCTTCGAGAAAATGTGGGCGTGAATTATTATCTGACATCTGATCTCCTTAGTCGGACGCACGGGTCGTGGCCCCTCTCCTATCGAAAATTGTGCTTATAGATACCTACAAAGAAAAGCGAAAAAGACACAGTCACTTGCTCGTCACAGGCTCTAAACTAAGATTGCTCGAAGAGCTCTCATACTCCTCCCGCAAAGCCAGATGTAACCTCTTTAATCTCTTCATTGAAGTCAGCCGCAAGTTTGATCTATCCCTTGAAGCGTCCGGGTTTACGAGGTTTCAGCTCGCCTTATGTGGCACAAGCTCAAGATAGGGCTTTCCAGCTTTGGTAATCACAACACGCTCCCCCTGCCAAACCTTTTTACCAAGCTTGGAAAGATTGGACTTCGCTTCATGCATGTTTACTTTCATCATGCCTTACCTTCGCCAGACGTAACTATTATACATTCTCAAACACAACAGGGAAAATCTACAGAAAGCACCAGAAGCACCGCGCGGACTAATCCGGCAGTGTTAGGGGGTAAATCTCTCGGATAACGAGAGGGGCAAGGCAAGCAGGCAATGCCTGCGCAGTATAGTTAAGTTAGTTTCTTCGGCATTGGCTATTTGCCTTGCCCGGACGTTTTTGCAGGAGGCTAAGGCCAAGCTCCAAAAGACACTTGGAAATGCCACTTCTCGAAGAGAAGTGTCACTCAGTGCTGGCGCCCTTTGGTTTGACCGGACATCCGCTATCCCTCAACACTGTTGGCGAAAGGGGAACCTCCACGGACCCGCTGGATGATACGTTACCTCACCCAGTAGCCCCGTCCAGCCCACACCAAACCGAAGGACGTTCCCCCGGCTGCCCGTATGCATGAGCTTGAGGATTAGTATGCAGTAGGTTTTAAGAAGGGGGATAAGTTTCTTAAGCGCTGCACTCTCGCCACTCGCTCCTTCAGCCGTCATGCCGCACAAACGAAGTGCGATGCGGTATCTAGCGCAGCACGCCCAACCGTTTACAGTCTCCGCTCTACTCCGTCTAGCATGACGGCGGTGGGTAGCCATTTGTCTGGGCACTAAAACTGGAGCAAAGCGGCTCCCTATGGAGCAAGGCCCTTCCCCACGATGTCATCCCGGCCCCCGCGCCGGGATCTATACCCCCTTGCGTCTGCGGGAATGCAGGAGGCCCGTTCGGCACAGGCGCAGCAAGATACCCTGACACGCAGACCATCATTCAACACTGGCTCTAGTGGGTATGGATACCGGATCTCCGCTCCGCTCCGTCCGGCATGACAACGGGGGATAACCATTTATGTGAGTGCTGAAACTGGAGCAAAGCACTGCCCTATGGTGTCTTCCCGGCCCCCGCGCCGGGATCTATAACCCCTTGCGTTTGTGAGGGAATGTAGAGGCAGTCTCATACTCTTCTTATGGCGCAGGCGCAGTAAGATACCCCGACACGCAGGTGATTATTCAGCACTGGTTTAAGGGGGTATGGATACCGGATCATCGCTCCGCTTCGTCCGGCATGACGGAGGGTGCAACCATTCTTCTGGGCGTATTAATTCAAGTAAAGCACTTGCTCCTGTCGTCATCCCTGACTTGATCAGGGGTCTATAACCCCTTGCGTTTGTGGAGGAATGTTGAGGTAGTCTCATACTCTTCTTACGGCGCAGGCGCAGTAAGATACCCCGATACGCAGGTCATTATTCAGCACTGGTTTAAGGGGGTATGGATACGGAACCTCCGCTGCGCTCCGTCCGGCATGACGGCAGTGACAGCCATTTGTCTGAGCGCTGAAACTGGAGCAAAGCATCTCCCAACGGTGTCTTCCCGGCTCCCGAGCCGGGGCCTATACTGCCTTGAGCCCGCGAGTAAGCAGAACACATATCATACCCATACTAAAATGCTGGTCTGCGGTCTAAAGTTTGCCCGGCCGCAGACCAGCGGGCACTCATGACGGACTGGATAAAGGCGGTCGCAACCAGCCCTCACAAGTGCCTGTCACAGTGCGTTAATCCAAAGACACAATATTATTTTTGACCGAAGGAACGGAGGAGACGCTGCGTTTTGCCTTGGCGGGCTTTTCTCCGGGTGCAGAGGTTCCCACCAAAGCTTCTGTGATGTGTCCGCAGGTCTTATGAAGTGCCTTCAGGCGGTCATTGAAGCAGTAGTGCAAAGTGAGCAAAGCATCGCGCTCGTCGCTGTTCTTCATCCGCTCCCACAACACCATATGCTGTATGTAGGCAAGGTTCAGAAGATCAGAAACAGCAATGTTTGCTAAGTCCATTTCGTCTTGAATGCTATTCTTGGCGCGTTGCGCACTTGCAGTGTCGTCCATAATCAAAGCCTTTCTGACTTGGCTGTTGAATGTCCGCGACGACAGACGAGCTTGTGACGGATCGCTGGCGAGCGGGAGGTTCACAACCTGAGTCAGACAGGCGAGTTTATTCCCTCCCGAAAGAGGTATTGTATTCACCGCCCTCCCGCTCATAGCAAAGGGTTTGCGCCATCAGAAAAAAGGCACAAAAAATCCGCCAGTTAACGGGAGCGGTTACCGCTGACAAGAGGTTGTGATGCCTCACCTGTGAATGTGGAATGAAACAGCGAATCTGTCAACGAAAAGTTGCAAGGCCATTCAAGATTGTTGCCGCAAGGTTACATTCCTCCTTAGCCATGCATCACAAACGAAGTGCGACACAGCACCCAGAGCAACACACACCAACACCCGCAACCCCACTTTGATTTCCTGATCTTCACTTATCAGGAGGAGGCATACCCACACCTCACGTCACCCCAATCGCAGCCTTGAGGCCCGGTATGAGCTGAAAACCCATGTAGAGCGCATAACAGCATAGGAGCAGAACACCTTCCCGCCTGCTCACCCGCCATCCGGTAATGCAGGCAATGGACATGAGCACCACTGTGCCAACCATGACCCAGATATCGAGCTGCGCAATCTCTGAAGGCACCGGAAGGGGCACCACAAGAGCCGTTATCCCCCCAATACCGAAAATATTGAAGATGTTGCTGCCCACGATATTACCGAAAGCAACCTCCACGTGCCCGCGTATGGCAGCAATCACCGAAGTCACAAGCTCTGGCAAAGACGTACCGACAGCAACCAGCGTCAAACCAATCACCGCGTCCGAAACCCCGATATGCCGGGCAATCGTCACACTGGAGGAAACAAGCAGGCTGGCCCCGAACACCACGCCAGCAATGCCAGCGGCAAAGATGATAAGGCCCCAGAAGATGGAAAGGCCCGGATAACTCTCTTGTTCAGCCTCTGCCTCATACATCTGCGCCACAGCCGGTACTGCCTTGCGTTCCACCTTATAGCTGTAAAGCGTATAGGCAATCAGCAGCCCCACCAGAACAAAGCCTGCCCAGCGGGACAGATACCCGCTTAAGATGACAGCCAGCAGGATCAGGCTTGACAGCACAAGCACAGCCCCATCGCGCTGAAACGCTTCCCGCTTGACCGTAATGGGCAGGATTACCGCTGTAATACCGAGGATTAATAGGACATTTGCTATGTTGCTGCCAACGATATTGCCAATCGCAACACCGGGATATCCCGCAAGCGCGCCCTGCAAACTGGCAACAAGTTCCGGCACAGACGTACCAAAGCCCACAAGCGTTAAACCGATAAAGAGCTTTGACACCCCAAGTCGCATGGCAACAGCCACACTGCCGCGCACCAGCGCCTCACCGCCTGCAAGCAGCAGCACAAGTCCTCCAACCAACTGAACCATCAACATCTTTTACAGATCTCGCTCAGGCGCAACCAACGCCCGCCATTAAGACAAGCCTTCTCACATAACATTAAGCCAGAGCTCTTTGATAATCAGTCCAAGACCGGAGAACAGCATCATCACCAGCACACAGATACGAAACACAGAAGGGCTGAAATGCCGCCCGATATAGTTGCCGCTCTTCGTGCCAATGTAAACAAACACAAGCCCCGTCACAGAAATCGCAAAGGCACCCCAGTGGAGCAAACCCATATAGGTGAGGCCAAGGATCATACTGGCTGTAACCACAGTAAAGAAGCTATTGATCGTCTGAATGAAATGGCTGCGCGGCAGGTGCAGAGACACCAGAAACGGCGTAATCGGCATGAGCTGCGAACCTGTCATCCCGGTAAGCAGACCGGTCACAAAACCAGACAGCCACGAGCCTGTTTTCTCCCAGTGAGGACGCAAACGCAGGTTCTGCGAAAGCAGCGCATAGCCCACAAATGCCATGATGACAAAGCCAAGCAGGATCGTAAGCCAGTGCGTGGACGCCCAGCCAAGAAACCAGAGCCCGATCATCACACCGGGAACCGAAAGCAGATAGATCGGCCAGAACCGGCTGAGACACTCACGAAAATAACCCGCCTCATAAACCAGTATGAGATCACTGATCAGCCCCGGCACCACAATAAGCGGAATGCCCTTTTTCAGCCCAACCGTATAGGCAAGGATCGCCAGACAGATCGTTGTAAAGCCAAGCCCTGCAAGCCCCTTCACAAACGCCGCAAAAAAGAACGTAAACATGATCACAGCAATTTCCGGGGCTGTATACCCCAGATACTCTGCTGCCATTTCCATGTCTGCGTCTATCTCCATCATGCAACGCAGCCTAAGCGCGAACCTGCAACAATCCCTCTCTGCTACCAGATCAAACCTAAAGGTTCCATCAAGCACTGCTTAGCCAAGTGCTAAACAGCTTTCAGCAACAGACTCAGCCCAAGGCCGAAAAGCAAAAGCAGCACCACCCTACGAAACACAACAGGCGACATAAGCTGACGCACTTTTGAGCCAAGCTTGGTCCCTGAATAGACAAAGGCAAGCCCAAGCGCAGAAATCCCGAAGGCACTCAGATTAAGCAATCCCAGATAATAAAGGCCAGCTGCCATCACGAAAGACGACAGCGTAAAAGAGCAGTTGATCGCCTGCACAAAACGGTCACTGTTTAAATTCAGCGACAGCAAGTACGGCATCACAGGCATAATCTGCGAGCCGGTAATGCCATTTACCACTCCGGTGCAAAACCCGCTCACCGGCCCCAGCACCCGCTCCATCTCAGCAGAAAGGTGCAAATGCGGTGTGAAGAACGCAAACAATGCATAACTGATCAGCACCAGCCCCAAAGCCACCACAGCTTCCTGCGCCGGAGCCACATCTAAAAACCACAGACCCAGCACAACTCCGGGAATCGTTGCAAGCAACATAAAACGAAAGCGATACGCCATTTCCCTAAAATGCCCGGCATCCACCATCACCAGAATATTGCTGGTAACACTTGGGAGAAGGATCAGCGGTATCCCCCGTTTCAACCCCACAGCATACACCAGAAACGGCAGGCAAGTGGTTGAAAACCCGAGACCTGTTGCCCCTTTCACAAAAGCGGCAAAAAAGAAAGCACCTGCAACCGCCATAAGTTCAGTTGCGCTGTAGGCAATTTCCCACTCAAAGAGAGAACTGGAAAAATCATTCAACATCTGGCAAAAACACCTAACCTAACAGGAAACTTAATTCCCTATTGGAAATCCCATATTACTCGTAAAGGCCGCGCAACAGTCACGCGGAAATATAATGCAACTCTGGTTCAGACTTATACTTTACTTCTTCAGGCTCCCCTTTCTGAAAAAACTTGAAGATATGCTCAGCAAATCAGTGGTGCATCTGCGGGTCCTGCCCTCCGACATTGACTTAAACATCCACCTCACCAACAGTCGCTATCTGGCCATGATGGACTTTGGCCGTGTGGACCACATGAGCCGCACCAAACTCGGCAAGGTGGTTTTCGCCAACAAATGGACACCACTGGCAAACCACGCCACCGTCCGCTTTCGCCGCGAACTTCCTTTCTGGGAGCCATTCAAACTGGAAAGTGAGATTGTCTACTGGACCGAAGAAGCCAGCGTTATGGAGCAGCGCTTCATCTTCACCAAAGGCCGCAAGAAAGGCATCGTCGCAGCCACAGGTCTTGTGCGCATCAGCCTGTATGACCGTGCACAAAAAACCTTCGTGCCGTCCACAACAGTTCTGAAAGAAACGGGAACGCCACTGCGCCAACTCCCTCTTCAGCCTCACATCGAGGCATTCTTAAAAGAAGAAAAAGCCATACAGGCTTATGAGCGCAAATCCGCTGGTATTGCGCCGGTCGACTCATTAGAAGTACCAAGTGCGCAAAACGACCAGACAAACGCAGAAAACCGAAAGCATGGCTGAGCAGGTAAACCTCCCGATCCTCTATTCGTTTCGCCGTTGCCCCTATGCAATGCGCGCCAGATTGGGACTGGTTGCCAGCCAGACAACAGTTGCCCTGCGAGAAATCATATTGCGCAACAAGCCCGCACATATGCTGGAGATTTCACCAAAAGGAACGGTTCCGGTCCTCCTCCTGAGCGATGGCACCGTCCTTGAGGAAAGCCTGGATATTATGCTCTGGGCTCTCCGGCAGAACGACCCGCACAACTGGTTAGTCCCTGACCTTGGCTCACTTGATGATATGCTTGCTCTCATTGAAGAAATGGACGGCGAGTTCAAACGCAATCTGGATCGCTTTAAATACTCAACCCGTTATGAAGATGCGGACCCCGAGGTCCATTATGCCCTCGCCATCAAAGAGCTGACAAAGCTGGCTGAGCGCCTCAAAACCTCACCATACTTGTTTGGAAACCGCCCTGCTTTGGCAGATCAGGCGCTGTTTCCATTCGTGCGCCAGCTCGCCAATGCAGACAAAGACCGTTTCACCCGGCACGCCCCTGCCAGCCTGCAAAAATGGCTGGCCGAGCGCATCGACCAGCCAGAGTTCAAATCAGTCTTCGGAACCAAATGGAAGCCATGGGCACCCGAAGATGACCTTGTTCTCTTCCCCGAAGAACCTGCTACGCACGCCCTTTAAACAGCGCAACCTCGCCAACCACCTCGATGGAAACATCAGAAAAATAGCGTTCCAGATTAGCGCGCAAATCATCAAGGTTGTCTTCCGCGTTGGAGAAGATACCCTTGCTGTTGTAAAGAGCCATAAGCTTACGCGCACCCCAGTTAGGCTTTTGCCCCTGCCCTAAAATGGTAGAGCCAAACAGCACACCGCCTTCTTTCAGCAACGGCTTAAGATTCTCAAACACCAGATACTTCTGCTTCATGGTGCCCGGCAGGCAATGCAGCAAGTACCCCAGATTGATGCTCTCGAACCTATCCTGCTCCCACTCAATCGGCTCCAGCACATCCGCCTCAGCGCAGGTTACATTTTCCACCACCGCACGAGACCTGGCATATTCCAGACAATGCGGGTTTAAGTCCATCAACACCAGACGCGCATTTTCCGGAAAGCGCCCATGCTCTAGAAAGTACCCGCTGCCAACACCCACATCCAAATGATTGCCAGTGACATTGCGGTTGAAAAAACTCAGCGCCTTGCTTGCAGAACATCGCCATAAGAAACTGTTGGAAAACCGCAGGACCAGGAGATCATAAATTCGCAAGGTCTTATCAGAGTAAACCTCCGCACCCGCAGCACTATCCAGATTTTCTTTATTCATGACCGCCTGACCTGTCTTTTAAAATTCAGGCGCTCATATTCTCACAACAGAACAGCAATTCAAGCAAAACCCTGCGTCAATGCACGACTCAATCAGCCAAAGCCCATCGCATTTTCTAAGGTTGCCGCATCTGTCACTGGTTCATTCCAGAAATGACGATAAACCGCTTCCCCGTCAAAGAAGTCAGCTCCCTCACGATCCGCACTCACCAAAACCCACTTCGCTGCATTCACCTTGAAGCTTTGAGAGGCAAACCTGTCAATCTCGCCCGCATGTTTCTCGTTCATGCGCAACACAAAATCATGCGCCTCAGCAGCAAACGCCTCACGGTCATGATCTGAAGACAGCACATCCTGCGGATCAAGCAAAAAAGCCTTCCCAAACCCGCCATTCATGTTCACCCGCTCAACACTCAGCTGGTACCAGTCAAAGTCCGCGAAATCCACATAGAGCTTCGCCTTGGGATGCCGCATCAGGTAACGATTGCGAAACTCCCCACACAACACCTCACCTTTCACTAGTCGTCTGAAACGACCAATAACAGTCAGTCTGGGATGCGCCAGAGGATCACCCTTTCCCGGCTCACCAATAAGAAGCGACACACGCTGGTCCTGCTCCAGACATTGAGAGTGGTTGGACAAGCTGGAAGCAAGCATAAACGGTGCCCCCGTCACGTCGCAGCCTACACCAACCCGGCTGACAACCGGATATCCGGTTTCCGGTTCCAGCACAGCCAGTGAAGCAAAACGCGCCGTCCGTATCAATGTCCGGGCCTGAGTCCGCGCCTCATCTGTGGTTTCGCGAATTGGGTCTATCTTCTTTTCCATAACACCCTCGTATACACCGCAAAGAATCCCTGAAGCTCTACAGTCATTCCCCGCTGATATTACGTAGTATGAATGCATTCCTCAATTTAGAATCTGCCGCAAATCAACAGTAACACACAAACCCTAAAATCGTTACCCTATTGAATTTTATAGTTTTATCTCTCTGAGACACAACATGAACAGAAGATGAATGGCCTTATCAAAGAACGTTCAGGCCACCTTTGGTTTAAGTAGTCTCAACAAGACAGATACCGGTGACGGGAGATGAAAATGGCTAAAGCATCAGCAGTAATTTCAGTAGCGCTGGCAGGAGCGATGTTGCTTCCTGCCGCTTCTGCGGTACAGGCAGGCTCAAAGCACAACACCTATATTGAAAACAACACCTACGTTGAGAACAATTACTACCACAAGCATAATCGGAAAAAGCACAAGAAGCGCGGCATTAAAACTGGTGAAGCCGTTGCCATTGGCGTCATGGGGCTTGCTGCTGGCATGATCCTCAATGAGGCTTTCTCACAGCCGCAATACGTGGCACCACCGCCACCTGCTTACCGCCCGCCAGCCCCGGCATATCGCCCGCCAGCCCCGGCACAGCCTTACTATCCGCCTGTGGTCACTCACCGGCCTGCGCCCGTTTATCAGGCTCAGGTCGCAGCGCCTGCCCCGTGGTCACCAGCGTGGTTTGCTTATTGCACCAACAAATACAGAAGCTTTAACCCAAACACAGGCACCTACCGTACCTATTCTGGCAAAAACCGGTTCTGTCAGTAACGGCAAACCATAAACTACACAGCCCGATCACCCGGCGGTCCACCTGCCTGAAAGAGAATTAGCCCATCTCAATCAGGCAGGTGAACCTATTTGCAAACCCGGTATTGGCAGCCCTTGCCGTGACAACCTAAATCAAAGTGCAAATGGTCACGATGATACTTATCTGCATTGGGTCCAAGTACAGTGGTAAATCGCTCACAAGCTCCTTTGTGAAGCGCACTTAAAAAACGGGCTTCCGAAGAAGAACCATCCCAACCATCTTTAACTGTCACTTCCCGCCCGTCAGAAAGGTAAAACCCGGCAATATCAATGGCATTACCCTTTCCATGTTCAGAAAGCTTCGCTCCCTTCTGATTGTTGCGGCCACGACAAGCATACCCCGCCGCCGTGCGAATGCGCACAATCGAGGCCCCGAACTCGCGACGCGCAGCAGGGAACGCCACATCTTGCAGCCAGCCATCAAACTCTTGCGCCAGACCGCATTCAATCTGCACTGGCAATGTCAGCCCGATCTCGCGACCAGCACCAACCACAGAGCGTAATGAAACCGGCCTCTTAATCCCGCATTGGCCTGCACCATTAACCGGCTCACGAATGTCCACATGCCAGCCACGCAGAATGCACTTTGAAGCAGAACTAACAGCCGGAACCACACGTGAAGGCGGAGCCATATCCGGAACAAGAGAAAGCGGTCTGGTCGCAGGAGCACCGAAGGCTGGCTGAGGAGCAACTTTGCGAAGCGGAACAGAAGCAGACGGAGATAATTGAACTGCTGGCGCATATGGACGTGCTTTGGGAATCGGTGTCCCATGAACCTGTGCAGCTCCTATACACATACCTGCAACAACGCTAGTCAGAATTAAGCGCAGAAAACCACCTGCGCATCTTGGCTTGCCCACTTAAAAATTCCAATTCCGGTCAGCAATCAGCCCGCGAAATTGACTGATTCAATGCTGTCTGCATGTGATATGCACCCCGAACCACCACGAATTCTTAACAATATCCACGCCCAATTCATCGCAGTTTAAAGATATCAGGACAGCGATCACACTCTAAATCTATCGAGAATTGTGCTTATTCAATTGACAGGGAGAACGCAAGAATTCCCTTGGTATTTCACAGATGGATACAAATGTATCCTCTAAGTTTACACATTTTATTCTGACTAATTATTTTCCTTGCTGACAGAATTTTGCTCAAAACCTCCGGAAACATAAGAATTTTTTGCTTTTCCAACACCAGCTTGTCCCATAAGCTACCTGCAGCTAGTGAGTAACGGGAGATGTATTCATGACTGTCACACGAAGCTTTAACGCCATAGCAATCACACTTGCATTCGCATTTGTTGCTGCTGTCGTTATCGGAGTTCTGTAACCCCATCCCCCAAACTTATTACAGCCTTCAAGAGCAAAAATCAGAAGGCGCAAAAACATAGATGAAAAAGAAACTTACCTTGTTTTCAGGGCGGGTTTCAGAAGCGATATAGATTTATCTGTCTGCTATAACGTAGCTCCGAAAAGCAGAAACCGGTTTCGGATACTCCCCAGAATTAAAAGCTCAGTCAGTTCAATCACTTAAGGCTAAATGCGAGCTGCTGTAAAGGTGCCAGCTGCTTCAGACTGAATGCAGCCTTCTATACGTGCCCCCAAAAGTCGATTTAAATCGAAGCCTCTTACAACATATTCAGTCAACTCCGCTCTGTTAACACTCTGGTCCCTGAGCTAGGCGTATCTCCGAAAACTGGAAACAGGTTTATGGATGAAGATACGTAAGTAAAACATGCCTTTATGAGTTTTACTTTCAGGAGCATGTAACGTGACAAAAATAGATCCGACTAACATTGGAAGAATATCTGTTATTCTCGCTATATTTCTTCAAGCGTCTGGAAAAGTATCATATGGAACCTTCCTCTGGGAGGTGTCTGCGCCTTTTTTTGTATTCATCAGCTTTGTAATGGCAACCCTATTCTTTCTTGTGACTGCGCACAAAGGTGTCGGAAAAGTAAACTGGGTCGAGCTGTTCTGCCTTAATCTCACAACAGCCATCACCTTTCTGAGTTACTTTTATGCCCTCAAGCTTATAGAGCCTTCAATCGTTGGTGCGCTTGAGCAAGGTATCGGCCCTATTTTTACACTTCTCATTCTGTTTTTTACAATTGGAGCACGGCCTACACTTTTAAACGTCCTTGTCAGTTGTGGCATACTGGCGTCATGCTATGTATTAGGAACTGCCGCAATGAAAGGGGGCGGGTTTACACTGTCTTCCGACTATGCTCTCCTTGGTCTGCTCGCCAGTATTGTGACGGGCATATGCTCGGTACTCACAATTTTGATTTCAAAAAACATGATCAAGAACGGATGGAGTTACGGGTCAATTCTTGCTCACCGCTTTTACCTTATTATTCCGATCTCGTTTATTCTGGCTACTCAAAGCAACATTCCATTCCCACCGTTCTCATGGGATCTGGCATTTCAGATATTCATTATATCCGCAATATGCGTTGTCTTGCCTCTTTATCTTTTTCAGATCGGAATAGGTTTATGTGATCCATATACAATTATGGTCATGGGCGCTTCTATGCCGCTCATAACTTTCCTTCTTCAAGGTTTCTCACCGGTCTATAACTGGACCTGGTTAACCACCTCAGGGCTCCTTCTTTTAACAGCTTGTTTTGTAATCGACAGTGTCGTTGATCAGAAAAGCAAACGCACACCCGCCCAATCCAGCAAGTCACCAGCAACTTAGGTGCCTCGGATACATTTGAAATAATTCTCAGGGGACCTTAAACAGCCAGAGCCTGAAGTAATGCATTTTCTCATAATGAAACCCACTTTGGCTCCAAAGTGGGTTCCAGATGAAATATCTACTTATCAGGCTGTTACAACCTGTCTCAAAAAAGAAGACAGGTTCAGGCAGCAACTGCCTCAACCAGCTCCGCAACCGCTGCCTGCCCTTTTGCAATCGCTGCATCACGATCAACTGCCACACCCTCAGCAGAAACAATTTCCACCTCGGTTATCCCGACAAAGTTCAGAATCTGTTTCAGGAAGGGTGTTGCAAAGTCTGCCGGAGAGCCAACAGGCACCCCACCGGTTGCTGCAACGATATATGCCTTCTTGCCTTTCAGCAGACCTTCCGGCCCGTCTTCTGTGTACCGGAAGGTCACACCAACACGTACAATCTGATCAATCCATGCCTTCAGGACAGCAGGCACTGAGAAGTTGTACATCGGCGCACCAATCACCAGCACATCCGCCGCCTGTACTTCTGCAATGAGTGTATCAGACAAGGCCAGCCCATCCTTCTGCACATCATTGCGCTGCCCCTCAGGGGTGTAAGCAGCACCAATCCAGTTCTGGTCAATAAAGGAAACAGGCCCGTTCAGGTCTCGCGTGATCACAGTATCACCCTCACCCGCAATTTTCGCGACCAGTTCCTCACAGAGCTGTCGGGAAACGGAACCAGTGGTTGCAGCAGAGCTTTCAACTTTCAAAATTGTCTTCGTCATGATCATTCTCCAGGATGAGTATGCAATGGATTGTTATCTCAAAGACATACATAACCGAGTTTCAGCGAATGATTAGACCACAATTTGGAAACAGTCTTTGCACCGTTCCGCGACAATCCCCCCGCAGAAAAGGCAGGAATAAAGAAGCATAAGTCTACCGGAAGATATGCTCATTCTTCGTAAAGCTGAATAGACATCGTACAAGCTTCATCCCGCAAAGGAACGATGGCCTGATAAGCCTCAGAGGAATAAAACGCCTCAACCGCCTCCATGTCCGGATAACGAAAGACAGCGGCAACATGAGGTTTTTCCTCATTCCCGCGTTTTGTTGTCTTGTACTGACCCCGCACAATCACTTCCACTTGTGACTGTTCCATCAACACAGCCGCAGCCTTCACATAATCTTGAAATTTTTGGGGGTCTTTGACGTCGGCGTAAGAAAAATTCAAAACTGGCACTGGCAAGCCTCGCTGGCAATCAATCTGTTTCCAGATCAACTAAAAGATCAAATCAGTTTGCCGCAAAATACCCATGCAAACTGAGAGAAAAACTCCTCTGTATACCTAATACAGGCAGCATCCAGAGAGTCTCAATCAGCTTTTAGAAGTAGGTGGCCCGGGAGCGAGATAAACCGGAAGCAGTCTCATAACAAAAGAGGGCTACAACACACGTTGTAGCCCCCGGTTTCATTGTAGCAGCAACAGCAGCTTACTCAGCAGCTTCGCGAGCCATAGGATTGTAATTCAGGATCGGAGCCAGCCAGCGCTCCGCAATCTCCAGATCCCATCCCTTACGCCTGGCATAATCAGCCACTTGATCCCGCTCAATCTTACCGACACCGAAGTAATGACTGTCAGCATGAGAGAAGTAGAGGCCCGACACGGACGAACCCGGCCACATCGCATAGCTCTCAGTCAGAGAAATGCCAGTCTGTGCTTCAGCATCCAAAAGCTCCCACAAGGTGGCCTTCTCCGTATGGTCTGGCTGCGCCGGATAACCCGGGGCCGGACGAATGCCCTCGTACTTTTCTGCAATCAGCTCCGCGTTGGAAAGCTTCTCGTCCGACGCATACGTCCACAACTCTGTACGAACCAGCTGATGCATCCGCTCAGCAAGCGCTTCTGCCAGACGGTCTGCAACTGCCTGACTGAGAATCTTGTTATAATCATCCCCTGCATCTGCATAGCGCTTGGCAAGCACATCCTCACCAAGCCCCGCAGTCACAGCAAAGCCACCAACATAATCCGGAATACCGCTGTCAACTGGCGCAACAAAATCCGCCAGCGCCACATTACCACGATCAGAAGACGAGCGATCCATTTGCTGACGGAGGGTGTAAAGGCGATTCAGCTCTTCAGTTCGGCTCTCGTCGGTGTAAAGCACCAGATCATCGCCATCCTGCGCACATGGCCAGAAACCAACCACAGCATTGGCTTGCAGCAGCTTGCCCTCTACGATCTCCTTCAGCATCTCCCGCGCATCATTGTAAAGCGCTTGCGCCGCCGGACCATAACGATCATCGGTCAGCACAGCCGGATAAGCACCCTTGATCTCCCATGTGGCAAAGAACGGTGTCCAGTCGATGTAATCCACCAGCTCTTCCAAAGAGAACTCTGTAAAGGTCCTGGTGCCAAGGAACTTCGGCCTGGCTGGCTTGTGCTTTTCAAAGTCCGGCTTAAAGCGGTTCTCCCGCGCCTTCTCAATGCTTACACGGGTTTTCTTATTGCGCGCCGCAGCATGCTTTTCAGCAACATCCAGATACTCAACACGGGTGTTTTCATACATCTCTTCGCGACCACCATCAGCCATCAGCTTGGACGCCACACCAACAGCCCGGCCCGCATCCGTCACATAGATCGCCTGACCCTTCGAGTAATTCGGGTGAATCTTCACCGCCGTATGTACGCGAGAGGTAGTCGCACCACCAATCAGCAGTGGGATATCAAGCCCTTCACGTTCCATCTCAGATGCCACATGACACATTTCATCAAGTGAAGGCGTGATCAGACCGGACAAGCCGATTATGTCCACGTTGTGCTTCTTTGCTTCATCAATGATCTTTGCCGTCGGCACCATCACGCCAAGGTCGATCACTTCGAAGTTGTTACACTGAAGCACAACGCCAACGATGTTCTTGCCGATGTCGTGCACGTCCCCTTTCACAGTCGCCATCAGGATCTTGCCGTTGGATGAACTCTCATCCAGCCCAAGTTCCTTTTTCTCCTGCTCAAGGTAAGGCATCAGATAAGCAACCGCAGCTTTCATCACGCGGGCAGATTTCACCACCTGAGGCAGGAACATCTTACCAGCGCCAAACAAATCACCCACCACGTTCATGCCATCCATCAGCGGACCTTCAATCACGTGCAGCGGACGATCTGCATTCAGACGGGCTTCTTCCGTGTCTGCCTCAATAAAGTCAGTGATACCATGAACCAGCGAGTGCTCCAGACGCTTGGCAACAGGGCCTTCACGCCATGTGAGATCAACTTCCCGCTTCTTGCCGCCCTGCCCTCTGTACTTCTCCGCCACATCCAGCAGCCGGTCAGTTGAATCAGCGCGGCGGTTCAGCACCACATCTTCACAAAGCTCACGCAGTTCCTCTGGCAGGTCATCATAAACCGCCAGCTGCCCTGCATTCACAATGCCCATGTCCATGCCCGCCTGAATGGTATGATACAGGAACACAGAATGCATCGCTTCACGAACAGGCTCATTGCCACGAAAGGAGAACGACAGGTTCGACACACCACCGGAGATATGCGCGTGTGGCAGGTTCTCAGAAATCCAGCGTGTCGCTTCAATGAAGTCCACACCGTAGTTATCGTGCTCTTCAATACCGGTTGCCACCGCAAAGATATTCGGATCGAAGATGATATCTTCCGGCGCAAAACCAACCTTGTCCACCAGCACATCATAGGAGCGCTTACAGATCTCGATCTTGCGTTCCAGCGTGTCCGCCTGCCCTGTCTCATCAAACGCCATCACAACAACAGCAGCACCATAACGGCGGATCAGCCTGGCCTGTGCGATGAAGTTCTCCTCTCCCTCTTTCAAAGAGATAGAGTTCACCACAGCCTTACCTTGTACACACTTCAGACCAGCTTCGATCACAGTCCACTTGGAGCTGTCAATCATCACCGGAACCTTTGCAATATCCGGCTCAGCGGCAATCAGATTGAGGAAGGTGACCATGGCCTCTTCACTGTCCAGAAGCCCTTCATCCATGTTGATGTCGATGATCTGCGCACCATTTTCCACCTGAGAGCGCGCCACATCCAGTGCAGTGCTGTAATCATCATTCTTGATGAGCTTACGGAAGCGCGCAGAACCCGTCACATTGGTCCGCTCACCCACATTCACAAAGTTTACATCCTTGGTGAAGGTGAACGGTTCCAGACCAGACAAGCGCATCAGACGCGGAACGTCCGGCAGCGCACGCGGGGTTAAACCCTCAACAGCATCGGCAATCGCTTTAATGTGATCCGGCGTCGTGCCACAGCAGCCACCAACCACATTCACAAGACCAGCTTCAGCAAACTCTTTCAAAAGCCCGGCCATGTACTCCGGGCTCTCGTCATACTCACCAAACTCATTCGGCAAGCCAGCATTTGGATAAGCACAGACCAGCGTATCAGCCACACGGGAAATCTCATCCACGTGCGCCCGCATCTCTTTTGCACCCAGTGCACAGTTGAGGCCAACGGTAAACGGTGCGGAGTGACGAACAGAATTCCAGAACGCTTCTGGCGTCTGACCAGACAATGTACGTCCGGAAAGGTCTGTAATCGTGCCGGAAATCATCACCGGCAGCTTCACGCCCTTCTCTTCAAACACCTCATCAATGGCAAACAGCGCGGCTTTTGCATTCAGCGTATCAAAAACCGTCTCCACAAGGATCAGATCACAGCCGCCATCAACCAGACCACGGGTTGCCTCAGCATAAGAGTCTTTCAGATCATCAAAAGAAACCGCCCGAAAACCGGGATTGTTCACATCAGGAGAGATGGAGGCCGTCCGGTTGGTTGGTCCAAGGCCACCAGCCACAAAACGGCGGCGGGAAGGATCAAGCTCCTTCATCTGCTCCACAGCTTCACAGCAAAGCCGCGCACCTTCCTTGTTCAGCTCATACACGATACTCTCCATCGCATAATCGGCCTGCGCAATGGAGGTGGACGAGAACGTATTGGTCTCAATAATATCCGCCCCGGCCTTCAGATACTGAAAGTGAATGTCACGAATGGCATCTGGCTGGGTCAGGATCAGAAGGTCGTTGTTACCTTTCAGGTCCTGGTTCCAGTTCTTGAAGCGCTCACCTCGAAACTGCTCTTCATCATACTGCAGATTCTGGATCATGGTTCCCATGGCGCCATCCAGAATAAGGATACGTTCCCTGGCGGCGGCTTCTAGGGCTGCAAAGATATCCGAACCGGTCTTTTTTACCTGCAAACTCATGGGGTGTGATCTTTTCTAATACTTAAGCTTCTGAGAGGTCACAGTCACACTGAGACCTGTTCAATCTGGGAAATGGGAAGGCTTATGCTGCTACAGGCTCGCCAACTGCCCGCTTTTCACGCAAGCCCAGCATGTGGCAGATCGCGTAGACAAGATCAGCCTTGTTCATGGTGTAAAAGTGAAAATCTTCAACGCCATCATCTGCAAGGCTCATCACTTGCTCCGCTGCCACTGCCGCAGCAACTAGCTCGCGGGTGCGAGGGTCATCATCCAGCCCGTCAAAACGGTGCGCCAGCCAGCCCGGTACAGAAGCGCCCGTCTTTTTTGCAAAGCCGGAAATCCCCTTGAAGCTGGTCACCGGAACAATGCCCGGGATGACTGGAATAGTGATGCCAACAGACCGCACGCGGTCCACATAGCGGAAGTAGTGATCATTATCGAAGAAGAACTGGGTGATCGCACGGGTCGCCCCCGCATCCACCTTTGCCTTCAAAACATCAAGCTCCGTCTCCCAGCTTGGAGATTCAGGGTGCTTTTCCGGGTAGGCGGAGACAGAAACTTCAAAATCACCAATGGAGCGAATGGAAGCCACCAGATCAGCCGTAGACTGATACCCGCCTTCATGAGGAACATAAGCTTCCCCCACACCAGCAGCCGGATCACCACGCAATGCCACAATGTGCCTTACACCTGCATCCCAGTAAGAGCGAATAACCTCATTCACCTCTTCTTTGGATGCATCTACGCATGTCAGATGGGCTGCAGGCTTCAGCGCAGTCTCATTAACAATTCGCGAAACGGTCGAATGTGTCCGCTCTCGGGTAGACCCGCCTGCCCCATAGGTGACGGAAACAAAACTTGGCGAAAGTGGCTCAAGTCGTTTGACAGAAGACCAAAGCTGTTGCTCCATCTTCTCGCTCTTTGGAGGAAAAAACTCAAAAGACACGGAGATGTCAGAGGCACCATTAAGCCGGAAACGGCGATCGATACTATGTTCGCTCATAGCTAAGCAAGCTCCTTGGTCGGATCAGCAACAGGCAGGTCAGAAACAACCCGGCGATCCTGTGCAAGCCAAAGGGTAACGGTTAATTTGTCTTTCTCGCCCGCGCCCGGGGAAAGATCAGTAGTAGAAACAAGGTCCAGATCGGCTTCTGCAAGCCAGTTCCCCACCTGTTCCTGAGAAAAGCCAAGACGACGGTGCGCATGCTTTTCCCGCAAGAACTCCAGCTCATGCGGAGCAAAATCAACGAGTAACAGACGACCTCCGGGACGCAGCGCACGCGCAGCCTCCAAAATCGCCCGTGAAGGCTCCTCAAGGTAATGAAGAACCTGATGAACAACAGTCAGATCAGCCGTGTCTTGGGCAACCGGCAACGCATAGATATCGCCCTGACGCACCTGCGCTTTTTGCAGTCCGGCCCGGTCCAGATTAGCCCGCGCCACAGAAAGCATATTCTGGCTGGCATCAATGCCAATGCCGCGTGCATATTGCTCACTGAACAATTCAAGCAAACGCCCTGTGCCAGTACCCAGATCCAGAAGTGTATCAAAGGACTTGCCACCAACCAGACTGCGCATCGCAGTTTCAACTGCCGCCTCCGGCACATGAAGACTGCGCTCCTTGTCCCAGTTATTGGCACGTGCCGCAAAGAAAGCGGCAGCCTCTTCAGCCTTCGCACGGCGTAGAGAAACAAGTCTCTCATGATCCGCAAAAAGAACTGGATCATCCTGCTGGCTCTGCACAACAATGCGTCTTGCCAGTTCAGCAGGACCACCCTCGCCAAGACGATAATAGACCCAGGCTCCCTCAGGATATCGCTTGATCACGCCAGCCTCACAAAGAAGCTTCAGATGCCGCGAAATCCGGGGTTGGCTCTGTCCCAAAATGACAGTGAGGTCCTTCACAGTAAGCTCACCTAACACGAGCAGAGCCAATAAACGTATCCGTGTGGTCTCACCACAGGCACGCAAACAGCTCACCAGCTCTTCGACAGGCAGCTTTCCTTCTGGTTTATTATTTAGTTTACCGATCAAGTCTCTTACCGCCATCAGCAGTTCAAATAAAATGATATAAAGATATCTTTATACGTCATGAGATGAGATGACAAGCACAAACATGCCGTTACTGCACCAAAAAAGAGAATGATTTTCTGAACCTTCTTCGCTGGTATGCTGAATAACTTTATAAATGAAAACAACAATAAGATCGTACAGCTTGATTTTAAAGCGTATCTCTGAAAAGTGGACACCGGTTTTCAGATAAAGATACGCAAAAACAAAAGCTAAAGCAGATCAAGCGTTTCAGCTTAAACGCGAACTGCTTTAGCATCTACTACAACCTCTCTGATATGGATAATGAGCTGGACTTCATAGTGAAATGCGCTGATCTGGAAAAATCAGATATTAATTACGATCACTTAATCAGCTTTCCGCAGGACCACTCCTACTACTATTTCCCGGAATGGTCTTTCTCTCCATCTGAAAACGCCGTAACTGTTTCCGGGGAGGAACTTTGTAAAACAATCAAGGCCTCGGAACCTACGCTTGCCTATGTGTATTCAGAATTGATTTACATACGCCCACATGCTTCTGCAAACAGCTCGGCTTCAGTAACCGCTGCATCAGGTGGCGCTCTTGATGCTTCATATCATGTAAATGGATATTTCAGAGCAAAAGAACTTTACGAAGGAAAGTCAGTCTACGAGCTGAAAGGTGTAAGCAGTTCCGAGGCACGGGCCTTTGCTGACCTGAACTGATGCAGGTGTGCCCTCTGCTCAGATTTTGAACCGGTTTTACCATGAGGTTCAGCAGAAACTATGCTGACATGCAGCAAAACTGCCATTCCGATAAATACCAGCAATACCAGAAATGAAATAAGATAGTTGAGCACCCGGTCTGCTTTGGATTGAGCGACCGAAACCCTCGTATTCTTCTTTATCTGCATTAATCCCGCTTCAGTTAGAGCGCCATGCAAGTAAATGCCTGCTGCGGGAGTAAACACGACCAGCACCTAAGGTTAGCTTGGCAAACCAGTCTATTTTTTAGCTAAATTCATAAGAAAAAGGGCCGCTCCAGCGACCCTGTTACATTCACAGATAAAGACAGCCCTATGCCATCCAGTGTTCTTTCCAGGTTACAAACCGCCGATATGCCTCTTGCTGGTTCAGCCCCTGATAGGCTTTCAGCGCCTCCTGCCTTTGTGTGTTAGAAAGCCGGTAGCGCCATGGTCCGATTTTCAGCAATGCCTGCACCGTCATCATGCTAAACCCGGAGGCACGGCACACCACAAGGAAAGGGTCGGTGTCATTGCGCACAGTCCAGTGCTGAGCTTCTGAATGTCCGATACCAGCAAGCATTGCAAACGCCGCAACAGCTTCAGCAAACCGGTCTTCCTCCGCATAACCACGCAGAGCATCCTCGTCCAGTTTCCCTTCCCGTGCCAGCTCTGTTACGCGGCCACGCCCCGTTTCAAAGTCATAGCGACCCAACCAGAACTCATTAGAAAGCTTACTTGCTGCAATACGCGCAGCTTTCGGCAACTTGCCCGCAACCTCGCTTGCACCCTCTTTAATAAGATGCTTGCGCACCTGCTCACTCGCAAAGCTAATCAGCGCTTCAATATGTGCATCGGCAAGATCTGCACGTTGACCAAGCGCCAGTTGTAGCACCTCGTCACCTTTTGCAGCACTCATGAGTGAGCTGACACTACGCTGACCAAGCACCGCACCATCATTAGCAGCAACAGTTTGCTTTACTTCAGCACTGCCGAGATCTACTAAAATCTCACTAATACTCTCAGAAATCACATCACGCTTTGCAATCGCAAGACGATGATCATCACTCTTGCTCTGAGCAATATTAACCAGATCCCGCTCACGCAAAACATTTGAGCAACGCAGAAGCGGCTCCGCTATTTCAATCGTGTCAAACGCAAGCTTGCGAACAGTCTGCTCCGGTGCCCGGCGCACCTCAGAAAGTTGCTCTGCCATATAACTCAGCGCATGTTGCTCAACCATTTCAGAAAGCCGGAGCATCACACTGTCATAAATATCTATCTGCTCGTCGGAACACCGTTCCCATGTTCTTGCAAACAACAGTGCAACATGCCGTGCAAGCTCCGAGCGCCGCTCGATATTCTTCTCCAGCGCCAGAGATTTGAAATCAACAATGTGGGAAGCCAAGTCAGATGACATTTAAAACACCGATTGGATACGCAAACTAATAAAAAAAGGCTAGAAAACAGAGTTAAACAAAAGCTGACCTATTTTGATAGATTTTTAGTTAATTTACTTCCTTTCTTAATCTCATCGACCTGCAGCAACATTAAAAACTCTGAGAGAGTAAGTAAAAAACATCAACTCAAGATTAAGTAAGCCCAAAACCACAACAATACCAATAACTTAATTATGATGACTTTTACGCTGGCAATCACATCAAAGGCCTGACTGAGAAAACAGGCTCGAAAAATGATTTCCCTATCAAGATTTCTTTTTCAATGACTTCCCCAATATTTTTAAGAAAACTCCATTCAAATATGTGTTTTTTGAAATTATCAGAGCTTTCACGCCCACATTCACCCTCCTCTTCCTGAGTCGCCTTCTCCGATAACCTCTGAGTAAACCTGCTCATGCTGAACGATCACATATCTGTTCCATAAGATAAAACAGGTTTCAAACAGTATCATAATAAGATATTCTTATTGTCATGCTTAGTGTCAAACAACTCCGATATTTCGTCGCCGTGCAGCAACACCGCCACTTTGGAAACGCTGCAAAAGAAGTGTGTATTTCGCAACCTGCCTTATCCATGCAAATCAAAGAGATGGAGCAGGAATTAGGCCTGTGCCTGATCGAGAGAAGTGCCCGCTCCATCAGTTTGACTCCGGAAGGTGAGGAAATAGCCGAACGCGCAAATAAAATCCTGAGAGAACTACAGGATCTGAAGGATTTTGCTGAACACGCAGCCGCACCACTCAGCGGTACTATTCACCTTGGCGTCATTCCATCACTCGCCCCCTACATCCTCCCAAGGTTATTGCCCGCTCTCGACCAGAGTTACCCAGATCTCAAGCTGGATCTGCGCGAAACACTTACCGCCACGCTCATCGATGAACTGAAGCACGGCAGCCTTGACGTTGTTCTGGCCGCCCTGCCAATTGATGAACCAGACCTTGAAGAGCTATCCATCTTCGAAGACCATTTTCTTCTGGCAGTTTCCAGCAAACGCAATATTGATGAGCGCACACGACTGGGAGCAGAGGATTTACATTCAGAAAACCTGCTCCTCCTGGAGGAAGGACACTGCCTCAGAGATCAAACCCTCAGTTTTTGCAACTCAGTGCACCAAAGCAACTCTGCAAATGTGGGGGCCACCAGCATTGCCACAGTTCTGCATATGGTTGCAGCCGAATATGGTGTTACTGTCCTGCCAGAAATCTGCGCAGATACAGAAATTGCAGATGACAGAATTACGCTTCTACGCTTTTCTGATCCCCAGCCATCCCGCAGGATAGGTTTAATATGGCGCTCAAGCTCTCCCAAGAAAGAAGATTACAAGGCACTTGCAAAGTGTTTGCAAAACGTCACCAACCAATGAAGTGAATTAAACCAGATCTTACTGTGAATAACTGCAAATAAAACATTGCAGCTACATACCTATTATCGATTCTCTACTAAACTTCACTCTTGGTTTTCATCTCCTGAAACTATTTTGCTGAATTTCTTACAATCGAATATATGCTAAGATAGAATTCAAGCTGCGAATGCAAGACAAGGAACCTTATATCTTGGATAATGACCTCACCCATATCGTAGACCAGGCGCTTTGCAGGCATCTTGCAGACAGCCTTGATCGTTTACAGAAGGGCATGGCCATGCTTCAGGGGAATGGAACAATCCTGCAATCCAATAAGTTTGCCAGACAGTTGTTTGCAAACTGCTCGCAAGTCAAGCTCAGCGCTGGCAAACTCGAATTCACCGACACGGCCCACCAGCGCGAGTTTCAGAACGCACAAAGTCTGGCAACAGCAACAATTGATCTGGATGTGCAGCAGGAGATGATCATCAGGCGCGATGAAGCTTTCCTCAGGCCGATCCACATCGACATTCGGCTGGTCGACACAGACTACGACGATTTGTTTTTCCTTTTCATCACTGATCTGGAAATTCAGCAGCAAATCAACGTGCGCAAAGCGGCAACCCTGTTTCGTTTAACTGACAAAGAGGCAATTGTGCTGGAGCAATTGTCAGGCATAAAAACAGAACCTCAAATTGCAGCGGATCTGGACATTACAAAAAACACGCTGCGAACCCACCGAAAAAACATTTATGCTAAACTGAACATCAGCAGTCGCGTTGAACTGGCAATGCTGAACTCAGCTCTTGTCTAGTTTCAGCATTTAGTGAGAAGAAACCCGGTAAAGACAGCGCCGGTCTCCGTTCAGAATGTGTTCAATCCGCTCAACACGCACCTCTTCCCCCAGAACATCTTGAAACAACTCAAGCTCTGAGCGACAAAAATGCTGACATGACCGGGCAGCCGCACAGATCGAACAATGGTTCTCTACAAAAAGAAAACTGCCGTCAGCCTCCTTCTGCACCTCTGCCATGTATCCTTCTTCGCTACGCTGCTGCGCGAGGCACTCCAGCTTTTCAATGAGAGTCTCAGCCTTACTCAATGCCGCCAGATATGAGATACGAGACTGGCCTGCACGCGCATCAATCAGGCGTTGCAGCCCCTCCTCACCATAGACCTCTTTAATGTTCCCAAGCAGATCGACGAGGACACCACTATGGTTATCTGGAAATTTGCGGTTTCCTGCCTCCGATAAGTGCCAGGTTCGCCGGGGGCGCCCAACACTTCCCTTCAGGTCTTCATATTCAACGCAACCCAGATCCAGAAGGGCATCCAGATGCTGGCGCACGGCCACAGCTGTCACACCCAGATGCTTTGCAAGGCCCGCAGCAGTATTTGGCCCGCGAGATTTCAACGCAAATAGTAGTCGGTCTTTTGTGCGGTCACTCATAGCCAACGCATATCATAGATGAATCTATATGAGAAGTTTCACCTTTCCTAATCTCTCGAAGAGACGTGGACTCGTAACATCAAAAGGCCACAAAGCAAACGCGCAAACAATGACGAATGCACTGGAAAGCAATTTTGTACATTAGCCACAGTAAATTATACTTCATATCTAGATATTACGTGCGCAATGCACAAAATATCATATTCATCGTACACATATCTCCGAGTAACCTTTAAATCTTATCCCCATTTTCCTAAATTTTACCTAGTATTTTTCCAGTAACAGAGGAATATCCACCCTAAATTATCAGAGGTATCACTGCTTTCTTTTTGCGAAAATCTGCATAATCCATTTCAATGGTAGTTATTAATTAAATGATTAGTAGTGGTGGGAATGATGTCTGAAGCAGGCAACAAGCATTATAGTGTTGGATATTCCTCATATCGAACCAGTGCACGTGGCGGAGCGATGTCGCAACAGCCCTTTGCTCAATCTGTTCTCCGCGTTTACGAAAAACTGTTCGACCTTCCAACCTTCATCATGGTCAATCATAGAGGTGCACAACACGGCCCGGAACTGTTTGTCTCCCAGTCCATATCATCCTACGAAGCACAGTTAAAATCCTCGCTCCAAAAAATCACAAAATTGCAACTGGGAAATGATGACATTCAAATTTTTCCCTATAGGTTTGAAGACTTTAGCAAAGAAGAAGACACACTGCTTCCACCATCTCCCACTCAATTTATAGCTCTCATGCCGCTCATTGAGCGAAATCGCCTGGTCGCAATTGTTGGCATTGTATGTCAGGCAGAGTCCAACATCCCATTCTCCTCACACGCGAACACAGACTTCACAAAAAAACTCAAGAACTTCCGAAACCTTGCCCGCATCCTTGTACCCGGCTTGCTTCGTATCCTCGCAGCCAATGACTTATACAGCCCCTTGAACGTAATCAAAGCAATCCAGACGGAACCGAGCCTCTTTTCAGGAAAAACTGATAGAAAAGAAATCTTTACAGTCAGTAACATTGACCCGCTCACAGGTTTGCGTACGCGGGAAAGCTTCGAACAGCTCATTGCTCTGGCAATCGAAAACATTGACGGCCCAGACCAGCGGGTCGCTCTTTTCTATGTTGATCTTGACCATCTTAAAACCATCAATGATGCCCACGGCCACGCCGCTGGTGATGCTGCTCTCGTCGCTATTTCAAACCGTCTGAAGCAACTGGAAAGCGAAAATGTCATTGCTTTGAGATTAGGAGGGGATGAGTTCGCTCTTTTACTGCAAGACACAAGATGCGCTCATGTCAGAAAGCTGATTGAAGAACTGCCGAAAGCTCTAAGTCCTCCTGTTTTTTATGAGGGCAATGAAATTAGCCCCAAGGTCAGCATTGGCGCCGCTGTTTTTCCGCAACACGCAAAGAATGCAAAAGAGCTGCAAGATTGTGCAGACGCAGCCCTCTATCACGCCAAAAAAAGAGGACGCAATAGAGCCAGTTTATTCAATCAGGTCATGCAAACCAGACTAAACCGGCAAGTTACCCTGCAACAAGCTGCAAAGCAGGCACTTTTGCAAAATGAAATCAGTACGGTGTTCCAACCTGTAAGGTCGTGTAAAACAAACCAGATCATGATGCTGGAGGCACGCACGGAATGGCCCGAACACGTATTGCAGATCGCGCGCGGAAACGACCTTTCTAAAGTCTTCGATAACGCGAGTTTCAGCAGTGTACTTGGGGAAACCTCTCTGGCTGCGATCATTCACACAATGCGAACTTGTCAAAACACGTCGATGCAGCATTGGGAGTTTTTGTTCCGCGTCCCCACTCCCACTTTTCTTAAGGAGAGCTTTTGTGACGACCTGCTCTATCTCTTACAGGAAAACAACCTTCGCTCAGATAAATTCATATTAGAAATACCGTCACGAGTACTTTTAAGACCCAACGCAAGCTTCATTATTGAACACCTTGACCGGCTTACTAACTCTGGCGTCAAATTATGTATCAACCACTTTGACTCCGGTGGCCTTAAAGTTGAGCATTTTCAAAAGCTAAACATTTCCTACATCAAATTGCATGCTGGTCTGGTTGAAAAACTGTTTCAGGATAAAAAGGCAGCGCACCTGTTAACAGCAGCAACCAAATTCGCCCACACCCTGAACATTGAGATCATCCTGTCGGAAGTAAAAAGCATCGAAACACAGCACAAACTACGGGCTTTGTCAGCTGAGTACGTACAGGGCAATCTTCACGATGCAGAACTCCGCTTCCCCTTGATTTATAAAAGGCATATTCTTGAAAGATTAGAAGGTGCGCAGAAATTATCACTTCCCCCCGCACAATACGAAAAGCATACTCAAACCCTCTCAACAATGATAAGCTAACTGCGAGAATACAGAGGAGCTTTCCGGTTACCAGCCTGCGAGAGTAAAACGAACGCAGCACAATCTGCTCCCTGGCTTGAGGTTAAGGAGCAAACTTCAAAGATACTGCGAGACTATGTGTGCGCAAAACAAAACGACAACAAGCAATTAGCAGTGCCCTGGAAACGCTTATCCCTTATGTCCCTTATCTTGATGCCACCGAAATAAGGCAGAAAGCCAATCAAAAGCACCTGCGCCACCTGCCAGTACTCATAGCACTGCATCTGGCGACCATGAGTTATGTGCGCCACAAATACACAGACTACGACAAATTATTGGAGACGGGTCTTGACCGAGACGCAGCCCGTTATTGCGTTGCGCAGGATATGGAAGAAATCATAGGCTCTTGGGGTGGTAGCATCACTGCCACCGAGCTACTCGCCGCTTATGACAAAAACGGCGAGTAAAGAGTTATCTATAGATTATCGGCAAACACCTAGAATCCATGTAAATGCAAGTGCAACAAGGCACAGTGCTGGAATGATGATAGCTGGATATCCGATCAACGCGATCGCAAGCCCCCATCCTACAAATATATTTATGCAGAAATAGTACTTTGCCTCACTGTTTCCATGAACTGCATCTTTAAGCAACCATCCCAAAACTGGAACAAGAAAGAGAATTTTGAGGAAGAGCGGATCGTCGTCTTGAGACGAGACCGGAGCAGCCATAGTTGTGTTACTCATTAAAAGTACCCGTATTTTTATGATGAGGGAAAACACTGTTGATTTATATCAAATTATCACTGCAAGGCATGCGTCACATCAGCACATCTACGTATATCATGTGAATAGTACATATGCATTGGATGCATAGACTGTGAATTTACGTCCCTCAAAAGCTATTGATCACCATAGGGTTTCACTTCAATGCCAGTGAACTGCCTGACTGTGTGTTTCCGGCTTCTTAAGCCTGAGATCACTCCTTTAACCAGAAGTGTCAGAACCAGCTCACAGAACACAACACCCCTCGTCCAGCTTGCCGTAACCTTGCTCTATAAAAAGGAAAAGCAAGAATGGCTAACCAGCAACTTGTCATCTATACAGACAACGCCAACGCAACGCTTCCCAAGCTTGCGGAAACCGAATGCACTATTGGCATACAGGCCTTCATCAGCAAAGCTGAGTTCGAAGACGGAAAATGCAAATTAAGCGTCGACTATCCTATGGAGCAAGCTATAAAAGCTTCTCCAGACGGCAGCACGCCCCTAAAAGAAGCTCAGCAAAAAGGTCTCACAGTTCTTGCAGCACTAGGTGGAGCAACCTTTGACAATCCAACCTGGAAAGAATGTAACAACAATCTTGACAGCTTTGTCACCGCACTCGCTGATTTTGTAAAAACTAACGGATTTGACGGAATTGATATCGACTGGGAAGACACAGCCGCTGCATCAGGCCAGGGAGGCTATGATGCAGTTAAGTTTCTGGTTTCCCTTTCCCAGAAGCTCAAGACAGCCCTGCCGTCTGATAAGAGCATCATTACACACGCTCCCCAACCGCCATATCTTGACCCCGCCTGGAACGGCGGCCCATATTTGAAGGTGATGGCACAGGCACACGGTGTCATCGATTACCTGAACATTCAGTATTACAACAACCCACCATGGGTCGGCGATACAGCTGCCGATGAAACCCGGCTGGTGGCTGGCACAACCGGTTCTCCGGTTCAGTCCACCAGTATCGTTGGCCTGCAAACAGCTGGAATTCCTCCAGAAAAACTACTGGTTGGCAAACCAACAACGCAGGAAAACACCGGCATAAGCGATACTGGTTTTATCTCAGACAAAGATTTAGTTTCATACGTCATTGATCCCCTGAACGCCGCAGAACAAGAGTTTGGCGGCGTAATGGGTTGGCAATTTGCAAGCTCACCTATAAGTGCTGACCTTGAAACGGATTGGATTTCAACCGTTGCCGAAGCTCTCGATCTGAAAAAATCAAAGTAAAACAAAAAACGGCGGAGAATCATCTGCTCCGCCACTCTTTAAATTCAAGAAACTCAACACTTAACGGGTAAGTGGCTTGTACTTGATGCGGCTTGGGTCTGCTGCGTGTGCACCCAGACGGCGAACCTTGTCTTTCTCGTAGTCTTCAAAGTTACCTTCAAACCACTCAACGTGGCTATCACCTTCAAAGGCCAGCATGTGCGTTGCTAGACGGTCGAGGAACATACGATCGTGCGAGATAACAACCGCACAACCTGCATAGCTCTCAAGAGCATCTTCAAGCGCAGCAAGGGTTTCAGTATCAAGGTCGTTGGTCGGCTCATCGAGCAGCAGCACGTTCGCACCGGACTTCAGAACCTTCGCAAGGTGCACGCGGTTACGCTGACCACCGGAAAGGTCGCCAACTTTCGCCTGCTGTCCTGCACCTTTAAAGTTGAAGGAAGAACAATATGCGCGAGAGTTGATCTCTTTCTTGTCCAGATAGATCACCTCAGCGCCTTCGGAAATCTCTTCCCAAACGGTTTTGCTGTCATCCAGCTTGTCACGGGACTGATCTACATAACCAAGATGCACACGCTCACCAAGCTCAACCTTACCACTGTCAGGAGTTTCCTGACCGGTCAGCAGCTTGAAGAGTGTGGACTTGCCAGCACCGTTAGGACCAATCACGCCAACAATACCACCGCGTGGCAGCTTGAAGGAAAGATCTTCGATCAACAGACGGTCACCAAAGCCCTTGGAAACATTCTCAACGTCAATAACGTTGTTACCAAGACGCTCGCCAACCGGAATCATGATCTGCTCAATGGTAGGCATACGCTCTTCCTGAGCAGCCAGCAGATCGTCATAAGCTCTGATACGCGCTTTAGACTTGGTCTGACGACCTTTTGGAGACATACCCATCCATTCGCGTTCGCGCTTGATCGCACGGGAGCGAGCCATATTTTCACGGCCTTCCTGCTCCATACGCTTGGTCTTCTTCTCAAGGTATGTGGTGTAGTTGCCTTCATATGGAATGCCCTGACCGCGGTCGAGCTCCAGAATCCAGCCAGTCACGTTATCAAGGAAGTAGCGATCGTGGGTGATGATCAGCACGGAGCCCTTGAATTCACGCAGGTGGCGTTCAAGCCAGTGAACGGTTTCAGCGTCCAGGTGGTTGGTCGGCTCATCGAGCAGCAGCAGATCAGGCTCAGAAAGCAGAAGCTTACAAAGCGCAACACGGCGGCGCTCACCACCAGAAAGGTTCACAACGGAGCTGTCAGATGGAGGGCAGCGCAGTGCTTCCATCGCCATCTCAACCTGACTGTCCAGATTCCACAGGTCCTGTGCGTCGATCTCGTCCTGAAGCTGAGCACCTTCCTCGGCAGTTTCATCCGAGTAGTTCATCATCAGTTCATTGTAACGGTCCAGTTTTGCCTGCTTATGCGCAACACCTTCCATTACGTTTTCAAAGACGGTCTTGTCCGGGTCCAGATGTGGTTCCTGCGGCAGGTAACCAACCTTAGCACCTTCAGCAGCCCATGCTTCACCGGTATATTCTTTATCCAGACCAGCCATGATCTTCAAAAGAGTGGACTTACCTGCACCGTTAGGACCAAGGATACCGATCTTCGCATCCGGGTAGAAAGACAGGTGAATGTTATCGAGTACTTTTTTAGCACCGTAGGCCTTGGAGACCCCGTGCATATGATAGATGAACTGGCGCGCCATGGACTGCCTGCATCTCCTGATCTGTGTAAACTAAGAATTCTCTGGAGAGCACTCATAGTGGATGCGACGCTGCTGGGCAATCCATAACACCCCAGCAAAGATCAAAACCGACGCTTTTTTCTTCCATCACTGGCAATTCGGAGAAAAGACACTAGCCTTTCGCATAAAATATGGGCGGCAGATTAAACCAACCGTCTCTGTTGCGAGCAGAACCCAAAACCTCAGACCAGCTTCAACTGAGGAACCAAGGTAAAATTCCTCACCACAGCGCTGCCTTCTGTAGCTTTCAGGCCCATCACAGCAATAAAAGTGACAACGGTCTCAGGCGCAACAGCGACCAGATAAGATAATGCAAACTCCAGACAAAAAAAGAGGCGTGTACCTAGTGGTACACGCCTTTAAGAAAGTTGACACTCCCCCATCCGAGTGCCAGCCGAAGCTGAAGACAGAGATATCAGAGAGCACATAACCAGCATTGATCTTCATCAAATTAAATAAAAATACCTCACAAACTCTGAAATTATATCTGTTTGAAAGTCAGATTCAGTTATTAAACCGATTAAACTAGAACCTCTCAAATATAGGCAAAACGAAACTGCGGATGACATGCGGTTTTACGCTCTATTTTTTACTAATTCTTTTCTTGGGAAGCGTTTGCCAGACATACTTTCTGTGCCAATGCCCTTCAGGCGAGACCACAAAACTCTCAGGGTCATCTTGAGTAGTACGCAAACCAGAAGTTGAAAACAACAACTGGCCCTGTTGCCCATCGGTTTTCGTAATCTGAATCTGGAGAATACCTGCATCCCGCAGCGTCGCCAGTTTCTTATCCTTACCACTCCTGCTCAGCAGCACCTTTGGAGTTGCTCCGATCCTCTTCCATATTGTTTCAGTAAGGCCATTCTGATGCTCATTCTCGTGATCATCTAAGAGTTCAATACTCTTGTCTCTCGCCAATCCATAACTCAACTCTGCCATCACCCGGTCAACTTCATGGTCCCCACGGCTCAGAAGCCAGATTTGAAAATCATACTCTTTCAGCAAAGCAATCAGTTCTTGCATTGGCCGGAAGGCGAACTCCCGGTATCGTGCACCGATTGCTTCTGGCCCTTCCAAACAAAGAAATGCCCGAATGCTTTCCGAGTACGTCTTGTATCCAGCCAGAACAGTCACATCTTCGGGGGGGGAGGTCATATTATCAGCACGAGCAACAACTTCATTCCAAAGCACGCCGTCACCAACCACCACCGCGACCCGTTCACCAATCGGCACATACTCGAGGCTTGCCTCTCGTGCCATACGCTCAACCCGTTCGATAATCCCATGACGAACAGGACCAGCTTTCCAGCTCGGAAGAATGTTATCCCGCTCTCCCCCTGTGGGCTGCATCACTGAAATCGCTGAATAGAAAAGCAAACTGGACCACTGCATCCCGTCATGTCACCTGAGTTTTCTCGTGAAACACCGGATACAAACTGCACACAAACTGCGCATAGAAACTGAATCGAACAAAATTTGTGAAAAGAGTCTCAGTGTAAGGTTGACTAAATCAGACAGTTTTCGATCTATTTTTGTTCAATAAAGAGCTAATAACAAAAACAGAGATGCGCCCGCGAAATTTCATCATCCAAATACTTACTCAGCAAAAATCTTATTTTATTACCCATCAACTTCAGAATATATAAATATACGTAATTATAATTCAACAATGATATGTATCCACCGAAATTTTTAACTAAATTAAGAATTGCGTAACGAAGATAGTCGATTATACCTAGCTAGTTCTTGGGAAATTTCGATGCACGCTAAAACCCTACTGCTACCAGTCTCATTACTGTTCGTTCTGACTGGTTTCGCCTTCTATGTTGTTTCAGGCTCCTCATACGCATCAATCTTTGATCCGGCAGTACCCAGCCTGCACGATACTTTAAGCGCCTCTGAGCTACTGACCCAACAGCAGCATCTATGGACCATCATGTCTGTAGGTTTGTTCGCATTTGGTATTTTCGGTTTACTGCTCGTCTATTCCAGCCTGTTCATTCAGGAGCGGCAACGTGTTTCCCGGTTCTTTAACAGAGCTATCCTGCTGGCGATTATAAGTTCTCTCACCTGCCTGCTTGTCGATACCACGCTTGATCTTCCAGGCATCTCCGCCCAGTTTCAGATCTGGCATTCTCAGGTTGAGTTCGTACCAAACGGAGAGATACACGCAGCAGCCTTTCATAGTGCAATGGCTGCTATGATTGCGGTTCTCGCTTACATGCCACTTTCACACCTGCTAACACTGAGAGGCACCCTTGTTCTTGCTCTTTCAGTTGGTGGGATCATCTACCCGGCCTACCTGAAAGGCGTTCAGAGCCTTTTGCTTCACCCGATCAGCCAAAACGCTGCATTATCAGTAAGTTTTGAGCAAATCGGCGGTGGAACGACTGTCACATTACTGGCAACCTTTGTCGCTTTGTCTGGCATGATCGTCACTGGACTAAAGAACTCTCCCGCCCTGCCCGAATACATTTTGCGCAACACACAAAGCTACAGCATCTTGCAAATAAAGGCAGGTACAGCTCTCATTGTCATCGGCGGCATTGGATTTTCAGTAGGAAACACAAGCATCTATTCTGGCGAACTCAACAACGCCATCCTGAATGTACTCATAGCAGCAGCAGCCTCATTAAGTCTTGGCGCAGCACTTGGTTACTTGTCTAAAAGAAAAGTGATGCGCCCGACCCTGCTCTTAGGCATGATTGGTGGCCTTACCGCTGTCCTTGGCAATGCTCAGCATCTTAGCGCCAGCGGTGTAGCAGCCCTGTCTCTGGTAGCATCATTCACCTCAATTGTGGTCTCAAGACTTGTCTTTTTGAAATCAGGAACACACAGAGTTCTTGTTTTTAACATCTGTCTGGGTCTGGGAGCATTGATAGGTCTGTTCGGCTTCACAAGCGCCCTGCCTTCCACTCATCCTTTAAGCGGCTTTACTCTGAATAATTTAGTTTTACAGGCAACCGGAGCCGCCCTCACCGCATTCTGGGCTTTTATGTCAGGCTTGCTTGTTTTCTCCCTGATAAAACTCACACACCTTTACAGGAAAGCAAGCAAGGTAGACCTCAATGAAACCCCGATCGTCAGTACAGTCAGTGAAATAGAAAACCTGATCGGCAAACTGATTTGGCATGATGCAAGACTTGATGAACGCCTTGCACTGCGCAGCAACGATCCGCATGAACGTCTGGCCTCACTCTTCAACTCGTTTCTGGATAAGCTTCAAAGTGATGAGAAGCGCCGCAAACTTGGAGAAAGTTCAGAAAGAGTTCGTCAGGAAGAACTGAACAAGCTTGCGACGTTTGCTGAAGGTGCCTTCGAAGGTCTGGCAATCTCTTCAAACGGGATTGTTGTTGAGTGCAATCACGTTCTTTATGAACTACTTGGATACACCCCCGGAGAAATGCAGGGCACCAACATTCTCTCCCATGTTGCACCAGACTATCGTGACGCAGCGCGTGAAAGCATACAGGCAAATAGACCAACGCCGAGCGAAAGTGTAATCCTGAGCAAAACTGGTGAGCGCATTCCCATCGAAGTCCGCGGTCGTCTGATGGATGTAGGAGGCGATAATCTTCGCGTTTCTGCAGTACGAGATATGCGCAAGCAGAAAGAAGATGAAGCGCGCATACTCCATCTGGCACAACACGACATGCTCACTGAATTGCCAAACCGGACTTACTTCAGAGATCGTTTCGAGCAAGCCGTAGAGCAGCAGAAAGCAAGCGAAGAGACAACCTCCGCAATCCTGTTACTGGACCTGGACCGCTTTAAAGATATCAATGACTTATACGGTCACCCTGTTGGCGACAAACTGATTCAGACCGTTGCACAACGCCTGAAAGACTGTATCACCCATCATGATACAGTTGCCCGTTTAGGCGGTGACGAGTTCGCAATTATTCAGGTTGGGCTGAAGTCACAGGCAGACATTGAGCTGCTCGCTAATAAGATTTTGGTTTCTCTGACAAAACCGATCCATGTTGGCACCAACATCACAATCAGGTCCAGCGCAAGTATCGGTATAGCCATTATTCCTGAACATGGAACAGACCCGGACGAGCTGGTTTCCAAAGCCGACATCGCGCTTTATGAGGCGAAAGAAGCTGGCAGAAACACTTTCGCTTTCTTCGAAGATGCAATGGAAGAAACAATCCGCCTGCGCAGAAGCATGGAAGCGGATCTCCGTAACGCTTTGAAACAAAATGAACTTCAGCTCTACTTCCAACCTCAGGCAAGATCAGACACACGCTCCATTGTCGGGTTTGAAGCTCTCCTGCGCTGGAATCATCCCGAAAAAGGCATGATCAGCCCGAACCACTTCATTCCGGTTGCAGAAGAAAGTGGCCTGATTATTCCAATCGGGCGGTGGGTCTTACATGAAGCTTGCACACAAGCTGCATCCTGGCCAGAACGCTATCGTGTTGGGGTTAACCTGAGTCCGGTGCAGTTCTGTGATGAATACCTCATACAAGAGGTGGAAAGCGCATTGGCCCGAAGTGGCCTTGCTCCACAGCGCCTCGAACTGGAAATCACTGAGGGTGTTCTCATTCACGATGATCGCCGTGCGCTGAATACCCTGAGAGAACTCAAGAAGTTAGGCATCACAATCGCACTTGATGACTTCGGCACCGGCTACTCCTCCCTAAGTTACTTGCGCCGCTTCCCGTTTGACCGCCTGAAGATCGACCGTACCTTCGTCAGTGGTGTGACCAAAACGCCAGAACTTGCCGCAATCATCCGCGCCGTGATCGATTTGGGTCAGGCTCTCGGCATGGAAGTTATCGCAGAAGGTGTTGAAACTGAACCAGAACTAGAACTTCTGCGCAATGAATCCTGCGATGAGGTGCAAGGCTACCTGATTGGCCGTCCGCAGGAAATGGATGGCGAAACAGCAAAGCATGTCAGCAATGCCAATCTGGAAATTCAGGCACTGGACGAGTACATCGCAGCGCTTCAGGAAACCTCCAGAAAGCTGAAAGAAACAGAAAAACAAGATGTTACTCAGGAAACTCCATTAGAAACCGCTGATGCGGACTAACTTGTTTGCTCTGGCTATTTCTGCCGTGTTATCACCACCCTGCGGGTGCGTTAACGGCAACGCGGCTACGTCCTGCACCTTGCCTAACCACCTGAACCTGAACAGGAATTCTGTCCTTCAGCGCTTCAACATGACTGATCACGCCAACTTTTCTCCCCTGCCCTTGCAGCATCTCCAGCGCATCAATGGCAAGGTCGAGGCTTTCTGCATCCAGCGAACCAAAGCCTTCATCGATGAACAGGGTGTCTACAAAGGACTGACGTCCCTCTAAACCGGAAAGAGCAAGAGCCAGACTGAGCGAAATAAGGAAGCGTTCTCCGCCACTTAGCGAGCGTGTGGAGCGTGGAGTATCGCCCATATCGCGGTCGATGACGAAAAGGCCAAGCCCGAATTCTGCCCGTTGAAGCTGGTAGCGTGGTTTAAGCTGGCGTAGCTGTTTGTTCGCCAGTTCCACCAGCAAATCGAGAGTAACCCCTTGCGCCACCTTCTGGAATTTGGAGCCATCTGCCGAGCCAATCGCCTCAGAAATCGCACCCCACGTCCTGGCAGTCTCTTGTGCCTCTCGCAGCAACCCCATGATCTGTTTAGCTTTTTCACGAGCTTCAGCATCAACACGCAAGCGTTCAGAAAGAACACCTTTGCCCCTCTGCAACTCAAAAAGCACAGTTTTTAATTGCTCACCTTCAGAGGATAACTCATCCGCTGACTTGTCCGGCATAGGCAATTCCTGAACCGCTGCCAGCTCCTTCTTCCATGTGGCAACAGAAGTTTGCACTGCAACATAATCTTCATCCAGCTTCTTCAGCTCTGCGACCAGAAAATCGAACTCAGCCGCACTGCGCTCCCGCAATCCAGCATAAGCTTCCGGCTCCATAGCCATGCTTGCAAGTTCAGAGTTCATCTTGTCAGAACAATCACTTAGAGCAGAATTTGCTTTCGCCATTGCATCCTGAGCCGCAGCCAATCCAGCTTCAACACGCCCAAATTCAGCTTTTGCGTTGCTATGTGCGCTGGTTGCGTTTGTTGCGCTGTTTTTTGCGTTCCTGTGTTTTTCGGTGAAAGCCGCACGATGCTCTGCTGTCGCCATGCCACCCAGCAACAATTTGCGCATGTCAGACTGCTCCTGATGCGCCCCGCGAAGCTGCTCAAGCTGCTTCAGCAAGTCGCCAGATGTTTTTGCCAGTCCGGCGCGTCGTTCGCTCAGGCCACTGGTATTCTGCTCCAGAGAATGCAGCGCCGCAGAAGTTGTCCCCTCCTGCATCTCAAGTTGTTCCCACTGGGTGATGCGCTGCCGAAGATCAGCTTTCAACGCTGAAAGCCCATCCTCAAGAGAACCGGGTACCATTCCACCAGCCGACAGTGTTTCGTTCAGGCGCTGGCTCAAACGTTCCTGCGCCAGCCCGTTTTCTGTGTGACGTCCGTCAATACGCGATAGCTCAGCTTTGGTAGATGAAGCTTCTTCAGCTTTTTGATGACGCTCACCAGCAGCTTTGCGGTGCTGCTCCTGCAAGCCACGCAGGTTGATGTCCAGTTGCTCCAGCTCCTTGCGCAAAGCTTCATCGCGAGCAAGAACACCACGCAAAGCATCAGCACGAGACGTCACTTCACCAAGCACCCCATCCAGAACATCCGGCGCTTCAAGCACTCCATCAATTGTGAGCTCCATAGCGAAAGGAGGTTCCAGCGAAGTCCAAAGGTCCACCGCCTGCTCTTTTAAAGCAGCCGCTTCCGTCTCAAACCGTTGCGCCTGCGTTTCTGCTCCGTTTTTAGAAGCCTCACAAGCTGCCAGTTCCTTGTTGATCTCGTCTAGGGCGTGCTGCGCAGCTGTGCGAGCTTCTTCCGCTTCCTTGCGCTGTAGAAACACGTCGCCGAACAGCGAATCCAACGCAGCCCGGCCCTCCTTTGTGTCTACCGGGTGATCTTCTGAGCCACAAACCGGGCACGGCTTGTCTTCAACCAGCGAGGTGCGCAGCAGCTTTACCTGATCACCTTGCGCCGCTTCTGCAAGCGTGGAGAGGCCCTGTGCTTTTTCAAGGGTCTCGTTCCGAAAGGTCAGTTCAGCGCTGGCCTTGTCACGCGCGCCCTGCAACCCTTCCATCTGGTTTACCAGCTTGTGCCAGGTCTCATTTTCCGTCTGCTTCTGGCGCTTTGCCTTATTGAACTGACGGGAGGTCTCCTGCAACTTTTCCGCACGCTGGCGGAAGTTTGAAAGCTGCTCCATGCTCTTGCGGGCATGATCCGCCCCAAGCGCAGAAATCTCGGCCTTCTTGGCTGTAACAGCACTCTCACATGTTTCCAGCTCGGCAACAAACTTCTCTAACTGACTGGAAAGCTTGCTTTGAATAGTAGTCAGCTCGCTCTCGCGCTTGCGCATTTCAACAAGGCGTGTGGCATCTTGCGAAAGCGCAATCTGCACGCGGTCATATTCTTCAAGGTCTGCAAACAAACTGTCGCGGCGCTCTTTCAAAACTCTGGTCGCGCTGAGCCGCTCCATCTGCTCTTTCACAGTGGCCTGCAACGCTTTTTGCTCTTCGACCGATTTTGTGTGCGCCGTCAACGCCTCATCCGCCTGTCTGGCTTCCACCACAGCAGCGTCAGACCGCTCCCGAAGCTGCTTGCCTTCAACCTCAAGCTCACCCAGTTTCCTGTCCAGTTGCTCCGCTTCGCTCCACTGAGGCGTCAGCTTAGTCAGCTCTGCTTCCAGCTCGTTAAACAGCGCATCAGCCTGCCTGACCTGCTCATCTTTGCTCGCAAGGTCCTTGCTTGCAGCCTCCAGCATCACCTGAGATTTTTCAGCAGCCGCGTGCGTATCTGCCACATTTTTTTGCGCGTCTGTCACCCGTTGATAGACTGGCTCCAAAGACCTGATGCGCTCAAACTGCGCCTTCAAATCCCGCTTGGCCTGTGCGTTCTCATGGCGCTGTTTCAGCGCTACAAACTCATCCTGCGCAGACGCCAGCTTGCTCTTAGCATTATCCAGAGTCTGTAAGTGCCCCAGAGATCTGGCGATGGCGTCCATATCCGTTTGAACGGATTTGGATTTTGCCTCCAGCTCAGTCTGCTCAGCAATAAGCCGTGTTCGCTCTTCCTCATCCAGAAGGCCCGCCACCTCTGATTGCTCGGTAAGCTTAGTTACCTCTGCTTCAGCCTCATTGGAAAGCACATAGACCTGTTTAGAGATTTCTCTGTACCGCTGCGTCCCCGTCACCTTCTCAAGAAGCTCGGCACGCATGCTATCCTTTGCTTTCAGGAAAGCATCAAAATCTCCCTGCGATAGCAAAACAGTGCGGGTAAACTGGTCATAAGTCAGCCCCAGCCGCTCTTCAACGGCGGTGTCCACCAGCTTGATACCGCTTTCAACAGCCGCATTGTCTTCAATGCGCACCAGCGAACGCTCCACGTTCTGCAAACGGCCAGTCGCTTTGTTGCGGGCACGGCGCACAGTCCAGCGTGCGCGATACCCCGTTCCATCAGCGCCAACAAAGTCCGCCTCTGCAAACCCCGAAGCTGCTCCTCTGGTCAGAACAGTACGCGGATTTGTTTCCCGCAGGTCCGCGCCGGCAACATCAGGCAGGTTTTCACTGCTTCCTTCAGCTTCAAGGCGCGGGCATTTGCCAAACAGAGCAAGGCACAAGGCGTCCAGCAGAGTGGACTTGCCTGCCCCGGTTTCTCCGGTAATCGCAAAAAGCCCCGCCCCTTTTAAAGGGTCCTGTTCAAGGTCAATCTCAAATGGCGCTGCCAGACTGGCAAGGTTTTCGCCACGCACCGCTAGAATACGCATTACTCAACCTCCGCTTCTGCGATTGCGCGATAAAAATAGTCCAGATGCTTATCGTCCGGCTCAACCCCGTGCTTTCTTTCAAAAGCAGTCCTGAAAAGGTCATCCGGCTGTATCTCAGAAAGGCGGATCATGCTGGCAGCTTCTGCATTTACCGTCTTTTGCCGTGCAGGCCGCAACACCGAAACACCAGCACTGCGCACAGGGTATTCAGCCAGAATCTGATCAACCTCAGCTTTCAGGCCACCGCTTGACACTTGCGGCTTCAGGTCCACATGCACAAAGGGCTGCTGATCCAAAGGCAAATCTGCATCCAGTCCCAAAGCATCCAGCGCCGGAACCAGCTCTTTAACAAGCAACCCACCATCTCCCTTCAACCGATGGAACGGCACAGGACGAGTTAGTTCAATACGTTCGCGAGATAGCTCACCAGCATCCGAAAGGCTCAGTAAATCAACACCGTGCTTGTAATGCTGCTCAGAAACAGAAAGCGGAAACAGCGAGCCGGAATAACGGATGGTCTCTGGCCCAACTCTCTGTGGTTTGTGCAAGTGCCCGAGTGCCACATAAATAAGATCATCAGGAAATAGATCCCACGGCATAGCGTGCTCGCCGCCAATCAGAATTCGCCGCTCAGCCCCTTCAGATTCCAGACCGCCCGCCACGTGCAAATGACCCGTTGCAAGAAGCGGCGCATCGCCAATCTGTTCGCGAACCTGAGCAACGGCCCCTTCATAAAGCTCGGCCACAGCCCGCACCACGGGCGAGCCTTCCTGCGAAGAAGAAAACTTCAGGCCCGGCAAATCCGTCGCCCGTGGGAAAGGCAATGCCAGCACATAAGCTTTCACCTCGCCCGCACGATCCTTCAAAGGTACAAGGTGGTGATCCAGATCGAGCGCACCATCATCACGGCGCACCATACCAACCGCCTGCACACCGATTTTCTTAAACAACACGCCCGGCGCTTCCACACGGCCCGCAGGGTCATGGTTGCCTGCGGTAAGCACAGTTACAAGGTGAGGCCGCTTTTCCTGAAAACGGGCAAGGGCCTCATAAAGCATCTGCGTGGCTTCAGCGGATGGATTCTGGTTGTCGAACACATCTCCCGCTACAACAAGCGCGTCCACCTCATGGCGCTCAATCAGCTCTTCAAGCTCTTTGAAGACCTGTTGATGCTCATAGGTGCGCGACCAGCCATTCAGGCTCTGGCCAATATGCCAGTCCGCTGTGTGCAGGATTTTTAACGCCATACTACCTGTTCCACGCTCCAAGCCACCAGTTTCCCCAAAACGCGGGGCAGCCACCATCATGACTCAGAAATCATTCATTAACCAATTCGCAAATTAGGCACAGGGTCTACACAGAAGTCTTTATAGCACGGCCCTAACCCACAGATTTAGCGGCTTTGACACAAATAGCACACAGGAATCTGACGCAGCCCCTCCCCCGGCGAAATTTTTGAAAATTTGTGAGGCAATTTTCGAAGCTTCCGTAAAGTCCGCCGAATCTCCATTGTTCATATTTTCATAACAATCATATCACCAACACACATCTTGTTCATTTTATCGCGCTGATTATCTTCAACAGCAGCACACATGCAACGAACCGTTAAGATTCTCAGGAGGCCCCCATGTCCCTCGCAGCAACAGAATTAAAGCTAACCTTTCGCTCCGCCGCCCAGCGCGGTCACGTAGATGCAGGCTGGCTCAAGTCCGCTCACTCCTTCAGCTTCGGCAGCTACTTTGACCGCAACAACATGAGCTTCCACAATCTGCGCGTCATCAACGACGACTGGGTCGCAGCAAAAGGCGGCTTTCCCATGCACCCCCATAAGAACTTCGAGATTTTCACCTACATGCTGGAAGGCTCGCTGGCCCATCAGGACACCATGGGCAACGGCAGCACCGTCAGCAAAGGCGGTATCCAGTTCATGAGCACCGGCTCCGGCGTCCAGCACTCCGAGTTTAATCCCTCCACAACGGAAGAAGCGCACCTGCTGCAAATCTGGCTGATCCCGGACCGCAAAAACACAACACCCCGCTATGAGATGCTGGAACTTGAAGGCAAAGCCCGTGACGGAGCCATGCAACTCTTCCTCTCCCATGACGGACGCGGCGGCTCCATCCGCACAGAAGCTGCCGCAGATATCTATTCTGGCAAACTGAATAGTGCAGATGAAATCCGGTTTGAGCTTAACGACGACCGTGTCGCTTACATCCATGTCGCCAGAGGGGAAGTGCACATCAACGGACACACCCTCAAAGACGGTGACGCCCTTGAAGCAGAAGGTCAGGGCACTTTGACACTCAGCAACGCAAAAGACGCTGAAGTGATCCTCTTCCACCTCGCCCCACGCAGCTAACCTGAGCTTCATATTATACCTGCCAGTGCCCTCCTTCTAGACACTGGCTTGACAAGGAGGGGGACCTCTCTCACCCCCAAAGTCTCCCTCTCTTTTCACTTCAGAAGATTCTCATTGCAATACTACAAGTATATTTGTAGTATTTGCTCATGACTGAACTTTCGAAGGGTGATGCACCCGGCAATCTGACAGAAGACGAGGCCGTTGCAGCCCTCGCTGCGCTGGCGCACAAAGACAGGCTGGCAGCCTTCCGTCTGATCCTGAGTGCAATGCCCGCTGGCCTGCCATCCGGGCAGATCGCCAAAGACCTTTCCATCGCCCCAACGCGCATGTCATTCCACCTTGCAAAACTGGAACGTGCTGGCCTGCTCACAGCAGAGCGCGAAGGCCGTATTATCCGTTATGCCATTGCCCCGCACACCATGCGCGGCCTGCTTCGTTTCCTCACAGAGGATTGCTGCAAGCGCGACCCAACCCTGTGCATGAACTTCAACCCTTTTTCCAAAAATTGTTAGACTTTGACGGAGAGACCCAATGCCCCCTGTTATCTACCACAACCCCAGATGCGGCACTTCCCGCAACACCCTCGCCATGCTCAAACAGGCAGGTGCCGAACCAGAGGTGATTGAATACCTCAAAACCCCGCCCTCCCGCAAAACGCTTGAAAAACTTATCAAAGACAGCGGCCTCAGCGTCCGTGACGTGCTGCGCAAAAAGGGCTCACCTTACGAAGAACTCGGCCTTGAGGACGAAAAATGGACTGACGCTCAACTGCTCGACTTCATGGAGGAGCACCCCATCCTCATGAACCGCCCGATTGTGGTCACAGACAAAGGCACCCGCCTGTGCCGCCCTTCTGAAGTGTTGCTGGAAATCCTCTCCGAAGAGCAAATCGGCGCATTCACCAAAGAAGATGGCGAAATCGTCATTCCCGCAAAGAGTTGAGCCATGCCTTACACCACTCCCGATCTTGCTGATCTGCCAGAGGTGGAGGCTCAAAGCTTCCACCCCATCAACGACGATGCCTTGCGCAGAGAAGGTGCACCAGCCCACGCCCCGCGCATCCTGCTGCTCTACGGCTCCCTGCGCAAACGCTCTTTCAGCCGCCTCGCGATACTGGAAGCCCAGCGCATTCTGGAAAAACTCGGCGCACAAACCCGCATTTATGATCCCAGCGGCCTGCCACTAGCCGACGATGTGGAGCCAGATCACCCTAAAGTGCAGGAATTGCGCGAGCTGATGGTGTGGTCCGAAGGTCAGGTCTGGTGCTCCCCGGAACGTCACGGCGCCATAACCGGCATCATGAAAACCATGATCGATTGGGTGCCTCTTTCCGTGGGTGCAGTACGCCCAACTCAGGGCAAAACACTTGCCCTCATGCAGGTCAGCGGCGGCTCTCAAAGCTTCAACGCCGTCAACCAGATGCGCGTTCTCGGACGCTGGATGCGGATGATCACCATCCCAAACCAGTCCTCCATTCCCAAGGCATTTCAGGAGTTCGATGACAAGGACCGCATGAAGCCTTCCTCCCTCTATGACCGGGTGGTCGACGTGATGGAAGAACTGATGAAGTTCACCCACCTCACAAGAGGCCATACAGAGTACCTGACCGACAGATATTCCGAACGCAAAAAAAAGCATCAATGAATCCAGCGCATGCACCTGCTGCAAGTAACTGGCGTAAATCAACCTGCGTCCTGAAAATTCAATGAGTTTTCGGAAGATCTCATTGCTCCCCCCGCACTTCCTCACCTCGCTGTTTTGTCAGCTTCGGCAACATGCAAATACCCATCTCAACCATGCATTAAACTGCTGGTGCCATACATGAACCCATAAAAAAGAAAAAACCAAAAAGGCCGGGCTGATGGATTATATTCTGGGCATTGATGGCGGCGGCTCCAGATGCCGTGCTGCAATTGCAACAGCAGATGGACGATTGCTGGGGCGGGGAAAAGCTGGAACTGCCAACATATACAACGCCCCGGCAGAAAGCCTCAGCTCCATTCTCCATGCTGCAAAAGAAGCCTGCAACGATGCTGGCCTGACCCATGAAGCTCTGCACCACACTTTCGCTGTCCTCGGACTAGCCGGCGCAAACGCACTTGAAAATCCCAATCATCTGGCAACAAACTTACCCTTCGCAGCAGTTCAGGTGGTTTCTGACAGCCTTATCGCACTGGAAGGCGCACATGGGTCAGAAGATGGCGTCATCGGCATATTGGGAACAGGCTCCCGGTTCATGGCAAGAAAAGGCATCAAGCACTCTTATCTGGGCGGCTGGGGATTCCACTGTGGCGATCAGGGCAGCGGTGCCAAAATGGGAGAGCGTGCACTGGAAGAAGCATTGCTTGCCCATGATGGCTTGCGCAACCTGTGCCCGCTCACCGAGCATCTCCTCAGCCAGTTTGACGATGACCCGAGAAAGCTCGCAGAATTCGCCCGCGCAGCAACCCCAAAGGACTTTGGCGAGTTCATGCCCATCATCCTCATCTACGCCAAGCAACAAAGCAGCCTTGCCCTCGATATTGTAGAGGAAGGCACCACCTACGTGGCCTCTGCCCTGCGCCTGCTCAGTGACGATGGCAAACTGCCCATTGCCCTGATGGGTGGCCTGAGCCATGCCTATGATGCCTTTTTGCCGCAAGACCTGAAGCAATTCATCATCCCGGCAAAGAACGATGCACTACGCGGCGCACTGACAATAGCTGAACGCGAAAACGCACAATACACCTGACCGGACTGGCCTGCGCACCTCACTATTCTGCTCACATAGTGCAAAGCAAACCTTATTGCTGATGCACCGTGATTGTGTTGTGGGGTGCATCTACAATAAGCATATTTCCATCAGTCCAGCCTTCACCCGGAGCCGCTGCCCCTAGATTTTGCGTCTTAAGCCCATTACCGCGCTGAGTATAAAGCACTTTCGTGCCATTACTCGTCACCGCAAGGCCAGCATCATTATTGTTTCCAAGCTGCCACAAAGTCCCCTTCGCATTGTCGCCAGAGATAACCAGTCGGCCCACATTCCCATTACCGTTCTGCAATAGGTTACCCGTTGACTGATTACCGGAAATCTCAATAGAGGCATCATTCCCGCTGCCTGTCCCAGCACCCGCCTGCATTCCTGCGCTCACAGTAAAAATCGCAATATCATCAGCAACATCCAGCAGTTTCTTTGGAGCATTAAACAAGTCACCAACTTTCCATGCCCCAATAAGAACACCCTGCGCTGTTTCAGCAAGGCCGAACTCCCCTCCCTGAAGAATTGAAGCATCACTGTTATGCCCGCTTTGCGTCACCTGAGCATGATGGCCATCCCCAACTTGCCGGATAAGAGCAGAGTTAAAGCTATCAGCACAAACAGCTGACAGCAGCATAAGATTAATCAGCATAAAACCTGCAAGTTTTCTAAACATATCCATCACCCGAACCCGGAGCGATGAGCCGTTAACTGGCTATTGCCCCTGCATAATACTCAAAGAATTCTCATTTCCGATTTGATCGAAGCGGGCCCGGTTGCCATGTCCAAACTGCCCCACCAATGCATTATTGCCATCTCCATAAGCTCTGCCGGTTACAGAGTTACCATAGCCGTATTGGATAAAACCAAACCCGTTCCTGGTACCCTGCGCTTCATAAATGATTGTGTTCCCAGCACCAATAATCAGCCCTTGTCCTGCAACCGGAGAATTGGGCACCCCACTCGCAATCTCTGGCATAACCGGAATAATCAGCGCGGCATAACTGTCCTCAAGCCCCTTAAGGCTGATCTGGTTTCCTTCGTAATCCATAACCTGCGGAATACTGCCAGTGATAACTCTTGCGCTCTGCCCCTCCAGAGGCTGAAGCCTGGAAGACCCAAATCTGTTTTCATTCACATCAACTTGCGGAATAACCGCAGTCTCTTGTGCACTCGCACCGCAAACGCCTCCAGCAATCATCAAGCAGCTGCTTAGGAAACCAACACGCAAAAACAACAAGGCTCTGCTCCGGAACTGGAAAAAACCAACTCCATCGCATCACAGTCTCATCAATTTTTTCTGGAACCAGTCATTAAAACTGAAAAGACCCCGGCCCGAAGGCCGGGGAAAGCTGATTAGAACAAGCTGTCTCCGAATGAAGGCAGCGCAAGATCGCCACCCTGAGAGATGACAGAGCTGTTACCATTACCAGTTTGCGCAACATCGATATTATTCATGTTGCCCTTTTGTGTCGCATGGAGCTTGTTGCCATCACCATTAACAACAATCTGGGTCATGTTGCTGCCGCCCTTCTGATGCACTTTCTGGCGGTTATCATCACCGGTCAGCAACGAGACCAACATGTTATTGTCACCATCCTGAAGATAATACAGCCTGTTATTGCTGCCAGTATTGGTGGCACCAGACATGTCGACCACGTTATTGTCACCACCCTTCTGGTGAATGCGCATCAGGTTATTGTCACCAGACAAATTGGCAGAAATGATATTGGTGGATGTATCCTGCTTGAACTCAAAGAGTGAGTCATGTCCTGATCCCGTAAGATCGATGAAGTTGCCGAAGCCTTTCTGGTAGGTACGGAACCGATTACCATCACCTGTATCAAAGCGGATATCAGCCCATTGGCTCATACCACGTTGCTCAACCTCAGCCTGGTTGGCATCACCATCAAGTTCAACCCTCGCATAAGATGCATCGCTCTTTTGCTCAATCAGAACTTTGTTGTCTTTCCCGATCGAGCTGGCACGGAAGTTATTGTCATTTCCATGTTGCGTTACACGGGTTGTGTTTCCGGAACCGATTTGAATCAGTTGCCCGCCATGTTGGCTGGGAACAATATAAGGTGTTGCCAAAGCACCTACCGGGATTGGATCGGCAACACGCGGAGGAACGCCATTGATGTTTGCTCCGTTACGGTTCCCTTTTTGATCGATAACCGCAAGGTTCCTGTCGCCGCTGTCAATTGGCCCTGCCAGATTATTATGCTGGTGGACAGTGCCAACCACATTTCGCTCACCGCCCCTTTGTGTAATTTTCGTTCTGTTGGCTTTGTGATTACCCGTTTGTGCAATGCCTGGCTCAGTTGTCTGTATGACATTCCAGACACGCTGATCAGGGTAAGGATTGGTTACACCAGCTCCCCCGGGACCTTTCTGCTCAACTTTTAAGGAACTGAAATTTCCGTTTTGGCGCACACGCTTCACCATATCAGATCCGTTCTGATCAATAACAATACGGTTCTTCGTTCCATTTTGCTCCAGCACGGCATTAAAGTCTGGTGCAGACCATTGACTACCTGCAATGTTGTTATCGCCACTTTGTGTAATGACAGCCGAGTTACCATACACAGACCCACTACTGGATTGTTGCAGGTAAACATTATTGGAGTCGCCTGCATGTGCAGCGGCAATTGAAAGCGCCAGAGCTGAACATGACAAAATAAGAATTTGCTTCATAATTATGAACCTTCACCTATAATAGTTCTGGTGAGCAAAGGCGATTGCACGCAATCAAACTTGCTCCGTTGCGACATGAGGGTGTGTGAGTTTTTGCGAGGTCGCACACCCTCTATTACCGTTTTTACGGTAACTGAGTTCTCTTGCCCAAGTTTCTCATAGCCTCTGAATTTCAATGGCTTAGACAAATCAAAGATCAAAAGGAAAAATCTGGATGTTGTTCTAGGACTGCTGAACATTTTGCAACATCCTAAGATTTCTTATTCGCCCACAGGTTTGACCGCGCCAGTGGAACACTGCCCCGATAAGGACCCGTATTCGATGGGGGGCGAGCTCTTTTTGTCTTTACACGCTGAGTGACCTGTGCCTTCTCGGATGTGTATTCCTTATACAAAGCATTGGCTTGAGCCGGGTTTTCAAAACTCCAGGCTCCAACCCGCGCCCCTTCCATCACGATGGAATAAACCGCCTTTTCGATTGCCTGCTGTACCGCCAGCGTCACAGGTTCATTTTTCGTAATCCCTGCTTCTGCTTCAAGAATTTCATCTAAAGCGATGTATCGAAAAGCCCCGCCTTTCAGGCCGATCGAGACGATAGACTTCTGCACCATCACATTGGCCATAACTTCACCAGTGCGAGTGCTTACTGCACGCAGTGAAACCGTCACATCATCCTGCCGATAATCCGCGTTCCCGCCGATCCCGAGATATCTGGCACCAGCTCCACCTGTACGGGTGTTACTGTCGTACCCAACAATGCCGCCCTCAAAAATCACACCAGCATAAAGCAGCGGCGGCAGAACCTCCGGGTCAACCTTTTCTTCGCCCAGATAAATCTTGCGGATCTGTGTCACAATCTGCCGTTCTTTCAGCAGCGCATCCAGATTGCCTCGCTCCACCACGCGGAACCACTTGCGATCCCCTGCATCCTGAAGCGCACGCACCAGCATCGTATCCGCCCCTTGTGTTACGGAACGCGAGAGCGTCTGGACCTTGTCGGAAGGCTTATATTGCCCTGTCAAATCCTGGTAATTATAAACTGCGGCGTAAATCGGCTGCTTTGGCCCCGGCAACTTCTTCAGTTTATTTGCCTGTATAGAAACCGTTGCAAGCTGCGGTCCCGGGCTGAACGCCATGCGTGTCACCGGCCCGCAGGCAGATAACGACAACGCCATGGCGAGAATAAGTGATGTCTTCATCATATCAATACCTTGGCATTAATTTATAGGAGTATCAGTCTGTAGAACCGGAACCGTAATATCGGTAATGGCACCTGTACTTTCATCAATAATTTGCAGTTGGATAGATGTGGTACCGCGCACAAACGAAACCTTCTGATCACCAAAACTGACAGTGCCAGTAGGAGGCGCAGTCTCCCCCTCCTTCGGAAAGATCGCAGACGCAACCTGATCAGCCAAAGAGTAAATCAGCCGATTTTGCAGTTGACGAACAAACAGATCTGCAAGGCCATCCTGCGAACCATCAATATCCGCACCTCCGCCAGAACCGTTTGACCCCTTATTGCGGATTGTTGCTGTTTTCTGCGCATTTGCCGTTGCAAAAAGATGAGATGTATTCGAAGAGTATCCCCCAAAACTCGGATTAACTGGCTGATAAATCAATTGTTGAGCGTAAGCCGAGCCAGCACTGAGTGCACACCCCAGCATAAGCCCGAGAGCAAATCTATGTCTCATAGCAACCCCTAACTGTAAGATAGCTTCACGATAAATCTGAGAAATAATGTGTCTGATCTGTCGAAGTAGCTTTGGTATATTCTGGGATTACTATTGTGTCATCTCTCAACATATTGAGTTATTAGTTTCATTTACCGAGGTAAGAACCAAGAAATTACTACAGGTAAATATCTACAGTAAAATATACTGTATAAATACATGCAATCAGTTTTAAGAAAGAAAATTTACATAGTAAAATACATAAGCGTGCATGCAGCTGACACCTGCAATTACACTTTATCAATGAAGACAGTATTTTGGGAAGGTGGTAGGCCCGGAGGGACTTGAACCCCCAACCAGTCCGTTATGAGCGGACGGCTCTAACCAGTTGAGCTACAGGCCCTTACCGAAGACAGGTTCTACACCATCAACCAGCACTGAGTAAATTGTTTATAGGTCCGATACATACAGTTCCTGTTGAAACTTGGGGATGTATCTTTTCCCCGTCAGATCATCGGTGCCCCTATCACTAAGCTTTATAAATACCTGAATTTAAGAGAGTATGGCGAAACTAACTAAGCCATTTACGGTATGATCTTTGGAGTGCAGCATGCGCCAACCCCTTGTTAAGTTCACCGCCTCCTTAATTCTGCTGGTTATTGTCGGCTGGTTGCTCTTCATCGGGCGCTCTCTCCTGATCCCCCTGATCATCGCGCTGGTGCTTTGGTACATCATCAACTCCATGTCCTCAGCACTGCGCCACATTCCGCTTCTGGGAACCTATCTCCCGCGCCCGCTCACAATATTGCTCGCACTGCTGGCGATCTTTTACGTCGTCGGCATCGTCTTCAATATTGTCTCAGTGAATCTGCAACAACTGGCCTTTGACGCTCCCACATATCAGGGGCGGCTGGATGAAGTCCTGCTCAAGCTGGCAAAACAGCTGAACATGGAAAAGACCATTCAGCTCTCCGATATCTTTCCCAATTTCTCGCTGAGTGCGGCTCTCGGCACAGGCGCATCTGTGCTCACAAGCCTTGCAGGGTCCAGCTCGCTGGTCTTTATCTACGTGCTCTTTATGATCTTTGAAGCAGCAACATTTGATAAGAAGCTGACGGCCCTCTTTGAAAATTCAGGGCGCATCAAACTGGCTTTTGCTATTCGCGAAGAAATCGGCAGGCGCATGCGTCATTATATGGGCATCAAAACGGCGGTGAGTCTGGTTACCGGAACACTCACCTATGCAATCACGATGGCAGCTGGCCTTCCCTATGCGGCGCTTTTTGGCTTCATTGCATTCCTGCTCAACTATATCCCCACAATCGGCTCGCTCATCGCGGTTGTCTTCCCCAGCCTGCTGTCGCTGGTTTACTTCGATACCCTGACCCCGTTCATTGCCATCACGCTTGGTCTTGGTGCAGTCCAGTTCACCCTTGGCAACCTCATTGAACCACGTCTGATGGGCACACAGCTCAACATTTCTCCGCTGGTTATTATGATCTCCTTGAGCTTTTGGGGGGCACTATGGGGTGTCATCGGCATGGTCTTGTGCGTTCCGCTCGTGGTTTTGTGTATCATTATCTGCGCCCAGTTCCCCGCTTCCCGCCCCATAGCAATCCTGTTATCCGGCGATGGTAACGTGGGCGACCCGATAAATTTAGAGGATCAGAATCAAACCCGTGAATTGACATGATCACGCCTGAGAGCCGCCGCAATTGTAACTATAGATTGTACTCCTGATATTCGGCTGAGTATTGCATGTAGGATATCCCGGCAGCAGGCATCAGTCCGCAACAACTTTGAAACTGGAGAATTTAATGCAGAAAGAACAGAAGAAATTCCGTCTTCCAAGTATGAGCGCTCTTGCGATGGTTGGTCTCGTGGCCGCCGCTTTCATCGCCTCTACCAGCGTTCATGCCAGGGCTGAGGAACCCTCCGGCAAGATCACCATTTCCGGTTCAGGCTCCGTCCATGTGGCCCCGGATATGGCAACCCTTGTTTCCCGAGTGATTACACAGGGCGATGATGCAAAGTCCGCCTTGAAGGAAAACTCTGTCACCATGCGCGCCATCTTAAAAGATGTTGAAGCAGCAGGTATCGACAAGAAGAACATCCAGACCACCGGTTTTGACATCTCTCCGATCTACGGCAATCGCAATCTGAACGATGGCAAACACAAAGCTCCGCAGATTGTTGGTTATCGGGTACAAAACGGCATTCAGATCAACCTGAAAGACGTCTCCAGGCTCGGCACTACGCTCGACATGCTGGTACAGGGCGGCTCCAATGATGTGGGACAGGTCCGCTTTGGCGTTTCCAACCCGGAAAAGTACATTGATGAAGCCCGTGAGGCCGCAGTAAAAGACGCTCGCACCAAAGCGGAAACCTACGCGAAAGCAGCCGGTGTAACCCTTGGCAAGGTGCTCAGCATCTCCGAAGCAGGTTACAACCCAAATCCATACCCGGAAATGATGATGATGAGAGCTGCGAAGATGGACAGCGCCCCGCCAATTGCTGAAGGCCAGCAGACGCTTTCTTCATCAGTCACAATAACCTACGAACTTGTGCAATAAACACAAGCCTCTGACATCAAACTCAAAGCCCCGCCCCAAGCGGGGTTTTCTTTGTGCTTCTCCCTGCCGCATACTGCAAACCCGCAGGTGTTGATTTATTCCGCGACATACGGCTTAATCACAGCAAACATTGCCAGAACAACTGATTTCAGCACAAGCCCCGCCAACGCCTCGCACCAAACCACGCCTCTCAAACAACCCTGACTTTTCTTCTGAAAAAAGGGCCTCCTCGTGCCAGTAAAAAGCTAAGCCTGCGAAACATCAGGAACAATCCGCTAATTCATGCGGGGCCGATTTACAGCACCTTTTTTGAATAAGCCAATCGACCATCTAATCTGATAAAAAAACATTTTACTTATTAAATATATCAAATTAAGAAACTAATATATTTCCAAATAGGTGATACTTATGACCATATCCAACACAACAGAAACAGCACCTTTATCGCCCTTCAAACTGCTGGTTATGGATGGTCGCTGGCTCGCCTCCCTCATCATGATTCTAGGCGTTGGCTCTGCAAGCATGAACAGCTTTCTGTCCTCCGCCGTCATGCCTGATATCATCCGCGATCTGGGCGGCCAGCAGCGTGCCTTCTGGGTCTTAAGCCTGTTTCAGATCGGCTCCATTCTGGCGGGAACAGTCACCGGGTCCCTCAAGGCTCAGCTTGGCGCCCGCCCGCTTTTCATTGCCGCCGCCCTTTCTTTTCTGGCAGGCTCTTTCCTTGCCGGGGCTGCAAGCTCACTGGAATACCTGCTGCTGGGAAGAATGCTGCAAGGTCTGGGAGAAGGGATGATCGTATCCCTGTGCTACACGCTCATTTCAGATCTTTACCCCAAGCGCGCTTTTTCCGCTGTTTTCGCTATGCTCTCCAGTGTCTGGGCCGTTTCTGCGGGCATTGGCCCGCTTACCGCTGGCGTCCTGACGGACAGTTGGTCCTGGCGCGCTGTATTTTATGCCAATCTGCCTCTCGCCATAGCCCTGCTCCTGCTGGCAGTCACGGTCATCCCGGCCACCACAAGAGAAAAAGCTACTACCGAAACCATTGGCAATAAGAAGAATTTCATCCCCCGCCTCACCCTGCTGACAGTCGCTGTTTTCCTTATCGCTTATGTTGGTGAGCTACGCAGCCTTCTCAATATTTCACTGGCACTGATCATCGGTGTTGCTCTGCTCTTCACCGCCGTGAAGTGGGATAAAACAAGCGCCTCCCCTTTCATTCCGCGCAATGCCTTCAAACTCTCCGGCATTTTGGGGTTAGGCATGTGGGTCATGTTGCTGCTGTCCATCGCCAGCGCTGCCCGGGTTGTCTACGGCACCGCCATGGGGCAGGTCCTGTGGGGCCTTAGTGTTTCTCAAGCCTCTTACACCATGGCTGTCACCGCCTTCACCTGGACAGGTACGGCATGGATTGTTGCCCGCATTCAATCTCCACACACGCAAACTTACCTGATCCGTTTTGGTGCCATCAGTATCTCCGCCGGGGCATTGCTCACAGCAGTAGCTCTCTCCACCATGTCCTTTGAAGTTTTCATAGCAACCTGTGCGCTCAATGGAGCCGGATTTGGCATGAGCAGTCAGTTCCTGAAAAAGGCAATCATCTATGCAGAAGAAGAGGAGGAGCGGGACAGAGCCTCTGGCTTCTTAGGCCCATTACAATCGGCAGGTATGGCCATTGGCGCAGCTTTAGCCGGTCTTCTGGCAGGTCTCACCGGGTTCTCAGTGCCCGGCGCACAAGACCTGATCACGCTGGAAAATGCAGCGCAAACAGGCCCGCTTGTGTTCCTGATCATGGCAGCTGTTTCAACCCTCGCGGCCTTCGCTGCATTCAGAATGCCGAAAATGAGCTAGGAAGAAGAGCCGCGATATGTGCCGCAAATGTGGAAACAACCCGGGCCGCGATCCGCCGGGCTTACAGGCATCAGCCGGTGCGCCAGCCACACCATGCAGCCATCAGCGCGGCAACGGCTGCCCCGGAGGTGGCGGAGGTGCAGGCCGATAATGCCGGTCAATGTATCTGTCATGCCCATGACCCCGCCAGCCCCCGCCGCGCATCATATTTGCCATGGCAAACATCAGGAGCGCCGCAACCAGAACCAGCACCAGCAAAGTCGAAATAATCGAAGCTGCAATCACCCATCCCCGGCTCGGCTTGTGCGCAACCGCTTCCTTCAGGTTGTCCAGCTCACGGCGCATATCTTCCGGTTTCATCTTCCTGCTCCATTAAACCACATGGACCAAGCATGTCAGAAACCCCGGAACACCCGCTTACACCATTCACTCACAATTGAACCACTCCAGAAACAAAATAAGAGCGCTGTATAAATCAAAGTAAATCAGTCATAGAAGTCTGGTGCGCACCGCAGTTCACCCCATTGTTTTACATCATGTCCGTAGACAATAAGCGCTGCCTTTTCCCGTGCACCGATGTCAGCAACCTTCCGCGTGCTTGCTCTTATCTGTGCTTCATCCTCTGAAGTTTCCGCCCAATCTGTAACCCACATCATGCGATCATCTGCATCCGACATAGATTGATCCATCACGGCATCAATCGCCAGTAAAACCGGGCCAGTATGTGGTAGTCGAACCAGAACAGACTGATGGCCCGGAACGTGCCCGCTGGTCTCCAATAACTCTACATCCGGAACCAGTTCCATATCGCCTTCAATCAATCGGTAATTCAGGTCAGGCCTGTCCCAGGCTTCACGGCTCGCAGCAAAACGGGGGTGCCCGCCTTTCGCAAGCTCGTAGTGTTTTCGCTGCACAACCAACTGAGCGCTGGAAAACAGGTCATGATTGCCTGCGTGATCGTCATCAAAGTGTGAGCACACAAGGAAATCAATATCAGAAGGTGTAAGACCAATAGAACCCAAACGAGCAATGATCGTATCTTCCCTGGAAATATCAAGTGTCAAACCCGGTGGATGCTTAGGGTTCTCCACGTAAGAGCACGGCCAGCCCGTATCCACCAACACATTAACCCCGTCATCTGTTTGAATAAGATAGCCTCCAACGGGGATGTTACCCGGCTGCATCCGGCCAAGAAGAAGAAAATAAAGGCGCATGGTGTAACTGCCTCTGAAAGATTTTGACGTATCTGAATCGACTCACAACTTACAATGATTATGAGCAATATAAATGGAACGGGCATTTCCTGCCACAGATAGCCAGGTCCGAAGTGGGATTACACTCCTGCACCATGCAACACTGGCTCAAGGGAGTATGGATACTGCATCTCCGCTGCGCTTCGTCCAGTATGACGGAGAGGGAGAACCGTTTGTCTGAGCGCTGAAACTGGAGCAAAACACCTCCCCACGGTGTCTTCCCAGCCCCCGCGCCGGGATCCATACCCCTTGCATTAAAGAGTAAGCAGAACGCATATCATACCCATACTAAAATGCTGGTCTGCGGTCTAAAGTTTGCCCGGCCGCAGATCAGCGGGCACTCATGACAGACTGGATAAAGGCGGTCGCAACCAGCCCTCACAAGTGCCTGTCACAGTGCGTTAATCTAAAGACACAATGTTATTTTTGACCGAAGGAACGGAGGAGACGCTGCGTTTTGCCTTGGCGGGCTTTTCTCCGGGTGCAGAGGTTCCCACCAAAGCTTCTGTGATGTGTCCGCAGGTCTTATGAAGTGCCTTCAGGCGGTCATTGAAGCAGTAGTGCAAAGTGAGCAAAGCATCGCGCTCGTCGCTGTTCTTCATCCGCTCCCACAACACCATATGCTGTATGTAGGCAAGGTTCAGAAGATCAGAAACAGCAATGTTTGCTAAGTCCATTTCATCTTGAATGCTATTCTTGGCGCGTTGCGCACTTGCAGAGTCGTCCATAATCAAAGCCTTTCTGACTTGGCTGTTGAATGTCCGCGACGACAGATGGGCTTTCGACGGCCCGCTGGCGAGCGGGAGGTTCGAAACCTGAGTCAGACAGGCGAGTTTATTCCCCCCCGAAGGAGGTATTGTATTCACCGCCCTCCCGCTCATAGCAAAGGGTTTGCGCCCTTCCAGAAAAAGGCGCAAAAAATCCGCTAGCGACGGGAGCGGTTACCGCTGACAAGAGGTTTCGACGCCTCACCTGTGAATGTGGAATGAAACAACGAACCTGTCAACGAAAAGTTGCAGCGCCATTCAAGGTTGTTGCCGCAAGGTTACATTCCCCCTTGGCCATACCTCACAAACGAAGTGCGACACAGCACCCAGAGCAACACACACCAACACCCGCAATCCCGGCTCTGGATTCCTGATCTGCGCTGCGCTTGTCAGGAATGACGGCAGAGTCTATTAAGCACTTGCACTTTTTCTGTTTCTCAGCCCCGTGCCGGGAATGTGAAAGACTAAAGCTCACCCAAACTTCTGCAAAAATCTTAATATGCTCAGAACCAAGCGGATTACTCCTGTTAGCCCCCACATACCCCAGCACCGCCCTCACAGCCTCATTCCCTGCATATCTGGAAATAATGTCTTTACTCTCACCTTCGGCATTCCCATGCCGCAACCCATCCACTCGCCCCGGTTCTGCCAGCAAAGCCTCAGACAACTCAAGAAAACGCTGCTCAAAGATGATCCACCTCATCATACAAAGCGTTGGCAGGTCCTCTTGTGTAGCCCCTACAATACCTCGGCTAACAAGGTAGATAGAATAAAGATTGATCATCCGCTTGAGACTACGTGGGTTATTGGGAAGAATATCAACCAGATCACTGAGTAAATGCTTTGCCTGCCGATCAGCCTCACCAGAGCGTATATCACTCACAGTTTTGTTGAGTTCCTCTGATGTTTGGTTGCGCAACGCCTCCGCATCTGAACCAGCTCCTGCACCTCGCCCGCTTACTGATCGGTCTCCAGCACGTTTTGTGGTACTGCCCACCTGATCACCATCTTCAGTCCTGTCATTCAGCAGAAACTTCCAATAAGTTCTAAGGTTTCTATCGGAAGCATCAGGCACGCCGACAGAGAGTTGAAAAATTTTCTCCAGAAACAGCAGCCCAAGTGGATGCTCTCCATCAAAAGAGGGGTCGTTTTTAAACCCGCTGTAATGCTGTTCAAAAGCAGATCGCAGCCACTTCCGATCTGCTGCGACCACATAAAACACGTTATCAGCCCGAAAGTGCGTCTGAATACCTTCAAGAAACTCAACCACATACGTGGCGTTACACCGGTCCAGATCATCTATAAATATACAAATCGGGCGTTTGGATACTCGGGTAACATCCTGAAACAACTTGCGCAGTTTTTTTAAGGGATCTGATTTCAGCTCATCATAATAATCAGCTGCAATCTCTCCACCATGTGCAGTCGACCGGCCAAACCGCCGAAACACCTCCCACGCTGCAATCCCCCCAATTCCTAACGTTGCCAGAACCCCGAGGAAAACCCCCAAACTCTCTGGAGAAGCAGGTGTAAACCCAAGCACCCGCTCAAAACTAGCCCATAATGTCGGAACCGGGGTTATACCAAGCCAGTTTTGTATTTGAGGCCAAAAGAGGGCAAAGCCAATCAGAGCAAAAGCAACAACAAAAACAAGGAGCAAAGCCCAGGGGATAGAGCTATTCCCAATCCGCCAGCTCCGCCAAGCATCACCAACATGCTCACAACGTGGATAATCTCGCTTTTCATGCAACTCATTTTGGCAAGCATCTTTGATGGTCTCAAGAAAAGGCATCCATGGCCTTTTCCGATGCTCAAACTCCCATGCATTGAAATCGACTGTGATCCAACGCCCAGCAGGTGGAATGATCTCATATTCTTGAGTAAGTGGCAGTTTCTGGAGTCGTTGCTTCAGCAGCTTCCAGAGACTCGTTTTTCCTTTACCCCATGGCGCATGCAGGAGTAGAGCAAAGCCTTGTCCTTCATATTTTTCAAATGCTTTCTGTTGGGAACCATTAAAAGCAACGTCAACCTTATAATCGTTTATCTTACCGTTCTTGCCATTTTCTAGCCCATAAACACGGTCTAGCAAATTTGATAAGATTTCAGCGAAGGCTTGCCTGCCCAGAAGATCCGTTTTTGTAGCATTATCTCTATGCGTTGTTTTAATATAGTCCTTCATTGGATCGGGTGTTGGCTCATCTTCGCCATTAGAAGAAACACCATCTGGCGGGACTTTCGGCGGATCTTTTGAATAACCTCCATGGCCAGCCATCATTAATTGAACTTGCCGACACACCTGTTCCGGTGATTTTGCCCAAAAAACATTGCTTTGCGAACCAATCTGTCGAAACAACTCCTCACCATCAGCACTATCCACAATGTACCGATTATAAAGATCAACCCAAACTTGCCATTCTGGGAAGTCTTCCCCCCACAAATCAGGTAAATGCCTTTTTGCAACAGGCAGTTCATCACTTAAGAAATCAGGCCACAAAGGACGTTCAGCCAATTGGGCCACACCCTCTAGTTTCAAATGCCCAAAATCATCATCCAAGGCTAGCTGAAATTCATCACCATACCGTAGGCTAGTGAGGATTGCAGCCTTTGCATCACTAAGTACGTTAAGGCCCGCAAATGCTTTACCTGTCTGAGAAATCGCAAAAAAGACTGCTTTACTATATTGCTTGATAGACGCAATTGGTTCTATTCGCTCACAAATCAGATCTAACTCATGCCAAGCAAAATCAGACCTGTGTTCAAACACCCCCTGATATCTTGCCTTAGCCCAGACATGGGCCATGCATCTAAAAAATGCGAGCAAATATCGTTGTAACTGGGGATTGTCAAAGTCCCATAGTCGCATAACCGGAACAATGCGAAGAGCACATCGCGTCGCCATAATGGCAATAGCTCGATCATCTCCAATCCCACGAAGTTGCTGTTCAAGTTGATTGGAATCCATAAGTCATCACCACAACAGTTGCCGCCATTATAAACACCATGTCAGCATGTAAAGCCAAATACAGCAATCCATGATTGCACTATTTACATTGGACAATTTTACATTCGATGAAAGCAGCTCTCCTCCTTCTCCCGTCCCCCACACAAGCACAGCGCGATGCGGGATCCAGCACAACAAACTCCAACACCCACAACTGTGCTTCTGGTTCCCTGATCAAGTCAGGGATGACGACGGCAAAGCCATATCACCCAGCAAAAAAGCCAGCCCCTCTCAGAGACTGTCCCTCTTTATTCACACATCCCCGAAGCAGCTTAGCTGTTCAGGGAGCTCCGCAGGCAAGCTGTGAAACTTGAGAATAATTGCAGGCAGTACCTTTGCCTTTTCTTTCCCTCTGTCTGCTAAGCAGGCAATTGGCGAAGTGCCCAAATTGAACGAGGCCACGATCCCATAAAAGAAAAACCGCTTCTATGGGCTAAACACTTGCTTACGGGCAAAGCTCTCCGGCCATCTCGTAAGATACCCGGAAACCAGAAGTTCAAAATACCTTTTAGTCATCCCAGCCGGGCAGACCGATATGAAAAGATATGAGCCGGATGAACATACTTTCCCTGCAAAGAAGCTGGAACACATATTTGACGCAGCCATACGTCAGATTCTCCAGAGGGGAGCGGAACATCTGTCTTTGCCCGATGTTGCTGCTGAATGCGAAGTAAGCACCGCTGAGATGCAGGAAGTATTTCCCAGCAAGAGAATTTTCTTTCACGCGATTTTACATTGGTACTACGTAAAATTCGGGCGGCAGATGCGTTCAATAATAAACATGCATGCAGACCCCTTTTACGCACTGGAAAACGCACTCTATGAATTTGCTGAGTTATGTCTGGATCGAAGGAAAGTGGGTATCAGCCTTCTCCGCTCCACCGTTATGGACTTCTGCTTTCTCGACAACGAATTGCGAACAGAATTTATGAGATACAACGAGATATGGACGGAACTGGTTCGCGAAAAACTACACCAGTCTGAAACGTATCTGGGCAGCCCCGAGGACATAGAGCGGCTCGTTTGCTACTTCAGGATGGTATTTTCAGGTATTTACGAATTGGCCAAATTCAATGTGCCTGAGGACGATATTCTGGCTTCAATAGAAATTGCACTCGAACCTTTAAAAACCCGCCTGGCTCCCGGAATGAGGTAGTTCGTTAACGGCAGGACCACTTTCCTTGCCCGGCGTCCTCACTCTGAACCACGCATAGCAAAGGCGCTGCAAACCATATCACCCAGCAAAAAAGCCAGCCCCCTCCCGGAGACTGGCTTTCTTTATCTTCAAATATCCGTAGCAGCTTAGCTGTCCAGGAAGCTCCGCAGTTTGCGGGAGCGGCTTGGGTGCTTCAGCTTGCGCAGCGCTTTCGCCTCAATCTGACGAATACGCTCACGGGTAACGGAGAACTGCTGACCAACCTCTTCCAGAGTGTGGTCGGTGTTCATGCCGATACCAAAGCGCATGCGCAGAACACGCTCTTCACGAGGTGTAAGCGATGCCAGAACGCGGGTGGTGGTCTCACGAAGGTTCGCCTGAATAGCCGCATCAATCGGCAGGATAGCGTTTTTATCCTCAATGAAGTCACCAAGGTGGCTGTCTTCCTCATCACCAATCGGTGTTTCAAGGGAGATAGGCTCCTTGGCAATCTTCAGCACCTTACGAACCTTCTCAAGCGGCATCTGCAACTTTTCAGAAAGCTCTTCCGGGGTTGGCTCACGGCCAATCTCATGAAGCATCTGACGAGAGGTACGAACGATCTTGTTGATCGTCTCGATCATGTGCACCGGAATACGGATGGTGCGCGCCTGATCCGCGATGGACCGGGTGATCGCCTGACGAATCCACCAGGTCGCATAGGTGGAGAACTTGTAACCACGGCGGTATTCAAACTTGTCGACCGCCTTCATGAGGCCAATGTTACCTTCCTGAATAAGATCGAGGAATTGCAGGCCACGGTTGGTGTATTTCTTGGCAATGGAGATAACGAGACGCAGGTTCGCTTCCACCATTTCCTTCTTCGCAATACGCGCTTCGCGCTCACCCTTCTGCACCATGGAAACCAGAGTGCGGAATTCGGTGATCTCAAGGCCAGTCTCAGTCGCAAGGGACTGAATCTCGCCGCGCAACTCGCGGATCATGTCACCGTCGTTGGTTACAAACTTCTTCCAGCCACGGCCAGAAAGGTTTGCAACTTTACGAATCCAGTTCGGGTCCAGTTCAGAACCCTGATAGTGTTTGATGAAGTCAGCACGGTTCACGCCATTGCTGTCTGCAAGACGCAGAAGGCGGCCCTCATATCCCATCAGCATTTTGTTGATGGAATAAAGCTGCTGAACCAGTGTCTCAATACGGTTGTTATTGAGGTGCAGGCTCTTAACTTCAGCAATGATGTCTTCTTTGAGCTTCTTGTAACGACGCTCCTGAGACGGAGACAAGGTCCGGTTGGCCAGCTTGTTTTCAACCAGCTGATCCTGAAGCTTGCGCAGCTTCTTATAGTCCTCGGTGATCTTGTCAAAGATCTCAACGACCATCGGCTTCAGCTCTGCTTCCATCACGGAAAGAGAAACGTTTGCCTCGTACTCGTCATCGTCATCGTCAGTGGCTTCGCCACCTTCAGCAGGAGCTTCACCCGGCGCACCAGGAGCGGCAGCGGCGGCAGCAGGCGCAGCAGCACCATTAGCCTTGCGGGCTTCTTCTTCCTTGCGCTTACGGGCTTCTTCTTTTTCCTTAAGGCGAACAGCCTCAGGAACTTCACCCTCACCAGCTTGTTCCTGCTCAGAAAGATCATCATCAGATGGACCACCTGCCCCGCCGGGGCCGGAATAAGTCGCATCCAGATCAATAATATCACGCAGCAGAACCTTGCCTTCAGCCAGCTCCTCACCCCAGATGATAATCGCCTGGAAGGTCAGCGGGCTCTCGCAAAGGCCAGAGATCATAGCCTCACGGCCAGCCTCAATGCGCTTTGCAATGGCAATTTCACCTTCGCGGGAAAGCAGCTCAACGGAGCCCATCTCGCGCAGGTACATACGCACCGGATCATCGGTACGGTCTGTCGGTTCTTTAGCGTTTGAGGTCTTGGCAACAGCCGTGGAAGAGGCCACAACCAGCTCACCACCATCTACAGCAGGTGGTGTTGCTTCTTCTTCCTTGCCTTCTTCCGCATCTTCCGCTTCAACAACATTAATGCCCATTTCAGAAAGAAGCGACATGGTGTCTTCAATCTGCTCAGAGCTAACCTGATCAGGCGGAAGAACTTCATTCAGTTCGTCATAAGTGATGTAACCGCGTTTTTTAGCGGACTTGATCATCTTCTTGACGGCGGCGACCGACAAATCCAGGAGAGGACCATCCTGTCCTTCTGCGCCTGCCGGTTCCTGCGTATCTTCAGCTTGTGTCGCCTTCGTCGCCATATTCTGCTCCAAAGTCGCTGGCATACACCAGCGAACAATTGCGTTACACGACCAGCCACCCCTGCGTTTTGCGTCACACAGGCGGCATTTGAATCGCATTTGACTTTGGGGTTTAACGCAAAGTCCCTTAAACCTGACTTAACCCTGGTCTCAAAATGTTCTCTCGGAAATGACAACCCGAAACACATTCAGGCAGGGCTACTCACCGGCATCCCTACCGTTTCAGGCCGTCTCCGGCACATTCCAGGCATCGACAGCGCTGATTATCCGAATTTGATTTCGCCGCTCTGGTGACATCTATGGTCTACGGGCGCTCGTATCGGCTGTCCGACTTAGTGTATGTAGCTCGCCTTTTGTGATTCGCAAGGGTGATTCGGCTTGGTCAATCTGATTCTGGGGGATTTTAGACAGTTCATTGCCCATTTTTCTGGATAACTTTGAAAATCAAGAACTCATCCCTCACAAATCTAAATCAAAATGCCACCACCTGTTTTCGTCAGGCCAAACCTCACCAGCCCTCACTAGGCGTGCACATTGTTTTTTGAAGCACGCATCTTAGAGCCGCGCTCTGCAAGTGCCTGCTCATCACGCAAACATTCTTCCCGGCGTCGCGAAAGATCCTGCTTCAGAGCCTGAAAGCGGTTCCAGCTCTCTTCGGTAAGGTTTTCTTCCATGGCCCGCGTTTCCCGCTCCAGCTCCTGCTCCAGCATCCGCAGCTCCAGCATATCGGCATAGTTGAGAAACAGCATCTCAATGAAGTCCTCCGGCGGGTCTTCCTTCAGAATTTGCAAACGATTAGTCAGCGCATCCCAGCGCGTGAGCTTATTGACATGCGACTGTGGCTTAATCTCATCAATAAGTCCCCTTGCCTCCTCCAAAATCTGATAGAAACTTTCCCCTAAGCTACCGTAAATACGTGCAATTGCAGCTCCCTTTAGGTCTGGAGAGACAACACGCAGAAAACTCTGCATAAATTTTGAATGATCATCATTATTGTAAGTAAGGAGAGAAATTCGCTCAAAATGCCTCTCAAGTAACTCTAAATAAACAACAGACATCAAAATCACGGAGCGTTCGATACCATAGCCGGGTGTATTCGGCGCTTCCATATGTTTTGAAGCGCCTCGAAAACGACTCTCTTCACCACCAGCACCACCCTTCTGCCCGCGCCAGCCGCCATCACGACCGCCACCCTGCCCGCGTCTGCGTCGGCTCTCCTCATAAAACAGATTGGAGAGCTTGAGGCGCAGGTCCATCCGGTAGCTCTTCTGAACCCGCTCATCCTTGATGGTGCCAACAAGGTCCTCAACCGCCTTTTCCAGCGCGGCCTTACGCTCTGGCGTATCGATGCGGGCCTGTTCGCTCTCACGTTGCCAAACCACTTCAGAAAGTGGGAGCGCTTTTTCGATCTCACTATGCATGGCAGCAGTACCACCAGCATTGATCACATCATCCGGGTCCTGCCCATCCGGCAAGAACGCAAACTGAAAGGACTTGCCACTGGTCAGCACTGGCAAAATACGGTCAACAGCCCGGTGCGCCGCAGAAATACCAGCAACGTCACCATCAAAACAAATCACCGGTTCATCAGCAAACTTCCAGAGTCGCATGATCTGGTCTTCGGTAAACGCAGTCCCCAGACTTGCCATAGTGCCCTTGATACCCGCCTGCCAAAGCGCAATGGCATCCATGTAGCCTTCCACCACAATCGCCTGTCCCGCTTCATAGGCGGGCTGACGCGCGCGATGGGCATTAAACAGCATAGTGCCTTTGTGAAAGAGCGGTGTTTCAGGCGAATTGAGGTATTTAGGCTGCCCGTCCGGGTCCATGGTACGCCCACCAAATGCAACCGCACGCCCGCGCTCATCATGAATGGGGATCATGAGGCGGTTACGGAACCGGTCATAAGACGGGCGACCATCATCCGGCTTAATGAGAAGCCCAACTTCAATCAGTTGCGCTTCTGTAACATCCTTCGCCATCAAAGCAGTTTTCAGGTTATCACGCCCCGCAGGCGCAAACCCGAACTGAAACTCATTCAGCGTTTCCGCAGTAAGGCCGCGCCGCTGCACATAGTCACGCGCCGCACGACCATCAGCGGACTGAAACATGTGTCGGAAATATTGCACCGCCAGCTCACACACATCCGTTAGTGTATTGCGTTTAGCAGCCCGTTTTGCTGCCTGAGGGTCCGGCGCAGGCATGGCGATTCCTGCAAGACCAGCTAGTTCTTCCACAGCTTCGGGGAAACTGAGGCCCTCAATCTCCATCAGAAACTTGAAATGATCTCCACTTTCACCACAGCCAAAGCACTTATAACGGTTGCGCCGCTCATCAACGTGAAAGCTTGGGGATTTCTCAGAGTGGAAGGGGCAACATGCCCAATAATCGCCTTTTCCGGGCTGAGATTTACGCCGGTCCCAGGTTACACGCCGCCCCACCACGTCTGTAAGCGAAACGCGGTTGCGAATGTCATCAAGGAAAAGCTGATCAAAACGCATACTAGTCCATTTCAGTGTTCTGCCCTGACAGCAGCAGGCATCAGTATTTTATAGCGCTCACCACCTGAAGAAGCCAGCAAAACCCAGCAGTCCGGTGAACCCCATAGGCCACATCAGGAAAAAGAAAAGCCGCACCCGGCAAGATGCGGCACCCTCATAAAGCTGAAATTAAAGTAGTTTACTGCGGCGCACGCAGCATCTGCTTGACCATGCAGCTTGCTTTGGCAAAGTCCATCTGGCCCGGATAGCGCTCTTTCAGCTCCGCCATACAACGGCCCATATCGCGCAGTCCACGCGCTTCCACGCATTCTACAACTGTCTGACAAACAAGCTTCATTTCGTACTCACTCAGCTGCGCAGGCAAAAACTCACGGATCATTTCCGCTTCTTCGCGTTCCTGTACAGCCAGCTCAACCTTACCGTTCGCTTCGCAGTGAGTTGCTTCCTGTTCCCGTTGCACCAGCATGGTGTGCAAAAGTTCCATCAGCTCTTCGTCACTCAGACCGTCACGACCCTGCTCACGCGCAGCGGTATCCCGGTCCATAATGGCAGCGGTGATCAGGCGCAGCGTCGCAGCACGTCGTTTACTGTTGTCTTCTTGCGCGGCTTTCAGCGCATTCGCTATTTTGTCTCGCAACATACTAAAAGAACCCTGACGCGGAAACTTTAAAAGAGGCTCTCGAAGGCCCGGATAACATACCCATCATTATGATTTAGGCTAATTTCCTGTAAGTCGTGTACGAATATTTCTATACGAGTGAGTTGACCCAGGTGACCCCTTCTCCTATGGTCCGGGCCTTGATGCGACTGTGACGCGCCAAAGTCAAGCCCTTATGGCGCGTTTCAGATGGACGCATACTGTCATCAACCGTATCAAGAAAGCAAGTGATGAAAGCTCAAGACGCATGGGCCGCGCCCAAACCAACCGCCCTCCTGATTCTCGCAGATGGCACCATTATTGAAGGTCGAGGCGTTGGAGCACGAGGAAAAGCGTCCGGCGAAGTCTGCTTCAATACGGCCATGACCGGATATGAAGAGATTCTTACAGACCCTTCCTATGCAGGCCAGATCATCACCTTCACCTTCCCGCATATCGGCAATGTGGGCACCAATGAAGATGATATCGAAACCGTAGATATGGAAGGAACCGCTGGCGTTCGCGGCGCAATTTTGCGCACTGACATCACCACACCCTCCAACTATCGCTCCGGGGTCCACTTCGACACCTGGCTCAAGGCCCGCAACATCGTCGGCCTGACCGGAGTGGATACACGCGCTCTCACCGCCCTCATTCGCGAAAAAGGCATGCAGAACGCCATCATCGCACACGACCCTGACGGCGAGTTTGATGTGGATGCTCTGAAAGCTGAAGCCGCCAACCTCCCCGCTTTAGAAGGCATGGACCTTGCAAAAGGCGTTACCACCTCCAAAACCTACGAGTGGACGCAAACCACCTGGGAGTGGGAAGACGGGTTCAGCGCACAGGAAAAGCCTGCTCATCACGTGGTCGCTCTGGACTTTGGCGTAAAGCGCAACATCCTGCGCCTTCTGGCAGAGGCGGGTTGCCGGGTAACCGTAGTACCGGCAAACACATCTGCCGATGATATCCTTGCACTGAACCCGGACGGAGTGTTCCTATCCAACGGGCCTGGTGATCCGGCGGCAACAGGCGAATACGCAGTCCCAACCATCCGCAGCCTTATTGACAAGAAACTGCCGGTCTTCGGCATTTGTCTCGGCCATCAGATGCTTGCGCTCGCTCTGGGCGGAACAACCCGGAAAATGCATCAGGGCCATCACGGCGCAAATCATCCGGTCCATGACTACACCACCAATAAAGTTGAGATCACCAGTATGAACCACGGCTTTGCGGTGAGTGCTGGCAGCTTGCCTGACAACGTGGAAGAAACGCACGTCTCCCTGTTCGATGGCACCAATTGTGGTCTGCGTGTAAAAGATGCGCCGGTTTTCTCAGTCCAGCACCATCCGGAGGCTTCTCCCGGTCCTCAGGACAGCCACTACCTGTTCTCTCGCTTTATTGAGCTGATCGAAAACCACAAAACGGCAGCAGCAGCTTAAGCGGGTTCAGAATTAAGAGATGATTGAGAGCGGGGGTACAGGCCCCGCTTTTTTTCTTGCCGTGACAAGAGCAAAAGCAACTAAGAAAATGCATGAAGAATGCAACAAAAAACCCGGCACCATTGGGGCCGGGTTCCAAAACATCTTTCCCTGTATACGATTAAGCTTCGACAGCCAGCATCGACGTCAAGGCCTGAGATACACCGCGAACTTCTGCAATTTGCTCCTGCAAGGCTTGCTCCTGCTCATGCAACAACTGCTCTTGTGCACCGCAGATTTCCTGAAGTTCCTTGAGCTGATCCGCACGCGGGCTGGATCCCTCAACCAGTTTAATAATGCGACGAACCTCTGCCAGTGTCAGGCCGATCTTTTTAGCCTGAAGGATAACGCGCATACGGCTTACATCACGACCTCTGTAGAAACGGCGTGCACCGCGTCGTACTGGGTTTAGAAGTCCCTTCTCCTCATAGAAGCGAAGTGTCCGCAGTGTGACGCTAAACAATTCAGACATCTCAGAGATTGCGAGCAACTGACCATCCCCATCGTCCTCACGAATTGGTCCGGCGATATCCGCAGCGACATCTAGCTTACTAGGAATACTGTTCATTTCTATTTGCCCGGTGGTTTGTATGTTAAACCTCAGAAGAATTACAAAAGCCCATCATCTTAGCGCCCCACCCGGAGCCTTGATGAATTCCCCTAATAACTTTTGTAGTCCTCCTCTTCTGTACTAGCTTAATCTGTAGTTACAGGCACTCATCTCCCCTGCGGGTTGTCCCAGTGTTCATATGAACATCATCTAAGGCATTTCCCGAGATGGAATAGGTACCTCTACATTCAAGATCCGCAGTGAAATCCATGAGAATTCACATTGGACTCTTGTTAATCTACACAAGGAGACTGACAAAATATAGTAGGCATTTGTATTTTTTACTTTATCAGAACAACGTATACACTAACCAGTCTCAGACTAATCGCGATAAGTAGTTATACTAGTTAAGTATTATTTAGAGACATTCATATATTTTTTTATACAAGGTGTAATTTAAACTCTAATCAACAGGATATATTGCAAGTTATTCCTGCGTCATCCTGACTAATATACTAGAGTTCAGTCAGTCACATATTATCTATAATATGTGACTGACACGATCAAACAGACAAAATATCCACGATGACTGTCAACTACTCACCATCTGTGAGAGACACCGAATCTTATTCTTGGATGAGCAAGTGAAAATTTTCTGACAGAATGATCAATCTGCACACTTTTTAAACAGAATGATTACTTTTCGCGCTGCAAAACATTGAACTCCCCTCGCGTTTTGAAGGGGAAGTAGATCCAATGATGCATTATCAGTCAGGATTTAAGTGAAATTTCGTAACGGAAATATATTGCACAGCACAAAAGCAAAAGTGTCGGCTAAAGACGATCAAACGCCCCTCTGCTGATCAAAGTACACAATGCTAATTTTTCCATAAGTAAGCGAGAACGGAACTGGACAGTCAAAATCACGCACTTGCACTTACCCGCGCAAGAGGCCATTCACCATCCGTCTGATCTGGAATCTGAAAGTTGCATGGCGATGTACATCTACTTTTTTGCTTCTTAGATTCGCCCGATACAAGATGAGTTCGTTTAGCATGATATTTTCCTTGTGGTGCCGTGAGCGCACAAAACCGCCTAAGCACTATGCCGAGGGATCACAGGCGCCTATGAGAGTTTTCCTGAGACCTTACAACATTAAGCGCACTTATTGCGCCAAATCAAGAAAAATAACGCAATTTTTGCGCTTTTCTTATTTCTCTATATGCAATAATACGAGTGCAGATTATCATCGGTCTGTCTGTACAATGAAAATTCACTCTGGGAACCACTAGGTTAATATCATGGGACCATCTCAGTTTCGGGCCTGGCGCAAGTCGATGGGCTACAAGCAAAAAGAAGCAGCAGAACATCTCGGCCTGAAAAAACGAATGATTCAATATTACGAAAATGGCAATCGCGACGGTAAACCGGTAGAGATTCCTAAGGCTGTTCGCCTGGCTTGCTATGCGCTTAAACATGGCATTGCAGATTTCGACGGTGAAAAAATCATAGAGACCTCGACTTTAGATGAATATACTGCCGTTAAGTCTTGAGAAAAAAGCGCGTATTATTTTGAAATTAGACGAATACTGGGGTTTATAAGTACTCCGATTCTTTCTATAAGACGCGCTCAGCCGACATACTCCTAATAAAGAGTAGAACCAGTGTCACCATGCGGGTGCACTGGTGCTTTAACGCGAGCATATGTGAGTCACCATGCCTAAACGCACTGACATCCAATCTATCATGATCATCGGGGCTGGACCCATCGTGATTGGTCAAGCCTGTGAGTTCGATTACTCCGGAACTCAGGCTTGTAAGGCACTGCGAGATGAAGGCTACCGAATAATCCTGGTGAACTCTAATCCGGCGACCATCATGACAGACCCGGATCTGGCTGACGCGACTTACATTGAGCCAATCACCCCCGAAGCCGTTGAAAAGATCATCGCTAAGGAAAAGCCGGACGCGCTCCTGCCAACCATGGGCGGGCAGACCGCGCTGAACTGTGCGCTGGAGCTGGACCGCACAGGTGCGTTGAAGAAATACGGCGTCGAGATGATCGGCGCAAAGGCCGATGTTATCGACAAGGCTGAAGACCGTGAAAAGTTCCGTGCTGCCATGGACAAGATCGGGCTGGAAAATCCTCGTGCTGCAATCGCATCCTCCCCGCCAGTCCTGAACGATGAAGGTGTAATCGTCGGCTATGATCGAGGTGCCGGATATGCCGAAGCCATGCGCCAGCTCGACAGCATCGGCCTGCCAGCTATTATCCGTCCGGCCTTTACGCTTGGTGGCACCGGCGGCGGCGTAGCCTATAACCGTGAAGAGTTCGAACAGATCGTTCGCTCCGGTATTGATGCCTCTCCAAACGGTCAGGTACTCATCGACGAAAGCTTGCTCGGCTGGAAAGAATACGAGATGGAAGTGGTTCGCGACACAGCGGACAACTGCATCATCATCTGTTCCATTGAGAACATCGACCCAATGGGTGTGCATACAGGCGATTCCATCACCATCGCCCCTGCCCTCACCCTGACGGACAAAGAATACCAGATCATGCGGAACGCCTCTATTGCTGTTCTGCGTGAGATCGGCGTGGAAACCGGCGGCTCCAACGTTCAGTTCGCGGTAAACCCGGACAACGGACGTCTGGTCGTCATCGAGATGAACCCGCGCGTATCCCGCTCCTCCGCTCTGGCTTCCAAGGCAACGGGTTTCCCAATTGCAAAGATCGCTGCAAAGCTGGCTGTCGGCTACACTCTGGATGAGCTGGAAAACGACATCACCGGCGGCGCAACACCTGCCTCGTTTGAGCCCACCATCGACTACGTGGTCACCAAGATCCCTCGCTTTGCATTCGAGAAGTTCCCGGGCTCGGAACCAACTTTGACCACAGCGATGAAGTCCGTTGGTGAAGTCATGGCTATTGGCCGCACCTTCAAGGAGAGCATGCAAAAAGCGCTGCGCGGTCTGGAAACCGGCCTTACTGGCCTCGACCCGATCGAACTGGACGGCATAGGACAAGGCGAAGACTCCAACGCCATCCGTAAAGCACTGGCAGTTCCAACTCCGACACGGCTTCTGAACGTAGCTCAGGCCCTGCGCCTCGGCACCTCTGCAAAAGAGATCCACGATATTTGCAAGATAGATCCGTGGTTCCTTGAACAGATCAAAGAAATCGTCGAGATTGAAGAGAAAATCCTCAAGCACGGCCTGCCTAAAAACACCGAAGCCATGCGTTCTGTCAAAGCCATGGGCTTCTCCGACAGCCGCCTTGCAGTACTGGCAGACACCACGGAAGCGGAAATTGCAGCCCTCCGTGCCAAGCTAGATGTAAAACCAGTTTACAAACGCATCGACACCTGCGCGGCAGAGTTCGCCTCTCCAACCGCATACATGTACTCCACCTACGAGACACCAACTGCTGGCCTGCCCTCCTGTGAAGCACAACCGAGCGAGCGCCAGAAGGTCGTTATCTTAGGCGGTGGTCCAAACCGGATCGGTCAGGGCATCGAGTTTGATTACTGCTGCTGTCACGCCGCCTTCGCTCTGAAGGATGCTGGCTATGAAGCAATCATGATCAACTGTAACCCGGAAACGGTGTCCACTGACTACGACACCTCTGATCGCCTCTACTTCGAACCACTCACCTCTGAAGACGTGCTGGAAATCCTCCGCCTTGAGCAGGCCAAAGGCACTCTGAAAGGCGTGATCGTTCAGTTCGGAGGCCAGACACCTTTAAAACTGGCTCAGGCTCTGGTCGAGGCAGACATTCCCATACTGGGCACCTCTCCGGACATGATCGATCTTGCTGAAGACCGTGACCGCTTCCTGCGCCTGCTGCACAGGATCGACCTGAAGCAGCCAGAAAACGGCATCGCCTACTCTGTTGAACAGGGCCGCCTGATCGCCAACCAGCTTGGCCTGCCGCTCGTCGTTCGCCCATCCTACGTGCTGGGTGGCCGCGCAATGCAGATCATTCGCGACGAAGAAGCGCTCAACAACTACCTGCTCGGTACTCTGCCAGAACTCGTACCGCATGATGTGCGTGCAAAGTACCCGAACGATAAGACCGGTCAGATCAACACTCTGCTCGGCACCAACCCGCTTCTGTTCGACCGTTACCTCGATGGCGCAATCGAAGTGGACGTGGACGCCTTGTGCGACGGTGAAGACGTCTTCATTTGCGGTATCATGGAGCATATCGAAGAAGCCGGTATCCACTCCGGCGACAGCGCATGTTCCCTGCCAGCTTACACGCTGGACGACAAAACCCTGGCTGAACTGGAGGAGCAGGCACGTAAACTTGCACTTGCTCTGAATGTTGTCGGCCTGATGAACGTACAGTTCGCAATTAAGGACGGAGAAATTTACGTTCTGGAAGTGAACCCACGCGCATCAAGAACCGTTCCGTTTGTGGCAAAAACCATCGGTGAGCCAATCGCAAAGATCGCAGCACGTGTCATGGCGGGCGAAAAACTGTCAGCCTTCAACCTGAAGCCCAAAAAGCTGGATCACGTAGCTGTTAAAGAAGCTGTCTTCCCATTCGCCCGCTTCCCCGGCGTTGACACCGTTCTTGGCCCTGAAATGCGTTCAACCGGTGAAGTCATGGGACTGGATACGGACTTCTCCTTCGCATTTGCTAAATCTCAGCTTGGTGGCGGCACCAGAATTCCCGAGAGCGGGACAGTCTTCATCTCTTTAAAAGATGCAGATAAGCCGAAAATTCTTGAGGCAGCTAAAAACCTGATCGCATCTGGATTTTCCATTATATCCACTGATGGCACTCAAAGATACTTGGAAAACCAAGGCATCCCATGTGCAAAGGTGAACAAGGTGCTTGAAGGTCGCCCGCATATCGTTGATGCTATTAAGAACGGTGAGGTTCAGCTTGTCTTCAATACAACTGAAGGTGCACAGGCCCTTGCCGACAGCCGGTCGCTTCGCCAGGCTGCGCTGATGAACAAGGTTCCTTATTACACAACAGTGGCAGGAGCCGTAGCAGCAGCTCAGGGTATTGAAGCTTTCGGAGCAAAAACACTTGAAGTAAGATCACTACAATCTTACTTTCTCTAGGATGGATTAAAAGATCCGGGTTGGGAGTACTCAGCCCGGTCAGTTTTTTGTTGTGATGGGCCACACCACACAAAGTAAGAAAGGTGTACGAGCCATGGAAAAGGTACCTATGACGCCGGAAGGTTACGCGATGCTCACAGAAGAGCTGAAGACGCGCACAACCACCGAGCGCCCGCGCATTATTGCAGCCATTTCCGAAGCCCGTGCTCACGGCGATCTTTCTGAGAACGCCGAATACCACGCCGCAAAGGAACAGCAGAGCCTGAATGAAGGACGCATCAACGAGCTGGAAGGTCTCCTTGGCCTTGCAGAAGTGATTGATCTGACCAAGCTCAGCGGTGAAACCATCAAGTTCGGTGCAACAGTCTCCCTCGTTGACGAAGACACTGAGGAAGAGAAAAAATACATGATCGTTGGCGATGTAGAAGCCGATGTGAAACGTGGTCGTATTTCCATCTCCTCTCCGATTGCACGTGCCCTCATTGGCAAGTCTGTTGGCGACAGCGTTGAAGTTGCTGCACCAGGCGGCGCACGCGGCTACGAAATCGTTGAGGTTGAGTTCGTTTAGTCGGTCTGACTGGCTGGTTCCAGTTTTTTGAGGAATCAAAACGAAATTTCACGGTGTTTAACCGCCTGGGAATTTACGAGAGAAAAATGCCGCTATATGCGGCATTTTTTTTGCGTTACGCATGGGTTATCCACTAAATACAGAGTTGATAATCGTTTTTCCGGTTGATATTTCGAATCAATCCAGACTGCCCGAAAACCCGCAGGAAACTGAGACAATTTAGCGCACCTTCTGCCCGAAGAAATTTACCAGGCTTCAGATTCTGAAGCTGCCAACACGTATAAAAGTATATATTAGATATTTTGCATAGATAATTCTACTTGCTGTTAACTCTTGTAAATGCAAATGATCTCGAGAAATTGACGGGAAATTTGCTGCCATGACCACCAATTCACTTTCAGATCTTAAAAGCCAACTCGCTTTTTTTAAAATTGATACTCAGACTGTACAGATACTCTCCGATCTCTGGAATATTGTGGAGAGTCATCTTCCTAGAATTCTTGGTGACTTTTATGAGCACGTTCAGCAAGACCCTGAACTGAAAAAAAAGGTTGCTGGCAAAGTAAACGGTCTGAAATCAGCACAGGAAAGTCACTGGAAGAGCCTTTTTACCAGTGGGTTTGACAGCACCTATATGGAACGTGTCGACAGGATTGGCCGCGCTCACGTTTATACTGATCTGGAGCCGGATTGGTACATAGGCGGTTATACGTTTATCCTTGATGACCTCACAAACATCCTCTGCAGGAAGCTGCGCTGGTCCCCCTCCCGTTTATCACGCAGTATCGCAGCTCTGCAAAAGGCAGTCATGTTTGATATGGGGCAGGCTGTCACAGCTTATCACCGCCATTATCTGGAAGAGCGTGAAGTGCGCACCAGTAACCTTGAGGGCGCGATCAACGCCTTTGAGCAAACCATCAACAAACGCATGGACGAAACACAAGCTGTTGGCGCGCGGGTCGGCGACTCAGCAATCACCCTTCGTGAAGCCTCAGACCAAAGCAAGGTTGCAGCAGAAGCCGCCAGCCAGTCAGCTGGTTACACTGCGGCGGATGTGCAATCTGGTGCTGCCGCCGTCGAAGAGATGTCCGCAAACGTAGCCGAAATTGGCGCACAGGTAAGCCGCTCTGCTGAAACGGCCCGAGCCGTTTCTATGGATGCAGAACGCACCAACAACACTGTGCTGGGCCTGCAAACAGCAACCAACGAGATCGGAGCTGTGACAGAGCTGATCAGCGCTATTGCCGAGCAGACCAACCTGCTGGCGCTGAACGCGACCATTGAAGCAGCCCGTGCAGGTGAAGCCGGACGGGGCTTTGCGGTTGTGGCAAGCGAAGTAAAGGACCTTGCAAGCCAGACCGGTCAGGCAACCGATGAAATTGCCTCCAAGATCAGCGCAATTCAAAGCGAAACCCGTCGCTGCGTAGACGAAATTTCCGCAATCTCCCAGAAAATTGAAGAGGTTAGCAGCACTGCAACCGCAATTGCAGAAGCAGTTGATCAGCAAACTGCGGCAACCAATGAAATCTCTTCCAGCATTCAATCAGCCTCCGAGAATGCGAAGGGGATTACCAGCGAGCTGAGCAATATCCTCGCCACCACTGAGGCTTCCAGAAACGCAGTAGAATCCGCCACATCGGCAGCAACAGCACTAAATCAGCAAAGCGATGCAATGTCTGGTGAGATCGCCGACTTCTTCTCCAACATTCGGCAGATGTAACCAGATCCAACGCGAGTAAGAGGGTTGCATACCCTCATCCGTTCAAGCTGTATCAGATACAAAAAACGGCCTTCCCCCGATGAAGGCCGTTTGAAAACTCTCTTAACATCCGGATGCCAGAACCATTCCCCCAATCAAATCTGGACCTCCCGGAGAATGCGTAAACAGAGCGGTTAAGAAGAGAGTACCTTTGCTACGATTGCAGAATCTCTAAAAATACTCTGATTTATCAATCGGAACATTCGGCTCATCCTTGATGCGCCGGATAGTTAATGCTGTACGAACATGATCCACATTCTTAGTGGATGTAACATCGCGAATAATGAAATTCTGGAAAGTTTCCAGATCCTTAGCTGTGCAACGCAGGATAAAGTCCACTTCGCCAGACACCATGTAGCTTTCACGAACCAGCGGCCATTCTTTTACTTGCGCCTCAAAGGCAACAAGGTCATTCTCAGTCTGGTTGTGCAAACCAACCATCACGAAGGCGGTGACTTCATAACCCAACTGCTTTTCATCAAGAAGAGTGCGGTATCCGCGAATAAGACCTGCCTCTTCCAGTGCACGCACACGGCGCAAACACGGAGGTGCAGAAATCCCAACACGGCGAGCCAGCTCAACATTGGTAATGCGGCCGTCTCCCTGTAGCTCTTTCAAGATTTGCCAGTCGATCGAATCCAGACGCGCTTTCAAGCTCGTCTCCTTTGCTTGTCCTATTGGATTAACAGTTAACCTGTCTTACAACACTGCCTAAAACACGAAGTTAGGCAAAATGCTAGTTTATTGCTTATTTGCGACAGACTATATCAACAAATTGCATTTTGCAGACACTTCCCGAAACGTAGGGGAACAAAATGTCGCAAACCCTGTGGGTTATAACAGATGGAAAAATCGGAGATGTATCTCAATGCCTCGGTGTTGCCGAAGCTTTGGCCATACCCTACGAAATTCGCAGTGTCTCACCTCGCAAATTTTTCGCCTATGCCATGCCCTGGGGACCGATTGACCCCAAAGATGCACCGGATAAGCCAGAAAGTCCTCTCGCTCCCCCCTATCCCACAATTGCCATCGCCTCCGGGCGCAGAGCGGTGCCCTACTTACGCGCAGTCAAACGTCTTTCCAAGGGTAAGACCTTCACAGTTTTCCTGAAGGACCCAAAGATCAACAGCAAATTTGCAGATTTCGTCTGGGCACCAGAACACGATGGAATATCAGGCGGCAACATCGTAACAACCCTGACATCCCCCCACCGCTTTTCAGCAGCTAAACTTCAGGAGGCACGTGAACAACCGCTTGAATCAATTGCAGCCCTGCCAAAACCGAAGGCAGCCGTGCTCATTGGTGGCAATTCCAAGCATCACACTTTCACCCCGGAAAATATCAACACACTTGTCGCCGCACTTAAAGAACTGGCCACAACCCATTCTCTCATGATTACCTGCTCGCGCAGAACACCAAGAGAGCTGGGAACAGTGCTCCACGATCTGGGACGTTCAAGCGGTCACCTTTTCTGGAATGGTGAAGGCGAAAACCCGATTATCCAATACTTAGCCAACGCAGAACTTATTGTAGTTACTACAGATTCTACAAATATGGTGGGAGAGGCAGCTGCCACCGGTAAGCCCGTTTACGGCTTCCGCCCAACCGGCGCTCACAGAAAGTTTGACCACTTCCTTTCAAAAATGACGGAATTAGGGGTACTTCATCCCTTCCCAGGAGACCTGTCAGCTTCTACTTATAAGCCAATAGACGCAACACCGGATATTGCGCAGGCTATATCCAAAGCGATTGAACAAAAGCAAGCAAGCCGCTAGAACCGCTCTCTGATCACAGCAGCAGATGACACAATAGCGCACGAAATTTGAGGTTTTGACGAAATGACTGTTAAGCACACCAAACTCCTGATCGTAGGCTCCGGCCCTGCGGGCTACACCGCCGCAATTTATGGTGCCCGCGCTATGCTGGAACCGCTTCTGGTCACAGGTGTGCAAACTGGCGGTCAGTTGACCATTACCACCGATGTTGAAAACTACCCGGGCTTTGCTGATCCCATTCAGGGCCCATGGCTCGTTGAAGAAATGCGCAAGCAAGCCGAAAACGTTGGCACCAAGATCGATTACGACACCATTTTAGCAGCTGACCTGTCCAAGCGCCCGTTTGAGCTGAAGGGCGACAGCGGCACCACCTACACCGCAGACGCTCTGGTCATTGCAACAGGCGCACAGGCTAAATGGCTTGGCCTGCCATCCGAAGAAAAGTATCAGGCTGGCGGCGTCTCTGCATGTGCAACCTGTGACGGTTTCTTCTATCGCGGCAAGGAAGTTGTTGTAGTTGGCGGTGGTAACACTGCTGTTGAAGAGGCACTTTATCTCGCAAACCTTGCAAGCAAGGTCACACTGGTTCACCGCCGTGATGCCCTGCGCTCTGAAAAAATCCTTCAGGACCGCTTGTTCAAGAACGAAAAGATCAACGTTGTCTGGGACACTCAGGTCGAAGAAATCCTCGGCACCGAAAGCCCGGCTGTTGTCACTGGCGTGCGTCTGAAAAACCGTAAGACTGGCGAAATCTCCGAAATGTCTACCGACGGCGTCTTCATCGCAATCGGACACGCACCAGCAACTGAACTGGTAAAAGATCAGGTCAAGATGAAGGAATCCGGCTACATTTGGACCGAAGCTGATTCAACTCAGACTTCCATTCCAGGTGTTTACGCCGCTGGCGACGTAACCGATGAGCAATACCGTCAGGCAGTTACCGCAGCAGGGATGGGCTGTATGGCTGCACTGGAAGCGGAACGCTATCTGGCAGCATTAGAAGCTGAGACAGAAGCAGCAGAATAAGAAACCGGGAAGATTGGGGGAAAGCAAATGCCAGGCCGTGCTTTAGATTGGGATAAGCTGCGTATCTTTCATGCAGCTGCGCAGGCAGGTAGCTTCACTCACGCTGGTGAGGCTCTCAACATGAGCCAGTCCGCCGTGAGCCGTCAGGTCAGCGCTTTGGAAGCTGACCTTGGCGTCCCCCTCTTCCACCGCCACGCCCGTGGTCTTATCCCCACAGAGCAGGGCGAACTTCTTTACAGAACCGCCCGCGAAGTGCTGCTGAAACTGGAAACGGTTCAGTCCCGCCTCACAGACACCAAGGAAAAACCGAGCGGAACCCTTCGCGTGACCACCACCGTTGGTCTTGGCTCCACATGGCTCACAGCGCGTGTAAACGAGTTCGTAGACCTTTATCCGGATATGCGTTTGGAAATCATCTGTAAGGATGACGAGCTGGATTTGGGTATGCGTGAGGCGGATGTTGCCATCCGGCTGCGCCAGCCAACCCAGCCAGACCTTATCCAGCGCAAACTCTTCACAGTGCACTTTCACGTTTACGCCTCACCCAAATACATCGAACGCTTTGGCAGCCCCAGCACCATTGAGGATCTGGACCACCACCGTCTGATCACCATCGGCGATAACATGGCATCTTATCTGCGTGCCATGAACTGGCTGGCAACAGCAGGTCTGCCAAATGGGGAGCGTCGGGACGTTTCTCTGCGCGTCAACAACCTGTCAGGCATCAAGAAAGCCGTACAGACTGGCGTAGGCATTGCCATCCTGCCGGATTACATGGTCGAACCGGGCGCGGGTATTAAGCGGGTCATGTCCGTCACACAAGAGCAGCTGCCAAGCTTTGACACTTACTTTGTTTACCCGTCCGAACTTAAGAACACCGCTCGCGTCACAGCCTTCAGGGACTTCCTCGTCTCCTATGCTGAACGCTGGACACACTAGAGCGTATCTCTGAAAAGTGGACACCGGTTTTCAGATAAAGATACGCAAAAACAAAAGCTAAAGCAGATCAAGCGTTTCAGCTTAAACGCGAACTGCTTTAGAGCGAAGCAGCAAATCACTTTTGTCATCAAGCCGGATGCAACTCAGCATTCCGGGACTGTGATAAGATGACTCAGGACAACATACAGGTAGTTTTGCACTGCAAAATGAGAAAAACTTAAAGGTAACAGAGCTATCCGCATTTCTGCCAATACGCAATTTTAAGTCGCATACATTCTGAATTTCTATTTAATTACTCAAAGTTAGATACCTGTAAGCTGCCCCGGTCAGCAACAAAGTTTCGAAACCCACAAGCTCCTCATAAAATGCATAGCAGCAATGCAAAATTAATGTATTGCTGTTTTGGCATTGCACTGCATATATACAAGTGCTGTTGATCAGTTGTTGCCACACCTCTCCTCCCAGTGGCACCAGCATCCGATCAACTGTTCCCCTCTGGAAGGTGATTACACCCATTAGGTGTGTATCATTCATCACTTTTGAACCGGACCGCCTGGTCCGGTTTTTTTTTGCAAATTTCCCAAAATACCACGGTTTTATAAGGCCCAAACCGCACCTCAACGATATCCTCCTTCGTTTTGAAATCAGCTGAAATCAGCGGCACCCATCTTCACACAGCAGCACTGAGAATGCTTTAAAACTCCCTGAAATGAGTAGAAACTCTGTCCGGTATCCTCCGCACAGAATTACACCACATGCTGATCAGATTATAAGCAACTCATCTTTCAGAGCCCTTGGTTCCAAGCGGATTCACCAGATTATTTGCATTTTCTTCTGAGGGAAAGCCCATTAAATTTCACGTATTCCAATTATCAAAACCTGTCACTTCATGCATTAACTTCAAAAATTAACTACAAATGTAATAGGTAAATCTTCAAATACTTATTTATAACCCCTGCAAATTCACGAAATTACAAATCATCTCGCATCGTTTACTTATCGAATCATACCTATTGGCAAATATGCGAGGTAATGGATGTGAATGACCTGAGAAAAGCGTTCTACACTCTGATTGCCTGCGCACTTTTCGCAATCTATGGCGAAATCTCTCACGCGATCAGCGAAGCAGATAAAGCCGAGCGCCTGAGCAGCCAGATCACCCTGCATATTCCGGCAGAATAGGAACGCGCAGGCCCTTCACCTTTTGACAAGGTGACCACATACGCTCAAATTCCACAGCAACGAGCAAGTTATCCTTGCTGTTCAGAACCGCCAGAATCTACAATCACGCAAACTCTCTGCGCATTTTCGCCTATAAAGCCTTCTTTGAAGGACGAACACAAAAAGGCCCGGGCAAACCACCTTCACTGAAGACGATCCACTCAGGCCCTCTGAAATCCTGAAGCTACTCATCAAGAGCGCTAGCGATAAAGGTTCTGCCCCTCAATACCTTTGTAAAGATGCGCCACCTGCTCCGCATAACCATTATAGAGCTGAGTCGGCACGCGCTCATCCGTGCCCAGCAAACGCTCTGTGGCCTGTGACCAGCGCGCATGCGGCACCTCCGGGTTCACATTCGCCCAGAAACCATATTCACTTGGTCCAATTTTTTCCCAGAAGCTCACAGGACGCTTGTCCGTCAGCGTTATTTTCACAATCGACTTAATGGACTTGAACCCATACTTCCACGGCAGCACCAGACGTATTGGTGCACCATATTGCTTAAGCAGCGGCTTACCGTAAATTCCGGTGGCGACAAACGCTAGATCGTTCATCCCCTCTTCCATAGTCACACCTTCAATATATGGCCATGGATACCAGAACTGTCGCTGACCACTGGCCACGTCTGAATCTTCAAAGGTCTCAAAACGAATGTACTTGGCACCATTCTGCGGCCCGGCGTATTTCACCAGCTCAGCCAGCGGGAAACCGGTCCACGGCACCGCCATCGCCCATGCTTCGACACAGCGATGGCGATACAAACGCTCCTGCAAGGGCATCTTGCGCACCAGATCGTCAAAATCAATGGTCTGCGGGTTGTCCACCATCCCGTCAATCTTAATCGCCCACGGGCGGATCTTCAGTGCCTGTGCCGCACCTGAAATACGCTTATGAGAACCAAACTCATAAAAGTTATTATAGACCGAAGTCACACTCTCCGGCGTAATCGCTCGCTTAAGCGTAAAATCAGGGTTTCGCTTTGCTGGATAAAGGTCAAGCGTTGGGTCTTTGCCATCTTGCGCAAACGCGCTGCCTACAAGGCCAGCTCCGCCTGCCGCCAGTCCCAGACCTACAGCTCCTAACCCCTTCATAAACCTGCGCCGATTAAAGAACACGTCTTCAGGTGTCGCCTCTCGCTCCGGTATCAACCATTCAGGTCTATGAATAACGTTCATCTGCAATCTCCAGGCAGCTACGGACAAGATGTAGTCTATCAACAATCACCTAACGACTTAGCGGGCAAACCCCTTAAACTGCAAGTAAAGCCCCTGTGATCCGGTTCGTGACTGCTTCAGATAAATCACCTCGCGAAGTACAGTTCACAAGCTGCTGGTAGATACGTGGTTGCTAACAAGCCCACCATTCCTCAGATCATGCAACATGAACGCCGGACTTTCTTCCTTAGACAATTCCCAGTTTAAATCCAGAAGCAATGGATTTGCGGGACAGATAGAACCACAGATATAAGCAGGAACGCCAGCAATCATACTGGACATACTTCGATGCACGTGCCCGCTACTGATGGCAATCGGCGGATTGAGACATGCCCTTAAGGTATTTTCGAGGTATTCGGTCCCTTGACAGATAAACTCGTCTACTGGCTCAATCCCGCTTGGAAACAAATGTTGATGCGTGAAAAGAAAAGCAGCTTGCGGCTCACATGAGGTTAGTGTCCGCTCCAACCAACTCAGATGCTCTTGAATAGCTCCTTCAGTTCTCCCATCAAGGCAGGCATCGACACCCACAATTGTCAGCGCACCGACGCTTTCCGCCAAATGCATCTCATAGGGATGATGCCAGTAATCCACTTCAGACAGACTTTCCCGCATCACCCTGCGATCATCTGCATTACCCGGCAGGATGAAACACTCCCCTTTGAGGGGCTTCAATACATCCTCTATGAGACGATAACCATCAGCCCAACCATCTTCCACCAAATCGCCTGATATAACCAAAACATCTGGCTGAACAACTTCCAGCCACGCCACAACAGCGCTCAAACGTGAGAGATTACGATTATTGGGGCTAGCGTGAATATCTGAAATCTGAGCAACAAGCATAATATCCTCAAAACACCAAATCTGATTTAGAAGCCAATAGAGAAGTAAACTGCTGTCTTTTGCGGTATATTACCGGAGACGATGATTTAAACGCCACCATTTACTTCGACATTTTGAGAATGCCAGCACCATGAATGACTGCTTTGTCTGCACCAAACACGACTCCCTTAGCTCCGACCTGACGCTACATATCCAAGGCTACGATGACTTCGTTGTGGCTCATGCACCAGATCGGACAAAAGACAGCTCCAATCTCATTGGAGCATTGATCATAGAGCCACGCATTCACGTGCAGAACTGGTCGGAGCTCAGCCCTGAACAAGCAGCAAAACTAGGCTCAGGACTCATAGCCAGAATATGACGGTTGCAGCGATGTAGATTGCGGATTTGAATATACTGGCACAGCG
>CANMBS010000009.1 GCA_947496145.1 uncultured Pseudovibrio sp.
GAGTATTTGTGGTGCCACAGGCACATGCGGAGTCGGTCATTCTCAATCCCCTTGTCTTGAGGGTGTTGAAGGACCGCAACGACAACGAGCTTGTGACGGCCCGCTGGCGAGCGGGAGGTTCACAACCTGTAAGACAGTCAGGCGAGTTTATTCCCCCCCGAAGGAGGTGTTGTATTCACCGCCCTCCCGCTCATAGCAAAGGGTTTGCGCTCTACCTATAAAGCAAGCACAAAAAATCCGCCAGTGACGGGAGCGGTAACCGCTGTCCTATAAGAGGTTGTGAAGCCTCGTGCATGAGAGTGGAATGAAAACCAGTGGTTGTCAAACTGGCAATTTTTACAGGACTGTGGATGATTGGGGTGTCTTCACTCCGCGCCTGAGAGACTGCATCTCACGCAGCGAAGTCTGTGACCCGCACTCCATCCAGCCTCCCCTTCCTGCACTTGATGCGGGAACCAGAGCGGCGCGAGCAAACGCCTGCAAATTTGGGGGCTTAAAGGCTGAGAGGGCTTGTTGCCCCCTCGCCTTTTAGCGGAGTGCCTAGACTGGCAGGCCGAGTTGTTTGAGTTCATCGCGCAGGCTGACGTCGCCTGCAAAGTGGATGCCTTTCATGCCAAGTTTACGTGCAGTCTGGATGTTAGGCAGGGAATCGTCGATGAAAACCAGTTCATTCGGATCGAGCTGATTGCGCTTAAACAGGACCTCGTAGATTTCTGCATCGGGTTTGACGAGTTTTTCCTCGGCGGAAACAACGGTGTCGATGAAGCTGTCTGCGAGGAACGGGAAGAGGCGCTTGGCGTCTACGAATTTCTCACTGGAGAAGTTGGTAATGGCGTAGAGGGAAACGCCCTTTTCCTTCAGTTCTTTAAGCACTGCCACGTTGTCATGGATTGCACCATCAAGCATTTCCTCCCAGCGCTCAGAGTACGCTCTGATCAGTTCTTCATGCTGGGGGAATTTTTCGATGCGCTCTTTGAGAGCGTCTGCCCATGTGCGCCCCCGGTCCTGCTCTAAATTCCATTCTGGGTGACATACTTCTTCCAGAAACTTTTTACGTTCTTCTGTGTCGGGGATCAGCTCTTTGTAAAGGTTTTCGGGATCCCAAAGGATCAAAACATTGCCAATATCAAATACAACGGCAGTAACTGGTGAGGACATTTGCGCTCCTTAAAGCGTATCTGCAAAACCGGAAACCATTTCTCGGGGAAGATACACAAACAAAGCTAAAGCAGCTCATTGCCCAAATAAGGGCAAGCTGCCTTAACGCTTAATCTAGCTAACATATATTAGTAGGAGGGTTGTAGAGCAGATACAATGAGTAGGAACACAAAGGAGGTGAGCGTCCACCCTTAACTGTGCAGCGCGATTGTGCCGCTCTGTGCAATGTAAGCAGCAGCTTCTGCTCCGAACCCGCAACCATGTACAGATAACGGAGCGGTAGAGGCTTCTTCCAGTCTTTCTATAAATTTATGTGCGGATTTTATGTTTGCGAGAAGCTCCTGCTTGCCTTCCGGCAACCGCAATTTTTCAAGCAAAGATTGCGCCTCTTTTTCTGAACCCGGAGCCTTGCCGTTAAACATGTCGGGCAGAAAGACCAGATAGCCCTCTTCGGCAATCCTGGCAGCCTCAAGGATTGCAGCATCAGTTAATCCATACCAATCATGGCAATAGACCAGCACCTGCATCTTCTGAGTGTGTCTGGGCACGATAATATATGCCAGATTGCGTTGATGGTATTCCACCAAACGCAAGTCGGCGGCCTTAAGGGTAGCCGGGAGGGCAATAGTCGTTGCAGCAATGATCATAGGAATGCCGATGTTTCCGATGCTATATATAAAATGTGATGCACGTTTCAATATATAACAAATTTTGATATTTCAACCTATGTAAACACGATTGGCCTGCTATCCCATCTGCCTTTATACGTATAGGCAAGCAAAAAAGAAGCCGCACTTCTCCTTTAGGAAAAGTGCGGCTCAAATGCTGTGATCAAAACCACTTTAAGGGCGATTACGCCTCGCAGATTGCGCGGGTCTGGCGTGCAATCATGCCTTCTTCATCGGTTGCGATTGCCATGAGCTTAACCTTAGAAGATGGTTTGGAGATTACAAGCGCGTCTTTTGCGCGGCCCTTGTTTGCTTCTTCATCCAACTCAGCGCCAAGGAATTCAAGACCTTTACAAACGCCAGCGCGGGTCTGAGAAGAATTCTCACCGATACCACCGGTGAAGACGACTGCATCCAGACCACCCATGACAGCGATCAGGCCACCCATTTCGCGCAGGATACGGTTTTCGTAGTATTCCAGTGCACGAGCTGCTACCGGGCTATCGGAGTTCTCCAGATCACGCATATCCTGAGAAATTCCGGAGAGGCCCTTCATGCCGGATTCCTTGTTCAGCAGGTTCGCAACTTCTTTTGCGGACATGCCGTAGTGGTCCATCATGTAGAACACAACACCAGCATCGATTGTGCCGGAGCGTGTGCCCATTGCCAGACCGTCCAGCGGGGTGAAGCCCATGGTGGTGGTGACGCACTTGCCGTTTTCAATCGCACACATGGACGCGCCGTTACCCAGATGAGCAACAACAACTTTGCCATTCGCAACTTCCGGGGCAACGTTGTGCAGCTCTTCTGCAATGTAGTGGAAGGACTGACCATGCATGCCGTAGCGACGTACGCCCTCTTCATAGTACTTGAGAGGAATAGCGTAGGCTTCGTTCTTGAATTCCTGAGTGCGGTGGAACGCGGTGTCGAAGCAAGCAACGTTTGGCTTGCCCGGGAATGCTTCTTTCGCGCCCTGAATACCCGCCAGGTTGTGCGGGTTGTGCAGAGGAGCCAGATCGTTGAAGGTTTCCAGCTCAGCAAACACCTCGTCGGTTACCAGAACCGGTGCGGAGTATTTTGCAGAACCATGTACAACGCGGTGACCGATTGCGTCCACTTCAAGTTCAGAGTCGAACTCTTTAAGCAGAGCAAGGATAACCTGAAGCGCTGTGTTGTGGTTCTTTGCTTCTTCGTCAGAAAGTGCGCGATCCATGATCACTGCACCTTCAGCAGACTTGCCTTTGATCCATGCGGATGCGCCAAGGCCGTCAATCTGACCGGAAAGAACGCTTTCTTCGCCTTTGAACAGCTGGAACTTGATGGAGGATGAACCAGCGTTCAGAACAAGGATAGTTTCGATTGTCATTTTTATATTTTTCTCGCTATTTCCGAATTACTCAGCAGCTTCCGCCAGTTCCTGTTCGCCACTGAACGCTGCGCCGTTGCGCAGGTAGTAGTCGTACATGGAGGCCAGAGCACAGGACACGAGACGTGCGCGGTCATTGTCTGCGCGGCTGGTGAGGATGATCGGCACGCGAGCACCGGTTACGAGACCAGCGGTTTCAGCATGTGCAAGGAAGGTAAGTTCCTTAACAACCATGTTGCCAGCTTCGAGGTTAGGAACAACCAGAACTTCTGCGCGGCCTGCAACAACGGACTCGATGCCCTTTGTTTTCGCTGCTTCCATGTCAATCGCGTTGTCCATCGCCAGAGGACCGTCAACGATACCGCCTTTGATCTGACCACGGTCAGCCATTTTGGAGAGCACTGCTGCGTCGATGGTGGATGGGATTGCCGGGTTAACAGTTTCCAGAGCGGACAGGATACCGACTTTGGGTGGCTCAAGACCGATGGAGCGGGCAACGTCGATTGCGTTCTGGGTGATGTCAACTTTTGCAGTCAGGTCTGGTGCAATGTTGATTGCAGCGTCAGACACGATCAGCGGCGTTTCGCGGCCCGGAACGTCCATTACAAATGCGTGGGACAGGCGACGCTTGGTGCGCAGACCACCTTCGCGCTTCACAACGTGGCGCAGCAGGTCGTCGGTGTGCAGGTGACCCTTCATCACGGAACGAACGCGGCCTTCGTGTACCAGCGCGATTGCTTTTGCAGCGGCGGAACCTTCGTCAGGTGTGTCGATCAGCTCGTATTCGGAGATATCAACGCCGATTTTTTCTGCTGCTGCTTTGATGCGCTTTTCAGGGCCACACAGGATTGGAATGATCAGGCCAGCTTTTGCAGCCATAACCGCACCACCGAGGGAGTTTGCATCATCCGGGCAAACAACTGAGGTAGGGATTGCCGGAAGCTGGGAAGCGGTTGCAACCAGACGGTCGAAGTGCTGGTGGCGCTTCATCAGCAGGCCTGGCAGCTCTTCTGCATCGTAAGAGATAGATTCGGTCGGGGCCTGAACGCGGGCTTCACCTTCAGCAACCAGAGTGCCGTCGTCTACCTTAACAGTGGTGGACAGGCGAACGACGTTGTCTGCAAGCTTTTCAAGCACAGTCACGGTAACGTCGAGAACCTGATCAACTTTCACCTTGTTGTGGAAGGAGAGTGTCTGATCCTGATAGACGCAGCCCGGACCCGGGAGGTAGTTACCAACTACCGCAGAAATCAGGGATGCACCCCACATGAATGGTGCAGATGGACCATCTTTCTTTTCAATGCCTTCCCACTGTGCATTTGGCAGGTGCAGTGGGTTGATGTTGCCAGATGCGTGCGCAAAGACATACAGGTCGTTTGCTGTGCAAATGCGGGAGCGCGTTACGGTATCTCCGACCTGGATTTGGTCATAGGTCCGATTAGTAGCCATTGAAAGCCTCTTCTCTTATTAAAATACCGCTGTCATCCAAACTCAAAATCCTACACGGCAAGGCTATTGAGGGGAGGTCTCAACCTAACTACCGCAGCTTTTGGACGATACAACGATATGTGCGTTAAATTCTTCGCCAAGCTTGAGGCGCTTATTCAACATTTGGACTAACAAATCTATGGGTAAAAAACACAAAACTGCGGTTTTTCGCGATCTGCGAAGTTATGACACATCATTCTTTAGGTTACAGCACAATATTTTACGTAAATTCTCGTAGAAGTACCATTAGCAGCTTTTCTTATATTCCACGCATTTAACTTGCCGCGGCTGAAGAACAAAATTGTCATGAAGGTTAATCGTCAGGAAGTCCTTTGAAGAACCGTAAAATATTCTTCCAAGATTTGCCACAAGCGAGCCAAGGATCGGGCTATAGTCAAAATTAGCGGTAGAAATGACATAGGTTTCCCCGTCTTTAAGCATATCCGCAGAGAGCTCGAATGCATCGAATACAGACCTTTTAGGCCAAGGTTGCTGTTCTACGTTCCCCCAACTCCAGATGACTTTTGCAACCTCACCTTTAATCTCAATCATACCAACTCTCACGTCCAGCGAACCAATATCAAAAGGGTCCATCTGATGCGCCATTGCAAGGTTGATATCATCCATATCACGGCTCACGTCCTCAGAGCGCGCAACAAGATCAGCCAGCGAGAAGCCTGCTTTACTCACACGAAGGTTATGTGAGACTGCCACTGAAAGCTCCAGTGTGCCGAGAAACAGAAAAAGCAAAAGTGGAAGAATTATTGAAAACTCAACAGCAGCTACACCAGACTCACTGCGGCGCAGGAGATTCACCTTCTTCGCGAATTTATGAAATGCTTTCATAGTCTTAATACTCTTTGCAGAGCTAGAAGGGCTCATTCTTAAAAATTTCAGTGGCGAGTATCATCTTTTCACCGGCGTCAGTATCACCAAATATGTTGGCGATCTTTGTTGTAATCAAAGGCCAGGCGCAAGCCACTTTTACGACCACAATGGAATTGCGTTCTCCCGGTTCCCAGACTGGCGGAATGTCAACCTTACCATCTTTGACCATTGGTTTGGGCGGCTTGATATCGCCAAAAGTCGGGTATTCATGGACAGTAATGTACATATCGTTTTGAACGATGTTCAGAAGTCCTGCCCCTTCCTCAAGAATTCTTTCCTTAAATTTTGCCAGATCGTACTCGTCCCCGGCAGGCGAATAAAACACCTGCCCTGTCCGAATCTCGCGTGAGACTTGCGCAACAGCGCCTTCAAGCACCACCTCCGCCAGAAAAACCATTCCCAGTTCTAAAGTTGCCAGCACTATTAAAAAAAGGGGAGGAGCGATAAATGCAAACTCAATTGCAGTTACACCGCGAATATCGGCGAGGAAACCTCGCAGACTACGCTTTTCAGCGTTGGCCGATGTTTTTCTGTTCCTGAGCAAAGACCTGAGACGTGGCACAATTGCCCTCCTGCCTAGTTGCCGTTCGCCGAAATTGCGTCTTCTCCGAGTGCGTTGCGAACAGCAATTGTGCCAGCAACCTGAGAAATCCTGCGCGGATCATCACCGAGACGAAGAACTTCCTGACAATTAGGGTTACAGGCGTAAGTAAAGCGGCGGCTGTTACGTTGAACAGCTACATATCCTGTCATCTCAGCGGTTACCGTGATCATTTCTTCCACCACGGGCTCTGAGACCTCATTAAGTACGACCAGATTTGTTGAGCCATAGGACTTTCCAGTGATCACAATTGTCCGACGATCATGAATCGTGACATCTGCGATACTGGGATTTCCAAGGATGATTGTTTCTGCTGGCTCGTCCAGCCGGAACACTTTTGCCTGATCGGCAACCACCATTACCTCTGCTTGCGCAGGCGCGATCATTGCAATGGATGAACCAACAATCATCGCAGTCAGAGCCATCTGCGGCGCAGTCGTCAACATGCGATCAACGATCTTTCTTTGCAGCTTCCAAACCACGGTATCCCCACCAAATAACTGTTAAATTTTACACGTTATTTGTGAGGTATTCTTAGTGAATGAATACCTAATAGACAGACGTTGACGACCGTAATCGGCCACTAAGTCTCTTCATGGTTAACCCGTGGTAAATCTCAGGTGTTGGGAAGCCGCCGGATGGATGTAAGCTGCCCAAACTCACTTTCTAAGATACGTGCCAGAGCACCTTCAAGATTCTCGTAGGCCACTGTCATTGTGTATCCGTTTGCATGTAGCAGCGTTTCGGGATCTGACATGACACCCACATGCCCTTTCCAGAACATCAGATCTCCTCGTGTGAGCGATGGCAGACCACTTGAGAAGTCCAGAGCCTCTCCAAGAGATGCTTCCTGCATATCCGCATCACGCGGTGCATTTATGCCAACGGTTTGCAGCGAGAGCTGGATGAAGCCGGAACAATCTACTCCTAATGTGGAACGGCCACCCCAAAGATAAGGGGTTCCGAGCATGGTTTCTGCTGTTGTCACCCAGTCCTGAGCTTTGTGGGAAAGGTCTACCAAGTGGCGGTTGACGACAAAAGAACCATCAGCCAGTTCGGCAAATTCCAATCCACGGGTGGTCTGGTAACCGACGACTTTAACCAGTGAGCCCATGGAGATTTGCCCCAGAACTGTGCGTTTCATTTCCGCTTCGGGATACCTGTAGGTGCGCAGGGCTGCTACTCGATGTGTTGACGTTTCGGCAGACCCGAGTGCACTGGTGGGAAGCCAGCCCACATAACCGTCAGTCTGAAGCTGTCCCCATGACCAGTCGTCCGGTGTCGTTTCAAAAACGCGAAAGCTCTCTCCAAAATTCAGCTCAGTATCGATGCCAGCTGACAAGTCCGGGTGTGGGCGCAGGGCAACAAGATCGGCAGTTACGCAATAATCAGTACCGTCCACGAACTTTTCTGCGGTCACCTTCCCCATGTATTGAGAGGAAGCCAGATCAGGTCTTACCGGATGCAACCGGCGATCAAGTTGGGTGCTCATGAGGACAACTTTCTTATGAAACTGACAGGACTATAGCAGCTTATTCAGAGTGCTTTATCTTCGCAGGTTTCGATTGGCGTTCACAGAGAACCCCGGTACTTTATTTGAGAAATTTACTGCCAGCTAAGTGAACTTATCTGATCAGACTTATCTTAGCGAGGCAGTTCCTGCGCTTTTTCTGAGACAAGGTCGCCTAAGCGTTCCAGATACAAGGCTCCCGCAACCGTGCGCGTTATCACAACATTGCGGCGGTCATTTTCATCCCGCTTTCTGGAAAGCAGCTTGTTTGCCCCAAGCGTGTCCAACGCGCGCGTAATCGCAGGTTTCGTAACCTCCAATTTCTGCGCTAATCCACGAACGGTGTGAGGTGGTGGCTCAAGATATACAGTTAAAAGAATAGACATTTGGCGAGCAGTCAAATCCTGATCTGCTGCGCGTACCAATTCCAACACTACATCATGCCATAGCTTAAGCGCCTGCGAGGGGCGGATCTCTACGGGCATATTTAATCGTCCTAATCCCTATTGCAGGCTAAACACTAGCCTGCAAAACATTTCGGGACCCTTACCAGATTGAGGTATTGGGGATTATTGACAGTTGAAACCTGCGAAATCAGAGAAACCGCGTCTTCAGCATGTCGAAAAGAGCACGGATCGCCTGCGCTTCGCCACCGTGAGTTCTGAAATCTTTCTCGATTGGGGTCCAACCGTAGATATCAAAATGCACCCAGCTTCCAGCCTGCTCAACGAATCTTTGCAGGAAGAGCGCAGCAGTAACAGAGCCTGCAAAACCAGCTCCACTGGTGTTGATATTGGAAAGATCCGCGGTCCTGGAGGTGATGTACTTCTTGTAAGGCTTCCAGAGCGGCATACGCCACAATGGATCGTTTACCGCTTCACTATGAACCGCAATGGTTTCTGCAAGTTCTTCATCATCGGTATAGTAAGGAGGCAGGTCAGGCCCCAGAGCGACACGAGCGGCACCGGTAAGAGTTGCCATATCAATGAGAAGTTCCGGGCTTTCCTCATCTGCCAGTGCCAGCGCATCCGCCAGTACGAGACGACCTTCTGCATCGGTGTTTCCGATTTCAACAGACAGGCCCTTGCGGCTGGTGAAGATATCTGATGGACGGAAAGACCGGCCTGATACTGCGTTTTCAACCGCAGGAATCACAACACGTAGCCGAACCGGCAGTTTCGCCTTCATGATCATTGTTGCAAGGCCAAGCACATTGGCTGCCCCGCCCATGTCTTTCTTCATAAGGATCATGCCAGCGGCTGGTTTTATGTCCAGTCCGCCACTGTCGAAGATAACGCCTTTGCCAACAAGCGTGATTTTTGGATTGGTGTCCTTACCCCACGTTGCATCAATCAGGCGTGGTGCTCTGTCGCTGCCATTACCAACTGCGTGAACGAGCGGGAATTCTTTTTCCAGCTCTTCGCCCATAATCACTTTTGAAGACCCTTCGTGATCTTCAAAGAGCTGAACTGCGGCGGCAGCAAGTTCCGCAGGACCCATGTCGTTTGCAGGTGTGTTGATCAGATCTTTGGCAAGGTGCACGCCTGCCAGAACAGGTGCCAGCTCGTCCAACAGGCTCTCATCACCAATCGCCAGTTGCGATTTTGGAGATGAAATCTCTTTGTAGGCGTCAAAGCGATAAGAGGCTAACGCAAAGCCGAGGGTAACACCTGCAACATCATCAAAGCCCTGCCCAAGCTGGAAGATGCCTGCCGGGAGCGCTTTGCTCAAAGCTGCTCCGGCTTCAAGACCATCTTCTTGATTGGCACCCATACCAAACAGAGTAGTCTCGATTGCACCTTCTGCGCTTGGTACAAGCAGCACTTCACCAAACTCTGCAGTGAACTCCTGCGCCTGCGCCCATGCCGTTGCGACGGCCCCCATGGTCTTCAGATGCTCTTCCAGCTCACTTGCCAGTATTGCCACGACTGGGATCGGATTAACTGCTTCATCAGCAGAAAGTAACGGACCGTGCACCCAAAGCTCCATTCTTGTATTTTGAGAAATCTTAGAGGCGCCCAGACTGGGCAGCCAAAAGGCAAACTATCTCTCCTTCCCCCGCTGCGCAAGGGAGTGTAAACGCGCCTCCCCCAACCTTAGCTCATGGCTTCAGATGGGGAATTAACCATAAATTAGGGATAATATTAGATTTTCAAACAATATTTGAAATGCTTGAGGTTCCTATGGCTGTTATTGAGCTCGCCCCAAAAAACAGAAGATTTTCTGGTTATCTGAGAACTGCAACAGCCCTTTCTCTGGTATTGGTGTGCGGACTTGCCTTATCTGGTTGCGCAACAAAGAAACCGCGTGCCCATGCCTCTCTTTCACAGAGCCAACAGCTTCAGCCCGGTTCAGCAGAAATGCAAAAAGCGCTTGCTTATTGGGGCAATGCTTATGCCAAGGATGAGAAAAACCCGCATGCTGTTCTCAATTATGCAGCAGCGTTGCGGATGGATGGGCAAGGCCAGCAAGCCGAAGCAATTTTGCGCCGGGGGGTTATTGCAGATTCTTCAAACACAGTAATCGCAGCAAGCTATGGCAAAGTACTCGCCGAGAATGGCAAACTGCAAGAAGCGCTCAATGTCATAGACAACACCTTTGATCCTGCAAAGCCAAACTGGAAAATGCTGTCTGCGAAAGCTGCTATTCTGGATCAACTGGGAGAAACAAAGCAGGCGCGACTGGTTTACAATCAGGCACTCAAGATTTCCCCCAATGAACCGTCTGTTCTAAATAATCTGGGTATGTCTTACCTGCTGGCAGGTGATCTCACCAATGCAGAAACAGCACTGCGCACGGCGATGGATTCAGGACGGGCTGGCAGTCAGGTTCGCCAGAATCTGGCGTTGACGCTTGGATTGCAGGGGCGCTTTGATGAAGCTTTGCGTGTTGCACAGGCTGACATTGACCCACGGCAGGCTGCTGAGAACGTGAGATACCTGAAAGCAATGCTAGGCAACGCATAGAGCTTTGATGGCACTGTACGCCTGATCACTCTTCACTTTTAGGGCATTCACAGGCCCCCGCGCTTTAACCGAAGGTGTCCATAACCTGAATTATGGCTGGTCCGAGAATTACGATGAAGAGGACCGGCATAAAGAACAGCATCATCGGTACTGTGAGCTTTGGTGGCAGTGCTGCTGCTTTTCTTTCGGCCTCCTGCATACGTTCACGGCGATTTTCCTCTGACAGAACACGCAGGGCCTGACCGATTGGTGTGCCGTATTTTTCCGCTTGTGTCAGCGCCACCACAACGTTTTTCACCCCATCAAGACCGGTTCGCTCTGACAAGTTCTGATAGGCTTTGCGTCGTTCATCCAGATAGGACAGTTCCGCGTTTGCCAGTATCAGTTCCTCAGCAAGTGGTGCGGACTGTGCCCCGACTTCTTCGGCAACCTTCTTAAAGGCAGCTTCAATCGACATACCAGACTCAACACAAATGAGCATCAGGTCCATGGCATCCGGCCATGCAAGACGAATTGACTCCTGACGCTTTGTAATCTGGTTTTGAATGAAAACACTGGGTGCAAAAAAACCGATTGCAGCACCGAGAAGAGATATGCAGAGCGACAGGATGACTGGTATGTCGAGTTGCAGGACCACCACGACATATACAAAAACTACTCCAAAAAACACCAGGGGGAGAACAGTCTGCAAAAACAGATAGGTGTAGAGCGGCGAAGCTCCTCTGTGTCCTGCCATTTTGAGTTTGCTCACCACCCCATCAGCAGAAAGCAACCTCTTCAGGTCGTATTTATCTACGAACTCCCGGAGGCTTTCCTTTGGTGTATTTTTTACGGAAACCTTCTCTGTTTCTTTGCTGTCGGCAAGGCGTTTGCGCTCTCTTGCACGAATTTTTTCACGCTCCACGGTGACTGATTTCATACGGCTCTTCAGTTCATCGCGTTCAAAGAACGGCATTAAGAGCGTATAAGCCGTGCCTGATACGGCCAGCATGGTCAGAACAACCATGATAAGATTGTTGTCTCCAAGCGCAGAAAGACTCATGCCGTACTCCTAAATCTTGAAATCAATCATCTTACGCATGACGAAAATGCCCGTTGACATCCAGAAGGCAGCAATCGCGATCAGGATTAACCCGATATCTGTATTAGTAAGAACACGAATGTAATCTGGCGCGATCAAAAGAAGCATCCCGGTTACAAAGAATGGCAGGGACCCTATGATTGCCGCTGATGACTTAGCTTCCTGACTGACGGCCCTGATCTTGCCCTTCATCGCTTTACGGTCACGCAGAGTTTTCGATAGATTACCCAACGCCTCGGAAAGGCTACCGCCAGCTTGCGACTGGATTGTAATCACAATCGCGAGGAAGTTCGTTTCCTGCAATGGAACACGTTTGGGCATGCTGTGAATGGCTTCGGACATGGGCACACCCATGTGCATTTTATCCAGTACGAGTGCAAATTCCAGGCCGACCGGGTCTTTAGCTTCCAAAGCAGCAATCTGCACACAGTCCGCAAGTGGCATGCCGGATTTAATACCGCGCACAATGATGTCCACTGCATTGGGAAACTCATCAAGAAATCTGGAAAAGCGCTTTTTTCGTTTTCTGGATACATAAAACCGTGGGAGACCAAAGGTACCCACAAACAAAGCTCCTAAAGATACCCAGAGGACCTGACCAGAAAGAAAACTCAGTGAGAATAAAAATATTCCACAAATCACTGATATTATGTAGAATTTTGGCTTCGACCAGGAAAGTCCCGCCTGCCCTATCCAGTCAGCAAAGATCGGCTTGTCTGCTTTTTTCTTCTTAGCCGCCTGCGCTGCCTCTATGTTTTTGAGCTGGTCCTGAACGGATTTTCTACGGGCTGTAACGTCAATCTTCCTCGCACCAGCGATGTCCTTCACAGCCCCTTTCTGAACGAGATTGTCTTTTCGTTTCCCCAATTTATCTTCGGAGAAAAATGGCATAAGCACTGTGAAAGTTACACCAACCACACTGAGGACAATCAGAAACGTGGTTGCATAGGGGGCAAGCGGAGACTCCAAAAAACTATTGAGATCAAGCATGCAATCCCCCCTGAATATCAGAGGCATCAAGGGCTTGCGCCAGTCGCTGTTCTTCATTGAAGTAACGTGCCCGCTCCCAGAACAAGGGGCGACCGATGCCGGTTGAGCGGTGCTGACCAATTACTTTTCCATCAGCACTTTCACCTGTGATGTCATAGACAAAAAGGTCCTGAGTGGTGATCACATCACCTTCCATCCCGACAACCTCGGTGATGTGAGTGATCCGCCTTGACCCGTCTCTTAAACGCGCTGCCTGTACAATCACATCAACAGACCCAACGATGATCTCACGAACTGTTTTTGACGGCAGCGAGAAGCCGCCCAGCGCAATCATCGATTCAATGCGTTTCAAACATTCACGAGGTGAATTGGAGTGGATTGTGCCCATGGAGCCGTCATGACCAGTGTTCATGGCCTGCAGGAGATCAAAGACCTCAGGTCCGCGCACCTCACCTACGATAATGCGTTCAGGACGCATACGCAGACAGTTTTTCACCAGATCGCGCATGGTGATTTCGCCTTCACCTTCCAGATTGGGAGGTCTGGTTTCCAGTCTCACCACATGGGGTTGCTGCAACTGAAGTTCTGCACTGTCTTCACAGGTGATGATACGCTCTGTGGTGTCGATATAGCGCGTCAGGCAGTTCAAAAGCGTTGTCTTACCGGACCCCGTACCGCCAGAGATCACTGTGTTACACCGAACACGACCAATGATCTCCAGAATCTCGGCGCCTTCCCTTGAGATTGAGCCGAAGTTTACGAGCTGGTCCAGCGTAAGTTTATCTTTCTTAAACTTACGGATTGTGAGTGTAGGGCCATCCAGAGATAAAGGAGGCGCGATGACGTTAACACGAGAGCCATCAGGCAGGCGGGCATCACAGATCGGGCTGGCCTCATCCACACGGCGACCGACTTGCGACACGATGCGCTGGCAAATGTTCATCAATTGCCGATTGTCCCGGAAACGAATGCCCGTCTGTTCAACCAGACCCGCAGTTTCTATGTACACGGTATCTGCACCGTTGACCATGATATCAGCAATATCATCACGGGCCAGCAATGGCTCAAGAGGCCCATATCCAAGGACATCATTACAAATATCTTCGAGCAGGTCCTCCTGCTCTGCAATCGACATGACCAGGTTCTTCAGGGCAATAATATCATTGACCACATCCCTGATTTCATCACGTGCGTCCTCCTGTTCCAGTCTGGAGAGCTGTGACAAATCGATTGCTTCGACAAGTGCGTTAAAGATGGACGCCTTGGTCGCGTAATACTCCTGATCTCTTAGTTTTTCAGGAGCTGGTTCCTTTTGTGGTTCAGCATAAGGCGCGTGAGCAGAAGGTTTCAATGCGGAATTGCCTGACTTTTCCTGGGTAGCAGGGCGCGCAGTCTGTTCCTGCACTGATGGAGTTACAGGAGCAGACTTTGGTTTTTTATTGCCAAATTCACCGTTACCACGTCTACCGAACATATTCTTCCGCCTCTAAATTCGCAGGACCAATCCCATGACTATTTGCGAACTTTTTTCATAAGAGCTGCCAGCAGCGACTTGCTTTTTGTGTGCATTTCAGCCTTGCCACATACTCTTGCAGCCATGTCCTCAAACATACCGGCAACAGCATGCCGCCCATCACATTCTGCTATCATCTGACCGTTGTTAGAGGCCGTACCGAAGAGCGCCGGCTCAAATGGAATGACTGAAAGTGAAGTAACATCAAGCACTCCACTAAATTCTTCAGGCTTGATTTCCGGACGTTTGGGGACACCTGTCTTATTCATAACCAGATACGGTTTGCTGTCATTCGGGCGCAGCTGGGAAATGCAGTCAATTAAGTTCTTTGCATTTCGCAGGTTCGCCAGATCCGGTTCTGCCACGATCACAGTTTCATCTACCTGTGCGAGAATGTGACGAACCCAGCTGTTCCATGTATGCGGCAGATCCAGCACCACTGTGGGCGTCCCGCGCTGCATCACCTCTATCACCTGATCGAATTTGTCGCTTTCAAAATCATAGGTCTGATCAAGTGTTGCCGGGGCTGCCAGCAGGCTCAGACGGTCATTACACTTTGAAAGTAGACGGTCGAGAAGTGTGTCATCCAAACGATCCGGGGATGCAATTGCTTCCATAATGCCTTGCAAAGGGTCCCGGTTGAAATCAAGACCGGCGGTCCCGAAAGGCAGGTCCAAATCCGCAATCGCAACGTCAGTTTCCATTGTCTTTGCAATGGACCAGGAAAGGTTATGTGCTATGGACGATGCACCACAGCCGCCTTTTGCACCAATAACTGCGATAGTACGCCCAAACGGCTCCGCTTCCGCATTGGAATAGAACTGACCAATTGTATTGATCAACTGGGGAATGTCGACTGGCCCGACCACATATTCCCCCACGCCTCTATGAATAAGCGCACGATAAAGGTTTACGTCATTGATGCGTCCAATGACGAGAACCTTGGTTCCAGCGTCGCAGTATTCAGCTAACTCATCGAGTTCCCTGATAATCTCCTTCGGGCTAGAAAGAGTTTCTACGATAAGGAAATTAGGGGTCGCTGCACTTTTGAATGTCTCAACCGCCGCAGGAATCCCCCCTTGCCTGACCATGGTGTGCGTCTTCGACATCCTCCGGTCCAGACTGGCCTTCTGGATCGTTGCGGCAGTCCTTTCATCCAGACAAAAGGCCTGCACTGAAATACGCGGAATACTAACAAGCTGAAAGTCTGAGGTCGACAATTGACCCGACATATTCTGCTCTGAGCTTTCATTGATTTCATACTGAGCAAGATCAGACATTTGCGTTCCCACTAAATTCAAAAGGAAGATACCTGCGCCCCAACTCCATAGATGTATTTTCCAGGAGTTGCTTGACCTTCCCGATTCTTCGTCAGGATGACTTTGGTTCTTTCTGCGTCGGCAGGTGTTTGTGGTCGCGGTCTGAGCAGGTCCGCTGGTTGATCAACCATGGCTGCCAGATTGGCCTGTGTCGCACACCCAAAATTATGATAGTCCCCATTCTCTGGAGTGCCGTTCATAGCGTTGGGCCAGTTGCCGCAATTACGAACAACACTGCGCATGCGCATGAATGAGAGACGTACAGGAGCAGATGCAGACATATCGGAGACCGGGTAGGTTCTCATCACAATATGGCTGGCGCTGACACCACCGTCCTTCAGAGCTGCCCTGATCTGAGGTGAGATTGCACGAACAGCGGCTTCATTGGCGGAACCAGAGGGGACCAGAACTTCAACAAACCCATTACCGTCTTCTTTAGATTGCCGGCCAAAGGCTGCAACGGCGTTTTTCATGGACCCGTTGATAGTCCGCACGTCCCCTGATACTGGAATGTCGAGGTTTTCCGGGACCTCACTAATGAGGATCGGATGACGTTTCCGGTAATCGAAGTCAGCGATCGAATGCTTTTCGACATAAGACGGTTTCGTCTGGCAAGCTGCGAGCACAAGTGCGGCGCATATAAAAACAGCGGTTCTTCCGGCATATCCGGTATATTTTGAAACGGGTGACGGTAGAATACTCATTTTACTTCCCTCACTCGTAAATGTAGCCGATTTTGCCGTGGTACTTCCCTTTCACAGGTGCATCTGTTGACCTGTAAATCCGGCTAATCTGATTTAAGAAAATTGTTGAACGATCGCTTGGTGGTGCAAGATTGTCGTCAGGACGGGCAATCTGTGAACGCGCAACTGGCCGTACCAAATATGGCGTCACAAAGATTACCAGTTCTGTTTGCTTATTGATGTAGTCACGGCTCTTAAACAACGTCCCCAGAATTGGAACATTCTTCAGCCCAGGGACACCATCGATCTCTTGCGCATAATTCTGCTTAAGCAAACCTGCCATGACCAGTGTTCCGCCTGAAGGAAGCTCCAGTGTGGATTCAGCGCGCCGCACTTTCAACGCAGACACTGCAATCCCACCATTGATGCTTACAGCACCGTCGGAACTCAGCTCACTAACTTCTGTCTTAACTCTAAGCTTGATACGACCACCGGATAAAACAACGGGTGTGAAATCCAGCCCAACCCCAAAAGGCTTGAACTCCAAAGTCACTTTATTGTCTTCGTAGGCACTTGGAATCGGGAATTCACCACCTGCAAGAAAACTCGCATTTTCGCCAGAGACAGCAACCAGTGTGGGTTCTGCCAGTGTTTTGACAACGCCTTCACGTTCCAGCGCCTTGATTGTCGGCTCGATTGAATTGCCACCAGATATCAGTTTCCCGCCAAGCCTTGCTGCGTTTACAACTGAAGGATTGACATTTAATGCAGGGGCTGAGTTAAAGTTCAGATCCAATGCACCAATTTTAAGTGCACCTTGCAGGTTAACCCCGAGCTGTTTGATGACAGAGCGCTCTACTTCTGCAACGGTTACTTTGAGCTGCACCTGATCTTTCTCGGCAATACTAATGGTATTGACGACTTTTGCTTGGTTATTTCCAACAAATTTGAGCGCGATATCATATGCTTGCTGCGCTTCAAGAGCTGAAACAGCGGTTCCTGACAGGACCACGCTTCCGTTCATAAGATCAACGTCGATTGCCGAGTTTGGCAGGAGTCTGCTAATGAGCTCACTTAAGCCTGACGGGTCCGGCTGAACGCTCAAATTGAAAGAAGCAAGCTGGCGGCCACCATTGCCAAATAGAACCAGAGAAGCCTGACCAATTTTATTTCCAAATACAAAAACCCGATTTCGGGTGCGTACAACTGCATCTGCGATCTTTGGATTGGAGACAAGTACGTCACGAACTTCCTCGTTGGTGTTCAAGACGATTGACCTGCCTTCACCGATATTCAGCTGACGGACCTTACCGCTATGCTGAGAGGTCACTTCAATCGTTGCCTCAAACCCTGACTGTGCCTGAGCTAATGCTGGAGCAAAAACCATAAGGGTCAGCGCAATGCAGAGTGAAGAGAAGGCGGTTCCACGGCTAAAGAAATTCAGCCAACCTTTCGCCAGTATAATTTGTCGAAGAAAAGCCATGGCTAACCTATTAATTCCCGTTAACAGACTGTGAGGCGATACCGTACTTCACGAACTTCACACCGCCTTTGACACGTGGAGGCTGCTTCAAACCATCCATTGAATCTGCTGCACTGCGCAGCGCAAGCGAAATGGTGCCCATCTTCATGGCCCGGCTTATCATTTCTACTTCATGGGGGAGCAGCTCAAGCGTGGCAGTCTGGTCTGGGGACACTGCCTTCTCTGTGTTCTCACTGGCTGTTATCATGTCAATCGCAAGAACCTTAATGTTCTCCAGCAATGTTTCGCTGACAACACCGCTGCCGCGCGATTTCGCCCGCAACGTGAGCAGAACATCAACTTTGTCTCCAGGCAGAATAAAGCCACCAGCGGTGGTTACCGCTTCAACCGAAACAGCCAGCGCCCGCTTACCTTTGGGAAGTATCGCAGCAAGAAATCCCTTGTCGGTATCAATAAGACGCTCAGACCGGATCGGCTCGCCGCCAAACATGGCTGCTTTAACGATTTGGCCTAAAAGCTCACTTTCGGCTTCAGGGTTGGAGCCTCGCAGAATAAAACCATCCGAAACTGCATCCTCGGGCCACTTTGCCCAGGACAGGTCCCCAAAAGACAGTGCCATACCGACTTTCAAGTCCTGTGCGGCCACTAAGACCTCAAGTGACGGTATTTCCTGCTCTTCAACAACGATGGTTGGAGCCTGCTCGCGTGAACCAGATGACAGGTTCAACCACGCAGCGATTCCACCTGCGCTTAAAGCTATGATTAAAACAATTAATCTGGAGGCCTTCATGTGGCACCCGCCTTCTGAAAAATCTGGCTATGCAGCATTAGTTAACCCTAATTTGGGCAAAGATTGTCAATACATAGTTAATATTCCGTAACATGTTTAAATTTGTAAATTTTACTTATGCAAAATAGGAAGAATCCAAACATGACTGATAAGCAACCCAGCACACCAAGATTAAACATGACTACCATGCACTTTAATACTTCATTAATTTGACAAGTTGATCGATGACTAAAGCGCAGATAGTTGCTTAAACCAAAACGTATTGGGGTAAATCTGAATAGCTGCAACTGCGATTGCAATTCCGTAGGGAACACCGATTTTATTGTCATGCAGTTTCAGGAGCCATTCCTGCCCATGCATAAAGCTTGGCAGGTATGGCACCCGCCTAAGAAGCAAGATAGCTATGGTAAGAACACCGCCGTATATGCTGGTCATAAAAACAAATTCCAGTGCTTCTATGGAAAAACCAAACCAGAGCGCAATCGCTGCCATGAACTTGACGTCCCCGCCGCCCATAACTCCCAGAGCGAAAAGCCCAAATCCGAATGCCAATATACCAAGGCTCAAAGCAAGGCTCATGGCCACATCCTCAAGCGGCAACTTTAAGATGTAGGCAAAACAGGCATAAGCAATCACCAGAGCTATGTTCAGCTTGTTTGGGATCTTCATGGCGAAAAGATCCAGAAACGCAGCAACTACAAGTATGAATGGAAAGACAAGCAACAAGCTATCTAAGATCATTTCTCCCCCCGGAATGTATTAATGATTTTTGAGGGGAAATTGCAAAGAAGAGCTTAACGCCCGCAATATTTTACAAATTATTTATGAAAAGATTTCAATTTTAATTATCTGTAGTAACAAGTTCCCACAGCTGCAGCTCTCGTTCAATCTGCATTTTCTCAATCTTCGTGTCTTGAGAAATAAAGGCCGTTTTCGCGAGTTGCGGGGCTGAGGACATGGCCAGAAGCCCAAGGGCGATAAGGCCAGCAATCAAACCGAATTCAACCAAGGCGATACCAGGATCACGCTGAAACAGGCGATGAAATACAGAGAGCATCAGACCCCAAACCGTTGTTATTGTTAAGTCTGATGCTACTCTCAGCAGATAAACCTGAGATTGATGTATACCCTCAATTTCTTTGGTTTTTTGCCATTTGACGCTAAGGTTTCATCAGGAAACAGCGCAGACTAGTACCCTGCTTCCAGATCAACCAGATTCTTCATGGCTTCACCGCGCTCAAAGCTCTCGATTTGCTCAACCACGTATTTTGAGATGGCAGCGGGATTGCTTTCCGCTGCCACGTGAGGTGTGATAATACAGTTTTCGTGCTTCCATAGGGGGCTTGTTTCCGGCAGTGGCTCAACTGCGAAGACATCAATGCTTGCGCCTTTAAGGAGACCTGACGTCAAAGCATCATCAATTGCAGCTTCGTCCTGCGAAGCACCGCGACCTGCGTTGATATAAACAGGTCCGCCCAGCGGGCCGGACTGGGATAGCATTGCCAGAGTTTTTGCGTTCACAAGCTTGTGGGTTGCAGGCGTTGACGGAAGCAAGTTAATCAGAATATCGGTCTGTTTAAGGAAACCGGGCAGTTGGTCTTGCCCATGGAAGCTTTCAATCCCAGCAGTGTCTTTTGCGCTTCGGGACCAGCCTGCAACCTGAAAGCCAAGACTTTTCAGAGCCTTTGCTGCACCAAGGCCGATTTCACCGAGTCCGAGAATGCCAACACGCACATCTTTTGCCGCCCATTGGCGATGTTGCTTCCAGTAATGCGCTTTCTGCTGAGTGGCGTAAGTAAGGTGCTGCCGGTGATGAAGCAGTGTTTGGAATACCACCCATTCCGTCATTCGGCTTGTAAGATCAGGATCGATGATTCTAACCAGAGGGAGGTTGGGCAACTCAGGCAAGGACATAAGATGATCAACCCCTGCCCCAAGTGAAATAATCATTTTCAAATTAGGCAGTTTAGAAAATACGGCAGGATCTGGTTTCCAGGCGAGCAGAAAGGACGCCTGATCTGGCTCAGACACCCCTTCATCCCACCCTTCGACTTTCCGGTTTGGGAGGAGCGGCTGCAAACGGTCAATCCACTCAGCCTGGTTGAAGTTTTTTAGCGATAAGATAACGTTCACGATGTGCCCTCTCAATTAATCGTTTCAACCTGTGGTTTTATTGAGAGTCGTTAAAAACAGCAAGTTGCTGGCGTGTGCGATCAACGACCAAGCGCGTTACATCGGGGCGACTGTAATGTCCTGTCGGATCGAAGTTCTGACGTTCGCCTCTCACGACAGCGTGGTCCAGTTCAGCGGTAATCAGAACTTCTTTGCCGACTTGCGGTTCAACAACCCAGGACCCATCCGGCGCAGAGATGCATGAACCTCCATTTGCGAGAAACTCAGCGCTGTTTTCCAAAATCTCCGCCCGTTCTGGCGTGTCCTCAGGAAAATCTACTGGACGCATGAGGCCGGAGACGGAGATCACATAGCTTCTGCTTTCCTTAGCAACAAAACGAGTGGTGTCTTCGGTGTTGTGGAGACCGCCCGGCCATACAGCAACATGCAGGTCTTCTCCTTGCGCGTACAGTGCTGCGCGAGATAATGGCATCCAGTTTTCGTAGCAGTTAAGGCCACCAACCGTAAAACGACCCAGCGGATGCACACGCAAACCATGCCCATCACCCGGCGCCCACGCGAGACGTTCTTCATAAGTTGGTTGTAGTTTGCGGTGGGCGGAACCAATTTCACCCTGCTGATTTATGTAGACCAATGTGCAGTATAGGCTGTGCCCGCTTCTGTTGGCGGCGCGTTCCATCACGCCCAGATAGACTGAGATATTGTATTTTTTCGCCAAAGCACAAATTGCATCGAGGTGACCGTCTTCGATAACAACGCCTTGCTCAAGGTATTCAGCATAAATTGCTTTTTGCTTTGGGTCGTTGAAGCGGGCACCGTCTGTCCGTTCAATCCAGAATGGATAACCGGGAACCAGAGCCTCCCCAAAAGTTACGAGCTGGCATTCCTGTTTGCCTGCCATCTCTACTGCTGCGGCTACTTTTTGCAGCGTTTCATCACGCTTCAGCCAAACCGGGGCGATCTGCGCCAGCGCGACTTTAAGCTTGTCTGAAGAGACTGTGTTTTGTGTTGTATGAATTGCTTCAATTAATTCCATGGGATCACTCTAATATTGTCTATGATGTTTATTCAGTTGCAAAAAGAGAAGTGTCACTGGCAAAGGCTTTGAACTCAAGAGCATTACCTGAGGGATCTGCGATGAAAAATGTTCCCTGCTCTCCCGGCTGCCCCTCAAATCTTATCTTCGGCTCCAGCAACCATTTAACGTCTTTGATCGCTTTCAGGCGGTCTGCAAGAGTTTTCCATTCATCCATGGGCAATACGACACCGAAATGAGGAACAGGAACTGCGTCGCCATCAACCATACCAGTGACTCCAACTGATTTTTGTGATTTTGCGCGCAAGTGCGCGGACATCTGATGACCGAAAAGGTCAAAATCAACCCACTTGCCTTCCAGCTCCCTGCCCTGCCTGCAGCCGAGAATATTCATATAAAACGCTTTGGTCTGCTCCAGATCATCGATTGGAAATGCCAGATGGAAAGGGTGTGCCATATTCATCCTCAGTTCGTGCTTATCCCAGAACTCTCACTGAAGTTGTTTTAAACCAGCTCATTCCTCATAGATAGGACCAGGCAAATCAAAAATGCATGAATTAGCCGCACCGTGAGAGTGTAAATCCTATTATATTTTTACAATGTGTAAGATACTGTACCGTATTATATTCAGCGAACTGAGGATCCAATGCAGAACACGGCAAGAGTATCTCGTGGTGAAAAACGCAGGCAAGAACTCTTAGAGGTTGCGACAGATACCATACTTGAGCTTGGGTACTCGAACACCTCCATGGATGAAATCGTCCGCCGTGCCCGTACCTCAAAAACCACGATCTATCGCCATTTCAAAAACAAGGAAGCCATACTTGCTGAAATCGTAAGCAATATATCTGAAGGGCCTGTTCTTTCTATCAAGTCTCTCGACACTTATGATGACGGTGGTTCTCGGCAGGAACTGGAAGACACACTGGTTACCTTTGGAGTGACCCTGCTCACTATGATCTACTCGGATAAGACACTGGGTTTGTGGCGGGTCATTATCAGTGAGGCAGGTCGGGCAGCCCATATCAGCAAAACGTTTTTTCAGTTGGGGCCAAAGCGAGCCACGGCAAGTATTGCCCAACAGCTCACTCTTGCTCAGGATCGGGGAATTCTGGCTGTTAAAGACCCTGATGCGGCGGCGGCTATCTTTATGGGTATGCTCAGAGAAGATACTCACCTTGCACTTTTGCTCGGCGTACAGGTGCGCCCTTCTGCCAAGCAGATAGAAACACATGTCAAAGAATGTGTACGGTACCTTATAAAGGCATATACCCCCTAAATTAGCCTCTCATTAACCCCATAAATACTGGGAGGCTACTCAACTTGACAAAGAGGGAATCTAACTGTTATGTGTACGGTACGGTATCGTACATATAGGAGGTAAGAATGCTTGATAGTAACGTTGCCGCAACCCCCATCATTAAGCGTGCGCCTGCACTGCCCTCTCCTCAGTATCTCACCTGGGACAAGATTAGAAAATCTAAGGAAGGGCTTGAACTCGAAGTGGACCTGATCGCGGAACTCTCTGGCGAAGGTCTTCTAAAAAAAGGAGTGGTTCAACCCAACGTACCGGGATTTGGCGCTTTTGAACTTGCATGTGACGAAGGAACGTCCATCGGCGGTTCGGACACAGCTCCGGCACCCTTGTCCTATCTGGCGGCTGGAATTGGCTTTTGCCTGCTTACTCACATTCACGGCCTTGCAACATCGCGCGGCCTGAAAATCTCGTCCATCAGGCTTGAGCAGAAAATGAAGTTTCAGTCGCGCATCCCGGGAATGACAGCAGAAGAAGGTGCTGAAATGCTGGGCCTGTCAAAAGGTCTGGAAACAGCTATCATAATTGAATCTGACGAAGATCCTGCCCAAATCGCTTCTCTGGTAGAAGCCAGTGAAAAGGCGTGCATGGCTTTGCAAACAGTCGTAAACGCAGTTCCATCATCAACGATTGTGATAAACAACGGCCTTAAGCTTTGATCATCTACTTTCAAAAGAGATGGCAGATTCAGGAGTTTACTCCATAAAGCTGGCATCAGGTAACGAAGCTCGTAAGCCTGTAGCTGGCAATATTGCAAACTGAGATCTGCCATTTCAATTACACGGCGTTGCCGCCTTCCGCGACCACGCTCTGAGGTCTCAAAGAGTCACCGATTAAACTGAAACGGTGATGGCAGTTCATCCTCTGCCAGTTGCGGGGCTCTGGGTGCCTCCTTCACAGTTTCATATGCTGGAGACCTCCCCTTTCCACCAAGCTGCATTTCGTCAATTTTTCGCGCACGGTTGCTGATCTTGTCGCCAGAAATTACGATCTGATCCAGATCCTTATTGGTTTGCGCGAAGTGAGTTTGCAGCTTTGAGACACGCTCTGTCAGCCTGCCCACATCCAGTAACAGCTTGCCCACTTCGGCCTGAATGAGGTGTGCTTGCTCTCTCATACGCGCATCACGCAGAACTGACTGGATGACTTGCACGGCCAGCACCAGCAAAGAGGGTGAGACAATAACCACCCGCAGGCGATGTGCCTTCTGTGTCAGGTCAGGGAACCCTTCGTGTATTTCTGCAAACAGGCTTTCAGAGGGGACGAACATGAGAGCGGTGTCCTGCGTTTCTCCGGGAAGCAGGTATTTGCTGGCAATGTCTTCAAGGTGCTTTGAGATGTCTTTGCGAAACCGATTTGCCGCCTCTTTCAGTTCTTGCTTGGTCTCTGCATCTTTTATTGCCGCAAAAGCCTCAAGTGGAAATTTTGCGTCGATCACCAGTGGTGGTGCGCCTGTTGGCATGTGGATCAGGCAATCCGGGCGGGAGCGATTGGAGAGGGTGGCCTGAAAGGTAAAGCTGGTGGCGGGTAAGGCATCATCAATGATTGCCTCCATACGGCCCTGACCAAAGGCCCCGCGGGATTGCTTATCATTCAGGATCAATTGCAGGTCGGTCACCTGCCCTGCCAGTTCGCCCATGGTTTTGTTGGCTTTGTCCAAAAGGGCCATGCGCTCCTGCAAGCCTGTCAGGCTGGCGTGGGTCTGGCGATGGGTTTCCAGCACAGATGCACCCAGCGTTTTGCCAAGCCCGTCCAGACGGTCATTCACCACTCGCATCAGGTCAGACTGGCGCGAGCCGAACACCTCCGCCATGGTCTGCATGCGCCCGGTCATTTCACTTTGCGAGCGCACCAGCTCAGCAAGCGCTGCTTCTGTGTCCTGTACCTTTTTCTGCTCGCTGGCGCTCGCACCACGCGCTTTACGCAGTTTCTTCTGCAAGCTTGTGATCCACATGAGCAAAAGCAGCAAGAAAAGCCCGGCTCCGACGGCGGAAACCTGAAGAGAGGTGAAGTTGAATGCACCATATGAGAAAACTGTCTGATCCATGAAACAAACATAGAACATTTTCTAAACCTGCGATACCTCTCAGCTTTCAAGAGTGCACTGCAACCCACACCCTTGAAATAACAGGGGTAACTGTGGGAGAAAAAGAAACCGTCAGCTGAACTCGGACAATTGGCAAATCCAGTAATCTTTCAGGGAACCGTTGGGCCGAATATAAATGTAGTTGGCATTACGGGGATCATAGGCAACAAGGACCTTCGATGGCCTGTTATCCAGTCCGCGATGGAACCAACCTTCCTGAATAACCTCTTTGCTGGAGTAAAAGCAGCTAAACAAACGAACACCACGATCAGAAATCGTCGCATAGTCATGTGGCAAAAGGTTTATGTGAACCAACATTGTGAGCGCTAATCGCAATCGTCCCGTAATATTGTAGAGCCCCCAGTTCCAGACCTCCAAAGGCACAGCAGGCAGATTATCAGACCCCCCTCTGCCCGATCATACTTACTCATGACCTGATAGTTATTGTGGTACAGCACGGATGCTATAATATGCCGCGTAAAGTCGCTAAGCGTTAAGCTCGCATCCAGGCGATAGTCATGCCCGCCAAGTTTTCTCCTTCTTTATTCCATTCAGAACTGTCCTCATCAACGGCTCGCATAACAGATTCTAGATAAGGATCCTCAACCGGTTAAATCTCTTCATCTACCAGCATTTGCTCCAGCTCACATATCGGAACTGAAGTAGGTAACGCCATCGAATCCTCGATATCAATCCAGGTAGCAACGGATTGAGAGCTCCAAACTATTCAATAAAGCTGTTCTCCGCGTTTCAACACCTGATTAACTGGAAGCATGTCTCACCTCCAGATGCGCAAACGCATCGTTAAGCTGAATGTCGCTGGATTTCAGCTCGCGAAAAGGGGCATTGAGATCGAAGGTAAAGCGGCGCTCTGCGAGTAATCCCCTAACCCATCTCAAGGTTTCTCCAATTTCGAGACCATAAGCCTGGTCAACTCGCTGAGCAATAGCGGTAATTTTCTGATCGGGAGAACGCTGCAACTCTTGTGCGAAGAGATCTTTATATTGCTCTACCTGACCATCACCTACCTCAGAATAGTCCTCTGAGGAATAAAGCCATTGAATATTTACAAATACTGTTTTAGGAATTTCGCGTTCGGTAACAATCTGCCACAGAATGCCTTTTTCCTCCCAGTAGCATTTTTCGATCATCAACCCCTCGATTGTCTGAGGCTTTTTTTAGATCGCTGGTGTATTTGGCCTGCAGAACGACTTCTGGCAAATGCCAATCTTCGAAGCTAACCAAGAAATCACTGGTCAGCACCTGAGGGGTATCTTGAAACTTGCCATGGACAACACCCAGCTCGGCACCGATGTGAACAGTATCTTCCGTTCGCATCGGAAATTGCTCTCGAATATCGATAGTGTTGGAAGACCAGTCCAGAATAAGAAAACCCGCTAGCTCAAGGTCCGAGAGAAGGAGGTCATGCGGCCACACGTTGCGCCTGACAAACGATGTGACCGCCCCAAAAGAAGAGACATCGCATGTATAGATAAAGGGTTTATAGTCTGGGCCTATACCCTGACCGCCCCCTTCTCTTATTCGCTTATCAATTTGTGCCTGGGTTAATCCCTTAAACGTTCCAGCCATCAGGCCGACTCCACAAAATTCCTTTGTGAAGCGATCATATATCAGCAATCAACAGGATGATACTTTATTTTGAGAATACGCAGACATAAGACGCTTCATCATGGGAATCTAAGTTATATCTCATATACTTACTCCATGAAGATCAATAATAACGGTGTTATGCTGGTATATTTATTAAAACATAACTGCAAACGGTATTTTCAGACACCAGCCGGTTCCTCAATCATGGCCCTGTCGTCCTCCGATATCTGGGTCTCCGTCCTCCAGGGCCATGTGCTATGTCAAGCATTCACCGTCGTGGCGAGCGAATATTTGAATCAACAAAGAATACCGTTCTGAAGCAAGCATCACGGTAGAGATCTTCCTAAAGCTGCAATGTAGGATCTCTGATCGTGATTTAGGCTCAAGACCTATAAAAGTGTTTGGTATTTGAGTTGAGTTGTGATTCAAGCTCTCCAACATGAGAGTTTGATGTCAGGTTCGCATTTTTGGCTTTCGCAAGCACAGTTCGATCAGATAAAGCCGTATCTTCCAACCGATACACGAGGCAAGCCGCAGGTTGATGATAGGCGTGCCATCAGTGGTATTATTCATGTTTTGAAATCTGGGTGTCGCTGGGTTGATGCTCCTGAGCTTTATGGCCCCAGAAAGACGCTTTATAATCGTTTTGTTCGTTGGTCTGAAAAAGGTATTTGGGAAGAGCTATTTCAGGCTTTGGCGAGTGCTGGTGGTCCTCCTGCACATGTCATGATTGATAGCTCCGCAGTTAAAGCACATCGCAGTGCTGCTGGCGGTAAAGGGGGGAGGAAACCCAAGCCATAGGCCTTCACGTGGTGGCCGGACAACCAGGATCCATGCTTTAACTGATGCTGAGTGCCGCCCTCTTGGCTTTCTGTTGACAGGCGGTCAAGTGGCTGATTGCTCTGCGGCAAAACTGTTACTGGAGAAGCTGCCCGAGTGCCGTATGCTGCATGCGGACAAAGCCTATGACAGCAACGCTTTATGCAAGCAAATCGAGGAGCACGGTGCAGTTCCAAACATCCCACCCAAAGCCAATAGAAAACTGCTTCTCGCCAGTCCTTTACAAGGATCGCAATGCCATTGAACGTATGTTTTGCAGGATCAAAGACTTCCGCAGGATTGCAACACGGTATGATCGAAAAGCTCAGAACTTCCTCTCCGCGCTCTGCCTTGTGGCTGTCATCTGTTACTGGTTATGAGTCTCAACCCTAGGACGCAATGACAAGAGGTTGGAGGGTGAAAATACCGTTTGTAGAGTTCTACTTCTCAGAATTTGAGGGATGAAACTTTATTTTCCTTCCACAGCAACTGTGGGAGGAAAATTAGGAAACATAATAAGTATCTATAACAAACATATATTGAGCATTATCGAGGGCCATTGCAAATCACATAACATACCTATGATTTAATTGAAATATTGAGTAAAAGGAGGCTGGGAAAACGTGGCTGTTGCGAGCTCAAATTCTAAATTCAGAATTGATCGCCTTTGGATTGGCTGAGGAAAAGTGAAGAACCTCCTGATCCGTTAAGATCAAGAGGACTTCATGGACGCAAACATTATAGGCAAGAGTTTAAGCGGGAAGCGATGCAACTGGCAGAAGTAAGTGGTCGGCACATTCCTGAAACTGGCGCTGATCTGGGTGTGGGGTGTGCGACCCTGAACCGCTGAATCAAGGAATTTCGGGATCAGCATTCACTGTCAGGACCACATGAGGATGCGAGCAAAGAACTAAAGCGGTGAGCGTTTATGTTGGAGCATATCCTGCGGCGTTGAAGTAGTTCCAGCATTCTTGCGGTGTAAAGAGATCACAGACTTCGCGCAGAGCGCCGCTCAAAGCATCAAATGTTCGCGCCCCTATTCGCCGCAACTGACTTTTGAGCCTAGAGAACGCCATCTCAATGGGATTAAGGTCTGGAGAGTATGGTGGCAAGAATAAGAACCAGCATTGATGGCGTTTGAGTGCGCAAGCCGCCTCGGCCACTTTATGGGTGGATAGGTTGTCCAGAATAACCACAGTGCGAGGCGCCAATTGCGGGGCAAGCTGCGTTTCAATGTAGGTGGTAAACGCCTTGCCATCCATCGGCCCTTCAATCACCTAGGGAGCAATCAGGGCGTTCTGGGTGAGCCCGGCGATAAAGGTCTGGGTGTGCCAGCGGCCAAAGGGAGCTTTGTCATAAGCCCGCTTTCCCTTCGCAGCTCGTGCACGCAGCCGTGTCAGGTTGGTTTTGACACAGGTTTCATCAATAAACACAGTCTGTTCTGGCATACGTTACATGAACGGCTGACGTGCTTCAAGCCACTCCTCTCGTGCCTTGCGCACATAACGCAACGATCTCAAACAAGGCTGTATTCTCAAACAATGGCGCAAGAACAAAGCCAAACTGCGCCAGAAGGATACCCATGCCCGCTGGACAGTGCAGTTCGGCAAGGCGCGTCGGCGCAGGGATAGCAGCAAGCATCTGGATATTGTCATTCCCCACTTTAGATACAAAGCCCACACCAGCATCGATAAAGGCTACCGTTTCGTTCGCAAATGGCTGGTCACAGACGCAGCCAGCCATGATAACATGGCAATTACGGCGGGGCTTGCTGGACAAGGCCAATACCGGCTCACAGGTCTGGGCGGACAGCGCCTATCGCTCCAGGCAGACGAGAGTTTTATGCAGACCAATGGATTTGTTTCTCAGGTTTATCGCCGAAAGCCCAAAGGCAAATCGATGTCCGCCAATGTGCGCCGGGGCAACATCATCAAATCAAAACACAGGGCACCAGTGGAGCATGTTTTTGCCTACCAAAAACAAGTGATGGGATTATGTATCCGCTCCGTTGGACAGGCGCGGACAACCATGAAAACCGGGCTCGCCTGTCTGGTCTGCAACATGCACCGCCTTGTTCAGTCAGAACGAAAGGCAGTGACATAACCAAGGAGGCTAAGGGGACATCTCTGACGCAGAAGACACGCTCCGTTTAGCCGACAAAAGCAACTGCAGATCCCGCTGCCAACTCATGGCGCTCACAGGACAATTGTATCTAAGCCATAGGTCTACGCGCCTAGATGAAAACTTTGCGACAGAATCCGATTTGATTGTGAGCGGCATCATAACACGACTTCTGCGTTTTTGTTATATCAGCGGGTGCGCGCTATTTCCAAGTGCGACTCATTATTTAAACCATTACTTGTAAAACAATGCTGTGCTGATCCCATGCCTGCGACAGACTTCTGCTGTTGGAGCACCACTTTCCTGTTCCTTGATCATGCTGATGATCTGCTCTTCCGTAAAATGCGAACGCTTCATATCCCACCTCAATGTTAGGTAGAATCCTATCACAAATTGGTGGAAATTAGGAGGAGCAGGTCAATCAAGGAAAGACTGGGTTATTCAGCCATTGCATCTACAGCAGCGGCTGCACAAGCTGCATCGTTGGATGGGCTACTACCTGCGACACCAACAGCACCAATCAGCGTTTTGGAAGCACTCATCACAGGTGCACCGCCTTCAATAGTCAACAAACCCGGAAATGCACGAAACTGAGGCTTGTCCGCAACAAAGCCTTCAATCGCACCTGTTGGCATAGCCCATGCCAAAGACGAGGAGGCTTTCAAAGACGCGCCGGTGTAAGAGGCAGAAAGCGCTTCTGTCATCCGGGCAGAAGAGACAACATTGTCACCACGGTCAACAACCACCACAGAAACAGCCCAGTCCTTTTCAGAGGCCAGCTTCACACAGGCAGCTACACCCTTAGCAGCTGCATCATACGTCACAATATCACGCTGTGCTGCTTGAGCCGCTATCGCAGACGAAAGGACTGCTGCACTCAAAATAGCAGAAGTGAGATTCTTTTTCATGTTATTTCCTAAATATTAAATCACGCTTTCTCAGTAAAGGTCAGCCTTAGAAACAGATACCCTTTGTGAGGTACACGTATCAAATTCTCTTCTATGTAAAAACTCACGAATACGTGATGAAACTCACCTACAGGGTCACTCTCACAGGCCGAATCAGCCTATCTTGTTCTCCTGCGATAAAACGGTGTTATCAAGTTAACGTTGGCTCCAGTTCCGATTGGTAGTTGGCCAACATGCCTTCTGCTCCGATCAGTTACAAACGCCACCGTTTTCCGCCGCAGATTATCTCCTATGTTGTTTGGCTCTATCACCGCTTCTCCCTCAGCCTGCGCGAGGTCGAAGAGATGCTGCTGGAGCGCGGCATAATCCTAACCTATGAAACCATCCGCCAGTGGGGGATCAAGTTTGGCCCAGCTTACACTCGTCAGTTGCGATGCAAAAGAGCACAAAGCACGGATATCTGGTATCTTGATGAGGTTGTGATCAAGATACAGGGCCAGTGATACTATCTGTGGCGGGCCGTTGATCAGGATGGTTACATTCTGGATGAGGTCCTTCAGAAACGGCGCAATACCAAGGCTGCGAAGCGCTTGCTGGCCCGCCTTTTGAAGAAGCAAGGCGTTGCTCCAAAGCGGATGATCACCGACAAGCTTGGTTCTTATGGAGCAGCGAAGCGCAAGGTGATGCCGGCTGTCGAGCACCGCAGCCACAAGGGCTTAAACAATCGAGCAGAGAACTCGCATTTGCCCTTGCGAAAACGAGAGCGAGCCATGCAAAAATTCAAGTCGCCGGGTCAGCTTCAAAGATTTCTGGCAGTCTTCTCTGGCCTGCGCAATCTCTTCGTTCCACCTCACCACCAACGTTCCGCAATCGACATTCACCTTCATCGTATCAACGGGTTTGCTCAATGGAAGCTGGCGGCAATGATCAACGCCTGAACTGTGCTTGCTGGGAGGATTTTGCTAGCAAAATCGAGTTAACGTGACAACACCCCATCAACATACCCCTTCAATCGCATTCAAGAGGCAGAAAAGAGATCTTCACTTTCCTTGGATCAATCCACTTATGCTGATGATTACTCAACAAACAGGTATCCGTCGAACTCCGGGTCGTCGATGTCGGAGGCTTCGAACAGGACATTTTTGACGTTTTCCAGGTGCTGCCACATGCTGCGGCGGGCGCTTTTGGAGTCACGGCGCATGAGAGCGTGCATGATGTGCTGGTGATCTTCATGCCAAGTTTGGCGCACAGCATCCAGATCAGTGACTCGGCCAATCATGCGGCCCCACATGTCAGTTTGGCGCGCCTCCCACAGCTCATAGGCAGTCTTGATCATCATATTGTTATGGGTACCTTCTGCGATGAGAAAGTGAATGCGTCTGTCGCCATCATCGTCGCAGGGACCGGGCAGAATCAGGTCTTTAAGTTCCTTGAGCTGACTGTTTGAGATGTTCTTGGCAGCCAGCTCTGCAATTGAACTCTCAAACCATTGTCGCGCCTGAAGAAGTTCAAAAGGGCCGATTGCAGCGGAATGAAACAGAGCGTCTTTTTCCGGGTGGTCCAGATAAAAGATTCCCGCACCTTTGCGCACGTCCACAACGCCATTGAGTTCCAGCATAATCAACGCTTCGCGCACTGTGGTCCGACTCACTGAATACATTTCAGAGAGTTCGCGCTCTGCTGGCAGTTTTTCGCCTGGTTTTGCCAGTTTTTCACTCGTGAGGTCTGCTTTTAAGTGCTGGGCCAGCTCTTGATAGAGCCGCTTGGATTTGTTGACCATGAGGTGCACCGCAACTTGTCATTATTCTCTTTTATTTGGTCCAACCAATTATCATAAACTTCACAGAGATGGAAGCAGAAATGCGTGCTGAAACGGCGTAGTGTAGCTGGTAATACCCATTTTCACTCCCCAAAAACCAAAAAATAAGTAGTAATACATATTGCGAAACGGTATATCAGATGTAGTGTGGTCATACCGATACAAAAATTGGTCCAGCCAAATTCATTTGATTGGACTGCAACAAAAAAAGCTGAAAAGCGATCAATTTTTAAATCTTAGCGTACCTGTCAAAGAACAGGAAGCTATTGGTAACAGCCTCTAACCTGCGTCTTTGGTCTAGCTTCCTCGTAACTCTCTGATTAAGCGACCAAAGCGCATCTCGAAATGATGAATCGATACCGTGAATGCACAGGCGGATGCTTTGTGCAAACAGGAGAGGTGTGTCCTGAACACATCGGCAATGCGAGCAATGAAAACACTGATTTGTAATAAGCCTTTCAACATGAGTTATGAAGACCGCCCAAAGCCGATCCCTGGGGCTGACGAAGCGGTACTTAAGATTCGCACCATTGGCATTTGCGGTACTGATATCCATGCCTATACGGGCAAGCAGCCGTTCTTTAACTATTCGCGTGTTCTGGGACACGAAATCTGCGGTGTGGTTGAAGAACCCGGTGTGTCTTGTGGCAGTGTCAAACCGGGCGACCGCGTTGTCGTTATGCCAGTGACTTATTGCGGCGAATGCGTTGCCTGTAAGGCTGGTAAGACTAATTGTTGCGAAAGCGCTTCGCTTTATGGCGTGCATCAGGATGGCGGGTTTTCCGAATATCTGGCCGTGAAAGAGCGCAACCTGCTGAAAGTTCCTGAAAGTCTTTCTGATGTTGCAGCAGCGTGCATTGAACCATTCACTATTAGTGCTCATGCAGTACGGCGAGGCAATGTGAATGGGGGCGATGCGGTGCTTGTGGTTGGCGCAGGGCCAATCGGCATTGGCGTCGCAGCCATTGCAAAAGCCAAAGGCGCGCGTGTTGTCGTGGCAGATGTACGCCAGTCACGGCTGGACCACATCAAAACCAGCCTCGGTGTTGAGACAGTTGATGCATCGCAGGACGATTACGAAGGTCATCTGAAGGTTGCCTTCGGCGGGCAACTGCCCGGCGTGGTGTTTGATGTAACGGGCAGTAAACCTGCCATGTCGAACGCCGTCAACATTATGGCGGCGGGTGGAACACTGGTGTTTGTCGGGCTCTACATTGGTGATTTGCAGATCGATGATCCGACGTTCCATCGCAAAGAGACTACCTTGCTGTCCAGTCGCAACTCCACGATCGAAGACTTTCACTATGTGATCTCGCTACTTGAGAGCGGGGTGCTACATGAGCGCTTCCTGCACAACCGAACCTATGACTTCGACACTATCGGCCATTCCTATGAGCAGGACGTGGTGGGTGATGGAGAGCTCATCAAAGGCATTATCCAGTTCAAATAATGAGTAAAGAAATGACAGATATACTTGTTCAAGTTGATGACCTGAAAAAGCTCACGATTGATAAGCTCACAGGTGCCGGACTGAATGCAGAGTCCGCTCAGGAAGTGGCGGATGTACTGGTTTATGCCGATTCACACGGTGTTCGTTCTCACGGTGTGATGCGGGTTGAACATTATTGCAAGCGCTTGACCAGTGGCGGTATGAACAGAGCGGCAAAGATATCTTTGGGGAAAATTTCCGAGTCCGCAGCTGTGCTGGACTCAGATGATGGCATGGGCCATTCCGGGATGATTGCGGCCACAAAAGCTGCGGTTGCCATGGCAAAAGAAACTGGCATTGGCTTTGTCACAGTCAAAAACACCTCGCACTGTGGCGCGTTGGCCTATTTCTCTGAAATGGCGGCGAAAGAAAACTGCATCAGCATCGCGATGGCACAGACAGATTCTGCAGTGGCTCCGTTTGGCGGGTCAGAGAAGTTCTTTGGAACCAACCCGATTGCCTTTGGTTTCCCTGTTGAAGATGGGGCACCGGTCATCGTGGATATGGCGACCTCAGCCATCGCATTTGGCAAAGTGCTGCATGCACGTGAAGTTGGCGGCACACTGCCAGAACGCACAGTGCTGGACGAAAATGGGGCTTTTACAACTGACCCGGACAAGTTTGCCAGCCTGACACATTTTGGTGAACACAAGGGCTATGGCATTGCTCTGGCGATTGATGCGTTGACCGGCGTTTTGATGAACGCAAACTTCGGCCCGCATATCAATGCGATGTATGGCGATTACGAAAAGATGCGCAAGCTGGTCTCCATGATTATCGTGATTGATCCGGCCAAGTTCGGCACTGCCGGTTATGGTCAGCTGATGGCACAGATGGTGCAGGAGCTGCACGGGGTGAAACCAGCGCAAGGCTTCGATCAGGTGAAAGTGCCAGGCGAGCCGCAGGTGGATTACTATGCAGATGCTCTCGAGAACGGTGTCGCTGTCGCTAAGCCCGTCTACGATTTCCTTGTTTCCTGATCTTTTACTTAAGCATTGAGGCGGCCTGCGCGGCCTTAATGAGCATTTGCTGCGGGCCCTTTGATGGTTGTGAGGGGGAGTACTCAAATCATCACGCTCCGCACCATGGGAGAAACAGTAATGGAATTTCTACGAAAACTCGTAGACTGGTTTTGGGAGGGGCTGAACGTTCTCATGACCGCTGCTATGCTTTTGATGATAGCGCTGGTGTTTGTAAACGTGGTGCTTCGATATGGCTTTAATAGCGGTATCTTATCTACGGCCGAAGTCTCTCGTCTCCTGTTTGTTTGGGTAACGTTCTGTGGCTCCATTATCTGCTTAAGACAGCGCGACCACCTTGAACTGCGCCTCATCGAAAACATCCTGCCTCCAACTGTTCTGATTATCCTGCGCCGCTTCATCTGGCTGCTCATTTTCGTGTGCTGCATGATGCTGATCTGGGGGGCATGGAACCAGGTGGGCATGAACTACTACAACAAGCTTCCTCTCAGCCGCATTCCCGTTGCCGTTCTTTATTTGGCGGGTGTAGTTGGCGGCATCTTTATGGGGCTGATCGCTGTTCATCGCTTCTTCGTCATTAGTGCGGATCGCGTTGAAGAAGAGGAAACCAAATGACCCTCGTAATCTTCCTTGGTCTTTTGCTGGGCGGTATCGCGCTCGGTGTTCCAGTCGCCTTTTCTCTGCTGCTTTCTGCTCTCGGGCTGATGTTACATATGGGGTTGTTTGCCAATGGATGGCTGATGCCTTCCGATATTCTGGCTGTGGCCCTTGTCAACGGGGTGGATAGCTTCCCACTTCTGGCAATCCCGTTCTTCCTCGTGGCTGGCGAAGTTATGTCAGCGGGCGGTTTGTCCAAACGCATCGTGCGTCTTGCAATGGCCTATATGGGGCACATGAAAGGCGGCCTCGGTTATGTGGCGATCTTCACCTCTGTTGTGCTGGCTGGCTTGTCTGGCTCTGCCACAGCGGATGCAGCAGCGCTGTGTGCCATGTTACTGCCCATGATGCGCGATGCCAACTATCCAGAAAGCCGCTCTGCAGGTCTGCTGGCAGCTGGTGGTATCATCGCGCCGGTCATACCGCCGTCCGTGCCACTCATTCTGGTGGGCGTTGCTGGTAACATCTCCATTTCCAAGTTGTTTATGGGCGGGATTTTCCCCGGTCTCATCATGGGCTTTTCGCTGATGATGGTCTGGCGCTGGATGATGCGTCACGAAACGCTGGAAGCACATGAAAAAGCCAGTAAAGAAGAGCGCCGGGCAGCTTTGAAAGATGGCTTCTGGGCGCTGGTACTACCTTTCATCATTATCGTTGGCATTCGCTTTGGCATCTTCACGCCAACTGAAGCGGCTGTTGTGGCTGCGGTCTACGCCATCTTTGTATCGTTTGTGATCTATCGCGAGCTGACACTCAAGCAGTTTTATGAGGCTATTGTAAGGTCTGGAAAATCTGCTGGAATGATCTTGTTCCTGGTGGGCTGTGCCATGGTGGCGTCCTGGGTCATAACCACTGCACAACTACCACAACAGCTTGGTTCGATGCTCAGCCCGTTCATTGATAGCCCGCGTCTGCTGATGTTCGTTATCATGCTGCTGGTACTGGCCATCGGTATGGTTATGGATCTGGCACCGACTGTGCTGATCTTGGTGCCATTGCTGATACCTGTCATCAAACAGGCTGGCATCGATCCAACATACTTCGGCCTGATGTTCATCATGAACTGCTGCATCGGTTTGATTACACCGCCCGTGGGCACCGTGCTCAATGTGGTCTGCGGGGTTGGGCGGCTGCGTGTCGAAAAAGCGGTGGTTGGGGTGCTCCCCTTCGTGGTTGTCTATGCCATGCTGCTGATGCTGTTCACCATATTTCCCGAAATCATCATCGTACCTATGAACTTGATTTCGGGCTGAGTTCCAACAGGAACTGTTTCAATCGGAGGAAATGAAATGAAAAAACTGGTTGGCCTTTTAGCTGGTGCAATGCTTCTGGCAACATCAACAGCAGGCTCGGCTCTTGAGCTGAAATTTGCTCACCCTGCGCCACCAACTGATCTGCAGAACGAACTTGCAAAACATTTTGCAAAGCAGGTTGAAGAGAAAACAAAAGGGGAGATTACAGTTGCAGTTTATCCGCATGGTCAATTGGGAGATGACCAGCAGATTCTGAACGGCACCCGTGCAGGTATCATCGATATTGGCATGCTTGGTCTTGCTATTATGAACGGGATGCAGCCTGAAACCGCTGTGTTTGACTTGCCATTCATTTTTGCGAGCCGTCAGGATGCTTATAAAGTGATGGACGGTCCAGTTGGTAAGAAAATGCTAGACGACATGTCCAAGTTCGGCCTCAAGGGTCTGAGCTTCCCTGAAAACGGCTATCGTAATATCACAAACAACCGTGGTCCAGTTCGTGTGCCTGCTGATGTTGACGGCATCAAGATCCGCACTAACACTTCTGTGCCTTTGAACGCAATGTTTGCTGAGCTGGGCGCAAATCCACAGATGCTGCCAATTGCCGAGCTTTACACCGCTCTGGAAACTAGCGTTGTAGATGCACAAGAGCACCCAATCAACGTGACACATTCCTTCCGCTTTGACGAGGTTCAGAAATATCTGTCTCTGTCTCAGCACTCTTATTCTGCGGTCTTCATTTCTATGAACCTGAACAAGTGGAACATGTTGACTCCAGAACAGCAGGAAATCATCCAGCAAGCAGCTCAGGATGCAACCAACTTTCAGCGTAATCTCTCTATCGAAAAAGAAGAGGGTTTCATCTCTGATCTGGAAAAACGTGGCATGGAAGTAAACCGTGACGTGAACAAAGCGGCCTTCCAAGAGCATTCTGCTGTGAGCAACACCTGGAAAGTGTTCAACGATCAGAATGGCCCTGAGCTCATCAACGAAATTCAGGCACTTCTGAAATAACCTCTCTCCTGTGTCCCGGCATCCGTGCCGGGCACCCCCCTTACAATAAGATCTCGTTTACAAAATAGAGGCCCCAATGCTTAGCGCCAATCTGGAAAATCTCGCCATCGTTCCTTATCTAGACGGATCACTGAAAACCATCATTGAAAAAGCGTCTGAGTTCATCGCTACAAAGCCAGAGCTTGGTGTTTATGAGCTGCAAGAACGGGACCTGTTTATCCAGATCGTTGAAGGAGTAACAGAAGAAGCCTCCAAGCGCAAAGCTGAGTTCCATAACAACTATATGGACATTCAGGTGCTACTGGACGGAGCTGAAGTGATTGGCTATGGCCACAAGCCACACGAGAGCATCTCTGAAGACTATCTGGGCGAAAAAGATCTCGCCTTTACGCCGGACATTGCCGAAGAAAAGTTTGTCGAACTGGCTCCACTCGACTTTGCAATCTTTTATCCAGGTGAGCTGCACCGTCCATTGTGTGAAGCTCCGAGCGGCCCTGTGAAATGTCGTAAGGCAGTGGTGAAGGTGCATCGCAAACTTCTGGAAAAGTAATTTTAGTAAGAGCCCTGCGCCACCGCATGGGGCTCTGGAGATTTCGTCTATGCTCAATAGAAATACGATCACCTCGGTTACGCCGCGCCTGTTTCGCATACCGCTGGCAGAAGTGCTGAGTGATGCAAAACATGGCAATCACACGCATTTTGAATTGATCACAGTTGAGCTAGCACTTGCAAACGGTGCCAAAGGCATCGGCTATACCTATACGGGCGGCAAGGGCGGGTCTGCGGTTATGGCAATGATCCGTGATGATCTTGCGCCTTTTTTATTGGGCAAAGATTCAGCGGGTATCGAAGCGCTTTATGAGGAGATGCAGTTTCACGTGCATTATGTGGCGCGCGGTGGCATAGCATCCTTCGCAATCTCGGCAGTTGATATTGCTCTTTGGGATATCCGTGGCAAGCAACTGGCGCAGCCTCTCTGGTATATGGCAGGTGGTGCAAGCGACAAATGCGCAGCTTACTGCGGTGGCATCGATCTGAACTTCTCTCTCGAAAAGCTGCTTAGCAGCGTTCAGGGCTACTTAGACCGGGGCTTCAACGGTGTAAAAATTAAAGTTGGCCGCTCTGATTTGGCGGAGGATGTTCAGCGGGTTGCTGCGGTCCGGAATTTGATTGGCCCTGATGTTCCTTTCATGGTGGACGCCAATTATGCACTTAGCGTTGAGCAGGCCAAGAAGGCCGCGTTAGCGTTCAAATCCTACAACATCGCTTGGTTTGAAGAGCCGGTCCTGCCCGATGATTACTGGGGTTATGCTGAAATTGCACACGAGACCGGCGTGCCGCTTGCCATGGGTGAAAACCTGCACACCATCCATGAGTTTGAGTTGGCGCTGAACCATGCGGGCCTCTCCTATATTCAGCCGGATGCGTCAAACTGCGGCGGGATCACGGGGTGGCTACAGGTGGCCGAGCGGGCGAGAACACAGGGAAACATGCTGGTTTGCAGCCATGGCATGCAGGAGTTGCATGTCAGTCTAGTATCCGCCCAAACCAACGCGGGCTCCATAGAGGTGCATTCGTTCCCGATAGATGAATACACGCACAGACCATTGGTTGTTGAGAGCCACAAAGCCGTGGCACCAGACCAGCCCGGAACTGGCGTTGAGTTTGACTGGGCAAAGCTCCAGCCTCATGAAATCAAATAGATATCCCCATAGCGAAAGACGAGTTTGATGACAGAACACACAAAGCAGACAGTTGCGGTAATTGGTGCAGGCATCATGGGCACCGCCATCACAACCCGCCTTCTTGAGGTTGGCCACACAGTCACGGTTTTTGATATTGATGCAGAAAAAGTGGCCAAGCTGACGGAAAAAGGTGCGCAGGCTGCATCAGACGTGGCAGAGGCTGCTCGTGCTGCAACCTATGTGATTTTGAGCCTGAACCACGCCAACATCGTGAGAGCCGTTGCCCTTGGTGAGGATGGCATTGCCTCTGTGTTTTCCAGGGACAAGATGGTGATCGATATGTCTTCTATCGATCCGGTGGAAACCCAAGAGATCGCCGAGGCATTTGCAGAGGCTTGCGGAGCAGGTTGGGTGGATGCGCCTCTTTCCGGTGGCGCACCCAAAGCCTTGCTGGGCGCTCTGACCGTTATGGCAGGTGCTACACCAGAAAACTATGAGCGCTCCCGTGCGGTGATGGATGACTTGTGTGCCAACTACACCCTGATGGGCCCTAATGGAGCAGGACAAACCACCAAACTCATCAACCAGCTGCTGTGCGCTGTGATCTTTCAAGGCGTTGCGGAGGCCGTGAAAGTTGCAGAAGCTGGCGGTGTTGATCCCACTGTTATTCCTAAAGCTTTAGCAGGAGGCCGTGCGGATTCTGCCATCATGCAGGAGTTTATGGCTAAGTTTGCTGAGCGGGATTACACCCCGATGGGCCGTATCGACAATATGCTGAAAGATCTCGATGCCCTGCAAAGCTTTGCCATGCGCACAAAAACACCACTGCCAATGACCGGGCAAGTGGTTGAAGTCCACCGCTTGCTGTGCGCTGCCGGACTGGGCGAGCGCGACAACGCTGAAATGATGCGCCTGTTCGACAAGAGCTGAGCCAAACTGACTATTCAAAGGCCCTGAAATGACCAGACTAGACTTGCAGGCGCTGCCTGCTCAAATCCAACAGCCGTCCTATGATCGTTCCGTGCTGAAACCTCGCATAGCACACATCGGTTTTGGGGCCTTTGCGCGGGCGCATGGCGCTTTGTATCTGCACGATACTCTCACTAAAGCTGGTGGCGATTGGGGGCTGCGGGTGATTGAACTGTTTGGCACAGCAGATTTGCTTGATGCCCTTGCCTCTAACGACCACCTTTACTCTCTGGTTGAAACAGCAGACAGCGGCACTCAGACGCGCCTGCTGGGCGCTGTTTGTGAGACGCAGCATGTGGCCCGTGATGGTGTTGCAGCGCTGATCGACGGGCTGGCAGAAGAACAGCTCAAAATCATTTCGCTGACGGTGACCGAAAAAGGCTACTGCGTTCAAAACGGCAAATTGGATCTGGACAATGAGATGATCAAGAAAGATCTCGCTGCGCCGGATACGCCTTGCACAGCCATCGGGTTGATTGCAGCTGGCCTGAAAAAGCGCATGGAGTTAGCCAACGGTCCGATCAGCGTTATGTCCTGCGATAACCTGCCACATAATGGCGTCTTGTGTGCAACAGCGGTTACTGAGTTTGCTGCCCGGCTGGATGAAAACCTTGCGGTCTGGATCAGACAGAACGTTTCTTTCCCATCCACTATGGTGGACCGTATCGTCCCGGCTCTGAGCGACGAGTCTCGCTCTATCATCAAAGAGCAGTTGGGTGGTCAGCCAGATCCGAACGGTATTGTTTGCGAGCCTTTCCGGCAATGGGTGATCGAAGACAACTTTGCAGCTGGGCGCCCGCAATGGGAGCTCGCTGGTGCCCAACTGGTTGCGGATGTGGCTCCGTTCGAAGAAATGAAACTGAGAACATTAAACGGGTCTCACTCTTTCCTCGCCTATCTTGGCTACCTAGGAGAAAAAGAAACTATTTCAGACTGCATGGCTGATCCGGTTTATTCTCAGGCCCTGCGCCGATTGATGGTGGAAGAACAGATCCCAACGCTTAATGTGCCCTGTGATGTGAATTTGCCTCAGTACGCTGACATGCTATGTGAGCGCTTCAGCAACTCCAAACTCAAGCACCGCACCTGGCAGATCGCTTCGGATGGCACACAAAAACTGCCTCAGCGCTGGCTGCATTCAGTCCAGTATCATTTGAAGAACGGCACATCCTATCGCCATCTGGCTTTGGGGATAGCGGGTTGGATGCACTTTGTCGCCACGTATTGCACGCCAGATCAGGTGAAGGACTTTCAGGACCCTAAACGGCTGAAACTCTCCGAGATTGCGGCAGGTTATGGTATGGGGTCCCGTCCTTTCATCGATGGCTTACTGGCGCTGGAAGATGTGTTTCCAAAAGAGTTAGTGGCTGATGAGCGTTTCCGTGACAGCGTTTATGCCGGATTTGCCGAGATTGCGCAAAAAGGCGCGGCGCAGGCCGTCGCTGACCTTTCTGAGCACGCATCCGTTTGACCATATCCTTTAATCAATCAACAATGAGCAAGAAAATGCCAGCAGACATCATTAGTTTTGGTGAGCCGCTTTTTGAATTCAGCCAAGTGAACGCAGACTCTTCTCAAGGACCGGACTACCTGAGTGGATACGGTGGGGACGCCTCAAACTTTGCCTGTTGCGTTGCGCGGCAAGGTGCAAAAATTACCATGCTGACCCATCTGGGGGCAGACGTATTTGGTGATAAATTTATTAGCCTCTGGGATAGGGAAGGAGTCGCGACTGACCTTGTCGCCCGCAATAGTGATGCGCCCACGGGCATCTACTATATCTCCCATGATGAAAACGGGCATCATTTCACGTTTTCCCGAAAAGGCTCCGCAGCCTCTCGCATTACACCAGATCATATGCCAGCAAAAGAGATCGCAGCGGCGAAATTGTTCCACACGTCTGCCATCACTTGCGCAATCAGTTCAAGCGCCTGCGATGCAGTGTTTAAAGGGATTGAAATTGCGAAGAAAGCTGGCACGCAGGTGTCTTTTGATACCAATCTGCGGCTCAAGCTTTGGAGCCTGCCCCGCGCACGTGCAATCATTCATGAAATCGCGCGAGAAGTCGACTTCATCATGCCCAGTGTGGATGAGGCCGAAGTTTTGACAGGCCTGTCTGATCCCGACGCGATCTGCGATTTTTACCTGAGCCTTGGCGCTAAAGTGGTAGTGCTGAAGCTTGGACCCGGCGGGGCAATGTACGCCACTTCGGAGATGCGGGAGCGTATCGCAGGAAATCCGGTGGAAGCGATTGATGCAACGGGGGCAGGTGATTGCTTCTCTGGCGCGTTCTTCAGCGAAGTTGTCAGAGGTGAACCGCTAACCAAATGCTTGCGTTATGCCAACGCCGCTGCGGCTTTGTCCGTGCGTGGGTATGGAGCTGTGGGGCCGCTGCCCTACCGCAAACAGGTGCAAGCATTTTTAGGTGAGCAGGTGCCAGCCTGACATCAGTCACACTCATATTTGTTATCTAATTGAATTCGGGAAGGTTTCTTATGGACGTACGGCACAGCATTCACCCAGAACATGCCAAGCAGCTGGATACGGCAGGGTTGCGCAAGGAGTTTCTGGTTGAGAAAATCTTTGTTCCAAATGATGTCACGATGACATACTCGCATATTGACCGGATCGTGTTTGGTGGCATCATGCCGCTGGATCAATCGCTGGAAATCAGCGGGGATGCGGCAAAGCAAATTGCGGCAAACTACTTTTTGGAACGCCGCGAAATGGGCGTTGTCAATATCGGTGGGCCGGGCCGGATAACTCTGGATGGCACTGTATATGAGCTTGATCGCGAAGAAGCGCTCTATGTTTCTCGCGGCACGCAACAGCTTTCGTTTGAGAGTGTGGATCCAGCTCACCCGGCAAAATTCTACTACAACAGCTGCCCGGCTCACGCTGCTCACCCTACGCGCAAAATCAGAGCTGAGGACGCAGAATCTGTCACATTTGGCGAAGATGAACGCAGCAATTGCCGCACGGTTTGCAAATACATTGTGCCTTCTGTGGTGGAAACCTGCCAGTTGACTATGGGGATCACCAAAATCCATCACAGCAACACGTGGAATACCATGCCGTGCCATACTCATGATCGGCGCATGGAGGTGTACCTTTACTTCAATATGGATGATGATTCTGTGGTGTTTCATTTCATGGGCGAGCCCACAGAAACCCGCCATATCGTCATGACAAATGAACAGGCGGTGATCTCTCCGAGCTGGTCCATTCATGGCGGTGCAGGCACCTACACTTATTCTCTGCTCTGGGGAATGGTAGGTGAAAATCAGGAGTTCACCGACATGGATCACATAGCGCTGACTGATCTGAGGTAGATCTTCCGAAACATTATAGTCGCACAGATACCAGCCCAACAGGCGTGCTCATAATTGATGTGCACGCCTGTTTTCACTTCTGCTCATGAAATGGTGGTGCTGTATATAGTAAAGATTACGGTGATGTCACTTTAACTTTGAAGCAAGTTTCAACGCTTAGCAACGGATATGTCTTCCTCACCGATCAACGGTTCTGTCGCAAAGTTTAATCGGTTTTCCGCTCCGTTTTTTCAATTAGAACTGTTTTGCTCTGAATTTATGGCTTGAGGTTTGCTGCATTGATCAGTTTTAAAGGCACCCAATATCCAAAAGATGTGATCCTGTATGCTGTTTTCTTCTACGTTCGCTATTCGGTCTCCTACCGCGAACTGGAGGAAATCATGCTGGACCGCCGCGTACAAGCTGATCACGCCACCCTCAATCGCTGGGTTGTAAAATATTCACCATTGATTGCAGGCGAAGCCAAGAAGAAAAAACAAAAAGTTGGAACCTCGTGGCGCATGGACGAAACATATCTGAAGGTGAAAGGTGAATGGGTTTACCTGTACCGTGCCATTGATAAACATGGCGATACCGTTGACTTTATGCTTTCGAAAACCCGCGATGAAGCGGCAACGACTACGTTTTTTGAGAACGCCATTGGCAGCAATGTATTGCCGGAGAAAGTGGTAATGGACAAAAGCGGAGCCAACCGGGCTGGACTAAACAACAACAACCTCTACTTGCCTTTAGCAGGCTATTGGTGGTCTTTCATTGACATACTACAGGTTAAATGTCTGAATAATATCATCGAGCAAGATCACCGCTTTATCAAGAGGCTGACCAAACCAATGATGGGCTTCAAGGCCTTTCATTCAGCTTAAGCGACAGTTGCTGGTATTGAGACCGCTCACCTGATCAGAAAAGACCAGCTGGAACAGGACGGTGTTCCAGCCTACCGCCAGTTCATGGCGCTCGCTGGATAATTGTATCTAAGCCACAGGTCTATTGCGCCCAGATGAAAAGTTTGCAACAGCCCCCCCCAAAGAAGAGACATCGCGTGTATAGATAAAGAGTTTATAGTCTGGGCCTATACCCTGACCACGCCCTTCTCTTATTCGCTTATCAATTTGTGCCTGGGTTAATCCCTTAAACGTTCCAGACATCAGGCCGGCTCCATAAAACTCCTTTGTGAAGCGATCATATTTCAAAAGCCAACAGGCTGATACTTTATTTTTACTCCACAGCAACTGCGGAATACCTCTGGCTAAAAGCTTATGGTCAACTACTTGGCAAATTTCCTATAAAAGGATATGAAGCCAGAACACCAATGTCAGCGGGCCTTGCGGTGAGCGGACAGCTTTGCAACGAGAACAACTTCAAAAGCACTATGACAATTCGCGAAATAAAATTTGTCCCGGAGAGCTGCCTTCGTGAGAAGTGCGCTCCGATTGAAGACATCAATGATGAGATCAAAACGCTTGCTGATGACATGCTTGAAACCATGTACGACGCGCCGGGCATTGGCCTTGCAGCCAGCCAGATTGGTGTTTTGAAGCGCATGTTTGTGCTGGATGTTGCTGAACGTGAGAGCGAAGAAGACGACAGCGTCGAGAAAAAGCCAATGGTGTTCATCAACCCTGAGATCACCTGGTCTTCAGAGGAAAAGAACGTCTATCAGGAAGGCTGTTTGTCCATTCCCGGTATTTATGAGGATGTTGAGCGCCCGAGTGAGGTGCGTGTCTCCTTCCTGAATATTGACAGTGAGAAACAAGAAATTGAGGCAGGCGGTTTGCTGGCAACCTGCATTCAGCATGAGTTAGACCATCTGAACGGCGTTTTGTTTATCGACTATCTGTCTCGGTTAAAGCGTGACCGCATTGTTAAAAAGATGATCAAACAGCAAAAGCAAGCCTGATTTTCCCAGCATTGCTTCATGTTAAAGCGGCCTTCTTTGGAGAGCCGCTTTTTTTGATGTTTTTTTCTTGTTCCGCGCGTATTGCTGTCGCATTAAGGCGGGAACACATGAACTCCAGCAGGCAGGTCAGATATGTCATTGCGCGTCATCTTTATGGGTACTCCTGATTTTTCCGTTCCAACACTTATTGAGATTGTTGGACAGGGTTGGGATGTGGTTGCCTGTTATTCGCAGCCTCCCCGCAAAGCCGGGCGGGGTATGGAGCTGAAGAAGACGCCGGTTCATGAAGCGGCCGAGAGTCTTGGTATTCCTGTTTTCACGCCGACGTCTCTGAAGAGTGAAGAAGAACAGGAACGGTTCCGTGCTTTTGAAGCAGATGTTGCTGTTGTGGTGGCGTATGGGTTGTTGTTGCCGCAAGCTATTTTGGAAGGCACCGAGTACGGTTGCCTGAATGGGCATGCTTCTTTGCTGCCACGCTGGCGTGGTGCTGCGCCGATCAATCGTGCAATCATGGCGGGGGACAAAGCCTCGGGCATTCAGGTGATGCAGATGGAAGAAGGACTGGATACTGGTCCGGTCTGCATGTCTGAAACGGTTACAATCACCGATGACATGACCGCTGGCGAACTGCATGACCGGCTTTCCGGACTGGGTGGGGACCTGATGGTGCGTGCCCTTTCTGCTCTTTCTCGTGGGGGGCTTGGGTCTACTCCTCAAACTGAAGAGGGCGTAACCTATGCGAAGAAGATTCAAAAAAGCGAAACCCGGATCGACTGGTCGCTTCCTGCAGAGCAAGTGCACAACCACATTCGCGGGCTTTCTCCATTCCCCGGCGCATGGTGTGAGATGGACCTTGGCGGGAAAAAACCGGAACGGGTGAAGGTTCTGCGCAGCTCTCTGGTTGAGGGGACTGGTACGGCTGGTGAGGTTCTGGTCGCGGAAGGCAACAGGCTGGTCATCGCATGCGGTACGGGTGCGGTGCAACTGGTTCAGGTTCAAAGAGCTGGCAAAAAGGCAATGAACGCCGATGAATTTTTACGCGGTTCTAAGCTTAGCATAGAACATACGGTTTCCTGAGCTGGATTAATAAGGTAGGCTTTTATTAAGAAGATCAATGACAAGCGGAGGTAACATGGTTGAAACAGAGCAGTTTGATGAAACTGAAATTCACCTTCGCGAACCTTCAAAAGATGATGAGCCTGCCATTCATTCTCTGATTAAAAAAGCATTTGGACAGAGCAATGAGGGCCGCCTTGTAAAGCGGTTACGCGCATGCGGTGCCATGGTATTTGAACGCATTGCGACGGGAAGGGACGGCAAACTACTCGGGCATCTGGCCTTTTCCCGTGTGACTGGCACCGGTAATGGGCATCGCCTGAAAATCAGCAGCCTTGCTCCGGTTTGTGTAGACCCTGCTGTGCAGGGGAAAGGCGTTGGCTCTAAGCTTATTCAGGAAGCCTTAGATGATCTTCAGGGGCTTGGTGAGGATTTGTGTCTGGTGCTTGGCTCGCCAGACTATTACACACGTTTTGGCTTTGACAGTGAGCTGGCGAAAAAAGTTTCAGCCCCTTATGCCGGACCTATATTTATGGCCTTATCGTTTACGCAAGCGGGGCGTGAAGAACTTCCGTTTGAAGTGACTTACGCCACACCTTTCAGAGAGTTTGAGTAGGTCCTCCTTGCAGGTCTGGCCTTGCTGATTTTTATCTGGTAGTACAGCGCGAAATTCCTCAAAAATCCAGCAGGGTTTCGCCTGCCCAACCTCTGTAAAGACCAAGAATGCCGCGTTACAAGATTACCATTGATTATGATGGCCGCCCCTTTTTCGGATGGCAACGTCAGGATAACGGGCCGACCGTTCAAGGTGTTATTGAACGTGCCATCAAGTCTTTCACGGGTGAAACGGTAACGATTGGCGGTGCAGGACGGACAGATTCCGGAGTGCATGCAACTGGTCAGGTGGCGCATCTGGATCTTTCGAAGGACTGGCCTGCCGCAACAGTGAAGAACGCGCTGAACTTTCATGCTCAGCCTGATCCTGTTGCAATTTTATCCTGCGAGAAGGCTGGTCTCGGGTTTGATGCCCGTTTTTCGGCGATCCGCCGACATTACCGCTACAAGATTGCAAATCGTCTGGAACCACTGACACATGACCGTGGGTTGGCATGGTATGTAAAGCCGGAGCTGGATGCTGAGGCTATGAATGAAGCTGCCCAAGTGTTGCTGGGGCATCATGATTTTACCACCTTCCGGCATACAAGGTGTCAGGCGAAGAGCCCATGGAAGACCATGGAGCGCATTTGTGTCTACCGCCAAGGCTATCATGTGTTTCTGGAATGCAGCTCCCGCTCTTTCCTGCATAATCAGGTGCGTTCGATGGTTGGCAGTCTGCGTCTGGTGGGTGAAGGGCGCTGGACTAAGGATGATTTGAAAGCGGCGCTTGAGGCTTGTGACCGGGCGGCATGTGGTCCTGTTGCTGTGCCGGAAGGACTTTATCTGACGCAGGTGGATTATCGCACACCCGAAGAAGATGAGGCGTCTTTCCTTGCCTATCAGGACAGCCTTAAAAACACGCTGCCAGATGAAGCGCCAGCGGATGAAGAAGACTAGGGCTACTCAAATCTAAACTGAAGCAATTGAAAGCCGGAGACCGTCCTTCTCCGGCTTTCTTTCGTTTTACGTTTCCTCAAAACTGACTGTGCGTTTGTAAAGATGCCAGGTGGTGTGCCCCAGTACGGGCAATGTGACCAGCAGACCTAAAAACGCCGGGATCATGGAAAGCATCAGTATAGCTGTAATGAGCAATCCCCATCCCACCATAATAACCGGGCTGGTTGTCACGACTTTAAAACTCGTAATCATGGCAGTCACAAAATCCAGCTCCGTATCCAGCAGAAGCGGAAATGAAACCACACTCACTGCGAAGAGCAAAATTGCGAAGAATGCGCCGACCAGATGACCTGTCAGCAGAAACAATATACCTTCCGTTGACTGAAAGATGGTCATGGCAAATTGCATGAAGGTTCCGTAACCCTGTAACCCAAGAAACAATGCGAGGAGCAGGTGGACCTTAAACATCCACAGGAACTGGATGAAAATAACAGTAAACGCCATCCACGCGATCTCACCACGACGCAACTCCCACATCAGAGAGAGCAGATGTTTCATGGTTGGACGCTGACCAGCCTGAAGTTCTTTTGAGACTTCATAGAGTCCTAAAGCAGCGAACGGTCCGACAAGCAGGAACCCGCAAGCTAAAGGGTAACTGATGTAGCTCATGTCCACCCAAAATGAAAGTAATGTAACCAGCACCCCGCCAATCATGAAGAACCCGCCAAAGAGCAGCCCTATGCCCGGGGCCTTTACAAAATCTGAAATCCCAAGCTTCAGAGAGCTTGATATATCCTCCACTGTAACATGGCGAATAATCGGTTTCGCCAGTTTATGTCGCGCAGGTTGTGCGCTCGCAGACACCGCCAGATGATCCTCTGACATTCCATCCCTCCCAAGTTTCCTCAAGGGTAAGTGTGCGCGGAAAATCAGGTGAGAGCCAGTGAAAATTTGACATGAGTCAAAAATGACATTGCAAGAATTGAGCAATTTCGTGAACATATTGTCTGCATTGATGTTTAACGGAAATAGATGATGTACGTAAAAGCGGTTTTACTGCGCAGCATATTCGTACACTGGCTGGCATTGGTGAACTTTGGGAAATGAGAGCAAGCTTAGCCGCACTCAGGCAAAAAGATTTCAGGCCAGTCATCAAACTGCAGGAAGGCACTTTTTCACCTGTTGGTATGTTGTTGACCCAATATGCTGCGAGGGTTATTGAGGTTAACCTTTGCGCCGATTTCTGCTTATTTCTTAAAGGATATCCATCATGTCAAAGATTGCTCTGATCCTCACCGAAGGATTCGCGGATTGGGAATACGCCCTGATTGCGGGTACCGGCGGTGCGTTCTATGGGCTTGATATTCGCTTTTTCGCAACAGAAACAGGAGAGGTCCGGTCTCAAGGTGGGCTGACAGCTCTGGTCTCTCACAGACTGGAGGAGATAGCCGCCTGGTCACCAACTGTAATCGTGGTCGTTGGCGGTGTCATTTGGGACAGTGCTGAGGCTCCTGACATTGGCGAGTTGCTAAAGACACATCATATTGAAGGTGGTGTAGTGGCAGGAATCTGTGGTGGAACCCTTGCACTGGCGCGTGCAGGACTTCTTAACAACACGCCACATACATCCAATGATGCTGAGTTTCTTGAAAAGAATGCGGTGGGTTATAGCGGCTTTAAGCAATACCGCGAAAGCGCTTCAGCCGTGTCTGCTGATCGGATTATCACTGCTCCGGGAGTGGCTCCAGTCACTTTTACAGCAGCAGTATTTGCTGGGGCCGGTGCTGAAGAAGGTGCTATCATGCAGCTCAAGAGTATGCTGTCGGCAGAACATGTGGCCACGCTGGAGTTAGCCGAGAAGCAGTCGTAAGCAAGGCCAATGCTCTTTGTTTACCGGATTTTGTCTTCAGACAGACTTTAAAGCAGTTCGCGTTTAAGCTGAAACGCTTGATCTGCTTTAACTTTTGTTTTTGCGTATCTTTATCCGAAATTCGGTGTCCACTTTTCAGAGATATGCTTTAGTGCTGGAGACATACAGATCACCTGAGCATGTAAACCTGATTTTCGAACCAGATTACAGCCCAAACATCTGATCGAATGAGTTGCTGATCAGCAGCGAGAGAACCAGATCCAGAACGACAAGGCCAATAGATGCTGCGAGGGTGCACTGGCCAACCACCCTTGCAATCCTGTATCGATACCAGAGCACCCAGCCAATGAGAGGAAGAGTGAGCATAATAAGCAGAGGTGTTGGGATCAGACCGCTCAGATAGCCAAGGTTGAGCACTGTCTGTGGTAATAAAATAAGCAATGAGCTCCAATTTCTGACAATGATGTATGGTGTATAAGTGCGTTGCAGACCTACAGAGGTTGAAAGCAGTCCAACAATGATTGGAAAGGCGATCCAATCAACCCCAAGAGCAAGTGTTTTACCGAGATAGTAAGTCCCCGCTGCAACAGTCATGTGCGCTACGTCACCTCCCTGAAGCATGTGCTCTTCAAGCAATCTGGCTTGTTCTGACTTGAGGCTGATGTAGTAAAGTGGCGCAAGTAGAAAAATGACTGCGAAGGACCGCCAGAAGCCGCGTACAGACAAGTCGAACTGCTGTACCGCTTCACCTTCACCTTTCATGATCCCCCAGCACGCGCTACAGGACTGGCGAATTTCTTGAATGCCGGGGATCATTAACACATCCTATTTTAAGAGCACTGCATAACACCCAGATGTTTGTCATGCTCTAAATTTCTCTCATTATTCGTAGTCTTCACAATGACCTATGCGCTTGATCAGCCTGCAAAGTAATCCTGCAGAAAACGCAAATAAATGTCTGCGAGCTGTTCGATATCTGCCAGAGCAACATGTTCATCAACCTTGTGCATGGTCTGTCCGACAAGACCAAACTCTACGACCGCACAATAGTTCTTGATGAAGCGGGCATCTGATGTTCCGCCGCCGGTAGAAAGTTCTGGAGTGCGACCTGTCACTGCTTTGATCGAGTCTGACAATGTGTTGATGAGAGCTTCATCATGAGTGAGGAAACTGTCCGTACTTTCTCTTGCAAACTCGATGTTCCAGTTCAGTCCCTGCGGAGCAGCATCACTTAAAAGCTTTTCGATGCGCTGGCTTAGTGAGCTGACTGTCCATTGATCATTAAAGCGGATGTTGAACTTTGCCATTACGTGAGCAGGAATGACGTTGGTGGCTTTGTTGCCTACATCTACCGTGGTAATTTCCAGATTGGATGGCTGGAAGCGTTCGTTGCCCTTATCCAGCTCAACCTCAGCAATTGCACTCAAAAGCTTCAGCATACCCGGAACCGGATTGTCTGCAAGATGCTGGTAGGCCACATGGCCTTGTGTGCCATTGACTTTTATTGTGCCGGTCAAAGACCCACGACGACCAACTTTAATGGCATCTCCCAGTACGTCTGGGTTGGTTGGTTCGCCGACGATGCAGGCGTCGAACACATGCCCCTGTTCTTTTGCCCACTCCAACAGTTTCACTGTGCCATTAATGGCCGGGCCTTCTTCATCCCCAGTAATAAGGAAAGAAATCTGACCCGGAATCCCATCCGGATGTGCTTTGACATAGTCAATCGCGGCTGCCGCAAAGGCTGCAACGCCGCCTTTCATATCTGCTGTTCCACGACCATGGAGCATGCCATCAACGATAGTGCCTTCAAACGGGCCGTGCGTCCATGCCGCTTCATCACCAGCTGGCACAACATCAGTGTGACCTGCAAAACAGAAGTGTGGCTTGCCTGAGCCGATTGTGGCGAACAGGTTTTCTACGTCCGGTGTGTTTTCATCTGAAAATGTGACACGGGAGACTTTGAAGCCAGCAGCATTCAGCAGGGTTTCAAGTGTGGTGAGTGCCCCACCTTCTACCGGGGTCACACTCGGGCAGCGGATGAGGTCGCGGCAGATCTGTACCGCAGGAGAAAGCGTATCAGTCATAACCCTGAGATTTAGCTGTGACTGAGCTTATGGTCAATCACGAGTTGCTATCCTCTGATGATTTTCACCAGCACCAACACCAGTGAAATCTCAATAGTCACGGTTACTTCTTACGTGGCATTGGCCGGCTGTTCGGATATGGGCCGTATTTGTTGGGACCGGGGGTGCTCCGCAGAAAGCCAACCACGAAAGGCATCAGTTCTCCCAGAAAAGGCACAAAGATGCCCAATGCAAACAAGCCGGATACCCCTCGGTCTTGCAGGCGCTTTGCATTTAACATCAACATGATGAAAGGCACCAGAATCTGCGTGGGCAGGAAAAGAGGAAGGTGCTCGCCCAAATACTGGAAAAAGTGTACCGGATCGAATGGCTGACCACTTGCCATAAGCTCTGCCTGATAAGCCGACAGTGTGGGGAACCAGAACACAGTCACAATAGAAAGCATGAAGCCCCAGGCAAGCCAATACACTTCTCGTGAAATCCGTCCAAACGGGCTGAAGAAAACCCATAGAAGGCCACATTTTGGAGTACGTTGCTCTGGCATTACCTGATCACTTGCAAAATTACAGTTCGCAAGGATGTACGCATAAAGCACGCGGCTTTCAAGTGGCGATGCATAGCAAGGCACAGGTAGCGAAACCAGAAAGTTTCAACCACCTGAAAAGGTAGCGTTATTACAAAGCGTTACCTCATTATGTACTGACTGTCACAGCATCAAGATATCCGGTTAATGCATTGGTGCAATTTACGCCTAAGTCCCCAACGGCGTATCCCCCCTCCATCACAAACAAAGCAGGTTTACCCAGTTTGGCAAGACGAGCACCAATTTTGAGAAAATCCCCGGATTTCAGTTTGAACTTGGAAATGGGGTCTTTTTCGTAAGGGTCCATGCCAAGCGAGATGACGATCACATCCGGAGCAAACTTCACGATAGCGCGGCAAGCTTCTTCCATCGCTTCCTCCCACTGATCCCATTGTGTGCCATGCGGGAGCGGGTAGTTATGGTTGTAGCCAGCACCTTCTTTCAGGCCCCGTTCGTTTGCATGACCCAAAAAGTATGGAAACTCTACTTTTGGATCGGCATGGATGGAGAGAAACTGCACATCTGCCCGATCATAAAAGATCGCCTGCGTGCCGTTGCCGTGATGGTAGTCCACATCGAAGATGGTTACTTTGCCGACACCATTGTCGCGCAGATACTGGGCGGCGATGGCTGCGTTATTTAAGAAACAGTATCCACCATATAAACGCCGGTGTGCATGGTGACCTGGCGGGCGACACAAAGCGAAGGCGGAGTTTTCGCCTTTCAATATGAGGTCTGCACCAGTTAACGCAGTTTCGGCACTCTTGCGCACGGACTTCCATGTGTGTGCCACCATTGGAGTACCCGCATCGAACGAGTAATAGCCAAGCTTGCCGTCTATATGTTCAGGGACGATGTCGTGACGCAGCCCATGTACGGGCCAGACAAACGGGATTGCTTCTTCTTCACTCCGTTCAGCTTCCTGCCAGAACTGCCAGAAATTTTGCAAAAAGGTCACGTAATCTGCATCGTGCACTTTCAAAATCGGTTGTAATGAAAAGTTCCGGGGCTCAATAACGTCACCAAGCTGTGCCTTCCTGAGGTGCTCAAGAACAATTTCTGCGCGAGACGGTATCTCATTGGCAGGCACTAATTTCCCGTCGGAAATTTCTTTTGTGGGCGCGTGCAATAGCTGATCTGGAGAGAAAATGGTTTTCACGGTTATTATCCTTTACAACGTGATGTGCCTTTGCTCCCACGCACATCAGATGAAACGGTACTCAGTTATTTGCAAATATTGTTCATTGGCCTGAAGTGTGGAACAGGCAAACTCATCATGGTTTGGGCTATCGGGCCAGCATTGCGGTTCCAAACACAAACCAGCCCTTGAACCATAGCGTTTCCCATCAAAGTCCGGTACCGGGGTATTCAGAGAATGGCCATCGTAAAACTGGATGCCCGGCTCTGTTGACCAGACTTCCATTTTCAACTCACTATCGGGATCAAACACAACAGCGGATAATTCCGGCTTTTTCAAACGAAACTGCCTGAGGCAAAAATTGATGTCAAAGTGCGTGCCAGTATCATTTCCGATCTGCCGCATCTCCCGGAAATCGTAGGGCGTACCAGCCACATCAAGAATCTCACCTGTGGGGATGAGCTCGTCAGAAACCGGTAGGTAAGAACGTGCTGGAATCATTATCTGATGGTTGGTTATGTCCTCGTGATCGCCCAGATTGAAGTAGCTGTGGTGGGCCAGATTGAGCAGTGTCGGCTTGTCAGAAGTCCCGGAGTACTCGATGCATAACGTGTCATTCCGTGTCAGGGTGTAGCGGCAGCTGATCTCCACGTTTCCGGGATATCCCTCTTCCCCGTCTGGTGAAAACAGGGACAGCAAGACACTGTCGTCACTGGCTTCCTCGATGGTCCAGACTCTATGTGCGAAGCCCCGGTGACCTCCGTGAAGGTGGTGCTTGTCACCTTCGTTGACAGAAAGCTGGAAGTTTTCTGAGTCAATTGAGAAGGAGCCGTGGGCAATACGATTGGCGCATCTGCCCGCTGTAGCGCCCATATGACTGGTATCGCGCTCGTAATCGGCAATACTGTCAAAGCCAAGGGTTAAGTCGCGCTCAGCAAATTTCAATCTGCGGATGGTTGCGCCATAGGTGAGTATGCTTGCCGAAAGGTCACCACCCCGCAGCGTCACTTCCTTGACAAGTTCCTGATTGCTCAGATGACCAAAATCGCGAATAGCCACGGTATTCCCTTTCGGCTTTTGACCCGCCTCCTCTCAGGTCATTGCTTGAGAACCAGCGTCCTATGAAACGAGGATTAGCACAAGCAAGACAAAAGCATACAGACTTTCAGCGTATATTGAGAGCAGCGTTAGTTTTTTGTTTATCTTGGCGTGATGACCAGCTCGCTGCTTCCAAGAGTTATTTTACCAAGTCTGTTGAGCGCAGACATTCCCAATAGTACCTGCGAGAGAGCCTCATCTTTGAGGATAAGGCTTTTTACATTGCGGATGTGTATGGAACCCAGATAGAAATTGGAAATAGAGGCAGACGCGCCAGATGTGATCCCGTTTGCGGTGCGAACCTCAACCGTAAAGTCTTCTTCTTGCACCCGAATGCCGGCTTTTCGTGCAACACTTTCCGGAATGGCAAGCACACTTGCACCAGTATCGATCAAAGCTCGCGTACCGTGTGAATTGATTTTAATGCGTGTGATAAAATGACCGTTGTGAGCCTTACGAATGCGTGTTGCTCGCTGTATTTTTTGGGGCTTAGTGCTCTCAGGTTGGGTGTTATGCACCTCAACATTCTTCATCATTTGCCGTTCAAGCACTTTAGGGATGATCAAAGCAGTACACATGACGATGACTGCAACCCAGATGTACTGCTTCATTGCTTCCCCCGATCATACTGAAGCATGTGCTGCCCTGCTAGAAACACACTTTTGCGCTCCTTGAACAGATATACAATTGAGAAAGCAAGAAAGGCAATATTGCATAATGCAAACGCCAGTTTTTACATTTTTTATGGTATCAGGCGCATGAAAGTGCTGCGGAAAATTCCTTCAACCGTGTCTGGTTTAAGCGACCGTCAACACGCACGCCGTTACATACGTCTACCCCATATGGCTTTACAGTCTGAACTGCCTCAATAATGTTTTGAGGTGTCAACCCACCAGCCAGAAAGACCGGAACATCAAGCTTAGAGACGATATGAGCACTGAGCTCCCAGTTGTGGGTTCGCCCTGTTCCACCAAGTTCATTTTTAGAGGGACGACCGGAGTCCAGCAGGACAGCATCTGCTACCCGGCCATATTCCTGAGCAATTTCGAATGAGTACTCATCTTCCACATGCACCACTTGCACAATACGGGTACTTGCAGGCAGGTCCAGACGGAGTTCCTGATATTCTCCCGGATCAATAGGGCTGACAATTTGCAAGGTGTTGGTACCGCAGGTGAGCGCATGCTCAACGATATCTCGGGCAGTTGTGCGAGAGGTCAAAAGCCATGTTGAGACAGGTGGAGGAACATGACGCGCGATGTTGAGGATGAGGTCATCTTCGATAACGCCCGGACCGGATGGCATATGTGCCACAAGGCCAACAGCATCTGCTCCGCAAGCAACTGCAACAGCAGCTTCCGCCGATGTTGAGATACAGCAAATTTTCATCCGGGTACGCGCATTAGTCAACATTCACTCAGTCCTTTTGCCAGCAGGAACAGGCCCAATGAAAAAGCGCCGGACTTTTGGTCTGGCGCTTTGAGTTTTTGCAGTCTTATTTGGTGCCGTACATCCGGTCTCCGGCATCGCCAAGACCGGGGATGATGTAGCCCTTTTCGTTGAGCTTTTCATCAATGGATGCAGTGTAGATCGGCACATCCGGGTGGGCTTCGTTGAAGCGTTTCACACCTTCAGGCGCTGCCAGCAAGCATACAAACACCATGTTCTTCGCGCCGCGTTTTTTCAGACGCTCAACAGCGGAGATCGCGGAGTTTGCGGTTGCCAGCATTGGATCAACAACAATTACCAGACGCTCATCCAGCTCCTGTGGTGCTTTGAAGTAGTATTCAACTGCTTCCAGTGTCTTTGGATCACGGTACAAGCCGATATGCGCAACACGAGCGGATGGAATTAGCTCCAGCATACCTTCCAGCAGGCCGTTACCAGCACGCAGGATAGAGGCAAAGCAAAGTTTTTTACCAGCCAGAACCGGGGCGTCCATTTCTGCAACCGGGGTTTCAATTGCCTGAGTGGTCATCTTCAGGTCGCGGGTTACTTCGTAGCACAGCAACAAAGAGATTTCGCGCAGCAAGCGGCGGAAGTCCTGCGTCGGGGTTGTTTTTCTCCGCATGTGGGTCAGCTTATGCTGGACAAGCGGGTGGTCGATTACGGTTGCGCCGGACATCGTGTTCCTCTTTTTAAATCCCTGTCGGGTCATTTATGTGCATCTGCCTTTAATCAGCATGTATAAGGCAGTGCCTGTCTTAGGCTAGGTTACAGATCAAAAAACCGTTCCATCACTGATAATCATCAGGGGCGGAGATCCATCACCTCGTTTTTCAAGGGCGATTTGTCGTCCTGCGGCCCAGGAGCCACCTTCCAGCACACATGCCAGAGGTAGCTGGTCCGAGGTGACGGACAAGTCTGCCCGAATCCAATCGGCGAGCTTATCGAGCAGAGCGATTGTGAGCGCTCTCCATTCAACGATCAACTCGCTGCACACTTCGTGTTTGCTCAAGGATTGCTGTGGGTCTTTCAGGCGAAGAACGCCCGTGTCCAAAAACAATCCGCCATTGCGATATTCAGCAAGGCCAGTCAAACCACCAATGTTTGCCATCTCAATACCAGCCCACGAGAGAGGTTCAACTAAAGAATAAGCAATCCATTGAGAAAGTTTGTGCAGAGGTACCAAATTGTCCGTTTTATCCTGTGTTGTGACTTTGGAGTGACGCCATGTGTCACCCAAAATCACACCATCAATCTGCTCTCTGCCCGGCCAGATAGGGCCCAGTCCATCCAGCACAACCTCCAGAATACGTTCGGCATTCAAAGGTTCATTCTGGCCTTCCTCGTAGAGCACGTCGAACAGGCCGCCGGGACGCGGTTCATCTTCCTTGCCGAAAAGATCTGGACGAAGAGACGTGGCCTCCCCTAACCGGTTCAGTAGTTTCAGGCGACCTTCCAGACCAACAAGCTGGTTCTGGTCAGTAATCTGCAAACCTTCTGCCAGCTCATCCTTATCCAGCCGGAACAAGGTAATTGCATCAGCCCGTAATGGATCTAAAGGTTCGTCAGAGAAAAAGCCTGCTGAAAACATTGCGAGGGAGCCGATCGCGAGCCCTTCAGAGTGCCTGAAGGTTTCACCTGTGATGCTTTCGCGATACTTCCAAGCATCCCCTGCGGCGGCATCAAGCAATGCTGAAGTGATTGCCAGATCAAACGCAGCGCGCCCCATGCCCTGTACATCTGAAAAGCGGCGCGCTCCAGCCAGCATTGCCCAGCGGTCGATGCCACCGGTTTCAAAATGCCGCCAGCGGGCATGGAAAGGAATTTGTCTGTCTGGATAGCTGTTATCAGTGGCAGCCAGTGTTCTGCGAGCCGCTTCAGCAAGATGGGAGAGGTCGATCGCAAAGTGCTCAAGTTCGCCCTGCAATCCTAACTCCAAAAGCATATGCGAGCGTTCACGGACTGCTTTTGCATTGAGCAAGGACAACGCTTGCGAGGCTTGCATCTCCATCTCGGTCTATTCCTATCGTTTGCCTGAACAGGCCTTGAAACTTTTTCATATGCCAGATTTCGCAGGACATGCCAAAGCCCGCACCTTTTGTTGGAGGTACGGGCTTCTGTTAAGCTACGCTCTTAAGGTGTTGAGCATAAGAAACCCGGCTAAGCCTTTTTTCTCGCTTCTGCACGCTCAACTCAAGCAAAAACTCACGCTTCTTCAGTTAAAGTATCCAAACGCTTTAGAAGAGCAGCTCTGGTTTCTTCATCTACGAATGCAGCTTCCAGCGCATTTTTTGTGATGGACTTCTGGATATCGCGCGTCCAGTTGAAGACACGCGAGGTTTCGACATATTCGTGACCAAGTGTTGTGTGGAAGAATGGCGGATCATCAGAGTTCAAAGTGATACGAACACCAGCCTGACGCAGCAGGTTGACCGGATGGAAACGCAGGTTGGAATAGACACCAAGTGCGATATTAGACTGCGGGCACACTTCCAGAGTGATGTCCTCATTCACCAGCCGCTCAACCAATGCATCATCTTCAATGGCACGTACACCGTGACCAATACGGGTAATCTTCAGGTAGTCCAGCGCATCACGAACACTTTCCGGTCCGCCGAATTCACCAGCATGTGCGGTGAGGCCAAGGCCAGCTTCGCCTGCCATGGCGAACGCTTTGGTGAAATCCTTTGCAGGCCCGATACGCTCATCACCAGCAAGGCCGAAGCCTGTTACCAGTGGGTGCGGGTTGTCAAGAACTGCTTTGATTGCGCCTTCAACAGATTCAGCTCCTTCGTGTCTTACACCAAGAGGAACCAGACGGCCTTCGATGCCTGTATCTGCTTTAGCCCGTTCCAGGCCAGCCACAAGACCTTCCAGATAAGGCTTGTATCCGAGGCCCGCTTTTATGGCGTGGTCGGGGGAGATGAATACTTCTGCGTAGATCACACCTTCAGCAGCCAGCATCTTGTAGTAGGTTTCCGCCAGTTCTGCATAATCGCCCGGACGGCGGAACAGGGCAGCAGCAACATCATACTGCTGGATGAAAGTGGTGAAGTCATGCCAGCTATACGCGCCATTTGCATCAAACAGATCACCCAGATCAACGTCATAGCGCTGAGCAAGCTTTCTTACGAGAGTTGGAGGGGCTGCGCCTTCGATATGGCAATGCAGCTCGGCACGTGGCACTACATTTTGCTTTGGTCTCATTGTTTAAAATCCGTGCATTGGCTTGTCTTCAGCCCGAATAATCCAGTTGTCTTCCGACCATTTTGCAGTTCCGTCCACCATATGCACAGCATAGGCATGACGAGACTTATCAGAGCGGTTTGGGGCAGACTTATGCGGCACCAGCCCATGAAGGATGACGAGGGTTCCTTTTGGAGCAATAAGTGGTGCAACATCTTCCTCTGATTGTTCAAGTGGGGTTTCGTCCAGGGTTTCAATTACAAGGGCCTCCCCGTTGTAATGGAAGCGTTTACGCAGCGGCCCTTTATGACCACCGGGAATACCGTATAAACCACCATTGGTATCGTCTGCGTCTTCCAGCGCAAACCAGAAGCCAGTACAGGTAAGTGGTGTTGTGTGAAGGAATGTGGAATCTTGATGGTTGCTGACTTCCCCGCCAATGTGCGGCGGCTTGAAGATATACATGGACTGAGCGAGCAGTGGTGCTGCCAATCCTATATCTTTTGCAACCCGTTCCATTTTTGCAGAGCGAGAAAACTCTTCAAACACAGAGTCATCATCATGCAATGCATGACCGACCTTGTTTAAGGCCTGATGCTTGTCTTTAATCAAAACACCGTTTTCATCAAATGCCTCAGCTTCAAAGAAGAAACGGATCTTATCTCCACTTTCCCGAAAGTATGAATCCCTGGCATGTGACTGGGCATTGGTTTCGAAAACTGAGGCAACTGTTGAGGGATCAAACTCATCAATTAGCTGAGTCATGCGTGCCTGAAGCGCATCGCACTCTTCGGGCGTGGCAAATCCTTCAAGAATGAGAAAACCGTCCTCTTCAAACGCCGTTTTCATCTCTGACGTTAAGCTTCCATCTTGCTGTGCAGTAAACCTGCGCGCCTGCATGTTTTGTTCCCTCTGCTCTCACAGGGTGGCCCCTCTCCCATCCCGTTTATCACTCAGACCTGAGCCTTTTTTGTTTTCACTTAAACCAAACCGGGCAAACAGTGCTTGCCCGGCTTATTTTCATCAGTGATTTTCTGGCTTACAGAAAACTCGTCCCAACATCACCTTCTGCAATGCCAAGGTGCTTAGCAACGGTCTGGCCCATATCCGCAAAGGTTGAGCGTTTTCCGATGTCAGAACCCGCCTGACCTTTCACCAGAGCCAGCACAGGAACGTGCTCGCGGGTATGGTCGGTGCCTTTCCAGGTTGGGTCACAACCATGGTCAGCTGTCAGGATAAGCAGGTCGCCGTCGTTCATCTTTTCAATCACTTCCGGCAGGCGTTTATCGAAATGTTCGAGAGCTGCTGCATAACCCGGTACGTCGCGACGATGGCCATAGAGCATGTCGAAATCGACGAAGTTGGAGAATACGAGGTCCCCGTCTTTCGCCATGTCGATTGCTTCCAAAGTGCGGTCAAAGAGCTGGTCGTTGCCTGCACCCTTCAGCAGTTTGGTGATGCCCTGCGCTGCATAGATGTCGGAGATTTTACCAACAGCAATCACTTCGCGCCCTGCATCTTTCAGGCGATCTAGAACAGTTGGAGCCGGAGGAAGAACAGAGTAGTCGCGACGGTTCGCGGTGCGCTCGAAGCCTTCTTCTTTAGTCCCAACGAACGGACGAGCGATAACGCGGCCGATGTTGTAGTCATCCACCAGCTTGCGGCATTTCACGCAGAGATCTAACAGACGCTCAAGGCCGAAGGTCTCTTCGTGTGCAGCAATCTGCAAAACGCTATCTGCTGAAGTGTAAATGATCGGCTTACCAGTCTTAACGTGCTCTTCACCGAACTCTTCGATGACAACAGTACCGGAGCCATGCGTCAGGCAAAGAACGCCAGGTAGTTCACCAACTTCGATGATCTTTTCGATCAGCTCAGCCGGGAATGTTGGTGCTTCTTCAGGGAAGTAACCCCAGTCGAATGTGACTGGTACGCCAGCAATTTCCCAGTGGCCAGACGGGGTGTCTTTGCCGTTGGAAATCTCAGCAGCAAAACCCCAATGGGATTCTGGAGTTCCAGAGAAGTCGAGGCCTTTTACAGCCTTGCCGGTGGATGCACGAGCGGCTGCACCCAGTCCGAGACGATCCAGGTTAGGCAAGGACAAAGGACCTGAACGCAGGCCTTCCTTGTCACCTTTGCCTTCTGCACATGCATCTGCAATGTGGCCAAGGGTGTCGGAGCCGACATCGCCAAACTTGTCAGCATCGTCGGCTGCGCCGATACCGAAGCTGTCGAGTACACACATAATTGCGCGTGGCATTTGCGTTTCCTTAATTGTTTAAAGAGGACAGCCCTCAACAGACCGAAGTCTTATGGGAGGAATTGAGAGGCTGTCCTGCCAGTTAATTATGCTTGCACTTATTAAGGCGCAATGCGGTCACGGATGGTGTCGAATTCTTTGACATCTGCCGCAAAACCGAAGGTGTAAGCGTCGCGCAGAACTTTCTCCGCACGCTCTACCTGATCTTCGGTGTGTGCGTGGATCACAGCAATTGGGGTTTCGCTGTCAACAGTTGTACCAACACCTGCGATATCAGTCAGGCCAACAGCCGGATCGATTTCGTCTGCTGCTGCACGACGACCACCGCCGAGTTCAACAACTGCAAGACCAACTTCACGTGCGTTAACACCAGTCACCAGAGAAGCTTCTGGCATGTAAACCGGACGCTGGATCGGAGCCTTGGCAAGGTATGCTTCCGGCTTTTCCATGAAGTCGTTTGGACCACCAAGTTCACCAACCATCTTGCCGAAGAGTTCAGCTGCCTTACCAGAGGTAAAGGCTTCTTCCATCTTCTTCTTACCGTCGTCTACGCTTTCAGCCAGACCAGAACTTGCAAGACCTTCTGCACCGATTGCTACGGTAACATCCCACAGGCGGTTGTCCACGTGGGTGCCTTTCAGGAAGTCTACAGCGTTCTGAACTTCGATGGCGTTACCAGCAGCGGAAGCCAGAGATTCGTTCATATCAGTCAGCAGTGCGGTGGTCTTGAGACCTGCACCGTTTGCAACGAGAACGAGGCTTTCTGCCAGCGCTTTTGCGTCTTCGTAGTTCGCCATAAATGCACCAGTACCCCACTTAACGTCGAGAACCAGAGTTTCAAGGCCAGCTGCCAGCTTCTTGGAAAGGATGGATGCGGTGATGAGGTCAATGCTCTCAACAGTCGCAGTCACATCACGAATACCATAGAAGCGCTTATCAGCAGGTGCAAGGTCACCAGTCTGACCGATGATCGCACACCCTACATCACGAACCACTTTGCGGAACAGTTCGTTAGATGGCTTTGCAGTATAGCCCGGAATGGTTTCCAGCTTGTCCAGCGTACCACCGGTGTGACCAAGACCACGACCAGAGATCATTGGAACAGCCGCACCATTTGCAGCAAGAGCAGGTGCCAGCATCAGAGAAACGTTGTCACCAACGCCACCTGTGGAGTGCTTGTCAACGATTGGAGCACTAATATCGGACCAGTCGAGAACGTCGCCGCTGTCGCGCATACCAAGGGTAAGCGCAACACGCTCGTCGACGCTCAGGCCATTAAAGAACACTGCCATGGCCAGAGCAGCAACCTGCCCTTCAGTGACGCTGTTATCGGTGATGCCCTTTACGAAGAATTGGATTTCTTCTTTTGTCAGGACTTCGCCTTCACGTTTCTTACGAACGATTTCTTGAGGAAGCATCTTAGTAGGTCTCTTTTGTGTCGTTGTCACGGCCTTCGATGCCAGCAAGCACTGCGTCGAGCAGGCCGCTTGCGCCGAAGCGGAAGGTAGATGCAGACACCCAGTTGCTGCCCAGCAAATCATCGGCCAGTTTCAGGTATTGCGCAGCTTCTTCAACAGTGCGTACGCCACCTGCTGGTTTAAAGCCAACAACACGGTGATCTTCTTTTGCAGTTTCACGCAGAACGTTCAGCATAATCTCGGCTGCTTCCAGCGTTGCGTTAACCTTCACCTTACCTGTTGAGGTTTTGATGAAATCTGCGCCCTGTGCGATTGCAACTTCAGAAGCCAGGTGAATCAGACGAGGGTCTTTCAGCTCGCCGGTTTCCAGAATAACCTTCAGCTGTGCAGGTGCCGGAATTGCGTCACGAACCTGTTTGATCTGATCTTCTGCAAAACCACGACGGCCTTCAGCAAATGCGCTGTATGCCATTACGAGATCGATCTCGTCAGCACCATCGGCGATTGCCTGTTTGGTTTCTTCGACAACTGCCGCAGTATCTTCACCACCTGCCGGGAAGTTTACAACTGTTGCAATGCGAACCGGGGAGTTCTTCAGCAGTTCAGCTGCATGTTTCACAAAACGAGGCCAGATGCAGATAGCTGCTGTGTGGCCGTAAGGTGTTGTCGAGCGCTCGATCAGCGCTGTTACGTCTTCAACGGTGCAGTCATCGTTGAGGTTGGTCAGATCGATTAGTCCGAGCGCACGCTTCGCTGTTTCTTTAACAGATGCTTCGGTCATTATGCCAGTTTCCTTCAAGCCATATTTTTGAGGAAGGCACGCAAAATCTTTTTGATCTTGGCCGCTCCGAGCGGGGCCATTTCCTTTGTTTCATCATGGGAGAGACCGTGGGCTTGCAGGCCAGCTCCCATATTGGTGATGGTGGAGATTGCTGCGACGCGCATGCCGAGGAAGCGAGACATGATCACTTCCGGTACGGTAGACATGCCAACGGCGTCAGCACCGAGCACCTGAGACATGCGAATTTCTGCCGGGGTCTCAAAAGACGGACCGGAGAACCACATGTAGACGCCCTCTTCGAGATCTTCACCGGTTTCAGCAGCTGCTTTTTTGAGCTGCTCACGAAGCTCTGGGTCATATGCGGCGGAAAGGTCGAGGAAACGGCTCTCGTCTTCTTCGCCGATAAGTGGGTTCAGACCAGACCAGTTGATGTGGTCGTTGATCAACATTGGGGAACCCGGTTTGATGTGTGAACGCAGGGAACCTGCTGCGTTGGTTGCAACAATGGTATCGCAGCCAAGCGCTTTGAGGGTCTCAAGCGGTGTGCGCATTACTGACGGGTTACCGCTTTCATAATAGTGGGCACGACCAGACAGGATTACAACCGGAACGCCTTCCAAAGTACCTGCAACCAGCTCACTTGCGTGTGCGGTTACAGAAGAAACAGGGAAGCCTGTAAGGCGGGAGTATGGAACGCGAACAGCGTCTTCAACTTCATTTGCCAGAGAACCAAGACCAGACCCGAGGATCATGCCAACTTTGTAGTCGCCTGGGCGAGCAGCACGTACAATATCTGCTGATTCCTTACCAAAACCGCTCATTATTATTCCTCGATCTGTTCATTAAGTTCAAAGCCAGCAGGCAGCAATTCTTCCATGGTGAAGGTTCTCCGCAGGCCTTCAAGGTTAGCTACATGGATTTTGATCTGCTTATTGCTTGCAAATTCAGAAAGTTTTTGACGACACCCACCACATGGTGTGCATAGCGCGGCGTCGGCCAGAACTACAACTTCGTCAATTTTTGAAGAGCCACCGCGGATCATAGCCGCGATTGCTCCACCTTCAGCACAAGTGCCTTCGGGATAAGCGCCGTTTTCGACGTTACACCCGGAGACAACCTTGCCATCAGAGGTGAGCAGCGCTGCGCCCACCTTGAAGTTGGAGTATGGCGCATAGGCGGTTTCTCGCGCCGCCTTTGCTTCTTCGAAAAGCTTATCAAATGCGCTCATTGTTATTGTCCTTATGTACGCTCTTTAACGTAAGGGATACCAGATGCTTTTGGTGGAATTGCACGCCCGATAAAGCCGGCGAGCAGAACCACAGTCAGCACGTAAGGCAGAGCCTGGAAAACCTGGACCGGAACCTCCCCAATCCCAGGAATTTCCTGACCCTGAAGGCGAATTGCCAATGCATCAAGGAAACCAAAGAGAAGACAGGTGAACATGGCATTCACTGGCTTCCACTTTGCAAAGATTAGAGCAGCCAAAGCAATAAAGCCCTTCCCTGCGCTCATATCCTTAATAAAACCCGCCCCTTGAGCAATAGACAGATACGCCCCTGAAAACCCGCAGAGAATACCACAAATGATTGTCGCACGGTAACGTAGCAATGTTACTGATAGACCAGCAGTATCAGCTGCGGAAGGGTTCTCGCCAACTGCGCGAAGACGCAGGCCAAAGCGAGTTCTGAACACGATCCACCAGGTCAACGGTACGGCAGCAAAAGATGCATATACCAGAATGTTATGACCGGAGATCAGCCCAGCATAAATTGGTCCCAGAACCGGCACATCTGCCAGTGTATCGGCAAGTGGCAGTGTGAGACTGTCGAAACGCGCATCAGATGAAAGCGCAGGTGTGCGTCCGCCCTGAGCAAACCAGGCCTGACCAAGTAACACGGTCAGACCAGCAGCCAGAAAGTTGATCGCCACACCAGATACCACCTGATTACCGCGCTGACTGATGGATGCATAACCATGCACCAAAGCAAGCAGAACAGAAACGATGATGCCAGCCAGAAGGCCGATCCATGGGCTCTGGAAAACGTAGGCCGCTGCAGCTGCTGCAAATGCAGCGCCGAGGATCTTACCTTCCAGACCAATGTCCACAATACCGGAACGCTCTGAGAACAGGCCAGCGAGGCAAGCAAACAAGAGCGGCGTTGACAGGCGGAATGTACTGTCGAGAACAAGAATGATTGTGTCTAACATGTCCGTCTCCTTAAGCTTCTGCTGTATCTGAAGAGAAGCGATCGAAGAACGCTACGACTGCCGGGCGGAACATGTGCTCAAGCGCACCAGCAAAGAGAATAACCAGAGCCTGAATGACCACGATCATATCGCGTGAGATTGTCGGGATTTCAAAGGCAAGCTCTGCGCCGCCCTGATAGAGCAAGCCGAAGAGCATGGACGCGAGAATAATTCCTACCGGATGCCCTCGCCCCATGAGTGCGACTGCGATCCCTACAAAGCCAGCGCCACCAGCAAAATCGAGAAGCAAGCGCGTCTGTTCCCCCATCACAACGTTGATACCCATCAGACCAGCAAGACCACCGGAAATCAGCATTGTGATGACGGTAACGCGAACCGGAGAAATACCAGCGTAGGATGCTGCATCCGGGTTGGCACCAAAGCTGCGAATTTCATAGCCGAGTTTTGTATGCCAGATGAGAAGCCAGACAACTACACAAACTGCGAGAGCAAGGAAAAACGCCAGATTCACCGGAGACTGACCAAAGTCGAAACTTGTGAAGACGTTTCTGAGCAGCGGAAGCTGACCGCCTGCCTCGAAGTTACGAGTAGATGGAGACATTGTGCCTTGCGGGATCAGAACGTTGGACAACAGGTACACCATCAGCGCTGACGCGATGAAGTTGAACATGATTGTCGTAATAACGATATGTGATCCACGCTTTGCCTGCAGGTATGCTGGAATAAACGCCCAGGCAGCACCAAAAATCGCGCCGCCAGCAACAGCAAGCGGGAATGTGACCCACCATGGAATAAAGCGGTCAAACGCCAGACAGACGAGTGCAATACCCAGACCGCCCACATAGGCCTGACCTTCACCACCAATATTAAACAGGCCAGCGTGGAAGGCGACGGCCACAGCCAAACCGGTGAAGATAAAGTTCGTTGCGTAATACAGGGTGTAGCCAATGCCTTCGCCATACCCCAGAGCGCCCCAGACAAGCCATTTCACGGCTTCAAACGGATCTTCGCCAATTATTACAACTACCAATCCAGAGATGATGAATGCAGCAAGCAGGTTGAGGGCTGGTAACAGACCATAGTCAACCCAACGAGGAAGTTGCCCCTTACTCATTTCTGTGTTCCCCCAAATGTCAGGTCAAAGCAAATAGTGTTGTGAAACAGGTTAGCCATAATCATTCTGCTGCCTCTTGATTGACACCAGCCATAAGAAGACCAAGGTCCTGTTCAGTTGCTTCTGCCCCACGTTCACCAACAACATTGCCATCGAACATGACAATGATGCGGTCTGAGAGAGAGCGGATTTCATCAAGTTCCACGGATACGAGAAGGACTGCCTTGCCCTGTGCACGCATATCCATAATCCGGTTATGAATGTATTCAATCGCGCCGATATCGACACCACGGGTTGGCTGACCGATCAGAAGGACGTCCGGGTCACACTCGATTTCACGCGCCAGAACGATTTTCTGCTGGTTTCCGCCAGAGAACTTTGCCGCAGTCATTTCGGTGGTTGGGGGGCGAATGTCGTATTTCTCGATGCGTTCGTTCGCTTCCTTGCGGATGGCATCTTTATTGAGGAACAGACCCTTTGAATACTTTGGTTCACGATGATAGCCGAGAATGGAGTTCTCATACTCAGCGAACTTGTTGATCAAGCCCATGCGGTGGCGGTCTTCCGGCACATGGCTCATGCCTTTGTCGCGCATCTCAGCTGCATCATGCTTACCTGAAAGGTCAAGTTTTTCGCCTGACAATTCCATGGTTCCGCTCTCAGCACGGGTAATACCGGAGAGAGCTGCAAGAAGCTCTGACTGACCATTACCGGAAACACCTGCAATGCCAAGCACTTCACCTGCCCGAACTTCGAAGGATACATCCTTCACGCGCAAAACGCCGCGTTCGTCCTTAACGTTCAGACCGTTAACCTTAAGAAGAGGCTTGCCGACCTCCACTTCAGGCTTGTCCACTTCCAGAAGAACACTGCGGCCAACCATCAGCTCTGCCAGCTCTGCCATGGAGGTTTCAGCGGTTTTCCGCGAAGCAACCATTTCACCACGGCGCATTACTGAGACTGTGTCCGTCACGTCCATAATTTCGCGCAGTTTATGGGTGATCAGCAGGACTGTTTTGCCCTGATCGCGCAGCACACGCAAAATGCGGAAAAGGTGATCTGCTTCTGCTGGCGTTAACACACCAGTTGGTTCGTCGAGAATAAGAACGTCTGCACCACGATAAAGAGCCTTAAGGATCTCTACACGTTGCTGCAAGCCCACTGGCAACTCACCCACGACAGCGTCCGGGTCAATTTTCATATCGTATTCATCAGCCAGTCGCTTGAGCTCGCGACGAGCGTTCGCCACGCCCTCTTTTAAAAGCGCACCACCTTCTGCGCCGAGAATAACGTTTTCAAGGACTGTGAATGGATCGACGAGCATAAAATGCTGGTGCACCATACCGATGCCCTGTGCAATTGCGCTCTTCGAATCAGGAATAGTGGTTGCCTTGCCATCGACTTTAATCGTTCCGCTATCAGCGTGGTAAAAGCCGTAGAGGATCGACATCAAGGTGGACTTGCCCGCACCGTTCTCGCCGATGATCCCGTGAATGGAGCCCTTGCCCACCACAAGGTCAATATCCTTGTTGGCCTGGACAGGCCCAAAACTCTTACTTACGCCAATTAACTCGATGGCAGGTACATTGCTATCAGCCACTGTTGCCCGGCCTTTCTGGTCTATCAAATCAATAACTTGCGCATCGACCTCACTCCTGCTTTCGAAGTACACCGTTTTCAAAAAGCAGTGAGCAGGTCCCGATGCAGGCGAGCCATGGACGACAGTCTTCTCTCCAAAAGACTGAAGCCACTGCGCAGACTGCAGGGGCGCAAGTTCCTCTTAAATCTCTTCAGGATCTGCGACCTTGAAGACGTGGTCATTTTACTGAGCCACTTTAAGTGAAAATGCCCACACCTGACAGTGCGGGCACTTCTATTAAATTAGAACGGACAGGTAGAATCCACCATGTAATCGTGAACTTCTACCTTGCCAGAAATAATATCGGTTTTCGCCTGCTCTACCGCAGACTTCATTTCTTCAGTGATCAAAGGTTTATTGTACTCATCATAAGCCCAGGAAACACCACCTTCAGAAAGACCAAGCACTTCAACACCTGAAGTCCAGTTACCCTCCTGTGCGTCAGTCATTGTTTTATCGACAGCAACATCTACTCCCTTAATCATGGAGGTGAGGACGGAACCCGGATGCAAATGGTTCTGGTTGGAATCTACACCAATACCAAACTTACCTTCGTCTGCTGCGGCCTGAAGAACACCCGTGCCGGTAAGACCTGCCGCATGGAAGACAACATCGACGCCACGTGCGAACTGGGAGCGTGCAAGCTCACCGCCTTTGAGCGGGTCAGTCCATGCTGCTCCGGTGGTACCGGTCATGTTCTCGATAATTTCTACGTCAGGGTTTGCGTATTTCGCGCCTTGCTTATAGCCACATGCAAACTTGCGGATCAGAGGAATATCCATGCCGCCGACGAAGCCGACGGTATCGGATTCTGTTGCCATTGCAGCCAGCATACCAACGAGGAAAGAACCTTCGCCTTCCTTGAATACGATAGAGCGTACGTTTGGCAGATCTACTACCGCGTCAACGATTGCAAAGTGCGTGTCAGGAAATTCCTTAGCAACCTTCTCCAATGCAGCAGCCTGCGCAAAGCCGATTGTGATGATAGGGGATAGGCCACGACGCGCGAAGTTACGCAGCGCCTGCTCACGCTGAGACGGGTTCTGGATTTCAAAGTCGCGGAAATTGACGCCTGTACGTTCTTTAAACTGCAACGCACCTTTATAGGCTGCTTCGTTGAACGAACGATCATTACGACCACCAAAGTCGTAGACGACTGCGGGTTTGAAAGTCTCTGCCATAGCTCCAGTCGTCATGACGACAGCTAGGGCAACTGCACCGAGGATTGTTTTAGTTTTCACGGTTTCTTCCTTAATTGTGGTCTTCCCTTAGAGTGGAAAGGACTCCTTTTAAGAGGCGTCTCTATAACTTATGCTGTTACTTCGAGTTCGCTCTCTTTCAGCAGGCCAGTAAGTTCTCTAGCCAAAACCTCATCGATGATCAGATCCTTGATAACACCGGTTGCTAATGCTGCCAGCGTTGCCTGTGCTTTGTTGCTGCCTCCAACGATGGCAACCACGTGTGCCTTTCGCACTTCATCAAAATGCAATCCAACTGCTTTTTCGTTTAGAGAACAGGACACTTCATTGCCGTTAACATCAACAAAGCGTCCCATAACGTCTGAACAGGCTCCGCTCTGGAGAAGTTCCTCACGCTCTTGCGGAGTGATCAACCGCCGCTGAACGAGGTGACCTTCCTTCTCAACAGATCCGATACCAATGACAAACAGCTCTGCGGTCTTTGCTTTAGCCAGCAATTCCTGCACAGCGCTCTGAGATACGAAAGTGTCTCTTTCTTCTTTAGTTTCAGCAATGTAGGGAACCGGAAGATAGAACCCCTCCCCGCCCGTTTTCGCACATAACTGCTGCACAACATCATAGGGGTTAGCTGAGAGGCGTCGGGTCAGCGAGCCGGACACTGAGAGCAGTTCCAGCTCTGGCAAATTTACCCGTGGCATTGCCTCGATAGTGGCTTGTAGTGTGCGGCCCATACCAACGCCGATGCGTTTAGGCGGTTTTGTCGTGAAAAGAGAATGAAGATATTGACCTGCAAACGAAGAAACTGCTGCAAATGAGTCGATTTCCTCACCGCTGCCCAGATCTGGCGCGATAAAACAGTTCTCCAGATTCATGCGCTTACAAAGATACTGTTCAAGCTCAACACATTCAGATGGGCGGGCCTCGATATGAAATTTTATCAAGCCTTCTTTTTGAGCGTGCGCTATCAGGCGATGAACTTTTGCGGGAGAAACCCCAAGGCGCCCAGCAATCTCTCCCTGAGTGCTGCGTCCGATGAAAGACATCCAAGCGGCCCTAATGGCCAGAGATGTGGTCCATTCGTCTGCCTTCATGGTTTAGCCTCTTATATTCCCTGGAAATCCGGTGCCCCCCAGACTCCCTTCCCAAATTCCGTCTGAAATGCCTCGCTCCAGAGCGTTAAGGCACTCCTCCAAGTCAGAAAAGAATATTTCTTCATAGCGTGAGAAATATTTCATACCAACAATTGCATTAGGAAAAACAGAAGGTCAAGGAAATAAACAGAAGGAAATGCAGAAACTTGTCGCCAGCAGACTAACCTCCTGTTTTGCCATACTAATAAATTCGAGAAGTTTCAATGCAAGTATTTAAGGAAATTACTTAGAGCGCGACTCACCTTGAGGATGAATTTTGCAAATTGATCGTGAATGCATCAATCAATTCTATGTAACATTCGATCAACTTTACCGTTTAATAGAATAAATAAAATATTTTCAACGAATTACCAGAGACCATAATTACTCATAAAAAAACTTCAGGAAAAATTTACTGGCAAATCAAACAGTTATTTTTGGGAGGTCTGGCTTAATACAACCCTATATATGCCAATGCTAGGTCTGTTCAGTCCACATCCAAAGATGACCTCAGGAATACTATGGATGTACCCTGTTTTCGTAAGCTCAGTGCCGATTACAGCAAAAAATAAAAAAAGAGGTGGGGAGGTCGTGACCGGGACACCCTAACCTTGCAAAAAGGAGGCTGAAAATGCGGCCCATGTGCACAAAGACCCTCAAAGCGTTTTTGGGAGCTGTTGCGCTTGGAGGGTTCTTGTTCTCCACCCCCATCCTGGCGAACTCCAGAAGTCATGCATCTTTGAATTTCGACATGTCCAAGGAAGTTGACCTTGAGCTGGTTCTGGCGGTCGATATTTCTCAAAGCATGGATCCGGAAGAACAGCGCGTGCAGCGCGAAGGTTATGTTGCAGCCTTGACTTCAGAGGAAGTACTGGACGCAATCAGATATGGCCCAACTGGGCGGATTGCCGTTGCTTATATGGAATGGGGCGGAACAGACGAGCATTTCGTTGTGGCAGACTGGACTATAATCTCAGACAAGGCATCTGCCGGGAAGTTTGCCGGAAAGATTGCTGAGGCACCTTTAAGACGTGTGCAACGCACGTCAATCTCTTCTGCATTGAAGCAAGCCGTCAATCTGGTGACTGCCAACGAGTATAACGGTATGCGCCGCGTTATTGATATTTCCGGCGATGGACCAAACAACCAAGGCAGCGCGGTTACAGAAGCGCGTGATGAGGCCATAGCACAGGGTGTAACGGTAAATGGCCTGCCCCTGATGCTCAAGGAAGAGAGCATTTCCTGGCAATCCATGTTGCACCTTGACCATTACTACGAGGACTGCGTGATTGGTGGCCCCGGTGCCTTTTCTATTCCGGTACGCTCTAAGGAAGGTTTTAGCGACGCCATTCGCATGAAGCTGGTGCTTGAGATTGCCGGACTGGTGAAGGATCAGCCCCGGTTTATTCGTGCAAAATCACGCAGGGAGACTGTTATGTGCTCCCTGTTTGATTAAGGCAAGACGAGTTAGCACAATCAGTTCTACAGTATATTATGCAGTGTGCGACCACAAAACGTTGCCGCGCACGCGGTAAAGATGGCTCTTTCAATACCTGATATAACAGGCTAAAAGACAAGTATTCCCAATAGGCTTAGGGTGTACTGTGTTTCTACTTAAGCGCTTTGGGCAATTTATGCATGCCTGCACAATCTCATGCAGAGCACGCCCAGCAATGTGTTGACGGAGCCACAATGACCGAGCGCAGAACTCTCGCCCTAATTGCACATGACGCCAAAAAAGAAGAAATGGTTGAATTCGCCAAGCAACACGAAGACAAGCTTGCTGATTATCGCCTTTTTGCGACGGGTACCACAGGTGGACGCATTAAAGATGCATGTCCATCTTTGGATGTGACACGCATGAAAAGTGGTCCTTTGGGTGGAGACCAACAGATAGGTGCGATGATTGCAGAGCAAGCACTGGATGGCTTGTTTTTCTTCGTCGATCCGTTGTCCCCAATGCCCCACGATGTGGATGTGAAAGCTCTGATGAGACTGGCGCTGGTCTATGATATTCCAATGGCGCTGAATCGTAGTACCGCAGATATCATCTTGCGATCCGCACGCCTTGCCGGACTATCAACATCTTCACAAACTCCTGAAATTTCCACTCAGTAATCCCGATCAATCTCAATGCTGCACACTGCTCTGTTTAATCGACGCTTGCCATATCCTGTACTGGCTGCGGATATTGGTGGCACAAATGCCCGTTTTGCTCTGATTGAGAGTCCTGATCAGCCTGTAAAGCTCTGCGGTCAGGTGAGTACTAAAGCTCACGAAACCATTCAGGACGCTATTCGCGCTGGCGTACTGGCCCAAGGTTATGCAGCACCGCGGTCTGCTGTACTTGCCGTCGCAGCCCCCATCTCTGACGGGCGTATTGCGCTCACTAATGCAAGTTGGGTGATTGAGCCATCCGCACTCATTCAAGACCTTGGACTAGAACAAGTAATCATGCTCAATGATTTCGAAGCGCAAGCCCTTGCCTTGCCATCTCTTGGTAATGCGGATCTTGATCAGATCGGCGGCGGACAAATCAAGGCAAACGCTTCTAAGTTTGTTGTAGGTCCCGGAACTGGTCTTGGCGCGGGGGCAATGATCCGTGCCTGCGGTAAATGGGTGCCCGTTCCTGGCGAAGGCGGGCACGTTGAACTTGGCCCAGTCAGTGATGAAGAATACCGGATCTGGCCATTTTTAGAGCGTATTGGTGGCCGTGTCGGAGCTGAGCAGGTGGTTTGCGGCGCTGGACTTTTGCGTGTCGCCAAAGCAGTTGCAGCAGCGGACGGTATCCACCGTACATACACGACCCCGGCTGACGTTTCGATTGCTGCGGATAGCGGCGATGAGCTTGCCCAAAAGGTGATGCGTCTGTTTTGTGCAGCGCTTGGCAGGGTTGCCGGAGATTTTGCGCTCACCAGCCTTGCGCATGGTGGGGTTTATCTGGCGGGTGGCATTCCTCCAAAAATCTCGCGCTGGCTGCACGGCGATGAGTTCCGTGAGGCTTTTGAAGCAAAAGCTCCTCATTCGGCCATCATGAAATCCATTCCAACCTTCATCATAACACACACAAGCCCTGCGCTTGAGGGACTTGCTGCCTATACACGCGCACCTGATGATTATCTGGTGGAGCTGGAAGGCCGGAGCTGGCACGATGACAAGGTGCTCCAAACTATTTAGCCAAGCTGACTACAATGGCCCGGAACCCGCGTTTTCTTTTTGCCAATGACTGGTTATAAAGCGGGTTCCTGTAGTCCCTTTAAGCCGACCTTAATGACATTTTCTCCGCTTCCCATTGATGCGATCCTGCCGGATTTACTTGTCGCTCTTGAACACAACACCCGTGCCGTTCTGGTCGCAGAACCGGGAGCGGGTAAAACAACCCGTATTCCGCTTGCTCTGCTGGATGCTCCGTGGTGCAACCATGGTAAAATCATTGTTCTGGAGCCACGCCGCCTTGCAGCCCGTGCGGCGGCGCGGCGTATGGCACATACATTGGGGGAGCGTGTTGGGGAAACTGTTGGCTACCGTGTGCGCATGGATAGCAAGATCACAGCCAAAACACGCATTGAAGTGGTGACGGAAGGTGTCTTCACCCGCATGATCCTTGATGATCCGGAGCTTTCGGGCGTAGCGGCTGTTTTGTTTGACGAATATCACGAGCGCTCCATGGACTGCGATCTTGGCTTAGCGCTGGCGCTGGATGTGCAGGAAGCCTTGCGGGATGATCTGCGTATCGTGCCCATGTCTGCAACACTGGATGCGGCAGAGGTTTCCAGGCTTCTTGATGACGCGCCTGTTCTGAAGAGTGAAGGTCGCCAGTATCCGGTTGAAACCCGTTATCTCGGACGCGACCCTCATAGGCGTTTGGAAGATCAAGTTGCTCGTGCTGTACTTTTCGCTCTTGCTGAAGAGACTGGTTCGGTTCTTGTCTTTTTGCCGGGTCAAGGAGAAATCAAACGCGCTCAATCGTTGCTGGAAGGCCGTGTTGCTGGTGATGTTGATATTGCCCCACTTTATGGCGCACTGGACAGCAAAGCGCAGGATCTTGCAGTTCGGCCTGCTCAATCCGGTCGCCGGAAAGTGGTGCTTACGACAGCTATTGCACAGACCTCTTTGACTATTGAGGGCGTACGTATTGTAATTGACTCCGGTTTGTCCCGTGTGCCTCGTTATGATCCGCAAACGGGATTGACACGTCTCGAAACCGTGAAGGTATCTCGCGCAACCGCAGAACAACGCAAAGGGCGTGCGGGACGAGTGGAACCGGGTATCTGCTACAGGCTCTGGGAAGAAGCACAAACCAAAGCACTGCCAGCTGCGGAAAAGCCTGAGATTCTGGAGAGCGACCTTTCCGGCCTTGTTCTGGATGTGGCCAACTGGGGTGTTTCTGATCCTGAGCAGTTGAAGTTTATGACCCCACCCCCTGCTGCTGCATGGTCGGAAGCTCGAGAGCTGCTGAAAGAGCTTGATGCACTGGAGGAGGATGGTGCTCTGACGAAGGCGGGGCGTGATCTTGCGGCGCTGCCTCTCCATCCACGTCTCGGGCACATGCTGATGCAAGCTGCGCAAGAGGAGCAGGCGGAACTGGCCTCACTGATTGCTGTTATCATTGGTGAACACGGGTTGGGTGGCCGCTCAACAGATTTGCGGGATCGTTTGCGCAGGTTAATGCAGGATCAAAGCCAGCGCGGGAAAGAAGCACGGGCGCAAGCAAAACGCTGGGTGAAGATGGTGGGTAGCAACTCTTCCCAACGCGCAAACTTTGAAGATGCAGGCGACATTTTGAGCCTTGCTTATCCTGATCGTATTGCACAACAACGCGGTGCACGCGGTAGTTTCCGCCTTGCCAATGGTCGGGGTGCGCAACTGGAAGAAAGTGAAACATTTTATGGGGAGAAGTTCCTCAGCATTGCTGAGGTGACCGGGACGGCAGCACGTGCACGGATTCTACTCGCAGCCCCTCTTTCCTTTAAAGAGCTTGAAAGCCGTTATGCCTCTCACATTCGAGAGAAAGAGCATGTTCAGTTTACACCAGATGGCAGCATCAAAGCGGTTCGCCAGCGGGTTCTTGGGAAGCTGGTTCTGGAGGAGACAAAAATCACTAATCCAGATCCAGAGGCGATTACGGAAGCTTTGCTGGAGCAAATTACTCGCAAGGGTGCAGCGCGTTTGCCCTGGAGTAAAGACCAGTTACGATATCGTGGGCGTGTCAACTATCTGCGGGAAACAGTTGGCAAGCAATGGCCAGATCTGAGTGATGCAGAATTGAGTTCTGACATGAGCTGGTTACGCCCGTTCCTTGCCGGGAAAACGGCAATGGCTCAGGTGGACGCAAGTGTGCTTGGCGATGCGCTGGCGACGCTGGTTCCGTGGGAACTTGGATCGGAACTGGATAAGCAGGCACCATCTCACTTTGTTGTACCAACCGGATCGCGTGTGCCGATTGATTATGATGGAGAACAAGGGCCGATGCTATCGGTGCGAGTGCAGGAACTGTTTGGTCTTGCTGAGCATCCAAGCATTTGTGGAGGCCAAATTCAACTGGTCTTGCAACTGCTCTCCCCTGCTCAGCGCCCTATCCAAATCACCAAGGACTTGCCGGGGTTCTGGAAAGGGTCCTGGGCGGACGTAAAGGCAGATATGAAAGGGCAATACCCTAAACATCCGTGGCCCGATAATCCGTTGGATGCGGAAGCAACACGGCGTGCTAAACCGCGCAAATAACAGGCAATAAAAAGCCGGAGAATGTGTCCACTCCCCGGCTTTGCAATAAAAATTTTAGTCGCCTTCGTTTGCAGGGGCTGCCTGCAGGAGGCCATAGCGCTCGACGCCAATTTTTTCCAGAAGTTCCAGCTGAGTTTCGAGGAAATCAATGTGACCTTCTTCGTCAGCCATCAGATCTTCAAAGAGTTTCATGGTGACATAATCACCTTCTTCGCGACAAACTTCGCGAGCTTCTTTGTAGAGTGCGCGAGCTGAGTATTCGCCAGCCAGATCACAGTCCAGACACTCTTTAAGGTCCTGACCAATGCGAAGGGGATCAAGCGTTTGCAGGTTAGGATGCCCTTCAAGGAAGATTATGCGTTCGATGAGCTTATCTGCGTGTTCCATCTCTTCAATGGATTCTTCGCGCTCTTTCTTTGCAAGCTTGGTAAAGCCCCAATCTTCAAGTAGGCGATAGTGCAACCAGTATTGATTGACCGCAGTCAGTTCATGGCGCAGGGCCTTATTCAGGTATTCCAGTACTTTAGGTTCACCCTTCATGTCACTCTCTCCTTGACAAATACAGGTCTCGAAACCTTTTTAGAATAATTCCAAACTACTGTCCAGTACCATCTTTTGCTTGTTCAGCCTCAGAATATACAACTTCGATAATGCTCTTGAAGCAACCTCCACATTTTGGCCTATACCCAAGATGGCGGAAGACCGCTCCCGGTGTGGGGATTCCCCCCTCCGGATTATCGCAGAGCTCTCGTGCAGCTTGTCTTATTTGTTTGTCGTCAATAACGTTGCAGTGACAAATGATCATGGAAGGTTGCTTTCAGGCTCCCAATTTGCTTGTAAAGCACTATATAGTCAGTAGATCTTTTAAAACCAGAATATAGAACTCCAGTTTCCCGCAGTCCTAGCATGAGCAAAACCCTTATGAACACCAACCAAACCACGAAAGACCTTCGTAAGACAATCGTTTTAACTGGTGCAAGCCGGGGGATCGGTCATGCAACCGTGAAGAAGTTCTCTTCAGCGGGCTATCGTGTCATTACCTGTTCTCGCCAACCTTTTTCTGACAAGTGCCCGTGGCCTTCCGGTCCGGAAGATCATATTGAAATCGATTTGGGAAATGAAGCAAATCTCGAGAAAGCTGTCGAGCAAATTAAAGAACGGCTGAAGGACAATGGCTCCTTGCTTCATGCACTGGTCAACAATGCAGGCATCAGCCCGAAAGATGAAGAAGGTCAACGACTTGATTCCCTTACCACTCCAATGCAGACATGGCGTGATGTGTTTCAGGTGAACTTTTTTGCGCCGATTATGCTGGCACGTGGGCTGTTTGATGAGTTGAAAGCGGCAAAGGGGTCCGTGGTGAATGTTACCTCCATTGCAGGTGGTCGCGTGCACCCGTTTGCAGGAACAGCATATGCCACATCCAAGGCCGCGCTTGCTTCATTGACACGCGAGATGGCAGCAGATTTCGGGCCACATGGGGTGCGTGTGAATGCAATTGCGCCGGGTGAGATCGACACGTCGATTCTCTCACCGGGAACAGAGAAAATCGTGGAAACCATTCCAATGCGTCGTCTTGGCAGTACGGCAGAGGTGGCAGATACCATTTATTTCCTATGCTCAGCTCCCTCCTCTTACGTGACCGGTGCGGAAATTCACATCAACGGTGGCCAACACGTTTAAGAGCATCATATTGTTAAGTTTGAAGGGCGGTTCTCCGCCCTTTTTTCTACCGATGACTCGCAGGATTATGATTTGGTGTCAGGATTTTGCTAAGGCAGCGCCGTTTCATTGGGCGTTTACAAGATGGATGAGGCAAAGATTCCTGCTTTCTTTTCTCAGGAATACAGTTTCGTAAATCAGCAGATCATTTCCTTGAGTTTCATTTTACCTAAATGACATATGTTCTAAATGCCTCAAAACAAAAACTCATATTTATCAGTAATATAACTGTCACATATCTGTAAAACAAACGAACTATCGGTTACTCGCAGTCGAACCAGATAAGCGATAGCAAACATGTACAGATTTTTGCGGGGCCTTTCCTCATCACTCCTAGGGTTAACCCGAACAGTGAGTGGTCGCATTAATTTCAGCTTCTACTTTGTTGTTTCAATCAGTGCATGTGCCGCACTCATCACCATCGCACAGACCTACCAAATTCAGGAAGCTATCGTCTCCATCGAAGTGCAGGAGGAAGGGGTTGGCCTTGCGAATGCCCTTCTTCAGGACATTACCGAGGTCTCCCGAGAGGTAGAGATGATGAAAGCGCCAGAATACGTGAGCGATGATGCAAAACTCATCAAACCGGCATCAGAGCGATTAAGCGAGTCTATTGAAAGTGTTGGTGCCTGGCTGAAGCATGCAGAGCAGAGTGATATGACTGGTGATCTGTCTTCTTCCATGCAGGGCTTTGACGAGAAACTGGCAGCCTTGCTGGCGGCTCGCCGTGCTATTGATGGTGCACGCAATGCAATCAGCTCAGACAGTGTGACGCTTACCAAGTCTACCGGCAATCTTACAAGCACGCTTGAGGGGTTGAATCCAGAAGCTAGAAAAATTGCTCAAAAAATTCAGCACATTTCTCAGGGAATGCTGGCCTCTGCCATGCAGTTTACGCTTATGCCTACAGAGGCAACCCGGGAAGAATTCCAGACCAATGCAGCTGCGCTGTTCGAAACATTTCAGCTTGCGAAATCTCAGATCAAATCTCTTCCACGCCATGAGCGGGGAGTATTAAAATACGCGCGTCGTGACCGAGACATACTCGTTCAGAACACCACTAATTTCTTTGGCGCTTATACCGGTTTGCAAAGAGAGGAGCAGCGAGTAGGCGCTTCCTTCAGTCGTATTGAGAAAAGAGCAAAGCAGATTCTTACTGCTCTTCGTGCAGATCAGGTTACACTTACCAAGAATATCGAGGCGTCCAGTGCAATCCTGTTCTGGGGAACGATTTTTGCTGGATTAAGCACTGTGGTAGCCGGACTTCTGATTACTGCGATCTTATCCTGGAAAGTGGTTAGTCCGCTGCGCCATGCCATTGCAGATGTCCATCTTCAGGCTGATGGGAAGAAGATCACTTTTCCAAGTAAACCTAATGCGGTTCCAGAGATTGCCAGCCTTTATGATGCCCTTCGTATTTTCGACAGGAACGCCACTGAGCGCGATCTGCTGGAAAAGAAGCAGGTGGAACAGGCTCAGTCTGCTGCGGCACGAACGGAACAACTTACTAAGTGGATTAGTGCTTTTCGATCCAATACGCACGGTTTGACACAAGGGATGGAACAAAGCGCCGGTACACTGGGGCAAGCCTCTCTTGATCTGAGCGGTCTGGCGGCGACAACTTCTTCTGGTGCCGAATCTGCGAATGCGACCCTTACTCAAACTACACAGGACGTTTCTGCCGTTGCAGATGCTGTGCAACAGCTGGCGGTAAGCTCACAGAGCATACAGGAGCAGATCTCTTCAGCAGCGCACACGATGACTGAAACAAGCGGCGCAGCGGAGCAATCGGTCTCAATGATGATATGCTTGCAGGAAGCTTCCCACAAAATCAGCGATGTAGTCGACCTTATTCAGGATATTGCCAGCCGTACAAACCTTCTGGCTCTTAATGCGACTATCGAAGCGGCACGGGCGGGAGAAGCTGGCAAAGGTTTTGCTGTGGTGGCTTCTGAAGTGAAAGCACTTGCCAATCAAACCAGTGCAGCAACCGAGGACATCCAAAAGGTGGTTCTGGAAATTCAAAGCAGCTCCGGAACCGCCTCTGCTGCGATTGAACAAATTGTGGGAAGCATTGCTGCGGTGGATTCTCTCACAAACACTATTGCTTTGAAAATGGCAGATCAGGTGGAGACCACCAACACCATCAATGCGAATGTTGCAGCAGCAGCCGAGGGAACCCAGAACATCTCTCACCGGGTTGATGATGTTGCAGGTTCTTCGCAAAAAACCTCAGAAAATGCAGATGCGGTACAAGCTGCGGCCCGAAACGTGAGCGATCAGAGTGAGCAGCTCAAAGCAGAGATTGAGCGTTTTCTGATTAAAGTAGCTGCCTAAGTGCTTTAAAGAAGGAGGCGGTTTGACCTCGCCTCCTCCCATTCATTCAGCCGCCTGCGCACTTATGCAGAAGCTGCAACAGCACGCTTTGCCATGACTGTGACCAGATTGGCGCGATATGCCGCTGTACCATGCATATCGGAAAGCATGTTATCTTCAGCAGGGGCAATGCCCACCACGGCCTCGGCGGCCCAGTTGCTGTCCAGTGCCTTTTCCATGTCGGGCATACGGAAGACACCGTCCTGACCTGCACCTGTAACCGCAACACGTGCACCAGCACTTGTTTTTGCAACGAACACTCCTGCCATTGCATAGCGAGACGCCGGATTTGGGAACTTGGCGTAAGCTGTGTTTGCAGCAACTGGCAAGATAACTGCTGTTACGATTTCATCTTCATCCAGCGCTGTTTCGAACATACCCGTGAAGAAGTTGCTCGCAGAGAACTCCCGCTTGTTGGTCTCAATAGTCGCGCCCAGCGCAAGCAGAGCGGCAGGATAATCGGCGGCAGGGTCGTTGTTGGCGATAGAACCGCCAATTGTCCCCATATGGCGTACATGTGGATCACCGATCATTCCTGCCAGATCGGCGAGGCCCGACAGAGCAGTTTTTATGTCATCATTGCTTGCGACTTCAGCATGTGTTGTCGCTGCACCGATGCGAATGGAACCGTCTGCCTGTTTGGTTATACCCGACATTTCTGCGATGTGTCGCAGGTCGATCAGATCACTTGGCGCAGCAAGGCGTTGTTTCATGGTTGGGATCAGGGTTTGCCCGCCTGAAAGCAGTTTGCCGTCATCTGCGTTTTTTAACATTGCCGCAGCATCAGAGACTGACGATGCGCGATGGTATTTGGTCTCATACATTTTGTTTCTCCCATCCCCTTCGGGGTCTTGGCAGAGTTGCTATGAATCATTCAACTGGTTGAGCTTTCGGGTACGGAATAGCTCCCAGATCAGAAAAGAAAATCTTGCGGTTCTGTTCACCGTGGATCAGCTGGCCCAAGCGAGCAGCTTTTCTAAAGAGCGCTGCTGCGTCACCTTCTTCTCCTGCCAGCAGTGTGGCACGAGCCAGAAGCTCAGAGGCGTAGGCATGATCAAAATCTGCCATATCTTCCTGATGGGTTTCTGTCAGATCCATGGTTTGACGGGCGTAGCGCATGGCAGCTTCGGCATTGCCGAGCAGAACATGCACACGCCCCACAAGCCACAGGCCGCGTTGGCGATTGACTTGTGTTCCAACCTGAAGCCAGTGCCAGAGGCTGGCGTGAGCGACATGGAGCATCTCGTCATTTTCCTCTGGCGAGCGGTCTTCCTTATCGAGAAGAGTCCATGCCTGCTGGTTGAGGTTGATGGCGATTTGCTTGTGATCCAATGTCAGTTTTGCGCCAGCCTTTGTCATTGGTTACTCCGCTGCCTGCTTAATGCCGTTGTCCTGAATGAGCTGCCAGACGCGGTTTGGCGAGGCAGGCATATTCATGTCACGAATACCAAGAGCGTCCGTTACAGCGTTGATAACGGCAGGTGGCGAACCAATCGCCCCAGCTTCACCGCAGCCTTTCATACCAAGCGGGTTGCCCGGACATTCAGTGACTGTGGTTTCCAGCTTGAAGGATGGAACATTATCTGCACGCGGCATGGTGTAGTCCATGTAGGATGCGGTTAGCAGTTGTCCCTCTTCATCATACTGGGTGTTTTCCAGCATGGCCTGACCGATGCCCTGTACCAGACCGCCGTGGACCTGACCTTCCACAATCATCGGATTGATGATGGTACCGAAGTCATCTGCCGCCACGAAGTTCTCGATGGAGACCACACCAGTATCCGGGTCAATTTCCACCTCGCAGATGTAACAGCCTGCGGGGAATGTGAAGTTGGTTGGATCGTAGAACGCGCCTTCCTTCAGACCCGGCTCCATGCCTTCGGGCAGGTTGTGGGCTGTGTAAGCAGCGAGAGCCACTTCAGTGAAGGTGAGCTTCTTATCGGTTCCAGCGACTTTGAGCTCACCGCCCTCGATCTCGATATCACCTTCAGCAGCTTCCATCAGGTGGGCAGCGATCTTCTTCGCTTTGGCTTCGACCTTGTCGAGCGCCTTGGCAATAGCGGACATGCCGACTGCGCCGGAGCGTGAGCCGTAAGTCCCCATACCCATCTGCACCTTGTCGGTGTCCCCATGAACGATAGAGATGCTTTCGGTTGGCAGACCAAGACGGTCTGATACCAGCTGTGCGAAAGTGGTTTCGTGACCCTGACCGTGGCTGTGCGAACCGGTGAGAACCTCAATGGTTCCAACAGCGTTCACGCGGACTTCAGCAGATTCCCAAAGACCAACGCCAGCCCCCAGTGAACCAACGGCCTGAGATGGTGCGATACCACATGCCTCAATGTAGCAGGACATGCCTATGCCGCGAAGCTTACCAGCAGCTTCCGACTGGGCGCGACGTTGTGCGAAGCCATCGTAATCGATGATTTTCATGGCTGCATCAAGGGATGCTTCATAATCGCCTGCGTCATACGCCATGATGACTGGTGTCTGGTGCGGGAACTGGCGGATGAAGTTAATTCGGCGGAATTCTGCTGGCGACATGCCAACTTCTTTCGCAACCGTTTCCATCATGCGTTCCACCACATACGTGGCTTCTGGACGACCAGCACCGCGGTACGCATCCACCGGAGTGGTGTTGGTGTAGACCGCTTTCACATTCGCGTAGATGTGTGGAATGTTGTACTGACCTGACAGCAGCGTTGCGTAAAGGTAGGTTGGAACGGAAGATGAGAACAACGACATGTATGCGCCAAGGTTGGCGACTGTTTTCACACGGAAACCGGTGATCTTGTTGTTTGCGTCCAGTGCAAGTTCTGCTGTGGTGTGGTGGTCACGACCGTGGGCATCTGTGAGGAATGCTTCGGTGCGGTCTGACGTCCATTTCACCGGGCGGCCTACACGCTTCGTGGCCCAAAGACAGGCGATCTCTTCCGGATAGATAAAGATCTTGGACCCAAAGCCACCGCCGACGTCAGGTGCAATCACACGCAGTTTGTTCTCAGGTGCCACGTTGTAGAACGCAGAGAGCACCAGGCGGGCCACATGCGGGTTCTGAGAGGTGGTATAAAGCGTGTAGTGCTCTTCTGCCGGATCAAAATGGGCAAGCGCCGCGCGGGGTTCCATCGGGTTTGGAACAAGACGGTTGTTGTCGATGTCCATTGTGGTGATGTGTGCCGCATTTGCGAAGGCTTCGTTGGTTGCAGCCTCCTCACCGATCTCCCAATCATAGATGAGGTTACCTGCGGCCTCAGGATGGAGCTGTGGTGCACCTTCCTTCAGTGCATCGAGGCTGTCGACAACAACTGGCAGCTCTTCGTATTCTACAATCACAGCATCGGCAGCATCACGCGCCTGTTGCTGGGTGTCTGCGATGACGATTGCGATGGCCTGACCGACATAGCGGACAATTTCGGATTCCAGAGCACGGTAAGCACCCATGTTCATTGGGGAACCATCTTTGGAATGGATCATCCAACCGCAGATGATATTACCAATGCCGTCTGCCACCAGTTGATGTCCGTTCAGAACTGCATCAACGCCCGGCATTTTCATCGCGTCATCCGTGTTGATGGATGTGATACGTGCGTGGGCGTGTGTTGAACGAACGAAAGCCGCATGGCCCATGCGTGGCATGGTCATGTCATCTGTGTAACGGCCATTTCCTGTCAGAAATCTTTTGTCTTCCTTGCGCAACACTCGTGCGCCAATTCCTTCTGCTGTCATTTCCATCCCCTCCCGGAAGGTTGACTTCAGCAACTGTCACAGAACCCAGACCCTCAACACACCTGAAGCAAGGCGCGGCTGGGTTACAGTGCAGTCAGTTCTGGATTATTCTGCGGCTTCGAGAACTTCCGCCATTTCGTCAGCAGCGGCTTTGATTGCCTTGACGATGTTGTGGTAGCCGGTACAGCGACAGATGTTGCCTTCCAGCTCGTGGCGGATTGTTTTTTCGTCCAGATCAGTACCAAGGCGATTGATCATATCGATAGCGGACATAATCATGCCGGGGGTGCAGAAACCGCACTGAAGGCCGTGATTTTCCTTGAAGGCTTTCTGCATGATATGCAGTTGGCCGTTTTGGGAAATGCCTTCAATGGTGGTGACCGCAGAACCAGATGCCTGAACAGCAAGCATGGAGCAGGATTTTACTGCCTTGCCGTCCATATGTACAAGGCAAGCGCCACACTGTGAGGTGTCACAGCCGATATGTGTTCCGGTTAGTCCCTGATTTTCTCGCAGAAATGTAGACAAAAGGGTGCGGTCTTCGACCTCACCAGAAATCTGCTTTCCATTCACCGTCATAGAGACAGTCGTCATGGTTTTCCTCCCTCAATGAAGCCTGCATTTTCGCGTCCGCAGGCTACTTCAGCAGTTTGCTCTTCCTAAGGCTTACTCAAACTGCTTCGCATCTTTAATCTTGCGTCGTTCGCTCCCGGTTCCGGTACGCCCTTCACGGGAATACGTTATGGCCACTCCCACCCTCTGACATTCAGGTTGGTTGAGAGCGCCTTAAGCCAGTTGTCATGACAAGATCTCCCACCCTGAGCATAACCACTTGCTGTTGTTGGGGCTGTCTGGTTGCCAGAAACTGTGAATGTCTGGCAATTCCGCACAGCCGATTTCTTAGTTCCCTGAGAGAATATAGAGACCGACAATAACAACCAAAGCAATCAGGCCCCATCCCATTGGCCCGCCAAGGAAGCCTTTGCCTGCGGCAATCTCTACTTTCTCTTCAGTGTCTTTGACCACGTCTTCCAAAGCATGCTCTGCATCGGCTATGGCTTCAACAGATCCTTCAATCGCGTGCTCGTTGGCAATTGACTTAGCCTGCTCAATCAAACCGTCATCCAGCTCGACGGCTTCAAGGGGTTCGTCTTTGCCTGCAACCGGCGTGCCGCCAAGCTCCCGGTTCAGATTGCCAAAGAACTCTTCCGCCATTTTCTTCGCAGTAGAATCAATCAGGCGATTTCCCAGCTGCGCCAGTTTACCGCCAACTTTTGCATTAACCTGATAGCTTAGGAGAGTACCATCCCCGTTCTCTGACAGGGTCACATCTGCCGATCCTTTTGCAAAACCTGCAACACCGCCTTTTCCCTCGCCAGAAATTTTGTAGGAGTTGGGCGGGTTGAGATCAGACAGGGTCACCTCACCTTTAAACTTTGCTTTGACCGGCCCCACTTTCGCAGTAACCGTTGCAGTCATTTCCGTTTCGGATGTTTTTTCCAGACTATCGCAACCGGGAATGCACTTTTTCAGAAGTTCCGGATCGTTCAGGGCTTCCCAAACCTTTTCCTTACTTGCAGGAATTTGCTGTTCACCAGACATTTCCATGGTTTGGCCCCTCGTTCTTTTCTGTCATTCCTCTAGGTAGGATTAATATCTTACCATCACTTTTGTCCTTGTATGAGTGTAGAGTGAACTTAAAAAGGGTGAAAAGACAAGTACCCTTCACGTTAAAATTGTCATGAAAGATCAAAACTTCTTTTCTTTGTTCTGAGAGGTTTTATCTGGTGTACAGCCTTTGAGTTTTCTCGTTCTGTGGATACTCACTTAACGGTAACTGTTTTGTTTTGCGCTAAAACGTTGACCGGGCGGCGTCATCGCCTTAATGCCTGTTCATAGAACATATGGCTTTAGCGCGAGGCTTTGCTTTCGTGCGTGCGCAGAAAATCAAAGGCAACTTCCTTGAGCAAATCACCAAGAAGCGGTGCTCCGAAAGCCCGCAATGCGCAATCCAGAAAAGGCGGCAGTCGCAAAGACAGCAGCCCTAAACGCAATTTTTCCGCCAAACGTGACGGGCGCGATGGTCGCGACCACTATGAGAATCGCGGCAACCGGAAAGACGGTGCTTCTGGTGTACGCCCAAATCGACGTGATCAGAGCACGCGCAGCGCTCCGGCACCTGTAGCTGTTGAGCCAATCGTACGTGAACACAAGCCGACATCGGCAACGTTTACCTCACCAGTCAGCGTACTGCCTGTAATGGTAGAGATGAATGGCTGGGATGATTATGCGCTGCTGGATATGGGGCACGGGCAGAAGCTGGAGCGCTATGGCAAGTACACCGTTATTCGCCCGGAAGCGCAGGCAATGGGGGCACCGCGTCTTCCTGAGAGCGAGTGGAAGAGCGCTGATGCGATCTTTACCGGAGATATTGAGGAAGAAGGCCCGGGGCGCTGGAAGTTTGCCACTCAGGTTGATGAAATCTGGCAGATGAAATACGGGCCTGCCACCTTCAACGGCCAGTTTATGTCGTTCCGCCACGTGGGGGTATTCCCGGAACAGGCGGCGCACTGGGACTGGGTTGGGCAGCAGATCAAGAAGGCGGATCGCCCGCTCAAGATTCTCAACCTGTTTGGATACACCGGGCTGGCCTCGTTGCTGCCTGCTGCTCTTGGTGCACATGTCACCCATGTAGACGCTTCCAAAAAAGCGATCGGCTGGGCGCGTGAGAATCAGGAGCTTTCCGGCCTCGAAGACAAGCCTATTCGATGGATTTGCGATGACGCGATGAAGTTTGTGGAGCGGGAAGTCCGCCGTGGGAACACCTATGACGGTATTATTCTTGATCCGCCGAAATATGGTCGCGGACCAAATGGTGAGGTCTGGGACTTTTTTGAAAGCGTGCCGCACATGCTGGCTTGCGTGCGCAAGCTGCTGTCGCCCAACGCGCAGTTTCTGCTGATGTCGAGCTACGCTATTCGCGCCAGCTTTCTATCCTCTCACGAATTGATGCGTGAATGCCTTGATGGCCTGCCGGGAACGATTGAATCGGGCGAGCTGGCTATTCGCGAACTAAACGGACCACGATTGCTCTCAACCTCCCTCTTCAGCCGGTGGAGTGCACCTGATAACAACAAGACTGAGGGAGCATAACCCGATGGAATTCAAGCAAAACCAGCGTCCCGGCGCAGTAAAGCAGATCACCTCGCATTCCAATCCGATTGTGAAGGAGATCAAAGGTCTCGTTGCCCAGCGCAAACACCGCCGCCAAAGCGGATTGTTTGTTGCGGAAGGTCTGAAGCTGGCGACAGATGCTTTAGAGGCAGGCTGGGGTGTACGTTATCTGGCACTTGGCCCTGAGGCACGTGAGAACAAGATTGCCCTTGAAGCTGCTGCCAAAGCGAAAGCGCGTGGTGCGCTGATACTGGAAGTGAATACAGCAGTACTTGGCGCAATCACCCGCCGCGATAACCCGCAGATGGTTGTTGGCGTTTATGAGCAGCAGACCCTGAAGCTAAGTGATATTGACCCGCAAATGGCAACCACATGGATTGCTCTGGACCGGGTTCGTGATCCGGGCAATCTGGGCACCATTATCCGCACGGGCGATGCTGTTGGCGCGACGGGTGTTATTCTGATTGACGATACAACTGATCCGTTTGCGGTAGAAACTGTGCGTGCGACAATGGGTTCTCTGTTCCATATGCCGATTGTGCGTTGTACTGCGGATGAGTTCGTTGAATTCCGCAGGAGCTGGCCCGGCCTTGTTGTGGGCACTCATTTGCGGGGCACAAAGGACTATCGTGCTGTTGCCTACAAAGAGCCTGTCATTTTGATGATGGGCAATGAGCAGGCGGGCCTGAGTGATAAACTGGCTGACACTTGCTCTGATCTGGTGAAGATTCCACAGGCGGGGCAGGCAGATTCGATGAATCTGGCAGTTGCAACGGCTGTTATGCTTTATGAAGTTCGAAGGAACTATCTGAAGCTCTAAAACGCTCTTGGGGGGCTGGAATGCGCTTGTTGATTTTGGGAGCTGGATACTCAGCTCGCCATTTTGTTAAGATGTACGGAACTGAATTTTCGTGGATCGGCGGTACAACCCGCTCTCCTGAGAAAATGGAGGACCTGCGCACCGAGGGGATTGAACCAATCCTGTTTGACGGGCAAACAGCAAACCCCGAATTTCTTGAGGCAATTTCTTCAGTGACGCATATTCTGGTTTCAGCGGCTCCAACTGCTGAAGGTGACCCGCTGCTAACCGCTGCCCGTGATGCTCTTGCTGCTGCAAAGCCTACTGCAATCTGCTATCTGTCGACCATTGGCGTTTACGGAGATCACAAAGGGCGTTGGGTCACAGAGAACGCAGAGTGTACTCCAACTTCTGAGCGTTCTAAGCAGCGCCTGGTCGCCGAGAACGACTGGCTGGCCTTTTCTGAAGAAACCGGCATTCCTGTGAGTATTTTACGTCTGGCTGGAATTTATGGGCGTGGTCAGAATGCGCTGTGTAATCTGGACAAGGGCAAAGCACGCCGGATTATCAAAGAAGGTCAGGTTTTTAACCGTATCCATGTGGTGGACATTGCTGGCGCTATTCAGCATGCGTTTGAAGACAACGCCTCTGGCATTTTCAACGTCAGTGATGATGCGCCATGTCCGCCTGAGGATGTGGTGGAATATGCTGCCCGACTGATGGGTATTGCCCCTCCGCCAGCAGTTGCATTTGAAGATGCAGACCTTTCGCCAATGGCAATCTCGTTTTATGGCGAGGTGAAGCGTGCGAGCAATGCAAAGCTTAAAGGTGCGCTGGGGTACAAGTTCAAGTTTCCAACCTACCGTGAAGCGCTGGATTATATGTGGGAGAACGGGTGGAACTAGAGCCCGTAGGACACAGGCTCTGAACCAACCGCTCACATTGCACCGATTTTACTAGACTGTTTCGTGTTGAGGCAGGTCTCCTTCTATCTCGTAGTAATCACCTTTACTGGCGCAGAAGATGTGGCCTGATAGTTTTAGGCCTGTGGGTTCTTCCAGCAGCCCAGCACTGAAATAAACTTCGTGAGCGACCTCGGGAATCTTGTCTCCGTGATAAAACAGGCTGCTGCCGCAATTGTTGCAGAAGGCTCGTTTTGCGTAGTCGGATGACCGATAGTAAGAGATGTTCTCTTCACCGCTCTCGACCTGCAAAGCCTCTAACGGTATTGCCAGTGCATGAAACGGGCCGCTGTTCCAGCGGCGGCACATGGTGCAATGGCACAGACCAACATCTTTGTGAGGTGCTTCTGCTTTGAACGAGACTTCGCCACAGAGACATTTACCTTTATAGATTCGCAAATCAGACATAGCTATTTCTCCCAGATTTTTCGCATTTTCGCGCCCTAAATGGACTGCCCGTTGTTCGAGGTTAAGCGCCTCTAATCCTCGTGAGCATACTGTGGGCGGTTGTCCCTGATCTCGTAGTAGTCAGCCTTGGCGGCACAGAAAATATGGTTGCCCGCCGTCAAGCGTGTTGGCTGTTCTAATGCACCAGCGGCAATCGCGATGCGGTCTTTCCATTGAGGATGACGGTCCGCATGCCAAAACAGATTCGAGCCGCATTTTGAACAGAAGCCGCGACGGGCGTAATCAGAGGATTCGTAATATCTGACAGTGTCTTCCCCCGCAGTGAACTGCAGATTCTTCAGAGGCAGGCTGTAAGCGTCAAACGGGCCACTTCCCCACTGCCGACATTGCTTGCAGTGGCAAGTGCTGATCGGTTCATTGGGTGCCTCCCCTTTAAAAGCTACCGCACCACATAAACATCTACCTTTAAAACTAACGAACTCTGACATCTGAATTTCCAACGTGTTTCAAAATGATTTAGCCTCTCGAATCGAGAGCTATGCGATTCTACACATGGAACATATAGGGAACATTTACATTCAGCAAGCGCTCAGGTTACATCGCTTACACCTAACTTTAGCCCGCTTAATTGTAGTGATTAAATTTTCGCAATCTAAAACTTGAGGTTCCGGAACTTATTCTATAGCCATTAAGACATTGCCTTGTTCAGGTTTCTGCCTGAAAACACGCTGGTTGGGGGGCCTGTTGGGGATGCGGTCAGGAATTATTGCTGTTGGGATCACATTGGCTTTAAGCGGGTGCGCCTCTCTTTCTGAAGACGATTGTAAAACAGGTGACTGGGAAGGCATCGGCGTTATTGACGGGCGAGCCGGGCACACTTCTGACAAGCTTGCAGAACATGCAAAGGCGTGCAGCCAGTATGGTATCACACCTGATGTAAGCGCCTACATGAATGGGCGTAATGTTGGGTTGCAAAGCTACTGTACACCGGTTTCCGGTTTTGAACAGGCACGGGAAGGCAAGACCTATCATGGGGTCTGCACTGCTGCTTCAGAAGAAAAATTCAAGGTGGGATACTCGCTTGGGCGTCAATTATTCGATGCCAACAAAGCTGCCGCTAATGCGCAAGAAGATGTGTGGGAAATTCAACGCCGTATCAGCCACCTGGAAAAGAAAGCCCGCAGTGAAAACTGCAAGTCTGGTAAAGAAGGAAAAGCCTGTCGCAAGGCCGCAGAAGCAGCACGGGCGGAGGCTTATCTGGCCCGTACGGACCTGTTGCTTGCACGCAACCGGCTGTTTGGGCTTGAGAGAGAGCGTAACCGGGTTCGAAAATACGTCTCTGATAAGCTGCTTGATCTTGAACCCAGACATAACCCCTCCTAGAATTTACGGGTAAATGCAGATTCTTAGGGAAGAAAACTGATGAAGACGTGGCGTGTTTATCTTTCAGGCGAAATCCACACCGACTGGAGAGAGCGTATTGAACATGGAGCGGCAGAAGCAGGTTTGCCTGTTCATTTTGACAGCGCCGTGACTGATCATGAAGCAAGTGATGATTGCGGGGTGGAGATCTTAGGGGCGGAAGAAGACAATTTCTGGCGAGATCACAAAGGTGCTAAAGTTAATGCCATACGCACCCGCACGCTGATTTCTGAAGCAGATGTTGTGGTGGTCCGTTTTGGCGATAAATTCCGTCAGTGGAATGCTGCCTTTGATGCCGGTTTTGCATCCGCGCTGGGGAAAAGCATCATTGTCCTGCACGACCCGGCTTTAATCCACCCACTTAAGGAAGTCGACGCGGCGGCACTGGCTGTGACTGAGGACCCCGATCAGGTTGTCGATTTGCTGCGATATGTCATTCGCGGTGAACTGTAAGGCAAGCTGCTTTTACAAAGCGGGAAATTCGCAGGACGCTGACGTGATCAGCGCCCCACAATCGAACTGTTTCAAGCTGGTCAAGTGTTGAAAGCAATCATAATGTTGCCCCAGTGTCTGCGGTCAACCCAGATTGGCGCTGACACCAGTTTGGCCATCTGCACTTTGCCGCCTCCCATATCACGGCGATAGGTTTGCAGACTGTATTCCCTGGTGTTTATGCTCGCTTTCAGCCCAGCGTAATCAGTATATATTCTGCGGTTGCGGGAGTTTGCAGCATTCCAGAGAGGGTCATTGCCTTGTGGCTTGGAGTACTCTTTGATGTGCGTCGGAAGATAGGTGTTCTTGTCAAACGTGGCACAGAAGAGAATATGAGGATCGCTGTCTTTGACCGGCTCCTGAATTGCTGGCAACACCCGATCCGTCATGTGCGTGAAGGGAGCCATAAACTGCTCCGGGTTAGTTCCTTCAATCGGAGTGTAATTGAAGTCGAACAGCTCATTAACAGAAATGCGCCCGGACTCCACTTCCTTTTCAAAGGCACTGATCGTTTTCTCAGCCAGATCCTTAACTAAGACGAGCATCCGCTGGCTGATGTTATCGCCATGTTCCACGGCAACATCAGCCAGCAAGGTATTTGCTGTTTCCGCAGTATCAAGCATCTGAACGGACACCTGACTGATGCTATCGACATTGGTGGTGACAACCTCCATCACCTCATCATGGTTTCGCAGCAGCTCATCTGTGTCCGCATCGTTGCTGACGCATGCTGTGCGAATGGAATCTGTGTTGAAGGAAATAGTGTCGACCATGGTTTCCAGCTCATGGAAAAGGTCGTTAATGGATTGAGTTCCACTTTCTGCAGTGGCGACGGTGTCCAATGCCCCTTTGCCGAGTTCTACCAGTGTGTCTGCTTCTTTGCCGAGTTGTAAAATGGTCTGGTCGATCTGCTCTGTGGCAACGGTCGTTTGAGTTGCAAGCGCTTTTACTTCGCTGGCCACAACGGCAAATCCCTTACCCGCTTCGCCGGCGCGGGCAGCCTCAATGGTCGCGTTGAGAGCCAGCAGGTTGGTTTGGCGAGCAATGGCATCAATGGAATTAGAGAACTGACGCACATTTGCGAAGGATGCCTGAAGGCCTTCCAACTGACTGTTAATGTTGCTGATGGTTTCCGACAGGTCGTCGATGTTGGCTAATGCGTTGGTAAGAACCTCCTGCGACTTTGACATGGTCTCGCGTGCATTGGAGGTTTGCTCTGCGGTCTGACTAACAGCTTCGCTTACTTCACGGTTGCTCTCCACAACACGTCCAGATGCATGCTGAAGGCTTTCTATCGCGGACTTCAGTGCACCTGCTGTGTTGTTAACGACGTCCAGCTCTCCCGCAGCTGATGCCATATCCGACGCTACTGCATCCAGTTCATCAATCAGGCGCGTGCTATCGATAGAATTCTTCGGTTTAACAAGTTCCGCCTCAGGGGACTGAGCAATCACTTCCTCTGGATCACCTGCAGCGGTTTCAGAAAGTATTTGTGTATTACGATTAAAAAAAACCATATGGAAAACCTCTCAATCATGAGCAGGTTTTCATAGCTTTACTTACATACTATTAATCCTGTTAGTTTTACTCTAATCCCTTATAGTGATTTGAAATACAAAGACTAATTCCGAGTAGTCCTGCGGCTGATCTGTTATCTTCAGAAAGTTAATGCATGAATCATATATCTTGTCGTGAGATGAGTTTTCAGATCATGATGCTGTTGTAGCTCTTGGGAAGTTACTGGTGCACAGAGATAACAAGCAAGCTGTAAGCTCTTATGAAAGGCAGAGCTGCAACGATGCTCAATCGATGTCTTCATAAAAATGATCAAGCTAATCTGACACTGTAATTTTCGTGTAGATTCACTGTTATTTTTCAGGGGGAGAAAGGTCGTCAACAGGCCAACACGGCGAGGAAACGTTCCTTGCAATCACCTTCGCATAATCGAGGGCAATAATTGACTTAACCCCGAACGCACAACAACTTATGTAAGAGTGGAAATCAATGAAACTCAGTCATAACCTGAAGTAAAGTGGCGGCGACTTGTAATGTGAGTTTAATATTCATATTATAATTACAGGATTTTAACAGTGTTTGATCTTCGCAAAACTGTCACGTCAGCACCGTAGTGTGCGCCTGAATTTTATCACAGGGTGTTACCATGACGACAGTTTTTGAGAGTGAACTTAGTGCAGATGAGTGGGATGAGCAGAATTTCCCACGTGCTGAAGAGAATGAATTTGACCGCGTTGTAGAGCGTGCGATTTCGCGCCGTGGTTTTCTGGGGGGTGTGCTGGCGTTTGGCTCTGGTGCTGCCGTGATGGGTACGGGCGTTCTTAACCTCGCAGACGCTGCTAAGGCTTCTGTTTCCCGCTTTGCGTTCCAGCCGATCCCAACTTACACCGACGCAACTGTGCATGTGCCTGAAGGTTATAACTGGAAAGTACTGGCAAGCTGGGGTGACCCGCTTGTGGACGGTGTTGAAGAGTTCAACCACGAAACTGGTGGTCTGGCAAAAGATGCTGACAAAGTGTTTGGTGAAAACACAGACGGCATGGAGAGCTTTGTTCATCAGGGCAAGCAGTTGCTGGCTATCAACCACGAATATGTGAACCGCAAGCTGAACCTGCCGCAGAGCGAAAACGGCACACCTGCGAGCGCTGAAGATGTTTTAAAGCTGCAAAACCTTCAGGGTGTGGTTGTTGTTGAAGTGGAAGAAGGAGACGCTGGCTGGGAGATCGTTAAGAACAGCCCGTTCAACCGCCGTATTACTCACAATACACCAATGAACATTACTGGTCCTGCCGCTGGTCATCCGCTGCTTCAAACTGCCGCTGATCCTTCCGGCACACAGTCTCTGGGAACCTTCAATAACTGCGGTTCAGGTAAGACGCCATGGGGCACCTATCTGACTTGTGAAGAGAACTTCAACGGTTACTTTGGCGCAACGGAGGCTGCTCCGGTTGCTCGTCTGGATGGTGTTGAAGCTGGTTTCAAACGCTACGGTGTGAAAGACACAGGTCACGGTTATGACTACCACAAGTTCGATGAGCGTTTTGATGTTGCCAGGAACCCGAATGAGCCGCATCGTGCTGGCTGGATTGTTGAGATTGATCCAACTGATCCAAACTCCACACCTGTAAAGCGCACCGCTCTGGGGCGCTTTAAGCACGAGAACGCAGAAGCTGTTCTGGCTCCTGATGGACGTGTTGTGGTGTACATGGGTGATGATGAGCGCGGTGAGTTCATGTACCGGTTCGTCTCCAACGGTGTTTATGCGCCGGGTCAGTCCACCGATGGACTGCTGGATGACGGTACACTCTATGTTGCCAGGTTCAATGATGACCAGACTGGCGAGTGGCTGGCGTTGACACCCGAAACCACTGGTATGGATGCAGCTAGTATCCTGATCTTTAGCCGCATTGCTGGCTCTGCTGTTGGTGCCACCACCATGGACCGCCCTGAGTGGATTTCTGCCAATCCGAATGCAGTTGAGGCTTATTGCTGTCTGACCAACAATAAGAACCGTGGTGTAAAGCCAAACGCTGGTGGTGACGATACCTCTGTGAACGGCCCTAATCCACGTGAGACCAACAACTACGGTCAGATTGTGCGCTGGCGTCCTCACAACGAAGATCATGCAGCGGCAACGTTCGACTGGGATCTTTATGTGATGGCTGGCAACCCAGCCGTGCATGAAGGGCCAAAGGCTGGCTCTGACAACGTTAATGCTGGCAACATGTTCAACTCACCAGACGGCATGGCGTTTGATGAGAGCGGCTTGCTCTGGATTCAAACAGATGGCAACGACAAGAACGAAGGTGATTTTGCTGGCATGGGCAACAACCAGATGCTGGTTGGCGATCCTGTGACTGGCGAGATTGCCCGCTTCCTGACAGGCCCTAAAGGCAGTGAAGTCACTGGCCTGACCTGGTCTTCTGACCGCCGCAGTATGTTCGTGGGCATTCAGCATCCGGGCGGTAACTGGCCTGACGGCGGCAAACTGCCCCGTTCCTCCGTTATCGTCATCAAACGCGATGATAATGGTGTGATTGGGTAAGCTTCACTGGTGAAAAAATGAGACAGGCCCTTCGGGAGAGATTTCCGGAGGGCTTTTATACTTTTGCAGAAAGGGAGCGATGCCTTTCCATAAATTGCTCTTCTGAGAATCCACACTTCATGAGAGCCCGTTTTCATGTTGAATGAAAACGCCAACCCAAAACCAGATCAAGTTATCTCTTCCAAACTCGACAGGAGCGGTAGTAGACATACAAAAAAGCAGGTCCCTTGCGGAACCTGCCTTTTTAAAAAAGCTTCTGCTTTCTGCTTTAGCTGATTAAGCTACAGCAGCCTGTGCTTTTTCTACCAGAGCCTTGAATGCTTCAGGCTGGTTGATTGCCAGGTCAGAAAGAACCTTACGGTCTACTTCGATGCCAGCTTTGTTCAAGCCATCGATGAAGCGACCATAGGTCATGCCGTGTTCGCGGGTTGCAGCGTTGATGCGCTGGATCCACAGTGCACGGAAATTGCGCTTGCGAGCCTTGCGGTCGCGGTAAGCGTACTGTGCCGCTTTCTCGACTGCCTGCTTAGCAACGCGGATGGTGTTCTTACGACGGCCATAGTAACCTTTGGCTGCCTTAATAACTTTTTTATGACGAGCGTGGGCGGTAACGCCTCTTTTTACACGTGACATGGTAGTCTCCTAGTGTCAGCTTTAAGGCTTAGCCGTAAGGCAGATATTTTTTCACGATACGAGCATCTGCATCACACAGAGTGGTTGTACCACGTGCGTTGCGGATGAACTTGTTCGTGCGTTTGATCATGCCGTGGCGCTTGCCAGCCTGAGCACATTTAACTTTGCCAGTCGCGGTGAGTTTGAAGCGCTTTTTAGCTCCAGACTTCGTCTTCAACTTGGGCATTTTGCGTCCTTTCTTGTGATGATCAGCGAACTGATCAAGAATTTGCAATGGATGCATCAAAAGCCGCCACGGCATGCCCTGTATTTCCGTCTTAATTCCTATAAATTATAGGAGGCAGAATACCGCCGGGCGACTTTGAACGCGGCCTTATAAAACTGCCAGCGCGGGAATGCAAGAGGATTCCCTCAGACAAGTGCATTGTTGATGTCCATAGTGAGGTTTGACAGTTGAAATTACTTCCAACCAAACCTTCCCAAGGAGAGCCTGTCACATATGCATATTTACATGTGAACGGAAGTAACAGCAGATTCAATCATCGATTGAATTCCGATTTGCATATAAGTAGTAACTGCTAATCAAAATGAAGAGAGTGTACTTCACAAAACTCGCCATAACTCTCTGATTTTGACCAGTTTTGTCAATGATAAGAGAGGCGCAAAGCTTTACAACATGAGCAAATACACTTCAATTTCAGGCACTATCATAAATTTCCGCGAGCATGTCTCAAGCCAATCTACGCAATCTGACTACAACCTGAATAAGGCTAAATATTCTTACATAACACTTGAAGATGATACTGGTGAATTGCGCGCTCTTAAAGGAGTGCAGGTTATCAATGTGGTTGATGGCTTCTTGAAACCCGGGGTCAAGGCCACTCTGCACTATTTTAAATTAAGCAAAAACAATAGCTTCGTGTTTGCTTTAGAAGCTGAAGGACGCAAGGTATTTGACTTGGATGAAGTCAGGAAAGTCCCCGCCAGACTCCGTCTCATTGGATATTGCTGGCTCTTGGCATTTCCCCTTCCCGTGATCTATATGTTTTTCCGGCAGCCGATTATAGCGGCGGTCTTTGCAGCAATTTGGCTATATGGCTCTTACGGCCTTCTGATTTCCGGGCCGCGACCTTATAGCCTTTCGAAGATACAAGCATATCTTACTGAGCAAGGCTTTAAGGTCTGATGTATGCACGAGAAGTGCTCAGTTCTGATTTTGCCAGACTATATGCGGATATCAAGCCTTCTGAGTGCGCTGGCGTAATCTGCAAAGAGTTTTTGACAGGCTACCCGCTCAACGCCTTCAAATATCTTCACTTGAGGCCGCTGCACCATGCTTTGAGCGATATCGCTCGCCCTTAAGCTCATTTCCTGAGGCCAGAAGCTGGTCGCATCCTCATTGGTGTAGGCACCAAACACCAGTGTATCGACGCCTGCCCACACCGCTGCTGCCATGCACATGGCGCAGGGTTCGCATGTGCTGTAAAGAGTACTGCCTGCAAACCAGCGTGTATTATGCAGCTTGCTTGCCAGTCTGATGGCGTTGACCTCACCATGACAGGTGGGATCGCATTCCTTAATTACAGTGTCATAGGCCTGTGCCAGCAACTCGCCACTTGCTGAGTACAAGGCACCACCAAAAGGGGATGGATAAGGCGTTTCTAAAGAGGTTGCGGTAAAGGCAACCAGCTCTTGCATACGTTTTGCGTGTAAGCTCAGTTCATCGTCCATGTGTCCTACCAGTTTACGTGGGTTTGCAGGGGCACAAACGAAAATACCCGACACACTGTGCCGGGTAATCTCAGAAATCTTCAGGGGGTTGGCTGAGTAGCTTCACGGTCTGATCGCCGGAGCGCTTCAACCTGTCCCTGTTAACGTGAGATAGGTGCAAGCACCATCATCATTTGCCGGCCTTCCAGCTTAGGGTGGGATTCGACCTTTGCAATATCCTGGGTCTCTTCCTTCACCTTGAGCAGAAGCTTCATGCCGAGATCCTGGTGGGCCATCTCACGGCCACGGAAGCGAAGGGTTACCTTCACCTTGTCTCCGCTTTCAAAGAAACGCAGCATGTTCTTCATCTTCACCTCATAATCATGGGTGTCGATGTTTGGACGCATCTTGATTTCTTTGATCTCGACGATTTTCTGTTTCTTGCGCGCTTCAGCAGCTTTCTTCTGGGCCTGGTACTTGTAGCGACCATAATCCAGAATTTTACAAACAGGTGGCTGACTGTTCGGAGCAATTTCAACCAGATCCAAACCTTGTTCCACCGCCATTGCGAGGGCTTCTTCGGTTGGAGTCGGCCCGAGGTTTTCACCCTCGGTGTTGATCAGCTGCACTTCGCGAACGCGAATCTCTTTATTGGTGCGCGGCCCTTCCTTTGTGGGTGGCGGTGCGCGAAACGGACGGCGAATGTGAGTATCTCCTCTTTAGACTGCCGAACTTGCGAATATTTTCGAGTAGTTCAATGACTCGTTCCAGTCGTTTCGTCAAGTCGAGAAACACAAGGGAAGACCATCATTTTCACTCACCCGTTAAAATCAGGAAAAATGCCACGTAAGTCAACACCAGTTTTAAAGGTTCTGACGCGACATTTACAACCAATTGGCTGTATTTGCGCACATTCCTCAGGTTTTCATAGGTGTCTAAAGCTTCTACGACTTTTGCTTAGCTGATTTTTAGCGCTCATTCATTTAACTGGTTAAGCAAATCTTCGATTAAGGCAGCAGTTCGCGATACACATTCAGTGTTGCATCACACATGGCTTTTTTGGTGAAGGAACGTTCCACATGATCGTGTGCACGTTTTGTGAGTTTTGTTCGCTCTTCTTCACTCATGTCCAAAGCTTTTGCCATGAGTTCGCATAGTTCTTCTGTATTGCCGTTTTCGAAATGCCAGCCAGTGCGTTCTTCGTCTTTAACGAAAGGTGGTACGAGTACGGTTTCAGGAACGGCCCCAATGTTGGAGACGATGGTTGGCACACCAGCGGCCTGAGATTCAACAGCAGCCCGTCCAAATGCTTCTGCTTCGATGGAGGCGACGACGGCAACATCAGCCATGGCCAGCGCTGCGGGCACGTCAGAGCAATGACCGACAATGCGGACTGTTTCGGTCAGATCAGATTCTGCGATTTGCAGCTCGAGAGACTGACGATAGGTTTCACGTCCCTGATCGTCGCCTGCCAGAACCACCAGAACATCATCATAGTTGCCGCGTTCTTTAAGCTGGCGAGTTGCCTCAATCAACACACGCTGGCCCTTCCATTCAGTCAGGCGGGCCATGTTTATCACCACTCGGCGACTATCAGAAATTCCCCAGCGGGCACGCAGTTCGGTTACGCGCTCATCACTGATGCTGGCAGGCTCGAATGCTTCGATGTCCGGGCCGCGATAGATGACAGAGGTTTTGCCTTTGGTACGAGGGTCGCGTTGCTCAACCAGATCTGCTGTGAATCTGGAATTGGCGATCACCCGATCTGCGCGTGTCATGGATGAATTGTAGAACGCTTTGAACTTATTGGTTTCCTTATAGATACCGTGATAGGTGGTGACATAAGGAAGCTTGAGGCGGTGAGCTGTCCAAAGGGCTGACCATGCGGGTGCGCGAGAACGAGCGTGGATCAAGTCAACTCTGTTTTGCTGGCAGATGCGCTCGATCAGGTAGGAGTTGCGCCAGATAGTCCATGGGTTCTTAGACTTAACCGGCAACTCAAAGTGCACTGCCCCGGTGGCTTCCAGCTCAGGAACCATACGTCCGCCCTGTGAAATCACGAGGCTGTTCCAACCTTCGTTCACGATTGCTTCTGCCACATCCACAGTGGTGCGCTCGGCTCCTCCGGTCTGAAGGTCGGGGACAATTTGCAAAATGGTCGGCACTTTGGGCATTTCTCTCTGTTTTTTGAGAGTGTTCCAACTATGCTCGCCCAACAGACAGGCAGGCACGTGTGGAGGCACTGCAATACGGTTTCCAAGCAACTGCCGACCATTATAAGCCGATAAGCGTTTGGAGGTTATGAATGAGTGCTGACTTACCGCAATTCATCAATGTTGGCAAAGGTGAGCGTGAACGAAAAATCGCAGTACGGCATGATGAACGGGGCACGCCGGGCGTTTTGTGGCTTTCCGGCTTCAAATCAGACATGCTTGGCACCAAGGCCGAAATTCTTGCGGAGTGGGCAGCAAAACAAAACCTGACCTGCACGCGCATGGACTATTCCGGTCATGGGGAATCCGGTGGTGAGTTTGTTGACGGCACCATCTCTCAATGGCTGGAAGAAGCGGTTGCAGTGTTTAAGCAGTTCTGCAAAGGCCCTACTGTGGTGATTGGTTCTTCCATGGGCGGATGGATGGCATTGCTGCTGGCAAAAGCGCTGAATGAGGCTTCTGGCGGGATTGAAGGCTCACTGGCTGGTATGGTGCTGATTGCGCCTGCGCCGGACTTCACCGAGGAATTGATGTGGAAGCATGAGTTCACCGATGATATGAAGCGGGAAATCATGGAGGCAGGCCGCTTTGAGCGCCCGTCTGAGTATGATGACAGTCCTTACATTATCACCCGTGATCTGATTGAGGATGGCCGTAACAATCTTCTGCTTGGCGAGCCGATCATCACTAACTGCAAGACGATCATCTTACAGGGCCAGAAAGACGATGCTGTACCGTGGCAGCACGCACTGCGCATCGTGGAAGGTATGGCGCATGATGATGTGGTGTTGACGCTGGTGAAAGACGGCGACCACCGCCTGTCTCGCCCTGAAGATCTGGACCGCATGATCGCTGCTGTGGCGGAATTGGCGGGCCAATGACCATTGTTCAGGTCAGGCTTCGATGATAGCAGCCTGACCAGTTCCTATCTGATGCATAACCGCTTTATTTCCTGCCTGAACCAGTCGTATCGGGCAGGCAATATACGGTGTACTTTCGTGGTGAGGTAGAGCGGATCGCTTACTTGCGTTTTGAGTTGCAACACGCGGATTTTGTCCTGCTCCTCAAAACTACGAATGGCTGTTTCAGGCAGAACTGTGTAGCCAAGACCGAGTGCGATTGGCACGAGGATCTGGCTGAGCTGGTTGATGTAACCGGTAACTCTCAGGTTCGATGCAGATGCCTCCAGATCAGATAGGTTTGGCGTTAGCAATCGCTCTGCATAGTGTTGCCCGTCCGGGTGATCGATAAAGCCCAGCGCATCCAGATCAACACGCGAAACTGTGCTTTTGCTGAAGCTGGCAGGAACCACAAGGCAAAGCGGCTCATCACCGATATGGCGCTGTTGCAATGCTGGCTGTTTCACCTGCTGAGTGACGATGCATAAATCAACTTCATTGTCCTGCAAGAGTTGCAAACTGCGCTGGTTGGGTGCAACTTCAATCTTCAGGAGTAAGCCTGAGTGACGCTTTTGGTGTTCAAGGAGCCTGGGATAAAGATAGAGTGCCATAGCCCCTGAGCAGGCGATACGAATTTCACCATTGCTGGGATCATCCCACTGAATGGCTTCTCGCAGCTCAGCTTCCTGTCGGCTCGCCTTCAGAGCATAAGCGAGGAGCAACTCCCCTTCCCGCGTCAGTTCAAAGCCCTTGCCGATCTTAGTGATAAGCGGCGCACCGATTTGCTGCTCCAGCTTTTTCAAATGCTGGCTGACACCCGGTTGTGTCATACCAAGCCGGGTTGCGGTCCGCGTGAAGTGACCTGTTTGAGTTAACTTAACAAAGGTCTTGAGCCATAGAGAATTCAGCATGCCTCTCTATACATAACAATAAATTATCATAAAGCTAATAAATGATAATTTCACGTTCTTTCACAGAGTTGCTACATGAAACTCACACCCGGTTTTGCCGGAGATGAAATTCTGCTCCGCGCACTTATCACTATGACTGATCAGGACTGCGCTGGGGTGTTGCATGTGAGGTTTGCTATGACTGCTCCTTATCCAAGACGTTTCTCCCACATTGGCCTTTCAGTTCCAGACGTGGAAGCAGCCGTTAAATTTTACCATGAGGTGATGGGTTGGTACATCATCATGGAGCCTGCTGAGATTGTTGAAGACGACAGCCCAATCGGTGAAATGTGCACCGACGTGTTTGGTCCCGGCTGGAAGAAGTTCAAAATTGCGCATCTTTCCACCAGTGACGGAATTGGTGTGGAACTCTTTGAATTTGCTGCAAATGAGAGTCCGGAAAACAACTTTGAATACTGGAAGACCGGCATCTTTCATTACTGCGTTCAGGACCCTGATGTGGAAGGGCTGGCAGCAAAGATTGAAGAAGCTGGCGGCAAGCGCCGAATGAAAGAGCCGCGCTATTACTATCCGGGCGAAAAGCCTTATCGTATGATTTATATGGAAGATCCGTTCGGCAATATTCTGGAGATTTACAGCCACTCTTATGAGCTGAATTATTCCAGCGGTGCCTATAGTAAATCCTAGAGGACAAGTACTCGGGAAGATTTTAATCGAGCACACTTAAATCTTCCCGGTGGTTCTTATCGGAACAAAAAGGCGACTGGTTGCAAATAGAGCTGATACTGACAGACCGTGAAGAGTAGCAGTGGATGTCAAAAAAGGTTCTGGTTGCAATCGCCTTTTTTTCTGCTTTTGGGCACACCGAAGTGCTGGCGCATGCGATAGCGCGTGGTCTGCGCGAAAATGGCGCCACTGTTACATTTGTCCCTGTGAGCGAGTATGAAGATACGGACTGGGCGACCCTGGATGCTGCCGATGCAATCATCTTTGGAACTCCAACTTATATGGGCGGTGTCGCAGCTCCGTTTAAGTTCTTCATGGATGCGTCGGCCTCTATCTGGTACAAACTGGGCTGGAAAAACAAAATAGCAGGTGGCTTCAGTGTCTCAAGCTCCATGAGCGGTGACAGGCTGAACGTTTTTCTGCAACTGGCATCATTTGCCGCTCAGCATGGCATGATCTGGGTGAGCCTTGGCATGCTACCGGGTAATAATTACAGTTTTGGCAGCGATGAGGACCTTAACCGGCTTGGGGTCTATTACGGGGCAGCAGCTCAGGCAAACATGGATGAAGGGCCGGAGACAGCGCCTCCTCAATCAGACCGGGATACGGCACATGCGTATGGCGTGCGCATTGCAAAAGCGACCCGGCGCTGGGTGGATGGAGAGCACCTCTGAGTTGGGCTTGCCATAATGAAAACCTTGGTTAACCTTTCATTCACCGCAATCCCACCAACCTGTAATTGTGCGGGGATAGTTGCCATTTCTTCACCGCATTTTTGGGCAAACTCGATACTTATAAAACAAATCAAAACGTAAGATCACTGTATCGGGTTCGACTATGACAAAAAGAAAGCGTTTTATTCTCTCCATTGATGGCGGTGGAGCGCGGGGGCTTATTCCAATTCGTTTGCTGCGCGGACTTGAAGTTAAGTTACAAGAGCGCGGAAAGCTTGCCCCGCTTTACCGATACTTTGATCTGATCTGTGGCACAGCAAGTGGCGGGTTTATTGCTGCCGGGCTGGCGGCGCCAAACCCGGACATTGAAAAACACGGTCAACCTGCCATGTCGCTCAATGATCTTCAGAACTTCTTTGAGGAAGATGCCCGCGAGCTATACATCAACAACCGCCGTCACTGGCTCAATCGTGCCCTTTATCACCCTTTCGGGCAGTTCAATAAAGGCATTAAGGAACGGCCTGTTGAACAAGCTATCAAGATGCGGATGGGGTGGAGCGCTCTTTCCAGCAGCCTGACTGGTGTTTTGCTGACCGCTTATGACCTGAAAAACCGCCGTGTTGTTTCTATGAGCAACGACAGCAACGGACAGGATGACTATTACTTCTGGCAGGCCGTGCGCGCAACAACTTCTACGCCTTCATGGTTTGAGCCTGCACGGGTTGAGAACCTGAAAACCGGTGATGAAGAAATCATGATTGATGCGGCCAGTTTCCTGAATGATCCTGTTCTGGCTGCTTACACGCAAGCTCGCCGTCAGGGCTGGAAGCCGGAGGATATCGTAATTCTTTCCCTTGGAACCGGCAACCCTGTTGAGGAGAAACACACCTTCTCTGAAGCGGTTAACTGGGGCACGCGGGGCTGGCTCTCACCAGAGACCGGAACGCCGCTTCTTTCCAGTTATATGCACGGTCAGACAGAGACTACCAGCCAGCATGCGGATGTGCTTTTCGCTGATATGCCGAGGGTTGAGTATATTCGCCTGAATGCTGATCTGCCACACTTTGGCAGTGATCTTTACAGCGTCCGCCCAGGTGAGGTGCTTCAGCTTAATCGCATTGCAGATGAGCTGCTGGCCGCGCATGAAGAGGAACTCAGCAAACTGGCTGATTTGCTGGAAGAAAGACAGGACGGACCGGGCTTTTAGACTTCACAAACACCCCGCCCCTGTTACAACCAGTAAGTGAACAAAGGTAATGATTCAAACAGGGCGGTGTATTGCTCTGGTGTGGACTGGAGAGGGTATGCTGGATCTGCGATATCTGATGAATGCGACAGCAGTGCTTGCCTGCAGCGTGCTGATGAGTTTCATCGCGTTGAGCGCACAAGCTGTTCCACTTCCACACACAAAGCCGGAGCTTTCCCTTTCAGACTACACAAAGGCGCTAAAGCAGCTTCCAGAATTTCCGGGGGCCGCAAAGTTTCATTTCGGGAAAAAGAAAGCACCTGCCAAGACCAAGCCATTGTCCTTTGGCAGTTATGCCAGAGGCTGCATTGCTGGTGCGGTTTCCATTGCGCAAGACGGCGAAAACTGGCAGGTGATGCGCCTGTCTCGTAATCGCAACTGGGGGCATCCTGTTCTCATCGATTTCCTGAAGCGCCTTGCAGCGGATGCACCTTCACTGGGCTGGAATGGCCTGCTGGTGGGGGACTTATCTCAGCCGCGCGGGGGACCGATGCTAACGGGACATGCCTCTCATCAGATCGGTCTGGATGCAGACATCTGGTTGCGGCAGATGCCAGATTACACGTTCAGCACCAAGCAACGCGAAACGGAAAGTGCGATTTCCATGCTCAACGGAAGCTTGAGTACCCCGGGTGCAGATCGCCGTGTGAACCCCAAACGGTGGACTGATGCACACGCAAAGCTGATCCGGCACGCTGCACAAGACAAAGGTGTTGCCCGCATTTTCGTGAACCCTACCATCAAGAAAGCTCTGTGTGACTTTGAAGGCGGGGACCGAGACTGGCTGCGAAAAGTGCGGCCCTGGTGGGGGCACCATTATCACTTCCACGTGCGCATGGCATGCCCTGATGGCAATACGCAATGCAAGGATCAGGCTGCACCGCCTGCTGGTGATGGCTGCGGCAAGGAACTGGCCTATTGGCTCTCTGATGAACCATGGGTCCCTAAAAAACCAAAGGCCGGCGAGAAACCTCGTAAACGTAAGCCACCAATCTCAGTGGCAGATTTACCAAATGATTGTGCCGGAGTGCTCCGGGTGGAGTAAGCGAACACCGCTGCTCGACCAATATCATTGACAGGGCGCAGGTTAACCGTACTTAAAGCGTATCTCTGAAAAGTGGACACCGGTTTTCAGATAAAGATACACAAAAACAAAAAGCTAAAGCAGATCAAGCGTTTCAGCTTAAACGCGAACTGCTTTAGCGATCATGCGGTGTATTTTAGTCAGCAAATAGGGAAACCGCTAAGTTACCTTGCTTTTAGTCGTCGTGCATATGAGCTGCGGGGGCCTGATCACTATTCAGAATAAGGGTCATCAAGGTCAGGTCCAGCCATCGCCCGAACTTGAACCCCACCTGAGGCAGTTCCCCGGTTACTTTGAAGCCAAAGCGTTCGTGCAAGCGAATGGAGCCTTTGTTTTCACTGTCGATTGCTCCCACGAGGACATGATAGCGATCCTCTCTTGCAAGCCTGACCAGCTCTTCTAATAATGCAGAACCGGCTCCCTGCCCTCTCGCATCCGGTGTTATATACACGGAATGCTCCATAGTCTTATCGTAGCCGGATTTTTCACGAAAGGGGCCGTAGCTTCCATATCCCAGAAACTCACCATTACCCGCTTCTGCGACAATGACTGGGAAACCGTCCTTCATACGGCTTTCAAACCAGTCCTCCCGATCTTGCAGAGTGTCGAGCTTATCGGTCCAGATCGCAGCCAGTGTTTTGACTGCATCATTGTGAAGGTCCAGTATGGCGGGAAGGTCCGATCTGGTTGCGCGGCGCAGCTTCATGTATGCCCCTCAGGTTTATGTATCCAGCAACTGCACTGTCACAGATTACTTCAATGCTCAAGGCCGGGATAATCCAGAATACTTGAATTTATAGCAGCAACAGCAGCAGAAACCTCTGAATCTGCCCGGAGACGGCGGCTTAACATGAGCTTACCTGATGCAGAGTAAGCCTAAAACGAGCTAAGTTACCTGCAAAACATCTAAAGGCGTAAACTCACCAACACCAACAGGGTCAAAGACAAGGCTGGAGACCAGACTTGCGGCGCACATGCTTGGCGTTGGCCTTCGCTATGAGTTCTAATTGAGTAAACGCGAGCTGTGCCCCTTTTTTCTGACGGGTCGTTTCGATAGGGAACTCAGTATTATTTACGGTTGACAGAGGTGAAGCAACTTCACCTCCACATTACGCCCCTTGTTATTGATATAAGTTGCGAGTCTGTGACTTACCAAGCAATCTATATCATTGTAATTCATACCAATATTTTACATGTTCTGTGAATTACTTCATTAATTATTTGGTAAGAACTGGATTTTTACGTGAATCTCCCCTGAGGACTTCAGGAGATTGTGCGCGATGGGAAGTTTTTCCTCTACTGTACTCATATTAGTTTCTGCGTTGTTGACGACAGGAGCACTTTCTGCCCGTTCCTATGCTGCGGATTTGGCTGAGGCGGCGCAAGCTGCTGCAAAAGAGGCTGCCGAAAAAGCTGCGATGGGCATGTTTCCACTCAAACCATATGCGGGGGCAAAGGGGTTTGTCTCGTATGCACCTAATGGTGATTTTTACTCGCCCGGCACAGGGCGTACGAGCTTTATTGACTACAACATTGGCTGGAATGCTGCAGCGTTTGGCGGCGTGACCGCAGGGGATTTCGTTAAGTTGCAGCTGGATACCGGGTATATCAGCAATAATGTGTCCAGCCTGTCTGGCGTTACAGACGGGAGCGGCTCTGTTGCAGCAGCCTATATATTGGGCGGCGTTGTTCTGTCAGCCCCGCTTTCTCCACTGACCAAGAAGGTCATTCCGTTTGCGGGGATCAGCGTTGGAGCTGCTTTTCCAATTATTGGGGAGATCACGGGACAAATTGACGTACCAGGCGGAGCGCCTGGAGAAACAGAAAGTTTCACAATCAAAGGAAACCAGGCTGTTGTGGGGGCTCTTCTGGCGCGTGCGGGTGTGACGGTTGCCATCAATCCCAAGCTTGGGGCCACGCTTGAGTATGGTTTCTTTCAGACCGCTGATTTTTCACTCAGCACTACCACGAATATTTCCAGTTCCGGCAGGGCATCGACAGATATGACATCTCACCTGTTTGGCTTAGGCTTTGAGTATCATTTTTAGAGGATGAACGGTTAAAATCTGAGAGAAAGCCAGCAGCTATTCACTTTATTGGCTGGAAAACGACAAAAAAGCGCGTGGGTGCTTATTATGTGCTTTGCCATAGAGCAAAGCAGTGGTAATTGAGCGCCCATGACGACCAAAACTTTGTCCAATATTCGCAATTTCTCGATTGTCGCGCACATCGACCACGGTAAGTCCACTCTGGCCGATCGCCTCATCCAGTCTACCGGTACTCTCACAGAGCGTGAGATGACGGAGCAGGTTCTCGATTCCATGGATATCGAGAAGGAACGCGGCATTACCATTAAGGCTCAGACCGTTCGCCTGATTTACAAGGCGGAGAACGGTGAAGAGTACACGCTGAACCTGATCGACACTCCGGGTCACGTGGACTTTGCCTATGAAGTTTCTCGCTCCCTTGCTGCGGTAGAAGGCTCCCTTCTGGTGGTTGATGCCTCCCAAGGTGTGGAAGCGCAGACGCTCGCGAACGTGTATCAGGCGATTGACAACGACCACGACATCGTGACCGTTCTCAACAAGGTGGACCTGCCTGCTGCTGAGCCGGATCGCATCAAAGAGCAGATTGAGGACGTGATCGGCCTTGATACCTCTGAGTCCGTGATGATTTCGGCAAAGACCGGACTTGGTATTCCTGATGTTTTGGAAGCAATCGTCAAACAACTTCCAGCGCCAAAGGGTAATCCTGACGGCCCGCTCAAAGCCATGCTGGTGGATAGCTGGTATGACACCTATCTGGGTGTGATGGTTCTTATCCGCGTGATTGATGGTGAGCTGAAGAAGGGCGACACCATCAAGATGATGGGCACCGGTGCTGTTTATCCGGTTGACCGCGTTGGCGTGATGACTCCTGCGTTTGTGGCGACGGACCGTCTTGGACCGGGTGAAATTGGCGTTCTGACTGCTTCCATTAAGGAAGTGGCGGATACCCGCGTGGGTGACACCATCACCCATGACAAGAAGGGCTGCACGGAAGCGCTGCCGGGCTTTAAGCCTGCTCAGCCTGTTGTGTTCTGTGGTCTGTTCCCGGTTGATGCCAACGACTTTGAAGACCTGCGCTCTGCCATGGGCAAGCTGCGCCTCAATGATGCGTCTTTCTCCTATGAGATGGAAACATCGGCTGCGCTTGGTTTTGGTTTCCGCTGTGGCTTCCTTGGTCTGCTGCACCTTGAAATCATTCAGGAACGTCTCTCCCGTGAGTTCAATCTGGAACTCATCGCAACAGCACCCTCTGTTGTTTATGAGATGGAGATGACCGACGGTTCCAACTTTGAGATGCACAACCCGGCGGATATGCCTGATGTTGTGAAGATCAAGGAGATCCGCGAGCCCTGGATTCGTGCCAACATCATGACACCTGATGAGTATCTTGGCCCAATCCTGAAGCTGTGTCAGGATCGCCGTGGTATTCAGGTTGATCTGTCTTACGTCGGCTCTCGCGCTATGGTCACCTATGACCTGCCGCTTAACGAGGTGGTTTTTGACTTCTATGACCGTTTGAAATCCATCTCCAAGGGTTACGCCAGCTTTGACTACACCATCAGCGAGTACCGTGCAGGGGATCTGGTGAAGATGTCCATCCTTGTGAACGAAGAGCCAGTGGATGCGCTGTCCGTGCTGGTGCACCGCTCACAGGCGGAGCGTCGCGGTCGTGCCATGTGTGAAGTTCTGAAAGAGCTGATCCCGCGCCACATGTTCAAGATTCCGATTCAGGCAGCAATTGGCGGGCGCGTGATTGCGCGTGAGACCCTTTCTGCCCTGCGTAAGGATGTGACCGCGAAATGTTATGGTGGTGATGCTTCCCGTAAACGCAAACTGCTGGACAAGCAGAAGGCGGGTAAGAAGAAGATGCGCCAGTTCGGTAAGGTGGAAATTCCTCAGGAAGCCTTCATTCAGGCGTTGAAGATGGATGACTGAGCATCGGTCTTGCGTTAGCAAAGCCAACCTTATGGGCGAACACATCAAAGGCGGCCTCTGGTCGCCTTTTTTATCACAAGCTCACCGCAATGCTTCGCATTGACGAACCCGGCACCGAGCTTTTATTTACACGCCAAGCAATATCTGAGCGCCCACAGGCCGTCTCGGAGATACACTTCAATCAGAGTTCGAAAGGCCTTTAGCCATGTCACTTGAGAATGACCTGCGTGCACGCGCAGAAGACAAATGTGAGCTTTGCGGTGCAACTGAGGACCTTGCTGTGCTGGCAGTTGGCCCGGACAGTGATGACAGCGCTGATAAATCCATCCTCGCTTGCGGCACCTGCGTCACCCAGTTGGGGAGCGATGCAGAACTGGACGTAAACCACTGGCGCTGCCTGAATGAGAGCGCATGGAGCACCGAGCCAGCCGTTCAGGTAACCGCGTGGCGCATGCTGAACCGCCTTTCGGGTGAAGCCTGGGCGCGTGATCTGCTCGATACACTTTATCTGGACGAAGAGACGCTTGAGTGGGCGCAATCCGGTCAGGGTGGCAGCGAAGAAGACGCTGTTGTGCACAAGGACACCCACGGTGCAGTGCTTTCTGCGGGCGATACTGTCACCCTTATCAAAGACCTGAAGGTGAAGGGTGCAGGCTTTACCGCGAAGCGCGGCACAGCAGTGCGCAACATCACGCTGGTGCCAGATAACCCAAAGCACATTGAAGGCCGCGTGAACGACCAGCGTATTGTTCTGCTGACTGATTATCTGAAGAAGTCCTGAAGTTGGCCTAGCAACTGCGAATAGTCCGAGAAGCGGCCCGAGTGGCCGCTTTTACTTTTCGCTCGGTTCATGCATCTTTTCATGACAGAGATGACTTAGTCACCACCGCCATCTCCACCGCCTCCTGTGTCACTGCCAGTATCATTGCTATCATCGTTGCTGAAAAGAAAAAATGCTCCTTCTCCGTCACTGCCTGACTTAAAACCCATAGATTTTCTGATAGCATTCAGAATTACAAGAAAAACAATAATAAAAAAAATAACTTCCAAAGACATGCTCACCTCATGCTTTCAAAACAGCCTTATTAGTACCATAAGCTGCATGTGATAAAGAATAACAGTATTGAGTTCATCTATAAACCTGGTCTTCCTGAGTGCTCCGGTACTGCTTGATTTTTGCATGCAGGCGGATTTGCTCTGGTGTGAGCCTTAGGAGAATTTGATTGTTGCTCCACTGGAACAAGGCGGCGCCGGATTTTGACGTTTCAAGGCGATAATGACGCCCTCCCTGACGGGCGTACCACACTATACGATCCCTCCCGATCCACCTGTGAGTTTTAATAGGATGGAGCATGGTGAGTTTGCCGGGGTAGTCTGCGAGCAGTAAATCAACTGCGCCTGCGGCGCTGGTTTCTTCTGCGATGTGGTGAACCCGGCAGATTTGCTTTTTTTCGATCTTTGCAAAAAGCTTACCTACATGAGCATAACCATTGAACTGCGTCATCTGCTCATCCTGCGCCAAATAGTCGAACAGGTGGATTGCACCGTCAAATATGGATGAAAAATAGAAGGATCTACTGGTGTATTGCAGCGTAACCCTTTGCAATTTTTGGCCGATCTTGCGTTGTACCGTATTGCCGCTGCCTGTCAGGTATTCAGTGCCGGGTTTCTTTTGCAGAGCGAGAGCGAGGCCGATCAGGTAATCATCCTGAATAAAGCGCAGGGGGGTACAGTTATGCCTTAGCGTATTTGCGGCAGCTGGTTGCCCGGAAAATGCAGGTGCCCCAAAGCCGATAGACATGATTACTCCCCTAAACACACGAGTTCCTGTGTTTTGAGCGTGAAGCAAATCACGAGGAAAAGCAGTCCTTCAAATGAATTTGCTGGATTGCCTTGGGTTGTATCTTATCCAGGAAAATTCAGGGCTATTGCACTCTCAGGAGACACTCAGAATTTCTGGCCATAACGCTGCATTCTGTTTGGTGAAAGCCTTAAGGTGACCGACCTCATTGAGGTTGAAGTCCTTTGGGTTCAGAGTTCGGCGCGTGATCTGAGCCTCTTTATAAAGCGGTTCCATGCGATCAATAGAAGCTTTTGGGGCTGTATCATCATCTGTAAATCCGATGACTTTGATAGGTCCGCGATAAGGTTCCGGGTTCATCCGGGGAAGCACACTGCCGATGTCGCTGCTGTAAAATGTAGGAGACGTGCACCATTTTCGCCACTGCCAATATACGCCGGCGGGCATGTCTGCGCCTAGCCCCAATGCTTTTCCGGGCAGGTATCCTTTGACGCGCGTTGCCAGAGGGCCGAGCAAATACCAGAACATGATTACCATGAACAGATAGGGCAAGTGGTGATCGCGCCAGTACACCTGCCCACAAGCCACAGTGGTAATCTGATCAACCTTCTCCAGATTTTTATGAAACGGCAACATGAAACCACCCAGCGAGTGGCCTATTACATGCGTTTTCGGTGTCTGCGCTAAAGACAACAGAGCCTCAAGTGCCGCTTGCTGGTCCAGCAACCCCCAGTCTGCCATTGTTGCAGAGGAATTGCGTGGGTGATTTTTCTTGGAGGCACCAAAATCGCGATAATCGTAGGTCAGGCAGAGATGGCCTTGCTCAGCAACCCAGCGGGCGAATTTGTTATAGAACTGCTGAGGGACACCAGTGGCACCATGAATAATAACTGAAGATTTTGGAGGTTGCGCAGGCCAGTAGGCTTTTCCGGTGAGGGTCGCCCCTTCACTTGGAATCTTAATTGTTTCAATGCGCTGTTTAATCTCAGCCATTACTTTCCCGCAGGTTGCCATGCTATAAATACCAATGGATCAGTTAGTCGTATACGAGCATAGATTAACGAATAGGTAAAGCTATACCATAGAAATGTACTTTGTCTTTTCGAAGGAAGGCAGCGCTAAAGCAGTTCGCGTTTAAGTTGAAACGCTTGATCTGCTTTAGCTTTTGTTTTTGCGTATCTTTATCTGAAAACCGATGTCCACTTTTCAGAGATACGCTTTAGCAATTTCAGGAATTCACTGGTCCTCGGGTCTGTCACGTTCATAACGTGCAGAAACTGAAAACTCTGGCAGCCATGCTTCTCGTCTGATTGTCCAGAGTTCGTAGCTGGGGGCGAATGTACTCGGCTCATCCAGTGCACCAAGATGAATTTCTATTTCCCCGGGGCTGGCGGAAAAGACAGATGAGCCGCAATTGGAGCAGAAGAAGCGTCCCTGATAACTGCGGGGTTCGCCTTCTATCTGCACCGCATCCTCAGGATAGACAGCAGAGGCATGAAATACCGCCCCGTGGTGCTTGCGGCAATCAAGACAGTGGCAAACACCGACCCTGTCAGGCTGGCCGATTGCGGTAAACCGCAGCCCCCCGCACAGGCAACCACCCGTGACCCTTTTCATTTCCACCACCTTACTTATCTGTTTTGGATGCAGGCAGATATCATCCTATCTTTTTTGGGGGCATACAAAGGCTTGCTTAGAGTGACTGCATTGCGACACTCTTTAATACAGAGAAGGCGGCTGGATCATATTCCTTCAGGAACTCAGATCACAACCACCTTATCGTATAGAGTATAGGAGGTCCCGATCCGTCCTTCGAGACTTTATTCTCCACATTTCAGCTTGTTAGCTTTACGCTAATCCTTGCTGTCCGTATCCAGACCAGCAACAACACCATCTGTAGAACTTTTCCGAGATTTATACTCGGAGGCCACTACCATTCCTAGTATTACCAGAAATACACAAATGAATAATGCCAAGCCGAAAGTCATAGTACCTCCACTTCAATGACACCTAAAGCGTAGATAGCATTTTGATTTATGTCAACGTACTTTTTATTAGTTTTAATCTGAATAATACTCATCTTTAAAATTTCTTTTTCATTATAATTCAATTTTGCGTCGCAATAAATATGCGTATTACTTACATCAATATTTTAGATGAACTTGGCTAAACCAAGACTTGATCTTCATTGTGAAATATCAGCAATATTATATTGTTAGACCAAACACACTGTGTGGTTGAGCTGTTGCGTCACCGGCCACTTTGCATCGCAAAATTGTACAGAGCATTTACTCTGTGAGATACTGCGCTTACGCACGCAACTCAGGAGACATTTCCATGCCCATGCCTCAGGAGTATCAAATTGCTTCGCAAAGCTATGACAAGTATCTTCGTGATCTTTGTGAGGAATCAGAACTGGTCACCCGGAACAGAGGCTATACCTGTACGCAGGCTGTTCTTCTCGCCTTCCGAAAGCGCCTTACAGCGGAACAGGTCCTCTTGTTTGCAAACGTCCTGCCCGTTGTTTTACGCGCGATTTTCACCAAGGAGTGGCAACGCGAAGAATACACCGCAGATTTTGGGGATGAGGCAGACTGGATTGCTGACATAAAGGGATTGCGGGCGCGCCACAATTTTTCTGAGGACGCTACATTAAGGCATGTCAGCGGTGTTTTACTCAATCATGTTGATGAAGAAGAATTTCGCCGGACTCTGCAGGAAATTGGCCCAGAGGCGCTGCGTTTCTGGGGCGTTGAGGCTTTAAGCCCGATCTCCTGACCTCATTTCCTTCACCCTTCCTCTATCAGTTCTTCAGAAGCTGCCTCCCAACAGGCTTCTGAAGAACTCTTGCATAAATGGCAGAAAACTTGCCGCAACCGGGAAGGATTGCGACAAGTCTGCTGGCTTTAAGTTTACATGCACCCGCAGAAAACGGGGGCCGCACATGGGTGCATGCAGGAAATCAGCCAGATAACTGCGAGTATATGTGGCCCATACCCGCAGTCAGTTCGTTTACCGGTTAGCCAAAGATTGGCAGGTTACCGGTCAGTTCGAATGCGGTGATGATGAACACCAGAATACCGAAACCAAATACCATTGCCTGACGGGCGTTGCCGCCTGGAACCTGATACATGTCCGGGTTACGCTCACGACAGATGCGAACCATTACGATTGGTGCCAGAAGTGAGAAGATCACCAGAACCACACCAGCATAACCGATTGCTGCGATGAACCCGTGTGGGAACAGGATAGCAAGGATGATGGTTGGTACGAATGCGATACCTACTGTCTGGGCTTTACCAACGATGGTAGATGTGTCGAACTTGAACAGGTCAGAGATGTAATCATACAGGCTGAGAGACACACCCAGGAAGGATGTTGCAACAGCCATATTACCAAAGATCTGCAGAATTACAGAAATGTTGGCGCTGATACCGGACTTACTCAGAGCACCGATGATGTTACCAATGTTACCGCCTTCCGCGATAATTGCAGGGAAGTCATCACGGGAGATGTTTCCGAATACTGCAAACATCCAGAGGAAGTAGAAGAAACCTGCAAGGAAAATTGCAATCAGAAGCGCTTTACTTGTACGCTTTGCATCCAGACCGAGATAGTTGGTCACAGTTGGAACTGTAATCTGAAGACCAAAACTCGCCACCAGGAATGAGATGGTGTAGAACGCATATGGCATGCGATCACCGAGAGAGATCTCCGGGAACAGGTTTGCTGTAGAAGAGTTACCAATCAAAGAGCTCAGGCTGATCATGAAGGTGATGATCATACCACCGATGAGAACGGTGTTCACACGGTCAACAGCTTTGGTACCCATCATCACAATCGACAGCAGCACAACTGCGAAGATCAGACTCGCAACCCCCGATGGCATGTTGACGTCACCAAAAATTGACAGTGAGTATGTGATGATCGAGCTACCACCTGAGATGTAGGCGTAGGTCAGAACGTAGCAAAGGAAGGCAACGGAAAGACCGTTTACGATACGACCAAAGTTACCAATGGTGCCCTTTGCAAGGCTGTCGTAGTTGGACCCTTCAGGGAAATGGAGCGTTATTTCCATGATGTACAACGATGCGGTGTGCATGATGTAACCAACAACGATCATCAGAACCAGACAGACGGTGAACCACACACCACTGTTTGCAACTGGAAGAGAGAACATGCCAGCGCCGACAGCAGTACCTGCCGCAATCACACTTGCACCGAGAATAGTGCCCTGGCTTTTCTTAGTTTCTTTTGTTTCGGCAGCTTGAACCTGCTCAGAAGCAACGGTCATTATGAGCCTCCCAACTCCGGCAAATTTGCCGTGACCCGATGAGATCGCACCTACCGACTTTTTGAACGCTCGCGGCAGGGCTTCTCAGATGGCACAGTTTTACGCAAAGTAAGTTTTGTGCCGTGAATACAACAGAGGAGAGCACATAGGCTCTCCTCCACTTGGTGTGCGTTTGGTGGCTGCAGCCAGCCACCTGACACTTTTCTTAAACTTCTGCGAAACGACCGGTGAAGAAACGCAGTACTTTTGGCTCGAATACGAACTCAAGACCTTTGATCTGCTCGCGGTTCTTGTAAAGTTCGATGATTGCGTCTGCCACGTAATCCATGTGAGCGTAGGTGTATACGCGACGTGGGATAGTAAGGCGAACGGTTTCGAGCTTTGGACGGTGGTGATCACCAGTTTCGATGTTACGGCCTGCGGAAACGATACCACGTTCCATGGTACGAACGCCGGAGGTGCGGTAGATTGCGCCTGCCAGCGCCTGTGCTGGAAGCTGGTCCTGAGACAGGTGAGGCAGGAATGCACGTGCATCGAGGAAGATTGCGTGACCGCCGTAAGGCTTAACCATTGGTACGCCAGCTGCGTCCAGACGCTCACCCAGGTAACGAACCTGGTTTACACGGTGTGAGATGTAATCGAACTCACAGGACTCTTTAATACCGATAGCCATTGCTTCCATGTCGCGGCCTGCAAGGCCACCGTAGGAAGGCATACCTTCGAACTGAACAACCATGCCTTTTGCTTCAGCAAACAGGTCGTCGTCGTTCACGCAGAGGAAACCACCGTTGTTGGTCAGGCAGTCTTTCTTACCGGACATGGTACAACCATCACCGTAAGAGAACATTTCGAACAAGATTTCCTTGATGGTCTTGTTTTCGAAGCCAGCTTCACGTTCTTTAATGAAGTATGCGTTTTCTACGCAACGGGTTGCATCGTACATCACCATGATGCCGTGCTTTTTACAAAGCTCGGAAACCGCTTTGATGTTCGCCATGGAAACAGGCTGACCACCAGCAAGGTTCACAGTTACAGCAAGACAGATGTAAGGGATCTTGTCGCCACCAACTTCATCGATGAGCTTCTGAAGTTTTTCGATGGAAACGTTACCTTTGAATGGTACGTCTGCCAGATCCGGGTTGTGAGCTTCGTCGCAGATTACGTCTACGAACTTCGCACCGTTACGCTCCTGGTGGAAACGAGTGGTGGTGAAGTACATGTTACCTGGTACGTAGTCACCTTCTTTAATAGTCAGGGAAGACAGAATGTTTTCTGCGCCACGACCCTGGTGAGTAGGGATCAGGTGTTTGAAGCCGAAGTATTCTTTTACAACTTTTTCGAGGTTGTAGAAGTTTTCGGAACCAGCGTAAGCTTCGTCACCAACCATCAGGCCAGCCCACTGCTTGTCAGACATCGCGGAAGTACCGGAGTCGGTCAGCAGGTCGATGTAGCAGTCTTTAGACTTGATGAGGAAGGTGTTGAAACCAGCTTCCTGGATTGCTTTCTCACGACGTTCTGCGTCGATCATGTACATTGGTTCAACAGATTTAATCTTGAACGGTTCTGGTGCGAACTTAGTCATAAGAACATCCTCTTGCTTTTTACTTTTAATTCATGACAGCACATGACTGTCTAAACTTTCAGCTAGTGAAGGTGCAGATCATGTTTGGGAAGCAACTCATCCCGCTAAACTTGATCGATTCTCTCCTCACCAATCTTCGATAACCATTAGATATCCAAATATTTCATCATCACAATAAGTAACAATATCCATATGTGAATAAATAATTGCTTCGTATACAGATCACAACAATATATCTTTTATGAAATACGCACAGCGTTGCTGTACATATGTGCGTATTACTCGATTACGTGGAATATAAATCTACGTAATCTTAGAAATGTTGTGATCTGTATACTATCCCCAAAAGTAAAAAGCAGACGCAAGTCACCTACCTCTCTCCAAAGCACACGCAAGCGCTCAACAGGAGAGAGTTAAGTAAAAACTCAACATCCAAAGCAATTACAGCACACCCGCAACGCTAACCGTGGAGTACCGCATGTATTGCCAGCATCAAGAGATGACCTGCCGCAACATAGGGGATGCGCTTAGGATCACGTTCCTGATTCTACTTGTATTGGGGGATTGTGCATGTATTAGCAGATTTCTGTGCTCGGCATCTTTGGTGGAATATAAGAGACAGAAAGACAACTTCACATGCGGCCACACAGCAGGAGCGACTCCGCTGCCGGCAAAACTTTATGCCAGGTGCAGGTTATGGGCCATGGACGCATCTTCGATGGGCCAAGGCAGCTTATTTCTTTTTAAGATATTCAAATACAGCTGATACCAGCGCATTTTCCCTACTCCCCGTGTAATCGTTAGACCAAAATAATTACACAAGGCGGAGTTTGTTCGTTTTGCTAAAAAAGTCAAATAGAAAAACTACTTAGATGCAAACGCTCATACCTTAATATGTAACGCAGCGCTTGCGCTCTTCATCACAATCACACTGAAATACCAAGGATTTTCAGGTTAATCGCTGGTCAATTGCTCTTCTTTTTGGCCCGACATTGAGCTGGATCAATCGATATATTCCACAATATTATGAAAAATTGGCTATTAATGCTTTCGAATCAATACGAACTGGCATTATTCGCCTCTTCCGTTTGCATGGCGTTACGGGTCACCCCAAGGGAGACTTTCACAACGAGTCGCTCAAAGATAATCCGTGCACTCAAGCCGAAAAGGAGAGGGAGGAACCATTACCTTGATATCTTCAGGCTTACTGCGAACTCGAATTCAGATCACATTCAGGGGTGGCATGATTGAGTAAGGTCCTTTATTAAGGGGGCGCAGTCAGCAGTAACGGGCTAAGCCACTTCTTACGAATGCAATCAATCATATTTGCACCAATGAAAAAGTGTTTGCAGAACCGGAAGTTTCTACACAACGCCTCACTTTACCCGATAGTTTCAGTTGCGAGTTTAAAGTTAAGGAATCGATTTTGCGAAAAATATTCGATAAGATTATGGGAAGAAAAACTTCAACCACCTCCATCATCTTAACCCCAATCGGAAATTTTCGTCCCCCCTTTAATCTACCCCTTTGGGTTCATGCAAAAAATACAGAGCAATTACCAGCTACCTATGACGATTTGTTTTGGTATATCGAACCATTGGGTGAGTATATCTATTTCCTCGCAGGAGATTTCGAGAAAGCCGGAAATGGGTACTTGGCATTTAACTCCGCAAATATTGAAGCGCGAGTTGAAGTCACATTTGAAGCGGACACTATATCTGTTCATCGGATTGATGACTGGAGGCGTCAGGAGCGGGCTAGTCAGAACCCACAATATGGTACCGAACTGTCTCACATGACTTTGGGAGAAGTTCTCGCCCAACTGCCTGAAGAGGGAAACTCTGACGGGATTGTCAATGTTATGCCATTGAACCAAAAATACCAGTGCGTTTCACCAGCTGGAATGGCGCGGTTTGAATTTTTCAAACCAATAAGCGGGCCGAGAGAACTTAGAATGATATTCCAAGCTTTGCATCAAGCTCCGGACCAACCTGAACGCCTGATGACAATTCAAGTACGCAGCAACAGCACCAGTCAAAACATTGGTGATCTGTGTCAGATGTTCAGTCATTTGATTGCTGAATTTAATGATCTACCCTACCAGAAGCTTGAAGGCGCGATCCGAATGTAGTGCTGTGGTCTTCTCGATCTGATTTAGCAGGACGCTGTTTTAGATGCATCACACCTGATGATAAAACTGTCCGAACATCCGCTCCCTACGCTTAACGGATAATGGAAGGGATAAACTTCGCACCTGTATTTGCCTGTCAGCATAGTCCGCACTTCAGCTATGAAAGCAAGCCACGTAGACAGTCAACTACAAGTCAGCGGGCATCATTCCAGTATGATTATTTATTGCTCATCGAGAGCTTGCTATGCATTTTGATTTGCTGTTCAGGACCACACTGGATTTAGCGGGATTACAACATAAGAATGCAATTCAATGCAAAATCAACGCAAACGTTGTTCTAAGGACTTATTCCCGCACTTTTGTGCCTGACATGAAAGAACGATCCACATAAAGATAATGGTCTGCAAAGCGGGATTTACGTTTCCCATGTAACTCTGCCTGCATTAATCCATTGATTTATTTATTGTTTTTCTTAGTGATCGCTGTTCTTGTCAATTGTGACACGACTCTTGTCTCAGGTTTACAGCATTGTCGCAGCACCGCAGGCTTCAATTTGAGTACAGGATATCCTCTCTCAAATGTTTTCAGCTTTGCGCCTGGTTTACAAAGCAACGTAAATCAACGCAAAACAGCGAAAAGGAGCATAAGTTTGCGAAGATCTGGTTTTATCCCCCTCCTGCTCCTTGCTGGCATGCTCGCGGCCTGTGCTACAGCGGGCAACGAAAGCCTGCGTCACGAAACAGCTGAAACACTGGATAGTAAGCTTGAAAAGGGCAAGACGACAAAACAGCAGGTTCAGGTCGCTCTTGGTGATCCCGCAAGCACCGATTTCACGGATAGTGGCAATGAAATCTGGAAGTACCAGCATATCCGCGCTACGGCGAAGGCGACAAACTTCATCCCAGTGGTTGATTTGCTGGCTGGTGGGCAAGACGTGAAGAAAAAGCAGCTTTCATTGTTTTTTGATGAGCAGGGCATTTTGAAAAACTACTCCATGCTGGAGACTGAAAGCGAAGTGCGGACCGGACTTATCACCGCTAACATGTAGGATAAGTTGTTTTTGAATTTGAAGCGCTCAAAGCAGATGTTTTGGGCGCTTTTTGCTGCTTATTCCCCTATGGCGCAGACTTTTATCCCCGCAGCTGCCGTGCATCAAACTCCCGTTATGAGCATACGTTCTTTTCCGATCTTGCAGGAACACCCTAAAAAGCACATGTTAATGAACATATGCTCACTACAGGAGGTGCATATTATGCCACGACCTAAAAAACCGCGCCGCATCCACGGCGTAGCAGGAGCAAGATTCTTTAAGCCGCAAGGTGTCCCGCTCCGCAAACTTCATGCCGCAGTGCTGTCTGAGGACGGTATGGAAGCTCTGCGTCTTGCTGATGCAGAAGGGCTGGAGCATTCAGCTGCTGCTGATTTAATGGGAATTTCGCGACCAACATTTTCCCGGGTTGTCTCTCATGCCCGCACTGTGGTTGCGACAGCGCTGAGTGAGGGTTTGGCGCTAAAGATTGAGGGCGAAACACCTATGACAACCAAACGGGCGTGTAAGCCTGAAGCGGAGCTTGACGACGAAGACTGCCAACGCAGGCATCGGCGGCGGCGCGGGTTCTGCGGACGAGCAAGTGTCGTTTCCGGGCCAGTGCAGTTGGATGAAGTGGAGGAGAATGCGGAGGCAGAAACTGAAACAGAATAGCTCTGGTTTCCTTGCTATCCCCTTAGACCAGGATAGTCAGGCGCTGCCAACACATTGATTTCACTGATCCAACGCAAAACGCGGAACCCGAGTTTTCTCAGGTTCCGCGTTTTTTTATTGGGTTAGTGCAGCGTACTGCGTGGATTATCCGCGCAGAGTACCGCCAGTTGCCTTTTGAACGGAGGCAACAATTTTGTTTGAGACTGCCTCGATATCCTCGTCTGTGAGGGTTTTCTTTGTTGGCTGCAAGACTACATCAATCGCGAGAGAGCGCTGGCCTTCCGGCACGCCCTGCCCTTCGTAGATGTCGAAGAGATTGACGTTTGTGATCAGCGCCTTGTCAGCACCCTTAGCAGCTTTCAAGAGCTTGTCTGCCGGAACAGAGCTGTCAACGAGGAACGCGAAGTCACGCTTCACCGGCATCAGGTCCGCTGCATTGAGCGCACCTTTGGACCTGGTTGCTTTCTTTTTCGGCTGAGGCACAGCGTCGATGAAGACTTCGAATGCCACCAGCGGGCCTTCGATATCCAACGCCTCCAGAGTCTTTGGATGAATCTCACCGAAATAGGCCAGCGTGTTCTTTGGCCCCATCTTCAGCGCGCCGGAGCGGCCCGGGTGGTAGTAGCTTGGAGCATCGGTGAAGACCATCAGGTTATTCACCTGTGCGCCAACAGATGCCAACACAGCGCCTGCGTCTGCTTTTGCATCAAAAACATCCACATCACCCGCATTTCCAGACCAATGACGACCCGCACCAGTTGGTTTCGCGGTACCACGACGAACACCTGCGATGACCATCTTCTGGCCTTTTTCGCTATCATCTTCAAAGACTTGGCCGACTTCGAATAATGCGACATCTGCGTAACCGCGGTCTGCGTTGCGCTGTGCTGCGGTGAGCAGGCCGGGCAGCAGGGACGGGCGCATGTCGGACATGTCGGAGGAAATCGGATTTGCCAGTGATAACACAGAGTTACCACCACCGAAGTGCTCTGCGTGATCTTTCGGGATGAAGGACCACAGAACAGCCTCGTCCATACCGCGTGCTGCGAGCGCGCGGCGGGCATTGGAGCGGCGGATCTGGCTAACAGTCAGAACCTTCTGAGAAACAGGCTCCATGCGCGGCAGGGTAGCAGTTGGCACTTTGTCGATGCCGACGATGCGCATAACCTCTTCTACCAAATCAGCTTTTCCGTGTACGTCCGGACGCCAGCTTGGGGGAGAAACCTTAACCACATCGTCGTTACCAGCGACCCAGAAGCCCAGCAGGGAGAGGATAGCTTTGATCTCGCCGTGGGATACTTCCAGACCGGAGAGGCGTTTGACTTCGCTGAGTGGGAACTCAATGATGCGGTCTTCCTGAGGAACTTCTCCTACAACATGCAGGTCAGAAGCTTCGCCGCCGCCGCAGAAGTCCATCACCAATTTCGTAGCAACTTCAGCGCCTTCTACCATGTAGGCCGGGTCAACACCGCGCTCGAAGCGGTAGCGGGCATCGGTAGATACTCCCAGCTTACGACCGGAGCGGGCGATGTTGAGTGGATCCCAGAGAGCGCTTTCGATCACCACATTGGTGGTGTTATCATCACAACCTGTTGATTCTCCACCCATAATTCCGCCGAGAGATTCCAGTCCGTTGTCGTCGGAGATGACCACGACTGTCTCATCAACGGCATAAGTTTTTCCGTCGAGGCCAACAAGTTCCTCGCCGGTTTTACCGTGACGGATGGTCAGGTTGCCGGAAACCTTATCTGCATCAAAGACATGCAGCGGGCGGCCCTGATCGAAGGTCATGTAGTTGGTGATGTCTACGAGGGCATTAATCGGGCGCAGACCGATAGCAACCAGACGCTTTTGCAGCCACTTAGGAGACGGACCATTCTTTATCCCACGCACGACACGGTAGGCAAATGCAGGGCAGTGTTCCGGGCTATCTCCTAGATCTATAAGGACTTTCAGGTCGTTTGCGTTGCTAGTTGCGTTGATTTGCGTTTTTTGCGGGTTTTTTAGCGTTCCTAAGCCGGAAGCTGCCAGATCACGCGCAATGCCGAAAACGCTTGCACAGTCGGAACGGTTTGGTGTCAGTCCGATCTCAATAACCGGATCATCCAGACCAGCATATTCAACATATGGAACGCCAACTGGTGCATCTTCTGGCAGGTCGATGATGCCGTCGTGTTCATCGGATAACTCCAGCTCGCGCTCAGAGGCCATCATGCCGTAGCTTTCCACGTCACGGATTTTGCCGACGGACAGGGTTACATCAAGACCCGGAACATAGTCGCCCGGTTTTGCGAAGACGCCAACCAGGCCTTTGCGGGCGTTTGGTGCACCGCAGACGACTTGCAGTGGTTCACCTTCGCCAGTGTCCACTTTCAGAACGCGCAGGCGGTCTGCATTCGGGTGCTGCTCAGCTTCCAGAACGCGGGCGATTTTGAATGTGCCGAGACGATCTGCCGGATTGGTGACTTCTTCCACTTCCAGCCCGATCAGCGTCAAGCGCTCTACGATTTCATTAAGGCTTGCATCGGTCTCAAGATGGTCCTTGAGCCAGGAAAGGGTGAATTTCATTTGTGTAGCTCTTTACGTTTGGACCAAATTATTTGGAGAGGCCGGAAACCAGTGCCGGAATGTCCAGCGGGCGGAAACCGTAGTGCTTAATCCAGCGAACATCTGCATCGAAGAAGGCGCGCAGGTCGTTCATGCCGTATTTCAGCATTGCGAGGCGATCGATGCCGATGCCCCATGCGAAGCCCTGATAGACATCCGGGTCGAGGCCGCAGTTGCGCAGAACGTTTGGATGCACCATGCCGCAACCGAGGATTTCCATCCAGTCGTTACCGGTGCCGATTTTGACTTCAGCGCCGGAGCGATCGCACTTCACGTCCACTTCCATGGATGGTTCGGTGAACGGGAAGAAGCTTGGGCGGAAGCGCAGTTCCACATCATCCACCTCGAAGAATGCCTTGAGGAATTCTTCCAGCGTGCCTTTCAGGTGGCCGATATGGGTGGTCTTGTCGATGACGAGACCTTCCAGCTGGTGGAACATTGGTGTGTGGGTCTGGTCACTGTCACAGCGGTAGGTGCGGCCCGGCATGATCAGGCGCAGCGGTGGCTGTTGAGATTTCATTGCACGAATCTGCACCGGAGAGGTGTGGGTGCGCAGCAGCATGCGTTCGCCCTCTTCCTTCTCGTTAAAGAAGAAAGTGTCATGCATTTCGCGGGCCGGGTGACCCTCCGGGAAGTTGAGCGCGGTGAAGTTCAGCTCATCGGTTTCAATGTCCGGGCCTTCTGCAACAGAAAAGCCCATGTCGGCGAAGATGGCGATCAGCTCATCAGTCACCTGAGAAATAGGGTGAATGCGGCCTTCTTCTACTGGTGCGGACCGCAGAGGCTGGCTCACATCAACGGTTTCGGATGCAAGGCGTGCGTTGAGGGCCTCGATTTTCAGCACCTCTTTGCGGGCGGCGATTGCATCACCAACGCGGTTCTTCAGGCCGTTGAGCGCAGGACCCATTTCCTTGCGCTCTTCCGGGGTCATCTTGCCAAGCGTTTTCATTTTTTCAGAAACGCTGCCTTTTTTGCCAAGGGCGGCAACGCGCACGTCTTCCAGTGCGGCTTCGGAGTCAGCACCGGCAATCGCGGTGTTAATCTCAGCTTCGAGTGTTTCGAGGTCGGACATAATCCCTCAAGGGTTTGCATGTGCCAGCAGCTGAACACAAGTCGAGTCACAGCCGGGCAGATAAAATTCGTGGAGGTCTTTTAACGAATGCTGACAGCGCAATAAAGGGGCTGAATGAGTTTCAGCCTCTTAGTTTTCTCAATACTCCCGTTTTTCAGCGGAAACTTGAGGGTTTGCGGCTGTTTGCCCGCAGGGACTGCACGTGAGATGCCACGCCCTGCCCCGTTGCCTAAACGCTCATGGCTCAAGTGAGGGCACGCAAACCGGCGAGTGTGATCGCTCTACAGTGCGGTTTTCACTTATGCATTGGGAGCTTTTAAGCCAAGCGCATAAATCGCCCACACGCCGGACCATCATGGACACGAGCGGTGGTTTTTTCAGCGATGTACACGCGCAGCGGCATTGGGAATCCTTTGAGGATTGGTGGTGGTGTGGTGGAGACTAGCGGAAATGATGGCGGATGGGAAGAGGCAGCTCACTACCTTCATACTTGCGTGCGGGCCCTCTTTCGTTTCCCCCCTTGATCACGAACATCTATATTAAGTGCTCTAAAGAGCATTGGATGAACTTTTATTTTCACATCTTCAGTTAGTCGGCTGCTTGGAAGAGATGGGGAGGCAAGGTGACTATATTTAAAAGGGCTCTCAGAACTTAGCTTTACGCCAACAACTCCTACACGGTACAGTATTTCAACCGCCTTCTGCGCCATCATCGTGTATCGATTTACTCGCTCATTAGCTGATGAGAGTGCCGCCTTTTCGGCAAGGCTATGCATTGGATCAAAAGCTTGCTGCCCTACATCTGCAATCTCAAACGCCAACGCTTCCATGTTTTCCCTATTATCAAAATCTCCAAACCTAATGGTCTCCGGGTTGTTCTCCAGAACTTTGAGCATCTTCCCCAGACTCGGAAATGCGGACTGCCATTCCTCAATCAACGCTTTTCTTCGATCAAATGCATAAGTTGCCTCCGCAAAATAGATTGTGTTGGCCGAAATCTCCGTCAAACCATCCGCCTCTTTTAAACACTCGTTTACGAACGAAATAGCGTCTCTTGGTCTCATTAACGTTCGGGATAGAATGTAATCAATCGACTTTTTTCGCTTTACTTCAAACGGAAATACATCTTCAAATTGAACATCTGCTTTGGTGTATTGCTTTCTGAAAAGATAATTAATGCGTTTCTGCAACAGTTGTTTTAACTCAGTATCAGCCCAACGTATCTCAGATATGTAATCTTTATACTTCTCGCTTTGAAAGCCCAAATCTTGATTTTCTTGTATCGTACGCTCAAGTACATCTGATCTAAGTGCTACAATGATCTTTAAGTCCTGAATTCGTCTAAATTTCTGCAGTGTTTGAATTAAAGCATTAATAAGACGAAACCGAATTCCCTCGTCCACCCAGTTAGTATCAAGCTGATCTAAAAGTATGTAATACGTACGCCCCTTGGTACCAGCAGCTTGTGCTCCTTTCGAAAGCGCATCAATAACTCCCGCAAGCGCAGAAAGTTGACCCTGATCAATTACTTTTTGTGCTCTAGGTCCTGTTTACAAACAGGTTTCACAATCCGTAAATTTGTGATTCAAGGTAGTTTTTGAGGAGACTATCTTGGCGCGGCAATTAATGACAGATGAAGAATGGGCCTTCTTTGAGCAGTTTGTTCGTGCAATACGGGGGCGGGGTGGCCGCAAACCTAAGGA
>CANMBS010000010.1 GCA_947496145.1 uncultured Pseudovibrio sp.
GCCAGATTGGCTCCTTGCGTCTGTCAGACATGGGAGCTCATATTGAGCGCTTCGAGTTCGCCGATGGAACCAGCCTGTCAAGGATTGACATTGATGCTCATGGGCGTTCAAAACTTCTGGGAACCTCCGGGGATGACTTCATCGTTGGGACCCAGGGCAGTAATCTGATCTATGCTGGCAATGGCAACGATACTCTGGATGCTGGTGGGCATACTGAACATTGGCAGCACCTGCGCGGTCAGGAAGGCGACGACACCTATCTGATCGGAGCAGATGATGGTGTGGTGGCAATCTCCCGAAGAGGAGAATGGGCTGAAAGCGGCACAGATACTGTTCGCTTTAAGGATCTGTCCCTCAAAGACTTACAGTTCAGCTCCTATAGCCACGAATACGATGGTGAAGTTTTAAAACTAACATGGAACAAGGGTGGCCAGATTGGCTCCTTGCATCTGTCAGACATGGGAGTTCATATTGAGCGCTTCGAGTTCGCCGATGGAACCAGCCTGAGAAAGATTGAAATCACGAAAGATGGTAAGCTAGAGATGACCGACACAAATTCTAGCGACGACCTACTAGTAGGTGGTTTAGGTACCGATACCTTCATCTTCACTGGTCCAGCTATCGGCAATGATATTATAACCGGTTTTTCGGCTGGGGTAGGCTCCGATGATATTATCCGCCTTGATAGCAGTATCTTTGCAGATTTGAACCGTGTGCTGGATTCAGCACAGAACGTTGGAGGTAATACTGTGATTAGGTTGGATGATGAAAACTCCATCACCCTGACAGGGGTATCAAAATCCGACCTACACGCAGACGACTTCCAGTTCCTTTAAAAATCATGCCCCAAACACCTGCCTTGCGGTGTCTCCATCGCAAGGCAGGTGCTTCCTCGGCGGAGATCGACCTGAAACCAACATACTATTAGTAAAAAAAGACCTTAATTCCAGATAGTTACCTCTTAAGTTAGCGCTTATGGGGAAAGGCCCTCTCCTTTTTCGTTTCCCTCACATCTCTTACCGGTTGTTAACCATAGAGAATCAACGTCGCGCAGAAATTCTGGCTTTGCGAGGTCAACTCACTTAAGAGGGCGTTAATCTTTCGTCACGAGCTCGAACCTACGGTTAATCCCTGCGAAATTTGATAGTGCTCCAAACTTCAATGCAAGAATCTGTCTGAATTTTTGCATTGGAGGCTGAATCTGAAGCTTTGGTCCTAAGAATCTCTTGGAAGGGACTTGACGAACACTGTCTTGATGAGTAGGTTCCGCGCAACCTTATGGCAGGCAGTAAGCAATGTCCTTCTCCTGAGGCGCCTCGCCTCGGAGTACTGAAGCTTAAACGCTGTCGGGTTCAAAGGCGAATACAAGTCGAATGCAAGACCGCGGATCCATCCGTGGTCCTCTGGTTTCGCAGCGCCCTCTACGGATATTTCTTCGTGGATCTGGTGCGCGTGCGTATGTCTACCAGAAACTGCGTCCGGTCGAAGAGCAAAAGTAGTTAAAGGGCAAATTATGCCAACGATCAACCAGTTGATCCGTAAGCCGCGCAAGGTGCCGGCGAAGCGGAACAAAGTTCCAGCGATGGAAGCATGCCCGCAGAAGCGCGGCGTGTGTACTCGCGTTTATACTACCACTCCTAAGAAGCCAAACTCAGCGCTTCGTAAAGTGGCAAAAATCCGTCTCACCAATGGCTTTGAAGTTATTGGTTACATTCCGGGTGAAGGTCATAACCTCCAAGAGCACTCCGTTGTCATGATCCGTGGTGGTCGTGTAAAGGATTTGCCTGGTGTTCGTTACCACATCATTCGCGGCGTTCTTGACACCCAAGGTGTTAAAGATCGTAAGCAGCGTCGTTCTAAATATGGCGCTAAGCGTCCGAAATAATAGGATATAGACCGATATGTCCCGCCGTCACGCCGCTGAAAAGCGTCAAGTTATTCCGGATCCAAAGTTCGGAGATATCGTCGTTACTAAGTTCATGAACGCAGTAATGCTCGATGGTAAGAAGTCCACCGCAGAGCGCATCGTATACGGTGCATTCGATGCGATCGAAAATAAAGCCAAGGCTAATCCGCTCGAGATGTTCCATCAGGCGCTCGAAAACGTTATGCCGCAGGTTGAAGTTCGCTCCCGTCGTGTTGGTGGTGCAACCTATCAGGTTCCAGTCGAAGTTCGCGCAGAGCGTCGTCAGGCACTTGCTATCCGCTGGCTGATTTCTGCAGCTCGCGGTCGTAACGAAACCACAATGGTTGGTCGTCTTTCCGGCGAGCTGCTTGATGCAGCGAATAACCGTGGTAACTCCGTTAAGAAGCGCGAAGATACCCACCGGATGGCTGAAGCTAACCGTGCGTTCTCGCACTATCGCTGGTAATCTCCCTGGATAGAGGCTGACGCTATGTCACGTACGCACAAAATCGAGGACTACCGTAACTTCGGCATCATGGCTCATATTGATGCTGGTAAGACGACTACTACAGAGCGTATTCTGTACTACACCGGTAAGTCCCATAAGATCGGTGAAGTTCATGATGGTGCAGCTACCATGGACTGGATGGAGCAGGAGCAGGAGCGTGGTATTACCATTACCTCTGCTGCTACCACTGCTCACTGGAACGGTAAGCGTCTGAACATCATTGATACCCCGGGCCACGTTGACTTCACTATTGAAGTTGAGCGTTCCCTGCGTGTTCTTGATGGTGCTGTTGCTCTTCTTGATGCAAACGCAGGCGTTGAACCTCAGACTGAAACCGTATGGCGTCAGGCTGATAAGTACAACGTTCCTCGCATGATCTTCGTCAATAAGATGGACAAGCTCGGTGCTGATTTCTACCGCTGTGTAGAAATGATCGAGAAGCGTCTTGGTGCAAACCCGCTCTGCCTTCAGCTGCCAATCGGCGCTGAGTCCGAGTTTCAGGGTGTTGTTGATCTGTTGAAGATGAAGGCTCTGGTTTGGAATGGTGAAGCTCTTGGCGCAAGCTGGGATGAGCTGGATATTCCTGCTGACCTTGCTGATAAAGCTGCGGAATTCCGCGATAAGCTGATCGAAGGCGCTGTTGAGGTCGACGAAGAAGCAATGGAAGCATACCTGGAAGGTGAAGAGCCATCCATGGAAAAGCTTCAGGAGCTGATTCGTAAAGGCACCATCGCTGGTGAATTCGTTCCGGTTCTTTGCGGTACTGCATTTAAGAACAAGGGTGTTCAGCCGCTGCTTGACGCAGTTGTTGACTACCTGCCTTCTCCAGTTGAAGTTCCTGCTATTAAAGGCATCGACGCTAAGACTGAAGAAGAAACCGTTCGTGAATCTTCTGACGAAGAGCCACTCGGTATGCTCGCATTTAAGATCATGAACGACCCGTTCGTTGGATCTTTGACCTTCGCACGTATTTACTCTGGTGTTCTGAACAAAGGTTCTTCCGTTCTTAACACAGTTAAAGGTAAGCGCGAGCGCGTCGGTCGTATGATGCAGATGCACTCTAATTCCCGCGAAGACATCGATGTAGCCTACGCAGGTGACATTGTTGCGATCGCAGGCCTGAAGGACACCACCACTGGTGATACTCTTTGTGATCCTCTCAAGCCGGTTATCCTGGAACGTATGGAGTTCCCTGATCCGGTTATCGAGATCGCTGTAGAGCCTAAAACCAAAGGCGACCAGGAAAAGATGGGCCTTGCCCTGAACCGTCTGGCTGCTGAGGATCCGTCCTTCCGCGTTAAGACAGATGAAGAGTCCGGCCAGACAATCATTGCTGGTATGGGCGAACTTCACCTGGACATCCTTGTTGATCGCATGAAGCGTGAATTCAAGGTAGAAGCAAACATCGGTGCACCTCAGGTTGCTTACCGTGAAACCATTACCAAGCCTGCAGATGTGGATTACACCCACAAGAAACAGTCTGGTGGTACTGGTCAGTTTGCTCGCATCAAGCTCTCAATCGAGCCGAATGAAATCGGTGCAGGTTTTGCGTTTGATAACACGATCGTTGGCGGTAACGTTCCTAAGGAATACATCCCTGGTGTTTCCAAAGGTATCGAAAGCGTCATGTCTTCCGGTCCACTCGCTGGCTTCCCGATGGTCGACATTAAAGCGGTACTCACCGATGGTGCTTACCACGATGTTGACTCTTCTGTGCTCGCGTTTGAGATCGCAGGTCGTGCAGGTTTCCGCGAAGCTGTGGCTAAAGCAGGTCCAAAGCTTCTAGAACCTATCATGAAGGTTGAGGTTGTCACTCCAGAAGACTATATGGGTGACGTGATTGGTGATCTGAATTCCCGTCGTGGACAGATTGCTGGTACCGAAAACCGCGGTGTCGTGACCGTTATCACTGCTATGGTTCCGCTGGCCAACATGTTTGGTTACGTAAACAACTTGCGTTCCATGTCCCAAGGACGTGCGCAGTATTCCATGGTGTTCGATCATTACGACCAAGTCCCGCAGGCTGTTGCTGACGAGGTTATGGCGAAATACGCCTAACCTCACCACAATCAGTCAAAGGGATTCAAGAGAGAACGGAGAGATCCGATGGCAAAAGAAAAATTTGAGCGTAATAAGCCGCACGTCAACATCGGCACAATTGGCCACGTTGACCACGGCAAAACTACTCTGACTGCTGCGATCACCAAACAGTTTGGTGACTTCAAAGCATATGACGAAATCGATGGTGCTCCTGAAGAGCGCGCACGTGGTATTACCATTTCCACAGCGCACGTTGAGTACGAAACCGACGCTCGTCACTACGCACACGTTGACTGCCCAGGCCACGCTGACTATGTGAAAAACATGATCACCGGTGCTGCGCAGATGGACGGCGCGATCCTCGTTGTTAACGCTGCAGACGGCCCAATGCCTCAGACTCGTGAGCATATCCTGCTCGCACGTCAGGTTGGTGTGCCTGCGCTGGTTGTCTTCATGAACAAAGTTGACCAGGTTGACGATGAAGAGCTTCTTGAGCTCGTAGAAATGGAAGTTCGTGAACTTCTGTCTTCCTACGAATTCCCAGGCGACGATATTCCAATCATCGCAGGTTCTGCTCTGGCAGCTCTGGAAGATCGCGATGCAAACATTGGTTCTGAGAAAATCGCTGAACTGATGGCTGCAGTAGACGAATATATCCCAACCCCAGACCGTCCACGCGATCAGGCATTCCTGATGCCAATCGAAGACGTGTTCTCCATCTCCGGTCGTGGTACCGTTGTTACCGGTCGCGTTGAGCGCGGTATCATCCACGTTGGTGATGAAGTTGAGATCGTTGGTATCAAAGAAACAGCTAAAACCACTGTTACCGGTGTTGAAATGTTCCGCAAGCTGCTCGATCAGGGTGAAGCTGGCGACAACATTGGTGCATTGATCCGTGGTGTTGGTCGTGAGGAAGTTGAGCGTGGCCAGGTTCTGTGTAAGCCGGGTTCCGTTACTCCTCACACCAAGTTCAAGGCTGAGGCGTACATCCTGACCAAAGAAGAAGGCGGTCGTCACACCCCATTCTTCACCAACTACCGTCCGCAGTTCTACTTCCGTACAACTGACGTGACTGGTGTTGTTTCTCTGCCGGAAGGCACAGAAATGGTTATGCCTGGTGATAACGTTGCTGTTTCAGTTGAACTTATCGTGCCAATCGCTATGGAAGATGGTCTGCGCTTCGCTATCCGCGAAGGCGGTCGTACCGTCGGCGCTGGCGTTGTAGCTGAAATCATCGAATAAGAATTGAGTTTGGGCTGCGGTCCAGCAACAGCTGGGCCGCAGTTGCCTTGCTCAGTTAAGGATTAGTCATGAACGGTCAGAATATTCGGATCCGCCTGAAGGCGTTTGATCACCGTGTTCTTGACGCTTCCACTAAGGAAATCGTGAACACGGCGAAACGGACCGGCGCGCAAGTGCGTGGCCCAGTTCCGTTGCCGACGCGGATCGAGAAGTACACTGTGCTTCGCGGGCCGCATGTTGATAAAAAGAGCCGCGATCAGTTCGAAATGCGCACTCATAAGCGCCTTCTGGACATCGTCGACCCAACCCCACAGACAGTTGATGCTTTGATGAAGCTCGATCTGGCTGCTGGTGTTGACGTCGAGATCAAGCTCTAAGTGCGGCGAGGGGACACAGCAATGCGTTCTGGAGTGATCGCACAGAAGGTGGGTATGACCCGTATCTATAATGAGGCAGGTGAACACGTGCCCGTTACAGTACTGCGTCTTGACAACTGTCAGGTTGTTGCTCACCGGACGGCAGAAAAGAACGGCTACACTGCGCTTCAGTTGGGCGTAGGTGCAGCAAAAGTTAAGAACACGAACCGTGCGATGCGTGGGCACTTTGCAGTTGCAAAGGTTGAGCCAAAGCGCAAACTCGCTGAGTTCCGTGTTTCTGAAGAAAACATGATCGAAGTTGGTGCTGAGCTTACAGCTGATCACTTCCTTGACGGTCAGTTTGTGGATGTAACCGGCACCTCTATCGGTAAGGGCTTTGCTGGTGCGATGAAGCGTCACAACTTCGGTGGTGGTCGCGCTTCTCACGGTGTGTCTATCTCACACCGCGCACACGGTTCTACCGGTCAGTGTCAGGATCCAGGCAAGGTGTTTAAAGGCAAGAAAATGGCCGGTCACCTTGGTGCAGAACGAGTAACCACGCAGAACCTGAAAGTTGTACGTACTGACGTAGAACGTGGTCTGATCATGGTTGAAGGTTCCGTTCCTGGTTCTAAAGGCGGTTGGATCCTGGTTCGTGATGCAATTAAGAAGTCTCTGCCTGAGAACGTGCCTATGCCAGGTGCATTCCGTCAGAACTCTGCGGTTGCAGCGGCTGAAGCCGGGAAGGAAGGTGAGTGATGGAACTCGAGGTTAAAACCCTCGGCGGTAGCGCAGCGGGTTCGATCACAGTGTCTGACGAGATCTTTGGTCTCGAGCCACGTGTAGACCTGATCCAGCGTGTAATTCGCTGGCAGCTTGCTAAGCGCCAGGCAGGTACTCATAAGTCTCTGGGTCGTTCAGAGGTTAATGGTACCACCAAAAAATTCGTACGCCAGAAAGGTTCTGGCGGCGCACGTCACGGTAACCGCAAAGCACCACAGTTCCGTGGTGGTGGTAAAGCATTTGGTCCAGTTGTGCGTGAGCATGGCCACGATCTTCCTAAGAAGGTTCGTGTTCTGGGTCTTAAGCATGCCCTGTCTGCCAAAGCTGCTTCCGGCAACCTCGTTGTTGTTGAAGACGCAAAAGCGGCGGAAGCGAAAACCAAAGCTCTTAAAGAGCAGCTCGGTTCTCTCGGTTTGACTAGTGCGTTGTTCGTGGACGGTTCTGAAGTAGATGCAAACTTCGGTTTGGCTACTCGTAACATTCCACTCGTAGATGTACTGCCAGTTCAGGGTATCAACGTTTACGACATTCTTCGTCGTGATACGCTGGTTCTGACTAAAGCGGCAGTTGCAGCTTTGGAGGAGCGCTTCTAATGAGCAAGCTCGTTCACTACGACAAAATCGTATCTCCGGTGATCACCGAGAAAGCAACTTTTGCTTCTGAAGAGAACAAGGTTGTGTTCAAGGTTGCTCTCACCGCTACTAAACCGGAAATCAAAGCAGCTGTTGAAGGTCTGTTTGGCGTTAAAGTCAAAGCCGTTAACACTCTGGTTCGCAAGGGTAAGACCAAGCGCTTCAAGGGTGTTGTTGGCAAACAGAACGACTTCAAAAAAGCTGTGGTCACACTGGAAGATGGTCAGTCCATCGACGTGACGACCGGTCTTTAAGGGGTAGGACAAAATGGCACTTAAGACATTTAATCCGACATCTCCTGGCCGTCGTCAGCTGGTCCAGGTAGACCGTTCTGATCTTTGGAAAGGCAAGCCAGTCAAGAAACTGACTGAAGGTCTGTCCAAGTCCGGTGGTCGTAACAACTACGGTCGTAAGACTGCAAACAACATTGGTGGTGGTCACAAGCGTACCTACCGCCTGATCGACTTCAAGCGTCGCAAATTCGACGTTGTCGGTACTGTTGAGCGTCTGGAATACGATCCAAACCGTACCGCTTTCATCGCTCTCATCACTTATGATGATGGTGAGCAGGCATACATCCTGGCTCCACAGCGTCTTGCTGCTGGCGACAAGATCATTGCTGGTGAAGCTGTGGACATCAAGCCGGGCAACGCTATGCCACTGGCTTCTATCCCAGTCGGTACGATCATTCACAACATCGAGATGAAGCCAGGTAAAGGCGCGCAGATTGCTCGCTCCGCTGGTGCTTATGCTCAGATCGTTGGTCGTGACGCTGGTTACACTGTAATCCGTCTTCTGTCTGGTGAGCAGCGCCGTGTACTCGGCACCTGCATGGCCACAGTTGGTGCAGTATCTAACCAGGACCACGCTAACATCAACCTGGGTAAAGCAGGTCGTTCTCGTTGGCTGGGCCGTCGCCCACACGTTCGCGGTGTTGCTATGAACCCGATCGACCACCCGCATGGTGGTGGTGAAGGTCGTACTTCCGGTGGACGTCATCCGGTTACTCCTTGGGGTAAACCGACCAAAGGTAAGCGCACACGACGTAATAAAGCTAGCGATAAGTTTATCGTACGCTCACGTCATGCGCGGAAGAAGTAAGGGGAACGGATCGTGGCACGTTCGATCTGGAAAGGGCCGTTCATTGACGGTTACCTCCTGAAGAAAGCGGAAAAGGTTCGCGAGTCCGGCCGTAACGAGGTCATCAAGACCTGGAGCCGCCGCTCCACCATTCTTCCGCACTTTGTGGGGTTGACTTTTGGCGTCTATAACGGTCAAAAGCACATTCCTGTTTTGATCAGCGAAGACATGGTAGGTCACAAGCTGGGCGAATTCGCTCCAAGCCGCACCTATTACGGTCATGGCGCTGACAAAAAGGCGAAGAGGAAATAAAGATGGGCAAGCAGAAGCATGAGCGGACGCTCGCCGACAACGAGGCAAAAGCAGTAACTCGCATGCTGCGCGTTTCTCCACAGAAGCTGAACCTCGTTGCTGCATCGATCCGTGGTAAGAAGGTTGGTACTGCCATTGCAGACCTGACTTTCTCCCGCAAGCGTATCGCTGGCGATGTCAAGAAATGCCTGATGTCTGCTGTTGCAAACGCTGAAAACAACCATGATCTCGACGTCGACAACCTTGTCGTCGCCGAGGCATTCGTTGGCAAGGCGCTTGTAATGAAGCGCTTCCAGCCACGGGCCCGTGGTCGTGTAGGACGCATTCTTAAGCCGTTCTCCAACCTGACCATCGTGGTTCGTGAAGTTGAGGAGGCAGCCTGATGGGTCAGAAGATTAATCCAATCGGTCTTCGTCTTGGCATCAACCGGACCTGGGACTCCCGCTGGTTTGCTAGCAAGAACGAATACGGCGATCTTCTCCATGAAGATTTTCGCATCCGCGAATACCTGCTGAAAGAACTGAAGCAGGCTGCTGTATCTAAGGTCGTCATCGAGCGTCCGCACAAGAAATGCCGCGTAACTATTCACTCTGGCCGTCCAGGTGTTGTTATCGGTAAAAAAGGTGCAGACATCGAACGTCTTCGCAAGAAGCTGTCCGTGATGACCAATTCCGAAGTGCACCTCAACATTGTTGAAGTACGCAAGCCGGAAACTGATGCAGCTCTTGTTGCAGCATCCATCGCTCAGCAGCTCGAGCGTCGTGTTGCATTCCGCCGTGCTATGAAGCGTGCAGTTCAGTCTGCAATGCGTCTTGGCGCTCAGGGCATCCGCATTAACTGCGGCGGTCGTCTGGGTGGTGCGGAAATCGCACGTATCGAATGGTACCGTGAAGGTCGCGTGCCTCTGCACACTCTGCGTGCAGACATCGACTACGGTACTGCGACAGCACACACCGCTTATGGTGCTTGCGGCGTTAAAGTCTGGATCTTCAAGGGCGAAATCCTGGAGCATGATCCAATGGCTTCCGAACGTCGTGCGACCGAAGGTGGTGGCAAGAGCGAACGCCAAGGTGGCGGTCGGCGTGAGCGCGCAGCATAAGCTGCGCCTCACACGGCTTAACTATTAAAGCGAGAGAAAACGATGCTGCAACCAAAGCGTACTAAGTTCCGCAAGCAGCACAAGGGCCGCATCCATGGCAACGCCAAGGGTGGTACGGACCTCAATTTCGGTGCCTACGGCCTGAAGGCTATGGAACCAGAGCGTATCACCGCTCGTCAGATTGAGGCTGCCCGTCGTGCAATGACCCGTTACATGAAGCGTGCGGGTCGCGTGTGGATCAGAATCTTCCCGGATGTTCCTGTATCCTCCAAGCCGGCTGAAGTCCGCATGGGTAAGGGTAAAGGTTCTCCTGAGTACTGGGCGTGCCGGGTTAAACCTGGTCGCATCATGTTCGAAATGGACGGCGTGTCTGAAGAAATTGCTCGTGAAGCGATGCGTCTGGCCGCTGCAAAACTCCCAATCAAGTGCCGGTTCGTCCAGCGCATTGGCGAGTAATCGGACATCGAAAGGAAAAGGCCATGAAGGCTACCGATGTAAGAGCTAAGACCTCTGATGAGCTCAAGGCAGACCTGGAAGGACTGAAAAAAGAACAGTTCAACCTGCGTTTCCAGAGAGCAACTGGTCAGCTCGAAAACACCGCTCGTGTTCGTCAGGTTCGCCGGGACATTGCGCGGATCCAGACAGTACTGCGCGAAAAGCGCGTGTCTGACAACGCATAAGGAGCTAATGATGCCAAAGCGTATTTTGCAGGGTGTCGTTGTTAGCGATGCGAACGAGAAAACAGTAACGGTTAAGGTAGAGCGTCGCTTTACCCACCCACTGCTGAAAAAAGTTGTGCGCCGTACGAAGAAGTATCGTGCACATGACGAAAATAATTCTTACAAGGTTGGCGACACTGTTCAGATTGAAGAATGTGCTCCAATCTCTAAGAATAAGAAATGGACCGTTGTTTCTTCGGAAGCAGCGAGCTAGTGAACGCATCCGGCATTTCTAACTTTTAGAATGCTGAGAAAGAACAAGGCGACGAGTCATGATTCAGATGCAAACAAACCTCGACGTTGCCGATAACAGCGGTGCGCGTCGTGTCATGTGCATCAAAGTGCTCGGCGGCTCCAAACGGAAATATGCTGGCGTTGGCGACGTAATTGTTGTCTCCGTCAAAGAAGCAATTCCACGGGGTCGTGTTAAAAAGGGCGACGTGATGAAAGCGGTCGTCGTGCGCACGGCTAAAGACATCCGTCGTGCAGACGGCAGTGTGATCCGCTTCGACCGCAACGCGGCTGTGCTGATCAACAACAACAAAGAACCGATCGGAACACGTATTTTTGGCCCAGTTCCTCGTGAGCTGCGTGGCAAAAATCACATGAAGATCATTTCGCTTGCGCCGGAGGTGCTCTGATGCCCGCGAAGATCAAAAAGGGCGACAAGGTCGTCGTAATTGCCGGTCGTGACAAAGGAAAGACTGGGGAAGTTCTCCAGATGATCCCATCCGAAAACCGCGCTGTCGTGCGTGGCGTAAATATGGTGAAACGTCACCAGCGCCAGACCCAGCAGAGCGAGGGTGGCATCATCACAAAGGAAGCTCCAATTCAGCTTTCCAATATTGCCATTGCTGATCCTAAGGATGGCAAGCCGACCCGCGTCGGTTTCACGACTAATGAAGCAGGCGCCACTGTTCGTGTCGCTAAGCGTTCAGGAGACGTGATTGATGGCTGACGCTACTTACACTCCACGGCTCAAAGCGCACTACAATGATGTAGTGCGTGGCCAGCTTCAGGAGAAGTTTAACTACACCAACCCAATGATGATTCCAGCGGTCGAAAAGATCGTTTTGAACATGGGTGTTGGTGAAGCTGTTGGTGACAGCAAGAAGGCCCGTATCGCTGCTGAAGATCTGAGCTTGATTGCAGGTCAAAAGGCGGTTATTACCCGTGCTAGAAAATCTATTGCGACCTTTAAGGTTCGTGAAGATATGCCGCTGGGTACTAAAGTTACACTTCGTCGTAACCAGATGTTCGAATTCATGGATCGTTTGATCACAATCGCGCTTCCGCGTGTACGTGACTTCCGCGGCCTGAATCCGAAGAGCTTCGACGGACGTGGCAACTACGCTATGGGTCTTAAAGAACACATTGTTTTCCCTGAAATTGACTACGATAAAGTAGATCAAATGTGGGGTATGGACATTGTTGTTTGTACCACAGCGAAATCCGATGACGAAGCGCGTGAACTGCTGCGCGCGTTCAACTTCCCGTTCCGCAAATAATAGCGGTATACGGGAAAGGAACGAGGACAGACGATGGCGAAGAAAAGCGCGGTCGAAAAAAACAAGCGGCGCGTAGCTCTTGTCAGCAAGTTTGCTGACAAGCGTGCTGCCCTGAAGGCGATGGCCAAGGACGAGAGCCTGTCCCTGGAGGAGCGTTTTAATGCACGGCTTAAGCTTGCAAAGCTGCCGCGCAATTCCGCGCCTACACGGGTACGTAACCGGTGTGAAGTCACAGGTCGCCCACGCGGTTATTACCGCAAGCTCAAGATGTCTCGTATTGCACTTCGTGAGCTGGGTTCCCTGGGCAAGATCCCGGGTCTCGTGAAGTCGAGCTGGTAAGGAGTTACTGCGATGTCGATTTCCGATCCAGTCGGTGACATGATTACGCGCATTCGCAATGCGCAGATGCGTCGCAAGTCTAAGGTAAGCACACCTGCTTCCAAATTGCGTGCACGCATCCTTGACGTTCTGGTATCCGAGGGTTATATCCGCGGTTACACCTCCGTTGATTTCGGTGGTGGTAAGTCAGAGCTTGAAATTGAACTGAAGTACTTTGACGGTGAGCCTGTGATCCGCACCATTGAGCGCGTATCCAAGCCTGGTCGTCGCGTGTACTCTTCAGTCAAGAACATCCCACACGTTGCAAACGGCTTGGGTGTATCTATTCTGTCTACCCCTCAGGGTGTTATGGCAGACCACGATGCGCGTGAGAAAAATGTGGGTGGTGAAGTACTCTGCCGCGTCTTCTGACGCGGCATTGCACGTTTTATTAAAATAACAGACAGGTTGATCTTATGTCTCGAATTGGCAAAAAGCCAGTCCCTGTGCCTAGCGGGGTAACGGCAACGATCAACGGCCAGGATGTAATCGTAAAAGGCCCGAAGGGGGAACTCTCCTTCGTGGTCAACGATCTCGTTTCGGTCGAGATGACGGATGATGGTATCCGTCTTGATCCGCGCAACCAGTCCAAGACTGCGCGTTCTATGTGGGGTATGTCCCGCACCATGGTCGCTAACCTCATCACAGGTGTGACCTCCGGCTTCGAAAAGCAGCTGGCGATTACCGGTGTTGGTTACCGTGCACAGGTTCAAGGCAAAACTCTTAATCTTGCTCTTGGTTTCTCTCACGATGTTAAATTTGACATTCCTGAGGGTGTAGAAATCAAATGCCCGAAGCCGACAGAAATCGTCATCAACGGCATTAACAAGCAGCAGATTGGGCAGGTAGCCGCGAACATTCGTGAATATCGCCCGCCTGAGCCATACAAAGGCAAGGGTATTCGTTATGCGGATGAGCACATCGTCCGTAAAGAAGGCAAGAAGAAGTAACGGTACGGACCATGGCGAATGGAAATTCTTTCGAACGTCGTCGCGCCCGTGTGCGCCGTTCGATCCAAAAGGTAGCGAATGGTCGTCCTCGACTGTCCGTTTTCCGCTCATCCAAGCAGATTTACGCTCAGATCATCGACGATACCAAGGGTGTAACCCTGGCTTCTGCGTCTACCATTGAGAAAGACGTAAAAGTAACATACGGCGGCAACAAAGATGCTGCTGCTGTAGTTGGTAAGTTGATTGCTGAACGCGCGATTGCTGCTGGCATTAAAGAAGTTGTGTTTGATCGTGGTGGTTACATCTACCATGGCCGTGTAAAGGCCCTGGCTGATGCAGCACGTGAAGGCGGTCTGAACTTCTGATCGGCGCCTGTAGGTGCTCCTAGAGAACGGGAAACATTATTATGGCGAGACAGGATAATCGGGATCGTGAAGAGCGCGACAGCGAATTTGTCGATAAGCTTGTTCACATCAACCGCGTCGCTAAAGTAGTTAAGGGTGGTCGTCGCTTCGGCTTCGCAGCTCTTGTAGTAGTAGGTGATCAGAAAGGCCGCGTTGGCTTTGGTCACGGTAAGGCTCGTGAAGTGCCGGAAGCCATCCGCAAAGCAACAGAAGCTGCTAAGCGTACCATGGTTCGTGTGCCACTTCGTGAGGGCCGTACCCTTCATCACGATGTTGAAGGTCGTCACGGCGCAGGTAAAGTTGTACTTCGTGCAGCTCCTGCCGGTACCGGTATCATTGCTGGTGGTCCTATGCGTGCTGTGTTCGAAACACTTGGTGTTCAGGACGTTGTTGCGAAGTCCCTCGGTACTTCCAACCCGTACAACATGGTTCGTGCGACCTTTGATGCACTGAAAAAAGAAGACAGCCCGCGTTCTGTTGCAGCACGTCGTGGTCTCAAGGTTTCTTCCTTGCAGGCACGTCGTCGTGACAACGATGATGCGGCACCAGTAAAGGCTGAGGCGTAAGCCTTAGCTTTACTGACTGAAGAACAAGGGTTAGTGTCATGGCTAATACTGAAAAGACCGTAACGGTCGAACAGATCGGTAGCCCGCTTCGCCGTCCTGCTGATCAGCGCGCAACGCTGGTTGGTCTGGGCCTGAACAAGATGCACCGTCGTCGTACTCTGAAGGATACTCCAGAAGTACGCGGCATGATCCGTAAGGTTCAGCATCTGGTTCGCGTTGTAGACGAAGCATAAGCGGACCGGGAGAACTATCATGAAGCTCAATGAACTCCGGGATAATCCGGGTGCAGTTCAGGAACGTACCCGCGTTGGTCGCGGTATTGGTTCCGGTAAGGGCAAGACTGGCGGCCGTGGTGTCAAAGGTCAGAAGTCCCGCTCTGGTGTCGCTATCAAGGGCTTTGAAGGCGGTCAGATGCCATTGCATCGTCGTCTGCCTAAGCGCGGCTTCACCAACATTTTTGCTAAGGACCTGAACATTGTGTCCTTGGGTCGTGTTCAGACAGCAATTGATGCAGGCAAGCTTGACGCTTCCGCACCGGTTACTGTTGAAGCACTTGTCGCAGCTGGCGTTGTTCGTCGTGTTCTGGATGGCGTTCGTCTGCTGTCTGACGGTGAACTGAAAACCGCTGTGAACTTCGAAATTGCCGGCGCTTCTAAAACTGCTGTTGCAGCAGTTGAAAAAGCTGGTGGCAAAGTCGTAATCAAGGAAGGCAAGGCTTAACAGCCTTGTCTTTTTTTGGGGTGTATCCAAACTGACCGGAGCGCGGAATGGCTTCTGCTGCCGAGCAACTTGCTTCAAACCTTAACTTTTCTGCCTTTGCTAAAGCCGAGGAACTGAAGAAGCGGATCTGGTTCACGCTAGGCGCGCTTTTGGTTTATCGATTCGGAACCTATATCCCTCTGCCTGGAATTAATCCTGAAGCGCTCGCTCAGGCCTTCGGGAACGTGCAAACTGGCATTGTTGGCCTGTTTAACATGTTCTCGGGTGGTGCTGTCGAGCGTATGGCTATTTTTGCCCTTGGCATTATGCCTTACATTTCAGCTTCGATTATTATCCAGCTCATGACTTCAGTTGTTCCTTCTCTGGAGCAGCTGAAGAAAGAGGGTGAGCAGGGCCGGAAAAAAATCAACCAGTATACTCGTTTTGGTACAGTGATTCTGGCGACATTTCAGGCTTACGGTATTTCCGTTGGTCTCGAAGCAGGCTCGAACATTGTGATTGATCCGGGCTGGTTCTTCCGTATTGCGACAGTTATTACCCTTGTTGGTGGTACAATGTTCCTGATGTGGCTGGGTGAGCAAATCACCTCTCGGGGCATTGGTAACGGCATTTCTCTGATCATTTTCGCCGGTATTGTTGCCGGGCTTCCTTCCGCGATTGCTTCTACATTGGAGCTTGGCCGTCAGGGTGCGCTTGCGACACCAATCATTATGGCAGTTGTCGTGCTGTCTGTGATTGTGATCGGTGTTATCGTGTTCATGGAACGTGCTCAGCGGCGTTTGCTGATTCAGTATCCGCGTCGTCAACAGGGCAATAAGATGTTTGAGGGGAACACTTCGTTCTTGCCTCTTAAGCTTAATACGGCTGGTGTTATTCCACCGATTTTTGCAAGCTCCTTGTTGCTAGTGCCTGCGACTGTAGCAAGCTTTCAGGGCACTGAAGCAACCGGCGGTATGGCCTGGTTGACGACAGTGACTGCTTTGCTTGGCCACGGCCAGCCAGCCTACATGGTTCTGTATGCTGCATTAATCATCTTTTTCTGCTTCTTTTACACCGCGATTGTCTTCAATCCGAGTGAGACTGCTGACAACCTGAAGAAGCATGGTGGCTTCATTCCGGGGATTCGTCCAGGCGAGCGTACTGCGCAGTACATTGACCATGTGCTAACTCGCATTACGGTAGTTGGTGCGATATACATCACTCTCATTTGTTTGTTGCCAGAATTCTTGATCTCAGCAACGGGTGTTCCGTTCTACTTCGGTGGCACGTCTCTGCTCATTGTTGTCAGTGTCACTATGGACACTGTCTCACAGATCCAAGGGCACCTTCTTGCGCATCAGTATGAAGGTCTGGTGAAGAAATCAAAGTTGAGGGGGAAGCGTAGATGAGATTGATTCTTCTTGGCCCTCCTGGTGCTGGTAAAGGCACTCAGGCAGGTCGGCTTGTGAATGCACATGGTATTGTGCAACTTTCCACTGGCGATATGCTTCGGGCAGCTGTTGCAGCTGAGTCTGAAGTTGGCCTGAAGGTCAAAGACGTTCTTACTCGTGGTGATCTGGTTTCAGATGAATTGATTTGCTCCATCATATCTGATCGGATTGATCAGCCTGATTGTTCAAACGGTTTTATTCTGGACGGTTTCCCACGCACTATTGCTCAGGCAGATGCTCTAGGCGAACTGCTTGAAGCAAAGGGCATGAAGCTTGATGCTGTTGTTCAGCTGGAAGTGGATGAGGGTATTCTTCTTGAGCGTATCGAAACCCGTGCTCGTGAGAGTGCTGAGGTTCGCTCTGATGACAACGCGGATGCGTTGAAGAAGCGTCTGGCAGTGTATAACGAGCAAACAGCTCCTCTCATTGCTTACTACGGTGAGCGGAACATGCTGAAGACTGTTGACGGTATGAAAGCCGTTGACGAGGTTGCTGCTGAGATCGATAGCATTTTGTGCGCGGTTTAAACCGTGCTTTTTGAAGGCAGGCGCTTGCGCTTGCCTTTATAATAAAGTATAGCCGGCGCACATCGACACCATAATCGATTGGCGCCGGTTTTCCTTGGGAGACCGAGGCTGATCTTTTTGCTGTGTGATGGTGCGCCTTCACCCTGTCGGGTTGATGGTGTGTTATCGGCAAAAAATGGGAGAGGGGACAACCGTTCCCTCGTAATTGGAGAAAACAAACGTGGCACGTATTGCTGGCGTCAACCTTCCGACGAACAAGCGCGTAGTTATCGCGCTGCAGTACATTCATGGCATTGGCGCGAAGTTTGCGCAGGAAATCACCGAAAAAGTCGGTATCCCTGCTGAACGTCGCCTCAACGAACTTTCTGACGCAGAAGTTTTGAAAATCCGTGAAGCAATCGATGCAGACTACACCGTAGAAGGTGATCTTCGTCGTGAAACTGCAATGAACATTAAGCGTCTCATGGACCTTGGTTGCTACCGTGGCCTTCGCCATCGTCGTGGTCTGCCTGTCCGTGGTCAGCGCACTCATACCAACGCTCGCACCCGTAAGGGTCCTGCGAAAGCGATCGCTGGTAAGAAGAAATAAATAGCCGGTTATCCGGTGGAGCCGCCGCACTACGGCGGTGTAGATATCGAAGTTAGGAAAAAGAATGGCTAAGGATTCGACGCGCGTGCGTCGTCGCGAGCGGAAGAATATTTCTTCTGGTGTCGCGCATGTGAACTCTACGTTCAACAATACCATGATCACCATCACTGATGCTCAGGGCAACGCGATCTCCTGGTCGTCTGCCGGCGCGCTCGGCTTTAAGGGTTCTCGTAAGTCTACCCCTTATGCTGCACAGGTCGCTGCCGAAGACGCTGGTCGTAAGGCTGCTGAACACGGTATGCGTACTCTCGAAGTGGAAGTACGCGGTCCAGGTTCTGGACGTGAATCCGCTCTGCGTGCGCTTCAGGCTGCAGGTTTCGTTATTACATCTATCCGTGATGTAACTCCGATCCCGCACAACGGTTGCCGTCCACGCAAGCGTCGCCGCGTCTAACAGTTCGTTAGGCAAGTTTTCCACCCAGGCAAGGTATAGCTGGACTTAGAGCCAGCGGGATAGCCAGAGGGTTTATAAACGTGACAATTCAGAAAAACTGGCAAGAGCTTATCAAGCCAACCAAACTCGACATTCGTGCTGGCGAAGATGCACGCTTTAAAGCTTCTGTGATTGCAGAGCCGCTTGAGCGTGGCTACGGCCTTACTCTTGGTAACGCACTGCGCCGTGTGCTGCTCAGCTCCCTTCAGGGTGCTGCAGTGACAGCGGTTCAGATCGATGGTGTTCTCCATGAGTTCTCGTCTATTCCTGGCGTTCGTGAAGATGTTACTGACATCATCCTGAACATCAAGGAAGTTGCGCTTCGTATGGAAGGCGAGGGACCAAAGCGTATGGTTCTGCGTAAGCAGGGACCTGGTGCGGTCTACGCTGGTGACATTGAAACTGTAGGTGACATTGAGGTTCTGAACCCGGGTCTGCTGCTGTGTAACCTTGATGAAGGTGCGGAAGTTCGCATTGAATTCACCGTTAACACCGGCAAGGGTTATGTTCCTGCTGCCGCGAACCGTCCAGAAGACGCTCCAATCGGTCTGATTCCGGTTGACAGCCTGTATTCTCCGGTTAAGAAGGTTTCTTACAAGGTTGAGAACACCCGTGAAGGTCAGGTTCTTGACTATGATAAGCTGACTTTGACTGTTGAAACCGACGGATCTGTGATCCCTGAAGATGCGGTAGCGTTTGCTGCGCGTATTTTGCAGGATCAGCTGTCTATCTTCGTGAACTTCGAAGAGCCGCAGCGTGAAGTTCAGGAAGACACAGTTGCAGAACTTGCGTTCAACCCAGCACTGCTGAAGAAGGTTGATGAGCTTGAGTTGTCTGTACGTTCGGCAAACTGCCTGAAGAACGACAATATCGTATATATTGGCGATCTCATTCAGAAGACTGAAGCAGAAATGCTTCGTACACCGAACTTCGGTCGTAAGTCTCTTAACGAGATCAAAGAAGTTCTGGCGCAGATGGGCCTGCATCTCGGTATGGAAGTGGCAAACTGGCCACCAGAAAATATCGATGAGCTGGCTAAGCGCTACGAAGACCACCAATATTAAAGGAACTGGAGCTGAGCGCGCTGCGTGAGGCTCCGGCGGTCCCGATCTTTGGACCGTAATTGACTTAACAAAGGAGAGGGCCATGCGCCACGGTAAATCCGGCCGCAAGCTCAATCGGACGTCAAGCCACCGTAAAGCGATGTTCGCTAACATGGCAGCATCACTCATCGAGCATGAGCAGATTGTAACGACGCTTCCGAAAGCAAAAGAGATGCGTCCAATCATCGAAAAGCTCATCACTCTGGGTAAGCGCGGCGACCTGCATGCACGTCGTCAGGCAATTTCTCAGATCCGTGACACTGCAATGGTATCCAAACTGTTTGATACTCTTGCATCCCGTTACGCAGACCGTCAGGGCGGTTATGCTCGCGTTCTTAAAGCTGGTTTCCGTCATGGTGATAATGCACCAATGGCTGTTATTGAGCTGGTTGACCGCGACGTAGAAGCAAAAGGTGCTGCGGACCGTGCTCGTGTTGAAGCTGAAGAAGCTGCTGAGACAGAAGCTGCTGCATAAATCTTTTTTTTGCAGACGCGAATTGAAAGGGTACCTTTGGGTGCCCTTTTTTCGTTTGTGAGCTGCTTTGGTGTTCAATTTCTCTCTTGGCGATGATAAGCGAGGGCTGATTACCTAACTTGCCACAAGTACCGCTTTGCTTGTGCGATGTAATGCCCGATTTTGGTGTGACAATATTTGTGTCTGTGATTTTCAAAATGTTAGATCTGAGGCTGATTTTAATAGCTAACATTTTGTAGAATCAAATTAATTTTGAAAATTATCGTTTTTTGGCAACTCATGGTGAACTCGGGTTAGTGAGCAAAATACTGGTTTGCTTCGGATCTTTGATGCACTGATGAGTACATTTTCATCAGTTTCGCATAAGCTTCGCAAAAATTATCTTGGTATTTGAGCATTTCTTATTATTGCAGAGCATTTTAATTAATAGTTTTAAGCAGAGTTTAATACTCTGGTCTGACTATGCTCCTAACGTATTACTCTGGGGGCTAATATGCGTTCAAAAACTAATCGGGGTGGCTCTGGCTCCTCCCCCATGACCGCGAAATCATTTAATCGTATTGCCGTTAGGCTGCCATTCATCATGGTAGGCCTCGCAATCATTGCAAGCTCAGTGCTGGCCTATCTGGGCTACACACGCGCTGAGACCGCATTGACAGAAGCAAGTAAGAAGCAGCTTGTTCTCGTTGCGCAAGCTCGGAGAAATACTCTCGATGAGAAGCTGATGCGGGTTGATGGTGACATCAAGCGACTGGTCAAAAGCAATGCAATGCGTGTTGCAATGACAGATCTGTTGGCATCTATGGATTCTCTAAGCGCTGATAGGGCCGACATTCTTGGCTATTATCAAAAGAATGGGTTGAGTGTAGCTGAGCGTTTGAAATTGACAGGTAGCGGAAACAAAACGCTATACTCATGGCGTCATGCTGTTGTGCATCCAGATTTCCTTGCCAGCGTAACTGGTGGTGGCTACGCAGATATCATTCTTATGGATAGTAAGGGCCTGGTTATCTATTCTGCGACCAAGTCAGCTGAGTTTCTTGAAAATGTGAAGACGGGAGCTTTGGCTGGAAGCGTTCTGGGCAAAGAGTTTAACCGGGCAGCCCAAGTTTCTGAAGGCGAGGTGGTCTATTCAGAGATTTCAAAATATGAGCCTGCCGGAAATGCAGCTTCTTTGTTGATCTCTGCTCCTGTATTTATTGAAGACTTCAATAAGGCAGTCTTTAAGGGCGTGATTACCATACGGCTTGGTACTGAGTTCTTTGACGAGGTCTTGAAGAGTCGCGAAAATATGGGCGAAACCGGACAAACTTATCTGGCGCGTATTGATGGTACAGTTCTCTCCAATCAGGCGCTCTCTGATAAACCGACAGCTTTGGTGATAAAGGACGACCCTGAAATCGTTGAGAAGGTGGTTTCAGACTTGAATGCGAACATCGAAACCAATGTTGGCTTTGCAAACGTTCAGGACCACTTTGTGCTCGCACTTCCGCTTGGTTTTGAGAAACTCCCTGCGGTGATTGTTGCGAAAACAAGCGTAGGCGAGGCGTTAGGCGTTGTATTTGCTCTTGCTCGCGAGATCATCATTATTGGCCTGATCACTCTTGTGGCTGTTGCCGCTATTGGTATCTTCATGGCACGCAGTCTTTCTACTCCGCTAAACCGATTGTCTAAAAACCTTAATGCAATTGCAAGCGGCGATCTGAATGTGGAGATCGTGTCTGCGCAACGTAAAGATGAGATCGGGGATATTGGCCGTGCTGTGCAGTCGTTCCAGGCGAACCTGATCAGGGCTAAAGAGCTGGATGCGCAGCAAGAGCGTGAGCAGAAGGAGCAGGAAGAGCGTGTCAAGCGTGTTGATGCTCTGAACGAAAACTTTGATGTTGGTGTCCGTGATATTCTGACCACTGTAACTGATGCTGGTGGAAATCTGGAAACAACTGCGAAAAGTATGGCAAGTATTTCTGAGCAAACCAATACGGAAGCCCAGACTGTGTCTTCTGCCTCTGAGCAATCCTTGATGAACCTTCAGGCTGTTGCAGGTGCAGCTGAAGAACTTTCTGCAACCGTTGGCGAGATTGACCGTGAGGTTCGCCGTTCTGCTGATGTTTCTAAGCAAGCGGCTGAAAAGGCTGCTGCAGCTGAAGTATCGGTGAATGGTCTTATGGAAGCTGCTCAGCGCATTGGTGAAGTTGTCTCTCTCATTAATGACATTGCTGATCAGACCAATTTGCTGGCGTTGAATGCGACCATTGAAGCGGCGCGCGCAGGAGAAGCTGGTAAAGGCTTTGCTGTTGTTGCCTCTGAGGTTAAAGGGCTGGCGAACCAGACTGGTCAGGCAACTGGTGAGATCAGCGTGCAGATTCAGTCCGTTCAGGCTGAAACTGAGAAGGCTGTTGCAGCAATCAAAGAAATCAGCACAGTTATTGCTGATGTGAATGAAGCGGCGACTGCGATTGCTGGTGCTGTTCAGGAGCAGGCGGTCACCGCGACAGATATTTCCAGTAATATTCAGCAGGTGACCTCTGGTAGTTCTGAGGTTGCGCAGGCCATCACACGTGTGAGCATGATCGCAAGTGATGCTGGGCATGAAGCTGAGAATGTTCTGGGGGCCGCTAATCAGCTAACCCATCAGTCAGAAGAACTGAAGAGCATGGTTGAAGCGTATCTTGAGAACATCCGAGCTGCCTAGCTGGGACACACATAATGAATTAAGTGAAACGCCGGGGAGACCCGGCGTTTTGCATTTAGTAGTACTAAGTGTTCGTATCGTGATGCTGATTAGCTTAAAATCCACATAGAGTTTTAGGGGATGGGTGGTTGCTGCTTAAAAGCGATAGATTGGTCTTTTCATTTCCATATTGCAGACTTATCTGTAACTTGCTGCTCCCTTTGATCTTTAGTTAATCGCATTTTATGTGGGGGCAATTGCCAAAGGAAGTTTAGGATGGATTGTTTCAGGAAGTCTGCTGCTCGCCTGCTCATTTGCACCGCACTTGGGGCTGCTGGCGTTTTGTCTGCATCAAGCTTAGGTGTAATGGCCGCTGAAAAAACTGTTCCCGCCTCAAAGGCCGAGATTTCACTTTCATTTTCTCCTGTCGTTAAGCAAGTGGCCCCAGCGGTAGTGAATGTTTATGCAAGCCGTACGGTGCAGGAAAGGCGCAGGACTTCTCCATTTTTTGATGATCCGTTCTTCAGGCGGTTTTTTGGAGATCAAGCAGATCGTTTTGCTCCGCGCTCACGCAGCCGCGTGCAAAGTTCACTCGGTTCCGGTGTGATTGTTTCAACTGACGGCACGATCATCACCAACCATCATGTTATTGCTGGTGCAGATGAAGTGCGTGTTGCGCTTTCGGACCGACGTGAGTTTGATGCTGATATCATTTTGAAAGATGAACGCACAGACCTTGCAGTGTTGAAAGTACGTGATGGCGAGGGGGCATTTCCTGTTGTTCCCTTTGCCAATTCTGATGAGCTTGAAGTTGGTGATCTTGTGTTGGCGATCGGCAACCCATTTGGCGTGGGGCAGACGGTGACACAAGGCATTGTTTCAGCGGTTGCGCGCAATCAGGTTGGTGTGTCCGATTATCAGTTCTTCATTCAAACTGATGCCGCAATTAATCCGGGCAACTCGGGTGGTGCGCTGGTTGATCTGCAAGGACGCCTTGTCGGTGTAAATACGGCGATTTTCTCACGCTCCGGCGGTTCCAACGGTATCGGCTTTGCTATTCCTGCTAATATGGTGGAAGTGGTTGCCTCCGCAGCAGATGAGGGAGGCATTGTACGCCGCCCGTGGGTTGGTACGAGCGTACAGACAGTTGGATCTGATATCGCGGCAAGTTTGGGTCTTGAGCGTCCAAGCGGTGTGCTGGTAACTCGTATTCAGAAGGACAGCCCGGCTGGCCGGGCCGGAATTAAGGTTGGGGACCTGATCGTTTCTGTTGGCGGTACGCGAGTAGATGATCCGGATGCTTATGGATACCGTCTGGCAACAAAGAAAATTGGCGGAACGACCGAATTTGAAATTTTACGCAATGGTAAAACATCCGTTGTGGATGTAAGTCTTGAACGGGCACCTGAGAGTGTTGACCGTGATAGCCGTGAGATCAAAGGCAATTCACCCTTTACAGGCGTAAAGGTTATGAATCTTTCTCCTGCTGTTGCTGAAGAGCTTCGTATGTACAACGAGTTTTCAGGGGTTGTGATTGCTGATATTCAGGCACGTAGCAATGCTGCTTATGTAGGCTTCAAGCCGGGAGATATCGTTGTTGAGGTTAATGGAGCTGAGATTGGAAATACCAAAGACCTTTCTAAAGCGGCAAGCAAGCGGTATCGAGTTTGGAATATTACATTTAAACGCGATGGTCAGTTGCGACAGGTCAGTTTAAGATAGTGCTGATGCAGGGCGTGTTTCCATTTGTAACCGAAGCATGCCCTTCAAGGCTTGAAGGAATGTTAGAAGACTATGAGTGATCTGTTTTCCGCCAATGGGATGGGTCAGTTGGAAGACAGGCCATTAGCGGACCGCTTACGGCCACGTGTTCTGGAGGATGTCGTAGGGCAAGGCCATCTTCTGGGCGAAGACGGTATTTTGAGCCGTATGCTGCGTTCTGGATCGTTAGGTTCGCTGATCTTCTGGGGACCTCCGGGTACAGGTAAGACAACCGTTGCGCGTTTGCTCGCAGATGCAACAGATTTGGAATTTGAGCAAATCTCTGCGATCTTCTCTGGTGTTGCAGATTTGAAAAAGTGTTTTGAGCGGGCGAAAGGGCGGCGCATCTCCGGTAAGCGAACCTTGTTGTTCGTGGACGAGATCCATCGTTTCAATCGTGCTCAGCTGGACAGCTTTTTGCCTGTGATGGAAGATGGGACCATTACGCTTGTGGGGGCAACCACAGAAAATCCGAGCTTTGAACTTAATGCAGCGCTGTTGTCCCGCGCTCATGTGCTGACTTTCGAAACACTTAATGAAGATGCTCTGATTGACCTTCTGGCACGTGCGGAAGAAGAGATGGATCGTGATCTACCGTTGGATGATGAAGCCAGATTATCACTGGTGCGCATGGCAGATGGGGATGGTCGTTCTGCCCTGACCCTTGCTGAGGATGTCTGGCGTACAGCTGGTGAAGGCGAGGTTTTCGATACAGCGCGTTTAGCGGAAGTGGTGCAGAGACGAGCGCCGGTCTATGATAAGACCAAGGACGGTCACTACAATCTGATCTCAGCATTCCATAAATCCATTCGTGGTTCTGACCCGGATGCAGCGCTCTATTGGATGTGCCGGATGCTGGAAGGTGGCGAAGATCCGCTCTACATTCTGCGGCGCATGACAGTTATGGCCTCAGAAGAGGTCGGGATGGCTGACCCCAACGCATTGGTGGTTCTTAATGCTGCTCGCCATGCTTTCCAGCTTGTTGGGTCGCCTGAAGGAGACTTCGCATTAGCGCAAGCTGCTGTTTACCTTGCTACCGCTCCCAAATCGAACGCTTCTTATCTGGCCTATAAGGCTGCTCGCATGGATGCACGGCAACATGGCTCGCTTGTGCCTCCGAAACATATTTTGAATGCACCAACAAAGCTGATGAAGCAGATGGGGTATAGCGAAGGTTACCAGTATGACCATGATATGCCGGAGGCCTTTTCTGGTCAGGATTACTTCCCTGAAAAAATGGGGCGGCAAAAGTACTATGAGCCAAATGCTCGGGGTTTTGAACGAGATATCCAAAAGCGCCTGAGCTACTGGGATCGGTTGAGAAAAGAACGCAGCGGTCAGTAAAGCCAACGTAACTTTGATTCTGGTTCCTGTTTGCAATTGAATGGCTGGTTTGCACACTTAGCCCCAGATTGAAACTGGTGTGTGTCATGAGGCAGCTTGAACTGAGATTGGGACTGGTGCTGTATGGTGGGGTTTCTCTTGCCATTTACATGCACGGAGTCACGCGCGAGCTTCTTAATTTGCAACGCGCTTCGCATGCGCTTCATCAATATCGTCGTGATCGTGAGCGCGGCGTTACACATGAGGTCAACCTGGAAGGCTCTGCCAAATCCTATTTTGATCTTCTTGAGAGCTTTGGTCCGCAACTGGATTTGCGGGTTGTGATTGACGCTATCTCTGGGGCCTCAGCCGGTGGGGTGAACGCCATAATGCTGGCCCGGGCTCTTGCCCATGATTTGCCCCTCAAGCACCACAGTGATTTGTGGTTGTCTCTTGCCGATGTGGATCAGTTAACAAATGATAACTCTGGTCTTCGCAGATATGTGAAACGGGCGTTTGCGCCTGTCCTTGACAAGTTACTGGTGTTTCTTGGGGCACAGGTTCCAAAGGATAAAGAAACGCGCAGGAAACTAAGAGGTTTCATTAGTTCGCGTTGGTTTACCCCACCGTTTTCGGGGGCGCGGTATTCTGGCTGGCTGATGAATGCGTGCCGAGCCATGGATGAATATGACTGTGGAAAGACATTAATCCCCTTTGGGCAGCGTTTGGAACTGTTCGTAACACTCACCGACTTTCACGGTGTTCTAAGGCGAATTGCGTTGCACGATCCCAGCTTTATTGAAGAGCTGGATCACAGACGCATTGTACAGTTTAATGCAAATCATCGGGTTTCCAGTGGTTTACAAAGCCAACTGGGGGCGGAGTTTATCCCAAGCCTCGTCTTTGCAGCCAGAGCAACCTCCAGCTTCCCCGGCGCATTTCCACCCATGAGTGTTGAAGAGATAGATGATGTTGTTAAGCGGCAAGGGTTGGAATGGCGGGGGAGAGAAGAATTTCTTTCAGATGTTCTTCATGCCAGTTGTGGAGAGGAAAAGGAGCGTATTTTCATCGATGGTTCATTGGTGATGAACAAGCCTTTCCAGCCGCTCATCGACTCGATTGCACAACGCCCCGCAGCACGTGAGGTGGTGCGCCGATTACTTTATTTGGACCCACTCCCTTTTTCTCAAGGCGATGTCTCTGCTGATCCAGAGCCCCCTGGTTTTTTTCGAAGCATTTTTGCCTCGCTTGCACATATTCCTCGTAATGAACCCATTGGGGATGAGTTGCAGGAGATCGAGCAGATTAACATGAAGGTGCGACGCATTCAGGAAGTTGCTGAGGCTGCCATGCCAATGGTGCGTCGCGAAGTCGAAGAATTACTGGCTCATCGTGGTACTTTGCCAGAAACGGAAAGAGACTTCTCGGCAGTGCGGCTTGGAGCTGAAACTGCTGCCAAAGATCAGTCCGGTTTCGCCAATGCCGGGTATCTGCAACTACGACTTGGACATCTGTCTCATAGACTTGTTTCTCTCATTGACCAGCTCTCACAGACACGGCAACGCAGATGTGAGGAAGTGAAGGAGGGGACCGCTTTCCGGTCATGGGAAAGTGTGGAAGATACGGTTGTGAATGCGCTGACATTCGATTGTGCTGACGACGTGCATCGTGATGAAATGAAAATTCTGAATAAGCTCAAAGGTTTGGATGTTGATTATCGCATTCGTCAGCTTCGTTTTTTAATTGAACAGATTAATCGGTTCTATCATCACGAAGAGATTGCAGGCTCTGCGGACCTGGCTCGTCATCTGGATGTGTTTAAGCGCGAGCTATACGGTCAAATCGCCAACCTAAGACATCGTTGGACCGATGACTTTTATGGTAGTGAAACTGCACATTTTGCTAAGCTATTGAAGGAGAGGGAGCCGGAGATAGATGTAGTTTGCAAAGTGCTTGAGGTGCTCAGGTTACGGATGGGACTTTCTGATCTTGATCGACTCACTGACGCCATTGTGTTTGAGGGCGTCGAAAAGCTAAGTGATCTGGAGGCAGCTCAATGCATCCTGGAGAGCTATATCGGTTTTCCGTTCTTTGATACCAGTATGTTCCCGGTTCAACAGGCATTGGATGCGTTTGAGCTTCGCAAGATTGAGGTAGGGCGTATCAGTCCTAAGGATGCACGATTGCTCTGCCCTGGTGGCGTGGAGCTGAAAGGTGCACAATTACAGATGTTTGGGGCTTTCTTTAATCGGGAATGGCGGGAACATGACTATTTGTGGGGGCGGCTTAATGCTGCTGAGCGTTTAGTGCGTTTACTAAGGGATGTATATGATCAGGGACAAGGGGGTGCACGAAGTGTTGCGCCGAATGAAGATATGCACCTTCGTAGCGTGTTTCTCGATATTTTAGAGGAAGAGGCATCGCATTTAGTGGATGATGCATCCTTAGTTCAGGCTTGCAGAGATCAGGTTGAGCAGGTGTTCTCTAAGGGAAGTTCGGTATGATGCAATTTCTGGAAGACACTTTGTTGAAAATCCGCTAGTGAAAGGCAATGAAACATCTCTTACTTATTGCAATTGGTGGTGGGGCAGGGGCCGTTTGCCGACACTTAGTTTCACTTGCCGGTCTTCGCCTTCTTGGTCCTGCTTTTCCATGGGGCACGGTGACTGTAAATGTCCTCGGGTCTTTGATTATGGGGATCTTCATTGAGATTCTCGTACATCGGCTCAACGCTTCATCCGAATTTCGCTACTTGATTGTAACCGGTTTCCTTGGTGGTTTCACCACATTCTCCACGTTTTCGCTGGATGTTGCTGTTTTGTGGGAACGCGGCGAACCTTTCACCACAGCAATTTATGTTCTGGCTTCGCTCGTGCTTTCGGTTGCTGCTGTGTTTGCTGGTCTCTATCTTGCTCGACAGGTTTTGGGGTGATTTTTCAAGTTCATCGGAAAAACTCATAGAAACTTGATTGTTTTTCGTATTTGAGGGACTGAATCAGTGTGAAAGGCTTGCATGTTTTGCCTTCACCTGCCAAATGAGCGCCAACGGATTTATTAGGAGCGGCTGGCGCGCGTTGAGTGCTGCCGCCGTGTTGAAAGTCAGGACCTTCACCCATGAGTGGCTCCCAGAAAAAAGCAGTGCCGCAAAACAATGGTGGCAGCCCCGTAAAAATTGAAATGCGCCGCGTTGATGAAGATGATGCAGGCATTCGGCTGGATCGCTGGTTTAAAGAAAACTTCCCGGAACTTGGTTTTGGACGCTTGCAAAAACTGCTGCGTACGAAGCAAGTTCGTGTTGATGGTAAGCGAGCTGAGGCTTCTACTCGTCTTGAAGCAGGGCAAGAGATCCGCATCCCGCCGCTTGGTGTTGAGCTTGCCGCTGATGATCGGAAAAACGCGAAGCCACGCGCACGTAAGTTGGTAGACAGTGACCGTGAGGCCATTGAGCAGATGATGCTCTTTGAAGATTCTCAGGTTATGGTGCTGAACAAACCTGCTGGCCTTGCTGTGCAAGGTGGTTCTGGCCTGAAGCGCCATGTGGATGGCATGCTGGAAGCGTTCACCAACCAGAAAGGTGATAAGCCGCGTTTGGTGCATCGTTTGGACCGGGAGACCTCAGGCATCCTGATGGTTGCAAAAACGCGCCGTGCGGCTCAGGAACTGACGAAAGCGTTCCGACATCGCAATACTCGTAAGATTTACTGGGCGATGGTTGCTGGTGTACCAAAGCCACGTCAGGGGCGCATCTCGACTTATCTGGCTCGTGATGAAGGTGAAGAACGTATGCGTGTTGCTCGTCATGGCGATGATGAGGCACAGCACGCAGTGAGCCTTTACAATGTAGTTGAGCAATCTGGTCAGAAGCTTTGCTGGGTTTCATTGAAGCCGGTAACAGGTCGTACACACCAGCTTCGTGCGCATTCAGCACACATTGGTCACCCGATTATTGGTGATCCGAAGTACTTTAATATTCAAAACTGGGAGTTGCCGGGCGGTATTCAGAACAAGCTGCATTTGCTGGCGCGACGGATTGTTATTCCGCACCCATCTGGTAATGGTGTTATTGACGTTTCTGCTCCACTGCCCCCACATATGCAGCAGACGTGGAACCTGCTTGGTATGGACGTAAAGGACTACGACCCAGACGTCAACGAACCAGAATAAGAACAAAAAAGACGGACTGATCTCTATGTATCTTGTTGTTTTTGACTGCGACGGAACGCTTGCAGACAGCCAGGACAATATCATGATCGGATTTACAGCAGCATTTCGATCCGTCGGAATGCCCGTACCCTCCAGAGATGACGTTCTTGAGACTGTTGGTTTGACACTGAGCGTTGCCTTTGAAAAACTGTTGGGCCGCAAAGATCAGGAGCTGACTGGCAAACTGGTTGAAGGCTATCAACAATGTATCTGGGATATGCGTTCCAAAGGGCGTGAGTATGACCCGCTGTATGAAGGGGCCATGGAGGCCCTGCGAGAATTGGATGGGCGTGAGGATGTGCTCCTTGGGATCGCGACAGGCAAGCACTCTCGCGGGATGAAGCATCTGATCAAGCAGCATGAGCTGGAAGGTGTTTTTACTACCATGCAGACAGCAGATGTTGCACCGTCCAAACCCAATCCCGGTATGATTTTTCAAGCCATGGCGGAAACCGGTGTGGATTTGGAACATACGATCATGATTGGTGATACGAGTTTTGATATGCAGATGGCTCGTAATGCGGGTGTGAAATCTGTAGGTGTTACATGGGGGTATCACAGCGCTGAGGACATCAGAAGTGCTGGCGCAACTTATGTTATTGATCGTTTTGATGAACTCATTCCGATGCTTAGCAGGCACTTCAAGTGGAATAAGGAAATTGCATAATGCGTGACATTTTTGAACAGATTGCGGATGACATCGCAAAAGGGCCTGTTGATGCTGTTCAGGCTGCACGTGAGCACACCAAACGCAACTTGCCGAAACGCTTTTATGAGCGTGTGAGCGTTGAGTTGAAAGATGGTGTTTTTGCGATTCTTCTGGATGGCCGATCCATTAAGACACCTGGCCGCAACGCTCTTGTGTTTAAAGATGAAGTGATAGCTGAAGGTGTGGCTGCTGAATGGGAGTTGCAGGAAGAAGAGATCGATCCGGGCACCATGCCTCTGACACGGATTGCACACTCTGCCATTGATGCAGTTGAAGACAAATTTGCTGAAGTTGCGGATGAAATTACCCGGTATGCAGGTAACGATCATTTGTGCTATCGGGCGGAGTCTCCTGCTGAACTGGTGAGCCGACAGAAAACACAATGGGATCCAGTTCTGGAATGGGCTGAGAAACTATTGGGTGGTCGCTTCAAGCTTGTTGAAGGGATCATGCATGTTGGGCAGGATGAGGCTGTTACAGCAGCCTACCGGTCGCAACTTGACAAGTATGATGCTTTGCAACTGAGTGCGATCCACACAGTCACCTCTATCTGTGGTTCAGCACTGCTTGCACTGGCATTGGCAGAGCAGGCATTTAATGCTGGTGCTGTCTGGTCAGCTGCACACGTTGATCAAGATTGGAACATTGAGCAGTGGGGGCAGGATGAAGAAGCTGCCCGCATTCGCCGCTTTAAGAATGATGAGTTCAATGCGGCGGTGCTTATTCTGGCTGGAGCGCCAGACGAAAGCTAGATACTTAGCATCCGAATTCGTCCTAAAGAGCGTGGCTTATGCTGCGCTTTTTTATTGTCTGCTGCGATGTCAGAAGGGGAGATTACTTGTGTTCTGGGAGGTGTATCTGTGACGGTTAACTCGTAAGGCGGCGAATCTGTTGATAGGTGTTTCAGCTCAATGTGAGCGACTTAAATATGCGTTTAAGATGCATCAAATTGCAAGAGAATCATAAATATAACAATGGGGTACATCGCTAATGAAACATAATGAGAAAGTTATTGAGCGCCTGAACGAAGCTCTGAAACTGGAACTTGGTGCGGTTAACCAATACTGGCTGCATTATCGCCTTCTGGATGACTGGGGCTTTGGAAAACTTGCGAAGAAAGAGCGTGAAGAATCCATTGAAGAGATGGAGCATGCGGACAAGCTGATTGAGCGTATCTTGTTCCTTGGTGGTCATCCAAACCTACAAACTGTTGGTTCTCTGAAGATTGGCACAAACCTTAAAGAGGTTCTGGAGGCAGATCTTGCTGGTGAGCATGAAGCGCGTAGCTCCTATAAGAAGAGCCGTGAAATTTGTGACTCTGAAGGTGATTACGTTTCTATGAAACTGTTTGATGATCTGCTGGCAGATGAAGAAGGGCACATTGACTTCCTAGAGACGCAGCTTGAGCTTCTTGAGAAGATTGGTGAGCAAAATTATGGGGCGTTGAATGCTTCTTCAGCGGATAACGCTGAATAATAGCTGGTTCGACCTGCCGAAAAGATTAAGGAGCTGCCTTCGGGTGGCTCTTTTTTATTGTGTTAAACTTTTTCATTTCAGCTCGTTCTTCGTTAGCGACGATCAGTGAATTGAGTTGGCGGTCAGGTGAGTAAAGTTATGTTTGCTTCAGGTCGCCTGCTTAAAATGTTGTCTTTGAGCAGGTGATTTTCAGTAGTTGTTAAGGAGCGGTGCAGTCACCGAAGTCTCATGAAAGCAAAAGACGGTGTAATTGATCGTTTGAACCAAGCTCTTGCTATGGAGTTATGTGCTGTCAATCAATATTGGGTTCATTATCGCCTGCTTGAAGATTGGGGTTACACCAAGCTTGCTAAAAAGGAACGCGAGGAGTCCCTTGAGGAAATGCACCACGCGGACAGGCTTATTGAGCGGATTGTATTTCTGGAAGGGCATCCAAACCTCCAGAATATGGCTCCCTTACGAATTGGGTCTAAAGTTAAAGAAGTTCTAGAAGCTGACCTTACAGGAGAAAGGGAAGCAATCGCTTATTATAGTGAGTCGCGTGTTTTTTGCGAGCAACAGGGAGACTTTGTTACTATGGCGCTTTTCGATTCCTTGCTGGCAGATGAAGAGGGGCATTGTGATTTTCTGGAGACACAGCTGGATTTGTTTGAACAGATCGGTGAGGAAAAATATGGCCTTCTCAATGCCGGGTCTGCTGATGAAGCGGGGTGATTTTCCTGCATGATAGAACTGAATTGGCGGAGTTTTGCATTGTTTTATGGCCTCTTAAGCGACCGAAGCGAGGAGTAAAGGGTGGTGCGTCTCAATCCAACGGCTTACTAGTTTTTTTGCGTAGGGGCGTGCTAGGAGGTATCTCAGTTAGATTGGGAGCTGAGATATCTTATGAAGGAAGTTCTAGCAGAATTAGAAAAAAGACGTGATGAAGCATGTCTTGGTGGGGGACAACGCCGAATTGATGCGCAGCACAAACGCGGGAAACTTACCGCGCGGGAGCGTATCGAAATTCTGCTAGATGAAGGTTCCTTCGAAGAATTCGATATGTTTAAGCAGCATCGCTGTACCGAGTTCGGTATGGAAGAGACACATTTTCCCGGTGATGGCGTTGTTGCGGGGTGGGGTACGATCAATGGTCGTACAGTTTATCTGTTCTCCAAAGACTTTACAGTGTTTGGTGGGTCACTTTCTGAGACCCATGCTGAAAAAATCATGAAGATTCAGGATATGGCGCTACAGAATCGTGCGCCGGTGATCGGGATCTTTGATGCAGGCGGTGCGCGTATTCAAGAGGGCGTTGCCGCACTTGGTGGATATGGTGAAGTATTCTGGCGCAACATTCAGGCGTCCGGTGTTATTCCGCAGATTTCTGTGATCATGGGACCATGTGCTGGCGGCGATGTTTATTCGCCAGCTATGACTGACTTCATCTTTATGGTGCGTGATACCTCTTACATGTTCGTGACTGGCCCGGATGTTGTTAAGACCGTTACTAATGAAACTGTGACAGCGGAAGAGCTGGGTGGTGCAAGTATTCACACGACGAAATCATCTATTGCGGATGGCGCTTTTGACAATGATGTAGAAGCATTGTTGCAGATTCGCCGACTGGTAGATTATCTGCCAATGAATAATCAGGCTCCACTGCCTGAGCTTTCCGTTTATGACGATCCATCTCGCTTGGATGAAAGTCTGAACACTCTGATCCCTGACAACCCGAATAAGCCATATGATATGCGCGAGCTTATTTTGAAGACTGTCGATGAGCGAGATTTCTTTGAACTTCAGGAAAGTTTTGCGGGCAATATTATTACCGGATTTGGGCGCATTGAAGGGCGCACAGTTGGTATTGTTGCAAACCAGCCGATGGTTCTGGCGGGCGTACTCGACAGTGATGCAAGCCGCAAGGCAGCGCGTTTCGTTCGTTTCTGTGATTGCTTCAACATTCCACTCGTTACTTTTGTGGATGTTCCAGGCTTCTTGCCGGGAACTGCTCAGGAGTATGGTGGGTTGATCAAGCACGGTGCTAAGTTGCTGTTTGCTTACGGAGAAGCGACGGTGCCGAAGATTACGGTGATTACCCGTAAGGCTTACGGCGGTGCTTATGATGTGATGAGTTCCAAGCATATCCGCGGTGATGTGAACTATGCCTGGCCATCTGCTGAAATCGCGGTGATGGGCGCAAAAGGTGCTGTTGAGATTCTTTATCGCAATGAGTTGGGTGATGCAGACAAGATTGCCGAGCGTACAGCCGATTATGAAGATCGTTTCGCAACGCCATTTGTAGCAGCAGAGCGTGGATACATTGACGAGGTGATTATGCCTCAGTCCACTCGTATGCGAATTTCTCGTGCGCTTGCAATGCTTCGGACGAAAAATCAAGAGATGCCATGGCGCAAACACGACAATATTCCGCTCTAGCTAGGGGCGGGCTGTTATCGGCTGAGCATTGCTTAAGTTCTTTGAGTGTCATTGAATAGGAAAACCCCGGATTTCGTAAGAAATCCGGGGTCTTTTGATGGGGAGACGATACCGGGGCGAACCAGAAATCAGCCCTCCTGACTACCTACCTCACAAGTGTAGCCAATCTTCGAGTGGCTTGAGTCGCTTGTTGCAACAAAAGCGGATTTTGCATCTTCGTTTGTTGCACAGAAAGAACCATTGGCAACGTAGCGATCATAGATGCCGGGCGCAGTAGATAATACGATTGCGCCTTTGTCCTGCACGAGCGCCTTTGCCTGATCGGCAGTTATATCTGTGGTGCTAATGAGTGCAGCTTGAGCGAAAGAAGCAGTTGATACAATTGCAAGAGCGGAAAGAGTCAGAGCGATCTTTTTCATTTGGTTTACTTTCAGTTTTTTTACAGTGAGTGTCGGAAGGACCGGGAGGAGCAGTGCCTCCGACGAGAGGAAGCCGATTTATCTGTCTTTCGGCACATTGTTTAAATTTTAATCTGATATCAGACGGATTAATTCTGTCTTATATTCTGTTATTGTTGGGTTTATGTAGTATTGTTATAACTAAATTCCATGTGTTGTTGTTTTCGTTTGTTGATGAGTTTATTTATAGTCTGTAATTTTTATAATTATGTGTTGCGTAACACAAAATGTGACTTTGATAACTTAAAATCATGGATTCAAATGATTTCACGTTTTCGTGTTGCTTGAGTTTACTTGATGGATTGTGGTCGAATGCAGATTTTTGCTTATTCTTGTTGTGGCGGCAAGATTTAATGCCTCCTGGTGGCTGGTTATCAACGATGCAAGAGCTTCGTCTGAAGAGGTGCATGTATCCACATCAGACTATGAGCTGCGCTATGGTGCATGTTTGTCTCAATCAAAGGCTTAGTTTCGATGTTGGGAAGATTAATCCCAGATGTCCAGACCGAAGGGGCCTTCATCTCTGTCGTAGCCTGGTTCACAGGAGTATCCAATGAAGCAGCGTTTCTGGTCTTTCGTTGGTACCCAGCGATTCATTAGCCGTTCAAAGGGCTGGCAGAAACGAAGGCCAGCGACAAAGCGATCATAGGTCCTTGCACCCGTGCTGAGAACAATACCCCCTTTACGCTGAACAAGAGCACGTGCTTCCAGACATGTCATCTGGCGTGTGTCTGGCCGCGCGAATGCAGGTGCAGCGGCAATTGTCAGCAGGGTCCCGGCGAGTATGAAGGCTGTCATTTGCCGCATTGGTTTCTCCTCGCATTTTTAGTTACTCGCGAATTAGTCATTGAAACGCGGGCGTGGGATACAGCGAAAGCCAATCTGACATTTACTGTTATCTTTTGTTGGAACCCACTCGCGTCGTACAACCTCATTGTGCTGACAGTACTGAACATGGCTGACATACCGCTCATAGGTGCGCGGGCTAGTGGAAAGCACAATGCCCTCATTTGTTCTTACGAGTTGTTTTGCCTGTTCACAGGTCATATCGCGGGTGTCTGGGCGTCCCTGAGCGTTTGCGGAGGTAGCCAAAAGCGATGAGGCTATAATGCCAGCAGTCAGCAAGATAAGGACGGTTTGCATAGTATAGCTGCCTTCAAACGGTGAATTGCTTGTTGCTGTTTTGTCTGTTTTGAAGGCAAAGGAAAAAAAGCGCGAGCACCAAGCTGTGTTGTGGTTAGTCGCGCTTTAAAGCTGGTGTAGGGGATTTAACTTTCAATAGTTGGGCGTGAGCGCGTGATTTCTACGCCGAAACCACCTGTGTGTACGGGGACGGGCGCAGATGGTTTGTTGACTTTTACTGTGATTTTGGAGATTCGCTGGTCCATCGCGAAAACGGCGTTGCAAATTGCTCCTGCAAGGCGTTCCAAAAGATTGAAGCGGGAATTGACTACAACATCTTCGATAGTTTTTGCGAGTGTTCCATAGCAGATTGTGTCTGCGTAATCATCTGTCACCGTGGCGTTTTCAAAGTCTGCCCAGCAGGTGAGATCAATAATAAAGCGTTGGCCCAATCTTGCTTCTTCTTCATGAAGACCATGGAAAGCAAAGAATGACAGGCCTTCCAGAAAAATTTTATTTTCATTCATTATTGGGCTCCTGAGAAAATCGATCGGGTGTGGACTGTGTTGCCAGAACGAATTGGAAAGTTCAATGCAGTCCCTTGGGAAAACGCCCGTATTTCGCTGTTAACTGCTGATTTTTTATCTTTGGGGAGACGTATGTGTCGTTGTGAAGGAGCGATGCTTCTTCGCCCTATTGTGAGGTTGCGGAAGTACGCAGAGATGCATACAACCCACGTCAGTAAACATAAAAGATGTGTATGTGGGATGGACGCATGTTTTCAAAAATTTTGATTGCAAACCGTGGTGAAATCGCATGCCGGGTTATTAAGACGGCAAAGACGATGGGTATTAAAACGGTTGCCGTTTACTCGGATGCGGACCGGGATGCGCTTCATGTAGAAATGGCTGATGAGGCCGTGCATATTGGCGAATCGGCTGCTGCAAAATCCTACCTTGTGATTGACAAGATTATTGATGCATGCAAGCAAACCGGAGCTGAAGCAGTTCATCCGGGATATGGCTTTCTTTCAGAGCGCGCAGAGTTTTGCGAGCGCTTGAAACAGGAAGGTATCGTCTTTATTGGCCCGAACCCCAAGGCAATTGAGGTGATGGGCGACAAGATCACTTCTAAGCGTTTTGCAGCCGATGCAGAGGTTTCAACTGTTCCAGGTTATATGGGACTGATCGAAACTCCTGAGGATGCGAAGCGTATTGCGGCAGATATCGGCTATCCGGTGATGATTAAGGCCTCTGCTGGCGGCGGCGGTAAAGGTATGCGTATCGCCTGGAATGATGCTGAAGCTATGGATGGCTTTGAGCGCGCCAAATCGGAAGCTATCAGTTCTTTTGGCGATGATCGTATCTTTATTGAGAAGTTCATTGAAAACCCGCGTCACATTGAAATTCAGGTGATGGGTGATAAGCATGGCAATGCAGTTTATCTGGGTGAGCGCGAGTGTTCCATTCAGCGTCGTAACCAGAAGGTGATTGAAGAAGCACCTTCTCCGCTGCTGGATGAAGAGACGCGCCGCAAAATGGGTGAGCAGGCTGTTGCGCTTGCTAAGGCTGTTGATTACGACAGTGCTGGTACTGTTGAGTTTGTTGCCGGGCAGGATAAGAGCTTCTATTTCCTTGAAATGAATACCCGCTTGCAGGTTGAGCATCCGGTAACAGAGCTTATTACTGGAGTTGATCTTGTTGAGCAGATGATCCGTGTGGCTGCTGGTGAGGAACTTTCCATCAAACAGGATGATGTGAAGCTAAATGGCTGGTCCGTTGAAAGCCGTATTTATGCTGAGGATCCTTATCGCAACTTCCTGCCGTCAATTGGTCGCCTTACTCGCTATCGCCCGCCTGTGGAAGGTGAGCATGACGGCTATGTGGTGCGTAATGACACTGGCGTGGTTGAAGGCTCGGAGATCTCTATGTTCTACGACCCCATGATCGCAAAACTGGTGACGTATGCACCAACCCGTGAGGAAGCTATTGAGGGCATGAGTACTGCGCTCGATGAGTTCCAGGTTGATGGTATTCAGCACAACGTGCCGTTCCTTGCTTCTTTGATGAAGCATCCTCGTTGGCGTTCTGGTCAACTGGCTACCAGCTTCATTGCAGATGAATATCCTGATGGATTTGAGCCCGCTACACCTGATGCGGAAGCTCGTGGTGTGCTGGCGTCCGTTGCGCTTTCCATGCATTTGATCGAGCGTGAGCGTCTGGACCACCTGCCGGGACGCTTGCGCCCTCACCATGGTGGGGTGCGTCGCAAATGGGGCGTTCTGATCAATGGTGAAAAGCTGGATGCGGAGCTGATTGAAGGTATGGCGGTCACGCCGTTTGATGTAGATTTGCGTATTGAGGGAAATGATAATGAGCGTGTTGCTTCCTCCTGGGTTCCGGGTGATTTGCTTTGGAAAGGCAAAGTTGGAGCGCGTAATGTGAGCGTGCAGGTGCGTCCTGTTGAGAACGGTTATCAGCTTGATTGGCAGGGTTTTTCTGTTGTTGCTAAGGTGATGACGCCGCGCATTGCTGATCTTGCTGGATTGATGCCGGAGAAAGTTGCTCCAGATACGTCCAACCTCCTGCTTTGTCCGATGCCGGGTCTTGTTGTTTCGCTTCATGTAGAAGAGGGGCAGGAAGTGAAGGCTGGTGAACAGCTTGCCATTGTTGAAGCAATGAAAATGGAGAATGTGCTTAGGGCAGAGCGTGATTGTGTGGTAAGCGCTATCAAGGCTGCTCCGGGTGACAGTCTCGCGGTTGATGCCGTTATCATGGAATTTGAATAAGGAGTTGGCGCAAAGCCAACTCCGTTTTGAGGATTTGGCTTTGCGCACTCTGCTTTTTGACCTGGATGGAACGCTGACAGACCCTTTTGTCGGCATCGTAACAAGTGTTCAGTATGCACTTGAAAAGCTCGGGCGTGATGTTCCTCCTGCTGAAGAGCTTGCTTTTGTTATTGGCCCGCCGCTCACAGAGACTTATCGTCAACTCCTTGAAACAGAAGATGAGGAACTGATTCTGGAGGCTATCCGGCTTTACCGGGAGCGCTACACGACCGTCGGTCTTTATGAGAATGAGAGGTATGAAGGAATTCTTGAGCTGCTAGAGGCTGCCAAGGCACGTGGTGATCGGTTGCTTGTGTGTACGTCTAAGCCTTGGGCTTATGCGGAGAAAATCATCGCTCATTTTGAGATGGATGGTTTATTTGAGAAAACCTATGGCGCTGAGCTGGATATGACCCGTGGCAACAAAGTGGAGCTTATGGCTTACCTTTTGGAGCAAGAAGGGCTTGAAGCTTCTCAGTGTATTATGATTGGAGATCGTAAGCACGACATTATTGCAGCAAAGAAAAACGGTGTCCCGAGTATTGGTGTTTTGTGGGGGTATGGTTCTGAAGAGGAATTTGCAGCCTGTGGAGCTGATCGTGTTGTAAGCTCACGCCAAGAACTTGCAGCGCATCTTGCTGAAACACTTGTGTCCTGAAGTCCTTTTGTGAGTTGAGGTTATGCCGATTTATTTTTCTTATGGCCGCCTGATGCACCCCAAAACGATGGCAAGTCGTTGTCCGAATGCCAAAGCTCTGGGGCCTGCTGCTATGGATGGATATCGCTTTATTGTCACATCTGAAGGTGTGCCTTCCATGGTCAAAGCGCCTGGTAAAACTGTACATGGTGTTTTATGGGACTGCCGCATCGGTGAGGTGGCAGTGATCGACAGTGCCGAGGCGCTGCTTCGCAAAGGGCTGGATAAGGTTTTTCTGCCAATCCGATTTGGCGGGCAGAGTAAATCTGCGATTATGTATGTGAGCAGAACTGCCCGAACGGGTAAGCCGCACTTAAAGGCCTGGGAAGGTGTTTTAAAGGCAGCGCAACACTGGGCGTTTCCTGAAATTTATCAGGAAGAGTTACGGCAGTGGGACCTGCGCTAACCTCGCAATTTTGCGTAACTTGGACGTTAAACAGTGTGTTTACCGTTTTCCTTTCAGTTAGACTGAAAGATGGTTCGCAATTTCCTGAAAATCTGTTAAAAAACAGGCCTCCCAGTCATGGGGGATAATTCTCAGGGCGGGGTGAAATTCCCTACCGGTGGTGATGGGTCTTAGGGCCACAAGTCCGCGAGCGCCTTCAGGTTGTCTGGAAGGTCAGCAGATCCGGTGTGACTCCGGAACCGACGGTTATAGTCCGGATGAAAGAGAATGTAGGTGAGGGCCCTGTTTATTGGTGTTGCTCGCTTGCGCGTCCTGATTCATCGAAATTTGGCGGCTTGCCGCGCTTTGGATCAGTAAGAGACCGATGTTAAAAAGATCATTGAAAAATCCGGTTAAGGTACGTGTATGAGTACGTCACGCAGTTCTACAGGCACATCTGCTGCTGTTATTGGTGCAAGCTGGATGGTGTTCGCTGGTGCATCCTTTGCGATCACCAACTCAGCTATGCAATACCTGACTATGACGCAAGGGCTTAGTTCCACAAGTGCAACCTTCTGGCAGTACTTTATTTCTCTTATTGCTATGGTGCCGGTCATCTGGCGCATTGGTCTTGATGGTTTGCGTACACAGCAGCTAGGGCTGCATATCTTTCGTGTGTTTCTTGCGGCGCTCGGGGTGCAGTTCTGGGTGGCTGGTCTGGCGAATGGTGTCCCAATCTGGCAAGCCATCGCGCTTCTTATGACATCTCCATTTTTTGTCACGATTGGAGCTACGGTCTTTTTGCGTGAACAGGCAAGCGTTCAACGTTGGATAGCGACGCTTGTAGGGTTTGTAGGCGGGATGATCATTCTCAATCCCTGGGATGATGCTTTTCAGCTTGTTGCAGTTTTACCAATTGTTGCTGCACTTCTTTGGGGCTCTTCGATCCTATGTATGAAGAAACTGGAAGAAAACGAAAGTCCACAGTCGGTTACCTTATACCTGCTGTTGTTTTTGACGCCTGTTAATCTGGTTCTTGCTCTGATTGCTCCGGGTGGATTGGTGCTCCCGGTTGGTATGACGATGTGGTGGCTGGTTATTCTTGCCGGTTTGCTCGGTGCGATTGCTCAAGGTTCACTGGCAATGGCCTACGAGAAGGTGGATGCAGCCTACTTACAGCCGTTTGATCATCTGAAGTTGCCGCTGAACGTGCTGTGCGGCTTTATTGTCTTTGGTTGGGTGCCTCCGGGTAATCTATGGCTTGGAGCGGCACTGATTATCGGTGCATCGCTTTACATTGTGCATGTAGAGCGTAAACAAGATTAAAGAAAAGCCCGGCTAAGATGCCGGGCTTTTCTTTTGAACGTATATCAGTTGAACCAGATAGCGAATGCGCCAAAGTTGCGGTTTAATGGGCGGCTTATGGTGCGCATGAAGTCGCCATTCCAGACCGGACCTTGCTCTACGTATTCAACGGCGTTCGGCCCGGTGATAAAGAGTACAAGGTCGAAGGTATCTGCTGTTTCAAAGAAGCTTTTCATATTGATGCCGCCTTCAAACACCATGTGTGGAATAAGGACCTCACCCTTGAGTACCTTTTCTGAAGCTTTGACTGCTTGCAACCAACTGTCGATGGTCTGCTGAGTTACGGGGAGTTCCTGAAACGGGCTGGTCTGGTTTGGGTTAGGCAACCATTCGTGATCGTCGTCTGTTTCCTGCTGGACAAGCTCCCAGGTCTCATAGTTCAGTTGCATCACTTTCAGGAGGTTCTGCCGAGTTGCTTTGAGGTGGTCTGGGTGTTCCACTTTCCAGTTGATGGAATGGAGGAAACTAATAGGAGTAGCAAAAGACCCGAAACCGCGATTATCCTCTGACTTTCCCAAGTCCTTCAGTTGGGTGCCGTAGCTGGTGGAATTTGCACCAAAGATGCTATGGAAGGTTAGATCATAGGTGTTCTCATAGTCAAAAGCGAGCATGAAGTTGCTGAATGACATCAGGAGGTTGGAGTATCCCTGAAGCCATCTGGTATCGGCCAGATCAAAGGTGACAGGAAACGTTGTTGTATCATCGTTAAGTGAGAAGGGGCTTCTTCTGGACAGGGAAGAAAGGATTGAACCAAGATTTTCGTGGGGGGCTATAGTTTCGTTTTTATCCGCATCCAGATTGATCTTCAGCAGGTCTACCTTCAATTTGACTGACGGCTGAGATACGTCTGCGAGGGTGGCTTCAGCTGCTTTCAGCTGCTTGATGAACTTCTCCAGTATCAATCGGGTCTTTTCATAGGAGACGGGTTCTGGTGTGGGGTTTGGTGCAACCGGGGCCCTGAATACAGGGAGTATAGAGCGCAGACTTCTGTTGGGAGATGTGTTGCCTGCACCGTATCTATAAAGATCTTGTTGCAAACCTTGTAAGGCACTCAGAAATTGAAGGGCGCCGAGAGCAAGCTTTGCCTGACTGTTGTCTGGGTTTTGCTGTGCCTTTTGAGTGAATGTGGCAATGCCTTGCTCATAGCGAGCGGCTTCAATAATCTCATTGAACTGATTGCTCAAATCATTCTGTGCGAAGGCTAAACCAGGTGAAAGGGCTGATACTGCGCAAAATGAAAGTGCAGCCACTGCGGATTTGATGAATTGCATAAAGTCTCTCCTAAAGGTCTAACCATTAGATATAGGAGTTGATGTTTTTTTTATGGCTTGCAATCTAAGGGTGTAGTGCAGCTTGCCAGAGTTTCTTTTTGAGCTGTGGAGAAAGAAATCTTAGTCTGCAAAGCGAAGAGAGCATTGGGAGTTACAAATGAAAACCACACACTTTTCCATCACGGGATTGGTGCAGGGGGTTGGCTATCGTGCGTGGCTTTGCAGAAAGGCGGGAATGCTGGGACTGGCTGGTTGGTGCAAGAACAAGTCAGACGGATCAGTGGAGGCGGTTGTTACAGGTGATCCGGAAAAGGTGGACGCATTGCTTCTGGCCGTGCAACAAGGGCCGGTGGGCGCAGACGTTAAGGCTGTCACGCTCCTGGGAGAAGCCCCTGAAGAAGAAGGGGCTTTCCGTATTGAGCATTAGTTATTCCGCGTGAGTTTTCAGAGCCAGACCTGAAGGGCCGATCGCGTGTGTGGGACCAAAGATTTCCTCAAACTGTTCGCGCAGAAGCATGTCCACTTCGGGCATGGTGAGAGGCAGGCCCAAGTCCATGAAGCTGGTAACGCCATGTTTTTGAACACCGCAAGGGACGATGCCGGAGAAGTGTTCAAGATCTGGGTCTACATTGAGTGAGATACCGTGGAAAGTAACCCATTTGCGCAGACGAATGCCAATGGCAGCGATTTTATCTTCTACTCCCTCGCCTTTTTCAGGACGCTGGACCCAAACGCCGACGCGGTCTTCGCGGCGTTCTCCGCGTACGTGGTGTTGCCAGAGAGTATCGATAAGCCATTGTTCTAATGCAGCAACAAATGCGCGGACGTCTTGCTGTCTGCGTTTCAGATCAAGCATAACGTAGGCAACCCGCTGACCGGGACCATGGTAAGTATATTGTCCACCGCGCCCTGTCTCAAACACCGGGAAGCGATCTTTAACAATCAGGTCAGCAGGATCTGCACTTGTGCCTGCGGTATATAAGGGCGGATGCTCTAAGAGCCACACCCGTTCGGCGGCAGTGCCTGCTGCGATGGCGGCGACACGCGCTTCCATTTCTTGCTGTGCAACTTCATAGGGGATGAGATCGTCGTCAATTACCCACTCCACAGGCGGGGAGCCTTCCAGAGGGAAGAAGTCTGTTTTGAGGGTTTGACGGTCAGCCATGTTGTTATCCCAAAATGATCTGCAAATATCGCGTAGTTGGTTTGCGCAGAAGTGATGTAAGCGTCTACACTAAAAAGGACAAGGCACCAACTCACTCTGTGAGGTCTGGTGCAACTTATTCCCTTAGATGCGGTGGGGCAGGAATGAACAGGTTCGATGATATCTCCGTCGATATTTCCGTTGTGCTGGGTAAATCTGAAATGCCGGTGCATCAGTTGTTGCGGATGGGGCGTGGTGCGGTGATTGAGCTGGATACCCATGAAGCGGATGATGTGACGATACTGGCGAACAGTACGCCAGTGGCTGAAGGTCAGGTCACTGTGGTTGGTGATCGTGTGGGTATTGTGATTACGAAGGTGTTGCAACGGGCAGTGGAAACACGGCCAGTGAATATGGATGATCGCATCTGAGATATCTGTGCCAGTGGATAAGTACCCGTCAAAATAGGTTTTTTTGAAGTTTTTGCTCTGTGCTGTGAATTTTTGAAAAAGGGTACTTGCGCTGGTTCGAGGGGTTGGCTATATCACCGCTCACCAGCCGACGGGGCAAGGCAAACAAGCCAGACACCTTCGGTGAGCCAAGGTTTTGCGGCCGTGGCGGAATTGGTAGACGCGCAGCGTTGAGGTCGCTGTGGGGTAAAACCCGTGGAAGTTCGAGTCTTCTCGGCCGCACCAAAAAGCTCCGGGCTCTTAGATGAGCCGGGGCTTTTTTGCTGTTTATGTCTTTGTTTTCTCCTGTATATTTAGTGTGCTGCTGGTTTGAGTGGTTATGTGCGCTGGTTTGCGTTGATCTGCGTTTTTTGCGGGTTTTATGCGTTCATTGGTTTGTGGCTAAGCAATTAGCTCTGCGCGAAGGTATGTCGCTAATTTTTCGCAAAGAGATTGCATGGTTAGTGAAGGGCGCTATAAACACAAAACTGTGTACAGGAGCGATGAGCCTGCGTGTATTTCAAATTTCAGCAATATTGAAAGACGATGCTCATCCATACTATTTGACTGAAAACAAGTGGAGGTCACGTGATCCAATCGGAAGATACCGGTGCGCTTCATGCTGCGCCACCTCCACCGGATGTTCGGGATGCCAGTGGTCACCTTGATACTGATTTTGTAACCCGTGTTGAAACGGCTCTTGATGCACGTGATGCTGCTGTTGTGCGTGAGCTGGCAGGTAATCTGCATGAAGCAGACATGGGTGACTTGCTGGAGATGCTGCGTGAGAATGATCGCGTTCTCCTGATCCAGCTGCTTGGTGAAGAATTCGACTTTGCTGCTTTAACTGAAACCGAAGAGCCTGTGCGTGCGCAGGTTCTGGATGCGTTGCCGGATGGGGACGTTGTTGAGGGAATTGGTGAGCTTGAGTCAGATGATGCGGTCTATCTGCTTGAGGATATGGAGCAGGCTGAGCAGGAGAAAATCCTCGCCCGGCTGCCGAATGTGGATCAGGTCCAGATTAAACGTGCGCTGGAGTATCCTGAAGATTCTGCCGGGCGTATTGTTCAAACTGATTTTATTGCGATCCCGCCGTTCTGGACTGTGGGGCAGGTGATTGACCATCTGCGCAGTTCCAAGGAGCTTCCTGATAGTTTCTATGAGCTTTACGTGGTTGATCCGGGGTTTCGGCTGCTGGGAGCTGTTGCGCTGGACCGGCTGCTGCGTACGAAGCGGTCTAAAAAGATTTCCAAGATCATGGAGGAGACCCGTCATTCGGTTCTGGTGACGGATGATCAGGAAGATGTGGCAAGACAGTTTGAACGTTACAATCTTGTTTCGGTTGCTGTGACGGATACCTCTGAGCGTCTTATTGGTATTGTGACCGTTGATGACATTGTTGATGTTATTCAGGAAGAGGCTGAGGAAGACATGCTGGCGATGGCTGGTGTGGGTGATGAGGAAATCTCTGACAGTGTGCTGGAGATTGCCAAATCACGTATCTCATGGCTTTCGGTCAATGTGTTTACAGCGATATTTGCAGCCTTTGTTATCTCGCTTTTTTCCAACACCATTGAGAGGATGGTTGCTCTGGCTGTGCTGATGCCAATTGTTGCTTCTATTGGAGGTAATTCCGGTACGCAGACCATGGCGGTGACGGTGCGGGCAATTGCCACGCAGGAACTCAATCGACGTAACATTATGCGGGTTTTGCGGCGTGAGCTGCTGGTGGGTGTGATTAACGGTGTTGGGCTTGGGCTTTTGATTGGCGCGATTGCAGGGACATGGTTCCTTAACCCGGAATTAGGGGTGGTCATTGGCAGTGCCGTTCTGATTAACTCTATCTGTGCTGGATTGTTTGGCCTGCTGGTGCCAATGGGGCTGGAGAAGATTGGCGTGGACCCTGCATTGGCTTCATCTGTTTTTGTGACCACCATTACAGATGTTGTCGGGTTCTTTACCTTCCTGTTCCTCGCCGCCTGGTGGTTTGGCCTGCCTTTTTAGGCAGGGGTACTGTGCATCTTAAGTGATGCTCTGGCTATTTGTTTTAATGCATTACATTTGTGAAAAACGGCTTCCACTTTTTAAGAGTATGCTTTGATGAAAGCAGGAGGTTTGGAATGGGTGCTCCCGGTATCAATGGAATTGTTGAAACTGCTGTTTATGTAGATGATTTTGCCCGCGCACATGCGTTTTACGGTGAGCTTCTGGGTTTGGAACGAGTGGTGGAAGGTGAACGCATGTGGGGGTATAACGTTGCCCCCAGTCAGATGCTGCTGGTTTTTAAACGAGGCACCTGCAGTAATGATGTGGACAGTCCTTATGGTATGGTACCCGGCCACAGCACGGAAGGTCCATCTCACTTTGCTTTTGCTATCGCAAGAAGCGCGCTTATTGACTGGCGAGACTATCTTGAAGAAAAAGAGGTCGAAGTCACGAGTGAGGTGCGCTGGCCGCAAGGCGGTATAAGCCTGTTTTTTAACGACCCGTGCGGCAATGTGGTTGAGCTGGCAACGCCGGGATTATGGCCGAACTATCAGGATTAGCAGGTATTTTGTCGTGGTCCAGATATGCAAAGTGATCATCCGCAACCGATCAAAAAAGACTTGCGGATTTCATCTGTTTCAATTGCAGCCTACCTACGTGATTGATGGCCGCGAAGTTTCGCAGGTTCATTCCTGTTGTGTAGGAGCAGGTGAGGTGGAACCTTTTGCGCAGTCAGGAGCAGAGCTGGAATTTGCCTTTAAGGAAATTGTTTTAGCTGGTGCTGTGCAAGTGCAGGATGCTGCTTCAGAGCTGGAGAGCTGTCGCTTTGCTTTAGCGGCTGGACATGATGATTATGGGATTTCGGAGCTTGTTATGCAGCGGATGGTAGGAACGCAGAGTTCTGCTGATTGCGTATCGATCAACAGTACTCAGCTCAGTGCTGGGCCATTGGCTTTATCACCTGCGGTCAATCAATCTGGCGTGACCCTGCGAAGTTTCAGGGTGGTGACCCCGTCAGTTTCCATTGAGGAACTGGCAGGGGTTTATTGCGGAAATGCCATTGAACATGCAGATGGGTGTGTGGTTCTTTCCAGTTTTGTGCAGCCCGTCCCCGACAGCCAGATTGATTGCGCACCTTTGTTTGCCTTCTGGCTGAATGCAGGAGCTTGTGAAATAGGGCAAGCGGTGCCTTACAATCGATCCGGTCCAGCCTCAGTGCTTATTGAGTTTGCTTTTGACGGGCCGGACGTGGTGATCGCAGACTACAATGAGGATGGGACATTTTCTCCGGGGATGTCGCTTTAGCTGTGAAACCGGGGGTAATTTACAGGTTATCTGTGGCGTATTGCGATTATCCGGTGCTCGGATTGCAAGCATCCTGATTTTTCGCTCGAATTATCTGCGTCTATCTGAGAGGCTAAACTCACATTAATTGCAAATGAGATCACATTGCTTGTGTCGTGATCGCATCCATCCGGCTCAAATCACTTTACTTGCGAACAGAAAATTAAGCTTCCCCATCAGCGACTTGTGCGGCTCCCTTGCTTCAGTATCCATGCTGGCTTCGTAAACCATCATGGGAGGGTATCCAAAACTCATCTGCCTTAGTTGAAGGCAGATGATATTTCCTGTAGGTAAGTTGCCATCTTATGCAATCCCAGCTTTGATACGATCTGCCAGCATCTCCAGCCTGTCTGCGCCGAAATAGACGCGATCTTCTACCAGAAAACTTGGGACCCCAAAAACGCCTTGCTGATAAGCCATCTTAGTGTTGCGCTCAAGTAGCTTCAGACCTTCGGCCTCATCTGTTTCGCTAAAATCTGCAATCCCAGCATGGGCCAAAAGCTGCGTAAAAATTTCCGGCTTGTTGAGGTCATGCCCATCCCGCCAGAGAGCGGAACTTCCAAAATCTAGAAAACTAGAAAGCCGCTCATCGTCAAACTGAACAAGTGATGCCAGAGACATCGCCCGAATTGAACTCGGTCTCAACTGCGGAGGCCAACATAAAGGGATATCCCAGTAGTTTGCCATACGAGGAATATCTTCCATAAGATGCGCACGTTTGGGAACAGCAAGCGGATCTATGTAGTCTGCCCAGATACTTCGGCCTGCTTGCAAATTGAGGAGGCCATCAATAGAAACCGGGAGATAATCGACTACCCCACCGGCTTCTTTGAGGATTGCTAAGCGCATTTTTGCGAAGTAGGTGAAGGGACTTCGCAAATCAAAACAAAAAGTTATTTTGGTCATATAGATAGGCTAATGAAAACTCTCCTGACCGACAAGCTACTCTCTACTGAAAGTGATAGGTGTGGCCTCAAACTCCACCATTTAAGCTATGAAGTTTAACTACTTGCAGTCAAAGTGATCTGAGCTGGATGATTGCGATCCGGATGCAAATAAGGTGATTGCAATTCATCACTATTACCCTTGCGGCATGCCTGCTATGTGGGCTGGAGCCAGTCAGGCACTTTTTTTCTCACACCATTTGTGTGCCCAGTCATTTACCTGTTCTGCAAATTTTTCAGGAGCAAGCGGCAGCGATGAATTGGGGAAGACATAGATGAAACTGCGGGTGACGACGACACAATTTTCTTTCTGGAGAACCATGCACATCAGATCGTGCCAGCAGAGTTCGTGATACTCTTCCGTTTCAGAGCGTACGGAAAAACGCTCTGGTGTTATGTGCACGTGGTATTCAAGGTTGCGTTTAACGACTTCTTGCCAGACATTTTTTGTTTGGATTTCGGCTAGTCTTTTCCGGGCTTGTAAATTCCACCATCGTGATATGATGAGAACCGATAGATAAGTCAGGGTGATCATGAGAAAGGCAGCAAGCAGCATTGCTCCGCGTGAAAGGCTGGTTTGCTGTAACAGATAAATAAAACCCGCAATGGGCAGGCTAATTGCGCCAATGGTGCCCCAAAATTCTAGGCGATGATAATATCGGGACCAGTCAGCGCCGTCGAAGCGTTTTCTGAAGTTATAGTGACAGTGCTTGTTGCCCTCCCGAAAATCCTCCAGCTGGTCCATTGATATTCGATATTTAAATTCAATTGTTGTCATTTCAGAGTGTCTTTATGATCGAAAAACAGCTTTGAGCGTGTTTCGGCAAAGCTGACAGAGTTATTGTGTTCAGGGGTATTTATGAAGGCAGCAATCATTTTTGACTGTGAATTCCTTGTAACTGAAAATGCTCAGCGTCGGTTTTGGTGCGGTCCGTATGATCCTGACCCGGTTATTGTCCAGATTGGGGCAGTAAAAATATCCCTGAGTGATGGCTTTGAATTCATTGATACTTTCAAAACCTATATCAATCCAGTTGACCGTTATGGCAATAGATGTGCTCTTGATCCGTTTTTCACCAGGCTAACGGGTATCACGCAACAGAGGATTGATCGTGAGGGCACCTCCTTGCTGGATGCCAATGAGCGGCTGCGTGAATTTGCCGAGGACGCTACGCTCTGGTCCTGGGGGAAAGACGAGCTGAACATGATGGCGATCAGTTGCTATGTTGCAGGTATTGAGCCGTCTTTACCTGCACATAGATTCGACAATGCCTGTAAGCTCATGCTCGCTGCCGGAATGCCCTATGAGGACATTAAACGGACACGCAGTAACGCTCTGGCCAGTTATTTTGAAATAGAGCATCCTCCCTTAAGAGGGCACGACGCTTTAGAGGATGCTCTCTCAGTTGCTTATGTCATCCAGCATCTTTTGAGGGAAAAACGCCTTTCTCACGCGGATTTTGAAACCAATAGTGCTGACCTCAACCTTCTGGCCTAAATGCTGAGAAGAGGCAGGACCTCTCCACCACGGCTTTCGGGTGAGTTTTCTGAATACCTGAGCTGTTTTCATTAGCCGTGCATTGTGTGCAGGCCGGTGAAGGAGAAAAAGCGCTGGGCCTGCAACGTGACTGAGGCTTCTGTTTCACTGCTGGTCTTTATTGCTGGTGTATGTATATTGCGTTTTATCGGGCGATCTTTAGCAGGAGCTTTCAGGTATGGCTGTACATGGTGGAACGGATTTGCAAGTTTTGCTTGCGTCTATGGAGGCAAGCCTTTCTGAAGAGAGCTTTGTTTTTGCCAGCTTTCCCAATAGCGATATGATGAAGCTTGCAGCTTTTAATCCGCTTGGGTTGTTCTGGGAAAATGAGGGGCTGACGGCTATTCTTTCCGTTGCAAATGCCGGGAAAGCTGGTGTTGAAACGGAGCCGGGTTTTCGCCGGATTTCTCTGGCTGTGCATAGCTCGCTTGAGGCTGTCGGGCTCACAGCAGCGCTTTCAAAGGCGCTGGCTGATGCGGGGATTTCGGCCAATGTGGTCGCAGCATTTTATCACGACCACATTTTTGTGCCTGATGATAAAGCAGAAGCTGCGCTCACTGCACTCAATGAGCTGAGCCTTGCAGCGGGGGCGGTATCAGGCTAGGGCACTTAGCGGCGTTGTGGCAGCCGGGACCACTTGCTGACCATTGAGGAGACACTCAAAGGTTTGCGGTGACACTGCCGGGGAATAAAGGTAGCCCTGATATTCATGGCACTGGAGCTTTTGAATTTGCCGGAGTTGCTCGTGGGTTTCGATGCCTTCGGCAACCAGTGTGAGGTTGAGCAGGCGGCCCATTTGCACAATCATCTGTACGATTGGCCAGCGCTTTGTATCTGCAATGAAAGAACGGTCAATCTTGAGGCTGGTGACCGGGTAGCGTTGCAGGTAGCCAAGATTTGAATAGCCGGTGCCAAAATCGTCAATTTCCAGCGAAAAGCCCAGATCGCGCAGGGCGGTGAGTTCCTTCAGGGTTTCATTCGCATCACTGAGAAGAGCGCTTTCGGTTATTTCCAGCCGAATGGCACTGGCACAGGCTCCGGTTTCGATGAGGTTGCGGTGTAAGCGCTGGGATATTTTTCCGCGTCGGAACTGAGAAGGGGAGAGATTGATGGAAATGGAAATGTCGTGTCCGGCAAGTTGCCAGTTTTTTTGCTGCCTCATGGCCTGATAGGCGACCCAGTCACCAATCTCATCTATCATGCCAGCTTCCTCGGCGATCTCTATGAAGCCAGCAGCAGAGACCAGACCCCGGGTGGGATGGTGCCAGCGCAATAATCCTTCAGCGCCGACAATCTTGTTGGTCTGTACATCCAGACGGGGCTGATAGTGGACAGCAAGCTCCTGATTGCGCAGGGCCTGACGAAGTGCGTTTTCCAAACTAACCCGTTCTTCGGCCTCTCGGGACATGGAGTTGTTAAAGAAACAGATGCCGTCTCTGCCCAAATCCTTTGCCTTATACATGGCAAGGTCGGCTTTGCGCATGAGCGTGTCCAGATCTGCGCCGTGTTCAGGGAAGGTGCATACACCGATTGATAGTGTGACCTGTAACGTGTGTCCGCGTACCTTACATGGTTTTGACAGGGCGTTTCTGATTTCGCGGCTTATTTCGTCCAGAAGATCGGCATCGGCGACGCTGGCGATCAAAACGACGAACTCATCTCCGCCGAGACGAGCGACGAAGCCAAGCCCGTCAATGACATCTTTCAGGCGTTTGGCGATGATGACGAGAAGGTCATCGCCGACAAGGTGACCGAGCGTGTCGTTGATGGTTTTAAAGCGGTCCAGATCAATAAAAATAAGTGCGCCGGGACTTCCTGTGAGGCGCATGTTGTCCAGATGACGTTCTGCTTCGATCTCTAAAAAAGCACGATTGGCAAGGCCGGTGAGGGTATCATGATGCGCCAGATAGCGGACCTCGTGCTCCGCGTTCAGTCGCTTGGTGACATCTGTTGCGCTGAGCAGGATGGCGGGTCTGCCGGAGTGAGGGTCAAATCCGCTGCGGGCGTTCAGGTCAAACCAGCGTTCTCCTTGTGAGGAGTGCATAAGCGCGACCAGATTGGTTCTGCCGGTTTTGTTCAGCTCGTCCATCAGGGCTTCATAGTCCTTGATGTTGCACATGCGGCTTTTCAGGTCTTCACAGTCAGAGGGGCGGTTCTGGCGGCTTGCCGGATTTTCAAAGGTGAGTTTGCCTGTGTCATCAAACATGGTGATCATGGCAGTGGTAAAGTGCAGAACCTGAGCGCTTCTTATCTGGACGGGTTCTTTTCCAACCTCAGAGATAAACTGAATCAGCAAGCCGGGGTTGCCTGTGGTCAGAGTTTGCCGGGACATGGAACAATAAACGCAGACAGGGTCAGACTCTGAATAAATGGTGAGGTAGTCGGTGATGTGGTTTTCATCCCGAACACGTTTTAAGTAGGAATGAAGCAAGCGCTTGTAGGCTGGGTCTTCGAACGGGGCGGGCAGATCGGTACAGAACGATCTGTTGGGATCGATGCACTCTTTCAGGTCTAATCCCAGAAATGACAGGCCCGCATCATTGGCCCAGACAAGTTTGGTCTGGCTGATATCGATGACGTAAACAGGGATATCAATGCGGGCATAAGCGCGCTGATCAGCGGATGGGACGGGTGAATAATAAAGGAGGTCGTTATCCAGAGGTGCAGTCAAAGCCCAGTTCCCTTCGTGCTACCCCAGTGCTTGAGGTAACATCTCCGGCATGTCTACCCGTGAATATACACACGTAGAAATAGATGGAAGTTTCTACTTATTATGAGAGTTGTAAAGTTATCAAAACGTTATTTCTTTGATTTTAAGTTGGGTTATGGGAAGAAAGAATGTGTCCTGCGTGTTTCTGTGGCTTTCGAACCTGGTCCCTCATATCCGGTGGGAGCCAAAAGCAGGGAGGATACACTTCATTTTCCTAGGGAATTTCTGTTAGGCTATGACTTTGCGTGTTTGCGGTCTGGCGCAGGATCTTTTAGTTATATTGATAAGAGTCTGCCGCGTGGGGCGGTAGCGCATAGAAGGGAGCATGTCATTCGCATGACGAACTATTGTGCTTCGCCGTCCGTTCGCCTTGAAGGGGACGAAGACGCGCCAAAAAATCCTGAAAAGTCCATCCCGGTGGACAAGCATCTTTTTGATGCACGTACCGTGTTGATTACAGGACCTGTGACACAAGAGATGGCTCAGGATGTCTGTTCCCGTCTGCTTGCACTTTCTCAGGTCAGCAGTGATCCGATCACCGTGATTGTGTCTTCTCCGGGCGGACACGTTGAATCAGGTGATATGATCCATGACATGATCCGGTTCATTCAGCCGGAAGTGCGTATTCTGGGCATGGGCTGGGTCGCAAGTGCTGGTGCACTGATTTATGTGTCCGTGCCAAAAGAGCGCCGGTTCTGTACATCAAACACACGCTTCCTGCTGCATCAACCATCTGGCGGTGCTGGTGGTATGGCAACTGACATTGAGATTCAGGCCAAAGAAATTCTGAAGATGCGTGATCGTCTGAATCAGATCTTTGCGGATGCAACTGGTCAGAAGCTTGAGCGTATTGAGAAAGATACGGACCGCGATTACTGGATGAGTCCTGAAGAGGGCATCGAGTACGGCCTTGTTGGCAAAGTGGTTAAGAACGTTTCTGAGCTGGCCTAACGGTCACAAACCACGTTCTTTCAAATTAAAAGGCAGCCTCCGGGCTGCCTTTTTTGCATCAGGTGAATGCTGTATGCTCTAACGCTGCCAGATTCTGGAGGCTTCCAGCCACTCGGCGGCACGTGCTGCGGGGTCTTCTGCTTTTGCAACATCGGAGATGGTGGCGATGGAATCTGCGCCAGCGGCAAAGACATCTGCTGCCCGCTCGAGTGTGATGCCGCCAATGGCAATGAGCGGCTTACTGGTGCGTTCGCGCCATCTTTTCAATGTTTCAAGGCCCTGCGGTTGCCAGCGGAGTTCTTTGGTGGCGGTGTTGTAAATTGGACCGAGCGCAATGTAGTTGGGGTTCAGCGCCAATGCAGAATCCAGCTCAGCCTGATCGTGAGTTGAGATGCCGTAGTAGATACCTGCAGAACGCAATGCGTGGAAGTCGGCGGTTTTCAGGTCTTCCTGTCCCAGATGCACATAGCCAGCGTTTGCATCGTATGCCGCTTTCCAGTGATCGTTGACCACAAGCACGCAACCAGCTTTATCGCATAAACGCTTTGCCTGTTTGATCTGGAGGAGAATTTCATCCTCTGGCTTGTCTTTGAGGCGGAGCTGAACAGTTTTTACGCCAAGGGGCAGGAAGTTTGGAAGATGGGCGACATCATCAATGATCAGATAAAAACGATCTAGCATTTCGGGTATTCTCATTTAAGCAGACGGTGAGCGGATGGGATTTCACCGAATGTGTGCTGCGTTCATATTTTAGCTGAAAATAAAAGCTGCAACCGATGTTGGCTATAAATTTCATAAAATTTGACTATTTAGCACCTGTATCTGGATTGATTTGTGGAGATACCTTGGGAGAAGCCGTGGAGATCCTTTCGGCCTGTCTTCGTAAGCCTGTGGCACCTCTCAATAATTCGGTGAAGACACGAAATTGTCCGTAAAGCGGCGGCTTGTTGTGAGCAAATGCACACCCTGCGCATGCCGGTATAATCCGCTCATGGTAACGGGTTGGTGCATCAGGATGCCTTAACTCTCGTTATTGAGGCGATCCTGCTCATTCGGACCGGGTAAGACAGCTTTTCTTGCCTTGGAGAAGAACTGACGGCGGAGCAATACGGCTGTTACCATGAAGGTGGTGGCCATAAACACAAAGGGACCTGCAAACAAGCCGAGATAGCCAACTGCGAAGAAAAGAGCTTGTTGTCCGCTGCTGAAGTGACGGCCTGCCAGTGTTGCCAGACGTGCGGCACGCAAGGAAGCTTCAATGGCCTCTTCGTTTTCTTCATGACAATCATCGGGAATAGACCCCATGACGATTGTTGTGTAGTTGAACAAGCGATATGCCCACCCGAATTTGAAGAAGGCATAAGCCAACAAGATCATCAAGCCAAAAGCTTTGAGTTCATTTTGGAGCGGATCCTGCAAATAAGGAAGGTTCAGTCTGCTGGCAATGGCTGTGACTTCATCCATTGCGCTGAGCAGGGTCATTGTTCCACCGATTGCGAGCAGGCTTGCGGAGGCGAAAAAGGCTGTACCCTGTTGCAGTCCAGAGGCAATATTAGTGTCAGCAATGCGCACTTCGCGCCTGAGCATGGACCGCATCCAGCGGTAGCGGTGTGCATCCATGGCGTGAGAGAGACTGTGTTTTGACCAGGGGCTCTTATAGGCAAGCCAGCCATAAAGAACCCAGCAACTCAGGAAAAACAGGATAGCAATGAGGTTTGGCAGTTGAGTTTGAAGCATCGGTTTATCTGTTTTTTATGCCTGAGTGCGGACAAGTGCGCAGTCTGTATTACTGAACTTTCATATGTTTGGCATGAATTGATGCTGGGAGCTAGAGGGCATGCCGGAGAGGGGGAGTTATGGACTGCTCTATTCACGGTAAACAGACTCAGAGTGTCAAATTCGGAAGGACCACTTTGAGGTATTGGAGGGGGAAGTCGTAAAGCTGACCTGTTTTAAACGAATTTTCTCAAAATAATTTGTGGTAAATTTTTCAGTGTTAACGCGATTTGTAATCGCTCTAAACTTATCTAACTCTTTGTAGTATTGGAATTTAATTGGGTAAATATATCTGTCATACTAAAGTATAAGGATAACTACGGTTAAGTTTCAGTGGAGAGCCGGGCGCAAATTCGACATTTTGTTGTTGCGCTTGATGGAGAGAAGGGATATTTCGTGCGCCCTGTGGTGACTGGGGGTTCTCGGCACCCGCCTATCAACCATTAAACGGTGTTTTATGGATCACGAAATTCAGAAGTCCTGCTGGGGCGTCACGATGTGGACTGTGGCAACTCTCGGCGGCGTTATGGCACTGCTCTATGTGTTTGCAGGTGCCGGCAGCTGATCCCAAGAAGGCTGCAAGAACGCGGATTTTTTAAAAGGGAGTGCAGACAAGGTGTCTGCGCTCCCTTTTTCTTTGAGCAGTTTTAACAAAATGCAGATTGCATGATGTGTCGCTTGTCACGGTTTGTACGCAGGAGAGCTTCTGCTTAACAGCGCGGAGCCGCCAGGCAAAAAAAAGGTTAAGCAGCCTTTGCTCATGCGAGCTGGTCAGGTTTTCAGATTTAAAAACGAGTGTGTTGCAGTTATCTTGAAGTGCGCTTTAGCTGGCAATTCGCAAAGCGACCTGTTATTTGAGCGCTATGACGTTACATCTGGTGAAACTTTGCGTTGGCGTGGAAAGCGTTGACCAGCTACGCAGTTATATTGAGCAACGGCAGGTTCTGGCGTTGTCGCATGGTTTGAGTGATGAGCAGATCCATACAACCCGTATGGTGCCAACACGCATTGATGAGCTGCTGGATGGCGGATCGCTTTATTGGGTGATCAAGGGCAATATTCAGGTTCGCCAGAAGCTGATTGATATCCGTGTGCACAAAGATGATGCAGGCAAGAAAAGCTGCGACCTTGTGATGGAGCCGTTCCTGCACCAGACGCAATTTCAGCCACGTCGGGCTTTTCAGGGCTGGCGATATTTAAAGGCAGCCGATGCGCCGCTGGATGTTACCGGACCAATGCTGGGACAAGATGAGCTTGCTGAGATGCCGGAAAAGATGCGCCGTGAGCTTCAGGAGCTTTGTCTGATTTAAAGGCTTCGGTGTCGCTTTTTAAAACTGGACCCGTCAACAGAGCTGGAATAGTCTGGGTGTGCCTTTAGGTGGGTATTGACTGGGGCATGCTATGACCGAACTTATTGCTTCTATTGCTGGGCCGTATCTTTTGGTGACCGGTCTTGGTTTTCTAATTTCTGGTGATTTTTACAGGAGGATGATCGCGGCGCAGGCGGTCGCTGATCCAATCCTTATCAACCTGTCTGGTGCCGCGCACTTTATCGTTGGCATGGTTGTGCTAGTTAATCATGTTGAAGCTTCGACTGTAGCTGAAGGGCTTGTCACACTGGTAGGTGCGGCAGCGGCCCTGAAAGGAGCAAGCCTTATCTTAGTTCCTGATTACATGATGAGATCACAGCAGATGGGTCGCAAGGGGATTGTTGTTACGGGATCAGCTTTCCTCGTGGCGGGAGCCTACCTTTGCTATGCCGGGTATTTGTAAGTTTTCGCTGAGAGCGGCGGCATAAAAGAACTCCGGGTAGTTGCGTTCAATTACCCGGAGTTTTTGCGCATATCCAGTTTTATCGAGGCAGTATTGTGCTTTGAAAACAGGCTTAAACCTCGATGTTATCAATCAGCCTTGTATCACCCACTTTGGCGGCGACCAGAATGCGGGCGCCTTTGGCTGTTTCCGGGTGACCAAGATGCTTGGCGTGGCGCAGCTCGAAGTAATCGGTGGTGAAGCCTGAGAGTTTCAGGGTTGCGAGTGCTTTCTTTTGTACTTCAATCCAGCTTTCTCCGTTGTGGAGTGCATCACGGGCGATGTTAAGGGCCTGCGAGATTGTTACTGCTGTTTTGCGCTGATCTTTATCCAGATATTCATTGCGGGAAGACATGGCGAGGCCATCTACTTCTCTCACGGTCGGGGCGCCGATGATTCTGGTCGGCAGATGCAGGTCTTTTGCCAGCTGTTTGATGACGCGCAGCTGCTGATAGTCTTTTTCACCGAACACAGCCACATCTGGCAGAACTGCAAGCAGAAGCTTGGCAACAACTGTTGCTACGCCGTTAAACATATGTGGCCTGTGATCTGTTTCTAAACCAAGAGCAGGGCCTTCAATCTGGATAGAGGTGGCAAAGCCGTTGGGGTACATCTCTCTGGCGTTTGGGATGAAGACGCCCATCACATCATAGTCTGCCAGCTTTTGCAGATCACTTGCCTCTGTTCTGGGATAGCTCTCGAAATCCTCACCCGGGGCGAACTGTTTCGGGTTTACGAAGATCGAGACAATGACGATATCGGCCTGCTCTTTAGCTTTTTTCACCAGCGACAGGTGACCGGCATGCAAGGCACCCATGGTGGGAACAAGCGCAATTGTCTTGCCTTCTTGTCTTAATGGTAAAAGTGCACTGCGCAGATCATCCACATTGCGATATACTTGCGGGAGATTGCTCATATGTGTCTCCATACGGGGTACTTCAATCAGGCCGCCTCCGGGGTTTCTCCCGATTGTCCGGCCTTTTAATTTCGTTGCATTGCAGCTTTTTTATCTGTTGTTGTTTATGGATTTGCGCTTCGTTGAAACCCAAATGCAAGCAGAAACTGTTAGTATCGTCTTTAGCAGGAATTTTACAGGTTCTCATTGCGCCAATAGTGGGTGTTGCGTTTCGAGGGACGAACAAAATCGCTTTTATCTAAGTGGTAGTTCCTTGAAAAATAACCAGTTTAATGTGTCTGAAAGTCAGTGCAGGTGTGTTGATGGCAAACAAGTTCTCCAAAGGATCGGGTGCCTTGCAGGGACAGGAGCAAGGGAAAAGTGACCTTTCCAGCTTTTTAGAGGCTGCAAAGGGGGCGGTTGCTGCCCCTGCTGAAGGAGAGCGCGGCAGGTTGATTTTTGCGCTGGATGCCACCATGAGCCGCCAGCCAACCTGGGATCAGGCCTGTCACTTGCAGGAGGAGATGTTCATTGAGGCAGACCGGGTCGGGTCGCTGGATGTGCAACTTGTGTTCTTTCGCGGGTTTGGGGAGTGCAAGTCGTCGCGCTGGGTGAGCAAGTCTCAGGAGCTGGGGCGGATGATGCGCAAGATTTTTGTGCAGGCAGGGCGCACGCAAATCCGTAAGGTGCTGGACCATGCTTTGAATGAAACACGCAAAAGGCGGGTGCAGGCGCTCATCTATATTGGCGACTGCATGGAAGAGAATCCTGATCTTGTCTGCGATAAAGCGGGAGAGCTGGGGCTGCTTGGAGTGCCGGTGTTTGTGTTTCAGGAGGGGAAGGACAGTGTGGCTGAACGGACCTTTCGGGAGATCGCACGACTGAGCAACGGTGTTTACATGAATTTCGATGAGGGGGCTGCTGCGAGTTTGCGCGGATTGCTGGCTGCAATTGCCACATTTTCCGCCGGGGGCAGGGAGGCTCTTGAGCGTCTTGAACAATCGGGGCATAAAGGAGCTCAAGTCTTAATTGAACACCTCAGGTAGTATATGGGCATTCTGGTCGCTGGAGGATTAGCTCTTGCTCTCCTCTATTTCTTCGCAAAGTGGTTGACGCAATCTAATCCTGCGAAGCTGACACAAACGTTAAAGATGCTGATTGGCATGGCCCTGTTGCTGGTTTGTGCAGGTCTTGCTGTGACTGGCAAGTATGTTGCTGCCGCTCCGCTGGCTTTGTTTGCGCTTTCCCTTCTTGGGTGGGGATCAGCGGGCAAATTCCGGTTTCCCGGCGGGTTTTCTCTTGGCGGGCTGGGAGGTGCCTCCAAGAGTGCGGGGCAGACTTCCAACATCTCTTCCAGATTTCTCCATATGGAGCTGGATCATGACAGCAAGAAGCTTGAGGGCAAAGTGCTTGCGGGTGCATTTGCTGGCCGGGCGTTAAGCTCACTTCAGGTGGATGACCTTAAGCAGCTCTGGCGTGAAGTGCAAGCCGATCAGGACAGTGCTGCTTTACTCGAAGCTTACCTCGACAGCAGGCTCTCCAACTGGCGTGTAAACTTCGACGCGGATTCCACAGCGGGGCAGCGAGACACGTCTGGCTCGAGCGCTCTGACTGAGAAGGAGGCCTACGAGGTTCTTGGACTTGCGCCGGGAGCCTCCGTGGACGACATCCGCGCGGCGCACCGCAGGTTGATTAAGAGATTGCACCCCGATAGTGGAGGCTCTGCTTTCCTGGCTTCCAAACTCAACGAGGCGAAGGATAGGCTTCTCAACAGACATTAGACTCACCGTGACTTTACGAGTTACTGATAGACGGCATAGCAGGAGTACTTGGCTTTCTTAAGCTGAGCACAAGCATCCCAGGCTGCTGTTTTGGTTTCAAATCCAATGAAGCGGGCACGATACAGAGTCTGCTTTCTGGATTTTACTGGTTCTGTATAAATGCGCTTGTTGCGCAGGGTTTTCCCGGCTGCTGCACGGGCATTTTCCAGGATCTTGATTGCTTTATCCTGGCTGTCGGTCGCAGAAATCTGGATATGCCAGCCGGAGGTGTCGATGTCCTGTGGCGTCAGGCTGGCGATTTTCTGCTCAATTGGTTTTGACGAGGCTGCGGGAGCTGTTGCCGGTTGTTGCAGCTTTGCCTTTGAAGATACTGCCGGAGCTGCCAGAGAGTTGGCGATCAGCTGCTTTCCTTGCGCAGAAGTCTGACGCGGTGCTGGAGCTAAAGAATTGGTCTGGCGGTCAAGCATCTTTGCAATGGCATCTGTTGGCTTGGAACCCGGAGTTGCGCTGCTCTGGCTCGCGTAGGCCATAAGTGTTGGCTGGGCTGTGCGTGTTCCGGCTTTTGCAACCGGGATGGCAGGAGCAATCCCCGGGAACTGGTAGCGCTTTTTTGCTCCAGCGTAGAGCATTGGCGTAGTACGGCGACCGCGAGAGGCTTTTGGCAGATACTGGTTGATCAGTTTGACCATCTGCGCGTCACGGCGTTTGCCGGTGCGCCCGCCCAGTACAACGGCAACAATGTAACGACCATCGCGCTTTACGCTGGTGACAAGGTTGAAGCCTGAGGCGTTGGTGTAGCCGGTTTTGATGCCGTCAACACCGCGCACACGGCCCAGCAGTTTGTTGTGGTTGCCCATGCGGCGGCCTGCGTAGGTATAGGAACGGGTGTTAAAGTACTTGTAGTACTTGGGGAACCGGTCCTGAATGGCGCGTCCGAGCAAAGCCAGATCCGCTGCTGTTGTAACCTGCTTTGAATTTGGCAGGCCATGCGGGTTCTTGAAGATGGTGTTACGCATGCCAATGGCGCGGGCTGTGCGGGTCATGCGACGCGCGAAAGCGGATTCAGAACCAGAGATGTGTTCTGCAATCACAGTGGAGGCATCATTGGCAGATTTGGTGATAAGAGCGAAGATCGCATCTTTTACGCGCAGTTTGCCACCAGCACGCAAGCCGAGTTTGGTGGGTGGGCGACCAGCAGCATAGCGGGAGACCTTCATTTTACTGTTCAGAGTGAGGCGTCCAGCTTCCAGCTCTTCAAAGAGCACATAAAGTGTCATGATCTTTGTGGTGGAGGCAGGGTAGCGCCGGGCGTTGGCCTTGCTGGAATACAAGACCTTTCCGGTTTTTGCATCAACAACGATGCCGGCATATTTGGAGTTGGCCTGCGCAACTGACGGAGCTGCCGCAAGTGCCATGGAAACGGCAACGATGCCGATAGCTTGTCCTAATGCCTTTTTCAGACGCCCAAATGGCCCAAAATTACGCAGACCCATGTTTTTTCGCCCCGTGAGCAATAATGGCGTTTTACGCGCTCTGTGCTAACTAAAATGCGGAGTGCTTGCGGAGGGTGTGTTCAGAAAGCCTCAGCTGCCAGAAATGCAGCGCAGGTGGTTCCCTCCGTTCGCTTCATGCCCAGAATGATGTGATTACGGTTACAATTGTGTAAATGCGCGGAGGCAGTTTGCAAGAAATTTGTAGTTTTCTGTATTTTGTTATTGTCGCATCTCCGTTTCCCATAGGCATACCCCTGATTTTTCATAATGGTGCACTGCAAAATAAGAGTTGACAAAATTTGTGCGGCGCATAATATCCCTACGTGAAGTTTTTAAGTGAGGCGTTTGCTCCTCGCTAGAGAAATCTAGCCACTGGCATATCAGCATCGCCCAATTGATGAGGGAATTTTGATGGTCACCGGATTTGAGAATATTCAGAAGCTTGGAAAAGAGAACATGGACGTGGCTATGCAGAGCTTTGGCGCGTTTTCCAAGGGAATGCAGGCAATTTCTGCTGAAGTGGCCGACTATTCCAAGAAGTCTATGGAAGAAAGCAGCTCTGCAATTGAAAAGGTTGTAGGCGCGAAGTCTCTTGATAAAGCTATGGAAGCGCAGGCTGAATTCGCTAAGTCCAGCTATGAGAACATGGTTGGTCAGGCGACGAAAATCGGCGAAATGTATGCTGAAGTGGCTAAGGAAGCTTATAAGCCTTACGAAGGCATGCTCTCCAAAGCTGCGAAGTAAACTTCGCCTTTCAAAAATCAGATAGAAGGCCCGGCGTGTTATCGTTTCGGGCCTTTTATAGTTTTATTGAGTCTTCTTGCAAAGTATACGCGCTGTTTTTTCATTGATGCGCAGCTTGCGCTTCTTTTTTATGACCACATATTTTCTATAGCTATGTGTCTTAACTGCTTGTTTTTGGTGCAGTACAATCTCATGTCCGTAAAAGAGACTTTCAAATCATTGTGATTGTGCCAGAACCGAGGCAGTCTGAAACGCTTCATCTCCGGTTTTAGTAAGTAAGGCGCGGGTTACGCGAGGAGCGGTGTTACATCCTTCGGGTAGTCCTGTTGTTTCTTGCAGAATTTGGTTTGCATTTTTGCGCGTGCTCGGGGAATAATTGGTTCTGAAGAATTTTGAGAAGCAGGCAATCCTGCATCTTTAAGTGTATGATTATGCAGAAATATTGCGTAATGTTTGATGATGCCGGGTGTATGCCTCAATACTTGCATATACTCTGTTTATGACAGGCAACTGAATGTTGCAGTGAGAGAGTGAATGACTGACCAGCGACAGCAAATGAGTAATCTCAGGGGAGATAACTTTATTTTTCCAGTCTATAATGAAACACGAAATGATATTTTGTTTCATTTTTCTGGGGCTGTTGGTGTGCCCTATGAAAATGCATATCCCTTGAATTCGCAGGGGGTACGTTTAAATACTATAAAGTCCTCTGCGTTATACATGGAGGGACAAAGAGAAGTTATGAGCAGCGATTTCGACCCGGATAATGATGATGATGGCGGGACGATAACCGTTACCAAGCCGAAGCCGAAAACCAAAAGGCCAAGTTTGTATCGCGTGCTGCTGCTCAATGATGATTATACGCCGATGGAGTTCGTGATCCACGTGGTGGAGCGGTTCTTTCACAAAGACCGTGAGGACGCGACGCAGATTATGCTCCATGTCCATCATCATGGCGTAGGGGAGTGTGGAGTCTTCACCTATGAAGTGGCCGAGACCAAGGTCACACAAGTAATGGATTTCGCCCGAAAACACCAACATCCATTGCAATGTGTAATGGAGAAAAAGTAATAGGGGGCGCCTGTGCCGTCATTTTCTCGCAGTCTGGAGAAAGCTCTCCATCAAGCTTTGGCGTTTGCGAATGAGCGCCATCAGGAATATGCGACTCTGGAGCATCTTCTGCTTTCATTGATTGATGATCAGGATGCTGCTGCAGTGATGCGTGCATGCAATGTGGATCTCGATCAACTGCGAAAAAGCATTGTTGAATATATTGATACTGAACTAGAAAACCTCGTTGTTGACGGGGATGATGATTCCAAACCAACTGCCGGTTTCCAGCGCGTTATTCAGCGAGCTGTTATACATGTCCAGTCTTCAGGCCGCGAAGAGGTGACTGGTGCCAACGTTCTGGTTGCCATTTTTGCTGAGCGTGAAAGCCATGCGGCTTACTTCCTGCAAGAACAGGAAATGACGCGCTATGATGCTGTAAACTATATCTCCCATGGAATTGCAAAGCGGGCGGGTTTGTCTGAACCGCGGCGTGTGCGCGGCGTGGATGAGGAATCTGACAGTGGCGCGAGCAATACGCCAGGTACTGGTATGCCGCAGCCTCCACCTGGCGGCGCGAATGACCAGACCAAGCGAAAAACAGAGGCTCTTGAGGCTTATTGTCAGAACCTGAATGACAAAGCGTTTTCCGGTAAAATTGATCCGCTGATCGGGCGTGAGAAAGAGATTTCACGGACCATTCAGATTCTATGCCGCCGTGCCAAGAACAATCCGCTTTATGTGGGTGATCCGGGTGTCGGCAAGACAGCAATTGCGGAAGGACTTGCACGCCGCATCGTTGTTGGTGATGTGCCGGAGGTGCTGAAGAGTGCAACCATCTTTGCACTGGATATGGGCTCTCTGCTTGCAGGTACCCGGTATCGCGGTGACTTTGAGGAACGTCTGAAGCAGGTCGTGAAGGAAATCGAAGATTATCCGGGTGCGATCATGTTTATCGATGAGATCCATACGGTGATTGGTGCAGGTGCGACTTCTGGTGGTGCGATGGATGCGTCGAACTTGCTGAAGCCTGCGCTGGCTTCAGGTACAATCCGTTGTATCGGTTCCACCACATACAAAGAGTATCGCCAGTTCTTCGAAAAAGACCGTGCGCTGGTGCGCCGCTTCCAGAAAGTGGATGTGAACGAGCCTACCATTCCGGATGCGATTGAAATCCTTAAAGGTTTGAAACCGTACTTTGAGGACTTCCATAACATTAAGTACACCAATGATGCGATCAGGGCTGCTGTTGAGCTGTCGTCGCGCTATCTATCCGACCGGAAGCTGCCGGATAAAGCAATTGATGTGATTGACGAATCTGGTGCCTCGCAGATGTTGTTGCCCGAAGGCAAACGTCGCAAGACCATTGGCCTGAAAGAAATTGAAGCAACCATTGCAACCATGGCCCGCATTCCGCCGAAGTCTGTCTCCAAGGATGATGCGGAAGTTCTGTCCAATCTGAAAGACAGCCTGAAGCGTGTTGTTTATGGTCAGGACCTTGCGATTGAAGCGTTGTCTGCATCCATTAAACTGGCCCGTGCCGGTTTGCGTGAGCCGGACAAGCCAATCGGGTCCTATCTGTTCTCCGGCCCAACCGGGGTTGGTAAGACAGAAGTTGCCCGCCAGCTGGCGTCTACGCTGGGTGTTGAGCTGATCCGCTTTGATATGTCTGAATACATGGAGCGGCATACGGTTTCTCGCCTGATTGGTGCGCCTCCAGGTTACGTGGGCTTTGATCAGGGCGGCTTGTTGACGGATGCTGTTGATCAGCACCCTCACTGCGTGCTGTTGCTGGATGAGATCGAGAAGGCACATCCTGACCTGTTCAATATTTTGTTGCAGGTGATGGATCACGGCAAGCTGACCGACCACAATGGTAAATCTGTCGATTTTCGTAATGTGATCCTGATCATGACCACCAATGCCGGGGCGGCTGATCTGGCGAAAGCTCCAATCGGCTTTAACCGCATTGATCGTGACGGCGATGATATGGATGTAATCAACAAGATGTTTACGCCGGAGTTCCGGAACCGTCTTGATGCAATCATTCCATTCGCGAATCTGGACAACGAAGTTATCCATCGTGTGGTCGAGAAGTTCGTTATGCAGCTGGAAGCTCAGCTTGCAGAGCGTAACGTGACCTTTGAACTGACACCTGAAGCTGTGGTCTGGCTTTCTGAGAAAGGCTACGACAGGTTGATGGGTGCACGTCCGCTGGGCCGTGTTATTCAGGAGCACATCAAAAAGCCGCTGGCGGATGAGGTTCTGTTCGGCAAACTTCAGAAGGGGGGGACTGTTAAGGTTTCCGTTTCTGAAGACCTTGAAGGCCTGCTGTTAGAAAGCGTTGAGGACCGGCCAGCTCCTAAAGCGAAGACTACCAGGAAGAAACCTGTTGCCAAAGGTAAAGGTAAGTCAGTTGTTCCGAAAACTGGTCGTGGTGCGGGAGCCACCAAGCGTGGTGATGTTCCCGGAATTCCAATTGCGGATTAAAGATAAAGAAGTCATGAGAAAAAAGCCGAAGCATTTGCTTCGGCTTTTTTGTATGGTGGATTACGTAGTGCGGCGTTGGGCCTTCTGGTGCTGTTTGCTTCTCCCCATAAGCGGTCTGTGGTTTAACTGAGTTTTCCGGCCTGCTTTAGTTCTTGTTTTTGCGCATCTATCCTGAAAACATCAATTTAAGGAGGATGCGCTTTAACTCTCGTTTGAGGGTTTTTGAGTTCCTAGATGTCCAGTTCAGATACACATGTTGAGGAAGGTAACGAGCCTTCTGAGTTTGAGGGAAATGCCTATTGGTTTCGGCAGGGTGCAAAGGCGACCTTCTGTCTTCCGACTTTTATTTTGATGATGGCTTTCATAGGCTTTACATCGCTTGCGCATGAAGTTGGGCTGACGCTTGTTGAAGTACTGCTGATGACCCTTTTTATGTGGGCTTTGCCAAGTATTGTTGTGCTCACTGGTGCGATGAGTGTCGGGACCGGGTTGATCCCCGCTGCGATTGCGGTTGCGCTTTCTGCTGTGCGTTTAATGCCCATGACGGTCGCTCTTATGCCGGTGCTACGGGATGAAAAGCGGACAAAGACCTGGCATATGCTGGTCGCCTCTCATTTTGTTGCGGTAACGGCCTGGGTGTTTGCCATGCGCAATCTACCGGGCATGCCACGCGCTGCGCGGCTGCCGTTTTTTGCTGGCTTTGGGGCTACTGTGCACGGGGTTGTGTTGTGCTCAACGACGCTTTCATACATGGCGCTACCTGCTATTGAGGGACCTGTTGCAGCAGGTCTTGTGTTGCTGACGCCGATCTACTTCATGTTTTCCATGTATCAGGCGTCACGGACCAGTGGTGATAAGGCTGCTTTGATTCTGGGGCTTATTCTCGGGCCAGTGTTTTACTATTTCTTTCCGGGGGCAGATTTGCTGCTGACGGGTTTTGTCGGTGGAACGGTCGCTTTTGTGGGATGGTTGTTTGCAACACGGAGGGCTGAGCTGTGAGCGAGGTTTATGGCAGCTGGTACTGGCCTTACGTAATGATTCTCATCGCTGGCTTTCTTGCGACTGAGTGCTGGCGCTGGTTTGGGGTGCTTGCAGCGGGCAAGCTACGCGAAGATAGCCTGATTTTTGCATGGGTGCGTGCAGTGGCGACGGCGCTGATCGCCGGTATCATTGCCCGGCTGATTCTGTTTCCCGATGGCGTACTTGGGGATGTACCAATCTGGTTGCGAGTTGCGGCAGTGATGGGCGGAGTGCTTGGATACAAGCTCTCGAATGACCGGCTGGTGGCGGGAATCCTTACAGCTGAGTTCGTGCTAATTAGCGGCTGGGCCTTTTTAATTTAGAAAATTTGCATAATGATTGATTACAAGCATTGTCGTTGCTAATCCCGCTGTTTACCATGGGTAAAGTTGACACTGGGTTTAGTCCTGTTCAGGCATCTGATGCAGAGTTAGTTGAAGTGTGCTTCCCTCATTCATGGGTAAATGAGGGTGCGGGTGTGAGTAGAGAGGGATAAGCAATGGCTTACATTGCATTGAATGAGCATACAGTGTGTGACGAACACATATGTTGTGCGATTTCAGACAAGAAATGTGCTCAGGGATATGAGTTGAAGAAGGAGTGGCTTCAGCAGCAATTTTCTTCCGGCTATCAGTTTATTCGTCTAAATGAACGCGCAAAAGTATTTATCGAATTTGGTCCTGCAGAAGCTGCCTGGGCACCAGTGGTTGCTCCGGGATATTTTCTGATAAATTGCATGTGGGCCTCTGGGAAATATAAGGGGCAGGGGCACGGCAAAGCTCTTTTGATGAAGGCGGTTGAAGCTGCGAAGCAGGCCGATGCCAACGGGTTGGTTACTGTTGCCGGGGCTAAGAAGCTGCCGTTTCTTTCTGACGGCGCATGGTTCAAGCGACAGGGGTTTGAGATATGTGATGTCTCACCTGATGGGATTGAGCTGTTGCAGCTCAGGCTGTCTGATAAAAATACGGTTGATGCCGGATTTGCGAAAACGGTGCAACAGGTCACCGCGCCGCGCGACGAGGGGCTGGTGGCCTATTATTCAAACCGTTGCCCGTTTACTGATTATCATGTGACGCAGGGGCTTAAGAGTATTGCTCAGCAACGCGGACTGCCGCTCAAGATCGTGCATCTGGATAGTCTGGAAAAGGCGCAGAGTGCACCAACACCAGCAACAATTTTCTCATTGTACTGGAGTGGTAAACTGGTCACTACAGACCTTTCTGTGTGTATGGAAAAAGGCTTTGACCGGATCATGCAAAAGACACTTCATAATGAAGCCGTGCTTGGTCATGCATAGTTATTTCTGGTGAAATGAATATGTGCGCTGGCCATGTGCGACGTGAGAGACTGATTCAGTTTTCTTTTCTAATAACTTGTTTTAACTGAGTATTCAGATTTGCTGTAGGTGATTGTTTCAAGTGAATCAAATTTGCCCTGCGCGTCTTTAAAATGAGGCGCAGGGTTGTTTCCTGTGAAATGATCAGACCTGAGCAGCGATGGTGCTGCGAATTTTTTCTGCATTAGCTTTGAGGATTTCACTGTCCGCCATTTCGCCAGTGTGCGGCTGAAGTGGTACGCCTTCCGTGCGTGGGATGACGTGAAAGTGGGTGTGGAACACCATCTGCCCGCCAGCGCCCTCGTTGAACTGATGGATAGTGATACCGTCTGCGGAGAAGGCTTCCTTAAGGATGCGCGCCATTTTCTGAGCGGTCATAATAACATTAGTAAGATCGGTTGGCTCGATGTCTAGAATGTTACGGGAGCCATTCTTAGGCAGGACGAGTACGTGACCATCTGCGCGTGGCATGATGTCCATGATAACAACAGTGTTTTCGTCTTCATATACGGTTTCTGAGGGCAGTTCGCCGCGCAGAATCTTAGCAAAGATGTTCTGTGTATCGTAGGATGGACTGGTCATTGTGATATCCTCTTAAAACTCTCAATCAACACTTCAAGCATGCTCCCTTTAGCTTTGTAGCTCAGGGGCTTTTATCTGTAGTCATTCCTTTTACATATCCTTTATGGCGGGTCGAGCCTCTCAAGGATATGCCTGATAGATTTCGACGAATAAGACTACAGCAGAATCATCCTTTGGCCTAAAGACAGTTTTGCTGTGGCGGGATGAGAGGGTAAAGGTACGCGGCGTGAGGTACTTAAGAAACTGATTCAACCTGAAGTAAAACTGTGAGTCTCTTCAGGTGTTTGTATTGGGTTTTTGAGGAAGTGATTCAGGTGCTTTGCTGGCGGAAAGGGCCATGGGCTGACAGAATTTGCTGTTCTTGCTGCACGGCCTGACGTTCCTGTTGCAGGTAGTGTGCAACTGCGTTTCTTAAGGAAGGGTTTGCAATCCAGTGGGCAGAGTAAGTGAGGTTTGGCATGTAGCCGCGAGCCAGTTTGTGGGTGCCCTGTGCGCCAGCCTCTACTCTTTGCAGACCACGTGACAACGCAAACTCAATAGCCTGATAGTAGCAAATCTCAAAGTGCAGGCAGGGGTGGTTTTCTATGCAGCCCCAGTTGCGGCCATAAAGCGTGTCGCCTCCGATCATATTAAGCGCTCCTGCAATATAGCGGCCTTCGCGCTTTGCCATTATGAGCAGAGTATGATCAGCCAGCCGTTCTCCCAATAGAGAGAAGAACTCCCGATTGAGGTAGGGGGTGCCCCATTTGCGACTGCCTGTGTCCATGTAAAACTCGTAGAAGGCGTCCCAGTGGGCCTCCTTTAAATCTGAGCCAGTGATCCATTCGATCTCGATCTGGTTTTGTAGCGCCGTCCTGCGCTCTTTACGGATGCTTTTGCGTTTGCGAGAGGAGAGTGCGCTCAGGAATTCGTCAAAATCACTGTAATTGTTGTTCTCCCAATGAAACTGCTGGTCTGTACGCAGCAGGAAGCCTTCTTCACCCAGTTCTTTCCATTCCTGCTCGCTGAGAAAGGTGAGGTGGGCAGAGGAGCCTTCTAAGCGGATAGTGAGTTCCTTCAGGCCGCTACTGAGGATTTTAATGGTTTCCTGCCGGTTTGCATGAGGGGCAATCAGCAGGCGTCGGCCCGGTACCGGAGTAAAGGGAATGGAGCATTGCAGTTTGGGGTAGTAACTGCCGCCCGCCCGCTCAAACGCATCAGCCCAGGCATAATCGAAGACATATTCTCCCTGACTGTGTGCTTTGGCATAGGTGGGGATTGCGGCGATGGGTTTCCCGTCTGCTTCCCACCAAATGTGTTGAGGTATCCAGCCAGTCTCCCAGCCAACTCATTCACTCTCTTCCAATGCTTGCAAAAAAGCGTGTGAAAGCATTGGGTTAAATGGTGGTCTTTGAGAAATTGATTCAGTTTTTGAGGAGATGATCGTTTCAGGTGAATCGATTTGAGGTGCCTGATCATAAAGGACTGGCAGGTAGCCGGGATTTGCCAGAGTATCCCAGTCTGTACTGGGAACCTCATCAAGAGATGAAAGAACTTTCAGAACTGGAGTAGGGGTCTCTGGCAAGTCTTTTGATCCTAGAGCGGGTCTTTATCCGGGTTGAAGCCTTCAAATACAATCTGGTCTGCATATTTGGCAGCATTCAGGCGGTCTTCTTTTGTTTTGACTGTCCATGTCATGATGGGCAGGCCGTAGAACTCACGCAGGAAGCTTGGGCCGTCTGCCGGCAGATCTTTGACGAAGAAGGAGACGAAGTGCGGATCAGTGCCAGCCATGTGTACCATCCATGATATCTTTTCGATTTCATGCTCTGTCAGGTTCACATAGTCGTTTTCACTCAAGGTGGTCATGGAGAGGCAGCCCCGTGGGATATGCGGTGCAACTTCTTTCATGGTATGCAGCATCTTCGGGTCGAAGGACTTGATGGCAGCAGGGCCTTTGTAAGTGTTCAAGATGCTGGCGATGGTCTTGATGAACTCATCCTGCCCTTCATCAAGAAACAGGGTTTTGATTTCGATGATCAGAGGGACTTTGCCGTCCACCAGTGCGAGCAGCTCTTCCAGTGTCCAGATTGGATCAGATGAACCGCGCATGGAGAGCTTGCGCAAGTCTGCCAGATTGAAGTCGATCACATTGCCTTCACCATATGTAAGGCGTTCAAGGTTGGGATCGTGGAAAACAATGGGCCTGCCATCTCTGGTTTCTTGCAAGTCCACCTCAATGGCGAAGTTATTATCAACCGCAGCCTGAACTGCGGATGGTGTGTTTTCTAAAATGCCCGCTTCCTTGTTGTGGAAGCCGCGATGGGCGATTGGGCGGGCTGTAAGCCAGGAGAGGTCCTGCATGATATTATCGTGTTTGTTCTTGTTAAAAAGGCAGTGGGTTGATTTAAGCTGGTGAGACGTTAGTCAGTCACTTCAAAAATTGCTTCAATTTCGACTGCTGCATTGAAAGGAAGTGCGCCTGCGCTAACAGCTGAACGTGCATGACGACCAGCCTCGCCCATTGCTGCTACCATGAAGTCGGAGGCTCCGTTGATCACTTTTGGCTGATCACCAAAATCGCCATTGGAATTTACAAAGCCAACGATTTTAACCAGTCGCACAATTTTGGAAAGATCGCCTGTCGCAGCTTTTGCCTGTGCCAGCAGATTGATTGCACAAAGGCGTGCTGCCTCGATGCCGTCTTCAATGCTCAGGTCTGCCCCGACCTTACCAGTTTTAGCAATCTTGCCGTCCAGCATGGGAAGCTGCCCGGAGATGAAAAGCTGATTGCCCGTTTTGACAAAGGGGACATAGTTAGCAGCAGGTGCTGCGGCTTCTGGCAGTGTGACGCCGAGCTTGTTTAAGTTCGCCTGAATATCGTCTGACATTTAATTTCCCTCCATTCCGGAACACCCGGTGTTTTGATTGGAGCGCAGGGTCTCATTAGAATCACTCAGGTTGCAAGAGTGCAGATGCTGTTGTCTACGTGGGAAACGTGTATCTAATTTGAAAGATTTACCCTAGCTCGGGAAACTGCCCGTGAATGTTTGCCATTGCGGGTGTGTTTATGCACTCTTTCGATGTGGAAGAGAGGCATACCTTCGTGTCCTTTGTTCCAGAATGATCGGAGGTTTTATGCTGAAACGACGTTTAGGACATGGTCTTTACGCGGTTGCTGGTTCTTCCTTTTCTCTTGGATTGCTTCTTTCTTCCATGGCTGGTGGTGCAGCTGATTTGCAACCTCATACTGCTGTCTATGATATGCAGCTTGCCGATGTGAGTAATGGTGCCGACATCGCTGATGTGAGCGGGCGGATGGTTTATGAGCTGTCCGGTTCGCTGTGTGACGGCTTTTCGGTAGATGTGCGCTTTGTGTTGCGCAGCGTTGGTGAGGACGGAGAGGAGACTGTCACTGATTTGCGAAGTTCTTATTATGAAGCTCCTGACAACTCCCGGCTTGCCTTCAGCTACAAAACGTTCATTGGCGCTTATCTGGCCCAGCAGGCGCAAGGTACTGCGGCGCATCAAAGCTCCAAGGTTGATGTGGACCTGTCCGGGCCAGCTGCTAAGAAGCTGAGCTTTGATGGGTCTATCCAGTTTCCATTGCAGCACTTGCATGGTGTGATCGATGGTGCTGCGAGTGGAAAGCGGTTTATGGTCACCAAGCTTTATGATGGAAGTGTGAGTGGAGATCAGTTGTATGAAGCAACGGCGGTTGTAGGGGGCAAGCTGGCTGACCCGCTTGCACAGCGTTCTGATCAGGTGATGCTGCCAGTTTCACTTGGTTCCTCTGAAGCCTGGCCGGTTTCTATCGCTTATTTCAATTTAAGTGATGAAGAGCGCGGAGAGCGGACACCAGATTATGAACTGCGGGCAGTGTTGCATAACAATGGTGTATCACGCAGCATGAGCCTGAATTACGGATTGTTTGAGCTGAAAGGCGTGCTTGTGGAGCTGGATCTTGAACCGGTTATCGTGCGAGGCCCTTGCGGGCAGTCTGTGGGACTGGAGGACAAAGTCAGCGTTCCATCTGGTGAAGCTGCTGGTAAGGAACAGATGCGCTAGAAGTCCGTTAGGTCTTATCCGGCGTTTTGATGGAGCGTCCGAGAGAGACAACACTGCTGTCTTTGAACTTACCGCGCAAGGCATCCATGGCCCGTTCTGCTTTGGCGCGTTTTCCGGCTTGTTCATCCAGCAGGTCTTCCGGGTCAGCCTGATCGGCGGGCCCTAAATCTCCGATGCCGACGCCGATGAGGCGGAATCGCAGCTTTCCATCGGCGACGCTTTTGAGCAACTCATCTGCTGTGCGAAAGATTTTGTCTGCCAGCTGGGTCGGATCATGCAGCATGCGTGAACGGGTGATGGTTTTAAACTCGGCAGTTTTGAGCTTGAGGCTCACAGATCTGCCGGAGATTTCGGCTTTTTTAGTGCGGTAGGAAACTTTTTCAGAGAGTTGCCAGAGCGTTTTGGAAAGCTCTGCTATATCAGCAACATCTGTGTTGAATGTGATTTCGTTGCTGATACTTTTTGCGCCACGGTTAGCTGTAACTGTGCGGTCATCTTCGCCCTGACAGAGTTTGGAGAGGCGCAGACCCAGGGCACCATATTTGCGGGCAAGGTCTGCGGGGTCTTTTTTCTGCAGTTGTCCGATCGTCTTGATGCCATCGCGTTCAAGTTTGTTTTGGAATACCTTGCCGACACCCCAGATGATGCTGGTGGGCTGCTTGGCGAGGAACTCTTTCTTTTCAGCCTCTCCAATGACGGAAAAGCCGCGTGGCTTATCAAGGTCGGAAGCGATTTTTGCCAGAAATTTGTTTGGGGCAAGGCCGACAGAGACTGACAGTTTAAGCTCCTGCTGGATTTTCTGGGCAAAGCGAACCAGCATTTCTGCCGGGGTAGCTCCGTGAAGTTTTTGTGTTCCAGACAGGTCAAGAAAGGCTTCGTCGATGGAGAGGGGTTCCACAAGCGGTGTGAGCTTTTCCATTTCCTCGCGGATTTGTCTGCCAATTTGAGAGTACAGGTTCATGCGGGGTTTGATGACAATGGCATCGGGACAAAGTTCGAGTGCTTTGAACATAGGCATGGCTGAGCGCACGCCGTAAATGCGGGCAATGTAACAGGCAGCAGAAACAACACCGCGATGACCTCCACCGACGATCACCGGGTGATCCGTTAGCTCTGGATTTTCGCGTTTTTCAACGGAAGCATAAAATGCGTCACAGTCAATGTGGGCGATCTCAAGCGTGTCCAGTTCGGCATGGGCAATGATACGCGGACTGCCACATTTAGGGCAGCGCGTCAGGTCTGCGCGAAATCTGTGCGTACAGTCGCGGCAAAGTGCTTTGAAGGGAGTAGAACCCTCGGTTGCCATGAAATTTGGACCCTGATGTTGTTTGCGGCTTACTTTACCGCAGTCAGGAGCAGGTTTTCAATGAAGTCGCCTGTTTCCAACCAGCAATTACTTTTCAGGGCAACGTTGGGCAGGTTGTCGGAAATAGCAAAGAAGCGCGGATCAGCAATGAAATGCACGAGTTGTACATGCGGTGTGCTTTTACCAACAGAAATGATGTTGGTGGGGCTGTCATCAACGAAAAATACCGGGTGATGACCGCGCTGGGCGCACAGGGCGGCAACCGCACCGCCTTTAGGGCCGTGATTGGTGATGACAGGGTAATCCATGCCAAGGGTTTCGAGCAGGTTGGCGCGAGCCGGTTTGTTGTGAGAACTGGGCAAGTTTGTGAGGATGACGATATCACAGCGTCTGGACAGGCGTTCCAACTGCGCGGCAGCGTTGGGCACGGCTTCCTGCCTGCTCACTTCGCTTTCAAAGAAGTCATGAATGATTGCCATGCAGGCGTCATCGCTAAGATGCTCGCCGGTTTGCGTGTGGATCATATTTGCTTTGAGGCGATATGCGGTTTCCTTAAAGCCAATGCCACGATCATTCATGTAGCGTTCGAGGTGCGGGATAAACTGGAGGAGGACCTCGTCTACATCACAGATGAGAAGCGGGTAGGCGCGCTTTTCAATTTCTTCAATCTGCTGCAACGTGTTTGCGCTCACGCTTTCAATATTGTGCAAGGTAGTCTACGCCTCCAGCAAGTTTCAAGTGAGCTGCGGCTATCATTGTCGGGCGAATGCCTGCGCTCTCCGTATACGTGAGCAGGAGCTGCTCATCCTGCATAAGAAATTCCAGTACACCTGCCAGGAAGCCCGGCTCTGCTGCCGCTTCACGAATCTCTTGCGGTCCAATTCCGGCTAAAGAGAGGAAGCGACCGAGCTGTTCAGGGTCATTGCTGATGAAGGCGAGGGCACCAATTGCAATTTCCTGTGCAGTATCTTCATTTAAACCGCCGGTTTTGCCTAGATTCATTGGTGTTTGCCTTTCTGAAACGAATCCGAATTAACTATGTAGCAGGAAATTTAGTGTGGGACTTGTTCCAATGCCAGTCGCTGTGCGGCTGCATCACACTTTTATTTATGGCTGAGCCTTCACCGGGACAGCTTTTTGGGCAGGACTGAACTGATGCAAAAGACCGTGCTGATTGTTGAAGATAACGAACTCAACATGAAGCTGTTTAACGATCTGCTGGAAGCTCATGGCTATGCTACATTGCAATCTCGCAATGGCATGGAAGCGCTTGAGCTTGCCCGAGCGCACAAGCCTGACCTGATCCTTATGGATATTCAGTTGCCTGAAGTTTCCGGTCTGGAAGTAACCAAGTGGATCAAAGAGGATGATGACCTTAAGGTTATTCCTGTGATTGCTGTGACCGCCTTTGCCATGAAGGGCGATGAGGAACGTATTCGCCAGGGTGGGTGTGAGGCTTATATTTCCAAGCCAATCTCTGTCGGGAACTTTCTGGAGACCGTTTCCGGTTTCCTGAAGGATACCTGATCTATACCCCGTTATTTTTGCTTATGGTTAATTGATGTATTGGCTTCATCAGTTTTATTGGTGGTTGTGTTGAGCTGAACGCTGCGGCTGGCTGATGAGGTTTCTGTAGTTTGCCAAATTGAGGTTGTGCACCTTCTGTTTTTGCATGGGTCTCATTTGGCTATCGCAGATGCTGTTTCCACGGGATGCGATGGTCTGCGTATTGTTTATCGTTTTAGATGAAGTAATGGCCCGTTGTTATTGATGAGTTGTGTTCATGAGGCATTATCGCGGATGTTGAATGCGACAGGTGCTCCAGTATTCTTTGATGCGTTGCTTGATGTGTAAGATGAAAGATACTGATCAAAAGTCCTAAGCCTTTTAAACTAGTTGATGTCGCTGGGTGTTTTTACATAGCCCCGATGCCTTCTATGTGGTCACTTGCCCTCAAAAACGCTGTTTGTTTTCTTTTGTTGTGTATAGGTGAAGAATCCCCTTCAATTTCAGGAGCGCAATTACCTTAAAGCTTTACTAAAGTCGTAAATGTTGCGATGGTGATATACGATATGATCTATATCAGTAAATGATCGACTGAAAAGTCGCAGTATTGGTGTTTGGTTGATTGTTCGGATCCCTGCCATACTGTCAGATAGTTTCCCTACGGAGTGCTCAGGTCCGCCGCATCTCCTGGGTCCGTGGGGTTGGCCGGCGAGTAAGCGGGTTCTGAGTGGCCTCCTCGTGTCATCCGGTTCTCGTCGGCCACCAATTCTTCCCAATTAAATGCTCCGGGTGATTGTGTTGTGATGTGAGTATCTCCCCACAGGCTGCAATGCGCCAAGAAGCAATGCCATATGCTCACACAGCTTGTTGCCTTGCTTTTATCTGTTACGTAACTGGCGCTATCTGTAACCCAGTGGTGAAGCGGGGCAGTTGAGCTGAGGTGTGGGGCGCTGGAGCAATTGATCATTCAGGTTGGGCAATTCATCTGGTCTATGTTTTGGCGGATCTGTCTCTTGAAAAAGCAGAGAATTCGACTGCAATATCGGGACTATACTCAGTCCACTTCCTCTTGTGTGAGGAAATGTTGTCCACCCCTGATAATTGAGTGATGTGCCATTAATGCCTCGGTTTTGAGGCGGCCTGAGGAGGGTGTTTTCTGGTGTAGGAACACAAAAAAGGCGCTTGCAGAGTTGCAAACGCCTTTTTTTGAAATTCAGCTGAAAGCCAAGACTTACTTGATCTTGGTTTCCTTGAACTCAACGTGCTTTTTAACGACCGGGTCGTATTTACGCTTCACCATTTTTTCGGTCATGGTGCGGGAGTTCTTTTTGGTCACGTAGAAGTAGCCGGTGTCCGCAGTGGACTGCAGCTTGATCTTAATGGTGGTCGCCTTGGCCATCGCTAAGGATCCTGTCTGTTTTCGGCCTTTTTAATAGTGGCCGGTTGTTTTGTTTGTCCCGGTGGCACCCTCACACCTTCGCTTCGGGGCAGGGTGCGCTTCCGGTGAAACTTTGGGAATTCAGCGCGCACATTACTAATCACAGGGCTAAAGTCAAGATGCATTAGGACGCTGCGCCCAGTCTTGTACTCCTTATAAGGCATATAATTACATATGCGCCTAAGAATCCTGCAAATATCAGTGGTAATCCGGCGGAACCCCACGCGGAAAGAGCAATGCCTGTGGTTGTTGGGCCAACCAGTTGCCCCAGAGAATACATCAGCACAAAGGCTGCATTGGCTGATGCGAGGTCTGCGCCTGTAAAGCGCGCACCCAGATGAGTGAGACCCACTGTGTACAGCCCTGCAATTACGCCGCCCCACACAAAGAGGAGCGTGAGGAGCCCATAAAAACTGCTGGAAAGCGGTATAAGAAGGAGGGCACCGACAACGCCGAATGCCCCGCAATATGCCAGTAGGTGGCGGCGATCCATTCTATCAGATAGCAAGCCAAGCGGGATCTGAAAGATAACACTGCCAGCCCCCATTGCTGAAACCAGAAGGGTTGCCATCGCCGGTGTCAGGCCAGTTTTCAGCCCAAAAAGCGGGAGCAATGAGATGCCTGACTGCTCAATTGCTCCAAACACGAACCCAGCTAGCGTGGCCGCTGGGGCAATCCACAAGAATGCGTAAATTTTTGACGTGGATTTATCCTCAATTCGTGGTGCTGCACTGAAGCCGACAAGGACAGGCAGAGCTGCCAGAATGATTCCGGCGCTGGCGAGTACAAAAGGCAATGCCCCTGAGGTTCCTGCAAATGTCAGGATGAGTGGGCCGGAGGCAAAGCCAAGAGAGAGCACTGTGGCGTATATACCCATCAGGAAACCGCGTTGTTTTGGAGGGGCCAGCGCATTGATCCAGAATTCAGAGAGGATGAAGGCCGCTGTTGCTGCGCCATGGAAAAGGAGTCTTAGCGGAAACCAGACCCAGAAATTTTTAGTCAGATAGAACAGGGGCAATGAAATGCCTGCTATCAGAAGGCAAAGCAGAAGTGACTGGGGCGTTCCCAGTTTACGTGCAAGGTAGGGCGCTACTGGAGTTGCGAGGATTGAGGCGACACCAGAAAAAGCGGTGTTGATGCCGATCCATGTGGTGCCGATGCCGCGTGCTTCCAGCGTAAGCGCCAAAAGAGGCAGGCTTGCTGATAAGGACAGGCCAACCGCTGAAATTGCAGCAATCGCTGCGGCTATGCCGCGAATCTGTGTATGGGAGAGGGCGTGGGTTAAGGACTTCACTATCTGTACCAATTGCACGCTGGCATTCTATATTTTCCGGGAGCCTGCGTCATTGCATTTTCGCTGAAGAAATTGGCGTCTTTGCGGGGCAGGTTGTTGTTGCTTAACTGGTCTTGCAGTTATGGGCCACCGGTTCAAGTTACTCCGGTCAAGACATATGCCGGACATTCGTCAGAGGGCAAGTGATTTCGGTCTCTAACTGTTCTGTTGAGGTTTGTGGAACGGGCGGCGGTGGGTGGTGTGCGGCACTCCATATAATTAGAACGCCGCAGGGTCTTGTCAAATTTCTTCGCGGGCGAAGCCGTCGTTCTTCCAGTAGTAGTAAGGTACAGGTCCATCTGGAGAAAGGTCCGGGTCAGTTGCCAGACGATGTTCCAAATCCGTCAGCACGGCCAGTGTGATGCGTGGCAGGTCCAGTTCCTTGCACTGTGCGATTGGCAACCACTGAAGTTCTTCCAGCTCTTCTGTCGGGCCAATGCCGGTTTCCAGTTTATGAGCGATCTGGTCAGCCCAAACAGCAAAGAAACGTGCATCAAAACGGCGTGTTCTGCCCGGAGGAGTGATGGCCCGTGCAACGAAGCGTAGTGGCTCAAGGTCAGGCATAATGCCTAGTTCATCAAAAGCCTTAAAACCCGGGCCGATTGGATCTGCCCGTTTTTCGGTTCTGGTGCCGACAAACAGCCCGGCTTCTTCATAGGTTTCGCGAATAGCTGCGATTGCCAGAGCCCGCAGGCGGCTTTCGGTTTTGATCTGCTTTTTGTCGTAGTTGAGCTTGGTGAGCACATCCGGATGATAGTCCCGTGCATATTTTACACGGCTGTCTTCAGAATCAACGCGGCCACCAGGGAATACAAATTTACCGGGCATGAACTTGTGCGCCATGTGGCGTTTGCCCATGAGCAGGTGCAGGGAGCCATCTTCCTTGCGGTCTAAAATAAGCAGTGTTGAGGCGTCTTTCGGCCTTAATGGTTGAGCGTTCGGGTCTTTGTTTTCTTCCGCACGCTCAACTTTAACTTCGTTCGTCAGGTCTTGGGTCGACATTCCTTACCTCTGGTTGGCCCGTGTTGAGCCAAAACTAGGGGCTTTGCCAGCTGTTGCAAAGCCATCCATACGTAGTGCCCATTGTAAGCCAACCAGTGCCCCCTTAATAGGGCGCAGGAATGCCAGAGACATGATGAGTGTCAGCGGTAGCCAGATTGACATATGTAGCCACATGGGCGGCACATAAGCCATCTCTACCCACATTGCCAGCGCCACTACCACATGGCCGACAATGAAGATTGTAAAGTAGGGAGGTGCATCATCCGCACGGTGGTGGTGAAGCTCTTCCCCGCAGTTTTCGCAGGAGTGTTTTACACGAAGATAACCGTCGAAGGTTTGTCCAATGCCGCAAGAAGGGCACTTGCACCGAAAACCGCGCAGTACCGCTTCTCCTGTATTCCGATCTTTATAGGTCGCCATATTGCCTGCCTTATCCGTCCATTAATGCAGGGCGTGCGCAGATGTTATTTACGCCTTCGCCTATTTTTGTCTTTCGAGCGGCGTAACCCTTTTGGTTTGCTTTTGTTTCTCTCTTGCCAGCCTTTGTGCTTAGCAACCCGTCCCGCTGCTTCGCTTTTAGACTTGCCTTCAGATAGCATCTCAAACCGCAAAGCGCCTGCAAATGGAGCCGCTTCCACCAGTTTGACCTGCACAGCATCACCAAGCTGATAGGTTTCACCTGTCGCTCTGCCCACAAGGGCATGAGCTGATTCTACATACTCATAGTAATCAATACCAATGGTAGATGCAGGAATGAAGCCGTCTGCGCCATTTTGTAGCAGTTTGACGAAGAGGCCGGACTTGGTCACTCCGGCAATTCTACCGGAAAATTCCGCGCCTACACGCTCACACAGGTAAAGGGCGATCAGGCGGTCGATGGTTTCGCGTTCAGCCAGCATTGCCCGGCGTTCTGTGGCGGAAATTTCTGCTGCGATGGCAGGCAGTTTTTCTTCGATGCCGTAGGGCAGGCCATCATCTCCCAAGCCTAACGCACGGATCAGAGCACGATGAACGATCAAATCTGCGTAGCGGCGGATCGGGGAGGTGAAGTGCGCGTAACGCCGCAGGTTAAGTCCGAAGTGCCCTATGTTCTCTGAGTTGTATTCTGCTTGTGCCTGTGAGCGCAGTACGACCTCTGAGACCATGGTGGCGCTGGCGGTGTCCTTGAACTTGTCGAGGATGTTGTTGAACACAGAAGCGCGCAGCCCGCCGATATGGGGCAGCTTGACGTTCAGTGTAGACAGGAACTCGCGCAGGTTTTCCAGCTTTTCGGGCGTTGAGGCGTCGTGTACGCGGTAAAGCAGGGGGGAGTTGCGCTTTTCCAACTCTTCGGCAGCTGCAACGTTTGCCTGAATCATGCACTCTTCGATGAGCTTGTGGGCATCCAGACGTTCGGGGATGACGATCTGGTCCACTGTGCCATCTTCTTTGAGCAGAATGCGGCGCTCTGGCAGGTCCAGTTCAAGGGGCTGGCGCTTGTCGCGGCCCTTTTTCAGGATCTCATAGGCAGCCCAGAGTGGCTTCAGCACTGGTTCCAGCAATGGTCCGGTGGTGTCGTCTGTAACTCCCTCAATGGCCTTCTGGGCTTGCTGGTAAGACAGTTTAGCAGCGCTGCGCATGATCACACGGTGGAACGAGTGAGAGATTTTCTTACCATTCCTGTCGAAGACCATCCGTGTCGCCATGGAGGGGCGGTCTTCTTTTTCGCGTAATGAGCACAGGTTGTTGGAGATGCGTTCCGGCAGCATCGGGATGACACGGTCAGGGAAATAGACCGAGTTGCCACGCAGCAATGCTTCTTTGTCCATCGGAGAGCCGGGTGTCACATAAGCTGCAACATCTGCGATTGCCACGTAGACAATGCAGCCGCCTTCGTTTTCCGGATTATCATCCAGTTGGGCGTAGACTGCGTCGTCGTGGTCTTTTGCAGTTGCCGGATCGATGGTGATCAGCGGGATTGCACGCCAGTCTTCACGGCCCTTGTTGCCAGCCGGTTTGATGTTCTCCGATTCTGCAATCACAGCGCCCGGGAACTCATTACGGATGCCTTGGGTGTGCAGCGCGATTTCAGAGACCGCCATTTCGGAAGTGGTGGAGCCGAAGCGTTTGACCACACGTCCGCGTGGTGTGCCATATCTGCCGACTTTGTGAACTTCGATTTTGACGAGGTCACCATCATCAGAGTCCAGCAGCTCGCGTGGATCAACGTCAATCTCGCGTTGTTTGCGGTCAACTGGTTCCAGTGTTGCGGCTTTGGTTGCTTTGTTGATGCGCAGGATGCCGAGAATATCGGTGTCGTGGTTCTCAAGGCGTTTCATAACGCGCACGACATGTTGCGCCTCTGGTCCGGCCTCGTGTTCGTCCATCAGCTTGACGAGGGCGCGGTCGCCCACACCGGGAACCGGATTGAATTTGTTTTTGTTCCTTTGCGGCAGAACCAGCACATTTGGCGGTTCGCCGTGCTCTTCATCCCAGTTCATCGGAATGGCGAGCATTTCGCCGTCGCCGGTTCTACCTGTGATTTTAACGACAAAGACAGGGGGCAGGTCACCGGGGCGCAGCATACGCTTGCGACGTTTTTCGATGTGACCGCTCTCAGCCAGATCTTTGAGCATTCGTTTGAGGGGGATACGCGCGGCACCGACGATGCCAAAATGGCGGGCGATTTCGCGTTTGCCAGCTTTGCCGGGATTGTCGGCAATAAATTTTAAGATATCTTCGCGGGAAGGCATTTCTGCCGGTCCCTTGTGTCTTTTTTCAGCGGCCTTTTTTCGGCTCAATTTATCTCATCCAGTGCAGCATACTGCTGCGAAAAGGGGCTTCCTATGGTCGGAAGCCCTCGTGTTTCGTTATCCGGAGAGTAACGTCAGGGTCTTAACCCTTCTTCGCGTTGACCAGTTCAATTGCCTGTTCGCGGGTTACCGTCTCCGGGTCTGTTCCTTTAGGCAGGGAAACGAACTCCTTGCCCCATTTGATCCGAATGCCGAGACGGCCACTGTCACGCAGCTCCATTGCTCCACCATCCGGGTGATCGCCAAATTCTTTCAGTGCCCCTTTAGACGCTGCTTTCTTGGCGGTTGTTTTCTTTGCTGCTGCCTTTTTGGCAGGGGCTTTTTTCTTGCCTTTGGTCGCTGCCTTTGCGTTTACAAGCTCAATGGCCTGTTCCAGCGTGACAGCTTCCGGTGCAACATCCTTTGGAAGGGTTGCGTTGATCTTTTCCCATTTCACATAGGGGCCGTAGCGACCGGAATAGACATTGATAGCACCGCCATCAGGGTGGTCGCCCAGCTCTTTGAGTGGTTTGGCGGCAGCTCTGCGGCCTCCACCCTTGGCGCGTTTTTCTGCGATCAGGGTCACGGCGCGGTTGATGCCGACAGAGAAGACTTCGTCCGGGCTGTCCAGATTGGCATAGGTGCCATCATGGAGCACGAACGGACCAAAACGACCCAGACCAGCAGTGATCATGTTGCCATCTTCAGGATGTGGTCCCACTTCGCGCGGAAGTGAAAGCAACTGAAGTGCTTTTTCCAGATCAAGGTCGGCTGCGCTCCAGCCACGCGGCAGGGAAGAGCGTTTTGGTTTGGCTTCTTCGCCCAGCTGTACATATGGGCCGAAACGACCGACGCGCAAGGAAACTTCCAATCCGGTTTCCGGGTCAAGGCCGAGAACCTGCGGTCCATCACCCGCAGTACCTGCATCTGAAGCGCCGCCAGAGGTAAGCTGGCGGGTGTAATCGCAGTGTGGTGGGTTTTCGTTTGGCTCTTTGCCGTCTTTTTTGTCTTTGTTGTAGTTGGAGCACCCAACAAAGGCTCCGAAGCGGGAGACTTTCAAAGACAGGCGGCCAGTTTCACATTTGGGGCACTTGCGCGGATCAGAACCGTCTTCTTTATCTGGGAAGACGTGCGCTTTGAGGGTTTCGTTCAGAGCGTCCAGTACTTCGGTATTGGAGCGCTTGATGACCTCATCACAAATCTCGTGGAACGGGTTCCAGAAGTCGCGCAAAACAGCCTTCCATTCCAAGTCACCAGCGGAAATCTTATCGAGCTGATCTTCAAGGCTTGCGGTAAAGTCGTACTCCACATAGCGGTTGAAGAAATCTTCAAGGAAGGCAATGACCAGACGGCCTTTATCCTGAGGGATCAGGCGTTTTTTGTCCAGTTCCACATAGCCACGGTCCCGCAGAGTTTGCAGGGTTGCAGCGTAGGTAGATGGGCGACCGATGCCGAGCTCTTCCATTTTCTTCACCAGTGTCGCTTCGGTGAAGCGTGGTGGTGGTTCTGTGAAGTGCTGGTTGGCTTCAATGCCTTTGCGATCAAGACTGTCGCCTCGGCTCATTGGTGGCAGGCGCTTGCTTTCCTCGTCTTCCTCATCATCTTTACCTTCCTGATAAAGGGTGAGGAAGCCGTCAAAGCGAACAACGGAGCCTGAGGCGCGCAGGGCTGCCTTCTTTGCGCCGTTGGTTGCTTCAATATCAACTGTGGTGCGTTCCAGAACGGCAGATTCCATCTGGGAGGCGATGGTCCGCTTCCAGATCAGTTCGTAAAGACGAGCGCCGTCTTCGTCAAGGAACTTTGCCATGTCGCGTGGATGACGGGAAAGGTCCGTCGGGCGGATCGCTTCGTGTGCTTCTTGTGCGTTCTTCGCTTTGGATGAGTATTCGCGTGGTTTGGAAGGTACATACTCATTGCCGTAGCGGGAGCCGATTACACTGCGGGCGCTTTGGATCGCTTCAGGTGCAATTTGCACACCGTCGGTACGCATATATGTGATCAGGCCGGTGGTTTCACCGCCGATATTGGCCCCTTCATAGAGCTTCTGCGCAACCTGCATGGTGCGGGCTGCTGCAAAGCCGAGTTTACGGGAAGCTTCCTGCTGAAGAGTAGAGGTGGTGAACGGCGCAGATGGATTGCGGCGTTGTGGCTTGCTTTCAACATTGGCAACAGAAAAGCTGGCTCCATCAAGCATCTGCTTGATCGCGGTGGCTTGCTGTTCATTCTTAATGTCGAGGCGTGTGATCTTCTGACCATCGAAACCAGTAAGGCGTGCCTGAACAGCTGCGTTTTCCGGTGTGTTCAGATTTGCCAGAATGGACCAGTATTCCTGAGACAGGAAGGTCTCGATCTCGTTCTCACGCTGGCAAACAAGGCGCAGGGCCACAGACTGTACGCGGCCTGCTGAGCGTGCACCCGGCAGCTTGCGCCACAGAACGGGAGAGAGTGTAAAGCCTACAAGGTAATCCAGTGCGCGGCGGGCGAGATATGCGTCCACAAGTGGAACATCCAGCTCGCGCGGGTTCTGCATGGCTTCCAGAATGGAGCTTTTGGTGATGGCGTTGAACACCACGCGCTCAATCTTTTTGTCCTTAAGGACGCGCTTCTTCTTCAGAACTTCCAGTACGTGCCAGGAAATGGCTTCCCCTTCGCGGTCGGGGTCAGTTGCGAGAATAAGGCGGTCTGCCTCCTTCACCGCGCTGGCGATATCCGACAGGCGCTTTTGAGATTTGGAATCCACTGACCAGGACATGGCAAAGTCGTCATCGGGGAGCACAGAGCCATCCTTAGGAGGCAGGTCGCGCACATGTCCGTAGGACGCCAGAACTGTATAGTCCTTGCCCAGATACTTGTTAATGGTCTTGGCTTTCGCCGGTGATTCCACAATGACTACGTTCATTGATTTCCTGGCTTTCGCGTAAATCTCGTCTTGGAATTGATAAATCAAAAACCGTTTTATGAGTCGAGCCGACACAATCTCGGATCGCTTTTGCGCTGTCAAATGGCCTTTTCAGATCAATAGGTCAAGAGCGGAAAACTCACTCCCTCAATTTTCCTTGGGCTGAATAATGGTTGTTCATGAGAATTAATTCAACCTTAAGTAATTTTATTGATTGATGTAAGTCTCAGATTGTAAAGCGCTTTTTACATCCTGAAGCTTGTGTCATGGTTGCGTATCAAGGTGAAAGAGCTTGCATAAAGATCCCATGTCAAAAAATGACAGAATAATTGAATCAGGTGATGTTGCTGATTATTGCGCCAAAATGTGTCGTGAATTGAGTGAGCTTGCGCGGGCACATCGCTTGGAATTACTGGAATATCTGCTTGTGCTGGCAAAAAAGGAAGCTGAAAGTCAGGTGGACAGGGTCAAACCGGTTCAGAGGGATGTGCTTACAGATGCAAGGGAAGTTGAGAGTGAGTGTGTCTGACTGGCCTATTTGTCTATATTGTTAATTAAGGACAGCTTGTTGGGTTTGTGGCGCTCTAAACGCCCGGCAAGTTCAATTTCCAGCAGGATGAGCTGGAGTGTTTGCAGGGATACACCTGTGAAGCGTAGCAATTCGTCCTGATCCACAGGCGTTCCACTCAGGGCATCCAGAATTGCCTGCCGGTCCTGTTCTTTTGCATCAGATAGGGCGGTGTTTTCGCTCGCCCTGCTGTTACTTATTTGCGGCCAGATATGTGTGGGTTCTTCTACGCCGGGGTGCAGCAGCAGGGGCATGGATATCTTAGGTTCCATAATCTCCAACACATCTTCGGCAGACTGTATTAATGCTGCGCCTTGCTTAATCAGCTTGTTTGCGCCCACGGAGCGCGGATCCAGCGGGGAGCCGGGGACGGCGAGAATCTCGCGGTTCTGCTCCAGCGCATAGCGGGCTGTGTGAAGAGAGCCGGATTTTTCTGCGGCTTCGATAAGGATTACGCCCAGTGACATGCCTGAGATAAGACGGTTACGGCGCGGGAAATCTTGCGCCCGAGGGCTTCGGCCAATTGGCATTTCGGAGATGGCGGCACCGTTGGCGTGAAGCATCTTTGTAAATAACTCGTGATTTTCCTTGGGGTAGACATGATCAATGCCACCTGCAAACGCCGCGATTGTTCCTGCTTTTAAAGCAGCGCTGTGAGCTGCGCCATCAATACCGCGTGCCAGCCCTGAGATGATAGTAAAGCCATGAGATGACAGGTCTGCGGCTAGTTTTCCGGCAAATTTAGCCCCGGCTACGGAGCAGTTGCGTGCCCCTATGATCGCTATTGTTTTCTGAGTGCCGGTAAGCTCTTGCTGCAAGGGGTCTCTTGCGCGGATCGCCAGCAACGGGGGTGGGGCATCAATGTGCCTGAGGAGCGGCGGATAGGCAGGTTCGCCAAGAGCGACAAGTCTTGCTCCTATCTTATAAAGGGAGGCTAATTCCTTTTCTGCCTTGTGTAATGAAAAAAGGCGATAAGTTTTCTTACCGCCTCTTCGGAAAAGCTCTGGCAGAGCATCCAATGCTGCTTGTGCTGAGCCGAAATGATTGAGCAGCTCGCGGAATGTATGTGGTCCTACATTTTCTGAGCGGATGAGACGAAGCCACGCGAGCCTTTGACTGTCACTTAAAAGTGGTGCCCGGCTTGTGGTGGCTGTCTCCATTTACCTCATCCCCTGGAGCCGATCTTGCTTTCCTTACCTTTTACAAGGCGAGCAATGTTCTCGTGATGTTTTACCCATAGCAAAACACTGAGTAACCCCATGATTTGCGCAATTTGCACTTGTCCGAAAGCCAGCAGAATAAAGGGAGTGACAAGGCTGGCGATTAGTGCTGACAGGGATGAGTATCTGGTGATGTAGGCAGTCGCTATCCAGATGCCGATGAAGATAACGCCAGCAAGCCAGTACACACCAAGCAGAATGCCGATGTAAGTTGCAACGCCTTTGCCGCCCCTGAACCTGAGCCATACGGGGAACAGGTGCCCAAGAAAGGCACCGAGGCCCGCAATCAATGCTGCGTCTGTGCCCATGAAGAGGGCAATGACGACAACGGCCACAGTACCTTTCAAAGCATCACACAGGAGGGTGAAGGCAGCGAGCTTTTTGCTTCCTGTGCGCAGTACATTGGTTGTGCCGATGTTGCCGGAGCCAATTTTGCGGATGTCGCCGTGGCCTGCCATTTTTGTGAAGAGCAGGCCAAAGGGAATGGAGCCCAACAAGTAGCCAAAGGCCAATGCAGCCAGATAGTAAGGTAAGTCAAAGGACCAGCTGATCGGGTCAGGCACGAGTGTGTTCTCCATATGTTACTGACAGACGTGTGCGGTGCTTTCAGGTTTTGCGCCTCACACGTCTGTCTTAATGAATGGACGCTCTAAATGGCGTCATTGTCCAGAATACCGCCTGCAACAATGGTTGTTAAAACCCGACCTGTCAAAGTCTCGTCCTCAAAAGGCGTGTTCTTTGAACGGGAGCGGATTTTATCCTTCTCCACAACCCATGGCTTTTGCGGGTCGAAGATGATCAGGTCTGCTGGTGCACCTTTGGTGAGGCGACCAGAAGCAAGGCCAAGACGATCCGCCGGGTTGCAAGTCATTGTTGCCAGCAGCTTGGGCAGGGATATATCGCCGTTCAAAACAAGACGCATTCCTGCTCCAAGCATTGTTTCCAGCCCTAGCGCACCATCTTCGGCTTCTGCAAATGGGTGACGCTTGGTTTCCACATCTTGTGGGTTGTGATCTGACATTATTATGTCGATCGTACCGTCTGCCAGTGCCTGAACCATTGCCTGACGATCATCTTCCGTACGTAGCGGCGGCGACATTTTGTGGAATGTGCGGTACGGACCGATGTCATTTTCATTGAGCGTCAGGTGATTGATGGAGATGCCAGCGGTGACGTTGAGGCCATCACCCTTTGCTTTCTGGATCGCTTGCGCACTTTGCGGGCAGGAAATCAGGCGGGCGTGGTATTTGCCTTTTGCCATGGCGAGGAGGCGCATGTCACGTTCGATTGCGATAAACTCAGCCTCGTGGGGAATTCCGCCAAGACCCAGCCAACTCGCACGCAGGCCGGAATTCATGACGCCGGAGCCAGCCAGATCCTTGTCCTGTGCCTGATGGACCACCAGTGCATCAAAGTCACGGGCATAGGTGAGCAGGCGTAGCAGAACGGAGGAGTTGGTGACAGGCTGCTTGTCGTTGGAAAAAGCGATTGCGCCAGCTTCCTGAAGCAGGCCCAGTTCGCTCATTTCCTTGCCTGCAAGACCTTTGGTGAGTGCGGCCATTGGGTGGACCTTCACCATTGCCGTATCGCGTGCACGGCGGAGCATGAAATCCACCAATGCCGGGTCATCGATTACCGGGTCTGTGTTGGGACTGGTGACGATAGTGGTTACACCGCCGACAGCCGCTGCCTGACTTGCGCTTTCCAGAGTTTCCCTGTGTTCGGCACCCGGTTCGCCGACACTGACACCCATGTCGATCAAGCCGGGAGCAACGACTGCGCCTTTGCAGTCAATGATCTTTGCGTCTTCCGGGGCTCCCTGATTGAGGGCATTTTCTCCTGCGGCGACAATGACACCGTTGTTTACGATGACTGAGCCGGCTTCATCGATGTTGCTGGCAGGATCGATGACGCGGGCGTTTTTGAGGACCAGCGGGGTCTCAGATGTTTTCATGACCGTGTCCTCCTAGTGTTCTGTGTCGTACATGTTTTCAGGCAGGTTGGAGGCCAGAGCCTCAAGCACTGCCATGCGAATGGCGACGCCCATTTCTACCTGTTCGCGGATCAGGCTTTGCGGGCCATCTGCGATTTCGGCTGCGATCTCGACTCCACGGTTCATGGGGCCGGGGTGCATGACCAGAGCGTCCGGTTTGGCATAGGAGAGTTTTTCAGCGTCCAGACCGTGATAGCGGAAGTACTCGCGCACGGAAGGCACGAAAGCGCCACTCATGCGCTCGCGCTGCAATCGCAACATCATGACGATATCACAACCCTTTAGCCCTTCGCGCATGTCTGTGAATACTTCTACGCCCATACTATGAATACCTGAGGGCAGTAGTGTAGAGGGAGCTATGACACGCACGCGTGCGCCCATGTTGGACAGCAGGATGATGTTGGACCGGGCAACACGGGAATGGCGGATGTCGCCGCAGATCGCAACGGTCAGCCCACCGAGGGTGCCTTTGTGGCGGCGGATGGTCAGGGCATCGAGCAGAGCCTGAGTTGGGTGCTCATGCGGGCCGTCTCCGGCGTTTACAACTGCGCAGCCCACTTTGCGGGCCAGCAGGTGTACGGCTCCGGCTGCGTGGTGGCGTACAACCAGCAGGTCTGGACGCATGGCGTTCAGGGTTGCTGCTGTGTCGATCAGGGTTTCTCCTTTCTTCACCGAGGAAGTGGAGACTGACATGTTCATAACATCCGCGCCCAGGCGCTTGCCTGCAAGCTCAAAAGAAGATTGGGTGCGGGTGGAAGCCTCAAAGAAGAGGTTGATTTGCGTTCGCCCACGCAGAACAGCTTTCTGCTTTTCTACCTGACGGGACACTTCGACGGCTTCGTCGGCAAGGTCCAGAAGGTAACTAATGTGGGGAGGCTGCAATCCCTCGATACCGAGGAGATGGCGATGCGGGAACGCGGAGGATCGATGTGTGGTTTTCTTGCTCATCGAAGATCCTTCTATAGGCAGAAACACCGAGTTCGTAAAGAGCTCAACAGATGTATAGTTTTTATTGTGCAAATCGCAGTTGCAACGTGCGCGCTAACCTATCAAAATCGCTGGGGCAACTCGCGGGAGGAAAAATGGATAAAGTTTCACAAGCCACATTGACGACGGGTGTAATCAATCAGGCACCGCCATATTGTGGATACAACCTTGCCGAGAGTGATCCGATTCTCCTTGCTGATTTGGGTGGTACAGGCTCCAACGATTCTGCGCGTGAGGAGCTTATCAAGTTTGGCGAGCAGTGTGGAGCCGCAGATGCTTTAGATCTGGGCAGACTGGCAAATGCCAATGAACCGGTGCTCAGAACACACGATCCTTATGGTCGCCGGCTGGATGTTGTGGAATTCCATCCCTCTTATCATGCTTTAATGCGCCGCTCTTTTGAAGCTGGCCTGCATAGCGCTTCTGTTGAGTCTATGGCTCCGGGCGGGGAGCGTGCGTTTTATAACCGGGCGCGTAAGTATTTCATCATGAGTCAGGTTGAGGGCGGGCACTTATGTCCGGTCACCATGACAAATGCGTCTGCCATGGCTTTAACGCAGGCTCCAGAGCTTGCTGAAGTATGGAATGAGCGTATTGCAAGCCGTAAGTATGACCAGCGTTTCCGCCCTGCCAGCCAAAAGCTGGGCGCAAGTCTTGGTATGGGGATGACGGAAAAGCAGGGTGGTTCTGACCTGCGCCAGATTATTACGCGAGCTGAAAAAGTTTCTGATAATACCTACGTGATCAATGGTCACAAATGGTTCTTCTCAGCGCCGATGTGCGACGCTTTCCTCGTTCTGGCTAAGCTGGAAGAGGGACCGACCTGTTTCCTCGTGCCGCGTATTTTAGAGAGTGGTGAGGTAAATGGACTGGATTTCCAGCGTCTGAAGAACAAGCTGGGCAACAAGTCCAATGCGTCTTCTGAGGTTGAGTTTAATAATGCTGTCGGCTTCCTTGTTGGTGAAGCAGGTAAAGGCATCAAGACTATCCTTAAAATGGTGACACCAACGCGCGTGGACTGCTGTATTGGCTCTGCGGCGCTGATGCGTGCTGCGATTTCAAGGGCGGTGCACCATACATCCAACCGCAGCGCTTTTGGTGCTCGCCTGATTGAAAAGCCGCTGATGCAGCGGGTTCTGGCGGATATGTCTCTGGATATGGCGGCGAGTGAGGCACTGGCTTTAAAGCTGGCTCATTGCATGGATAAGGAAGGTGAGGACAGTCAGGCGGCTGACTTCCTGCGTATTATTACGCCTGCGGCAAAGTACTGGATTTGTAAGAGTGCAGAAAACGTGGCGGCTGAGGCTATGGAGTGTCTGGGCGGTAATGGCTACGTTGAAGACCATGACATGGCCCGGATTTACCGTGAAGCTCCTGTGAACAGCATCTGGGAAGGCTCAGGTAACATCATGGCGCTGGATTTGCTGCGTGCGATGCATCGCACGCCTGACAGCTTCATGAATGTGCTTGGGCAGCTTGAGGCTGATCTTGGCCCTGCGGGTAAGGTTTCTGTTGAAGTGTTGCAGGCTGCTGCGCGGACCTGTCTGGAAGATGAGGGCGGTGCACGGTTGCTCACTGAGCAGTTAGCGATTACGGCGGCGGCGGCGGCACTGAAGGAAGTTGCTCCGGCTGCAATTGCCAATGCTTTCATTGAAACCCGTATGGCTGGTCAATGGCGTTCAAGCTACGGTATGCTTGATGCGCGTTATGATGCTATGGGCGTTCTGGAGTGGCTTTACCCGATTAAGTAAGCCACGACCAGTAACCATGCCGGAATAGTGATTGCGGCGGCGACAGTCTGAAGGGTCAGAATTTCGGCCATCAGTTTTGCATCGCCGCCCATTTTTTTTGCCAGAACGAAACTTGCGCCTGCTGAGGGAACAGAGAACACCAGCACCACGATGGTCGCGGAGATCGCATCGAGTGCGAGCGCGAGTGCAAAGCTGGCTGCTATTGCCGGGGCAAGCATGTTGCGCAGGAGCAATGCTGTTGTAAGCGCCGGTCCGGGACGACGCAGTGCACCCAGATCCAGAGCAGCACCGACACAAAGAACTGCAATCGGCAGGGCTGCACTTCCTAAAAATGTGAGATAGTTGGCAATGACTTCCGGTATGTAGCCGCCGGAGACATTGATCAGTCCGCCTGCTGTTACGCTGATAATGAATGGATTTTTGATCAGTTCTTTTGCAAGTGTCTTAGGTGAGGGAACTAAACCGCCTGTATAAACAGACAGGATGAACACACAAAGTAAGTTCGCTGCCGGAATCATAATTGCCATGATGATAGCGATCAGCGCGACGCCTTCCTCCCCGAAACTGTTGGCTGCAATTGCCATGGCGATGAAGCCGTTCCAGCGCACAACACCTTGAAAGATCGAGGTGAAGCGTGGCCCAGAGATTTGCAGTCTGTTCTTGAGGGCAGGTTGCAGGGCAAGGCAGATAACTGCCAGAATGGTGAAGGTTCCCAGCACTGCAATAGAAATTTCCGCTACAGGCATAACGGAAAAATCTGAGGTTCCGACATTGTACAGGATCATGGCGGGAAACAGGACCCAGTATGCCAGGTCTTCCATTCCACTCCAGCGCTCCCGTGCAATGAGATTTCGGTGACGAAGGAACCATCCGGTGGCTGTCAGGAGTAAAACGGAGAGAATTGCAGACAGAGCAGAAAACATGCTGGTGCTTTTTAAAGGGCTTTGCGCGGGCGTCATGGCGCCCTTGCAAGGCTGGTGGGTCAACAAGGCATGATTAGATGCCCCAGTTTATTGACGTAGCCTGAAAAAAGCTGAATGGTAAAGGTTGGGAGAGATTAATTTTTCTCAAGTGTTGTTGCTCGTGCCCCGAGGCTATTCATCCTCAAAGAGAGAGGTGCTGCCGAAATTGATGCGGTCGATGAAGCCTTGCAGGATGTAGGTGGCAGCCATTTTGTCTACCAGCTCTGCGCGACGGGCACGGGAGCGGTCTGCTTCAATCAGCGTTCTGGTGACAGCTGCGGTAGACAAGCGTTCATCCCAATAAGTGATTGGGATATCGGTTTTTTGTGCGAGATTACGCACAAACGCTCTGGTGGCCTGGCAGCGTGGTCCTTCAGTTCCGTCCATGTTGAGAGGCAAGCCCATGACAAGGCCGTAGACGCCATGTTCATGACAAAGCTCCAGAAGGCGTTCTGCATCCTGCGTAAATTTTTTGCGCTTGATGGTTTCCAGCGGAGAGGCGATTTGACGCCCGGAATCGGTGAGGGCCAGACCGATGGTCTTGGTGCCCAGATCAATGCCGATCAGGCGGTCATCGTCATAGAGTGCGTCGCAGAAGTCTTCTAAAGAATATGTTGGATCATTTGCCATGGCGGCGAGGTATCACGGCTTGCTGCTGAGGCCAAGTCAGTTTTCTATGATTTTCTCGGGGACATGGTGTTTCTCACTCAATCAAGCGGCGAAGGTTCTGTTAGTGATAGGGCTGAAGAATTACAGGCGATAAGGATAGGTATGACACAGGTGCATTTTGAAAGCGGCTGGCAGGAGCTTCTTGGGCCTGAGATGGAGAAACCGTATTTTGTGAAGCTTCAGGCCTTTTTACAGGCTGAAGAGAGCGCAGGGAAAACGATTTATCCCCCACGTGCAGAGTGTTATGCAGCGTTTGATGCAGCGGCCCTGAAAGATGTGCGGGTGGTTATTCTTGGGCAAGACCCTTACCACGGCGCAGGGCAGGCCCATGGGCTTTCCTTTTCCGTTCGCAAAGGCGTGAAACTGCCGCCCTCATTGCGCAATATTTACAAGGAACTGGAAAATGATCTTGGATTTGCTCCAGCTTCTCATGGATGCTTAACTCGCTGGGCTGAACAAGGAGTGTTGCTGCTTAACACGTCTTTAAGCGTGGAAGAGGCGAAAGCCGGGTCACACGCAAAGAAAGGATGGGCAGCGTTTACGGATGCAGCCATAAAGGGGCTTTCGGAGACTCGGGAGCATCTGGTTTTCATTTTGTGGGGTGCACATGCGCAAAAGAAAATTGGATTGATTGATGAGCGCAAGCATCTGGTTTTGACCAGTGTGCACCCGTCTCCTTTATCTGCTCACCGTGGTTTTTTTGGATCAGCGCCATTTTCCAAGACGAATGCCTATCTAAAAGCCCATGGGATTTCTGAGGTTCAGTGGGAAATCACGTAGGGCTCGTTTCAATTTAAGAAAAGTGCTGTGATATATTTAAGGGTTGTGTAACCAAATTATTACTAGGATTGGTAGAATTTTCTTAATACTCAGGCGCGGGCAGGCGTTTCAATTAGAGGGTGTTGGTATGAAGCTACAATTTCTGGGTCATTCTGCTTTTAAAGTCTTTATTCCGGATGCAACGCTGTTAATTGATCCGTTCCTGAGCGGTAATCCCAGTTTTCCGAAGGATATGAGCGTGGAGCAGGTGAGTGAAGGTGTTGACCACGTTCTGCTTACCCATGGCCATGACGATCATGTGGGCGATGCCATCGATATTCTGAAGGCAACCGGTGCTACACTTACAGCCAATTGGGAAATCTGCATGTGGGCCCAGGACAAGGGCATTGAGAAGATCAATCCTATGAACTTTGGCGGCTGTGTGAATATGGGGCCGTTTGGAGTTGCTCTGACTAATGCAATACACAGTTCAACTCGCTCAGTTGATACGGAAGGCAGCATTGCAGATATCTATCTGGGCAATCCGGCGGGTGTTGTGGTCATGGCAGAAAATGAACCGACCCTGTTGCATATGGGAGATACGGATATCTTCTCAGATATGGGGCTGATCAATGAGATTTACCGGCCGCAAGTTGGGATTGTGCCAATTGGTGACCGTTTTACCATGGGTGCACGAACGGCTGCTATGGCCTGTCAGCGGTTTTTTGAATTTCAAACGATCATTCCGTGCCATTACGGAACTTTCCCTATTCTTGACCAGAATGCGGAGGAATTTACCGCATGTATGGGAGAGGATGCATTTCGAGTGGCAGAGCTGACACCCGGTGAGATTGTTGAAGTGCACCACAAAGAAGTGACAGCTTAGATTGCGAAGACGGACAAAAGAAAGGCCTCCACCTAACAGGGGAGGCCTTTTGAGTTTGTAAGGGAACTTATTTTTTATTATGGGCTGCTTGCGTTCAGGGTTCGCTCAGAGGTCTTTTTCAGGCGTGTTCTTAATGTCAGGCCAGTTTTCGTTTGCGCGAGCGATACTTGCTTTTGGGTCTTTGAGGAAGTGGCGCTGGGCACCTGCATGGGCGTTGAGATACAGCTTACCGTCAACAATCTTCCACTGTTCTGGCTGAATTGGGATTTTCACGCCAAAGCTGACACCTGTCGCGCACCAGCCACCATATTGTGGGGCATATCTGGCTGGGTCTTTTTCGAATTTATCACGGTTTTCAGCGGAGGAAAAAAGCCATGTTACGCCCTGATACTCAGCGGTGTAGTCTTTACTGCCAGCAACTGGCTTACCTTCAGTGAAGTAGGCAACCGGGTCTGTGCCTTTAATGGCGTATCCGTCCTCAACAAAGTTGGTGACGTCGTTTGCCAATGCAGTCACAGGGGCGATGATGAGTGCAGACAGAGCAAGTCCCGCAGCAAGAATGAATGATCTAATGGACATCAGCATGGGCATGGGTACCTCCTCGTGGTTTGTTTGGGGCGAGTCTGACGGGTTCGGCTTACCAAGCACTTAGTCGTGAACAGCAGTTTTTATCTTTGTGTCAGGAGCACTATGAAAGATAAAAGGTGTGCCTGGCTAATAACGCTTCTTCACCCTTTTGCGATCCATCTGTGAAAGACGGATCGCAAGGAAAACGGGGCTTCAGAGACTTAAAGGTCTTCTGGCGCTACGTTGCGGATGTCGACCCAGTTGGTATTCGCATTGGTGATTGTCTCAGTTGTGCGAGACTGCATGCGTTTTACAGCACCATCATGGGCATTGAGGTAGAGTTTGCCGTCGATAATGTCCCAAAGCTCAGGCTTTGTTTCCAGCTTACTGCCGAATGAGGTGCCAACCGCGCACCAGCCACCATATTGCGGAGCAAATTTTGCGGGTTCTGCGACAAACTTATCGCGGTTTTCTGCACTGGAGAATTTCCAGGTGACACCATCATATTCGGCGGTGAACTCAGCAGAGCCTTCTACTGGTTTGTTCTGGGTGAAATAGGCAACAGGATCCGTTCCACCAATGGCATATCCGTCCTTGGTATAGGTGGAGATTTCATCTGCGAGCGCGCCGAATGCGCTTGCGGACAGAAGTGCGCCTGCAAGGGTTGCGGCAACAGCGATAGACTTGATTTTCATTTTTCGTACCCTCAATAAAGCAATGAACGTCCCTCCGATGGATCACAGCTCTGGGGAGATGCGCTGTGTCCGTCGGAGCCCTCTACCGTTGCAAAACTTGCCCGTCGCGGTGAGGTGCATTCTTATTGCCTCAAGAGAGGGTGTTTGCGCCAATCAAGTGTTATCACCAAGATGGGAGCAGCTTTGAATTTTTTATGAAGAATGCGTAATGCTCTGAATTATATTTGTAATTTCATGTTGCGCTGGTTTTCGCTGCCTGATGAGGCTGGTGAAAAGCACAAAGCCGAGCAGTTGGTCTATGCTGGTTTCCATGTTTGCTGTGGCATTCCAATAGACAAAAATCTGTCTGAAGTGAGTGCGTTGCTCGCCTTCTATGAGGACCAGTTCGTCTTTTAAGGATGGTTCTGCAAGCAATGAAAGCCATGCGTTGCCGAGGGGGGTGTGGTGAAGCGCTGTTAAGATGCCGTCTGTTGCATCCAGCAAGTCATTTTGGAACGAAGACATGCCGGGGTAGATGGGGGGCACTTGCCGGAAGCCGTAGCGAAGAGCATCAAGGGCCAGAGCTTCCTTGGTTCGCCAGCGTCGATATAAAGCCTGTTTGGATGAGCCGGTTCTGGTGGCAATCATCTGGGTGGACATGCCATGGAAGCCGTGATCTGCGAGTGCTGCCAGCGTTTGGGCGAGTATATGGCGGGTGAGGTCCTGATTGCGAGGGCGACCGCGTTTGGTGGTTTGATCGGGCATCTAGGAGAACCTTTCGACATATTCAGAAGGCGTAATGCCGAAATTGCGGTGAAAGGCACGGCGCAGGTTCTGAATGTGCCCGAAGCCAGACAGGTGAGCTGCCTGTTTTATGGAGCTGCGTTTAAGCAAGGCAGTTCTGGCAAGGTCTAATCGGAGCCGTTCAACGAACTGGGCTGGTGTTGTGCCGATGTCTTCTTTCAAACGACGATGCAGGGTGCGTGGTGAAACACCTGCGGATTTTGCCATGTGCTCGATGGTCCAGTCCGCTTCTGGCTCAGAGAGGATCAGTTCAGACAATCTGGCAATGTTGGTTTGCCCAGCAGCTTGCAAGGAAAGGGCAGAAGAAAACTGCGCCTGACCACCGTTGCGGCGCAGATAGACGACCAGCTCCTGAGCTGTTTTGAGGGAGATGGCAGAGCCGAGGTCTTGTTCAATAAGATAAAGAGAAAGGTCAATGCCTGCGGTTACACCCGCTGATGTGTAGATATTGCCGGAATTGACGAACAGCTGATCCAGTTGCCAGTCCACCTCTGGGTAGGTTGCATTGGCATAGGAGGCGCGACTCCAGTGAGTGCTGGCGGGTTTGCCAAACAGGATACCTGCGTCAGCCAGAATAAGAGCGCCGGAGCAAATGGAGATGATGCGCGCTCCGTTGGTGCGTTTTGCAGCTTGTTGCAGGAATGGTTTTAAGTTGCCGCTTTGCAGCTCGCCGCTTACGTGACCGCCGGGAATGAGCAGGTCTGCGCGAGGGTTCCAGTCGGAAAACTTACCGTCCACTGCGATTTTAACACCGGGCTGTGTTTCTACCGGCTGGCCGTCTGCGGAAAGTGTTCTGAGCTTATATTTGGAGTGATAGCAATCGGCGGTCCAGAATGCCTGCATGGGGCCTGCCAGATCCAAGAGGTTGATCCCGTGATACACGAATGCATCAATATGACGATGTGGTTCCATGCTTGAGTTTGGCATAATCTGAAGCTTTAATGTCCTAACTGCCATTAGCAGTACTTGCTATTTTCAAAGCGGTCAAAGGTTCTTTTGGGGAAGTCATATGAATGTTTCAGGGCGCGCAGAGCAGGGTGTTTCTTATAGGGCGCGCAATTTTCCGCTTATTTTGCTCGCAATAGCAGTGCTTTCTATGCAGATGCCTATTTTGATTGCGGTCAGCGCTTTGGCGGGGTCGTATCTGGCACCTCATCCTACGATGGCGACTGTTCCGCTAGCGCTACAGATGTTTGGCAACTTCCTATTCGCAACTCCGATTTCGCTGTTTATGGGAAGGTACGGGCGACAAAAAGGGATTTTACTGGGTGTGGCGCTGACCATCATGGGATCGTTGCTGTGTGTTTACGCTCTTTATGCCGATCAGTTTTTTGTGCTGCTTGCCGGGCATATTCTGCAGGGTATTGCCACTGCGGCTTATACGTTCATGCGTTTTGCGGCATCTGACAGTGCCAGTGCGAAGTGGAAACCAATGGCGATTTCACTCAGCATGTCTATGGGGCTGTTATCTGCTCTGGTCGGGCCAGGTCTGGTCAGTGTGGTCAAAGACTTTGGAGGTGTTGTTCCGTTTGTGGGCAGCTATCTGGCACTTGCGGGTGTGGCGGTTGTGGGGGCGTTGCCGGTGCTGGGATTGCGCCTGCCACCTGTGCTGAATAAGGAGCACAAAGGTCAGGGTTTTGTTTCGTCCATGAAAGTGCTTCGCAGGCTTGCTGTATGGAGTGCGACGGCCTGCGCGGGTTTGTCTTTCGGTTTCATGACCATGCAGATGTCTCCTACACCGCTTGCCATGGAGCTTTGCGGGTTTTCTGTCGGGCAATCCAGTGATGTGATCCGCTGGCATCTGGTGGCCATGTTTGGTCCAAGTTTTGTGACTGGCTACTTCATCAAACGGGTTGGAACGACCAGTGTGATGGTGCTGGGGCTGCTGATGCTTGCCGGGGCAGGCATTATTGGTGCGCTTAGTGTTGAGCTCTGGGCGTTTTATGTGGCTTTGATCTTGCTGGGGATTGGTTGGAATTTCGGGTTTATCGGTGCGTCTTCTCGCCTTGTCGAAGTGGTAGCACCCGAAGATGCCCCGCTTGCGCAAGGCGCCAATGACTCAGTGGTTGCGCTGGTCTCTGCTGTTTCAGCTCTTTCGACTGGTGTGTTGCTTAGCACGGTTGGCTGGGCGTGGCTGTCCTTGTCTGCCTTACCGCTGCTTGTGGTGCTTGCGTTGTGGCTGATGGTGACAGGGACACAGCGAACATCTGTCAGCTATATCTCATAATAATCGGAACTGACTGGTTCCGTAAATTAAAGAATAAGAGGGATGAACAGCAGGGCAGTGATTGTTCTGCTGTTTTTTTGCAGGTATAGCACATTGCTGAAGATTTCATGGGTGTCCTTTAAGCACCCGCAATTTCGGAGTGAAACATGTCGGTTGATCTGAGCACCGTAAAACGTGTTGCCCGGCTGGCTCGCATCAAGGTTGATGACGAGCAGGCAGAGAAAATGACTGGTGAGCTGAACGCGATCCTTGGTTTCGTGGAGCAGCTGGACGAAGTGAACATTGAGGGCGTTGAGCCAATGACCTCAGTTGTTGAGACGTCCATGAAGAAGCGTGCAGATGGCCAGACCGACGGTGGCTATGCTGACAAGGTTGTTTCCAACGCACCTGTTTCTGAAGATAACTTCTTCATGGTGCCGAAGGTTGTTGAATAGGGAGCTCCTGAATGAGCGTTTCTGTTGCAAGTGAAGATCCGCGCCAGAGCGATGTTGCTGCATTGGTTGAGCAGCTCTCGCAAACGCTTTTGGCACTAACCCCGGCAGAAGCCTGTCACCACATGAGTGTGGATGAGATGGCGGAGGCAAATACGACAGTGTTTGTTGCGCGAGATGCTGGCAAGGCAGTTGCCTGTGGTGCCCTGAAGCAGCACCCTGATAGCACTGGTGAGGTGAAACGTATGTTTTGTCTGCCAGAGACGCAGGGTAAAGGTGTTGGCCGGAAAATCCTTCAAGAGATTATCGCTCGTGCAGAGCAAATGGGATTGAAATCACTGGTTCTTGAAACCGGATGGAACTACGAGGCCGCGCTTCATCTTTATGAAAGCTCAGGCTTTGAGCGATGCGGTCCTGTTCTTGATTATCCTGATCATCCTGAATCTGTTTTCTATAAAAGGCCGCTAGCGGCTCCCTTAGAGATGTAGAGACTATGACTGAACTTACCAAACTGACAATCGCTGAGGCGCGCGATAAGCTGGCTGCCCGCGATATTACTGCGAGCGAGCTGACTGAAAGCTACCTGAGTGCGATTGATGCCGGTAATGAGGCGATCAATGCTTACATTGCTGTAACCGGTGATATTGCGCGCGAGCAGGCAAAAGCATCTGACGCAAAAATCGCTGCTGGCGAAGCGCGTCCGCTGGAAGGTATTCCTCTCGGCATCAAAGATCTTTACGCGACCAAGGGTGTTCACACTCAGGCGTGTTCTCATATTCTTGATGGCTTCAAGCCTGAGTATGAGTCCACCGTTACGCAGAACCTGTTTGACGACGGTGCTGTGATGCTGGGTAAGCTGAACATGGACGAGTTCGCGATGGGCTCTTCCAACGAGACTTCTTTTTATGGTGACGTGGTCAACCCATGGCGTCGCAATGGTTCTGACAAGGCTCTGGTTCCGGGTGGTTCTTCCGGCGGTTCTGCAGCAGCAGTAGCGGCGCACATGTGTGCGGCGGCAACGGCTTCTGATACTGGTGGTTCTATCCGTCAGCCAGCAGCGCTGACCGGTACAGTGGGCATCAAGCCAACTTATGGTCGCTGTTCTCGCTGGGGTATGGTTGCGTTTGCGTCCTCGTTAGATCAGGCTGGCCCGATTGGCCGCACTGTGCGTGACAACGCGATCCTGCTGAAGTCCATGGCGTCTGTTGATGCAAAAGACACCACCTCTGTTGATGCTCCAGTGCCGAATTATGAAGACTTTATTGGCAAGTCCATTAAGGGCATGAAGATCGGTATTCCTAAAGAGTACCACATGGATGGTATGCCAGAGGAAATCGAGAAGCTCTGGCAGCAGGGTATTGCATGGCTGAAAGAAGCTGGCGCTGAGATCGTTGAGATTTCCCTGCCACACACCAAGTACGCTCTGCCTGCTTACTACATTGTGGCTCCGGCAGAAGCTTCTTCCAACCTGGCGCGTTATGATGGTGTTCGCTACGGTCTGCGTGTACCGGGTAATGACATTGTAGAGATGTACGAAAACACCCGTGCAGCAGGCTTTGGTGACGAAGTGAAACGCCGCGTGATGATCGGCACCTACGTTCTGTCCGCAGGTTACTACGATGCGTACTACCTGAAAGCGCAGAAAGTTCGCACTCTGATCAAGCAGGACTTCGACAATGCATGGGCGGATGGTGTGGATGCGATCCTGACCCCGACCACCCCAGACGCTGCGTTTGCGCCGGGTGAGATCACTGATCCAGTGACCATGTACCTGAACGACGTGTTTACCGTGACAGCTAATATGGCTGGCGTTCCGGGTATGTCCATCCCGGCTGGCCTTAACAAAGATGGCCTGCCACTTGGCCTTCAGCTGATCGGTAAGCCGTTTGAAGAAGGTACCCTGTTCCAGGTGGGTGAAGTGATTGAACAGGCCGCAGGCCGCTTCGAACCATCTGCCAACTGGTGGAGCAAGTAAGCTTCAGCGCTTCTGATATGAACTGAAGAAGGCCTCGGTGGGAACCGGGGCTTTCTTTTTAGCAAGTGAACCTCTGTCTTCAGCGACGGCTTTCAACTTACAAGCTGGTTAACGTAAAGGTATTCAATGTTTAGGCTTTGAATTTCGCTGTATTTGATTATTAAGCGATCACCCTTGATTGAATAGAAGCGATCAGCTCCTGAGTTTTCTGGAGTTTCATCATCGTGTAGTGGACGTCTTACAACTTCACTCATGACAAGACGATCCAGTTCTCCATTTTGAGTGAGGTAAAAGTCCTCAAGGATTCCATAGTAGAGATATGTGCTACCGCCACTTTGTAACATGCAGGAAATCTTGGTAAACTCAGCGCTTTCTGCTGTTGAGAGTTTGCCCTTCAGCTCGTAGTACCATGGCGTATTGTAAGAAAAGCGTGAATCTTTGTAAGGGTTAAGCCAGAAACGCATCTTCTGCGCAATTTTGCCAAAAAAGAAAGCTGCTAAGCTTAGTGCACCGAAATATGTAAGAATATACAGTATCTTATTATGCAGGATGGCGAGATCGCTCTTTGAAAGCTTGTAAGTGAGTAATAGCTTGAGCAGGAGATCTAGGCTAATTTTTGAAGTGACGAAATAAAAAAGCAATGCCACTGCAACGCAATGCAATATCAATGCTGCGACGAGTGCCTGCGCTGAAAATACGTCAAAAGGTTTGGCTTCAAAGCGCGTATTTTCTTTTCGTTCGAATGCTGAGAGGAAGAGATAACCGGGGACTACAAATAAAAGCAGGATGAACGCTGGTAGAGCAATGTTCAAGCTGCTTTTCCTTTTGCGCGTTCAGGTCGCTCAGAAGATACAGTCATTTTTTCACCGCTTGAGAGCGTTATCTCAATTTCCTTTTTTCCTGAAGCTAAGAAGTCTCTCAATTGTTGTCTCCCGTTCGGGTCTTTCATGATCTTTTGGGCTTTTTCTCCCATCAGTGCGCGCATCAATCTCCTCCCTGACCTTAGAGTTTAAGAGTATGATAGGCTATTTGGGGTGTCTACATCGTGAAAATGGTATTTTATGCAGCGGTGACGCAAAAGTCACAGCGCAACCTCCGGCCTCACAATCATCAGCCAGACAATCCCCAGGATCGCAATGAAGGCGGGGAAGCCGCAGGCGAACCAGATGCGGTAGAGGCTGTGATAGCGCGGTGGTAATGGTGCACCGGTTCCCACTGCTATTACTGCGAGGTTTCTGAGCTGGATTTGTATCCAGACCACTGGCAGCCAGAATGCGCCGATGAGGATGTAAAGTGCCAGTGAGAGTACAATCCAGCCTTCAGTCAGAGACCAGCCGACTTCTCCTGCCAGCAGGTAACCGGTGATGGGTTGAATGATGACTGCCGTGGCGGTGAACAAGGTGTCTGCAATGACGACTGTTCCTGCTGTATGAGCGATTGCAGCGGCATCAAGCGTTCTGGCGGCGATCACCATGAAAAAGGCGATGCCAGCTCCGGTTCCGATGAGGACGCAGGCTCCGATGATGTGCAGGAACTTGAGGAACTCGTAGGTCATCTTTCCTCCAGCAGCACAAGTGGAAAGAGGGCAAGGATCATGGCGGGGATGGTTTTCACATATGGCCCCAGAGGGTCGAGCCACAGGTCTGTTGCCCATAGTGTTCCGGCGCTTAAGTAACCAAGTGTTACTGCGATCATGCCCAGACAGGCACTGCGGGTGTATTTTCTGATGAGGATCAGGCTGCCCAGTGCAACATCGGTAAGGCTGCCGAGGATTACAAAGAACATGCTGAGAGCTTCGTTTACGCCTCGGGCGGTGAGTACCTGTTGGGCTTCGCTGTATTGAAGGGCACCAATAATGCCTGAGGTTAGCCAGAAAAATGCAAGACATGCGATACTCAAAGGGAGAAGCAGGTATGTTCTTGCAAACCAGCGCTCCTGTGTTGAACAAGGTAATGTGGCAAGGGTTTCATTCAGGTTTTTGAAAGGGACGCCGCCAGCTTCTCTCCAGCTTGATGCATCTGCGATAATCCCGTCCTGAAGTGTGTTCAGGGCAGTGGTTCGCAAGGGAGAACGCCAGCCGAACAGACCAAGGGCGTCGGCGAGTTTGCCGGAAACTGAGAGAAGCCAATTGGGTGAGGTGATGGAGTAGTGCCAATCAGGAAAACCTTGCCACGTTCTGATCGCTTTGGTGAGTTCCCAGAAGGAATGTGGTGTGTCTTCAGCCAGATCGTGGTGAGTGCCTTCTGGAATTTTTCCGAGGGCGCACTGCGTGACGGCTTCAGCAAGGTCATCAAGTGCGACGCATTGTATGGGGCTTTGCGGGAATATCTTAAAACCAGCAAGAGGCAGGGCACTTGCTGCGCGAAGGAGAGCTGTACCGCCATAAGCTTGAGGGCCCAGGACCAGAGCAGGGCGCAAGATGATTGCGTGTTTGAGGTGCTTTTGAACAAGGGCATCTCCTTGCGCTTTGCTGCGAAGAAAGAGGGTCGAGGCTGTGGAGCTAGTACCTGCTGCGGAAATCTGGATGAGGAGCTTGTCTTTATCGCGCAGAGCTTCGCATATGCGCTCAAGGGCTGTGACGTGGATTAGCTTCAGATTGTCTTTTGCGGTGTCCTGCAAGGCACCGGATGCGTTTACAATGACATCTGCGGATTGAAAGATTGCGTGCCAGTCACTTGTGGTGGCTGTTGCGATATCGAGGATGTGCCAGGGAATGTGAGGGAAGGCTTGCCGGGCCGCTGCCTGAGAGCGCCCTACACCTGTAACCTGAAAACCGGCTTGCTGAAGCTGCTTTACGCAAGCAGCGCCAATAAAGCCGTAGGCACCGAGAACGACGGCGGATTTTTGGGTGATCATGAATGAACTTTAAATAAACGAGAAACAGACTCACGAATGATGCATGGAGCATAACACGGTATCAGGAGTTGTTATCCATTCAATTTGTCAATTGAGTTGACGGAATCGAAGCATGATAGTGTGCTGGAGATATGGAAGAGAACACCTTACTTAAAGATCCTGAGTTGATGCCCTTGCTTTATGAAGGGATTCAGCTAACGCGGCCATTGTTAAGATACATCACCAGCGCAGTAGATGTGACGTCGCAAAAGCATGGCGTGAGTGTGGGAGAGCGGGCTGTCCTTGAGGTTCTGCTCAATAGCGAAAGTCCGCTGACTGCACCTGCTATTACTGAACGGCTGGACTTGAAGCGTCAGTTCGTTGCCCGAGTTCTTACGGCCTGCAAAACTGCTGGATTTGTGAAGACACAAGCCAATCCAGATCATGTACGCTCCCACTTTTATGTGCTCACAACAAAGGGCCGGACTGCCATTTGCGCTATCCGGGGAGCAGAACAAGCAATTCTTGAAGAGCTGTTGCAGTCCTTAACCGCAGATGAGGTGCGGGCTCATTTGAAGGTGCAAAAGGCTCTGTTTGATTATTTTGCCTCTCTGGCTTCATCGTAATGGAGGGATAGATGAGTATATGGAGTGTGGTTGGTCTTGTGGTTTTGATGCTCGCGCTCGGCATCGGCTACACGGCACAGCGCCTTATGCGTCTGCAAGGTCCGACGCAAGGTGAGATGATTGATCAGGAGCGGCGCGATCAGATGGCATTGCTGGTTCTGGATATACAAGAAGATTTCACCAGAAACACTAAGGCACGGCAATGGCCTGCCGCTTATGTGGAGGACCGGATTGAACGCATTAACCGGTTAGCGGCTGAGGCGCAAAAGCAAGGGATGCCAGTGATCACTACCCGGCTGATCTATGAGGGTGGTTATACCAATTTTCTGATTGGCCTGCTTGAAGAGGGGCTGGGGACAAAAGCGTCTGGCGGCCTTGCACTGGACAAGCGCCTCAGCTTTCAGCCGGATGCGGATATTGTGAAAAGCGTTGGTGATGCACTTTCAAGCGCTGAGCTCGGGGATTTCCTTAAAAAGCATAATGTGAGCAACCTCAGGGTTGCCGGGCTTGATGGGTGTTACTGCGTGAAGAATACCGCACTTGGGGCATTGGCTCGTGGATACACGGTGGAGCTGATAGAAGATGCAGTGCTTTCGATTGACCCGAAAGGGTGGGAGGCTTGTCGTGGTGAGCTGGCTGAAAAGGGTGTTTTCTAACTGGAGATGCTTAAGAATGTAGTTTAGGAACTATCCATCTCAATAAAATAGTTATGCAGTTGTGGTGCCTAAAAGCTGCTGAATTCCCTCGATTGGATCAATGCCGAAAAGCGCAGATGCAATGGCTGCGATGATTAAGAGCAGCGTCCATGCTAATGCAGATGACATGCCTACAAACACCTGTCTTACGTAGCCGTTGCTTCTTTTGATGTCCTGCCGAATGGCTCTTGCGTTTTCAATTGCTTCATTTTGCAGAGCTTCTTTTTGTATTTCGGGTTCCAGGCTATTAACGTACTCATCCGCATAGACTGTCAGCAGTTCCTGTGCCTGTTCTCGTAATACCGATCTTTGGTTTGGGGTGGTGTGAATTAGTGTTGCTGTTTTAACCTCTTCATCAGAGGGTGATTTTCCTTCGTTTTCTTTCTTAAGTGCAATGATGATTTCGCGCTTTTGTTTTTTGTAAAGACCGTAGGCGATCAGACCCGGCAAATCTAATAGAGCATCGCAGTCATCATCAACGTAAAGCTCGAAAACTTTATTATATTCAGACTTTTGCTTTACGGTTTCCATGACGGGCACCTTTGTAAACCTGTCCAACTTTAATGAGCGCACGTTCATGGATTGTTTTATCTACAGGCTGAATGATAGTGCCGTCTCTCAGTGTTACATTTGACATGCGCGCCTTGCTGGTGGGGTTTTTTAAAATGTAACTGGTTTTGCTTGAGGAAGTACGTTTCACCATGTGGTTGGTCCTCATAGTCATCGTTTAAATGAAAGTAGCCTGCTTTATCTTTCGTATTGATGCTAGACCAGATGTGGAAAGGGGAAAACTGCATTTCCAGATTGGTTAAAATCACATGCTGAAAACCTGCGGGCTGTATTCAGGATAAGGCAGCAACTGTGGGAAGTTCTAGTATATTATAATACCTACTAGATGTTGGGTGTTTTGCCCCTGGGAGGCATAGAGGCGCAAAAAGGACACATTTGCCTTGGGGATTATTCTGGGAAACCCTGTGGGTATATTGTTTAGATTGCTGCGTTATGTGCTATGGGTCTGTCTCCCAATAATATAAGAGCAAACAGGAATAGCATGGCAGACGTTGAGTGCATCGTGATTGGTGCAGGAGTTGTGGGCTTGAGCGCAGCCTATGAGCTGGCGCGCAGGGGGCGGGAAGTTATTGTGCTGGAACAGCACGAAATCATCGGCTCCGAAATTAGTGCTCGTAATTCCGAGGTTGTCCATGCTGGAATTTACTATCCAAAAGATTCACTAAAATCAAAGGCTTGCGTGCAAGGTAAAGAGATGCTCTACTCCTTTTGTGAGGAGTTTGGAGTGCCTTACAAGCGCGTGGGAAAGCTGATTGTTGCAACTGATGATAATCAGGTTTCTATGCTGGATGGCATTCGTGCGCGTGCTGCTGCTAATGGTGTTGACGATCTTCTGCTTCTCAATGAAGCGCAGGCGCGCGGGTTTGAGCCTCATCTGGCGTGTAAAAGCGCTCTGTTTTCACCTTCCACGGGTATTGTGGATAGTCATGCATACATGATGGCGCTGCAAGGTGGATTAGAGGCTTATGGCGGGCTTGTTGTTGTTGGGACAGAGGTGACACAGATTGAAACCGGAATGCGCCCAAGCGAGCTGATGGGTGCTGACATTGTGGTGGAAGAGGATCTGGAAGGGGCTGCTCATGATCTTGATGAAGATGAGCAGGACCTGATTTCATCTAATAGTTTCAATGGCGAAGGTTTCACCGTTGTGATGAAAGACGGGTATGCAATTACCTGTCATGAGCTTGTTATTGCTGCGGGTCTGCACAGCAACAAGATGCTTTCCAAGCTGGCGGGGCATATGTCTTTGTCGGTGCCAAAGCTTTACTACGCCAAAGGCAACTATTTTAGTTTGCCCGGGGATGCGCCATTCTCACATCTTATCTATCCGGTGCCAGAGCCAGGCGGGCTTGGGGTGCACCTGACGCTGGACATGGGCAATCAGGCTCGCTTTGGCCCGGATGTGGAGTGGATTGACGAGATCGATTATGAGGTGAATGAGGGGCGCAGCGAGCGGTTCTACTCTGCAATACGCAAATACTATCCCGATCTTGCTGATGGCAGCTTGCAGGCAGATTATTCCGGTATTCGTCCTAAACTGGTTCCAGCGGGTGCTGAAGCGGCTGACTTTGCTATCTGGGGAGAAGAAACCCACGGCATTCCGGGATTGCTGGCTTATATGGGCATTGAAAGTCCTGGGCTGACGAGCTCTCTTGCACTTGGTTCCATGGGGGCTGACCTGCTGGGTGCCTAACCCTTTCTTACAATCCTCCCAAAATTCCTAGGGAATTATAGGTTTTCGCTCCTTAAGTTGCTCTTTCATTCTGTAGAAGAGCAGGTGGCCTTATGAAGCTGAACCGTCGAGACTTTGTGAAAACCAGCGGTGTTGCACTTGGTGCAAGTGCGCTGGGGGTGACGCACGCGGGTGCTCAGCAATCAGGGGCGGTTTTACCTCCTCCGACAGTTCCCTCTGAGACGGCTTGTGCGCAGTCTCTGCTTGGGGCCGGGGTTGCTAAGCCCGACTATACGCTTGACGTTTTCGAGAAACCTTATTCGCAATATGGTGTTGATCTGCAAGGGTTGCTTGTTGGTGGAACATGGCCGGGAACTCCCATCCGCTACACGGAAGGTGATATGTTCCGTGTTCTTATCAATAACCGGTTGAGCGAGCCGACCTGCATTCACTGGCATGGAATTTTGCTGCCATCTTTGCAAGATGGCGTGCCTGAGATTGCTCAGTTGCCGATTGAAGCGGGAACTTCGCAATACTATGAGTTCCCGCTGGTTCAGCAGGGGAGCTACTACTATCATTCTCATCTGGGTGTGCAGGAGCAGTATGGTCTGCTGGGGCCTCTCATTATCGATGCAAAGGAAAATCCCTATTCCTATGATTATGATGAGGTCTTGATGATCAGCGATATTCCCCCGGGAGAAGGTGAGGGAATTATCAAGGGTTTGCGCAGCGGGCGGCATCGGCCTGAAATCAAGGATGCGTTTGAGCCACCGGACAGCGATGACTTCGACATTGATGTGGTGAATTCTGGCTACACTATAAATGGACAAAATAACTCCAGCCCCTGGACCTTAAGCGTTAAAAAGGGCGCGCGCTTACGATTGAGGCTGATTAACTCTTCCGGCAGTACTTTCTTTCGAATTGCGATTGACGGGCTGAAGCTGACGGTTATTGAGGTGGACGGTAACCGTGTGCAGCCGATTGCAGCGCAGAACATAATTGTTCCCACTTCAGCACGGTATGATGTGCTGGTGGATGTGCCGGAAAGTGGCAGTTACACCTTGCATGCAGCCGCTCTTGGAGATGACAAGCAATGTCTTGGGATAATTCACAGTGCAGATGTTCAGCCAGTTTTGAATGACAGGCGACCTGTCTTTGATGGAGTAACTGTAGATTTTCGCAGTTTGCGGTCCCTTCAGCCTTCTGGTTTTGGACGTAAGGTGGACCGGGTTTACGACGTGCTGCTTTCAGGGAATATGAAGGCGTATGAGTGGATGATGAATGGTCATTACTGGCCTGAGCCATTTGCAGGGCCTGATCCTGAAAAGACCTATCTGGATGTTGAGCAGGGGGAGGTTGTGCAGCTGCGCATGATCAATCGTTCGCCCATGTCTCACCCGATGCATTTGCATGGACACACTTTCCGCGTTCTTGGTGATGCGGACGATAGTTTTGCGCCGGTCATGGATACTGTCTGGGTGCCGAAAGGGCAAACGGTGACTATTGAGTTTCTGGCAAATAACCCGGGTATGTGGGCGTTTCATTGTCACAATATCTGGCATCTGGCTGTTGGGATGATGCAGCCGGTTCGGTATGTTGTCGAAGAACATGAGCTGGTGCGTTAAATCTGAGAGGTTTGTGAAAGGCTTGCGAAAAACGCGATTTGACAGGGTGTTAAAGCTGATTGGGTGGACCTTGTTGCTTCACGCTGTGGGATTCTGTTTTCGCATTTGCTCTAAAACGGTGAGATTTCGGCTGCCAGCCAACTCAGGAAATCGCTGATCGCAGCCTCGTTGCGTTTACAGTAAGACCACTTCAGGTGCTTTTGGGCCGTGATGAAGCCAGCCTGCCTGAGGATATCCAGATGCCTGCTGGTGGTGGGCTGGGCGACGCCTAAAGCTTCTGCAATCAATGTCATGCAAACGCCGAATTCAACCGGGTCAGCGGATTGCTGGTGGCTGAAGTGTTTTTGCGGCTCTGTCAGAAGGCGCAGAACTTTCAGTCGGGGTTCGCTGGAGATTGCCTTTATTTGTATTGCTCTTTCCATAAATATATTCATATAGTCATTTAGCTAAATGTCAATATGAGTCGTACTATGCTTGAGCTTCCAAATACCTCGGTCATCAATGGAAATGCGGTACGTTGGGGAAGAACAGGAGACGGGCCTCCTTTGGTGGCTATTCACGGGACACCGTTTTCTTCTCAGGTCTGGCGCAGAATTGTGCCCTGTCTGACTGATCGAAGAACGATCTATTACTTTGATCTGGTGGGGTATGGGCAGTCTGAAATGCGTGAGGGGCAGGACGTTTCACTTGGCGTGCAGAACAAAGTGCTTGTCTCGCTCTTCGAGGAATGGGGGCTGGAGCGCCCCGATGTGCTGGCGCACGACTTTGGGGGAGCGACAGCGTTGAGGGCTTATTATCTGGATGGCCTGCGCTATGGTTCATTGACGATCTTTGATGCAGTTGCATTGTCTCCATGGGGATCTGCGCTGGTGCAGCATGTTCGCAAGCATGCTCCTGCTTTTGCTGAGATGCCGGAGTATATGCATATTGCGATGCTACGTGCGTACCTACGGACTGCGGCTCATAATGAGCTTACAGAGGAGGCGTTGGAAATCTACTGCGCACCATGGATTGGTCCGGTTGGGCAGGCGGCGTTTTACCGGCAGATCGCTCAGATGGATCAGAAGTATACGGATGAGGTTGAGCCGCTTTATGGGCCTCTGGATTGTCCTGTCTCGGTTCTGTGGGGTGCATGTGATCAGTGGATTCCCCCTGAAAAGGGGGAGGAGCTTTCACAGGTATTGTCGGGTCGTTCCTGTCAGCTCATTTCTGGAGCAGGGCATCTGGTGCAGGAAGACCGGCCCGAAGCGATTGTTGCTGCTGTTTTGAAACAGATTTCTGCCTCTGCCTGATGATCGTTTCGCTGGGGATCATGAGGATTTACCCCGCAGTTTGTTGCTGCGGGGTATTGTGTGTCAGCGGTTGTCGAGCTGGCTTCTGACGCGGGAAAGGCCCAGTTTGGTGATGCGGTAGGGGCGGCCTCCTTTGGAGGAGATCAGGCGCCGATATTTGAGTTTTCTGAAGATATGTTCAGAAAGACCTGCATAGTACCATCCGTCCCGGGTGATGCAGTTCATTTCGTCCAGGGTACCATCGTCGTCACGGCGCAGTTCAATGCAGCCGCCTTGAGCCAGCACATGCAAAATGCGCTGTTCAGCTTTTGAAATATCCATTGATGTCTTTAGAGTTTTAAAGATGCACTTATCTCATCTGCCCGCTCATGCGGTCAGTGAGGTTGGTTAGATTGTGCATGCCCTGTCCATTTGCGACAGGGCTTTACCGGGACTCTTGTTGAGCTGGCATCAAAACTCCATTGATTAATGGCTAACTTTTAGGTGGCTTTCGTTTGCTTTGCAAGCGTTGGATTCGTGAGCGGGCAGGTTGGTGCTGCGTGTTGCAGTTTTGCCAGAGTGTGTTAGGTAAAGTGCGTAGTGTCTGCGCGGGCGTGCGGGTGTGTTTTTGTTATCTTATCGGACCTTTGATGACTGACGATATCTCTGTAATTTTGCTCTGGCCGGGGCTTTTAAATCCGTTTGCAATCGTTATTGCAGCTTACATGGGTTACTACGCCAACCAGAGAGCCAAGATTTTTATTGCTGCGTTTGCGGCTGCTGCTCTTAGCTTATTCCTTGAAGGGCTGATCAAGCTGATTGGTATTCCGATGCCCTGGAATCCTGAGGTTGGGCCGCTTGCTTTGTTTCCGTTCCGTTTTGCAACCGGGCTTGTTGTAAGTGCTATTGCGATGAAAATTGGTGCTAACCGTCGCCGGACGTGAGGTGAATTACGCGGTTCTGCGCGTTATATTTAATGTCTGAGACGCGGCACTTTCGCTTTGCACAGGGCTTTCCCCGAAATTTAGGCATAATGCTCAAAAAACGGGCGAAGATTCACTTGCCATTGCGGGATTGAAGGGCTACCCAACACCATTGAGAAATTAGGTGGTCTTCGTGTTCCTGCGCTATCACAGCAGGTTATTGGCGAAGACTTAAACGAACACAGGATATTGATCGCATGACGCTTGTCGATACGCGGACGCCGGACCCGAAGAAATTCATCAAGGGCGCAACGGGCGACTGGGAAATCGTAATCGGCATGGAGGTTCACGCTCAGGTGACCTCTGAGGCCAAGCTTTTCTCGGGCGCTTCTACCAGCTTTGGCAGCGATCCTAATAATAATGTGAGCCTGGTTGATGCGGCGATGCCGGGCATGTTGCCAGTGATCAACGAAGAGTGTGTGCGTCAGGCGATCCGTACCGGCCTTGGTCTGAAAGCGGAAATCAACCTGAAATCTGTTTTTGACCGCAAAAACTACTTCTACCCTGATCTGCCGCAGGGCTATCAGATTTCCCAGTTCAAACAGCCGATTGTTGGTGAAGGCACCATCCATCTGGACATGAAGGACGGGGAACAGGTTGAAGTGGGCGTTGAGCGCCTGCATCTGGAGCAGGATGCGGGTAAATCCCTGCATGACCAGCACCCGACCATGTCTTTCGTGGACCTGAACCGCTCTGGCGTTGCGCTGATGGAAATCGTTTCCAAGCCGGACATTCGCTGCGCTGATGAAGCAAAAGCGTACCTGACCAAGCTGCGCACCATCCTGCGTTACCTCGGCACTTGTGATGGTAACATGGATCAGGGCTCCATGCGTGCGGACGTGAACGTTTCTGTTCGCAAGCCGGGCGGCGAGTTCGGTACACGCTGTGAAATCAAGAACGTGAACTCCATTCGTTTTGTCGGTCAGGCGATTGAATATGAAGCCCGTCGCCAGATCGGTATTTTGGAAGACGGCGGCGAGATCGATCAGGAAACCCGCCTGTTTGATAGCGTGAAGGGTGAAACCCGTTCCATGCGCTCTAAAGAAGAAGCGCATGATTACCGCTACTTCCCGGACCCTGACTTGCTGCCGCTTGAGTTTACTCAGGCGCTGGTTGACGAGATGGCTGCAAGCTTGCCAGAGCTGCCGGATGAGAAGAAAGCGCGTTACATCAAAGACTTCGGTCTGACACCATATGATGCTGACATTCTGGTTGCTGAGCGCGTTTCCTGTGATTTCTTTGAGGAAGTTGCGAAGGGCCGTGATGCGAAGCTGGCTGCAAACTGGGTGATCAACGACACCTTTGGCCGCCTGAACAAAGAAGGTCTGGATGTGACCTCCAGCCCGATTTCTGCTGAGCAGCTGGGCAAAATCATCGACCTGATCAAGGCGGGAACCATTTCCGGTAAGATCGCGAAAGACCTTTTCGAGATCGTCTGGACTGAAGGTGGCGACCCTGCACAGATCGTTGAAGATCGCGGTATGAAGCAGGTGACTGATCTTGGTGCTATTGAAGGCATCGTTGACGAAATTCTTGCAGCGAATGCTGACAAAGCAGAGCAGGCGAAAGAAAAGCCGGGCATGCTTGGCTGGTTCGTTGGTCAGGTGATGAAAGCGTCTAAGGGCAAAGCAAACCCGCAGGCTGTCTCTGACATGCTGAAAGCAAAGATCGGTCTGGAATAAGACCAACCGCTTTAAGAGCAAAAAGAATTAAGGCCCGCCAGTTTGGCGGGCCTTTTGCGTTCTTGCTGGCTTTTTTGATCTCAAGCCGTCAGCCAGCTTTTGAGTTTGGTTTCATCTGGCAGGCCACCTGCGTGAACCAGTTTTCCGTCCACTGAAATACCCGGTGTTGAAATGACACCTGCCATGGCGATCTGGCGCGGGTCAGTCACTTTTTCAACGTTGATTTCAAGATTGAGGGCGTTGCCTGCATCAACAACCATCTGGTGGGCGGTGTCACAGCGTTTGCAGCCGGGACCGTAGACTTTGACTTGTTTCATTTCCTGCTCTCTTTCAGAGTTTGTTTTTAAAGAAGGATGTTGAAGAGGTAGCCCACTGCTAAAATGCCAAGAGAGACAACAGCAATGAAAATGGCAATGAGACGGTAGGTGAGAACCTGTTTTAAGATGATCATTTCAGGCAGGCTGAGGGCGATGATGCTCATCATAAAAGCAAGTGTGGTGCCCAGTGCAGCACCTTTGCCCAGCAAAGCCTCAACAATTGGAACTGCACCTGCTGCGTTGGTGTACATGGGAACGCCGACGACCACGGCAGCAGGTACCGACCACCAGTCGTCCCCGCTCATGATTTGAAGCATGACAGATTCAGGGACATATCCGTGAATCACTGCTCCGATAGCGATGCCAAGCACCACCCATATCCAGACTTTTGAGAGGATTTCCCTGACCTGATCCAATCCCATATGAAGACGGTCAGTCATGGAGTAACTCTGATCAGGCACGGTATTGATGGGAGCGGTGTTTAACTCCTGCACCCAGTCTTGCAAGTAGCGTTCCAGCTTCAGTTTGCCGAGAACCCAGCCAGCGATTACCGCGATGGAAAACCCGAAGACAAGGTAGAGGGTTGCTATCTTCCAGCCCACAAGTGCGAAGAGGAGACCCAGACCGACCGGACCGACCATAGGGCCAGCAATCAGGAAGGAGAAGGTCACACCAAGTGGAACACCTGCTGCAACGAAGCCAATAAAGAGGGGGACAGAGGAGCAGGAGCAAAAAGGGGTAACAACGCCAAGGGCTGCGGCGATTGGGTAACCCAGAATCTGTCGCTTGCCTGCAAGGATCGCTCTTGTTTTTTCTGGGGTGAACCAGCTGCGCAGAACACCCGTTATAAAAATAATGAGTGTCAGGAGGAGCAGGATCTTGGGTGTGTCATAAAAGAAGAAGGCGAACGCTTCTCCGGTGTGGCTTTGCCTTTCTATCGGGAAAAGGGAGACTATCCATTCTGAAAAGGGGATCAGTTGCTGATAAAGTGCAATCCAGACCAGTGCGGCCAAACTGAGAGCAGAATATAGAACCCAGCCGTTTGCTCTGGTTTCCTTAAAGAGAAACAGTGCTTTTAGATTCATCACTCTGAAGCTTCCTCAGCATCTTCTGCAAGCCAAAGCGCTTCAATAAAAGCCGTCAATTGCGGGGAAAGGGAGGCGGTACGGGTGTAACGCACCCACTGGGCGTCGCGCCTTCCTGTTACCAGACCGGCATCAGAAAGCGCTTTCATGTGGCGTGACATACGGCTTTGGCTGACTGCCAGTTTTTCCATAAGCTCGCAAACGCAATGTTCTTTCTCGTCCCAGAGCAGGCGAAGAGCTGACCTTCTGACTGGTTCCGACAGGGCTGTAAGCACCTTTTGCATGAGCGTGCCTTTCAATTGCTTTTGCGCTTATGCGCATATGCAATCTAACTAATATGAATCTTCAGAGACGTCAATATGTTGTTTGCCTGAGAGGGTGAGTGCATGTTGGGGGCTATCTGATCATGGATGGTGCGCTGCATAATATACGTATTTTAAACTAATTTTGAGAATTTGTTATTGGCTTGCGCTGCGCGGTTTTGGGAGAGTTTCATCTTGAAAAGTACCGCAGAGATAAAATCTTTGGGTGAAACCGTGGTGAAAACATGTTGCCAGAGCGTGATGCTGTCAATTTTTCAGTAATTATAACGACTTACAGAAATTTCACAGGCTAAATATTCGCTGTGAATCATCATTTATCTGCCTAGTCAGTACCACATCTCCGCCTTATTACGCCACGATAAGCTGTAGTTGATGAATGGTGATCAGGCTTGTGTGTCTGAACACCTCATCTTCGCTAGAACTTAGAGTTGCGCAGTTTTTATCAATACTGCATTTTGTTGTGTTACAAACCGTGGGGGCATATCTTTGCTTATTCGACGAAGTAGTTTTCTTTCCAGCGTTGCTGTTTTAGGCATTATTTGCAGCAATGCTGGTGTTGGAGTTATTGCTCCGGCTGCTGCATCATCTGATAAGGCTACTGAAAACTCTCAGGTATCTGTGCCATTTACCTTTGGTTCTCTTGTTGCAAAGATGAAAAATCAGGCACAAGAGGCTTATCACGAGCCCGCAGTAAAGCTGCCTGAAGCACTTTCTGCTCTGCAATATGACGGGTATCGACAGATTGCGTATAAGCGTGAGCGCAGCAAATGGCTGGATAGTAAAGACTTTCAGGTTCATGCCTTCCATCCGGGCTGGCTTTTCAAGCATCCTCTCAAAGTCCATGAGGTGAAAGACGGTGCTGCACAACCTTTCGTGTTTAACTCCGAAGACTTTGAGTATCACGATGCTGAGCTGAGCGCTTCGCTGAGGGATGTTGCTTTTCCCGGTGTTGCTGGTTTTCGTTTGATGAATCCGCTGAACGTGGAAGGGCGCATGGATGAGCTGGTGGCTTTCCTTGGTGCCAGTTACTTCCGTGCACTCGGGGCGGGCAATGTTTACGGTCTTTCGGCGAGGGCACTGGCGATTGATACGGCCAGCGGCAAGCCTGAAGAGTTTCCAAATTTCACAGCGTTTTATCTTGCTAAGCCAGAAGATGGCTCTGACAAGGTAACTGTGTGGGCCGAACTTGACAGCCCGAGTGTAACCGGGGCTTACCAGTTTGTGTTCAAACCCGGTCAACAGACCGAAGTGGGTGTTACGGCACATCTTTTCTTTCGCAGTGATGTGGAGCGGCTAGGTGTTGCACCGCTGACCTCCATGTATCTTTACGGCGAAAACGACCGGGTAGGTTTTGATGATTTTCGCCCTGAGGTTCACGACAGTGACGGGTTGAAGCTGCGTTTTGCCAATGGTGATGCAGCATGGCGACCTCTGTCTAATCCGAAGCAGCTTCAGCTTTCCTTTATCGGGGCCAGATCTCCGGCAGGGTTTGGCCTGATGCAGCGGGATGGTGACTTTGATCATTATCAGGACCTTGAGGCACACTACGAAAAGCGCCCAAGCCTTTGGATCGAACCGCTCGAAGACTGGGGGAAGGGTGCCATTATGCTGGCAGAGATCCCGACAGATCAGGAAGTGAACGACAATATCGTTGCCTTCTGGTCTCCTGATGAGCCAGTAAAAGCCGGTGATGAACTTTCGTTCCACTACAAGATGTCCTGGGGCTTTGAAGCCAGTGCGTCTGAACGTGAGCTTATGCCGGTTGCTGATACACGCACAGGCAAAGCCGGGCACTCCGCTTCTGATGAGGATGCTCTTTCACGTAAGTTTGTCGTGGACTTTGATGCCTCCATGTATTCGAAAAGCGGGTTGAACGGAACGAAGCTTGAGCGGACCAAACCATTTATCGAGAACGCTGCTTTAAACGGAAAAGTGGTGTTTGCGGACACGCGCTACATCGAGGAACTGGGAATTTATCGCGTCTTTTTAGATGTGGAACGGGACAATCCTGAAGTTCCGGTTGAGTTGCGCCTTCAGCTGACTGATGGCGAGAAAGCAATTTCTGAAGAGTGGCTTTACCAGTGGGGGTGGAGCTAATGAGACCTATGAAATCTGAAATTTTGAATACACACGTTCACCTGAGCAGCGGTCCTGTTGCGCCGCTTGCCATGCCTGAGCAGGATCTTTCTGCGGGCGATAGCTGGTTTTCTACCGTTCTTAAGCGGGTACTGATGAAGCGCGGATACTCTGCGCTTGCTGCAAAGCCTGTACGCTCATTGAAAAAAATCTCTACAGTTTCAGGGCGTTAATTTATGGAAAAGCCGCTTCGTGAAGGGGTTGGGCACCGGCGGGCTGCGGCTTTTGTGGTGTGCCTTGCTCTTTCCTTCAGCTTTACGGGTATGTTTTATGCGGCGCTGAGCGCTGACCAGCTTAATATGTGGGAGCTGGTTCGGGTCGTGCTGCTGTTTGTCAGCACGCTTTGGCTTGCGTGGGGCGGGGCAACTGCTCTGCTTGGCCTGCTTTACGGGCGTGCTGTCAGAGAGCTGGAAGGTAATCCGCAGTATCTGCCCGCTGGAGAAACCGCAATTTTAATGCCCGTTTATCATGAGGATGCAGCTGAAGTTGCTGCACGCCTTGCGGCCATGATGGATGATCTGCGGGCAAAAAATGCGACACATGTGTTTCACTGGCACGTGCTTTCTGACAGCCGCAATGATGAGATTGCAGCACAGGAAGAGCAGGTTGTTCGTGCGTTGGTGACACGTTACTCGGAGCAGGTGATTTACTATCGCCGCCGGGAAGACAATCACGGACGTAAAGCGGGCAATGTGGCAGAGTTTGTGCGCCGCTGCGGCGGGGCTTATCGCTACATGGTGGTGCTGGATGCGGACAGCCTGATGCGTGCTGATACGCTGGTGCATATGGTTGAACGCATGGAGGCTGAACCGAACCTTGGCCTGCTGCAAACCGTGCCTATGCTTGTTGGCCTGAAAAGTTATTTCGGGCGCAGCCTGATGTTTGCCTCCGGCATGTTTGGCCGCGCGTTTGCCTCCGGTCTGGCGGCAATGCAGGGTGAGTGCGGTCCTTTCTGGGGGCATAACGCAATTATCCGCACCCGCGCCTTTGCGGCAAGCTGTGGTTTGCCGGAACTTGATGACACTGCTGCGTTCAGTGGTCATATTCTCAGTCATGACAGTGTTGAAGCCGTGCTTCTGGCCCGTGCCGGATGGCAGGTTGAGTGTGATCCGCGCATCACTGGTTCCTATGAGGCTGCTCCGGAAAATATTCTTGGCTATGCTGCTCGCGACCGGCGCTGGTGTCAGGGCAACCTGCAACATTCGCGTGTGCTTGGCGCGCGTGGATTAACGCCGTGGGGCCGGTTGTCTCTGGCGCTTGGCATTATGTCTTACCTCAGTTCCCCGGTCTGGGCTGCGTTTTTGCTCGCCAGCCTGTTTTCCCCGCTCGACCTACCTGTTTTACAGGCCTACACTTTCCAAAACCACCTCCCAGTTCTGGGGCACCTCCCTGTTTCCGCTGTTTATGAAGGCGGGGCCTTACTCTTTGGTGTGATTGCGCTTCTGGTTTTACCCAAGACACTTGTTGTGCTCAAAGAAGTGTTTTCAGGAAGTGAAGCAACCTCCAGAAAGGGCGTGCTTGGCGGATTTGTTGAGCTGATCAGCTCTGCAATCTTTGCTCCGGTGCTTATGGCTTTTCAGTGTCGTTCTGTCTTTGAAGTTTTGATGGGACGGGACAGTGGATGGACCAATGCGCACAGAGATGCTGGCCAGCTTCCGCTACTTGAGTGCATCCGGGGTGTCTGGTGGGTGAGTGCAGTTGGGGCGGTGAGCATCGGGCTAAGCTGGATTGGTGCAGCCTCGTTGTGGCTCTGGGTCATGCCGGTTGCGCTACCGATGTTGCTGGCTCCGTTTATCATCTGGGCAAGTTCCTGCAATCTGGGCAACAGTGCAGCTGAGCGTCTTGGCTTTGTGCTTTCTTCAGATCAGAAGGGAGCGGCCTCATTGCTCACCCGTGTGGAGAAGTACTCCGCAGATCTTAGGGTATAGCAGCCTTTATTGTGCTTTGAGAGCCACATGGTCCAGCGAACACTGCGATCTGTGGTTCTTGTTCTTTTTGCCAGATAGCTGCCTGTTTAACCTTCCTCTTCAGTTGCTCTTATGTGCTCACTTTGCCTTCGTCCCTTTGAGGCTGGTGTTTTGGAGGATCGGGTATGTTGCAGGGGGTTGTTTCCAGCCGGTTTTGGTGGCGACCTGCCGGTGTTTTTGTGCTCGTGTTGGGCTATCTGTTGCTACACGGTATTTTGCGAGGCTATTTCTCCCCCACCCTCAGCACGGATGACATGATCGAAAATGTCTTCGTTCAGGAATTGCGGCTGGGGTATCAGGTGCGCCAGCCGCCGATTTATGAGTGGTTACTTTATGCGGTTCAAAAGGTGCTGGGGCCAACACTCTGGAGTTTTCTGATCTTAAAATATGCGCTGGTGCTTTGCTTTGCTCTGTTTCTTTATGGAGTAGCGCGACAGGCAATTCCTGATGAAAAGCTATCAGCCCTTTCTGTCTATTCGTATGTGGCTTTATACCAGATCGGATTTAATCTGCATGAAGGTGTCACGCATACAGCGGTGTTAATGGCGGCTTCCAGCGCAACGATCTATTGTTTCCTATGGGTTCTTAAGGTGCGCAGTGTTCTGTCTGCGCTGTGTTTGGGTGTGGCGCTTGGGGTCGGGATGCTCTCCAAACATTCATATTATATTGTTCCTGCTGCGCTTTTTCTGGCAGCATTAAGCGTCCCGTATTGGCGGGGCCAGCTTCGGATATCTCTGCTTGTGATTGCCGCAGTGGTTGCCGCAATATTATATTCCCCTTACCTTTATTGGGTGGTTAGCCATGATCAGGCTTTGGTAGGCTCAGCTTTGAACGTGATGCGTCAGGGCGGCGAGGGGAGCAGTCAGACGGGTGTTCTTACCGGAGAATTGCGATTGTTTGTAAGCCTCATCGGGTTTTCCTTGCCGTTTTTGCCCTGTGTGACTCTCGTATTTTTTCGCAGCCTTTCTGTTCAGTCAATCAAGGATGATTTGAGTGGCCAGACCCAACAAGTGGGTGCGTTGCTTTTGAGAGTGCTACTCATATCTCTGACACTTGCTTTTGTGGGAGTGGTTTTGAGTGGTGCGCAGTACATTAAAGAACGGCATATGCATCCAGTGTTGCTGTTGCTGCCTGTTGTTGTGTTTTTCTGGATTTCAAAGTGCCATTATTCTGCGCGTTCTGTGAACGTGTATTGTGGTTTTCTTCTTGTGCTTGTGGCTGTTGTGCTGGGAATCCGCGTTTCAGGCTTTCTTGCCCCCGACCGGACAATGTGTGGTGGGTATTGCCGGCATATGAAGCCTTATGCAGCAGTTGCGGAAGAGCTTCAGGCCCGGTACCCGCAGGCGGCACAGTCAACCATTGTCTCCCTTGATGAGTACACTGGTGGCAACTTGCGGGCGAGCCTGACAAATGCCCGGCATGTGACCTGGAATTTTCAGCCTCAGTCACCGCCTCGTCAGGACTGCTTTCTGCTTTGGGATATGGGCGATAGCGATGTGCTGCGTGACTGGAACGTGGTTATACGCAGTAGCGGTTTTGCTTTGAGCCAGTTTCCAACACGCGAGCATGTGTTGGAGCAAACTCAGATAGGCGTGAGATGGCCTCATTTGTGGAAAGGAGACAGTTTTCGTAAAACCACATTTGGTGTTGCTAAGATAGCGCGTGATTCAAAGATTTGTAGCTAATTGAAATTTGGATGTTTGGTTTTGAAAATACGAGTTGCTAAGAGTGATGATCTGGACGCGATTGTGGCGATGATGAATGGCGGAGCGTCTTCACAACGTGTTGAGCTGGAGCGTGGAATGCTTAAAAATTACGCACCTGCCTTCAATGAGATTTTGCGGTGTCCCAATACATCAATTTATGTGGGAGAGCTTGAGGGTGGGGAGCTGATTGCTACTTTTCAGCTTACTTTTGTCAAAGGGCTGGCTTTTAACGGCAAACCAAGAGGCCAGATTGAAAGTATGCATACACGTGCAGACATGCGCGGCAAAGGCATAGGGCAGCAAATGCTCGCCCATGCAATTGAGCTGGCAAAGGAGCGTGGCTGTTGCATGATGCAGCTCACATCCCATAAAGAGCGTGCAGGGGCACATCGTTTTTATGCCAGTAACGGTTTTATCGCTACTCATGAAGGCTTCAAGCTGATCTTTTGACGTTGGGTTGTTGGTGCACCACGTCCCTGACCGGACTTGTGCTGCTGATGTGGGAAGTATGAGCTTGCGCCGAAGCTGTTATCAGGTTGCGCCCGCATCTGAGTGATCTTTGGCTGGTGACCGGGCATTTGCTCTGCAAGATTTACATGAAACTTTGAGTTGGACAAAGGGGCTGCTGTGAGTGCCCCTCGATACCGCAAAAATATGACGAAGTTGCTGGGTATACGTCCACCTGATCACAGAGCTGAGTTGGTGGACGTATATGGTGCGGTATCTATCCGGCTTCGCCGGGATCACCCTGACAAATAGCTTATTTTGTACGAGACCAGGTATCTCCTTTGCAGAAGATAAGGACGCACCCTTCAAGCTTTAGTTTGTTTGCAGAGACGAGGTTCATTTTGCCTGAGTAGGTTTTGCCATCTTCTGCGTTATAAAGTTTCCCCTTCCAGCTATTTTTGCCAGCTGGTTTCATACCCAAAATTGTCTTTGAGCCAATTAACGAACGGTTCCGAAGTGCAGGATCCGGGTTTTTGGTGTCTTTTCTGGGTTTTTTCAGCCAAACGATGTTGCCACAAAGATTGCTCCCGCATTTTGTGATTTTAATCTTGGCTGATCCATTTGCGCGTATCCAGGTGCCCGTTACGTCTGCTGCAAAGGCTGAGGTGATCAGGCCAATCGATAACGCGGCGGTCAGTGACGCTTTAATCAGGGTTGCTTTCATGGTTCCTCCCAAAACACTAAAGCTTGCTTAAGATCAGCTTACCTTATCGTAAGGCGGGAATTGTGCAAGGTGTGTTCTTTCGAAAAGCAATTTGCTGATTCGCACAATCCTTCAAATGAACCCGGCAATTTACCTTTATTTACTGCGTGGCAAAACTGCCTAAATTATATGTTTTGAGCGCAATTTTCAGTTTCAATTATTGTTTTTAACGAGCTCTTCAGAGTGTGGAAATCTAATAGTACGCGACGTAAGGTTGAGTTGAGTGGGTGAGTTCTTATTCAGGCAACCTCAGAAAAGATAATGGCTATACGAACACCAGTTCACTGTGTTTAGGAGAAGTGTTTATGAGTGTGTTGCAGTTTGATGGCGTAATTCATCGACATGTTAAGCAGAATGTGTGCGAAGTAGATTCTCTGTTGCGTCGAGGGCTGGATGCGGCGTCGGGCAAAGCTGGTGCATGTGATCTGGTAGAAGCTCATAAATGGTTCAATCTGGCAGCTATGCGCGGAAGCACCCAAGCTGTGCGATATCGCCGTGAGGTCTCTCAAGAAATGTCCTCCATGCAAATTGCGGAGGCACAACGGGCGGCGAGAGACTGGTTATCTTTACATTAAACGGGTTTCACTCCTACTCTCGTTATCAATAGGATGCTATCGGTAGGAAGGTCAGGCCTTGCTTTGCAGTTACCTTCTCAATGCCTGCTTGTTTCTCTTGTATGTACTTTTGTTGCCGCGAGCGGTTGGAAATGGCTTTGCATATTCACTGGCTTACGGCTTTCGCTCTGAGATAATATGGTACTTGAAGCCTAACTTGCGAGTTTGGCTTTCATAGTGAAGCTCGCTGGTTTAGTGCTTAGGCGGGTTTTGGTATGATTGAGGTCCTTCGCAGATGTGAGGGGGATTGGTGGTAAGAAGCTTCTTTGTTTTTTAGCAAAGCGATTGCTTGCCTTTTGTTGTTTTGATTTAGCTATGCATTCATAGCAGTTTCTTTAGGCTGCTAGTGGTGGATAATCTCTCCTTTTGGTTGTGTGTTTCTGCTTGCGTTTTGCAGCAGGCCTAAGTTCATGTTCGGTGGTGTTTGCAGAACATGCATAGTGCTGAGTTGTTTTTCGTTGTCTTGACTGCCCTTTTATGTTTGTCCAACTCAGCAACTCAGCAACTCAGCAACTCAGCAACTCAGCAACTCAGCAACTCAGCAACTCAGCAACTCAGCAACTCATTAGCTTTGTTCCGCATTGCTGCGCTTTGGCGCGTTTGCGTTTTCTTTCCTATTCGGTTTTCAAAGAACCCGGCTTTCACCGTCCTGCAGTTTTGCATTGCTTGGATGATGAGGCATGTTCCCGTTTTGGTCCATTCTTAGGATTTGACCCGTGATGTTGTGTTGGCTGGATGAGGCTGGCGGAGCTGGTTTGCCGGAATGTCTTTGGTTTGAATCCGGGGCTTGAGGGTGCCGGGTCATGTCTGCTTGGGTTGAGCGTGTCGGGTTACTGGTGTTTGTTGGATAAGTTTTGTGTCTGCGTTGATAGATTTTTGCGGTGCGGGGATAAGTTTGTCTGAGTTTGGGGT
>CANMBS010000011.1 GCA_947496145.1 uncultured Pseudovibrio sp.
AGTGCTTTACTTGAATTGATACGCCCAGAAGAATGGTTGCACCCTCCGTCATGCCGGACGGAGCGGAGCGACGATCCGGTATCCATACCCCCTTAAACCAGTGCTGAATAATGACCTGCGTGTCGGGGTATCTTACTGCACCTGCGTCGTAAGAAGAGCACGAGACTGCCTCTACATTCCCCACAAACGCAAGGGGTTATAGATCCCTGATCAAGTCAGGAATGACGACAGGAGCAAGTGCTTTACTTGAATTGATACGCCCAGAAGAATGGTTGCACCCTCCGTCATGCCGGACGGAGCGGAGCGACGATCCCGTATCCATACCCCCTTAAACCAGTGCTGAATAATCACCTGCGTGTCGGGGTATCTTACTGCGCCTGCGTCGTAAGAAGAGCACGAGACTGCCTCTACATTCCCCCACAAACGCAAGGAGGTTATAGATCCCAGCGCGGGGGCCGGGATGACACTGTGGGGCGGTGCTTTGCTCCAATTTCAGCGCTCACATAAATGGTTACCCGTCGTCGTCATGCCGGACGGAGCGGAGCGGAGATCCGGTATCCATACCCACTTGAGCCAGTGTTGAATGATGGTCTGCGTGTCAGGGTATCTTGCTGCGCCTGCGCCGTAAGAAGAGTATGAGACTGCCTCTACATTCCCTCACAAACGCAAGGGGTTATAGATCCCGGCGCGGGGCCGGGATGACACCGTGGGGAGGGCCCCTGCTCCATTAAGAGACGCTTTGCTCCAGTTTTAGTGCCCAGACAAATGGCTACCCACCGCCGTCATGCTAGACGGAGTAGAGCGGAGATCTGGTATCCAGAGCGGAGACTGTAAGCGGTTGGGCGTGTTGCTCTGGTTCCCGCATCGCACTTCGTTTGTGCGGGATGACGTCGAATGAAGCAAAAAGCTCGAAGACTTGAAGAAAACTTATCCCCCTCCCTCAAACCTGCTGCATAATCATTTTCAAGCTCACGCATACGGGCAGCTGGGGGAACGTCCCTCAGATTGGTGTGGGCTGGACGGAGCTACTGTGAGGGGTAACGCACCTTGCAGCGGGTTCGTGGAGGTTCCCCTTTCACCAACAGTGTTGAGGGATAGCGGATGTCCGGTCAAACCAAAGGGCGCCAGCACTGGGAGTCACTCTTTTAGGAGAGATGCCTCCTCCAAGTGTCTTTTGGAGCTTGGCCTTAGCCTCCTGCAAAAACGTCCGGGCAAGGCAAGAAGCCAATGCCGAAGAAACTTGTTTACTCATACTGCGCAGGCATTGCCTGCTTGCCTTGCCCACCTCGTAAAGAGGTTTCACGTGAAAACACCGCCGGAGAGGGTCCAGCGGTGCTTTTTGTGCTGCATATTATGGGGTCCAGCTCTGTAGCTGAGATGTTGCTCAAAGGCTTTTAGTTTGCGCTTAGCTCTTTTTGCTTTTGCTTGAGGGCGTAGAGCGCCTCCTGAGCCTGACGAGGGGTCATGTCGTCCGGGTCGAAGGTATCCAGAAGCTCTGCAAGCTCATTGGAAACGCTGGTTTCCTCGTGTTCTTCCGGTTCCGGAATGGTTTCCAGAGGCTGGGAGAAGGAGGCAAAGAGCGGCAGATCGTCCAGAAGAGTTTCGGAGGGTTTGTTGGTGTCCTGCTCTTCCAGCTGTGTGAGGATTTTTTGCGCTCTGCTGACGACAGTTTTCGGCAGACCCGCCAGTTTTGCTACCTGAATACCATAGGAGCGGTCTGCTGCGCCCTCGACGATCTCATGCAGGAAGACCACGTCGCCTTTCCACTCTTTCACACGCACGGTGGCGTTGTTGAGACGTTCGAGACGCTGAGAAAGCGCTGTGATCTCATGGTAGTGGGTTGCGAACAGGGAGCGGGAGCGGTTGGTTTCGTGCAGGTGCTCGATGGCTGCCCATGCGATGGAAAGACCATCAAACGTTGCTGTTCCGCGTCCAATTTCGTCGAGGATGACGAGGGAGCGGTCGGTGGCCTGATTGAGGATGGCGGCGGTTTCCACCATTTCAACCATGAAGGTTGAACGACCTCTGGCGAGATCATCCGCAGCGCCTACGCGGGAGAACAGGCGATCAACCACGCCGATATGGGCATTTGTTGCGGGAACGAAACTCCCCATTTGCGCAAGCACGGCGATCAACGCATTCTGGCGCAGAAAGGTGGATTTACCAGCCATGTTTGGACCGGTAATCAGCCAGATCTGGCCGTTTTCGTAGGTTTCCTGCGGGCCGAGGTTAGCATTGTTTGCCACAAACGGCTCGCCGGATTTGCGCAGGGCCTGTTCCACCACAGGATGGCGACCGCCTTTGATGGTGAAAGCAAGGGAGCCATCTACCGTCGGGCGGATGTAGTTTTCTGCCTCTGCCAGAACGGCGAGGGAGGTCGACACATCAAGAACCGCCAGCGCTTCGGCGGCGGCCTTGATGAGCGCTCCGGCTTCAACCACGGCACGGGTCAGCTCATTGAAGATTTCCAGCTCGATTGCCAGAGCACGTTCACCCGCGCTGGCGATTTTGCTTTCAAGGTCCGCCAGTTCGGTGGTGGTGAAGCGCATAGCACCCGCCATGGTCTGGCGATGGATGAAGCGGGCAGGGTCGCCCTTCATTGGGTCGCACTGGGCGGTCGGCGCTTCCATGAACCAGCCAAGCACGTTGTTGTGCTTGATCTTGAGGGAGCGAATGCCAAGCTCTTCGGCAAGATCGGCCTGCATCTGGGCAATGACCTTACGGCTTTGATCACGCAGGGCTTTCAGCTCATCAAGATCGGGATGATAGCCGGGCGCGATGAAGCCACCATCACGTTTAAGAAGCGGCGGCTCTTCGGCAATGGCCTGCCCGAGCTTTTCGCCCAATGCGTGCGGGGCTTGCTCCAGCTTTTGCACCGCAAAGCCGACTTCCTGCGGGCAGATACCGCCAGAAGCCAGAAGGCCAGCGATTTCACGGGCGGACTTCATAGCAGAGGCGATGGACTGCAAGTCACGCGGGCCGCCACGGTCCACAGCCAGACGGGAGAGGGCGCGGGACATATCCGGTGCGGATTTGAGCAGGGCGCGGATATCCTCGCGCTGCATGGTGTCGGAGGCAAAGAACGCGATGGTATCCTGACGGTCCCGGATTTGGGCCGGGTCTGTCAGCGGACCAGCAAGGCGGCTTGCGAGCAGGCGGGAGCCAGCACCAGTGACAGTTTTGTCGATAGCAGACAGCAGACTGCCGCGACGCTCACCGGAAAGGGTACGGGTCAGCTCCAGATTGGCACGGGTCGCCGGATCAATGAGCAACTGACCGGCGGCAGCTTCTTTCACTGGCGGGTCCAGCGGAGGACGCTCGCCGAGCTGGGTTTTGTCGATGTAAGCCAGAATTCCACTGGCGGCGATCAGCTCAGCGCGGGAATAGTTGGCGAAACCGTCGAGCGTGCCCACGGAGAAGTAGGTGGAAAGGCGATCTTGTGCGGTTGCACCGTCAAAAAAGGTACGGGGAACCGGAGAGATTGCAGCGCCAAGCCCTTCGACTGTCGCACGCAGCTCGGTTTCCTGAAGCAGAGCATCTGCCAGCACCAGCTCGGAAGGATCAATGCGGGCAAGGTCAGCGGCGAGGCGAACGTCATCGCTCTCAGCCACGCGGAACATGCCGGTGGACATATCAATCCACGCCAGACCGTAGAGGTTACCATCTGCGGCACTGCCACCCTTCACCCGTGCCAGAGAGGCAAGGAAATTGTTGCGGCGGGCATCGAGAAGGCGGTCTTCGGTGATCGTGCCCGGCGTAACGAGACGAACAACATCACGGCGAACCACAGACTTGGAACCGCGCTTTTTGGCTTCAGCCGGGTCTTCGGTTTGCTCACAAACGGAGACACGATGACCGAGGCCAATCAGTTTTTGCAGATAATCATCAGCCGCGTGCACAGGAACGCCGCACATTGGGATATCGTCACCATTGTGCTTGCCGCGTTTGGTCAGCGTGATGCCAAGAGACTGAGAGGCAACCTCTGCGTCTTCAAAGAACAACTCATAGAAATCACCCATTCTGTAGAACAGGAGACTGTCCGGATTTGCGGTCTTAATCTCAATATATTGCGCCATCATAGGAGTGACGCGGCCTTTAGCTGGGGAAGGCTTTTGAATTTCTGCTGTAGTCATGGCGCGAACACTAGCAAAAGGTTCTATGTGTTTCACCCGTGTCCGTTGAGTTCTCAACTTGAGAACGCGAATTTACGGGGATAATGTCTGCCTGAGATATTTGCACGGAACACTGCTTTAAAGGGTGAGGAATTTTTCGCATGCCAACCACTGATCAAACAGCGAGCTCGCAAGTCAGCTTTACTGACCAGGACGCTCTTGCCTTCCACAATGAAGGCAAGCCGGGCAAGCTGGAAATATCGCCAACCAAGCCTATGGCTACTCAGCGCGATCTGAGTCTGGCCTATTCTCCTGGCGTTGCTGTTCCGGTGCTGGCGATTGCGGAAGATGCAAGCCGTGCTTACGACTACACCACAAAAGGCAATATGGTTGCCGTTATCTCCAACGGCACAGCCATTCTGGGTCTGGGCAATCTGGGTGCGCTGGCTTCAAAGCCTGTGATGGAGGGGAAGTCTGTTCTCTTCAAGCGGTTTGCTGATGTGGATTCCATTGACCTTGAGGTTGATACCACGGATGTTGAGGAGTTCATCAACTCTGTTAAGTACCTCGGCCCATCTTTCGGTGGCATCAATCTGGAAGACATTAAAGCCCCTGATTGTTTTATCATCGAGCAGCGCCTTCGTGAGATAATGGATATTCCGGTGTTCCACGACGATCAGCACGGCACTGCTATTATTGCAGCGGCTGGCCTGATCAATGCGGTGCATATGACAGATCGCGACATGAAAGACGTAAAAGTTGTCTGTAATGGCGCGGGTGCTGCGGGTATCGCGTGTATCGAGCTTGTTAAGGCTATGGGTGTTCCGCATGAGAACGTTATTCTCTGCGATACCAAAGGCGTGATTTATCAGGGCCGTGAAGCTGGGATGAACCAGTGGAAGAGCGCACATGCAGTAAAGACTGACAAGCGCACGCTTGAAGAAGCTATGGATGGGGCGGATGTATTCTTTGGCGTATCCGTTAAAGGTGCGTTGACGCAGGATATGGTGAAGAGCATGGCTCCGAACCCGATTATCTTTGCTATGGCAAACCCTGACCCGGAAATTACACCGGAAGAAGCTAAGGAAGTGCGCCCGGACGCAATTGTTGCAACGGGGCGTTCTGACTACCCGAACCAGGTGAACAACGTTCTTGGATTCCCTTACATCTTCCGTGGAGCGCTGGATGTTCATGCAACCACCATTAATGATGAGATGAAGATTGCGTGTGCACAAGCACTTGCTGATCTGGCTCGGGAAGATGTTCCTGATGAAGTGGCTGCTGCATACAGAGGAAGCCGTCCTCGTTTCGGTCCCGAATATATTATTCCGGTTCCGTTTGATCCACGTCTGATCTCCCGCATTCCGCAAGCGGTTGCGCAAGCTGCGATGGATAGCGGCGTGGCGCGTCGTCCGATTGTGGACATGGATGCTTATGGTGCTCAGCTTCAGGGTCGCCGCGATCCTATTGCCGGAACGCTGCAACGGATCATCTCCAAAGTTCGCCAGAATCCGAAACGTATTGTGTTTGCAGAAGGTGAGGAACCAGCGGTTATTCGTGCAGCATCTGCCTTTGTATCTCAGGGGCTGGGTGAAGCGATCCTTGTGGGACGTGAGGATGAAATCCGCGCTAATGCAACATCTGCCGGGGTGGATGTGAACCGTCCGGGCATTCGTCTGGAAAGTGCGCGTTCTTCAACCCGCAACGCAGATTATGCCGAGTACCTGTACTCTCGCTTGCAACGTAAGGGCTATTTGCTGCGCGACTGTCAACGCCTCGTCAACAATGACCGTAACTACTGGGCGGCTATTATGGTGGCACGGGGTGATGCAGATGGCGTTATCACGGGAACCACACGCAACTACTCCGTCGCGCTGGACACAATCAACCGCTGTATCGACACGAAGCCGGGGCATCGCGTTATTGGTGTTTCCATTGTGATTTCACCGGGTAAAACTGTGCTTGTTGCAGATACAGCGGTTCACGATATGCCAACCTCTGAAGAGCTTGCAGATATTGCCGAGGAAGCTGCTCACGTTGCACGTCGCCTTGGCTCTGAGCCACGTGTTGCCATGTTGGCGTACTCCACATTCGGACATCTGAAAGGGGAGCGTACTGAGCGTCTTCAGGAAGCTGTAAAAATTCTTGATCGCCGCCGTGTTGATTTTGAATATGACGGTGAAATGGGTGCAGATATCGCTCTTAACATGGAGAAGATGGCAGCTTATCCATTCTGCCGCCTGAACGGCCCTGCAAATGTGCTCGTTATGCCTGCGTTCCACTCTGCTTCCATTGCAACAAAGCTGCTGGAGGAGATGGGAGGTTCCACACTGATCGGCCCACTGCTGGTGGGGATGGATAAGCCGGTTCAGATTGTGCGGATGGGCGCGAAAGACAGCGAGATCTTTAACATGGCTGCTATTGCCGCCTACAATATCACGTAGGTCTGACAGAATTTTGAAATGGATAAAAGCGCCGTTGATGTGGTGCTTTTATCCCCCTACCTGACTGATGGGTCTATATTATATCTCAGCAGTTAGCTTATTAGCTAAATCTCTTTCAAACCCGGCAAACCGCCATAAAACTCTCTTCACCCTACCTTTCAAATACATATGAGGGGTCTGCGATTTTATAGATATTGTGCTTCCTTAATTTATGCCTCTTAAGCAGGTCAGGATCAGGAATCTCTATATGTCTAAGGGTAAGATTGACGTCACCGAACACCAATGGGCGCAGAAGATCTTCAAAGTCATGTCCTGGCCTTTTGATAGGCATGATGGAGACCCGACACAAGCTGCTATAGCAACACACTGCAAGAAGGCCAATGAAGCCTGTAAGAAGCAGCTGAAAAAATACGTTTCGCAGAAGAAACAACTTCAGTCTCCCGCACGGTTAGACACTTTCTCAACCCTGCATAAGAGCTGCAATGATTACATTTCACGAGTAGACGGCTTTCTGAAGAAAAAAGACCACGCTGAAGCTAATGGTGCATTGGATGATGTGGATGCCATACTGGATGCGATGGGCCAACTGTTTATGGAGGAGAGTGGCGGAGCCCGCGCTCCTTCTACTGAAGGGGCTCTCATTGCTGGCAAGCAGGTAGCATTGCAGGAACGAATTGATCTGCTCAACCATTACAAAGCACAGAAGAAGACGCTTCGCACTAAGGAGCAAAAAGAACAGTTTGATCAAGTCTTTAAGCAGGGTGAAGCATGTGCCCGAGAGGCTGCAAAACGTATTAAGGAGAAGAACCTGCAAGGCGCGGGTGATATGTTGTTTCAGTTGGACTCTCCGTTGCAGGGTCTGAATACACTGCTCACCATCGCACCAAATGAAAAGGATAAGCTGGCGGGGGCAAAAGCAACTGTTCAGGATGCTAAAGCCCGAATTAGTAAGGCGTATGATCTGCGTAAAACGCTCGCCACTGCCGCTGAGCAAAAATATTTTGCAGAAAAGCACAGACGAGCCAGGGATCTTGTCAAGGTAGCAGAGGGCCTGATTAAAAGCGTCAGTTTTGATGAGATTGACCCGGCTCTTAAATCAATTGCACAGGCTGTTGAGCAAGTTGAATATGCCGTCGGAACCAACACCTGGGCACCGCTTGATGACAAATACAAGCAGGATTTGAAAAACCATAAGATCGAGATTCAATTCTACTATAATCAGATCAACCAGATTGAAGACAAAGCCGCCAAACGACCGTTTGAGAAGCATTATCAGAAGGCAATTAACCTGATTGCAGATACACAAGTTCTCATAGAAGGAGAGGGACGAGCGGCTGAAGAGAAGGTTGTAAGCAAAATCGCCGCTCTGCAAGCTGAGATACGACAGTTGGAAAAGTATAAGATCGCTGAGCAAAACAAACCTGCCGGCAATGCGCAAAGTGAACCTCAAGCGCAACCTGAGCAAAAAACAACTGGACGTAACGCTGCGCAAAATGCGTTGAGTAAAGCACTTGCTGGATGCAAAAGTGCTTTAGAAGAGGCTCAAATCAACCTGAGTGAGGTCCTTAAGACAGGTGCTGGCATAAAACATACTGAAATTTCGGGTAGTTTCGCCCAGTATGCGAGTGCAGCCCAATCTTATATTAAGGAAGGCCTTCAGCATATTGCTGAGCGGAAGCTTCAGGAAGCACGCGGCAAACTTGCTAGTTGCGAAGATGCGATCAACTCGATGTTCTCGTTTCTGGAGAGCAAACAGAATGCGGCTGAAACTGAACAGAGGGCCGCAGATGGTTCTCACAGTGAGCAGCAAACCGGCCCCTCGGAGGACAAAACAGAGGTCTCATCAGAGGATTGCCGGAAGCAACTTGACCAGTTATCAGCTCGCCGTGCTGATGCTGTGGGGCAGAATCCACAGTTTCAGCAGGAATTTCAACAGGATGAGTATTTAACATACAAAGTGATTTCTGGGGAATTTTCCAGTCAGATTGATGCTTTGATTGCAAGTGGGAATTCAGTGGATGCCCATTCTCGTCTTCAGGACTTTGAACGTGTAATCCTGAGTTTGGAAGAGTGCGTTCGAAATGCAATACCGGCAAGCTCACAGCCTTCAGGAACCGAAGGAGCAAGTGAAGAACAGCAGCCTGATCCATTGGTTACAGCTTCCCTGAAAACCTGCCGTCAACAACTGGATGAACTGATCGGACGCTTCAACAAAGTCATGATAAGAAGCCCGCAGTTTTCTGATCAAAACCTGCAAGATGAATTTATGACCTACCAGCTGTTATGGGAGCAGCTGAGCAGTCAGGCAGATCATCTGATCTCAGAAAACCAGCTTGAGGATGCTCAGGAGCGGCTGATTGAGCTTGGAAGCATCATCCAGAACACAGAAGCCTGCGCTGAAAAAGGAACGCCTTCTTTTGAAGAGCCAAACAGAAGAGAAGAGGCAGCGGCTCCGAAAACAAAAGCTGAGTATGCTCAACAATACGAGTCACTTGATGCCAGCAAGAGCGTGTTCCTTCGCCAGCAGATACTGATTACCGACCCTGACCTTCAAACTGAATTTGAGACGATCAAGGTCTTGTTTGAGCTGGCGATGCCTTACGCTAAGGAACGCATAAATGATAATGAACTAGAGGGCCTCGCAGTCGTAATGGCTTCACTTGAGCAACATCGTGATCAATTGAACGCTATTCTTGATCGTGCAAGAGCAATGAACGCAAAAGCATTGGCACGCCGAAAGCAAGAACAACAAGTTGCCAAAGAAGCAAGGCTTGATGCAGCGCCTGCAATTTCACTGCGAGATGCAGAAGCATTATCAGGACGCCTCTCTGCAATGCGTAAATATGTGAAGGACCCGGACAAACTAAAGATTTTTGATGAGCAAGCGACCTTTGTCAGACTTGCTATCTCTCAGCTCAGAGAGATGGCGCAATCTGGTCAGTCTGGTGAAGTTGCCAATATTCTGAAAACTCTGGGGCGAGCAAAAGCTGAGCTTCAGATGCTTGCAGATGAAAACAGGAAGATACAGGTTCAGTACACTCATCAGGCACCGGGCATTCGCAACAATGTGGATGCACGCAAGAAGCCGAGCGGAGAAAACCCGCAGTTCTTTTGCGAGGTGCAAGAAGGGCAATTTTGTCTGAAGCATGCAATCAATGCTTGTTTGGGTTTTCAGGCGACAACCAAGGATGATCTGTTGGATGCAAGCCTTGTCAACTATTTAAAGGCATACGATAGCAAAACTGAAGAAGAGTTTCTTCGATATGCCTCTGGCGTTTTAGGGCGAGATGTTCGTAGCCTACGTAAAGAACTGCAAAAAGACAGCAAAAAGCTCTCACGAGAAGTTGCAACTGCGGAGTATGAGAAGCTGTACAACAAAGACCCGCTAGAAGATATTCGCAATAAAGGCAGTATCGTTGATGTAGGTCTGGAGCTTCTCAAAGCTCAGCAGCAAAAGCATGGTTTGCCAGAGCCCAAGATCACCTACATTGAGCACACTAAAACACCCGCCGAGGAAGGTGTGGCCCGTGAGCTTTTAAGTCATATGGTCAACTCTGGTGGAGACCGCTTTGTAATCAATATAGGAGGGCACTATGTGGCTTTCCGACAAGTAGAAGAGGGCGACTGGTATCTTGTGAACAGCACAAGTTCAACAGCATCGAAGGTTGATCCTGTTGAGTATTGCTTAAGACAAATCAAATCCTCAGGAACACGCCTGCCCGTCATTCATTTCGAGAAGCAAGTGAATTTCTGAGGCTGATTTAACGGCGTCTGGCTTATAGCCTGTGTGTGTAACCTTTATGGATCCAGCCGATTTGCTCAGTGGTTTGGGGATCGCGAATGCCGAGCCAGTTACCACGGCAGTCCATAATGTTTACAACCTGATTGGCAAAGAGGCGTCCCGTTACAGCGTATTTCGTTCCGGGTCCGCTACGAACGTTGAGTGCACCAGCTTTTGCAGCGTTAACCGCATAAGGTCCAGCACACGCCTGATTGAAACCGATGGGGACTTGCGGACTGGTTTGGTAGACAGTTTGTGCGTGGGCATCACTTGTTGTAGCGAGGAAGAGAGCGCATATACCAAGTGCTGGCAGACTATGATGGAGAGCTTTAAGTTTTCTCATTTGTTCTACCCAGTGCAGGTTCTTATTGTGATGAGAACAGGGTGACAAACCCGTATTATTTTGGTCTAACCATCTCTCTGATATGGCTTGAACACGGTGCAAATATGGCTTCTTCCGCTACGATAAAAATATGCGGCATCTCCACGATTGAGACAGCGGATGCGCTCATCAGAGAAAACGTCGACATGGTTGGCTTTGTTTTCTTTGCCAATAGTCCGCGCCATGTTTCGATTGAGCAAGCCAAGACACTGGCTGATCATATGCGTGGTAAGGCACAGATTGTTGCGCTGACTGTGAACATGGACAACGCATCCCTAAAAGAGATCGTTGATAATGTGGCACCAGATATCCTGCAATTGCACGGGAATGAAAGTCCTGAGCGCTGTGCCGAAATTCGTGAGATCTTCGGAATTCCGATAATGAAGGCTTTCGGAATTTCCAGTAAGGAAGACGTGGAGGCACTTGCACCTTATGTTCCGCAGGTGGACAGGCTTCTGCTTGATGCAAAACCGCCAAAAAATTCGGAGATTCCCGGAGGAAATGGTGTCAGCTTTGACTGGAAGCTGCTACAAGGCCTTGATCTTGGAAAGCCAATCATGCTTTCCGGTGGCTTAGGCCCAGAAAACGTCCGTGAAGCTTTAGCTGTCTCTGGAGTAAATGCTGTCGATGTCTCTTCCGGCGTAGAGCAGGAAAGGGGCGTTAAGGACATAGAGTTGATTGAGGCTTTTGTGCATGAAGTGCGCAGCGTTGCCGAGTGAATTTGGGAAGAATAGATGAACCAGAAAGCCAACACATTGCGTTCCGGCCCGGATGATCGCGGTCACTTTGGTGATTTTGGAGGTCGTTTCGTAGCAGAAACGCTCATGCCTTTGATCCTTGATCTGGAAAAGGCATATAGCGATGCGAAAGCAGACCCTGCATATGCTGCTGAAATTGAGAATTTGAACACCCACTATACCGGTCGTCCATCTGCACTCTACTTTGCTGAACGCCTGACAGAAGAGCTGGGCGGCGCAAAGATTTACTTTAAGCGCGATGAGCTGAACCACACCGGGTCCCACAAGATCAACAACTGCATTGGTCAAATCCTGCTTGCAAAGCGCATGGGAAAGACCCGCATCATTGCTGAGACCGGCGCTGGCCAGCATGGTGTGGCAACTGCAACGGTTTGCGCACGCTTTGGACTGCCTTGCGTTGTTTACATGGGTGCAACTGATGTTGAGCGTCAGAAGCCAAATGTGTTCCGCATGAAATTGCTGGGGGCTGAAATTGTTCCCGTTACCGCTGGTGCTGGTACACTTAAGGATGCGATGAACGAAGCGCTGCGTGACTGGGTGACCAATGTTGAAGACACGTATTATTTGATTGGTACTGCTGCTGGCCCGCATCCGTACCCAGAAATGGTTCGTGACTTCCAGTCTGTGATTGGTGAAGAAACCAAAGAACAGCTAATGAAAGCAGAGGGCAAGTTGCCGGACGCGATTGTTGCGGCTGTTGGTGGTGGCTCCAATGCTATTGGCTTGTTCCATCCGTTCCTTGATGATCCTTCCGTTGAGATTTACGGCGTTGAAGCTGGTGGTAAGGGTCTTGAAGGGGAAGAGCACTGCGCGTCACTGAATGCAGGTAAACCGGGCGTTCTGCATGGCAACCGGACCTATCTGCTTCAGGATGATGATGGTCAAATCCTTGAAGGACATTCGGTTTCTGCTGGACTTGATTATCCGGGTATTGGACCTGAGCACTCCTGGTTGAAAGATACTGGCCGTGTAAATTATGTTCCGGCGACTGATGAGGAAGCTCTGGAGGCATTCCAACTGCTGACCCGCGTTGAGGGCATCATTCCGGCTCTGGAACCAAGCCATGCACTTGCGCAGGTGATGAAGATGGCTCCGAAAATGGATAAAAATAAGATCATTGTCATGAACCTTTGTGGTCGTGGTGACAAGGACGTCTTTACCGTTGGTAAAATTCTCGGATTTGACCTGTAAGAGCTGTGAAACTACAGTTTTGAAAGGCGGGCAGATGCTCGCCTTTTTTATTTGGATTGAATCGGATGTGAAACGATCACCCGGTTGCCGCGAGTCCGTCCAACACACCGCAAACGCCTGCTTCCCACCCCAGAATGGCACGTTTGCGGGTGATGCCCCAATGGTAGCCACACATGGTGCCTTTAGCGCCAAGCACGCGGTGGCAGGGGACAACGAAGCTGAGCGGGTTCTTGCCGACTGCGGTTCCAACGGCGCGAGAGGCTTTTGGGTTGCCCAGGTTATTCGCGATCTCAGAATATGTGGTAGCCTTGCCTAGTGGGATTTTCAGAAGTGTTTCCCAAACGCGAATTTCAAAGTCAGTTCCGATAAAGACAACACGAAGGGGTTGATCCTCTGTCCAGTTGGCTGGTTCGAATATGCGAGAGACATAAGGGGCTGTCAGTTGTTGGTTTTCTTCAAACTCAGCAGCAGGCCAGCGCTCACTCATATCGGCAAGCGCTTTTTCTTGTTCACCTGTATCGGCAAAGGCAAGACCAGCGAGACCGCGATCTGTGACCATTAGCAGAACAAGACCAAACGGGCAGGGGTGGAAGCCCCAACTGATTTTGACACCAGCGCCGCGCTGCTTATAGCTTCCAGGGGTCATGGCTTCATGAGTGACAAACAGATCATGTAATCTGGCCGGGCCGGAGAGGCCAACTTCAAGGGAGGTTTCAAGGATACTGGCGGATTCCTGAAGCAAAGCACGGGCATGATCTATGGTGATCGCCTGCAAGAATTGCTTTGGTGTGATGCCTGCCCACCTTGAAAACACCCGCTGAAGCTGGATGGGCTGAAGGCCAACGCTATGGGCCAGTTCTTCCAAGGAGGGTTGATCTCGCCAGTTCTCAGAGATGCCCTGAAGGGTTTTTTGAACGACGCGGTAGTCCTCAAGCGCTGAGCTGTCCTCAACGAAGGTTCCTTGTGAAAATGTAGCTGGAGTAAGCATGATGTTTCGTAACCGCTGAGTTTCTTTCTTGTTTTCGAAATCTAATTGATCCTGCGCACAAGAACCACCCGAAACGCGAGTGAATTAAACTAAGAAGCTTCTCACCTAAGAAGGGTCAAATCCACGATTTCTTGCGGAGTGGAGCGCCTGAGAGAATGCAGCAGCGAAACTTGTTTTATCCGCCGGGTTCAGAAAAGCGCCAACAACAAGAAACAGCTTGCCAGAACGAACTAAAATGCGAGTGACGCCAATGCCTTCATCGCGCTCTATTTGCAGTTTCATGTGAAACGGGTTGAGTACAAATTCTTGTATCTCGCCTTTATGTGAAACGTGTTTCAATCGCACTTCAGTTGGAGAAACGCTAATCTCCTCATAAGTATCAGCTGTTGCGATGTTGTGTTTAAAAGCGAGCCAAAGGAATATAACCGGAAGAGAAAGTAATATCGGGGCAGGCCACACGCCCATAAGCACCAGCGCAAGTGAGGCCATAGCTGCCAGTGTGCCGACAATCCAAAGCACAAAGTTTACGCCTTCTGGTGAAAGCGAGCGATGGGGTGTCAGGACAGCCTCAAAGAAAGGGGGATAAGAATCCTGCTTATAAAAATCATGGGGCATTGGTGCTATTTCGCACTCTCATTCGTTGCTAATCTATGTCGCAAGAGAATATAGCGCGATAAAGTATACGCAAAGTCACTTATCACCCTTTGAGATTCTTATGGTTGACATCGCTAAAACAATGAAATCTGCATCGCCTTCTACGACACGCAAGAAACCAGTTTCCCGATCTCGTTATTCAAAAGCGGAGATTCACGAGATTTTTGCTGCTTTTGAAAAAGACAATCCAGAGCCTGAAGGTGAACTGAACCATAGCAACGAGTTCACATTGCTGGTTGCTGTTGTTCTTTCTGCTCAGGCAACTGATGCTGGAGTTAACAAAGCAACGAAGCATCTGTTTATGATTGCCGACACACCAGAGAAGATGGTGGCTTTAGGCGAGGATAAAATCCGGGAAGAAATCCGAACCATCGGACTCTACAAGAACAAGGCAAAGAATACGTTTTTGCTTTCTCAGATGCTGATTGAGAAACACGCCGGGCAAGTGCCGCAAACACGTGAAGAACTGGAAGCGTTGCCAGGAGTAGGGCGTAAAACTGCAAATGTTGTACTGAATATTGCCTTCGGTCAGCCGACCATTGCTGTTGATACGCATCTTTTCAGAATTGCGAACAGGCTAGGCCTTGCGCCCGGAAAAACTCCACTGGACGTTGAAAAAAAGCTGGAAAAAATTATTCCGGCAGAGTTTATGCAACACGCGCACCACTGGTTGATTCTGCACGGACGCTATATATGCAAGGCTCGCAAGCCTGCATGCGATCGATGCATCATCTATGAGATGTGCAAGAGCAAAGAGAAAATCCTGAAAGAAGCAGCTTGACCTGGCTGCTCAAATCTTCCCGATCGGCTTTAATGTGCTTCTTTCTTGCGTAGGCGAACGACCACTTCTACGCGAGAGATTTCCATACCTTCTGGTGGAACCGGAAGGTTTTCCAGTGTCAGACCACTGTCTGGAATATCGATCACACGATTTTCATGTTCCAAGAAGAAATGGTGATGCTCGGACGTGTTGGTGTCGAAGTAAGTCTTTGTTCCTTCAACAGCAACTTCACGAAGCAGACCAACCTCAGTGAACTGATGCAGCGTGTTATAAACTGTCGCCAGAGAGACAGGTACGTTTGCAAGGATCGCTTCTTCGTGAAGAACTTCCGCTGAGATGTGGCGGTTGCCCTGAGAATAAAGAAGTTCAGCCAGTGCGACGCGCTGACGTGTAGGACGAAGGCCTGCGTTTCTCAGCATACCCGTTACATCCTGATGTTCGTTAGCAATCATCGAACTCATATTTCCTAGTTTAGCTCTTTTGGGTGAAGAAGTTTTAACACCTACTCACCAATTCTACCAGCATTAGATTAAAAGCAACCTATTGACCTGCACCTAAACGCTCTCAATATAAGGGGAAACAACCCAATGCGTTTAAGAAAAAAGGAAGCAGGAAAAACAAGACTGCTCAGAACTATAATAAGAATAGTATAAGTTAAACACAACTGCGAACATTGAGCACACGCAAACTCACATACATCGCTCTTTCGATATTCGGGCACGTGTGTTAGGAAGGCCCGCATAGTCAATATAGAACCATCGTTACGTTTAGGTAAGTCGAACCCTACGTTTCGCACCTACGGCGAACGACAATTATGCGGGAATAGAATGCACGAGAAGCGTTCAAGCTACGATAAAGAAGCTCTGCTGGCTTGTGGCCGCGGTGAACTGTTTGGTCCAGGTAATGCACAACTCCCTCTTCCTCCGATGCTGATGTTTGATCGCATCACTGAGATTTCCGAGGAAGGTGGCGAATACGGTAAAGGCATCATTCGTTCTGAGTTCGACATCAAACCTGACCTCTGGTTCTTTGAGTGCCATTTTCAGGGCGATCCGGTTATGCCTGGTTGTCTGGGCCTTGATGCTTTGTGGCAGATGACAGGCTTCTATCTTGGCTGGCTGGGTGAACCAGGTCGCGGTCGTGCCATTTCTACCGGTGAAGTTAAGTTTACTGGTCAGGTTACCCCTGACGTAAAAGTGCTGGAATTTGGCGTAGACATGAAGCGCGTGATGCGCTCCCGTCTGAAACTGGCAATCGCTGATGGCTGGGTGAAAGCTGACGGCGAAACTATCTTTGTTGCGAAAGACCTGCGCGTTGGTCTGTTTCAAGACGAAGCAAAATAAGTAATCAAATTATGCGAGGGTTTGTCATGTGGAATGACAGGCCCTTTTTTGGAATTCGGTCCTATCGGATCGCCTAGCCCACGGGAGACCCTAGATGAGGCGTGTGGTTATTACTGGTATGGGTATTGTTTCACCACTCGGCAACAATGCCGAAGAGGTCAAGCAAAGCCTTTACGAAGGTAAATCTGGCATCGTTGCAGCTGAAGACTATGAGAAGCTCGGCTTCCGCTGTCAGGTTCACGGTGCCCCTAAGTTGGATCCTCTGGAAGCTCTTGGTCGCCGTACCGCTCGTTTCATGGGTACTGGCGCTGCATGGAACTATGTGGCCATGGAGCAAGCGATTGAAGATGCAGGTCTCTCTGAAGACCTTATCACAAATGAACGCACTGGCCTGATTATGGGCTCTGGTGGCCCTTCCACAAAGACTATTGTTGAAGCTGCTGACGTTACCCGCGAAAAAGGCCCTCGCCGCATCGGACCAACCGCTGTACCAAAAGCAATGTCTTCAACAAACTCGGCAACTCTCGCGACACCATTTAAAATCCACGGCGTCAACTACTCTATTTCCGCAGCTTGTGCGACAACCAATATTTGTATTGGTAATGCCTATGAGCTGATCCAATGGGGTAAACAAGACGTGGTATTTGCTGGTGGTGGTGAAGAGCTGGATTGGACACTCTCCAACCTGTTTGACGCCATGGGCGCAATGTCCTCCAAATACAATGATACACCTTCAACGGCTTCTCGTCCTTACGACAAGAACCGCGATGGTTTTGTTATTGCAGGCGGTGGCGGTGTTCTGGTTCTTGAAGAGCTTGAACATGCGAAGGCACGCGGCGCAAAAATTTATGCAGAGATTGTTGGTTATGGCCAGACTTCTGACGGTTACGACATGGTTGCCCCAAGTGGGGAAGGTGCCGCTCGCTGCATGAAAATTGCGCTGAAGGATGTTGATTGTGATGTGGATTACATCAACCCGCATGCAACTTCCACTCCTGTTGGCGACATCAAGGAAATTGAAGCGATCCGTACCGTATTTGGCGATAAGGTTCCTCCAATTTCTGCAACTAAAGCACTTTCTGGTCACTCTTTGGGTGCTGCTGGTGTGCATGAAGCAATCTATTCTTTGCTTATGATGCAAGGCAACTTCATTGCGGCTTCTGCTCATATTGAAGAGCTGGATCCTGATTTTGAGGATATGCCGATTGTGCGCGAGCGCGTAGATAATGCAGAACTGAACTGCGTTCTTTCAAACGGCTTTGGGTTTGGTGGCACCAACGCGACCGTCGTGTTTAAACGATACAAAGACTAAATTTTGATGGGGCTGAGTTCTCTCAGCCCCATCAAATATTGATCACGGGAGTTTTTCATGAGCAAGCTAATGCAGGGCAAACGTGGTCTGATCATGGGCGTTGCCAATGATCACAGCATCGCCTGGAGCATTGCTAAAACTCTTGCTGATCAAGGGGCTGAGCTGGCTTTCACCTATCAAGGAGACGCCTTTGCCCGCCGTGTTAAGCCGCTGACGGACAGTATTGGCAGCGATATTCTACTCCCCTGCGATGTGGAAGATATTGATAGCGTGGACAATGTATTCGATGAGCTTCGGAAGACCTGGGGCAATATCGACTTTGTCGTACACGCAATCGCTTTTTCTGATAGGACTGAACTGCGTGGTCGCTATGCGGATACTTCGCGCGATAATTTTGCCCGCACCATGCAAATCTCCTGCTTCTCCTTTACTGAAGTCGCAAAACGCGCTGCTGAACTGATGCCAAATGGCGGCTCTATGCTGACGCTCACTTACGGCGGCTCAACTGTTGTGATGCCGAACTACAACGTCATGGGCGTTGCAAAAGCCGCTCTGGAGGCTTCTGTGCGCTATCTGGCAATGGATTTTGGCGAACAGGGCATTCGTGTGAATGCTATGTCTGCCGGTCCGGTTCGCACTCTCGCTGGTGCCGGCGTTTCGGATGCCCGAGTGCTGTTTAACTTTCAGCAAAGCAACTCACCGCTTGGAAAGTCCGTCACAAACGAACAGCTTGGTAGCTCTGCACTCTACCTTCTTTCCGATCTTTCCGGCGCTGTAACCGGAGAAGTGCATTTTGTGGACTGTGGCTATAACATCGTTGCAATGCCACGACCAAGTTCTCTGCGGACAGCAGCAACTGATACTGTTCGAGAAAAAGAACCAAGCTAAACTACCCAGATTCCACCTTTGAATGCAAAAAAGCCTCCGAGATTTCTCAGAGGCTCTGAATCTGCATCGTTATTGATGATCGGGATCAGTTGTTGATCGTTTCGTTCTTGTAAACACCAAAAAGTCTGCTCTGGTCTACCCAGCCTTCGAATTCCTTGCCGGAAATGCGGCAGTATCCATCAACGCATTCCACTACACCTGCGAGAACAAGTGGCTCAAGGTATGCTGTAACCTCTTCATTCGGGCCTGGACGCTTACGAAGTGGAGTGGTTTCAATAGTGCCCTCAAGCCAGGGTGTTACCAATGCTGCGCGATATCCGGTCAATAATGTTTTGAAGACCCAGCCCTCTTTGCCTTCCCAATCACGAATGCGGCGCCAGTCATCATACTCCTGAACAACTTCGACGGGGAGGCGGCTGCGAACGAAGGTCCAATCAATATCATGTTGACGGCTTGGGCCTTTGCGAACATTCACCCGATCCGACTTAAGACTCACGAAACGTGGTACCGGAAGGCCGGAAACACCGGCTCCAACAGCCTGAGCCTGTACAGGAACTACAGATGGGGAAACAAAGAGCAACATGAGAAAAGTAACTGCAAGTGCAGTTAAAGATCGAAAACCTTTATTTTTCATAGTGATACCAAATCTTCCCGTAGGCTAATCCGTAGTTTTAACTAAAAGCGCGACACAAGTATGATAGCTTAGATCTCGCGATTTCCGATAGTGGCTGCTATTAGATGTAGACGAGTTTGACAAGTCTTGTTTTCACCGGAACATTTGGTAATGAAACTCTGAGAGCCACTAAGACCTTTGAGTCATTGACTCATATGGTGATTAGGGCAGGGTTAAAAAACTACAAACTTTTGACAGAAGGCGGGGACGATGCCAAAAAAGAAGCCTATTGTGGTTGTGACACGGAAGCTGCCCGATGTTGTTGAAACGCGCATGCGTGAGCTTTTCGACACGCGCCTGAACGAAAACGATAAACCGTTTACTCAAGCAGAACTTGTTGAGGCCGTCAAAATTGCTGATGTTCTCGTCCCGACTGTTACAGACCGTATTGATGCTTCTGTGCTGGCGCAGGCTGGCCCTAACCTGAAAATGATTGCCAACTTCGGCAATGGCGTTGACAACATTGATGTTATCTCCGCCAACAATCGCGGTATTGCGATTACCAATACTGCGGGCGTAATGACTGAAGATACCGCAGATATGACGATGGCGCTCATTCTGGCGGTTCCGCGCCGTCTTTCTGAAGGTATGCGCAAGATCGAGAACAAAGAGTGGGACGGCTGGTCTCCAACATGGATGCTGGGACATCGCATCTGGGGTAAGCGCCTCGGCATTATTGGTATGGGTAGAATTGGTCAGGCAGTCGCCAGACGCGCGAAAGCGTTCGGTATGTCCATCCACTACCATAATCGCATTCGTGAGCCTCTGGAGGTTGAGGAGCAGCTGGAAGCCACCTTCTGGGAAAGTCTGGATCAGATGCTTGCGCGGATGGATGTTGTTTCCATTCACTGCCCGCATACGCCCGGCACTTATCACCTGCTTTCTGCTCGCCGTTTGAAGCTCATGAAGCCTGATGCATACATCGTGAACACAGCACGTGGTGAGATCGTTGATGAGACTGCCCTGATCCGCCAGATCGAAGCTGGTGAGCTTGCTGGGGCTGCTCTGGACGTGTTTGAACACGAGCCGGCGATCAATCCAAAGCTTGTGGCCTCTGATAAAGTGGTCGTACTGCCACATATGGGATCAGCGACTATAGAAGGCCGTGTTGATATGGGCGAAAAGGTCATCATCAACATCAAGGCGTTTATGGATGGGCACCGTCCACCAGACCGGGTTCTGCCTTCCATGCTGTAAGATGCAAAAAATAGGCGCTTCAGAATTCTGGAGCGCTTTTGTTTTGTGCGGATCTGGAAAGCTAAGCTCTATTTCAGATATTTGTTCCAGGCAGGATCGGTTTTCATACCTGCTAAAAACTTGGCGTGAGCTTCGATTTCTTCCTCTGAGAGGGCAGGGGCCAATGGAACCGGGCGCTGCCTGGCTGCAATGCGCTTTTTAGGTTCATCATCGCCAATATTGTCCAGATCGATAGCTTCGTCATCTGGCATCAGGCCAAGGTTTTTCTGCTTGCCGCCATTCATCTCCAGATAGACTTCAGCCAGCAATTCAGCGTCGAGCAACGCGCCGTGGTAGACACGTTTGGAGTTATCGATGCCATAGCGGGAACAGAGCGCATCCAGAGATACTGAGCCAGTCGGAAACTTGCGGCGTGCCAGCTTCAGCGTATCGAGGACCTGTGTGTTGGAGATTTTTGGCTTATTGCAGCGTGCCAGCTCCATGTTGATGAAGCCCATATCGAACGGTGCATTGTGAATGACGAGACGAGCATCGCCGACAAACTCAAGAAATTCATCCGCAACATCAGCAAACACAGGTTTATCAGAGAGAAACTCTGCAGACAGACCGTGAATGCGGAAAGCTTCCTCCGGCATGTCACGTTCGGGATTAACATAGAGATGGCAGGTGCGGCCTGTCGGGATAAAGTTAATCAACTCCACTCCGCCGATTTCAACCAGTCGGTCACCATCCAGAGGATTCAGCCCTGTGGTTTCTGTATCGAAGGAGATTTCGCGCATAATTACACCGTTCTTGAAGCGATGGAGGACACAGCTCGCATGATTGAGTTTACCGAGCGACGGGCTGCTTCTATGCCACGACCTGTATCAACAATAAAGTGCGCCCGTTTGCGTTTTTCTGCATCAGCTAACTGTTTTGAGTAAATAGCTTTAAATTTCTCTTCTGTCATGCCCGGTCTTTCCAGAACACGTTCCCGCTGGATTTCATAGGGAGCAGATACAACCACTACGGCATCCACTGACTTTTCTTTACCAACCTCAAAGAGCAGAGGAATATCAAGCACGGCGACTTTGCGACGCTCCAGCCTGGCTTGTTCCAGAAACTGCAACTCCACTTCCTGAACTAACGGATGTACAAGGCTTTCAAGGAGCATCATCTTGGCTTTGTTGCCCAGAACAATTTTGCCAAGAGCTTCCCGATCAATACGGCCATCTTTCACAGTACCTGGAAATGCACTGCCAACGGGATCTATGGCCTTACCAGCATAGAGGGCATGGACAGCTGCGTCTGCATCGTAAACAGCGGCACCAGCTTCCGCAAATAGCTTTGAGGTGGTTGATTTCCCCATTCCTATAGAACCGGTCAGACCGAGAATAACCATTCAGGCAAGTCCCATTTCTTTCAGTATTATCTCACGAAGCTCATCAGTAACTTTTGGGCGAACTCCGAACCATTTTTCAAATCCCGGCACTGCCTGATGGAGAAGCATTCCCAAGCCGTCCACTGTAGGATTGCCGCGTTCGGCTGCCTCACGAAGCAGTTTTGTTTGTAACGGGGAGTAAACTATATCCGTTACAACGGCAGATTTCGACAGCTTATCAAGTTCAATAGAAAGCTCAGGCTGTCCAGTCATACCAAGGGACGTGGTGTTGACCAGAATATCAGCTTCTCCAAGCTTTTCCCCCAAAGTATCCCACGAAGTTGCGATGGTATTCGGACCAAAATGATCGGCAAGTTTCTGAGCTTTTTCGACAGTTCTGTTAGCAATATACACTTCTGTGTATCCTCTGGAGAGGAGCGCCCAGATTATTGCCCGGGATGCGCCACCAGCACCTAATACAATTGCTTTATTCCCATTGTTATCCCAATCGGGCAGCATTTGATCCAGATTACCCAGAAATCCCAGACCATCAGTGTTTGAGCCATTGAGAACACCTGCTTCATCCAACCAAAGTGTGTTGACTGCGCCTATCATTCTGGCGGCGTCATCCAATTTTTCAGCGGCTTTATAGGCATGTTCCTTATTGGGGATGGTCACATTGCATCCAACCAGCCCGTTTTTGGAAAGGGAACGATAGAAATCTTCAGCGGTCTCGGGTGGAACATCCTGTGCGATGTAGCTGCCTTCGATTCCGTGTTGCCTGAGCCAGTAGCCGTGGATCAGTGGAGATTTTGAATGACCAATTGGGTGACCTGTGACAGCGGCATTCCTCATTTTTTCAGTACCTCGATATCGCGCAGGAAAGAGAGTAGTTCCAGGAGAGGCAGGCCGAGTACTGTGAAGTAATCTCCCTCAATCTTTTCAAAGAGTTGAACACCTTCCGCTTCCAGCTGATACGCGCCGACACTGGAGAGAATTTCGGTTCCGGTACGCTCAATGTACCAGTCAAGAAAATCATCAGTCAGCTCGCGTACGTGGAGCACGGCAGTAGAAAGACCTTCCCAGACCACTTCACCGTTTTTAACAATACAGGCGGCGGAATGAAGTGCATGGGACTTACCAGAGAAACTTGCGAGCTGTTTGCGTGCAGCTTTCAAATCCTCAGGTTTCACAAGGCGATTTCCCTCAAATGCGAGGATCTGATCCGCCCCGATTACATAAGCCCCATGATTGCGAGCAGAAACTTCTTTCGCTTTCGCAATGGATAATTTAGCTGCGATCACTTCCGGATCCACACCAGTGGAAAGCAAAGGCTCCTCAATCTGGCGTTCGTCCACATTGGCAGGTATCCGATCAAAGATTAAGCCTGCATTTTCCAAAAGAGTGGCGCGAATTTTACTTCCGCTTGCTAATACCAGTCGGGTCATACTCTGCTTTCATAGATTGAGGATTTCCTGTGCTCTTTATTGGGATAAAGTGACGATCATCTCAATATTCTTCTCTCTCTTTTTGCTCATTTTTATGCTTTCGGAGCAAATCCATGATTTCTGCCGCAGTTTCTTCGATGGAACGGCGAGTTACGTCAATCAGCGGCCAGCCATGTTCTGCACACAACCGTTTTGACATGGCAATTTCCTGTGCGATCGACTTCCGGTCCACATAGGTGTCATTGTCTGACTTGGCATCGAGGGAGAGAATTCGATTTTGGCGGATATCCCGAATACGCTCAGCTGATGCCATAAGTCCCACAACAAGTGGTTTCTTTGCTTTCAGGAGCTGGCGGGGAGGGCGCATGTTGGGGATCAGAGGGATGTTAGCCGCCTTAATTCCTCTGTTTGCCAAATAGATAGAGGTAGGTGTCTTAGAAGTTCGGCTGATACCCACGAGGATAACGTCTGCTTCATCCAGAACGCCTGCGATCTGCCCGTCATCATGCATCATGGTGTAATTCATAGCTTCCATGCGCTGGAAGTACTCTTCGTCCAGAACATGCTGACCGCCGACGCGCCACGTTTCCGTAACATTCAAATAGCTATGGAAGACCTGATAGACTGGTTTGAGAACATTCACACACGGCAGGCCAAGATCCTGACATTTGCGTTCCAGACGGCGGGCATAGGATTGTTCCACAAGTGTGTAGAGAACGATTCCGGGAGCAGATTCAATCTCTTCGAGGACTCTACTCAACTGTTTGTCATGACGGATCAGCGGATAAACGTGCTCAATAGGCTGAATATTCTCATATTGAGCGGTCGCGGCACGCACAATTGTCATCAAAGTTTCGCCAGTGGAATCCGAAACCATGTGTAAATGGAAGTAGTTAGAGTGGTTACCCAAGGTATCATCCTCAACATTCCCGGGAGATTTGGGAAAAATGTCCAAATCTCACTGTGCCTTAAAATTTGTACCCGTAGACCCTATTCAATCAACAATTCCATTTTTTGAGTATATTGATTTCGAAACGAACAGGATAAATGGGATTGCACATTACCCAATCAAAAAATTCACAGCACAGTTTATGGGAAAAACTGTGGTCTGTGGTTATCTTTTGCATTGTAACCTATTGAATCTTTAGAAAAAACAATTTGTTTTCGACTCCTGTTGAGAGTCTTGGGTGTTTTTGATCTTTGACTTTTCCCATAAGTGTTTTCTCAGGTAGGAATTGTGGAATGAAATTGATCCCTGCTATTCACTCACTAATAGAAATAGAAAATTCCTTTAAAAAGGATTCTATTTAGGCAGGCATTGGATAAAGAGGCGATGTATGGAATCTCATGAAAGAGCGGTAATGCGCGTTTTGGCAGGCGAGAAACTTGAGCGCCCCCCAATCTGGATGATGCGCCAAGCAGGACGGTATTTGCCTGAGTACAGAGCTGAGCGCGCGAAAGCTCCGAACTTTCTGGACTTCTGCTACAATACCGATCTCGCGACAGAAGTTACTTTGCAGCCTATTCGGCGATATGGCTTTGATGCAGCCATCCTGTTTTCTGACATCTTCGTTGTTCCAGATGCGCTTGGCTACCCTGTAAATTTTGAGGAGGGTCGAGGGCCTGTTCTCGAACCACTTTCTATCGAGCAAGTTGAAAAGCTTGATCAGGCAAGGACGATGGAGCATCTGGCTCCCGTGATTGCCACAGTGGAACGCCTGAGAGCGGAGCTACCGACAGAAACCACTCTTCTGGGCTTCTGCGGAGCTCCATGGACGGTCGCTTGCTACTCAGTGGCTGGTCATACCACTCAGGACCAGGTTGCCGCTCGTATAGGCTCCTATAAGGATCCTGAGCTTCTGACTGCTTTCATCGATCAGCTCGTTGAAGCTTCCATCACTTATCTGGTGGCTCAGCTGGACGGTGGTGCGGATGCACTACAGATCTTCGATACATGGGCAGGGGTTCTGGATGACATCGGATTTGAGCAGTGGTCTGTCGGTCCAACCCGCAAGATCGTTGATGGCGTGAAGGCTCAGCGTCCAAACGCAAAGATTATCGGTTTTCCGAAAGCATCAGCTGCGCGACTGAAGCGTTATGTTGAAGGTACTGGCGTTGATGCTGTTGGTCTGGACTGGACTGTTCCGGCTGAAGTGGCTCAGGAGATTCAGAAAATTGTTCCTGTTCAGGGAAATATGGATCCTATGCGGCTTGTTGCCGGTGGACGTGCGCTTGAAACTGGCATAGACCACGCTCTCGAAGTTTTGGGCAATGGCCCGCACATCTTTAACCTTGGTCATGGCGTTGTTCCACAAACTCCGCCAGAACATGTGGCAGAGATGGTTAAGCGGGTTAAAGGCCTGTAAGCAGTACCTGAGAATTAGAGGCGCGGATTATGGCAGATGCATATTCCTGGGCGAAGTTCCTACACATAATTTCTGTGATTGCCTGGATGGCAGGTTTATTCTACCTGCCGCGCCTTTTTGTTTATCACACAACTGCGGAGGTCGGCTCTGACAAGAGCGAGACCTTCAAGATCATGGAGCGCCGGCTCCTGAAAGCGATTATGAACCCCGCCATGATGTCCTCCTGGATTTTTGGATTATGGCTGGTTTATCTGCTTGATGCATATTTTGACCTTTGGCTTATGCTCAAGTTCTCAATGGTTTTATTGATGACAATCTATCACATGGTGCTTTCAGGCCATGTAAGGAAGTTTGCGCAGGATCAAAATAAGAATAGTGAGCGCTACTTTAGGATTATCAATGAAATTCCGACACTATTAATGGTTGCAATTGTGTTCTTCGTGATATTTAAACCCTAGGTAATACGAGCTTTCGAAAACTAATATTGGAAAATTAGGAAAATTAGTGGGCATTATGCACTTGCCGAATTGAATTTGATTGGGTATTGTCCCGGCAACTTCACGATGCAGCTTGAGTGATCACTGATCTTCATGGTGATTATCGTAGGTCGATACCAATCGAATCTCGGTGAGCTGCAATTCCCCCCTAACGTTTTGAGTTCGAAAGTTGTTGAGCCTTTAAAAGCTAAAGCACGCATAGAACCCTTAGTAAAGACGATCCCTATTGATGCGGGAAATGAAACTTAGAGACCTTAAATCCAAAACCCCAACTGAACTCCTCTCATTCGCTGAGGAGCATGAAGTTGAAAATGCAAGCACCATGCGTAAACAGGAACTCCTGTTTGCCATTTTGAAAAGACTTGCAGAACAAGATATCGAAATCATCGGCGAAGGTGTCGTAGAGGTCCTTCAGGATGGATTTGGCTTCCTCCGATCTCCTGATGCGAACTACTTGCCAGGACCTGATGATATTTATGTATCTCCTTCGCAGATCCGACGTTTTTCTCTGCGAACAGGTGATACCGTTGAAGGACAAATTCGTAGTCCTAAGGAAGGTGAGCGTTATTTCGCCCTTCTGAAAGTGAACAAGATCAACTTTGAAGACCCTGAAAAGGCGCGTCACAAAGTTCACTTTGATAACCTGACACCACTTTATCCAGATGAGCGTTTCAATCTTGAGATTGCAAACAGCACATCAAAAGACATCTCCCCGCGCATTATCGATCTGGTTGCGCCACTTGGTAAAGGTCAGCGCGCACTGATTACTGCGCCGCCACGTACCGGTAAGACTGTCTTCCTGCAAAATATTGCGAATTCCATCACCACCAATCACCCTGAGTGTTATCTGATCGTTCTGCTGATCGACGAACGCCCGGAAGAGGTGACAGACATGCAGCGCACCGTGAATGGTGAAGTTGTGTCTTCTACCTTTGATGAGCCTGCGTCTCGCCACGTTCAGGTTGCTGAGATGGTGATTGAGAAAGCAAAGCGTCTGACCGAACATGGCCGTGATGTTGTGATCCTGCTGGACTCCATCACCCGTCTGGGCCGTGCCTACAACACTGTTGTACCTTCCTCTGGTAAGGTTCTCACCGGTGGTGTTGATGCGAACGCTTTGCAGCGTCCTAAACGCTTCTTTGGTGCTGCCCGTAACATTGAAGAGGGTGGTTCCCTGACCATCATCGCAACGGCGCTGATTGATACCGGCAGCCGCATGGATGAGGTTATCTTCGAAGAATTTAAGGGTACAGGTAACTCCGAAATTATCCTTGATCGTAAGATCTCTGATAAGCGCGTGTTCCCAGCGGTTGATATTCAGCGCTCCGGTACACGTAAAGAAGAGCTTCTTGTTCCTGCTGATAAGCTCAAGAAGACATTCGTTCTGCGCCGTATTCTCAGCCAGATGGGTACTGTGGATGCAGTCGAGTTCCTGCTCGATAAACTGCGTCAGACAAAATCCAACGATGATTTCTTCGACTCTATGAACACCTAGGTGTTTATGATTTAGAGATTGTTCTGGTCCTGCTCACCTGTACGGTGAGCGGGGCTTTTTGCATTGCATGGTTGCTGTTGAATTTTAAAATCTGATTCAGACCCGAAATGAACGTTGGAATAAGTGATGATCAGGCTTTCTGAAGAGAATGTTTATGTGTTGGCTCCCATTGAGGAGCTTCAATATTTTGACAGTCAGTCTGCTCAGATTACGAGCAAAGTAAGTCCTTTGGAGGTCTGGAATACTATCGTTAATCACGAGCAGCCTTTGCTGAAGGCTGCATTTTGGGTCCGGGATCAGATTTCTTCACTTTTCGGAGTCAAAAAAATCGGCGGTTTTCGCAGGGGTGTGACTGAAAAGGTGAGAGAGGGGGAGTATCTTGATTTCTTTTTGGTCGAGTACGTTGATGACACGACATTAGTTCTGACAGAAAGAGACCGGCACCTTGATGTGATGACATGTGTTTCGACAGACAGTAATCAAGTGGTGATTACGTCATCTGTGAAAATACATAACTGGTTCGGCCATGCTTATATGGTGCCGGTTGGTATCGCTCATAAGTGGATTGTAAGAGGAATGCTGAAACGCCTGCAAAATGCTTACTGAGATGACGTTAATCTAGCTCATCACTCTCAAATTGCTCTCTGTTTCGCGGAGAGTAGTAAAGCACGTCATGCAAATACAGGCCGATTGGAGTATCTGGAATTGCATCTCTTGTATTATCAAAGTCATCCGTCAGAACAATGCCGTTGAGCGGATTAAGATGATTGTTCGTATCCTGAACCGCTTTCTTGAGCTGTTTGATGGCTAACCAGTTCCAGTTGGAGAGAGCATCAATCGCCTTACCAGCATCAATCGCTTCATTTTTTGTCCATCGTGCTGAATTGGCATAATAATTTTCATCGTCTTCATCCACGTTCATTGCATCAAGTTCGATGGTTTCGAGATGGAAGTAGTCTTCAGATATTTTGCTTTCCAGGAATTTTCGTGTTTCTATTGCCGATTCTGCTAGGAAAGAGGCTTCTTTTTTGCCTATTAGTTCAAGAAGTTTTAGAAACTTGAAAGTGCGTTTCAGGCCACCTTCTGCTTTTCCTGTAACCGCATAGAGTTTGGTTTTATTGTCTTCCTCTTCGTCTTCAAATCCGTCCGAGAGGAGACATGCGCTCACCTGAGGATCGTCACTGATAAGAAGAAGGTAGATAAATGGTGTGTAGTAAGCAAACTCGCCAACACCGTGGATAGCCTCTGGCCGATCCTCGTATGATTTAGGTATATCGCTGCTTTGGAAAATATAGGAACGGTTCGCCATACCTTACCTTTTAAATTTTGTCTGAAAGTCGTTAGCCGTAGAATGATCTCTCATTTTTGACTAGTAAAAACCAGTGGTTTTATTGAAATATAGCTTCAATCACTGCGGGAACTTCGACTACCCTAATTTTTTCACGAAGGAAGATTGTAAATTTTTCGACAAATACCTGCCTATTGATGATGCTTACCTTTCTATTTCGGGAGCCGGGAAATGATTGATGATGTCTTAGACAAATCTCCGCGTATTGAGACGGAACGGCTTGTGTTGCGGAAGTGGGAAGAGCGGGACATTGATGGGTTTGTGGAGATGAATGCTGATCCGCTGGTGATGGAGTTTTTTCCTGCTGTGATGTCGCGGCAAGAGAGTGAGGGGATGTTTGAACGGATTTTGGCAAAGCAGGAGAAGTTTGGGTTTGGTACTCCTGTGGTCGAGGAGAGAGCTACAGGCCGGTTTCTTGGTCTTTGCGGATTAGGTGTTCCGACACCTTCAAAGCCTCTGCCGTGCCAGCCCTGTGTCGAGATTGGGTGGCGATTGAGCTCTGATGTGTGGGGGAGGGGAATTGCGCTGGAAGCGGCTCATATCTGGCTTAGATTCGGATTCGAAACTCTTTGCTCAGATGAGGTTGTGAGCTTTACCTCCGCTATAAACTGGCGATCAGAGAAAGTGATGCAAAGACTTGGTATGCTGAGGAATGTGGCAGATGATTTTGATCATCCGCTTATTGATGATGGGCACCCGCTAAAGCCGCATGTACTGTACAGGCTTTCGAAAGACAGATTTTGGGAATTGGAAAATGGTTGAGATATTAATTGATAAATGCCCGCGCATTGAAACAGAGCGACTTGTGCTGCGGAAGTGGGAAGAGCGGGACATTGACGGGATGGCAGAGATGAATGCTGACCCGAGGGTGATGGAGTTTTTTCCAAGTGCCTTGTCTCGTGAGGAAAGTCAGAAATTTCTGGATCGGCTGATAGAGAAGCAAGAGGAATTTGGTTTTGCTGTGCCAGTTGTAGAAGACAAGGCAAGTGGGAAGTTTCTCGGATTTTGTGGCCTGAATATTCCGACCTATCCGAAGCCCTTGCCGTTTGATCCATGCATAGAGATGGGATGGCGGTTTATCTCAGATGCATGGGGGAAGGGGATTGCGCTGGAAAGCGCACGCATCTGGCTTAGATTCGGGTTCGAAACTCTTCAAAGAGATGAGATCGTTGCCTTCACTGCGATACAGAATGTTCGCTCACAGAAGCTTATGCAGAGGTTGGATATGGTGACGGATTCTGCTGATGATTTTGATCATCAAATGCTGGAGCCGGATCATCCTTTAGCACGGCATGTTCTTTATCGCATGAGTAAGGATCGTTTTGAGAGCGTATCTAAAGACTGGGATTAGCGGGATAATAAAATCAAGCTGTGGTGAATTATGTGATGTTTCACGTGAATCACTCAAATTCCCAATAGGATAAATATCAGTGCTGACTCACGTGAAACAGTGAGTCAGCACTTTGCTTATGTGACTATTGAAGTTGCTCGGCCACCTGCTCAGCAGTTACTGAGGGGAGGGAGCAGCCTTTTTCTGAACAGATGAAGATGGTGGTTTCATCGCTATTCCAGGAGGAACTTTCAATCTCAACGGGCTTTGATGCACCTTCAGAAATCAGGTCAGAGTAGAAGGTCGGGTCTGATTGTGAAGCCAGAGTTTCCTTGAATGGATTCGCATCCGAACCAGTTCCCATCACAACCAGTGCTTTCTTAAAGCGGGTGCGAGTGTCTAGTGCATTCAATAGACCAGCGGCACCGAAGATGTTGTTGGGCACATCCGCTGCAAATGCGTTGAGAGTTTTGTCTGAAGTTTCACGTGAATCCATCACGCCAGTCAGCAGCCAGTGCTCGGAGAAGGCGAGGGCTGCGACTGCGTTATAGTTCGGGGTGGCTTCATCATAGACATGGTAGGGGCGCAGGATGAGATCATCGGCCTCTTTGTCTGTCATGTAAAAGCCGCCGTTATCATGAGTGAAGCGTTCCTTCAAGATCGTGAGGAACTCTTCGGCCTTTGTCAGGTATTCCTGCTTGTCGGAAGGATTCGGTTCCGTTCTGTATAAGGCGAGGGCTGCTCTGGCGGCCCATGCGTAGTCTGAGGCAAAGCCTACATCCAGCTTCTTGCTTTGTCTCCAAGAGTGGCTGAGCTTACCATCAGCAAACATGTGCTCGGTGATGAAGCGGAACGCGGCCTTGGCAGATGTGCTGGTAGATTCACGTGGAACAATCTCATGGGCCTGAACAAGCGCACAGATGAGCATGGCGTTCCAGTCTGCCAGTACCTTGTCGTCTTTGTGTGGCGGAATGCGCCTGGCTCGTTCTTCCAGAAGGATGGCACGACAGGAGGCCAAAGCCTCTTCCTCTGCTGCTTCCAACAGAGTAGGGGAGCCGCGTCTGTTGAGGATGGTTTTGCCTTCCCAGTTTCCTTCCGGGCGAACATCATAGGCTTTGGTAAACAGCTCGAAGTGTTCTGCCGGGATCAGGTTCTTCAGTTCGTCATAGGTCCACACATAGAACTTACCTTCAATACCTTCGCTGTCTGCATCCATGGATGAGGCAAAGCCGCCTTCAGGAAGTTTCATGTCTGCCTCAAGCCAGTCGATCACTTCATGGATTCGGGTGCGATATAGTTCGTCGCCGGTCTCCTGATAGGCCCAGCACAGATGCTCGATAAAGAGCGCATTGTCGTAGAGCATCTTTTCGAAATGAGGGACGAGCCAGATTGAATCGACCACGTAACGAGCAAGGCCACCTCCTACATGATCGTATATTCCACCCTGAGCAATGGCGCGGGTGGTCGTCAAAAACTGATCCCGCATGAAGGTGTTCTTCTGCGCCTTCGCAGTTCTGAATATCAGCTCCTGCACAGCGGCCTGAGGAAATTTGGGTGCACCTTTCAATCCACCGTGTTCTTCATCCTGCATGGAGAAGAGTTGCTTGCCTGCTGCGGTCACCAGAAAACTGGAGAGAGGGGAGGCGGCTGAAGGTGGTTTGTTGAGAGCCTGGCTGATGGCTTGCCGGTTCTCTTCGATGGTGTCGCGGTCGACTGAGAAGCTCTCCGAGATTGCTTTGAGAATATCCTTGAAGCCCGGTGCTCCATGGCGCGGCTCATTGGCAAAGTAGGTGCCACCCCAGAAGGGATCGCCTTGCGGGGTGAGGAACATAGTCAGCGGCCAACCGCCTTGCTGACCAAGCATGTGAAGGGCCTGCATGTAGATCTGGTCGATGTCAGGACGTTCTTCGCGATCCACCTTGATATTGACGAAATGCTCATTCATCACTGCGGCAGTTGCTTCATCCTCAAAACTTTCATGGGCCATCACGTGGCACCAGTGGCAGGCGGAGTAGCCAACGGAAAGCAGAATTGGCTTGTTTGTTTTCTGAGCTTCTTCCAGTGCTTCCTTACTCCATTCCCACCAGTGGACAGGGTTAGATTGGTGTTGAAGAAGGTAAGGGCTTGAAGCGTTCGTTAAGCGATTTCTGCTCATAAAAAGGTTATCCTGATTTCAAGGTATTGCTTGGCGGATAGGGTAGGTTTAACGCAGTCCCTGCGTGTTTACATAGAGAATAAAGAACCGGGCTTGGAATGAATACACAACAGGAAACCATCTACGCTGTTTCTAGCGGTGCACTGCCTTCTGGCGTTGCCGTTATCCGTTTATCCGGTCCTCAGTCCGGTCCGGTTCTGCGGAAGCTGATTAAGGGGAAGTTCCCAGTTTCACGTGAATCATGCCTTAAGAAATTATGGGACCCTGTAGATGGTTCTGTTTTAGATCATGCTTTGATTTTGTGGTTTGAAGGTCCGGGAAGCTTTACCGGTGAGGACACTGTGGAGCTGCATTGTCATGGTGGCCGTGCAGTTGTGGCAGCTGTGCTGCGTACGCTTTCCAGCTTTAAAGGATGCCGTCCTGCTGAGCAGGGTGAGTTCACCCGCCGCGCTTTTCATAATGATAAGCTTGATCTCACAGAGGTTGAGGGGCTGGCTGACCTGATTGATGCGGAGACTGATGCGCAGCGGCGGCAGGCACAGCGGCAGATGGATGGGGCGCTTGGTGACCTTTATTCCCAGTGGCGCGAAACGTTGATCCGCAGCCGTGCGATGATCGAAGCGGAGCTGGATTTCTCAGATGAGGATGACATTCCAGATTCTGTTGCTGATGAAATCTGGGTGGAGCTGGCGAAGCTTCGCGATCAGATTATCGCCCACCTTGCTGATGCGCGGCGAGGGGAGCGGTTACGCTCTGGCCTTCAAGTGGTGTTGCTCGGCCCTCCGAACGCGGGTAAGTCCAGCCTGATGAATAAACTGGCGCAGCGCGATGTGGCGATTGTGACGCCGGAAGCGGGAACAACGCGCGACGTGCTTGAGGTGCATCTGGACCTTGGCGGCTATCCGGTAACGCTGATTGATACGGCGGGTATTCGTGAGAGTGCAGGCGTGATCGAGAAAGAAGGCATTCGCCGTGCGCTGGTACACGCTGAAAAAGCCGACCTCATTTTATGGACCCATGCTCCGAATGTGGATGCAGAGGAGTTGCCGGAGAGCTTGCTGAAGAGCGATGCTGAGATTTGGCGGTTGAACACCAAGAGTGATTTAGGCGCGATGGGTGATCATGACTCTTTTGAGACAAGCGCAGAGATTAACGTCTCAGTGCGGGAAGAGGGCGGCATGAACGAGCTGCTTTCCAGTCTCGAGTCGTTTGCGGAACGAAATATCGGGCTGATCGAGAATCCGTTGATTACACGTGAAAGACACCGCTCGCACCTGACACAGTGTGTTGATGATCTGGACCGCGCTATTCAGGCAGAAGGTTTTCCCATTGAGTTGCGCGGCGAAGACCTGAGGCGGGCGGCAGATCAACTCGGGCGGATCACTGGGCGAATCGACGTTGAGGATTTGCTTGATGTGATTTTCAGAGATTTCTGTGTTGGTAAATAAAAGATGTAAGAGTCCCATGTTTCACGTGAAACATTTTTAGGGAATCGTGAGTCAGTGGGGAAAAACTGGTGAGTCCAGTGGATAATCAATACTGCGGCATTGGAGACTCAGTGCGCTGTTTTCTTTGACCAAGCGCACGAGCTGTTGTATCAAGCTCTCAAGAAAATAGGTAATTGCCCTTCTCATTCCCCCAGGTTTTTGCTGAGGCTGTACTGTGGCCCAGCTTTTCAGAGCGCGTGGCTCAGCCTGACTCCTGTTTCCGAGTGGGGCAAAATACAGGATTCAAATGTCTGAGAATTTTGATCTTGAGTTTGACACTGTTGTGATTGGTGGCGGCCATGCCGGCTGTGAAGCTGCGGCTGCCTCTGCACGCATGGGTGCTCGCACTGCTCTTATCACACACCGCTTTGACACGATCGGCGTGATGTCTTGTAACCCGGCTATTGGTGGTTTGGGGAAGGGGCATCTGGTGCGCGAGATCGATGCGCTGGATGGTTTGATGGGGCGGGTTGCTGATGCTTCCGGTATTCAGTTCCGCATGCTCAACCGTCGTAAAGGGCCAGCTGTTCAGGGGCCGCGCTCTCAGGCAGACCGCAAGCTTTACCGCGAAGCGATGCAGGCTGAGATCAAAGCCACCGACAATCTGGATGTGGTTGAAGGTGAAGCTGACAAGCTGATCCGTGACGGCGATATCCTGAAGGGTGTCGTCATGGCGGATGGTCGCCGTGTCTCAGCGAAGGCGGTTGTTATCACGACGGGTACTTTCCTGCGCGGACTGATCCATATTGGCGATAAGCAGATTCCTGCGGGCCGCGATGGGGAAGCGCCTGCGCTTGGTCTTTCTGAAAGCCTTGAGGAAATCGGACTGCGCCTTGGACGTTTGAAGACAGGCACGCCTGCGCGACTGGATGCGCGGACGATCAACTGGGACATTCTTCAGGAACAACCCGGTGATAAAAACCCGATCCCGTTTTCAACGCTGACTGACAAGATCACCATTCGTCAGGTGCCATGTTACATTACGCGCACCACGCCTGAGACACACAAGATCATTCGCGACAACATCAAGCGCTCTGCTATGTATTCCGGTGAGATCAAGGGCAGGGGACCGCGCTACTGTCCATCCATCGAAGATAAGATCGTGCGCTTTGGAGATCGCGATGGGCATCAGGTCTTCCTTGAACCGGAAGGACTGGATGACAACACGATCTATCCGAATGGTATTTCGACCTCTCTGCCTGAAGATGTGCAGATTGCTTTTCTGCGCACTATTCCCGGTCTGGAGAAGGTAGAGTACTTCAAGCCTGCTTATGCGATTGAGTATGACCACATCGACCCAACAGAACTGACCAACACGCTTGAGGTGAAGAAGCAGAAGGGTCTTTACCTCGCGGGGCAGATTAACGGAACGACAGGCTATGAAGAGGCTGGCGCTCAGGGTTTGTTAGCTGGCTTGAATGCCGCCAGAATCGCTCAGGGCGGCGCTCCAGTGACTGTTGGACGTGCTGACGGTTATATTGGCGTTATGGTGGATGATCTCATCACACGGGGCGTTTCTGAGCCGTATCGCATGTTTACATCCCGTGCTGAATACCGTTTGACACTGCGGGCTGATAATGCGGACCAGCGCCTTACGCCACTTGGTATCGAGTGGGGTTGCGTGAGTGATGCACGTCGAGTCGCTTTCGAAACGAAGATGGAAAAACTGCGGAAAACCAAGGATTTGATGCAGGCGGTCAAAATTACACCTAATGAAGGGCGTAAGAAGGGATTGCCGATCAATCAGGATGGTGTGAAGCGTTCTGCCTTCGACTTGCTGGCTTATCCGAATATCACTCTTGAGGACCTGATGGGGATCTTCGATGAGTTGAAGGATATGGAGCTTAAGGTTGCTGAGCAGGTTGCCATCGACGCGATGTACGCTGTTTATCTGGAACGGCAGGCTGCAGACATTGAGGCTCTGAAGAGGGATGAGGATCTGGTTATTCCTGAGTGGATTGACTACGCTTCTCTGACTGGTCTTTCTAACGAGGTGCGCCAGAAACTTGAAGCTGTGCGTCCTTCTACAATCGGGCAGGCGTCGCGTATGGATGGGATTACTCCTGCCGCACTAACTCTGCTGCTTGCATATATTCGCCGCTCAGGCAAAAACATCGCTGGTGCTGTTTAGTATGTCATTCGAAAACCGGGCTGATTTCAGCCAGATTAAACCCGTAATGCGGATGTATGAGGATGTTTCACGTGAAACGTTTGAGCGTCTAAGTATCTATGTTGATCTTGTGCGCAAGTGGCAACCGGCGCAAAACCTGATCGCACCGTCGACCATGAATGATATCTGGATGCGGCATGTGGCTGATTCTATCCAGATTCAGCGCGGCCTTCCTGAGGCGCGGTCATGGATTGATTTCGGTAGTGGAGCAGGTTTCCCCGGTTTAGTCACAGCTATGCTTTTGAAGCAAGAAGGGGAAGAGGGCATTGTGCATATGGTTGAGAGCAACCAGCGCAAAGCAGCTTTCTTACGCACGGTGGCTCGTGAAGCTGGCTGTAACGTGAAGGTTCATGCTGGTAGAATCGAAGCCGTAACGAAGAACTGGGGGACGCCGATTGAAGGTGTTTCGGCTCGTGCACTGGCTTCCTTGCAGGTTCTTTGCGGGTTTTCTACGCAGTTTGTACAGGGTGGTGCGTGTGCTGTTTTCCACAAAGGTCAAGATTTTCGACGTGAAATTGAAGAAGCATCTGCCGACTGGACAATTGATCTGGTAGAAAAAGTAAGTCTTGTAGATCCGCTAAGTCGTGTTCTGGTCCTCACTAAAATTGAGCCGAAAACCGCTAAATAGGGTGCTGTCGGATGAGCTTACTGCCGCAATCTCCTCGTGTATTGACTATCGCCAACCAGAAGGGTGGCGTAGGCAAAACGACAACAGCCATCAATCTTGGCACTGCACTTGCCGCTATTGGTGAGCGCGTCCTGATTATTGACCTTGATCCGCAGGGAAACGCCTCGACAGGTCTTGGCATTGACCGGGTTGACCGGGAATACTCCACCTATGATGTTTTGAGCGGTGATTCCACGCTGGAACAGTCCATTCTGGAAACGGCTGTTCCTCGGTTATGGATCGCTCCATCGACCATGGATTTGCTTGGTGTTGAGCTTGAGATTTCGGCGGCTCCTGACCGTACGTTCCGCCTTCGCAATGCGATTGCTGGCATGGTGCAGGCTGCTGAAAGAGGTGGGGCGCAAGGGTATTCCTACGTTCTTGTAGACTGTCCTCCATCTCTAAACCTTCTAACTATCAATGCATTGGCAGCATCTCACAGCATTTTGGTGCCGTTGCAGTGCGAGTTCTTTGCGCTGGAAGGTTTGAGCCAGCTGCTCAGCACGGTTGAGCAGGTGAAGCAGTCTCTGAACCCAGAGTTGAGTATCCACGGTATCGTGCTGACCATGTATGACAGCCGGAACAATCTCTCCAGTCAGGTTGTGCAGGATGTACGTGAGACTATGGGGGATGCGGTGTATGAGACCGTGATCCCGCGTAACGTGCGTGTTTCTGAGGCTCCATCTTACGGCAAGCCTGCTTTGCTTTATGATCTGAAGTGTTCCGGGTCGCAGGCCTATCTTCGACTCGCTTCCGAAATCATTCAGCGTGAGCGTGACATGCGGATGGCGGCTGCCTGATCTGGTTGTCGCAGCTACATAGACAATAATTTGAGTTTATCCCGCAAAACGTGTGGGAAGGGAGTGTCGACTCCGATGCTTCTGAACGTGAATAGGTGAAATTGAAATGGCGAAAACTGAGGAAGCAGGGCGAACCAATAAGCGACTTGGACGCGGCCTTGCAACACTGTTGGGTGACGTGAACTCAGAGCCAGCTGTTACCACGCCAGAACGTAATCGTGATATCCGTAAGGTGCCGATTGAATACCTTCAGCCAAACCCACGTAACCCACGGAAATCATTTGTAGAAGATGACCTGAATAATCTCACCGAGTCTGTTCGTGAGAAGGGGATTGTACAGCCTATTCTGGTGCGTCCCCGCCCGAATAAGCCGGGACACTTTGAGATCATCGCAGGGGAACGCCGCTGGCGTGCAGCGCAAAAGGCTGGTCTCCATGAAGCGCCGATTGTGGTTCGTGAGGTTACCGATCAGGAAGCGCTTGAGCTTGCGATTATCGAGAACGTTCAGCGTGCAGACCTAAACCCGATCGAAGAAGCGTTGGGTTACGATCAGCTGATTGAAGAGTTCTCGTACAGCCAGGTTGAGCTTTCCAAGGTGATTGGTAAGAGCCGCAGTCATGTGGCGAATACACTGCGTTTGCTGAAGCTGCCAAACTCTGTGAAGGATTATCTGGCAGAGGGGCTGCTGACTGCGGGTCATGCGCGTGCGCTGATCACTGCGGAAGATCCGGCTGCACTTGCTGAGTTGATCGTGGAGAAGGGGCTGACAGTTCGTGATGCGGAGCGTCTCGCGCAAAACCCGGAGCTGTTCCAGAAGAAAGAAGCCGCGCCTAAGCCGGAGAAAGACGCTGATACACGCGCTCTGGAAAAGCGTTTGACGGATGGCTTGGGGCTTAAGGTGGCTATTGCTCACAAGGCTGAGAAGGGCACAGGTGAGCTTAAGATCAAGTACAAGAATGTAGAGCAGCTGGACGAGGTTTGCCGCTTGCTGGGCATTCAGAACTGATTTCTCTTAGAATTTGAATGTGAAAGGGTCGTGCCTCTTAAATGAGGCACGGCCTTTTTCGATTCGGGTACGAAACGCCTTATTTTGCTGATTTACCACACTTCAATAAGTGGGGCCTTACGTCGCGTTTCCTTAACGGATCTTAAATATTACTTGGAAATTATAGCCAGCTCACCTATAAATACCCCTAAATTCTCTTGGGTTACATCTCATAGAAATAACAACAACAAGGCATTCAAGCATGGCAATTGGGTGCGAAAACTCAGCCAGAACAGGCTGTCTTATTCGCGTTCCTGTGCGATTTGAGGCTGAAAGGTGATGCTTAAATGAGCAGTAAAACCGGTTTTCTCCTGATGTCCATCTTGCTTTTCTTAGGAGTGCTGTTTTCATTTAATCCAGCTCCACACTTATTTACTGAGACAGGCCCTTTTGAACTGACACAAGCCCTCTTTATGGCTGTCAGTTTTCTGGTCTGGACCCGTTTGGCGATCAGCAAGTGGCGGAACAGTGAGCTGGTGGGCGGGTTCGATTATACGATCGCGGTGTTTTTCGCGGTAGTGAGCCTTGTTGTTTTGGGGAGGGAAACCTCATTCCTGCGCGTTTATGGGTTAGACAGAGAGTTTGTTATGCTCCTGAAGATTCTGACTACGGCAGTTGTGGTTCCTATCCTTGCTTTGCTATGCATCAAGTGGATCCGTAATGTGGGGCAGGCCTGGAGGTTATGTCGTCAGTTTATGGCTACACCAAACTTCTTCTGGGTGATAGCTGCATTTGTACTCGTTCTGCTCGGCGACGTATTTGAAAAAGAGTTTCTGCCGTTTCAGAGTAATCTGGTTTGGGAAGAAATCTTTGAGTTGATGGGCTATCTGGCAATATTCACTGGAGCTCTGGTTTCTGAGCATACGGAAAAAACTGCTGAAATCATTGAGCAGGAAATTGTGGCTTAGCCATAAAGGTCGGCAGTCTTTGGAGAGAGACTGCGAGGTTTACATTTTGAAATTGGTATTAAGAGCAAAACGCCGCTGGGGTGATCTGGCGGCGTTTTTTGTGCAGGTTGCGAAAGAAAAAGCATGCTGAGTGTGCGGCTACACTCTACATACCCCACAAACGCAGAGGGTATAGATCCCGGCGCGGGGGCCGGGAAGACACCGTGGGGAGGCGCTTTGTTCCAATTTAAGTGCTCGGACAAACGGCTACCCATGTCGGACGGAGCGTAGCGGAGATCCGGCATCCAGAGCAGAGATTACAGGCGCTCATGCAGGCCATTCTGGATACCGCATCGCACTTCGTTTGTGCGGCATGACGGCTGAAGGAGCGAGTGTGCAGTGCTTAAGAAACTTATCCCCCTCCCTCAAACCTGCTGCATACTAATCCTCAAGCTCACGCATTCGGGCAGTCGGGGGAACGTCCTTCGGTTTGGTGTGGGCTGGACGGGGCTACTGTGAAGGGTAACGCACTTTGCAGCGGGTTCGTGGAGGTTCCCCTTTCGCCAACAGTGTTGAGGGATAGCGGATGTCCGGTCAAACCAAAGGGCGCCAGCACTGAGTGACACTTCTCTTCGAGAAGTGGCATTTCCAAGTGTCTTTTGGAGCTTGGCCTTAGCCTCCTGCAAAAACGTCCGGGCAAGGCAAGAAGCCAATGCCGAAGAAACTTATTTACTCATACTGCGCAGGCATTGCCTGCTTGCCTTGCCCATCTCGTAAAACGGGGCAAAAACGAAAACACCGCCGGAGAAGGTCCAGCGGTGCTAAAGGTGTTTGTATTGCTGTCAGGATATTGCTGACAGCTTTTCTAATCGAGTGAGAATCTCCTGCTTCTTCTTTTCAGCTCTCAGGGGTTTCCCAAACATCAGGGTCAAACAAATGAAATACCACCTGAGAAACCAGTAGAAAAAAATGAGAAATATTGGAGCTATAATGAGCAAGGCTAATGATGCACCAATCAGAGGGTAAAAAACACTTAGAGGTGTGATCAGTAAGAGAATGGGGAGCATGGGAAGGAAGAACCAGATCCATAGTGTTGCCATGCCAAAGATTGCAAAGAATGGAAGCCTTAAGCAAAAGTCAATCGCCCAGAGTTCGTGCCGGGCAAATTTGAGCTTTGTCCGGTGTGACAGTGTTTTAAACATACTATCTCTATGATTACGATATTGAAATATTTAGGACCCAATCGTCAGATAAGGTAGCTCGGAAGCAGAGTTAGCAGGTGTGAGTTGCACGTACCTGCCCAACCCTACCTCCGCCTGCCAGATGCCTTTGCCACCTGCGCGATTGCCAGCAAGGTGTGGGAGACGATTGCGTTTGAGAGGTTGGCGTTAAAGCGGGCCTCTTTTACTGCCTCGCTGAGGCGGATGAGGGCGCGTTCCAGAAAGTTTTCGTTCCAGATGTTGACCTGCTGGACGATCCTGGCGCGGCGTTTCCAGAAGATTGGAGGGCGGATGCCTGCTATCACGTCTTCCACGGCAATGCGCTGATTGGCTTTTAAGCGGCACAGGTGGAGCATCTGGAAGTGTCTGAGGGCTTGGGAAGCTATGACGCCAGCGTCTGTCCCTGAGGCTGAGAGGCGCTCTAAGCCATGGTCCAGAGTGACAGTGTCTCCAAGAGCGGCTGCATCGATGAGCTCGTCCATCGCGAAGGCAGAGGCATCACCGATGATTTCTTCCACGTGATGAACTTCGATGCGATTGTCATTCATCGCGTAGAGGCAGAGTTTTTTCAGCTCACCACGGCTGGCGATACGGTCTGCACCTAAAAGGGTGTGCAGCGCCATACGGGCTTCTTTGCTGATTTGCAGGCCCGCTGAGTGGGTTTCTTCGTCTATGAGACGATCTACATCACGGGCGGTGTCTGCAAAGCAGGGGATGGCCACAGCGGTTTTACTGGATTCAAACTTTTTGCGCAGGCCAGAGGTCTTTTTCAGGTCTCCGGCCTCAACGACGATGAAGGCAGTAAAGTCGTTGTTTTTAAGAAGAGGTTCAACAGCGGGAAGAATGCTCTTGGTGCCGTTTTCGCGAACCCAGATGGTTCTGCGTCCACCAAAGAGGGGGATGGTCAGGGCTTCATCAACAAGGCGGCTCGGGTCGCTGGCAATATCGGCAGCATCCAGCTTTACCTGCGAGAAGGGATCATCATTCTCAGCCGCGGCTTTGGAAATGAGAGCTTGTGCACGTTCGTTCACCAACCCGGTGTCTGGTCCATAAACAAGGATGAGGTTTACGGAGTCTGGCGGGTTGGCGATATATCGGTCTATTTCAGCAGCTTTGAGGGCTACCATGCTGGTCCTATTCTACAGGATTGGTTGCAAAGAAGCTGGCAATACGAGTGTTGATGTCTCTTGCGACAACCTTTGTTGCGCGGGAATCTGCATCTTTTTCTGCTCTTACGTTTGCAAAGCGCTGGCTTGAGAAGTCAAAGGAAGCAGATGCGAAAGAACGACCTGTATAGAGCGTGCGATCTGTTGCGATTTCTGAGAGCACAAAGCTTGTGTTGATAGTGATGTTGTAAGCTGTCGGTACGTCTGCCAACTGTTCAACACCCACTTCTGCACGGCGCTTATCTGTCAGGATTTCAAGACGGTACTTGGGGGGAAGGCCCTTGCCACCGCGGTTGAATGCAAAGATCAGCTGATTGCGCAGTTCCTGATTTATGCGTTTAACTGTGCCAGTGTCTCCATAGCTTGGAAAATCAATGGAGACAGATGCCATCTGGCTTTGAACGGTTTTGGATTGTTCCGAACCATCAGCGGTCAGGCCCGGGCTGACGCCATATAGAGGGCGGAACTGACAACCGGAAAGGAGAAGGGCACCTGCAACAACAGTTGCCCCGCCGAGCAGAACCCGGCGGGAAAGGCGACCTGATTTAGCAGGGCGATCAAACAACGACATTTACAATCCTCTGAGGTACCACGATGATTTTACGTGGGGCCTTGCCGTCCAGAGCTTTCTGAACAGCCTCATGAGCCAGAGTAGCTTCTTCTACCTGCTCTTTGGAAGAGTCTCTTGCTACAGAAAGCTCACCTTTTTTCTTCCCGTTGATTTGAATCGGAAGCGTAATGGTGTTTTCTACCAGCAGATCCTCTTCAACAACAGGCCAGTTTGATGTGGATACCAGTCCTTCATTGCCGAGCATGGACCAGCACTCTTCGGAGAGGTGAGGCGTGATTGGTTCCATGAGCTGCAAAATGAAGCCAGCTGCTTCGCGCAGAGCATATGCCATATCAGGCTTGCTCAGGTCTGCCAGAAGCGCTTTGCTGATTGCGTTGGTGAACTCGTAAAGACGGGCGACAGCACGGTTGAAACCCAGATTTTCGAAGTCTTTTGTTATGGCAGACAGAATCTTGTGGGAGGTGCGACGCAGTGCTGTTGCTTCCTCACCAAATTCAGCAGGTCTGGCAATATTGGCATCAGTTTTCTCTGAGATTTCGCTGATGATACGCCATACACGCTGTACGTGACGCCAGGCGCCGATTACACCGTCTTCTGTCCAGATGACATCACGCTCCGGAGGACTGTCGGACAGAACGAAGAGACGACCAGTATCTGCACCGTAAGTGTCGATAATGTCCTTCGGATCAACAACGTTCTTCTTCGACTTGGACATCTTCTCAACAGAGCCGATGGTGACAGGTTCGCCGGTTTCAGCGTGAACGGCTTTTCTATCCCCCTCGGTGCTGATGATGTTAATCTCAGCAGGTGTTACCCATTTGCCAGCAGTATCCTTATAGGTTTCATGGTTCACCATACCCTGAGTAAAGAGGCCTTTGAATGGCTCCTTCACATCCAGATGCCTGGTGATTTGCATGGCGCGGGCGAAGAAGCGGGAGTAGAGCAGGTGCAGGATCGCATGCTCAATGCCGCCAATGTACTGGTCAACAGGTAACCATTCAGACGCTGCTTTTGGATCGGTTGGGTTGCTGTTCTTAGGATCAGTGAAGCGTGCGAAATACCATGAGGAATCCACGAAGGTGTCCATAGTATCAGTTTCACGCTGAGCGTCCTTGCCACAGCATGGACACTTTACATTGCGCCATGTTGGGTGGCGGTCCAGCGGGTTGCCCGGACGGTCGAAGGTGACGTCTTCCGGCAGGACGATTGGCAGGCTTTCTTTTGGCGCAGGCTGAACACCACAGTCATCACAGTGGATGACCGGGATTGGGCAACCCCAGTAACGCTGACGGGAGATGCCCCAGTCGCGCAGACGGTAGTTGGTTTCGCGGTGGGCCTGCTGCTTGCCTTTAACTTCCTGCGCTTCCAGTTTATCGGAGACAGCATTCTTTGCGTCTTCGATGGACATGCCGTTCATGAAGTCAGAGTTAAAGATGGAGCCTTCACCGGTGTAAGCTTCTGTGCCAACTTCGAAGGTTGCTGCGTCTTCACCTTCTGGCAGTACAACTGCTTTAACCGGCAGCTTGTATTTGTGAGCAAAGTCCAGATCGCGCTGGTCATGTGCCGGACATGCGAAGATTGCGCCTGTGCCGTAGTCCATCAGGATGAAGTTTGCTACGTAAACTGGCAGCTCCCAGGATGGATCGAGCGGGTGTTTGACGCGCAGGCCGGTGTCGAAACCGAGCTTATCAGCTGTCTCAATTGCTTCCTCGGTGGTGCCAATGCGGCGGCACTCTGCGATGAAGGCCTGTAGCTCTTCGCTGGTTTCAGCCAGTTTTTGTGTGATTGGATGGTCCGGAGACAGGCCCATGAAGGACGCACCGTACAGCGTGTCCGGACGGGTGGTGAAGATCTCCAGAGTTTCGTCGCCGGTTGGAGCGGTTTGCGTGAACTCGAAGTTGACCTTCAGGCCAACAGACTTGCCGATCCAGTTTTTCTGCATCAGGCGAACTTTTTCCGGCCAGCCTTCCAGCGTGTCGATGGCTTCCAGCAGGTCTTCTGAGTGTTCCGAGATCTTGAAGAACCACTGAGTCAGGTCTTTCTGCTCAACAACCGCACCGGAGCGCCAGCCTTTGCCGTCGATCACCTGTTCGTTTGCCAGAACGGTCATATCGACCGGGTCCCAGTTTACTTTCGCGTTTTTGCGATAAACCAGACCAGCTTCGAGGAAATCCAGGAACAGGGCCTGCTGCTGGGCGTAATAATCTTCATCACAAGTCGCGAATTCGCGACTCCAATCGAAGGAGAGACCGATTGTTTTCAGCTGAGCGCGCATTGCTGCGATGTTGTCGTAGGTCCAGCCCTTTGGGTGTACCTTTTTTTCAGCAGCTGCGTTTTCAGCAGGCATGCCGAATGCATCCCAGCCCATTGGGTGCAGAACATTGAAGCCGCGAGCACGTTTGAAGCGTGCCACAACATCGCCCATGGCGTAGTTACGCACATGTCCCATATGGAGGCGACCGGATGGGTAAGGGAACATTTCCAGTACGTAGTACTTCTCGCGCGGATCATCGTTGTCCGTCTCGAAGATCTTCTTTTCATCCCATACTTTTTGCCAGCGCGCTTCCGTAGCGCGTGCATTATACCTATCCGTAGCCATTTATTCCGCCGTGTGTTTGATTTTTGCGCTAGACGAGCAAATTCTGTTTGATCGGACTGTCACCAGAAATTGCCAGTCTGGTCAAGCGCTGAGCCACTGAAAAAAGGAGAAGATTACTCAGAAAATTCTCAATGAAGTGCAACTACTCTTGCTTTTAGACCTTAGGGAGCGCATTTCATGTCTCAAATATGTATTTTTCACTGGAGTTTGGAATGAGCGACGCTGCTGCACTTCGCCTGCAAGAGGTTAAGGAAAACATCGGGAAAGCTGAGAAGGATGCTGAACGCTCAGCCGGGTCTGTGACTTTGATCGCAGTGTCCAAAACCTTCGAAGCTTCAGCAATCAAGCCGGTTCTGGAAGCAGGGCAGCGTGTGTTTGGTGAAAACCGCGTTCAGGAAGCTATGGGCAAATGGCCGAAGCTTCGTGAGGAGTTTGAGGGTGTTGAGCTGCACCTGATCGGTCCGCTGCAGTCCAACAAGGCGAAAGAGGCTGTACAGACCTTTGATGTGATCCACACTGTGGACCGTGATAAGATTGCAAAAGCTCTGAAAGTGGAAATGGATAAGCAAGGTAAGACGCCAAAGTTGTTTATTCAGGTTAATACCGGGGAAGAAGACCAGAAGGCTGGTATTCCTCCGAAGGAAGCAGATGCGTTTATTGCCAAGTGCCGGAATGAATATGGGCTGGAAATTGAAGGTCTAATGTGCATTCCGCCCGTTGAGGACGCTCCGGGTATGCACTTTGCACTACTTGAGAAGATTGCGAAGCGGAATGGGTTGGAAAAGCTCTCCATGGGCATGTCTGCGGATTATCCGATTGCTGTTCAGCATGGAGCGACGCATGTGCGGGTCGGTTCTGGTGTGTTCGGCGCACGCGACTATTCTGTGTGAGGCGCTGTAAGTTTGAAGCTGAATGGGCGAGGGAGAAACTCGCCCATTTGCGCTATTGAAGGCGGTCGCTAATCCAGTTCAGGGTTGTCGTTACCACAAGATCATTGTTTTGCGGGCTGATGATGTCGCCAGCGATGACGTGATTATCAGCGTCGCCAGAACTCTCGATAAGTAACCGTTGTTTTGGGGCGCCCCACTTTTCGAAGGCCACTGCGGTAAGTGCTGCATCCACGGTTTCATCTTTTTCGCTGTAGATGAAAAGGGCAGGGATGGTGGATTTTGCTGGGTCCTGTTGTTGCAAGACAGAGATTGCCGCAGCCATAGGAAGTAGTGCGACGCTTGGGTAACTGGTTGTCCAGCCCATTTGCTCTTTTGCTGAAGGAGCTTTGGAAGAGGAGTGGGTTTTGCCAAGGATCAGGGGGACATAGTATCTGGCAAGAGGCTGATCGAGCAGGAAGCCACCAGCCGCTTTGATGCCGAAGTTCGGTGAGACAAACACCATTGCTGCGATATCATCCCGTAAAGGATGGTCCTGCATTGCAAGCCATGCAGCTAAAGTTCCACCAGTGGAAGTGGACATAATGATGGTTTGCTCACCGATTTTGCGACCTATCTCAACGGCTTCTGCGAGGTCGTTGACCCACGCATTTACGGAGGCCTCGGCCATGGCATTACCAGTGCGTCCATGACCGCTTAGCCGGGTATAGAAGAGATTGGCGCCAAGACCTTGAGCAATGCGATCGGGAACCGGACGTAACTCATGTTTGCTAGCGGAAAGACCGTGGACGTAGATAAGGGAAAGCGGCGTTTTGCTGCTTTTTTTGCCATTATACCAGATGATTTCTTTTTGATTATCGGTGCGAATGTCCTGAAATCTGGCTTCGCTTTCTGAAAGGTGGAGGTCCAGATCATTGCCCAAAGTTTCGGGTTTGAATGTGATCTGAGTATCCCGTGGTTCTCTTGGTCCGAAAGTGAAGGCCAGAGCGCTTGCAACGACTATGAGCAAAATGAAATAAAGAGTGTAGCGAAATAGCATATGGGGTGCCTTTGTTCCTTAACGGCAGTAGTCTAGGCTGGTTTTTGCTGAAATATCAAACAAAGACATCTGAACTTATTATTCTGAGGTGAGGGACCAGACGCCCAAGCTGTTTAACCACTCGATGATGGCGTTGGAGACAAGCAGGTTATTCTCCGGGTTGATGATGTCTCCGGCAATAACGTGATGGCTTGGTCCTGCGGATTTGGTGATCAATAGTCGATGCTTTGGTGCTCCCCAATCCTCGTAGAATCTGGCTGTGGTATGCTCATCTGAGGTTGTATCGCGAATGTCGTAGATGAACATGGTTGGGATCGTAGCGTTTTTTGCATCAAGGCTACCGACCAGTTTTACCGCTTCTGCCAGAGGAAGCAGTGCTGTTGATGGATAGGCGTTGGTCCAGGCATAAATCTCTTCAAAATTGGCGTTGGGATCTGCCACGCGATAACGCCCCACGATGATGGGTGTGTAGTACTGGGCCAATGGGTAGGTAAGGAGCGAGCTGCCTGTTGCTGCGAGCTCGAAAACGGGCGAGATAAGAACTATTGCTTCCACTTGCTCTTTTAAGGCGTGGTCTGTCAGGTCCATCCATGCGGTGAGGGTTCCGCCGAATGAAGTGCAAATGATGATTGTTTGGTTGCCGATGGCTTTTCCTATGGCAACGGCTTCTGCAAGTGCGTTGAAGTAATCATTGACGTCTGGTTCGCCCATGGCAGCGGGAGTGCGGGCGTGGCCGGGAAGACGAGTGTAATAGAGGTTCGCCTGAATGGAACTGGCAACCAGATCCGGGACGGGCCTTATCTCATCCTTACTGGCTGAAAAGCCATGGATGTAAACCACGGAGTATTCCGTTTTGGCTTTGCTTTCTGCATCCTGCCAGATGATTTGCTTTTCGAGACCCGGCTTTATGTCGGTAAAGCGGCTTTCCAGACGGACTATGTATGCTTCAGGGTCTTCGCCAATTTCGCTTGGATTGAAGGAAATTTCCGGGGTGATATATGTATTTGCCCAGTAGAACAAAAAGCCGGTCAGGATAATGAGAAGAGACAAAAGAAACAGATAGTTCTTGCTTAGTCGCATAATAAAAGTGCCTCATTTTCCTGTGGTGCAGGGCTCTTGGGAGGGCAGATAAACGTGGCTGATAGCTTTCCTTGTTATCCAGAGTTATACAATCTCTAGAAAATGGCAGTTTTGCTTGACTCTGTATTCGTATTTTCGTAGATACCCGAATTAACTCCTTCGATTTGAATTCTGGAGCCACTGACTGGGACCCGCAAAGGTATAAAGAGATCCCAGAGGTCAACACCCGACAGCGCGATGCGCCCTCGGGTGATTTTTTGCTATGTGTACTTGGTTTGGCATGGCAAATTGATCGCGGTGACACCAAATTCATTGAGGAACGAGTGTACAGCACCGAGGATTTTTCTTCAGGTGCTTGTGCCGAAACGAGATTTTAAAGGAACGACATGTTCGATAATCTGTCAGATCGCCTTGGCGGCATTCTAGATAAGCTCACGAAACGTGGTGCGCTTTCTGAATCCGATGTTAGTGAAGCGCTGCGCGAAGTTCGCCGTGCGCTCATCGAGGCTGATGTGGCGTTGCCGATCGTGCGTTCTTTCACCGACAAGGTGAAGCATCGCGCTGTTGGTGCAGAGGTTGTTAAGTCCATTAAGCCGGGGCAGATGGTCGTTAAGATCGTTCATGACCAGCTGGTGGAGATGCTGGGTGAGGAATCTCATCCGATTGACCTGAATGCACCGGCTCCGGTTTGCATCATGATGGTTGGTTTGCAGGGTGCGGGTAAAACTACTGCAACCGGCAAGATTGCACGTCGTCTGACACAGCGTGACAAGCGCAAAGTTCTGATGGCTTCTCTTGATACGCGCCGTCCGGCAGCGCAGGAGCAGCTACGTGTTCTAGGCGAACAGAACGAAATTGATACGCTTCCTATTATTGAAGGGCAGCAACCAGTTGATATTGCTAAGCGTGCGCTCAATGCTGCGAAACTTGGTGGTTATGATGTGGTCATGCTCGATACTGCGGGCCGTGGTCATATTGATGAGCCGCTCATGGTGGAAATGGAGCAGATTAAAGCTGTTTCCAACCCGCATGAAGTTCTGCTCGTTGCCGATGCTCTAACTGGTCAGGACGCCGTTAATCTGGCGAAGAACTTTGACGAGCGTTGCTCTATCACTGGTATCATGCTCACCCGTATGGATGGTGATGGTCGCGGTGGTGCCGCACTTTCCATGCGTGCGGTTACCGGCAAGCCGATCAAGCTGATTGGTACTGGTGAGAAGTCTGAGGATCTGGAAGATTTCCATCCGAAACGTATTGCTGATCGTATCCTTGGCATGGGCGACATTGTTTCGCTCGTTGAAAAGGCTGCTGAAGCTATTGATGCGGAAAAAGCCGCAGAGATGGCTCGGAAGATGCAGAAGGGTCACTTTGACCTGAATGATCTTTCTGAACAGCTGAAGCAGATGGAAAAGATGGGTGGAATGTCCGGCATGATGGGCATGCTTCCCGGTGTTGGTAAAATGAAGAAGCAGCTTGCTGCGGCCAACCTTGATGAGAACATGTTCAAGCGCCAGATGGCGATTATCTCCTCCATGACCGCAAAAGAGCGTGCGAAGCCTGACTTGCTGAAAGCAAGTCGCAAGAAACGTATTGCTGCCGGTTCTGGTGTACAGGTTGCTGAAGTTAATAAGCTTTTGAAGATGCACCGCCAGATGGCTGACATGATGAAGGCCATGGGTAAGGGCAAAGGCAAGGGCATGCTCGGTAAGATGATGGGTGCTATGGGTGGCGGTATGCCAGGAATGGGCGGTGGAATGCCGAACATTGACCCTAAAGCGCTTGAGCAGATGGCTAAGGCTGGTCAGTTGCCGGGTGGCATGGAAATGCCAAAGGGACTGCCTGGTGTTGGTGGCCCGAAATTACCGGGTCTTGGTGGAGCACCTGGTCTGCCGGGACCTGGTAAGGGGAAAAAGTAATTGAGCGAGATCGATAAGACAGAAGAAGCCAAGGTCATTCTTGGCGGGCTTCGTTCCAGCATCGACAACATTGACGCTGCTCTGGTGCATATGTTGGCTGAACGATTTCGCTGCACTCAGGCTGTTGGTGAGCTGAAGGCAACACATGGATTGCCTCCTGCTGATCCGGCCCGTGAAAAACTTCAGATTGAGCGTCTGCGCCGTCTTGCGGCTGAGGCCAATCTTGATCCTGATTTTGCCGAAAAATTCCTGAACTTTATCGTGAAGGAAGTTATTCGGCATCATGAAGCTATTGCTGCTGAACACAGCACAGATTGAATACCTAGGAGTAACTAACAATGGCTACAAAAATTCGCCTGGCACGCGGTGGTGCTAAAAAGCGTCCTTTCTACCGCATCGTTATCGCAGACGTTCGTTCCCCACGTGACGGTCGTTTCATTGAAATTGTAGGTCGCTACAACCCAATGCTGCCAAAAGACGCTGAAAACCGCGTTGAGCTGAACGAAGAGCGTGTACAGTACTGGCTCGGCCACGGCGCGAAGCCAACCGACCGCGTACACCGCTTTCTGGACGCTGCTGGCCTGCTGAAGCGTGAGCCACGCAACAACCCTAACAAAGCAAAACTCGGCAAGAAAGCTCAGGAGCGTCTTGACGAGAAACTTGCTGCAGAAGCTGAAGCAAAAGCAGCTGCTGAAGAAGCCGCAGCAGAAGCAGCTTCCGAGTAATATAAGCATACCCGATCTGATAAGGAGACGCCGGCTATGGCAAACAAGCCTGAAGACCGCATTCTAATGGCTCAGATCGGGGCTGCTCACGGCATACGTGGAGAAGTGCGGGTCAAGCCATTTGGTGATGACCCGCTTTCTTTTGGCGATTACGGCAAGCTGGAAAGCGAAGACGGCAGCCGCAAGCTTAAAGTGAAGCGGGCACGCATTCAAAAAAACGTGGTTGTGACCAAGTTTGAAGGCGTGAATGACCGCAATGAAGCTGAAACCCTGAACGGGATGAAGCTTTACATACCTCGCGAGCGCCTTCCAGAAACGGAAGATGAGGATGAGTTCTACCACTCTGATCTGATCGGCCTTAAGGCAATTGATGAGAATAAAGAGCAGATTGGAACTGTGCTCGCACTGTTAGATTTTGGAGCTGGTGATCTCATCGAGATTGCTCCAAAAAGCGGGAAGTCTCTTATGTTCCCGTTTACAAAGGCCGTTGTGCCCGTCGTTTCTCTCAAGGAAGGTTTTGTGGAGATTCATGCTCCGGAGGGCTTTTATGAGGAAGGCGAGAAGGAACCTGAAGACGGTTCTGAGCCGGAATAACTGGCATTTTTATTCCCTTCAGGGTGGGACAAGCTAAACTCATTTACGTGATTTTTGCTTGTTTTGCCGTTGACCTCTTCCTTTTGATTGCTGAAACAGGACGACCATGAGCTTTCGTGCATCCATCTTGACGCTGTATCCTGAGATGTTTCCGGGAAATCTGGGCATGAGCATGTCTGGACGAGCGCTGGAACGAGGGGATTGGTCTTTGGATGCGCACAGCATTCGTGATTATGCGACTGACAAACATCGCAGTGTTGATGATACGCCTGCCGGTGGTGGTGCCGGGATGGTTCTGCGTCCTGATATTCTGGCGAAAGCAATTGATGATGTCACCGAGGGAGGTGAGACACGTCCGCGCCTTCTGATGAGCCCGCGTGGGAAGCCATTTACGCAGGAAAGAGCGCGGGAGCTGGCTGAAGGCCCGGGGGTTATCCTCATCTGTGGACGGTTTGAAGGCGTTGATGAGCGTGTGATTGAGGGCCGTGAACTGGAAGAAGTTTCCATTGGCGATTACATTCTTTCAGGTGGTGAGGTTGCTGCGCATGTTGTTCTGGACAGTATTGTCCGCCTTATTCCGGGTGTCATGGGCAACAAGGAAAGCGGTGAAACTGAGAGCTTTGAGAATGGCTTACTGGAGCATCCGCAATATACGCGCCCTGTTGAATTTGAAGGTCGCGAAATCCCAGCTGTCCTTAAGAGTGGTAATCATAAGCTGATTGATCAGTGGCGCTTAGAGGTTTCCGAGAAGATTACTGAAGAACGTCGCCCGGACCTTTGGCAGGAATACTTAAAAACTAGCCGTAGATAGAGTGTTTTCTTCACTTTTTTCATGACAAATCTTGAAAAATCAGCTACACCCGCGCCGATCGGAGTGGATTCTGTCTAACGTTTGGCGTTAGGGTCTTAGTTCCACTCACTTCCCGGCATAATGCCAAGGTTTGGTGAATACGTCCCGGTGGCTGGACCATTAGGGACGCTCTGACCAATTTTATAATGGAAGAAACTGCCATGAATATCATTGAGCAGCTCAACGCCGAAGAAATGGCGCGCATCGAAGAGAAGCGTACGCTTCCTGAGTTCTCCCCAGGTGATACCGTACGTGTTCTCGTGCGCGTTACTGAAGGTACTCGTACTCGTGTGCAGGCTTATGAAGGCGTATGCATCGCACGCTCCGGCGGCGGCATCAACGAAAGCTTCACCGTTCGTAAGATCTCTTACGGCGAAGGTGTAGAGCGCGTATTCCCAATCTACAGCCCAATGGTTGAAGGTGTGGAAGTTGTACGTCGCGGTAAAGTTCGTCGTGCGAAGCTTTACTACCTGCGTGAGCGTCGCGGTAAGTCCGCACGTATCGTTGAAGCTACCAACGTACGCGCAAAGCGCCTTAACGAAGAAGCTCGTGCTGCTGCTGCTGCTGCAAAAGCTGCAAAAGCTGCTGAAAAGGCTGCTGAAGCTAAAGGTGCTGACGAGTAAGATTTACTCTCAGACCTTACTGGTTTCGAAAACCCCGCAGAGAAATCGGCGGGGTTTTTTGCGTTTTGGAGACGTGCTTTAGTCAATGTGCAGTTTTCCTCTTGGCGAACAAGAAGGAAGAGCTAAAGTAATCCCCTCTGTACTCCTGTTCATGCAAACTGTTCTGAGCGTTTCATACGTGAAGTGCCTGTTTGGTTTAAGCTATGCGCTTTTGGAGGTATAATGCTTGCACTCATTATCACTTGTCTGATTTTACTTGGCTTCTATGCGGTGTTTGTTGAGCCAATGATGTCTCCGAGGGTGACAAGGTACACAGTGCCTTTCTCAACTGATGACTTTGGACAGAAACCATTGAAGATTGCTGTTCTGACGGACCTTCACGCCTGCTGGCCATGGATGGAACAGCGGCGCATAAAACGGATTGTAAAACAGATGAACGGGCTGGGAGCGGATATGGTAGTGCTCCTTGGTGACTATCACAGCGGGATGCATCCGCCATTCGCCCGGCCTCTTGCAAGCGTTGATGAATGGGCACATCCTATGGGGAGCATAAAAGCACCACTGGGCGCTTTTGCTGTGCTTGGCAATCATGACTGGCAGGAAGGTGGAGAAAGCGCCATAGCAGCGCTGCAAAGGCAGGGTGTGACTGTTCTTGAAAATCAGGCGGTGCGGGTGCCTGCGCATGGAAATACTCATTTGTGGGTGATTGGGCTTGGTGATCAGTACGGAAAACTATGTGATCTTCAGGGAGAAGATCGTCGGGATGATCTTGAACTCGCACTGAGCCAGGTTGAAGATGATGGTTCACCGCGTCTCTTGCTGGCTCATGAACCAGACATTCTTCGGGATGCTGAAGGCCGTGTTGACCTGATACTCAGCGGCCACACTCATGGCGGGCAAGTTCGCTTTCCGTTCATTGGGGCTTTGACTATTCCTTCTTTTCTTGACCGTAAGTATGCGAAGGGTGTCTTTGAGGAAAATGAAACTACACTTATCGTTGGAAGTGGATTGGGATGCTCCAGTTTACCCTTGCGCTTCCTATGCCCTCCCGAACTTTTGCTAATTGAAATAAATGTTTAGACGTCAATACCTTGTGAAAATATGGTCTGTAAAACCAGCGGTATTCGTTGATGCTGTTTGGTGGTTGGTCTTGAGAGAATCTCAAGGCTGAGACGCTTGCTATTTTTCCAGACTGGACCGATTAATAGGTGCAGAATAGCAGGACTTCATCTTTCCAATAGTTCTGCGTTTAAAGATTTATGCAGCCGCTGAGAGCTGTAGGTTAAAATGAATGATCCTTTTCTTTGGATCTTGAGCGCTTGGAAGGTGCGATCAGATCTTCAAACGATAAGGATTTGCCGTTTCCAGGAGACAAGCGCAATGTCGCAGGCCAAAACTCTTTACGATAAGATCTGGGACCATCACGTGGTCAGCACGCAAGAAGACGGAACTTGTCTGCTGTACATTGACCGACATCTGGTTCATGAAGTTACAAGCCCTCAGGCGTTTGAAGGCTTGCGTATGGCTGGCCGTCAGGTACGTCATCCAAAGCGTACGCTGGCCGTTGTAGATCATAACGTGCCAACCACTGACCGTACTAAGGGCATTGATGACCCTGAGAGCGCATTGCAGGTTCAAACACTTGCAAACAATGCTGCTGAGTTTGGTGTTGAGTATTATTCAGAGCTGGATCAGCGTCAGGGTGTTGTACACATTGTTGGCCCAGAGCAGGGCTTTACACTGCCGGGCATGACGATTGTTTGTGGTGACAGTCACACCTCTACACACGGTGCGTTTGGTTCTCTGGCGCATGGTATTGGTACTTCTGAGGTTGAGCATGTTCTGGCAACCCAGACACTGATCCAGAAGAAGGCGAAAAACCTGCGTGTGACTGTGAACGGCCAGTTGCCTGAAGGCGTTACCGCGAAAGATATTGTTCTGTCGATTATCGGTGAGCTGGGTACCGCTGGTGGTACTGGCTATGTGATAGAATATGCTGGTGAAGCAATCCGCAGCCTCTCCATGGAAGGTCGCATGACCGTCTGTAACATGTCCATCGAGGCAGGCGCGCGTGCTGGTCTCATTGCTCCTGATGAGAAAACCTATGAGTACCTGAAGGGCCGTCCGAAATCTCCAAAAGGTGGCGCATGGGAACAGGCGGTTTCTTATTGGGAAACCTTATATACTGATGAAGCTGCTGAGTTTGATAAGGAAATCGTTCTGGATGCAGCTAATCTGCCTCCAATTGTGACCTGGGGATCTTCGCCGGAAGATGTTGTATCTGTAACTGGTGTTGTGCCAAATCCTGCTGATATTGATGATGAAACTCGCCGGGCTTCTAAAGAGCGTGCTCTTGAGTATATGGGTGTTGAAGCGGGTCAGAAAATCACTGACATCAAGGTTGATCGTGTGTTTGTTGGTTCCTGTACCAATGGCCGCATTGAAGACCTGCGCGAAGCAGCAGCGATTGTGAAGGGTAAGAAAGTTTCTGAGAGCGTGAGTGCTATGATCGTTCCGGGCTCTGGTCTGGTGAAAGCACAAGCTGAAGCTGAAGGTCTGGATGAAGTCTTCAAAGCTGCTGGTTTTGAGTGGCGTGAGCCGGGGTGCTCCATGTGCCTGGCGATGAATGCTGATAAGCTGAAGCCGGGTGAGCGCTGCGCCTCAACCTCCAACCGCAACTTTGAAGGTCGTCAGGGCTTCAAGGGGCGTACGCACCTAGTGTCTCCGGGGATGGCAGCGGCGGCGGCGATCGCAGGGCATTTTGTTGATGTTCGTGACTGGAAGTAGTTTCTGGTAAATTCTTCTGAAAAGCGGGATGAGGGGACTTATCCCGCTTTTTTTGTCTGGTGTACAGGATCAGTCTGGTTGCAGGATATCATGCTATCTATCTGATCTATTGAGACTCTGGGCAACTATGGAACAAAGAGTGACAGCATCACTAGCGGGTGAGACAAACCGCAGACTTCACATAGCTGTCATTCGCTGACTACAATATCGCTGCATCTTCAAGATTTCTGTTTGGACTTGTAAACACCAAACGAGACTCGGGAGCATGTTGTGAACGCAGTCGTTTCAGAAGGCGCTTTTCCGGCGCTTGTGTTGAATGCCGATTATAGGCCACTTTCTTACTACCCCTTGTCATTATGGGGGTGGCAGGAAGCGGTGAAGGCTGTCTTTCTGGAACGGGTTGATATTGTTTCGGAATATGACCAGACGGTTCGCAGTCCAAGTTTTGAGTTTCGTTTGCCAAGTGTTGTGGCGTTAAAGTCCTTTGTGAAAGCAGAGAGAAACCCTGCTTTTACTCGTTTCAATGTATTCCTGAGAGACAGGTTTCAATGCCAGTATTGCGGATCTCAAAAGGATTTGACGTTTGACCACCTGATCCCACGCAGCAAAGGTGGGCTGACCACCTGGGGGAATGTTATTACGGCTTGCTCGCCATGCAATTTGCGGAAGTCGAATAAATCCTGGCAAGAGATGAACATGCGACCGATGCAAATGCCATTTACACCTCGCATTCAGGATTTGCATCGTAATGGGCGTTTGTTTCCGCCAAATTACCTTCACGAAAGCTGGTTGGATTTCCTCTATTGGGATAGCGAGTTGGAGCCATAAACACGGTTAATCTTTTGTTAGCTATGGCAATCAAATTTGATCCTGACTCCCTATGATTAATACTCGTGATACTTCCATTATATTATGCTTGTCATAATTGCGGGCGATGGTGGTAGGCATCACTATGACTTATTTCAAAAAAATTTCTGAGCTACTGAAGGATTTCAAGCGGTCCGAAGACGGAATGGTTGCGGTTCTTGTTGCTGTTCTTATGGTATTGCTGCTTATTTTTGCAGGAATGGCGATTGATTTCGGGCGGGCGTACAATACCCGTAGAGCAGTCAACCAAGCTTTAGACACGGCTGTACTCGCGGCTGCTCGAAGTTTAGCAACGACTCAACTTAGTAAGCAAGAAGTCGAGAAGATTATCTCGACTTACTTTAAAGAGAATATCAAAAGGTCGCTTGGCTCTGACGTTGAGTACACTGTGCCGAATGTAGATTATGATTCTGATGGAGATACCGTCTCAGCTTCAGCAAGTGCTACTGTTCCGACGTATTTTATCAGGCATATCCCACTAATCACGAAAAACTCTGAAGATGGAGTCGATAGCCTTTCGGTTTCAGCAAATGCGACGGCTCGCTTTCCTATATCAGATGTTGAAATTGCTGTTGTTGTCGATACGACAGGTTCTATGGGGAATGATATTGAAGCTTTGAAGACAGCTTCGGAAGACCTTTTGGATGTGCTTCTGCCTGTAGCTAATAATGCCCAAAAGAGTAGAATACGTGTTTCTTATGTGCCTTACTCCTATGGGGTTCGCTTGGGATTTAAGGACGGTGAGAACCTTGCAAAGAAAGCAACTTTTAACAGAAGCACAGATCAATGTGTTCATTGGCGCATCGGGAGCCAAATGCTTACTGATAGGAGTCATGATTATGAAGATGAGCGGGAAAGAGTAGATTACATCGGGAGTGATGTGAATCAGTGTTCCAGCGCTCAGCTAATTCCGTTGACATCTAATCGAGATGTGCTTCTCGGGTCGATAAATAACCTGTCAGCAGATGGATGGACTGCAGGGCAAATTGGTATCGCCTGGGGATGGTATACCTTGTCGCCTTCGTGGCGTAACTTCTGGCCAACAGAAAGCGCACCCAACGATTATGGTCAGCAAGGTGTTAGAAAATTTGCCATCCTAATGACAGATGGTGATTTCAATCAGGTTTATGTTCCGCATTCTACTGGCTACGCTGATTATATGTATCGGCAAAAGATGCGGTACAATAACTATAAACATCATATTGACCCGATGGAAGGTGGCAAGCTTAAGCGTCGGGACCATGAACAGATTGCCAGCACACTGTCTTGGCGAGAGTACCAAGACTCTTTGGAGAGCGGAATGCCGTTTCAGACTGCTGTGAACCTATGTCAGCAGATGCGAAACGAGGGAATTGTTATCTATTCTGTGATGTATGGCAGCAGTAGCTTAGGGCAAGAAGTTATGAAGAGCTGTGCGACAAGCGAAAAGAACACTTATTATGAGGCCAATAACAAAGCTGATCTTATAGCAGCCTTTACCCGCATCGCTAACGAAATCAAACAGATTTATCTCTCTGAATAACCCGGTTTTTCATTATTAGGAAAACCCCGCAGGTAAGGCGGGGTTTTCTTTGTTCAGTGATAATTTTATGAGGACTATACAGTTTCAGCCTTGTTCTGGCGGTTGTCTATCAAATCACCGACAACGCCCGGATCTGCCAGAGTTGAGGTGTCACCGAGATTATCGAAACTGTCCTCTGCAATCTTACGCAGAATGCGGCGCATGATTTTTCCGCTGCGGGTTTTGGGCAGGCCCGGTGCAAACTGGATAAGATCTGGTGATGCAATTGGGCCAATCTCAGCTCGCACGTGCTTTACCAGCTTCTTCTTCAGCTCTTCGGATGGCTCCAAGCCCTCCATAAGGGTGACGTAAGCATAGATACCCTGTCCTTTGATGTCGTGTGGATAGCCAACGACTGCAGCTTCTGAGACGTCTGGATGAGCAACAAGGGCGCTTTCTACCTCTGCGGTTCCCATGCGGTGACCAGATACGTTGATCACATCATCTACGCGGCCTGTGATCCAATAGTAGCCGTCTTCATCACGACGACAGCCATCGCCGGTGAAATAGTAGCCTTTGTAGGTTGCAAAGTATGTCTGTACAAATCGATCATGATCTCCGTAGACGGTTCGCATCTGACCGGGCCAACTGTCTGTGATGACAAGGTTACCTTCGGTTGCCCCTTCCTGGACGTTGCCTTCTGCGTCAACGATTGCTGGCTGGACACCAAAGAATGGGCGGGTTGCTGATCCAGGCTTAAGATCTGTCGCGCCAGGAAGAGGCGTGATCAGGATGCCTCCAGTTTCAGTTTGCCACCATGTGTCCATGATTGGGCAGCGTTTGTCGCCTACGACATTGTTATACCAATGCCATGCTTCTGGATTGATTGGCTCACCCACAGACGCAAGAATGCGCAGAGATTTACGGGAAGTCTTAGTTACATGCTCTTCGCCAGCGCCCATCAAGGCGCGAATTGCAGTTGGGGCGGTGTAGAAGCTATTGACCTTATGTTTATCGCAAACATCCCAAAAGCGAGAAGGGGTTGGGTAGGTTGGAACGCCTTCAAACATGAGCGTTGTAGCGCCGTTTGCCAGTGGACCGTAAAGAATGTAGCTGTGACCGGTGACCCAACCAACATCTGCGGTGCACCAGTAAACCTCACCGGGGCGGTAATCGAAGATATACTGATGGGTCATTGAAGCGTAGACAAGGTAACCACCAGAAGTGTGCATCACTCCCTTCGGCTTGCCAGTTGACCCAGATGTATAAAGGATGAAAAGCGGATCTTCAGCGTTCATTTCTGCTGGTGGGCAGTCAGTTGAAACCTTTTCGGTTTCTTCATGATACCAAAGATCACGACCTTCCATCATGTTGATGTCGCCACCGGTACGTTTTACGACGAACACCTTATCGACGTTGCCACATTTCTCAATAGCCCGGTCTGTATTGTCTTTGAGCGGTACGGTTCTGCCGCCACGAACACCCTCGTCGGCAGTGATTACGAAGCGGGATGCACAACCTTCGATACGATCTGCCAGACTGTCAGGTGAGAAGCCTCCGAAGACGACGGAGTGAACAGCACCAATACGGGCGCAGGCGAGCATTGCATAAGCGGCTTCCGGGATCATCGGCATGTAGACGGTAACACGATCACCTTTCTTCACACCGTTGGCGAGGAGCATATTCGCACAGCGGTTTACGGCTTCTGACAGCTCATTGTAGGTGATGGTTTTACTTTCGTCCGGCTCATCGCCTTCCCAAATGATTGCTGGTTGATCTCCACGCTCTGCCAGATGGCGGTCAATACAGTTGGCGGCAACATTCAATGTACCGTCTTCGAACCACTTGATGGAAACATTGTGGTAGTCGTAGGAGGTGTTTTTAACTTTCGTATATGGCTTTATCCAGTCGATCCGTTTGCCGTGCTCTCCCCAGAACTGGTCGGGATCTTCTACGGACTGCTTATACATTTTTAGGTATTGCTCATTGTTGAGCAGGGCATTTTCGGCCATTTCAGCCGATACTGGATATACGTCACCAGTCATGTTCTTTCTCCCAATTCCTCCATGGGTAAATACATACCCGACTCCTGTGGCGCATTATGGGCAGCTGACGTTGGGGCGTCCAGCGAATATGATTCGAACTTTCGTAGGCTCTATTGCTGTTAGTTGTGTGCAAATTGCACAATTAAGCAGCAAGTTGATCAACTAAAGTGGGATGCGTGGCATTGAAAGTGGGGCAAAAGGTAATGAAAAGGAAGAAATGTAGCAGGGATAGCAAGAACCACACGAGTTCCTGCAGGAATCACTGCCGTAAGAAAAGGGCGGTGAGAGGAAGAGAAGCGGTTCTCTTCCTGAGTAGCTAGGACGCTGCCGAGACTTTTTGGTTTGCTTTTGCCAATGCAGGGCGTGCAAGTACTCGTTTAAAGTAATCGCTGACCTGACCCTCTGGCCATTCAAACTTGGAGGACTTTGCCCAAATTGCGCAGTGGCCGATAATGATGTCAGCAATTGTGAAGGTATCTCCCATCGCCCATGTATTTCCATGTAGGCGCAGTTCAAGCTGTTTCATGGAGTTGCTCCATTCATCCCGGCAAGCGGGTTTGATATCAGGGACGCGCATTTCTTCCGGATGAACAAAGGAGTGTTTAGCGGCCATCCAGAGAATAGAGTCCATTTCGTCCAGTGCGAAGTTTGTGAAGCTGTCTTGTCTTGCTCGGTCAATACTGCCAGCGGGGAAAGTTAATCCTGCATGCTTATCTGCCAGATAGGTGCAGATGGCAGTTGAATCGTAGATGATATCTTCGCCTATAATCAAAGCAGGGATTTTGCCTGATGGATTGACCGCCTTAATCTCTTTCTGGTGTGGCTTACTAACTACGATCTCATAGGGTAAATCCAGCTCTTCCAGCAGCCAGAGTACACGCATAGTTCGTGATTGCGGATGTCCGATAACTTTGTACATTGGGTTCTCCTCTTCACTTAATCATCCCTCGGGAACCTCTTAAATGAAAGAGGTATCGACAGTGATCTGAGGATAAGTCTCACAGTGCCATGCTTGTGTCTCCTGACTGGTGTTTTTGAACAGTAACAGGACCATGTGCTTTGATGGAGATGGGTTTTAAATGGGTAATGAGACTTTTGGTTCCTTAGAACTGAAGGGGTGATTGTTGCAGCGCGTATTTGATAGCGTGTCTTTGGCAGGTAACCATCAGACAAGAAACTACTAAAATATTTGGAATTAAGGTCTTATTGCTGATATTGTCACCCGATATATCGGGAAAGATATCCTACTCTATTTCGAGTGTTTGGTGACATAGTTTTTATTGTTTGTTCTTACTGTGTTACCTAGCGGCAAGTTAAGCTGATCATATAACTAACCTGACAACAGAGCTATTGCTGTTTGTACTGCAAAGAGTGTTTGCTTGATAAGATAGTAGGCGTGGAGCAACAATATCGTGACTTTTTCGGTTTATTGGATTGCGCAGAAAATACGATTTTACTCTGTATTTGTTGTCGCTTTGGCTTCATTTGCTGTTCATGCAAGAGCTGATGTCGCTTCCTGGCTGGTTATGGATGCGGATACTGGCCGTGTTCTGGAACAAAATGCAGCCTTTGATCGCTGGTATCCTGCGTCTCTTACAAAAATGATGACGGCCTATATCGCTTTTCATTATACCTCTAAGGGTGAGATGGGCATGAACGATATGGTAGTCGTCTCTCAAAATGCGTTAAACCAACCGCCGAGTAAAATGGGGTTTAAGGTTGGGACTGCCATCACCCTCGACAATGCATTGAAGATGGTTCTCGTGAAATCAGCGAACGATATTGCGGTAGCGATTGCAGAACGAGTAGGAGGTACAGAAGAAAATTTCATTGAGATAATGAATGAAGCAGCCCGTCGTTTGGGAATGGCGCACACGACTTTTGTGAATCCGCATGGTTTACCAGATAACCGACAGATTACCAGTGCGCGAGATATGGGGCTATTAGCTCGCGCGCTGTGGAACGAGTTTCCACAGTATCGGGCTTTTATGAGCCATCCTGGTATTCGGTTTGGGCGCCGGACTTTTAAGTCTGGAAACCGTGATTTTCTTCTGAGAACGGTTGGCGCGAATGGGATGAAAACGGGTTATATTTGTAATTCAGGATTTAATGTTGCTACATCAGCAACACGTAACGGGCGCACCATTATTGCTATTGTTATGGGGGCGGGCTCCAGTCTGGAGCGGGCGGCTTTTGCTAAGAAGCTGATTGATTCTGGGTTTTCAACGAACTCTGGCACTCATATCTCGTCTTTGCGAGGTCGCGGAAGCAGCACTCCGCCAGCAGATGGATATTGCAAGCGTAATAAGAGGCCAACGGCACAACAGCTGGTTGACCGCTTTGGAAGTAACCGTGGTTCAGTGAGTTTGATGGCGTATGCAGATTCTGCAAGCTCCAGTCCAAAAGGAAGGTCTATTCGCCTTTCTAAGAAGAAAGTGAACTGGGGACTGGTTTATGAAGAAATTTTGGGTTCCCAGTTGAAGTCTTATGCGCCAGTGACAGTTAGAGTTGGAAGAGAACGGCCTGTGGTTGCGATTAGAAACCTGGGAAATGCGGTGCCTCTTCCTTCTCCTAAACCAGGAACTCAGAGTTATACGGAAAGACAGTCTACAGGCGGGATACCTCAGCCAGATTTGAATGTGCCTGTAGGGAGAGGGGCTTCTCTTCAGCCGATAAACTCAAAATCTAAACAGAGTTTGTTTGGAAGCCCGGGTGGCCTCTATGCTAATACGTCGATCTTGGATAAAAGGCAGTGATCAGAAAGCAGTTTGCCTCATTCCTGACTAAGCAAGCTGCTTTGAGTTTGTTTTGTGCGTTCTCGCTGGCCTTTAATGTGGCTATATAGGAATGCATGCCAGCGACAGGCAGTATTGAATAATGGCTACATCACCAGAACGGAGAATGCCTCCAACCCCAATCCCTTTGAGTGTGATCACGGGTTTCTTAGGGGCAGGAAAAACAACGCTCCTCAACCAAATTCTCAAAGAGCCTGTTCTGGAAAACACTGCTGTTATCATCAACGAGTTTGGTGAGATTGGATTAGACCACTTGCTGGTTGATACCATTGATGATGGCATCATTGAGCTTTCATCTGGTTGCTTGTGCTGCACTATTCGGGGAGATTTGATCAACACACTAGAAGATATTTTACGCCGTATTGACAATGGGCGTATGAAAAAGATCGATCGTGTGATTATCGAAACAACCGGGTTAGCCGATCCGGCTCCTGTGCTCCACACAGTGATGCTGCATCCATATTTAGTTATGCGATATCGTCTTGATGGCGTAGTTACGCTAGTAGATGCAGTGAACGGGCTGGATACCATTCATTCTCATGAAGAAGCGGTAAAGCAGGTTGCTGTTGCAGACCGAATTGTGCTTACGAAGACTGATTTGCAGGAACCATCAGAGGCATTTCTGGCTGAGTTGAAGCATCTGAACCCTGGGGCAAGTGTGTTGAATGCGCAAGATGAGGCTACAACAGCAGCAGCACTCATCAACTGTGGTCTATACAATCCCGAAACCAAAATTCCTGATGTCCAAAAATGGTTGCAGGAAGAGGCGTATAAAGACGATCACGATCACCACCATGATGATCATGGTCATTCTCACGCTCACCATCATGATCCAAATCGGCATGGCAAAGATATTCGCGCGTTCACGCTTGAAACAGGTCGAGCCATTCCGAGTGCGGCTTTGGATATGTTTCTGGACTTACTGCGTTCTGCACACGGACCCAAACTCTTGCGCGTAAAAGGTATTATTAAGACCGTGGAACAGCCTGAGAGACCACTGGTTATTCATGGTGTCCAACATGTGTTTCACCCGCCTGCACAGCTTTCTGAGTGGCCTGATGCAGATCATAGAACGCGACTTGTATTCATTACCAAAGGATTACCTGAAGGTTTTGTGAAGAAGATGTTTGATGCTTTTACAGGTGGTGTTGCTGCGGACACGCCTGATCGTACTGCGATGATGGATAACCCTCTGTCCATTGGCGGCTTTACTGGGAGGTTTAAGTAAGACTAATTGATGAGACACATGTTTAGTTGAACGTGATGCATGTATCTACTTTGAATTGCGAGTGTGCAGAGTGCATGGTAAAAATCTTCCATTAGGTCATGGAGGTTTTTATGAAATTTTTAGAAAGTAATCATGCACTCGTGATCAGGGTGTTTTATCTCATCGGCATTACTCTCATTGGTCTTGGAGCGCTTGTTGCACTTATTGGACTTATTTCTGCGATGGGGGCCCCATACTATGCGTTTTGGACAGTGCTTCTCGTTGGTGTTGGCACAGGGTTTGGCATAGCATTTTCCGGTTTGTTGCTGGTCGCCATTGCTCAGGGGCTTTCGTGTTTAAGGCAAAACGGTAAACTGCTTGAAAAACTGCAATTACACGACTAAGAAAATTGCTCTGATTAAAGAAAAAGCCCGCTAAGTGGGCGGGCTTTTAAGCAGTTGAAATCTGATAGTGTATTAGCGGGTTGGGACTGGAACTTCACCACGGTAATCATAAAAGCCGCGCTGAGTTTTGCGGCCAAGCCAGCCTGCTTCAACGTATTTAACCAGCAATGGACAAGGGCGATACTTCGTATCTGCCAAACCTTCGTAGAGCACCTGCATAATGGAGAGACAGGTATCCAGCCCGATAAAGTCTGCCAGCTGCAAAGGACCCATTGGGTGATTGGCACCCAGACGCATTGCAGTGTCGATTGCTTCAACAGAACCTACACCTTCGTAAAGGGTGTAAATTGCTTCGTTGATCATCGGCAGCAAAATACGGTTCACCATGAATGCTGGGAAATCTTCTGAAACTGCGATGGTTTTGTTCAGACCCAGAGTATAAGCCTTGGAAATTTCGTAGGTTTCATCACTGGTCGCAATACCTCGAACAAGCTCAACCAGCTCCATAACCGGCACTGGATTCATAAAGTGAATACCGATGAACTTTTCTGGCCGGTCAGTTGCGGATGCAAGACGTGTGATTGAGATGGAAGATGTGTTGGAGCCGAGAATTGCGTCTGGCTTAAGGATCGGGCAGACACTTTGATAAACTTTGCGTTTGATCTGTTCGTTTTCGCTGACCGCTTCAACCACGAGGTCGGCATCGCTAAGGGATGTGACATCTTCTGAGGTGCGGATACGAGTGAGGGCAAGATCACGATCTTCTTCGGTGATGATCCCTTTTGAGATCTGGCGTGCCATGTTGCCATTTATGCTGGCAAGGCCGCTTTCAATGCGATCCTGATCAAGATCATGAAGGACTACTTCATATCCCGCCAAAGCACTTACGTGTGCGATACCATTGCCCATTTGACCGGCGCCAATCACACCGACTTTTTTTACTTCGACCACCATCGTCCGATCCAAATTTTATAGGCACTAAATTATTGTGCTGAAGTTCTTTAGGAAGCATACATCGCAAGTCTTGCCTCAAACAGCAAGAACCCCAGAATGAAATATTAACATCCCGGGGTTCCTGAAACGCTAATCAAATATGATTAGATTGCTTTTTCGAGTTCAGGAAGAGCCTCAAACAGATCAGCAACAAGTCCATAGTCCGCGACCTGGAAAATTGGTGCTTCTTCGTCTTTGTTGATTGCAACAATGATCTTTGAGTCTTTCATGCCCGCCAGATGCTGAATTGCACCGGAGATACCGCAGGCGATGTAAAGGTCAGGTGCAACGACCTTACCAGTTTGACCAACCTGCCAATCATTTGGTGCGTAACCTGCGTCAACAGCAGCGCGGGATGCGCCGATTGCTGCGCCTAGCTTGTCAGCCACAGGGGTGATGACTTCGTTGAACTTCTCTTCAGAGCCAAGTGCACGACCACCAGAGATGATGATTTTCGCGCCTGCAAGTTCTGGACGATCAGAAGCTGCGATTTCCTCACCAACAAAGGAGGAGATCGCCGGATCAGCGGAAGCCGCTGCCGCTTCAACCGGTGCGGAACCACCTTCAGCAGTTGCCGCGAAGGAGGCTGTGCGAACAGTCAGAACCTTCTTTGCATCAGTAGACTGTACAGTCTGGATCGCGTTGCCTGCGTAGATTGGTCGCTTGAATGTATCAGCAGACTCAACAGCGATGATGTCAGAAATCTGCATTACATCGAGTTTAGCTGCTACACGCGGCAAGGTGTTCTTACCGTTGGTTGTTGCTGCAGCCACGATTGCGTCATAGTCGCCAGCGAGCGCTACGATCAGATCGCCAACTGGCTCTGCAAGCTGATGCTCATAGGCAGCATCGTCAGCGATGAGAACTTTTGCAACGCCAGAAAGCTTGGAAGCTGCTTCAGCCACCGCACCGCAATCTTTGCCTGCTACGAGAATGTGAACGTCACCGCCCATTTCAGCAGCTGCAGTCAGCGCTTTAGCGGTTGCTTCGTTCAAAGCAGAGTTGGAATGTTCAGCCACAAGAAGCGTGGTCATAATGCTTTACTCCTCTTGAGCTTAATTAAAGAACGCCAGCTTCGTTTTTGAGCTTGTCAACCAGCTCATCAACGGAAGCAACTTTAACGCCCGCTTTGCGTGCTTCTGGCTCAGCAGTATTCAGAACCTTCAGGCGAGGTGCGGAGTCGACGCCGTAGTCTGCGAGAGTCTTCTCAGCAATAGGCTTTTTCTTTGCCTTCATGATGTTTGGCAGAGAGGCATAGCGCGGCTCGTTCAAGCGCAGATCGGTAGTAACAATCGCTGGCATGTTGAGCTTCACAGTTTGCAGGCCGCCATCGATTTCGCGGGTGACATCTACAGTATTGTCGCCGAGGTCAACCTTGGATGCGAATGTGCCCTGAGCCCAGCCGAGAAGAGCTGCAAGCATCTGGCCTGTCTGGTTGCAATCATCATCGATGGCCTGTTTGCCGAGGATGACAAGACCTGGCTCTTCCTCTTCAACAATACCTTTGAGCGCCTTAGCTACTGCGAGCGGTTCAATAGTATCGTCGGTCTGGACCAGAATACCGCGGTCAGCGCCCATTGCGAGGCCAGTGCGGATGGTCTCAGTTGCTTGTTTAGGGCCAATGGAAACAACAACAATTTCAGTTGCTTTACCAGCTTCTTTTAGTCGGAGTGCCTCTTCAACGGCAATTTCGTCGAATGGGTTCATGGACATTTTGACGTTAGCAAGTTCAACGCCAGACCCGTCCGCCTTCACGCGAACTTTTACGTTATAGTCAACGACCCGTTTCACGGGCACGATAATTTTCATGTTCCTAGAACCTCCACTAGAAAAACAGGGGAGTTTGTGCTGTAACCTTATGGTGTAAGCACACTTTCCACCGGGCTACCAGAGCCAAAGGGAATGCGCATTGCATTGCAATTGTGGGGACCGTAGTGAGCTATTTTGAGGCTGTCAATGATTGCTTAGGGTAAATAAGTATCGGGTTTCAACCAATGTATAAGACCTTTAGACTTTAAGGTGTAGTCAGTTGTCTATAGATGTGGATGGCTTACCTATTGGTCAATCATTTTGCAGCACGCCAGCAAACCACTATCTGTTTTCACCGGGGACCCATAATACATCACCCTGACTCTTTTGATTAGCGTAGCGAGAGGCGACGAAGAAGAGGTCGGAAAGGCGGTTAAGGTATTGTAATGCTTGCTTGTTGACTTTCTCTTTTTGATAAATAGCTGCAACGAGACGCTCGGCGCGACGGGAGACTGTGCGGGCGTGATGCAAGTGTGTGGCTAGTGCAGTTCCACCCGGTAATACAAATGATTTCAATGGTGTAAGCTCAACATTCATCTGATCGATTGCGTCTTCGAGAGCACTTACTTGCGTTTCGGTAATTCGCAGAGGTTCGTAACCTAAGTCCTTGTCGGTCTCAGGAGTTGCGAGATCTGCGCCGAGATCGAAGAGGTCGTTTTGGATGCGTCCGAGAAGTTCATCAAGCATTGGCATATCGTTGGCAGCATGGAGGCGAACAATGCCTACGATCGAATTTGTCTCGTCTACGGTTCCGTAGGCTTCGATGCGGGGGTCGTGTTTTTGTCTGCGTTCGCCGCTGCCCAGAGCGGTGGTGCCGTCGTCGCCAGTTTTTGTGTAGATCTTGTTGAGCGTGACCATTTTCTACCAATTCTGAATGTGTCAGGAGGTGCTTGCTGAGTAAACAGCAAGCATAATCAAGATGATAGCCGCAAACTGCAGAAGAACGCGATATCTCATCAGTTTTTGTGAGCGATTAGGATCGCCGTTGCGCATCATGTTCCACAGGCCAAGACCAAGAACTAAAGCAACAGCCAGAAGAGCAAAGGGAACAAGAGTTGCTGCAATACCGCTCATAAAAATCTCCAATAATCGAGTATAGATACTAGGTATTTTATTAGTTTAGCACCACAATAGAGGTATTGAGGAGTGCTGCAAAGCTAATCCATAGGAGGTATGGCAGGTAGAGCAAGGCGGCGTAGGTTTGGGACCTTTGAAAGAGCCGGAACGTGAAAAAGCTGACTGCGAGCAAGAGGATAAGTATCGTTAAGCCGAGGGCAGGATTTTGCTGTCCAAAAAATGCCCAGGACCAAATGCCATTAAGAAACAGCAGGATAACGAAAGTTATCTGGATACTTGTTTTTCTGGGCAGCGGTGTGCCTTGTTTGATATCTTCCCGCTGGAATTCTGTTGCAAGCCAAACGCTCACTGCCAGTAATGCGTAAAGAACTGACCAGACGGGTGCGAAGACCCAGTCTGGTGGGTTGAAGTCTGGTTTGGTAAGAGAGGCATACCATTCCGGAATTGCCGGTGCGGTGACAATACCGCCGTAAGCTGCTGTTGCGTAACATAAAAGTCCCCATCCAACCAGACGGCTCCAGACTGTTCTGTTCTTCAGCTTTGCTTTTGTGGTGTCACTTAAGGGCACGAATTTTCCTTTGAACGGTTTTGCGTTGAAATGCGTTTTTGTGCGTTTTTCCTGCAAGATTATGCGTTGATCTGTTCTGCATCAGACAAATAACTTCATGTGTTTTATGTCGCTTGCCTTTTTATAAAATATCACGCAACATAATTATGTCGATCATTTCTCTCTTCAAAGTTTTCCCATGACACAACAAGTTCTGGTTGGCGCTCGCGATGTGAATCTTATTCGCGGTGTCTTCTTTCTTCAACCAATTGCTCTTGGAGCATGGTTTCCCCGGATTGCGGAAATTCAACAGCGTTTGCAGGTCAGCGAGGGCGAGTTTGCACTTGCTTTGGTTGGGATGCCTGTTGGGCTGCTTTTGACGCTGGTGTTTGCCGGGCGACTGACGGAAAAGTTCGGAGCGCGTCAGCTTTTGATGGCGGGACTATTTGGGTTCATCAGCCTGATGCCTCTACCAACCTATGCAGAAAGCATTTTACAGCTTTTCCTCTATCTGGCGGTTGCCGGGAGTGCGCTTGCTTTTGTTGAGCTTTGTATGAATGTGATCGCGGATAAGACAGAGCGCAAAAGCGGTCAGCTGATCATGTCGAGCTGCCATGGCCTGTGGAGCCTTGGGGTGCTGGTGGGAAGTTTGATCAGCTCGGGCTTTTCCTGGATTGGTTACAGTCCTTCTGAAAGCCTTTTGATGGTGAGTGGAATGGCATTGCTGCCTGCGCTGCTTACTTCCTATAGCCTGACAGAGGGCAGGGAGCCGGATACTGCTGAGAAATCCAAGAATGGCTTTCAGATGCCGAATGCTGCGTTGATTGCGGTTTGCTTTTTTGCGTTTGGCATCACGATGACTGAGGGGGCAATTGCGGACTGGTCTGCAATTTATGTGAGTGACCTGTTCGACTTGTCAGCAGGTTATGCTGGCATTGCTTACAGCACGTTTGCCCTGACGCTGACTTTTGGGCGCTTAACGGGTGACTGGTTGCGCGCTCGTGTTTCTGTGCAGATTGCTGCTGCGGGTATTGTCGTAATTGCCCTTGCTGGCGTGAGTATTCTGGTGCTCTCACCCAACTATATGATTTCGCTACTTGGTTTCGGTCTTGTAGGGCTTGGTGTGTCCGGTGGTTTCCCGCTGGCAGTGACTGCCGCCGCTGAAAAGCCGGGCCGCTCTGCCGCCACAAATGTCGGCCTGATGACTCAAATCGCTCTCGGGGGGTTCCTCGTCGGCCCACTGGTTATCGGCTATGCTGCTGACCACCTCGGCATCCAGGGGGCCTTCATCCTCATGCTTCCAGCACTTGTGCTGAGTTTGATTTTGAGCCGGTCACTGATTAAGCGGGGGCGATAGTTAAAAGCCTGATTTTCTCTGGAGTTTTGGTAGGCTGCACCCCTTTTGTTACAGTTAACCAGCATCGTGTTTTTGCTTGCGAAATTGTGCTGGAGAGCAGGGGGATATCCGTTCGAACTCCCGGTAAAATGCGATCATGTGAGAAAGCCTGACTGCTTTCACGCATTTCTGCGCTCTTGTTTGTTGCTTGAAACAGTAATGACAGATTATTACGCTTCGGTGTGGTCTTGCTGTGTAATAGAGTTTTACGGTGTTGGTTCAGTCCTGCTGTAGGCCGTTCATGTCTTCTAGGCGGCGTTTTGCAATATCATTGCCATTATCGGCTGCCTTGCGGTACCACCGCTCTGCTTGGCTATAGTCCTGCGTGACGCCCAGGCCTTTATGATATACAGTACCGAGATTGTTTTGTGCGTCAGCGTAATCCTGCTCGGCTGCAAGCCTAAACCACTTAACCGCTTTGGCGTAGTCCTGCGGTAAGCCTTTTCCTAAATAGTATAATACTCCAAGGCTATTTTGTGCGTTGGGGATGCCCTGTTCTGCGGCATGTCTGTACCAATTCGCGGCCTCGGTGTAGTCCTGAGATACGCCTTGTCCATCTCTATATAGTAACCCTAAATTGTATTGCGCGTTGGGGTTGCCTTGCTCTGCGGCAAGTTTGAGCCATTTTGCCGTCTCGGCGTAATCCTGCGGTAAGCCTTGCCCTCTCTGATAAAGTCCCCCAAGATTGTATTGAGCATCAGCGTAACCCTGCTCTGCAGCAAGTCTGTACCATTTTGCCGCTTTCACGTAATCCAGCAGTACGCCTTTCCCCTCTTGATATAGTATCCCCATATTGTATTGCGCGTTGGGGTTGCCTTGCTCTGCGGCAAGTCTGAACCATTTTGCCGCTTCGATGTGGTCTTGCTGTACGCCTTGTCCTTCGAGGTATAGTATCCCTAAATTATTTTGTGCGAGGTAATTTCCTGCCTCCGCTGCGTGTTGGTACCATGTTGCCGCTTCAACGTAGTCCTGCGGTACGCCTTGCCCTCTTTGATAAAGTCCCCCGAGATTATTCTGAGCCGTCGCATTTCCCTGCAGAGCAGCGAGTCTGTACCACTTGGCGGCTTCGACGTAGTCCTGCGGTATGCCTTGCCCAAAGTGGTATAATACCCCGAAGTTGTTTTGTGCTCTGAAATGTCCCTGCTCGGCAGAAAGTTTGTACCATTTTGCCGCTTCGACGTAATCCTGCGGTACGCCTTGTCCAAATTGGTATAGTCGTCCGAGATTGTTTTGTGCGAGAGCATATCCTTGCTCAGCAGAGAGGCGATACCATTTTGCAGCTTCGATGTAGCTTTGTGGTACGTATTCTCCCGTGGCGAAGGCGGAGCCGAGTTGAAATTGAGAATGGGGATCGCCTTGCACATTGGCCTGAATCGCAGCCCGAATAGTGTTTATTAAACTGAAACTATATGCGGGAGTAAGGAATAGATTTGGTGTCAGAAAAACTAAAACCGCCAGGCTCAAATTTAAAAGCCGTAACTGCATGTCTACTTTTCCTAAAACTGTAATGCCCAAGGTAGTAACGGTAATTCATAGCTTGGAATTATCACTAGTGTTGGCGGCAATAAGCAAAATTGAGAGCTGGTAGATATATCAATTGCGGCCAGTATTCAACCTTAGGGTGCTCCGGATGTTTTGGCAGTTTGAAGTATGAGATTTAGCTTAGTATGCTTAAATGTTTGCCAAAATTTAACTTAAACTACATGGTTTAACGATCACCTAGAAATCATCATGGTTATTAGTTGCTTTGTTTTGCTTGCGGAATTGTGTTGGTGAGCAGGTGTAGAGGCGTTCGAACTCGCGGTAGAAGTTGGAGCGGGTCAGGAAGCCTGATTGTTCTAGGACGTTTTTTACGCTCAGACTGGTGGTTTCCAGAAGTGTTGCTGCATGGGTGAGGCGCATGTTGTTGACGTATTGCGAGACATTCAGGCCCTGAGTTTGGTTGATCGCTTCAGAGAGTGTGCGTGCCGGGACATGAAGGCGGCGGGCGAGGCGGTCCAGTGTTAGCTCTGTATCGAGATAGAGCTGCTTCTCTATGAGGAGCGAGCGAGCCTCTTTCTCCAGTGTTACATAGGTTTCCTCAGGTTCAGTGATTACTGGCTTTGGCAATGGGGTGGTTTGCCGGGTGTTCTTAAAGAACATAAAAATCACCGTGACGAGTCCAGCAAGAATAACCACTGAACCTACAGATATAAGCGAAATAGCTTCCTGTGGGCGTCGCATGGCGAAATAGATTGCGATGATCAGGTCAACAACTGACATGAGGAAGAGCATGCCTGCCGCCCACGCAATCCAGTTTTGAATCTGAGTTGCCATACCAATGGGAGCCAGTGCGATCTGGTCTTCACCGCGTCTCCAGTAAATCAACAAAGACACAGAATAGAACAGGTAGCTTGCGCTGATCAGCAGGTCGATCAGCATCAAATTTTCAGGCCAGACCTGAAATGCAAAAACTACAAGAGTTGCTGCTCCCAGATGTACTGAGGCCATCTGCATGACCCGTCTTGCAGTGTAAAAGAATGCCGAGAATCCCAAAAACACAACGGGGCCGACAAACATGGGAATAGCTCTTTGAAGTGCTGAGAGTTGCTCAAATCCATAGCCAAAACGCAGCCCTGTCAGGAGTGTGCCCAGTGCAATTATGGCGAAGGTCACGGTGAAGAAAACACGTGCCAGCGCGTTATCTGAGCTGGCTTGCCACACCAGAACGCAGGCAATCGCAGAGAGTGCAAAGGCTAGAATTGGCAGAGGCAAACTCAACATAGGTGCGTTTTGTGTCCTGTTTTCCGTTTGGTTTGTCCTCAATCAGTTTTGAGGACAGCTCTGGAGGTGCCCAACTCTTGCTTTTTAGAGAGCGATTTTGAAGTTGGAAAGCATCAATCTGCAAACCGGAGTTTTTCAAATGAAGTTTTTTAGGCCCATCGGTGTGATGATGGCAATGATGATGACTGCCGCCGGAGCTCTTGCTGGCTCTTATGAAACGGGGCTGAGGCAACTGAGTATTCAGGATTTAAAGGGAGATCGTCACATTGATGGTTTTCTTTGGTATCCAACCAGTGAGCGTGAGGGGAAAAAGCGGGCGCATGGGAATGTGGTTTGGGAGCCGATTATGGTTATTCCTGATGCGGCTCCAGCAGCAGGTAAAAGGCCGCTCGTTGTTTTGTCTCATGGGATGTTTGGTAATACGCGTAATCAGGCGTGGCTTGCAAGGAAACTCACTCAGGAGGGGTATATCGTTGCTGCTATCAATCATCCGGGCACCTCGACCTTACAACGTGATCCGAAACACCGACGTGAACTTTGGCAGAGGCAGAAAGATATCTCGCGCACAATTGATCATGTGATGGCTTTGGAAAGTATTGGGGTGCAGGTTAATCCTGATCGGATTTTTATGGCCGGGCATTCGCTTGGCGGTTTTACAGCAGTAGCTCTTGCTGGTGGGCGTTTCGATCCGCAGCGCGTTGATGCTTCTTGTGAAGTGCAGCCGGAAGATGTCATTTGTGACATGCTTAATGATTGGGATGTTGCGAAAACGCCTGAAGACAGAATTGAAATGGCGAAAGACCTATCTGATCCGCGCATTGCCGGTTTTGTGGTGTTTGATCTGGGGGGAACACAGACATTTTCTCCAGAAAGTTTGAGGGCGATAGACCGACCGATGTTTGTGATCGGAGCGCCCATGGACATTCGGGGCTTAAATCTGGATGTTGAGTCGCGTGCATTGCGTGATGCGCTTTCTGAGGGCGTCGTTCGCTATTTGGAACCCAAGACACTGGCACATTTTGATTTTCTGGGTGTATGTACAGAGCGTGCGCTTGATCTTTTGAAAGAAGAAGAGCCGGATGATGCGTTTGTGTGCATTAACGGGCAGGATGAACGCAGGGCAGAACATGAGATGATTGGTGAAGAAGTAATGGAGTTTCTTGCTGGCATTGGCAACTGAAGCTGCTTTTTCAGAGGGGTGTCTATCACTCCTCTGAGTTTGCTGATTATTGATGATGGCAGGTGGTGCTTTTGTTGAGGTGGCCTTTTGTTGTTTTTGTTGAGAAATAAGTGAAAGCTGTCACATTTATCGGAGTTCACACTCCACGGAATCTATTGGGTTTAAATGGCATTTGAGAATTTACGCTTTCAAGCGACATGGAGGGAGTATCAAGACCGTGTACTAGCAGAGTTGGATACTCATTTGTCGGATGACCATCTGCATGTGGTTGCTGCTCCCGGATCAGGAAAAACCGTGCTCGGTCTGGAAGTGATGCGGCGTATTGGTAAGCCTGCTGTTATTCTCGCGCCGACTGTTACCATCCGTAATCAGTGGATTGATCGCCTTACCGCAATGTTTCTGCCAGAGGGTGAGGGGCAACCTGACTGGATTTCCAAGGATGTGCGGAATCCAAAGCTGCTGACTGTGATCACCTATCAGGCGCTTCATGCGGCGTTTTCCAACAGGGATGCTGAAGAGGATCTGGAGGATGCAGAGGATGAGACTGCCGGAGTTCGGAAGGAAAAACGGGCTGATCCGGTTGATGTGATCAAACTGTTTGCAAAGCAGAAAATTCAGGTGCTTGTGCTGGATGAAGCGCACCATTTGCGAAACGAGTGGTGGAAAGCGCTTATCAAGCTGAAGGCGGGTTTGAACAAGCCGAAGACTGTTTCGCTGACGGCTTCTCCTCCCTATGACGTGGATTATAAGGAATGGCAGAAGTATGAGGAGTTGTGCGGGCCTGTTGATGCGGAAATCTCTGTCCCGGAGCTGGTGAAGCGCGGGGACTTATGCCCGCATCAGGACTATGTTTATTTCGCGCTGCCAACAAAGCATGAGGCTGGGAGGCTTTGGCAGTTTAAAAAGGGTATCTCGGAGTTTAATCGAAAACTTGCGAAGAATGAGCGTTTTCTGGAGGCCCTTTCTGCGCATCCCTGGGTGAAGGATAGCATAGGGTGTGTGGATGATATTCTGGAGGATCCGCAGTTCTTTTCTGCTATTATTATCTATTTGAACGCGATTGGTTTTCCGCCTCCTGATGCTGCCCTGCAAATTCTGGGTGCTAAGCGCTCTGAGATTCCTGCGTTTAATCACATGTGGCTGGAAGTGTTGCTGACGAGGGTTCTATACACACAAGCCGATGATTTTTATGCCTATGAAGACCTGTTGGATGAATTGCGCCGTGAGCTGAAAAGTTTAGGGGCGATTGAGCGCAAGAAAATTAATATCAGCAACTCCAGAGAAATCAAAAAGCTGCTTGCTTCGAGCATGGGTAAGATGGAGGGAATTGGCCAGATTGCAAGGGCAGAAGCAAATGGCCTTGGAGATGGTCTGCGTATGGTTATCCTTGCGGACTACATTCGGGCTGCGGAGCTTCCCACTGACGCGCAATCTGTTGGACCGATCAATAAGATTGGTGTTGCGCCCATATTTGAATATCTGAGGCGCGAGGGAATTTCGGGTGTTAAACTTGGTGTGCTAACCGGCTCGCTGATTATCATCCCGAAAAGCGCTGTGGCCATTCTGGAGAGGGTCGCGCAAGATAATCATATAGACCCAACGCATATCCGGTTTTCTGATCTGGCTCATGATGCCGGGTTTGTTCAGGTGCACATTAGTGGTGAGCAAAAGCAGCGTATCGTTCATTTGATTACTGAGGTGTTTAATCAGGGCGGCATTACCACGCTTGTAGGCACTCAGGCCCTGCTGGGGGAAGGTTGGGATGCTCCTTCTGTCAACGCGCTTATTCTTGCCAGTTTTGTTGGCTCCTTCATGCTGTCTACGCAGATGCGAGGCAGAGCAATTCGTATTGACCCAAAGCAGCCGGAGAAAACAGCAAATATCTGGCATCTTGCTTCTGTTGATTTGCGAAGTCTGAAGAGGCAGATAAAGTTTGAGAGTGAGGAAGAAGAAGCGCCGAAACAGACCGAACCTGATCCATTTGATGATCTGTCGCAGGATCTGGGTGAAGACATGGCACTCCTGAAGAGACGGTTTCGTGCTTTTGAAGGTGTAACGTACACTGAGCCTTTGGTGATTGAAAACGGGGCCAGACGGCTCGATCTTGCGAAAGTAAAATGGAGTAAGAATGAGGTTGCTGACCTTAATCAACTCATGCTGGAAAGGGCGGGCGCAAGAGCGTCTCTTTTTGAAACGTGGAAGGAAGCGCTCGTAGGTTCAAGCCCACGCCCGGAAATGCGCGAGAATGTGGTCGCAAACTCCGGACCAGAAGGGTTTATGCTTGTAAATACCCTTGGCTTTTTGCTGGTTTCTGTCTTCTCCGCAATTGTATTTTCAGTGGCTGAAGTCCTGGCGAACTGGAGACCCGGCATTGGCTTAGGCGTGATTTTTATTGCTATAGCAATCTCGGTGATGTTTTTTACCGGGCCTAAGCTCATGCTGGCTCTTAGCCTGATGGTTCGCAGCGGGACCATCGAGAAGTCTATACAGCAGGTGGGTGAGAGTGTGCTGGACACATTCAGCCACATGGGCATCGTGAAGACCAACCCAAAACGCTTACGCCTGCAAACGCTTCAGCCTGCATCAGGGATTGTTTACTGCCGACTTGAGGGGGCCACGACATCGGAAACACGGCAGTTTCTGGAAGCGATGCAGGAGGTGTTGGGGCCATCTGATAATCCGCGTTATCTGCTTGTTCGACCTTCAAAACTTGGGGGCTTGTCGCGAACAGATTACCATCCGGTTCCTAAGGCAATTGGGCAGTCAAAAAAGAATGCTGAATATTTTGCTCAGAGCTGGAAGCGCCATGTGGGACGTTCCAATCTTGTCTACACCCGAAGCGCTGAAGGCCGCCGCGTCCTCTTGAAAGCGCGAATGAAGTCTTTTGCGGCAGGCTTTCAGAGGAAGACGGATCGACGCAGCGTCTGGGAGTGATTGCTTATCACTCCCCTGACTTTGCCGATTCTTTATAGTCTTACTGAACGCCTTGTCCGCGTTTATGCAGGATCCTGAGGTTAAATTGCGCTAAAGCAGTTCGCGTTTAAGCTGAAACGCTTGATCTGCTTTAGCTTTTGTTTTTGCGTATCTTTATCTGAAAACCGGTGTCCACTTTTCAGAGATACGCTTTAGAGCATGGCCTTGTTCAGCAGCAAGTTGGTATCACTTTTCTTCTTTCTGGGAATCCCCTGAGACACCTTGCCTGTTGTTATATAGGGCTTCAAGTTTACTTTTTGCCTTGAGATCTCCCTGTTCAGCGGCAAGCCGGTACCACTTTTCTGCTTCCTGGAAGCTCTGTGAGACGCCATGCCCATGTTCATATAGGAGTCCAAGGTTAATTTGTGAGGAGGAATATTCTTGTTCAGCTGCAAGTCGGTACCACTTTGCGGCAGTTTTGTAGTCTTGTTTTACACCTTGCCCATTATTATACAGCTTCCCGAGGCGATGTTGTGAGATCGTATATCCCTGTTCAGCACTAAGTCGGTACCACTCTGCTGCTTTCTGGTAGCTATGAGAGACGCCATGCCCGTATTCATATAGGCGTGCGAGATTATATTGTGCTTTGGCATGTCCCTGTTCAGCAGCAAGTCGGCGCCATTTTGCTGCTTCCTGGGCGCTCTTAGAGACGCCTAGCCCATATTCATATAGGTGTCCGAGGATGTTTTGTGCGTTGGCATTTCCCTGTTCAGCGGCAAGCCGGAACCACTTTTCTGCTTCCTGAAAGCTCTGAGAGACGCCTAGCCCGTTATTATATAGGAGCCCGAGATCATATTGTGCGTTGGCATTCCCTTGTTCAGCGGCAAGCCGGTACCACTTTTCTGCTTCCTGATAGCTCTGAGAAACGCCTAGCCCGTTATAATACAGGATCCCGAGATTATATTGTGCGTGGTCATGTCCCTGTTCAGCGGAAAGCTGGTACCATTTTTCTGCGTCCTGGAAGCTCTGAGAGACGCCTTGTCCGTTAAAATATAGGACTCCGAGGTTGTTTTGTGACTTGGCATATCCCTGTTCAGCAGCAAGCCGATATAATTTTTCCGCTTGAACAAAGTCCTGCGAAACGCCTAGTCCATTGACATGCATGTAGCCAAGCTTGTGCTGTGATTTTGCATGACCTTGTTTTACAGCGAGCTGAAACCATTTTGCGGCTTCCTTATGGTCTTGCGGCACTTGCTGTCCGGTGTAGTAGGCTTGACCAAGTTCAAACTGGGAATCAGCATCGCCTTGCTCAGCGCTCTGGGTGATTGTTTTTAAATCGGAACCATTTGCTGGTGCAAGAAGTAAGCCTGGTGCCAATACGACAAGAGCCGCCAAGCCCAATTTCAAAAGCCGCAATTGCATGATTATTTATCCTAAAACTGCAATGCCCATGACAATAGCGGTAATTCTGTGTTTGGAATTGTCACTAGTGCCAGCATCAGTGATTAAAATGTTTGCTTTGCAGATATATCATAGGAGAAAAAAATTCAACCTTGAGTAGTTGATAGGCCGTGGATGCAAAGTAGAGGGGGTATCCTGTTGCCCGTAAATGTAAGGAAGTTCATTTGGCTTATTGAGAGATAAGATATTCAGAGATTGTTCGGCACCTAACGAGTGTTTTACTCCTCTGACTTTGCCGAGCTTCTCAGGATTACGTCTATCAGTGATGTGGGCAGGATGCGGCGGAGGAAGCCCATTATGTAGGTTGGAACGGTTACGTAATAACGGGCCTTTGCCCTGGGGGCTTCGATGGCGTGGATTAGTTTTTTCACCACGGCGTCGGGTGGGAGTTTGAATTTTGTGGTGCCGCCTTTGGAGAGCATGGAGAGGCGGCGGTTATAGCTTTCGCGGAAGTGGGAGGCGTTCTTGGCGTCCTCGCCGATTTCCTTAAAGAACATTCTGACGGCGGTTTTGGAGAACTCGGATTGAATCGGACCCGGTTCGATTAAGGAAACCTGTATGCCTGAGCCATGCAATTCCAGTCGCAGGGTGTCTGTGTATCCTTCTAATGCGAATTTGGTTGCGTTGTAGGCGCCGCGATAGTCCATGGCGACGAGGCCAAGGATGGATGAACACTGCACGATGCGGCCATGACCTTGCTTGCGCATGACCGGAATGACGAGGCGGGTCAGTTCGTGCCAGCCGAAGAAGTTGGTTTCAAACTGGCGGCGCAAGGCATCGGTTGGCAGGTCTTCAACAGCGCCGGGGAGGCCATAGGCACCGTTGTTGAAGAGGGCGTCGAGGCGTCCGCCTGTTACGTTAAGAACTGACTCAACGGCTGACTTGATCGATTCGGAATCGCAATAATCCAAATGACAGGCGTCAAAGCCTTCTGAACGCAGGCGTTCTGCGTCCTCAGGTTTGCGACAGGTGGGAAAGACCTGCCATCCTCTGTCTCTCAAGATGTGAGCGGCAGAATAGCCAATGCCGGTAGAACATCCGGTGATGAGGATGGAGCGTTTGTCTTTCACGTGTGCAGCCTAACCTGAAATCAGAGCGGATTACCAAGAAGGAGTTTTGGGGAAGGGCCAGCCATGCCTGCTGCTTCGCCGATGAAGTGCTTTTTGAGGAACGGCATGCGCTCAACAAGGCCGAGGCCGAGGTCGCGGACTGCGCGGACCGGGTCGATGTTGTTGGAGAACAGGCGGTTCAGCACGTCGGTGGTCATGCCCATCTGCCATGTGTCGAAGCGACGCCAGCTCTGGTAGCGCTCCAGAATGTGTGCTGCACCAATATCAAGGCCGAGGCGATGGGCGTCTACGAGCACTTCTGAGAGGGCTGCAACGTCCTTGAAGCCGAAGTTGAGGCCCTGACCAGCGATTGGGTGGATGCCGTGGGCGGCGTCGCCTGCCAATGCGAAGCGGTTGGTGACGAAAGAGCGGGCGAGGACGAGGTTGAGCGGGAAGGCCTGACGCGGGCCATCCAGTTTGATTTCGCCTAAGTGATGACCGAAACGGCGTTCCAGTTCGATTTCGAAGGTGAACTCATCACCGTTGACGAGGCGATTGGCTTCTGCGGTTTTTTCTGTCCAGACGATAGAGGAGCGGTTGCCCTTGAGCGGAAGGATTGCGAATGGGCCGGAGGGCAGGAAGTGCTCTTCTGCACGGCCATTGTGCGGGCGTTCGTGGGCGACGGTGGTGACGATACCGCTCTGGTTGTAGCTCCAGCGGTTGCAGTGGATGCCTGCCAGATCGCGGAGACGGGAACGCACGCCATCAGCTGCCACGATGAGGCGGGACTGAATGGTTTTGCCGCTGCCAAGGGTGATGTTGACATGGGCTGGCTCAACAGTGAAGTCTTTGACGCTGTCTGGTGCGAAGATGTTGACGCCTTCATCTGTGGCTGCATCATGCAATGCACCGACCATGTGGTTGTTCTGAACCATATGGGCAAATGGTTCGCCTTCATCGACGTCACCTTCGAATGTCAGGAAGACTGGGCGTACGCTGTCGTGGAGCTTGCTGTCGGTGACGATCATTTCGGTGATTGGCTGGGCGTCATCCTCCAGCTTATACCAGATGCCGAGCTGGTCGAGCATACGAACTGCACCGGCTGCAATGGCAGAGGAGCGGGGGTCGTTTTCGATTGCTGAGCGGGGGCGCAGATCAACCAGAGCGATTTTCATGGAAGGTTCTGACTGCTTCAGAGCAAGGGCCAGCGAGAGGCCAACATATCCGCCGCCGCCAATGGTGACGTCATAAAGGTCTTCAGTGGCGGTCTGTTTGTTGCTCATAGAACTCTTTCCTGTAATCGTTTGCCCTATAACCATTAGGTTAGTCCAATTGATCGTTGACTCTATCGATATAGCGCCACACTACTCACATGCAATCGAAATCACTAATAAAATAGGTTTGTCTGCAATGACGAAGGCTGTTGAGAATCTTCTGGACCTTCTGGATCTGGAAAAATTAGAGGAAAATCTGTTTCGTGGCACCAGCCCACAAAGCGGGTGGCAGCGTGTTTTTGGTGGACAGGTGATTGGTCAGGCCCTTGTTGCTGCCTCCCGTACGGTTGGCGCAGAACGGCAGGCTAATTCGCTGCACGGGTATTTTCTGCGTCCGGGTGATCCTAAGGTGCCAATCATTTATGAGGTGGATCGCATTCGCGACGGCGGCAGCTTTACCACGAGGCGTGTTGTGGCAATTCAGCATGGGCAGGCGATTTTCTCTATGTCTGCGTCTTATCAGCGGGTAGAGAAGGGGCTTGAGCACCAGATTGAAATGCCGGATGTGCCTATGCCGGAAGATCTGATGCCGATTTCTGACATTTCCGATGAGGTGATTTCCAAGGCCCCTGAGCCGGTGCAGAAGTACTGGAAGCGAGAACGCCCGATTGAGCTGCGTCCGCTGGATTTAGGCCATTATTTTGCGCGTAAGAAGCAGGAGCCCGTTCAACATGTGTGGGTAAGGGCGGCCTCCAAACTACCGGATGATCCGCGCATTCATCAGTGTGTGCTGGCCTATGCCTCTGACATGACGCTTCTGGATACTTCGCTGTTCCCGCATGGCATCAACGTGTTTATGCCGAACCTACAGGTGGCAAGTCTGGACCATGCCATGTGGTTCCACAGTGATTTCCGCTTTGATGAATGGTTGCTGTATACGCAGGACAGCCCGCGTTCTGCGGGTGGTCGCGGGCTCAGCCGTGGCAGTCTTTATACGCGGGATGGCGTGCTGGTTGCTTCTGCCGTTCAGGAAGGACTGATGCGGATGAGAGAGCGACCTGTGCCGGGCAAGGGATAAATCAAGGACACGTCCGGGAAGCGGATTATTCTGAAGGTCTCAGCAATCTGATTGTTTCATTGATTTGTTCAATAAGTGGAGGTGAGTGTGTTTAAGCCGAATAGCGTTATTCTCTATGTGGAAGACGTCGAGAAAAGCACCAGATTTTACACTGATGTTCTGGAAAGCAGCCCTCTTGAACGGTTTCAGGAGTTTTCGCTGTTCTCTTTGGGAGATGATGTCACTCTTGGGCTGCAATCTGCTGAGGGGATTGACCCCAAGCCTCAACCGTCTTTTGGCGGCTTTGAATTGTCGCTGAGTGATGTCAGCCGTGAAGAGGTGGATCAGGTTTACGCCCTATGGAAAGGGAAGGGGATTCCAATACTCATGGAACCCGTTGATCTGGATTTTGGCTACACGTTTGTTGCCACTGATCCTGACGGGCACCGCTTGCGGGTGTGCGCGACAGATACAACAAATGTGAGCTAAGCCTGCTCCAGAGAGTTTGAGGCAGGCTTATCAGCAGTTAGTTGGCCTGGGCGGTTTTTTGCTCTTTCTGCCCAGCCAGTGCTGCATTGACCAGTGTGAAAGCTTCAGGCGCTGCCCAGTCGGCAGGGCCGAACATGGTGCCGATCTCGCAACCATCTTCACCAATCATGATTGTGCTTGGCAGACCCGGCGCTTTGCCTTTGGTGCGCAGGTCCTTGAAGGTGTCCATGGTGTGATCGGAGAAGTAGGCGAGGTCTTTTACGCCAATATCATTCAAAAACTTGAGTGGTTTCGGGTTGTTCTCACCACGATCCATGTTGACTGCGATCACGTTGAACTCTTCGCTACCCGCTTCGCGTTGCAGTTTGTCCAGGTGCGGCATTTCTTTTCGGCAGGGGGCGCACCAGGTGGCCCAGAGGTTGAGCAGTTTGGTGCCTTTCAGGTCTGCCATGGTGACGAGGTTGCCTTCAGAATCATTAAATTTCAGCTTAGAGAGGTTCAGCGGCTTTTCTGCTGGCAGGAATGCGGCGACTTCGCCTGTGGTTAAACCCTTGAGATTTTTTGCGGTGTTCATTGAAGCGGAACAGGCAAGTGCCTGTGTATCGCCGCTTTTCTGCGAGTCCATTGCCCAAAATGCGCCGCCAACTACGACAAATCCCGCAAAGGCTGCAATAAGTCCTTTTCCAAGGCTGAACTTTCCGGTAACTGTCAGTTTCTTCACTTTAAATCCAAATCATAATGAGGCTAGACATGAGCAACCGCATGTGGGGGGGCCGTTTTGCGGAAGGGCCAGATGCAATCATGGAAGAGATCAATGCTTCCATTGATTTTGATCGAAAGCTCTATCGGCAAGACATAGCCGGGTCCAAGGCTCATGTTAGCATGTTGACTGCACAGGGTATCGTTAGTGCAGAAGATGCCGAAAAGATCACGCAAGGTCTAGACACAATTCTGTCAGAGATCGAAAACGAAGAATTTACCTTCTCTCGTGCGCTTGAAGATATTCATATGAATATTGAAGCGCGTCTTGCAGAGCTGATCGGCCCGACTGCCGGGCGTCTTCATACAGCACGTTCACGTAACGATCAGGTTGCCACAGATTTCCGTCTTTGGGTACGCGACACTTTGGATAACCTTGAGGCACAAGTGGGCGAGCTGATGCAGGCGCTTGCGGAGAAGGCTGAGGAACATGCTGCGGTTGTGATGCCGGGCTTTACCCATTTGCAAAGTGCGCAGCCGGTTACATTCGGTCATCACCTGATGGCTTATGTGGAGATGTTCTCTCGTGACCGTTCCCGTCTTCAGGATGCGCGTGCACGCATGAATGAAAGCCCGTTGGGCTGTGCAGCGCTGGCGGGTACGTCCTTCCCGATTGACCGTGAGATGACTGCAAAGGCGCTGGGCTTTGATCGTCCGACAGCGAACTCTCTGGATGGTGTCTCTGACCGTGATTTTGCAATTGAAGCGCTGGCGGATGCCTCGATCTGTGCCATGCACCTGTCTCGTCTGGCGGAAGAGATCGTGATCTGGTGTTCTGCTCAGTTCAACTTTATCAAGCTTTCCGACAAGTTCTCGACCGGTTCTTCCATCATGCCACAGAAGAAGAACCCGGATGCTGCTGAGCTGATCCGTGCGAAAACGGGCCGCATTTATGGTGCGCTTAATTCGTTGCTGGTGATGATGAAGGGCTTGCCACTGACCTATTCCAAGGACATGCAGGAAGATAAGGAGCAGGCGTTTGATGCTTTGCCGAACCTTTCTCTGGCGCTTGCAGCAACCACTGGCATGATCCGCGACCTTGAGCCAAACGAGAAGGTGCTGAAGAAAGCGGCTGGTTCTGGCTACTCTACTGCGACTGATCTGGCAGACTGGTGTGTGCGTGTTGTTGGCATGCCGTTCCGCGATGCTCACCATGTGACGGGTGCACTTGTTAAGATGGCGGTTGATAAGGGCGTGGACCTGCATCGCCTGACGCTTGAAGAGATGCAGAGCGTTGAGCCGAAGATCACCGACGACATCTACAGCGTTCTTTCCGTTGATAAATCTGTTCGCAGTCGTGTGTCTTATGGTGGCACAAGCCCGGTGAATGTGCGCAAGCAGTCCCGTCGCTGGCTGAAGCAACTTGAGCGTGAGCAAAAGACGGAAAAGTAAGTCTGTTGTCTGGTTGAACTTGCAGTTGTCGTTGTTACGGTGCAGAAATAAAATCGAGAGTGGCTCAGAGCGTACCTGAGCCGTTGTGCAGCACGGATTTCTGGTTTGGGGACACAACTCAGGCCAGACCCTAAAAGACATGAGCTGGCAAGGCATGAAAGACATCACAAAAAGCCGTAGTTCCAAGATTTTCATCGGCCTTACAATCATCGCACTTGGTTTGAGTGTATCTGCTTGCGGGCGCAAGGGTAGACTGGAAAGTCCGGGTCAGCTTCAGACGAATGTTGATGGTGGACCAACGCCGCCACTGAACGACGCTCCGGCTCCTCAGATTCCGGGTGATAAGGATGAAAGCCTGTTTCTGGATCCGCTGATCGGCGATGATCAGGACGACCCTGATTTTTACTTTTAGACTGATTTAGCTCTTGTTTTGAATGCCTTGTCTCAAAACTGGCAGGTGCACGGGCAAGGCATTTGTGCTTACAAGAGCAAAGGCTGCACAGAGGACGTACATTGCATTATTTTGACTTTAAAGAGGGCACTCTTCACGCTGAGGATGTTGCGCTGACTGATATTGCCGAGGAAGTTGGTACTCCGTTTTATTGTTATTCGCGAGCAACCTTCGAGCGTCACTTTAAGGTTTTTGATAGCGCGTTTGACGGGCTGGATCATCTGACTTGCTATGCGATGAAGGCCAACTCCAACATTGCCATCCTGACGGTGCTGGCGAAGCTTGGTGCGGGTGCTGATGTGGTCTCTGAAGGGGAATTGCGCCGGGCGCTGAAAGCAGGGATTCCCGCTGATAAGATTGTGTTCTCCGGGGTTGGTAAGACCCGTCAGGAGATGCGATTTGCGCTGGAAGCTGGCATTTTGTGCTTTAACGTGGAATCTGAGCCAGAGCTGAAGCGCCTTTCTGAAGTTGCCTCCGAAATGGGCAAGGTTGCATCGATTTCTTTGCGTATCAACCCGGACGTTGACGCGAAGACCCATGCAAAAATTTCTACTGGTCTTGCTGCAAACAAGTTTGGCATTGCGTGGGATCGTGCCCGTGAGGTTTACAAAGAAGCCTCTGAGCTGCCTGGCCTGAACATTACCGGCATGGATATGCATATCGGGTCTCAGATCACTGAGCTTGGCCCGTTTGATGATGCGCTTGAGCGCCTTGGTGTGCTGATTGGCCTGCTGAAAGAAGATGGTATTGAGATTGAGCACCTTGATGTGGGGGGCGGTCTTGGTATTCCTTACGATGATGGTGTTGAAGCGCCGCTGCCAACTGAGTATGCGAAGGTTGTGCGCAAACATATTGAGCGTCTTGGGGTGAAGCTGATTACAGAGCCGGGCCGCTTGATCGCTGGAAATGCGGGTATTCTCGTTACCGAAACGATTTATCGTAAAGAGGGTGAAGCGAAGAATTTCGTTATTGTGGATGCTGCAATGAACGATCTGATCCGCCCTACACTTTATGAAGCGCATCACAGTCTTGGGGCCGTGAGCGAAGAGCGTCAGAATGGCGAGCAGATTCTGGCTGATGTTGTCGGGCCGGTTTGTGAGACTGGCGACTATATCGCTCGTGACCGCGAAATGCCGAAGTTTGAAGAAGGCGACCTGCTGGTTGTTTATTCTGCCGGGGCTTATGGTGCAACGCAATCGGGCACCTACAACACCCGTCTTCTGGTGCCCGAAGTGCTGGTTGATGGCGACAAGTTTGCGGTGATCCGTCAGCGTCAGACCTATGATGAGTTACTCAATCTTGATGTGGTACCTAACTGGGTTGAAAAAGCTTAACTCTGTTTCAAAGCCCCTTAGGTTTGCCAGATTGCCGATATACGTTAACCGCCGTATGCTTTAAAGAAAAAGCGGGCGGCGGTTAGCGAGGCCTTTGTGACCCATCAGAATGAGACTGGCAGCAATAATTCCCCGAAAAGGCCAATAGCTTCTGCAAGTGAATTGCGGGAGCGCCAGAAGCATTTTGATGATGAAGCCAAAGCCATCGGGCTGTGGCGTCTGCTGTTTTCTCAAGATTTGTCAGAGAGATTGAAAAGGCTCTGCTTTCAAGCGCAGTTTTATCTGCTTTGGGAGCGGTTCTGGCCTGCCGTGCAGGTGCCGCTTATTGTCATGTGTCTGTATGTTGCTGTCAGCTTTTTAGGCGCGTGGCAACTGCTTGGGTTCTATGGCTCTGCTGTGGTTTCGATCGTTTTTCTTGGGGCCTTTATCTGGGGTTGCTATTCGCTGGTTCACCTCAAACTGCCAACGAAAGCAGAGGGGCTGCGCAAGGTTGAGCTTGCCAGCGAACTGAGACACAGACCTTTGCTTTCCTATGGGGATGAACTGGCTGCCGGAGACGGAGATAAAGAGGCACAGGCGCTTTGGGAGGCGCATCAAAAGCGATTGCGGGAAGGACTGAAAGAGCTGCGGGCAGGAGGTGTTAATCCTCGCGGCTTCCTGAAAGATCCTTATGCCCTGCGGGTTTTAGCCGTGATGCTGCTTGTGGTGGGGTATTCCGTTTCGGATGCGAACCGATGGTCTAGTTTGCTAACGCCGTTTCGTAATCCTGTTGCCGGGAGTATTCTGCCCGCCCGCATTGATGCATGGGTAACGCCACCAGCTTATACGGGCGAGGCACCCGTTTTTTTAAGCGGGGATGCCAATCAGTTTCGAGATTCTCGTGATGCGCTTTCTATCGCCAGTGGTAGTGAGGTGCTGGTGCGGGCGCAGGGGGCTGGTGACTTCTCAGTTGTTTTCTTTTCCTCTCGCGGTCAGGAGTTTGTGGAACCGGAGCGCGTTCAGTCAGGGCCCGGTGCAGCTTCGAATGAGTTGAAGGTGACGGAGTGGCGATTTCCGCTGAATGCGAGTGGCCACTTGCAAATTCTTCAGGATGACACGCCTCAATACACCTGGAAGATCGCCATTCGTCCAGATTTACCGCCACGTATTCGATTGTTTGATGATCCTGAAGAGCAGTTATCAGGCAGTTTAAAGCTGACCTATCTGGTGCAGGATGATTATCGCGTGGTTTCTGCTGAGGCCATTATGGAAAAGGTGCTGCATGGCAGGGATGGAAAGGCTGGTCGTTCGCTGGTGGAAGCGCCCCGGTTTAACTTAAGTTTGCCACCTAAAGATGCCAAGATGGCTGTTGGGCAGACCTTTCAGGATCTGACGGCTCATCCGTGGGCAGGATCTGAAGTGATGCTCGTGCTTGTTGCGCGGGATGAAGCCGGGCAGGAAGGGCGTTCTCAGCCTGTTTATATGAAGCTTCCTGAGAGACATTTCAATAAACCTCTGGCGCGAGCCGTTGTGGAGCAGCGGCGTAACCTTGCGATGGATGCAGACAGCTATTCTCAGGTTGTTGATGCGCTGGATATGCTGATGATTGCGCCGGAGCGTTTTATCAACGATGCGGGAGCCTATCTGCCTTTGCGCTTTGCTTACAGCGAATTGGTGGCCTCGAAAACTGACGAGCAGCTGACAGATATGCTGGACGTGCTGTGGAATGTGGCGCTCACCATTGAAGACGGCGGACTTTCTGCGGCAGAGCGGGCGCTACGAGAGGCGCAGGAGGCATTGCGACGTGCGCTGGAGCAAGGCGCATCAGAGCAGGAAATTGCTGAGCTGATGAGCGATTTGCGCAAGGCTCTGGATGATTACCTCAAATCTTTAGCGCAGCAGATGCAGGAGAACCAGCAACAGCTCGGGCAGATGCCTATGGACGAAAACATGCAGCAGATTACTCCGCGTGATCTGGATGACATGTTGCGGCGTATGGAAGAACTGGCGAAAACCGGCTCACTGGAGGCTGCACGGGAGCTTTTGGCGCAGATGCAGCAGATGCTGGAGAATTTGCAGAATGCGCAGCAGCAACAGCAAGCACCCAGCGAGCAGCAAAGGCAGATGCTACAGGCGCTTGAAGAGCTTGGGCAGATGATTGAGAAGCAGCGCAAGCTGATGGATGAAACACACAGGCAGGACCCGGACGGGCAGGGGCCACGCCCAAATAATCGAGATACCGAGAAAAAGCGCGGTCAAGACCGGCGTATGAGTGAAGAAGATAAGAAACAGGCCTTCGACGCTTTGCAGAAGCGGCAAAGAGATCTCTCTGACCAGTTACAAAAGCTGCTTGATAAGATGGCGAATAGTGGTGCCAAGCCAAGTGAGGATCTGGATAGTGCTGGCAACTCCATGGAGGATGCGGGTGAGGCGCTGGGGGAGCAGCAAGCTGAGGATGCGGTCACCGATCAGAGTCAGGCACTGGAATCCCTCCGTAAAGGTGCTCAGCAACTGGCGGAACAGCTTGCCGGGCAGTCTGGTGGGCCCGGTCAGGCGAGCAACTCTCCGCTGAATGAAGACCCGCTTGGACGCATGCGTCGTGTGGAAGGGCCAGAGTTTGGCAGTCAGGTGAAAGTGCCAGATGAAATTGAAGTTCAGCGAGCTCGGCGTATTCTGGAAGAACTGCGCCGCCGGCTCTCTGATCCTGACCGTCCGCAGCTGGAGCTGGAATATCTGGAGCGGCTGATGAAGCGGTACTGAGTTGGCTATCTTGATGTTTTAATGAATGCTTAGAAAACTAGATTGACCATGAAACAGGTTTTTCCGGCTTTCTTTGCCATCTGATTGCTCCCTCATTGTTGTTCCCATATTAGCGCTTATACTTTGCTTCATGAGCACAGACCCTTGTAAACCTGAAGTTCTGGCGCACATCATCGAAGAGGTGATGGACGATTGCATTCGGGTGTTTGTGCTGAAAGGGCTGGAAGCATGCTCCATGGAGGACTTTTATGAGGCTTGCGGCGAGCACCGGGCTTATGTGGAAGAGCATTTCAGCACTAAGCATGATTTCTGTGCAGCCATATTGCTGTGGTGGTTTAATAATATGTTTGCAGAGCTAAAAAGCACGGCCTCTCTCCATTCCAACTTACGTGCTGCTGTAGAGGCCGTGCTTTACGAGTTTATCGATATTTGTGTTGGGTATCGTGAAAACAAACGCGGTGATAAGTTCGGCGTGTTGGACAACATGGTGCTGTTTGACGAAGAGCTGCTGACGAAGTGTGCGATGTATTATCAGGAGGGTGTGAAGCACCTTCGGATGAAGTTCGTTGATTTGAAAAGTGAGCTGAAAGACCCGAACGATATTGAGAAGCTGCTGATCTTCTATGTGATGATCCTTGAAGGGCTTTATGTTCTGGTCCGTCGTGGGTTCTCACGCAATGTGCTGTTTGAGTATGCAGACATGAGTTTGCATACGCTGGAGTTCTACGAAAAGAAACCGTAGATTTTACAGGTAGCTAAGCGTTTAGTAGCGGCGAAGTGATCACACTTCCGGCTGCACGATCTTTAGCAGTGAGTGGGCATTTGCGATAGTTTAAACGCCCGTTCAGGCACAGAATAGCGGCCTTGCTTGGCATCCCGTCATTGTTGGTGAGGCCGGATGATCAGGCAATCGCTGAGTGTTTAGGGTTGTCTTTTGCAAGTGCAGTTGTGACAGCTTTTCTGACTTCCACCAGTGAAAACGGCTTTGTGAGCACGTCTTTTACACATTTGCCAACTTCTTCTGAGCGCTCGCGCTGGTCGGCGTAACCGGTCATCAGGAGGATTGGCAGGCCCGGATATCGGGCGCTGCTTTGCATCGCAAGTTCGATGCCATCCATTTCCGGCATACGAATATCGGAGAGGAGAAGATCGAACTTGCCTTGCTGCTGGATCAGCACAAGAGCGGCTTCGGCACCATCTTCCACGGCGGTCACTGTGTGTCCGTCCAGTTCTAACGCACGTTTTACAAAGGCGCGAACTGCATCATCGTCTTCCGTCAGAAGTATGTGAGCCATGATAGCCCCCCTGGTTTACTCGTCACCTTCCTGCGGTACGTAACCGATGAAAGGTAACTGTCTCCATGCATGCCCCATGTCCATGCCATAGCCAACAACGAATTTGTCCGGGCAATCGAAGCCCGTGTAATCCGATTGAATATCGGCTTTTCTGTGGCCCGGTTTGTCCAGGAATGCAGCTATCCGGACAGACTTGGCTCCACGCTTGGCGATCATGTCGCGTGCAAACTTGAGTGTGCGACCAGACTCGAGGATGTCATCAATCAAAATGACGTCGCGTCCGGTTACATCGCTTTCGATATCGCGGAGGACTTTTACCTCTCCCGACGACACCGTCCCACTTCCATAACTTGAAAGGTGTAAAAATTCCATTTCCGGAACGGAACCAGCTCTATGCAATGCACGGGCAAGATCTGCTGCGAAAATGAAGCTCCCTTTCAGGACAGCTACAAGGAGAAGGTTGTGAGGTTTGTCCTGTGAGATAGCTTCTGCAATCGCTTTTACACGGTTTGCAATCGCTTCTTCATCAAACAGCACACGGATTTCCGGGCTACCGGTCATCTAATGCTCGCTCTTTTTTTCTGGCGCTCCACGAAGCGCAATTGAATGTCGGCGGCTCGCTCCGGCGGATTGCTCAGCCGAGCTCTGAACCGTGTTGTCGTTCCTGGTGCAAGCCGGTCTTCTCTTGGCTCAACCACCCAGGAATGTATTTCTTGTGTGTCCTGAGAGCGTAATGCCAATTTGATGGCAGGGATATACGTCTCACTTCTTGTAATGTTCTCTACAGACCCTTCGACAACGAGAACGACAGCGCCATTCTCCACTTCTCTGAAGGTTCTCAGGTCCCTGAACACAAGGCCACGCAGATTAACGGTCATACCAGCCAACTGGTAAAGACCCGCCAAATCGGGGAAGGTTCTTACTATATTTTCACGGTATCGCACTACTGAAAAACAGAGCGCGATTGACGCAGCAAGAAGCCCGTACCCCAGCAGGCGCTTCGCGCTTATAACACTTGATTTGCGAGATGACCTTCTTTTTTTTCGGGCTCTTTGATCAGGCTGGTTTTGCTGGCTTTCAGGTTCATTTTGCCTGTCTGATTCAGGAGGCTCGGAAGTGCTGCTATCCCGCGAGTTTGTGGAGTTTTTCTCCGATGACCAGATGTCACTGTCGTCACCCTCAGTTTTTCCAGAGTCCGCTGTGGTTTTCCTGGGGGTTCCGACAAGGTCGTCTTCTGAAAAGGCTTCGTGACGTGCGTTTTCTCTTTTCGCTTCGGCGGCGAAATCTTCTTCAAAATAGGTGTCGGCGGTGTCTTTGGGTTTCAGGTCAGGTTCCGCTGGTTTTGCGTCTTTTACAGCATCTGCGGGAGTGACCTGCCAGATGTGGTTGCAGCTGGCGCATTTCACTTTACGGCCTGTGCCGCCAATCTTCGCAGCGGGAATGTCATAGGCAGTTTGACATTGAGGGCAGATAATTTTCATCGAGCGTTGTCCACCAGCGATTTGCCTTCAGAAAAGATCGGCCAGGCCGCTTCAATTCCTCGTGTTTCAGCACAGCCCCTTTGGAAATGCTGAAATAGCGTTGAGGGTCAGTCTCAGAGCTATCTAGCTTGCAATATACTCAGAACAAAGCAAAAGACTAGATTTCCCGGTGTAAAATGCAGTGTTTCACGCCAAGTTGAGCCTTGGAAATCTGTTGGTTGAGCTTATCAGGACATTTTATGCTTAATGAAGTGTTAATTTCTTGAGAGGATATCTAAAGGATCAGCCTCACATAAATTATCAGTGGTAAGTTCAGTCAGGGTTTGAACGCGAGAAAATTCTTTTTTAGAGTGGGTTGCACGAGTTTGGCCTCATTTTGGCGATAAGGCCAAACCGCTCGTCTGCTAGGGGACTTTTAGGTGATACGCTTTGAGAATGTGGGGCTTCGGTATGGTATGGGTCCTGAAGTCCTTCGGGATCTGACTTTTTCCATTGAGCCGCAATCTTTTCAGTTTCTGACTGGCCCTTCCGGCGCGGGTAAAACCAGTTTACTCCGCCTGCTGTTTCTTTCCATGCGTCCTACACGCGGACTGATTTCTGTATTCGGTAAAGACACCACCAAGATTGCCAAGGCTGAGCTGCCTTCTATGCGCCGCCGGATCGGGGTTGTGTTTCAGGACTTCCGTTTGCTGGATCACCTGACGACCTATGAAAACGTGGCTCTGCCGCATCGTGTTTCTGGAAAATCTGAGGCCGAGTATCGGCCTGATGTGATTGATCTTCTGAAGTGGGTAGGGCTTGGTGACCGTATGCATGTGTTGCCTCCTGTTCTTTCCGGCGGTGAAAAACAGCGTGCGGCAATTGCGCGGGCGTTGATTACGCAGCCTGAAGTTCTGCTGGCGGATGAGCCAACGGGTAACGTGGACCCGCCACTTGCGCGCCGTTTGCTGCGGTTGTTTATTGAGCTGAACCGACTGGGCACTTCTGTGGTGATTGCGACCCACGACTTTCATCTGCTGGAGCAAGTGGAAGCGCGGCACCTTATTCTCAACGACGGGCGATTGGCTGTTCATGACTGATATGCAGCAAAGACGCGAGCCTCCCATGACAGGTCCAAAACGCCCGGCTAAGGGGCAGAAGGCTCCGGCTGGGAAAAAACGTCCTGCGGGTGGTCGTAAGGGAGTGGCTCAGGGCAAGCGCAAACGAGTTGCCCAGAAGACCAAAGGCGTCAGGAAGTCTGCGTTGCTATTTGCAGGCCGGGAGAAACTGGCACCGATTGTGCCGCCTCAGGCTATACCGGGGCAGGCGCTGATGCTGGTGGTGGCGATTATGAGTTTTCTCGCCTGCCTGACTGTTGGGTTCGTGGCGATTATCAATGATGCCGCGAATGACTGGACCAATGATCTGGTGCGCGAAGTGACTGTTCAGATCCGCCCTGCCGATGGTGTGAACATGCTTCAGGAAATTGACCGGACGCTGGCGCTGGTTCGTGAGTTTCCCGGTGTTGGGGATGCACGGGCGCTTTCTGATGAAGAGACGGAAGGGTTGTTGCAACCATGGCTGGGAGCGGGGCTTGACCTTGAAGAGCTGCCAGTTCCGCGTTTGGTTCTCGTTGAAATCAATGATCCTGAATTGCTGAATCTAGCGGAGATGAAAGCTCAGATTGAACAAGATATTCGGGCCGCTTCTGTGGATGATCACCGTGTGTGGAACCAGCAGCTTTCTGGTATGGCAAACACGGCTGTGCTGGTTGGCTTTGGTATCCTTGTGCTTGTACTGTTTTCTATGGTGCTTTCCGTTGTGTTTGCGACGCAGGCGGCTATGTCCGGCAATAAAGATGTGGTTGAAGTGCTACATTTTGTCGGAGCTGAGGTGAGTTTTATTGCCTCTGAATTTCAGCGGCACTTCCTCTGGCTTGGCCTGAAGGGTGGCATTATTGGCGGTGCAATTGCGGCAATTTGCTTCGTGATTATCGGGTTCTTTAGTGAGAACGACGTCACTTCTATCAGCGGAAACCAGATGCAAGCGTTGTTTGGGGCTGCGCAGGTGGGTGCGGTTGGATATGTTGGCGTTGTTGCAGTGGTTGCGCTGGTTGCGGTGCTGACTGCGCTGACATCGCGACTGGCTGTCCACAGACATTTGGCGAGCATGGACTAAATTCAGCTTTCTTCCCATTTTCGCCAGTTCTGATATGTAGACAAAAAAATATTCGTAGACGCTTGCGGTTACAATTCATGTAGCTGCACCATGGAGCCTGCTTTGAACACGCGCGAAACAGCGGCAAAACTGAGAGCATCTGGTGAGCGAACACCGGCTGTGCCTATTGCTGAAGGCAGCGTAGGCAAGCCGTCGTTTGTTCGACGCTGGTTGCGTTATGTGTTTTGGGTTTTCTTTGTATGTTTTATGGTGTCTGGTGCAGGCTTCCTTTGGTTTGTGGAGGTTTTGCAGCCTTCGGTTCAAGCGATCGTTCCCAAACACGCTGATGGCATTGTTGTTTTAACCGGAGGGCGGGATCGGATTTCGCAGAGCCTTGACCTTTTGGAAACGGGCAGTGCCAAGCGGCTTCTTATCTCTGGTGTTCACCCTTCCACCAGTGCCAAGCAGATTGCGCAGCTGAACTCGAAACGGATGTGGCTGTTTGATTGTTGTGTCGATTTAGACAGAAAAGCGCTCAACACTATCGGAAATGCAGAGGAAACTGCGGGCTGGGCAAGAAAAAATCAGTTCAACTCGCTGCTCGTTGTAACCAGCGCCTACCATATGCCTAGGGCATTGGCAGAATTGCAGGATCGCCTGCCAGATGCAGAGCTTTATCCCAGCCCGGTCTACCATAAAGAGCTGGATCTGGAGCGTTGGTATGAAAGTTCTGCCACAACAAAGCTTCTCCTGCGCGAATATGTGAAGTATATCCTCGTTCGGCTGCGTGTTGAGCTGGACATCTCATTGCCAGCAAGCAAGAGTCAGTAAAGCATATTTCACCTGTTGGCAGCGGGCTGCCGTGAGGTATCTTTGCTCTTTTGAGATAAATTCTGAATTCGTTTTGGCACACGCTAAGCGGATGTGGTTGTGAAGGTATTATGGTCGTCCTGCGTTCTATTCTCTTCAACGTGCTTTTTTACATCAGCACTTTGATTATCATGCTGGCCTGTATGTTTCTCTTTGTGCTTCCGACAAAGTGGTGCTGGTGGCTTATCCCGTTCTGGGCACGGACTGAGAAGTTTTTGCTGCGCTGGGTTGCTGGCGTAAAGTCAGATGTGAAGGGAGTGGAAAATATCCCTGAAACAGGCTGTATTATCGCTTCGAAGCACCAGTCTGCGTGGGAGACCTTTGCGCTTGGAGAGTATTATCGTCAGCCAACATTTATCCTGAAGAAAGAGCTGCGCTACGTTCCTTTCTTCGGCTGGTATTTGATGAAGTTTCGTCAGATCCCGGTTGATCGCGGCAAAAAGGGTAAAGCGCTGGTTGAGATGGGCAAGAAGGCAGCTGAGGCGATTGCTGAAGGCCGTAACATCATCATCTATCCTGAAGGAACGCGCCGCCCGGCAGGGGCTGAGCCTGCCTATAAGTACGGTATTGTGCATCTTTATAAGACGCTGAACTGCCCGGTTGTTCCGGTTGCGCTGAATTCTGGTGTTTACTGGCCGCGTCGTCGTTTCTTCCGCTTTCCCGGTACGATTACCGGTGAGTTTCTGGAACCAATTCAGCCGGGATTGCCGCCGGAAGAGTTCTTCAAGCTTTTGCAGGAGCGTATTGAAGGAAACACTGATCGCCTGCTGGATCAGGCAGAAAAAGATACGCCAGACAACATTATCATCAAAGAAGCCCGTGCACGGCAGGCAGACTATAAGAAAAAATAAAGATTTTGCGTGGAAATCAGTAGTATCGAAGGAAGAAGGCCGCCTTTGCCTTAAAGGCGGCTTCTTTTTTGTCGATTCTCTAAGCTGTCTTGCAATATGTTCGTAGTTTGTTCTAAATAGTCCTATGGGAAGTACCAGGAGAAATCAGGAGAGTGCGTTGCAGTACTCGTTGTTTGATGATCGCTTACCAAGTGGCACGTCGCCGCGCGTTTCAGAAGAGCTTGGGGCTGGGAGCCAGTTTAAGTACTGGACCGGTGCCTCCGGGCAGAAATACCTCTTTACCCGGATCATGCCGGAGGAGATTTCTGAATATGCTGAAAAGCTGGTTCTGATCACAGACAAAAAGAGCGAAGCTGTGCTTTGGCTCGGGTATCAGGGGATGTGCTCTGAAAAGAACCCGATGCCAGTGCTGAAAGCTTCGTATGAGGCTTATGTGCATCTTCTTGCTGAAGAGCGCGAGCAACGGGACCGTGCCCATAATGATCTGCGCACGGGAATCTTTTCTTACATCAAGCCGGAGGAAGAGGCTTAGATACCGCTGTTTTCATTGGAAAGCTGGTGCGCCAGCCATTCTACATTACGGTCTCTGATGCCCATTTCTTTCATATGTGCGTGCGTGTTGAGTACATACTCAGGATTTGCACCTGACTGTCCCACAGCCCCCTTTACAATCTGCAATTGGTCTTTTAGCGGTAGTGCACCTGCATATTGCTCATGTTTTTGATCGGCGACGAATGTGACTGCGCGTAGTTTGGTTCCTTCATCATCCAGCAGCCGGATGCTGCGGTGTGTTTCCAGATACACCATGGTTTGCTGTTCGCGCTCACGAAGGTATTCCAATGTGGTCTGCCAGTTTTCCGGCGAGACCTTAAATGCCATGCCAATGCAGGCGCCGCCTTTATCAAGCCCAAATACCAGTCCAGGGTTGTCCTGAGTCCCGCGATGAACCCACGAATACACACAGAGAGATCTATGGCGACCATGCAAAATTGCAGGCACAGCTTGCTCATAGGCAAAGCCGGGACGCCAAATTAGTGAGCCGTAGCCAAATATCCATAAATCTCGCATAACTATTTTCTCGTATATTCCTACGTGAAACACGCCTATCAGGCTAGTAATCAGCATGCAACTCACAAGCGTGAGGGTCACGGAGAGTAAATGACCGAACCAAAAGTAGCGCGTCCTCCCAGAAAGTCGGCGTATTTCGTTTTGGCGATTCTAGTCGCCTTGATTATTGGCGGCTGGTCTGCCTATTGGGCAGTCGGGCGCGGTATTGTTTCTGACGTTATCCGTAACGGAGTGAAGGTTGCTGAGGCCAAGGGGGGAAGCCTTGAGTGTGGCGAGCAGCAGCTTGGCGGCTATCCGTTCCGCTTTGAGTTAACCTGCACGCCATTTCGCATGAATAAAGATGGAGAGTGGTACTTTATCAATGAGCTGCGCGGTGTGGCTTTGGCCTATAAGCCAACGCATGTCATTTTTGAGGCTTCCGGCCCTGCGGAGATGAATTATGGCCAGCAGGGTCCGGCTTATTCAGCGGACTGGAAAACAGCTCAGGCGAGCGTGGTTGCTGAAGATGGCAAGCCAGCAAAAATTGATGGGGTTATTAAGGAGCCCAAGCTGGCTTACACCGTTGGCGACCAATCCGTTAAGCTGGATGCTGAACTGACAGAAGTGCATATACGCCGGGTCGAAGACAATGCAGAGGCACTGGATTTTGCAATGGTGGTGAAGGGGCTGACTGCCGGGGCTGTTACCAATGAAGTCCCACTTGATATGGATTTGGTGATGCAACTGCCTCATGGTGCAAAGCTATTGGATGGCAAGGTGCGTAAGCCTGCTGACCTGATGGTTGATGAGGAGCTGAAAATTGGCCTTTCCAACCTGCATCTGAAGAGCGGTGACTTCTCAATCAAAACCGGTGGTGATTTAGTGATTGACGAGCAGGGCCGGTTGAGTGGGACGCTTCCATTGGTGGTGACTGGTATTCACCAGTTGGAGCAGGTGCTTCAACCGTTGTTCCCTCAAGGTTCCAAGACACTGGAGTCGTTGCAAAAGACGGCTCTGGCTATTGGTAAGGGCAGTGCGGAAAATGGTGTGCCGACACTGAGAATCCCAGTTACCCTTGATAAGGGCAGGGCGCGGATTGCATTTTTTGATCTGGGGCCGGTTCCGCGTTTGATCATAAAATAAAAGCGGCCTATGAAAGCCGCTTTCCGAAATGGCCTGGAGCAGTTCTTTTTGGGCGTTAGCGCTTTGAACTGCTTCAGGCTTTTCTTATGGGTAGGCGTTATGCGAGTGTCAGGCGGTCAATTGAGACAATAAAGCTGTCTTTATCGCCCGGTTCTGCGATGTTCTCAAAGAGGCTATTGGCAATCTGGTTCTTGCTTGGCACCAGCCAGCGCACATGCAGCCAGTCGCGCTCTTTACCAATTCTGGCAATTTCTTCTACCAGCGTGCGACCAATGCCTTTGTGGCGGTGGTCTGGCATGACGTAGATATCATCAAGCTGGCCAATTCTGAGACCGGAGATCAGGTCTGGGATATCGAAGAAAGCGGCGAAGCCAACCAGCGTGTCCCCTTCAAAAGCGCCGATAATCTCGATGGACTTATCTTCGAGCAAACGTTCTGCAAAGACTTCATCCGGGCGGCGTGGTGCGCCACGTTTTAAAGCCTGTGCATTCTCAGCAATGAGCGGTGCCAGATGTGGCGCGTCAGCATGGCTTAAGGCTCTGTAGGAAAGATCGGTCATTCTACCTCGTCCCGTTCCTTCGTTGGATTTTGGCTATAGAGTGACCCTAAAAACCCCATAAAATCAAGGTGTGAAAGGAACTTGCCTACGTGAAATATGTGGGATGCTTCTTTTGATGAACATGCGGATAATCATAGGCTGTCATTTAGTGCAGGGAAGGCGAATGGAACATAATGAGCCCATCAATTGAGCTCATCTCATTTATATTTGAGGTTTTGTGCTTAAACAAAAAAGTGGGGTTCTGGCTCCCTTTTCAGATTGTGTGTATGCCTCGACCTTCAACGTAAGAAATAGGCAAACTCATGAAAGCTCCTGGTCGCACAACTGCTACTGTCATTGGCTTTACGGCTGTTTTGATGTGGTCTCTCCTGGGGCCTTTAGGGGCTTTGTCTGGTGAGGTTCCGCCATTTTTGCTCAGTGCGCTGTGTTTCGGCATTTCTGCGAGCCTTGCCATGGGACGGATTGCGGTTATGGAGCAGGGCTTTTCGGTTTTGCGTCAGCCTGCGAAAGTCTGGGTTTTGGGCATTGCTGGTGTGTTTGGCTATCACGCCTTCTATTTTATTGGCCTGCGTAATGCACCGCCGGTGGAAGCAAATCTGCTGAACTACCTCTGGCCTGTGTTGATTGTGCTGTTTTCCGCGTTGTTACCGGGTGAGCGGCTGAAGTGGAACCACTTGCTGGGCGCTGGCCTTGGTTTGTTTGGTGCCGGGTTGCTGGTTGCGCGTGGTGGCGGGTTTTCTTTCGAAGGTGGAAACACCATCGGCTATATCTCAGCATTGGCTGCGGCGTTGACATGGTCCAGCTATTCTGTGCTTTCGCGGCGTCTGGGCAGTGTGCCGACTGAAGTGGTTGCCGGGTTTTGTCTTGCGGCGGCAGTGCTGTCTGTTGTGTTTCATTTCATCTTTGAAGAAACGCTGATGCCGCAGAACGCCACTCAATGGCTGGCAATTGTTGGCATGGGGTTGTTGCCGCTTGGGCTTTCGTTCTTCACCTGGGATATTGGCATGAAGCATGGCGATATTCAGGTGCTGGGGGCGTCTGCCTATGCAGCGCCGCTGCTTTCAACTGCACTGCTGATTTTGTTTGGCTTCGGTGCTTTGACGGTAACTGTGCTGATGGCCTGTGTCTTGATTTTCGCAGGTGCGCTGATTGCTGCCAAAGACCTACTGTTTGGCAGTTCAAAACTCGCAAATAGCACGAATGGCGAGTAGTTAAGGCGCATTTGTGGCTCTAAACTCCTGATGTTTTTGCAACGCAACAGGAAATGTCATGTCTAGCTCACAGCAAGTTCACAGTATCAGACCGCGCCGTAGTGCGCTTTACATGCCGGGTTCTAATGCACGTGCATTGGAGAAAGCCAAAGGGCTGAATGTGGATGTGCTTCTGCTGGATCTGGAAGATGCTGTTGCACCAGAAGCCAAAGAGGCCGCGCGAGCGCAGGTGTGTGAGGCTGTTTCTGCTGGCGGCTATGGATATCGTGAGCTCGTCATTCGTATCAATGGGCTGGCTACGCCGTGGGGAAGGGAAGACCTGAGAGCTGCGGTTGTTGCAAGGCCGGATGCTGTACTGCTGCCAAAAGTGGAAAGTCTGGCAGATATCAAAGCCGTTGCGGATTATCTGGCAGAGCAGGGTGCTCCAGACAGTCTGCGCATCTGGGCAATGCTTGAAACGCCGGGTGCAATTTTAAATGCCAACGAGATTGCAGCTGCTGCGAAAGACCCTCACAATCGACTGGATGTGTTTATCATCGGTACCAACGACCTGAGCAAGGAAAGCGGAGCGAAGATCCTGCCGGGCAGAGCGGCCTTAATGCCGTGGCTTATGACCTTCCTTGCAATTGCGCGCACAAGCGGCGCAGATATTCTGGACGGTGTTTACAACAACTTCTCTGATCTTGAAGGGTTTGCGGAGGAATGCCAGCAGGGCGCTGATATGGGACTTGATGGAAAAACGCTGATTCACCCGAAACAGCTTGCTCCTTGCAACAAAGCTTTTGCGCCAAGTGCTGAAGAGGTTAAATGGGCGAAAAAGATGATTGAAGCTTTTGAGGAGCCTGAAAATCAAGGTAAAGGTGCGATTCAGGTGGATGGCAAAATGGTTGAGCGTCTTCATGCAGACATTGGGCGCAAGACGGTTGCTATTGCAGAAGCAATCTCGCAGCACGTGAGCGCTTAGATATTTAAAATTTCAATCAAAGGTTGCTGGTTGGTTGGGCAGTGCTATAAGTATGTGTACTGCATTAATTGATCAGCATTTGCTTTCCAGGCCATGCTCAGGTGAGAGATTGAAATGAACAAAACGCCGATTGAATTGACGGTAGAGAGCTTTGTTTTTGGGAACAGGACCAGAAAAGGCACAGACCCGGCTACTGTCTACGAGGTTGGTCAGATAAATGGCAGGAAGTTCAGATATCTTCTGTTTCCAGATGATTTAGATAAGCGGTTTGACCCTGAAGAAGCGCCAACTTTGCTGATTTTAGATCGTGTGGTCTTTGGCATTAAAGTTGATGGTAAAACATATTTCAGCACCTACCCGGATTACAGAATCGCAACACTGAGAGGAACGATGATTGGCGGGGGATTTGTGCTCGGCTTTGTTACGTTTGTCAGTATGGTTATGTTCCAATATCTACCGGTGTTTGGATGGCTCCTTCTCATGATTGCTGTGACGGGGTATTTTGGTGCCGGCTATTACCCACATTTCTTTTATCGCCTGATGAAGGCTGCAAAAGCTGCAATGGACGAAATGCAAAGCTCTGAAAATCACTCAGCATAACGGTATGTGGATGAGGTGCTTGTAGCAGGTGAGGCTGCCTGATCACGAATTAGTGTGGGCACTGGCAAAATACTCAGGTGACTGATAGGTTCCGGCACCGCTTAAAGAACCTAAAGGAAGTAATATGCGCCTTTACCGCCTCATCACTGAGCCAGATTCTGCTAAATTTTGTCACCGTGTAACCGAAGCTCTCAATAAAGGCTGGGAACTGCATGAGTCTCCAACCATAACTTATGATGCAACAAAGGGCGTGACCATCTGCGGTCAGGCTGTGGTCAAGCATGTTGACGGTGAGACTTACACGTCAGAGACCAAACTTGGTGCCTGGTAAGTTTTTTGGATGATGAATATGTAAGTGGCGGGAGTTTCCCGCCATTTTTATTTTGGGAGCGTGTTTGAAGTGATCTCTTTTCTGCACGGCATATAGCTGCCCATGCGTTAAAGCACCAACTCGAAAGACCAGAATAAGTCCTGTAGGGCTTGCGTAACAGTTCGAGGTTACTTCGGTGCTTTCAATTTTCCTGAATTCGGTGCTCCCTGTCTTCGCGGCAGTTATAGTGGGTTATGCCTTTGGTCATGCAAAGCTATTCAGTATCGCCGAGGCGCACGCCATCAATAAAACAGCTTTCTACTTCTTTGTGCCAGCCCTGCTGTTCAAGCTGGTCGCGCAAGTGTCCTTTGATGATTTTGATGTATTTTATGTGCTTGGTTACATGGGTGCTGAAGTGGCTATTTATGCACTGACCCTGTGGCTTTGCTACTCAATATTCCAGCGCAGGCTTGCCGAAAGCCTGTTGCTTAGTATGACAGCAGCGTTTTGCAACCATACCTTCTTTATCCTGCCCATTGCTGAGATGTTGTATGGGCCGGATGCGGTGCTGCCCGTGGTCTCTGTCATTTCCATTGATCTTCTTGTTTTCTTTGGCGGGACTGTTCTGGCGCTGGAGTTTGTTGCAAAAAAACGTGAGGGATCTGCCCTTCGCAATCTTTCTGTTACGCTTTGCACCAACCCTAACATTATGGCGCTTCTGGCTGGTGTCGTTGTAACTGTGAGCGGCATTTCTATTGATAATGGAGTAGGATTTTATTTGAGTTTTGTGGGCGCGGCGGCGGCACCTGCCTCTTTGTTTGCACTGGGAGTGAGCTTAAGCCTGCAACCTGCAAAGTTGGCGGAACGACTTGTTTTGCTGATTACGGGCCTGAAACTGTTGCTTTTCCCTGCAATTGCCTGGCTGCTATTTGTGCCAGTGTTTACTCTTTCAGAGTTTTGGGTCGGGCCGGGCATTCTGGTTGCGGCGGGACCGAGTGGGGTTCTGGCATCCGTGCTGAGTTCACAGTATGGCGTGCAGGGGAAGATGGTGTCGCAGGTGATTTTGGTGACGACCTTCTTCAGCGTTCTTACTGTTACTGCGGCGGCGATGCTGACCGCCTGAATGTGATCAGTTGAAGGGTATGCCAAATGCTGAGAGAGAAGAGAATAGTTCGCTCTTAGTTCTGGTTTCACGCTCCTGAGGTTAGGAGAAGGTGAGCGTATGGGCTTCCTGAAGGATTGCCTGTGCCAGAGACTTGAAGATCTCACGGACTCTGTCTTCATGAGCTTTTGCGCTTTGCCAGAAGTTTGTAAGCCCGGGGCCTGCATTGAGCTCCAGCACATGAGCGCTGCTTGTTGGAAGGGTGATGTCATTGCAGAGCAGGTCGACGCCTGCATAGCGCAAGCCGCAAGCTTTGGCTGCGTTGAGAGCGAGTTGAGCATGTACAGGTGAGATGTGGTCTGTCATATCGATTGCCTGCCCACCCGTAGAGAGGTTTGCGTTTGGGAGCAGTTGAAACTCCTGAGTCTTTTTTAGTACCGAAGCAAGCGTGAGTTTAGCGTCACTTAGCATCTGCAAAATGCGGGGGTCATCCTGCTCGATTTTTTGCCCGCCTCCTCTGGTTTTAAGAGAGGCTTTCTTTTCTTCAAGCAGAGTTTTGACAGGGCTATGCCCGTCGCCAAGAATTGAAAGCGGGCGGCGCTCAATGACTGCGAGGATTTTCTCGTCGAGCACGATAATGCGATAATCACGCCCTGAAACGGCTTTCTGTAGCAGCACTCTGTCATTGGCTTGAAGAGATTTTTCCAGAGCTTCTGGCAGTTGCTCGGGCTTTGTCAGCTTTTGGACACCTATTCCTTGTGTGCCTTCATTGGGCTTGAGATAGAGTGGAAAGCCAAGCTCATCAGCTAAGTCGGCGGCGTTGTCTATGCTGTTCAGGGCTTTGGCAACGTGCGGGCTTGCGGTGTGTAGCTGGGCGATGGCCCGTTTGGAGTGGACGAGCTTAAATGATGGAGTTGGCAGGCTTGCGCTTTGAAGCAGGCGTCCGCAAAAATCTTTGTCCCGCGCTGCTTCGCCTGCTGCATAGCTGTTGAGCGGGAGTGCCCCGCCTTTGATGGGAAGGCGGCGTCCTTCGCGTGTTTCTATGTAGCCGAAATAGTGGAACTGAGGATCGAGGCAGAGGCGTGCGCCGTATTCCTGGCAGTTCTCTGCGAGCAGGCGTGGGGCCAGAGGCAGGTTTGGCTGATCGGGAGAAACGGGCTGAAACTGCATGCTGAACCTTTGAGCGCGACAACAAAAAAGGAGCGCCGAAACGCTCCTGTTTCTTATCCCAATAATAACATGGATGCTTTAGTTATCACCGCGTTTTTGACGTGAATTTGCAATGTAATCGATCTTGAACAGGTCCGGGTTTGTCTTGCCGTTTTCAACCACATCGTAAATGGCGACAGAAGTATCGTAGCCCTGTGCGTCACGAACGGTCCATTGCTTGAGCTTGTAGTTTCTCGCGTCGAAGATCAGCGTCAGACGGCCTGAGGTGAAGCGGGTTTTATCGTCAATGGTGATGGTGATGAGATCTGGTTCTACAACCACGTTCGTGACGTTTGTATCCCGGCGCAGGTCGATTGTGTCCGCCAGAAGAAACCGCAGTGGGGTCTGAGAGAGCGGCCAGATATCCTGCGTTTGCAGCTTGCGGTCTTTTACGGAGACCATGCTGCCATCTGCAATTATGTCGAGCGTGGATGGTTTGTTGTAATAGAAACGCACCTTACCGGGGCGGCTGATGAAAAACTGACCTTCAACACGCCCGCCGGTTGGGCCGAACTGAACGAACTTACCGTGCATGTTACGCACGGAGTTGAAATACTGGCTTACAGCGTCAACGGCCTGCACATTGGTAAGTGCTACAGGCTGAGGTTTTTCGGTCGGTTGAGCTTGCTGGGCAGCGGCAGGCTGCAGAATCATTGGCGCAGAACTGATGAAAAGCGCCGCTGCAATTGCGAGGCCCCTACCAATTTTACCTAAAGAGATCGCTCCGGATCCAATCATAAATAAAACTCCGCTGTCAAATTTTTCTCAACCTTAGGGCGAGTTGATTAACTCTTCTCTAAACTGAGAGGATGGTTCTGTCTGCGCCCTGATTTTGTGAGGCTATCTCTAGCATAAGGCGAAGATGGGGCGCATGCCCCAAATTCTGCAATTCTGCCAGATTTTATGGTTTGCCTAGAACTGCTCGCCGTTTTCTGGCAGCAGGATTTCGCGTTTTCCTGCATGGTTTGCCGGGCTGATCATGCCTTCCTGCTCCATACGTTCAATGAGAGAAGCTGCACGGTTGTAGCCGATTGAGAGGCGACGCTGAATGTAAGAAGTAGAAGCTTTACGGTCTCTGGCGACAATTGCAACGGCCTGATCGAACAGGTCACTGGTTGCGTTGCCGGAACCTTGTGTCAGGGAATCGTAACCGCCTGCTTCATCAGATTCTTCTGTTACGTCAGAGAGGTAGGTTGGTGTGCCCTGTTCCTTCAGGTGGTTTACGATGTCTTCCACTTCATCATCAGATACGAATGGTCCGTGAACACGCTGGGTTTTGCCGCCTGCAGCCATGTAGAGCATATCACCCATGCCAAGCAGTTGCTCTGCACCCATTTCGCCGAGAATTGTCCGGCTGTCGATCTTGGAAGTGACCTGGAATGAGATACGGGTTGGGAAGTTCGCCTTGATGGTACCGGTGATCACGTCTACGGATGGACGCTGGGTTGCCATGATCAGGTGGATACCTGCGGCACGGGCCATCTGTGCCAGACGCTGAATTGCGCCTTCGATGTCCTTACCAGCCACCATCATGAGGTCAGCCATCTCATCGACGATGACGACGATGTAAGGCATTTTCTCCATTGGCAGTTCTTCTTCTTCGAAGATTGGCTCGCCAGTGTTTTTGTCAAAGCCGGTCTGGACGGTGCGGGTGAAGCTCTCGCCCTTCTTCATGGCCTGCTCAATACGAGTGTTGTACCCGTCGATATTGCGCACACCCATCTTGGACATTTTCTTGTAACGATCTTCCATCTCACGGACGGTCCACTTCAAAGCGACAACAGCTTTGTTCGGATCGGTCACAACCGGGGTGAGAAGGTGTGGGATACCGTCGTAGATGGAAAGTTCCAGCATCTTTGGATCGATCATGATCATCTTACACTGGTCAGGCGTGAGCCTGTAAAGCAGTGAAAGGATCATGGTGTTGACAGATACGGACTTACCGGAGCCGGTGGTACCTGCCACGAGCAGGTGAGGCATGCGGGCAAGGTCTGCAATAACCGCTTCGCCGTTGATTGTCTTACCGAGGGACATGGCGAGTTTCGCTTTGGATTCGTCGAAGTCCTCAGAGTCCAGCAATTCGCGCAGGTATACGGTTTCACGCTTGGCGTTTGGTAGCTCGATACCAATAGCGTTTTTACCCGGAATAACGGCAACACGAGCAGAGATTGCGCTCATAGAACGGGCGATGTCGTCGGCCAGACCGATCACGCGGGAAGATTTGATGCCCGGTGCTGGTTCCAGCTCGTAAAGGGTGACAACAGGACCGGGGCGGACGGCAATGATTTCACCACGTACGCCGAAGTCTCCCAGAACACCTTCCAGAATGCGAGCGTTCTGCTCCAGTGCATCTTTGCTCAGGCGCTGTTTGCCATCTGCCTGTGGCTCTGCAAGAAGTTCGATGCTTGGCAGCTCAAAGGGTTTCGGTTTGACTATGGCGGTGGACTGTTTTTCCTGAGCAAACGGACGCGGAACCATACGTCCGGGGGCAGGGCGTGGTGCTTGTTGCTGCTGGGTGACTGGTTGCTGAAGTTGTGGGGCAGCCTGCATTGGAGCGGGAGCTGCATCAGGGCTGGCGATACCGATTGGACCCGCTGGTGCCTGTGGCTGCTCTCCAAGGTACAGATCTTCCCCTTCGCGATAGTCATCCTGTGCTATTGGGTAGCCCTGCTCATCGTAAACGGGTTCTCCGGCGGCAGGTTCCCATTGCTCTTCAGGGTAATGCTCTGCCTGCGGGGCATAGTGTTGGGTGTTGTTGTAGTGCGGATCAAACTGCACCTGAGACCCCTGAGGTTCTTCTTCCTGCTGATAATAATTATCGAGGCCGTCGTCCTCTTCAGGCATAAGCTTTGCGGCAATCTTGCGTCTCATACGCGAGATAAAGCTTTCTTTCTGCTCTGGCTCGTCCTCGTCAACTTCCTGTTCGTCCCACTGTTGCTCAGCTTGCGCGTCGTATTGCTCGTCCTCGTAGTACTCAGGGTGTTGTTGTGGCTGGTTTGGTGTATATTCTGCTTCCTGCCAGTCCTGACCAGCAGCTTGTCTGCGTTTGAACAAGGTGCGCTGGATTGCGCTGGTTGCCATGAGCTTCCAATGGCTTAGTGCGCCGATGATTGCATAATAGCGGTTGTTTTCGCCGTCATATTCATCCTCAGAGTCTTCAGAGAATGGCAATGCTTCGTGAGGAGTGTACTCGTCTTCCACCTGTTCATCAGCAATGATTTCACTTGGTTGAGCGTCTTTGCCGATAAAGCCTGCTGCATAGGTTAGCAAGGCAATTGCGGGCAAGCCGAGGCCAACGACGCCGGTCAGTGTTCTGACGCCGGTAGACAGGTCAGGCAGGATTGCTGAAGGAATGGCAAAAATCCAGTCTCCCAGAAAACCGCCAAGACCTGTCGGTAGGGGCCAGTCCGGAGAGACTGGAACTGCTGCCAGACCACCTGCAAAAAGGAGAGTACCTATCGTCCATGTGAGGAACCGCTTGCGCGTGATGCCACCTGCGTTTTTAACCGATAAGCGCCACCCCCAGATGAAGATTGGTATCAGAAAGACGGCTGTTGCAAGCCCAACTGTTTGCATCAACAGGTCGGCAACAATAGCGCCCGGCTGGCCCAGAGCATTCTTAATTTCTGCGTTTGTTGCGTGGTTGAGGCTTGGGTCTCCCGTTGACCATGTTGCGAGGGCTGCCGCCATGCACAGGCCGATAATGAGGATTGCCATTCCAGCAAGTACGATCATGTTGCTTTTGATAAAGCGAGTGATCGGGCTTTCTGTATCAGCCAGTGAAACAGAGTGTGCTTTGGGTCGTTGCATTGCAGCAGCCTGACGCATTCAATTACTCCAGAGAGTCCAAAATTCTTCGGAAGGCTTCCTTACTGGTTTCCAAAGATTCAACGAGGGCAAGGCGGATATATTTTTCACCGGGGTTTGATCCATCCGGCATGTCTGAGGCGATATAGGCACCGGGCAGGGTTTTTACGCCAACTTCACGCCACAGCTTTTCTGCCACTTCTGCGCCAGTTCCCCAGCGAGATACATCCAGCCACAGGAAGAAGCCGCCATCTTTGCGCACGGAGCCAAAGAGCGGGGCGAGCATTTCTTCTGCTGCGTCGTACTTTTCGTTGTAGAGGCGGCGGTTTTCGATGACGTGTTCTTCATCACCAAACGCGCGGACTGCCAGTGCCTGAATTGGCATTGGAACCTGAGGAGAAGCAATGTTACGGAAATCGGCAAAGAACTGAATGAACTCAGGATCACCAGCGGCGAGGCCACAGCGAGCACCCGGCAAGTTGGAGCGCTTGGAAAGTGAGTTGAAAGTTACAACGTTTTTCAACGTACCGTCGATTGCTTCCGCCGCTTCCAGAATACCTGTTGGAGGCGTGTCTCGATAGATTTCGGAATAGCATTCGTCTGCAAACAGCATGAAGTTATGCTTGCGAGCCAGCTTGATGAGTTTCTGTAAATATTCCATTGGGGCAACGGTGCCCTGCGGATTTGCTGGCGTGGCAAAATAGAATGCTACGGTCCGGTCAAGCAATTCCGGGTCCAGAGTATCCAGATCCGGCAATACTCCGTCTGCTGGTTCTGGCAGAAGAATTTCGTCAGCGCCCGCAATATGGGCGCCTGCGCCATAAGACTGGTAGAATGGATTTGGCAGAATAACTGCTGGCTTGCATTCTTTCTTCAGAAAATCACGAGCACAAACGCAGCCAAACACCAGACCTTCGCGGGAACCGTTGAGCGGGATGATGCTTTTATCCGGGTCAAAGGCACCTGAGAGGTCAAAGCGATTCCTGAGCCACTGGCCAACAGCGGCGCGGAACTCATCAGTCCCACGAATTGCAGGGTATTTGCGGAAACCCTCCTTGTTTTGCTCAAGCACTTCAATGACGTAGCCCGGTGGCTCATGGCGCGGTTCGCCAATGGTCATGGTGATTGGATCAAGGCCCGGTTCGATACCAGCAAGCTGCTGATTCAGCCGCTGAAACGGGTTTCCTCCGCTGGATTTTTTCTCAAGCTCTTTTGTTGACACAAGAATTCTCGCAGGAATGATTTACAGAAATTAGGCTGACTACCGGAACCTTAGTGTTTTTTGGTAAACCGGCTGTTAACCAATTTGCTTTGCGCTACGCTGATTAGCTATTTCTTCCGGGTTTTATCATTTGATTTTTAGAAGTGTGGTTTTGGATGAGGCTGCTGAGTTAACCCTGAACTTGGGCCGGGATTTGTCTGAATGATGCAACCCACAGGAAATATTGAAGCTGGTCATATCCATCTGGACTCCTCGTTTGTCATTATTTTTTCCAGGTCCAAAGGCATGCGCAGGCTCGCACTGGAGCAGTTGCGCAACTATGAGTTAGCTGAGGATGAGTTCTATTGGGCTTACCTACAGCGGATTGCAGCGCAAAACCGTGAGTTTCTTGAGGAAGTAGGGCTGGAGCACAGCGATATAGATGATCTGCTGGACCGTGAAGTGCGGCCTCACTGTCATGTGCGCAGTAAAGGTGCCTTTATAGCTATCAATGTGTTCAACGAGTTACCTAAGCAAGAAAGCGGCGACATGGATTGTGCTCAGATCTGGGTAGATTCCAAACGGTTGATCTGCATCTGGCATGATCCTCTGGATGTGTTTCAGAACCTCGTAAGAGGGTTTCAGTCGCATGTTCCGCCTTCCAGCACAGCAGAATTCTGGGCGCGGCTGGTGCTGGCGATTGCGGATCGCGCAGAAGAAATGATGGAGGCGTTGCAGGACCGCATTGATCATCTGGAGGATGTGGTTCTGGAAACCGGGGATCACCCCTGGGAGAGTGAACTGGCACAAGTGCGCCGGTTAGCAACTATTATTCGCCGCAGTATGCTGGTGCACCTGGATATTTTGAGAAACTTTGAGATTGAGAATTTTGACTGGGTGGACCGGATCAATAAACGCCGTGTGCGCGAAGCAGGAGACCGTGCATTGCGAATTGCTGAAGAGATGGATGCAATCCGGGAGAGGGCGGAGATTGTTCACGACCAGATCATGTATAAGCGCTCAGAGAACATAAACCGATACATGCTGATGATGGCTGCGATTGCTGTCGTGTTTTTGCCACTTACCTTCATCACTGGTCTGCTTGGCATTAATGTGGGCGGTATTCCGGGCAGTCATGACCCGGTTGCCTTTACAGTTGTGACTGGGCTTCTGGTCTTTTTTGGCTTAATACTTTTTGCGATTGTCCGGTGGTTCAAGATTTTCTAGAAATCGCTGGTGATGCCTTTGACTTCCCAATCGCTGTAACGGGCAGGGTCCAGACCTCCGCGGCCATTCAGTTCTTTTGGCATTTCCTTCTGGGCTGCATCAATCTGCACACGACGTTCTTCAGCTTCTTTTAAAGCTCGCTGTGCGGCGGGTGGCAGATCCTCAAAGCGTCGTTTCTTGGGTGCTTCTTCGATTTGCTCAGAGGTATCAATATCCTGCGTTTTGAAGTTTTCGACCGCAGATTTGTTTTCTGGTTCCATTTTCTTCTCCCGCCACTACGACTTCACACAGATGTAAGCTTGCGTTTGCCATTTGGAACTACCACTTAAGCAAGTAATGATAGTTTCACATTGATCACATGCGCTTAGATATAGGCGTGAGAGGCTCTCTTTTGCAATGGGCACTCCGTTCCTAGCTGAAATCAATGTTTAAGAAAGAACAGATTGGAGCACGAAATCCATGAACTATGTACGGACCGGTATGCTGCTCGCGGCGATGACTGCTTTGTTTATGGGTATTGGCTTCTTGCTTGGCGGTCAAACCGGCATGCTGATCGCGCTTCTGATCGCTGGTGGGATGAATATCTTTTCCTACTGGAACTCGGACCGCATGGTTCTTGCCATGCATCATGCGCAGGAAGTGGATGAACGACAGGCCCCTGAGCTTTACGGTATGGTCCGTACCATGGCAGCGCGAGCTGAACTGCCCATGCCTAAGGTTTATGTGATCAACAATCCGCAGCCCAATGCATTTGCGACAGGTCGAAACCCAGAGAATGCAGCTGTTGCCGCGACTACTGGTTTGCTCAACTCTCTTTCGAAAGAAGAAGTTGCAGGTGTGATGGCTCATGAGCTGGCGCACGTGAAAAACCGTGACACGCTGATTATGACCATTACCGCAACGATTGCTGGCGCAATTTCCATGCTGGCGAATTTTGCGCTGTTCTTTGGCGGAAACCGGAATAATCCGCTGGGCCTTATCGGTTCTATCCTGATGATGTTTCTTGCGCCTATGGCTGCTGCGCTGGTGCAGATGGCGATCTCAAGAACACGCGAATATGCTGCGGATCGGATGGGCGCGCAGATTTGTGGCAATCCGCTGTGGCTTGCTTCTGCTTTGCATAAGATTGCAGGTGGTGCAGCACGTGTTGTGAATGAGGATGCAGAACATAACCCGGCGACGGCGCATATGTTCATCATCAATCCGCTTTCTGGTCAGAACATGGATAACCTGTTTTCCACGCACCCAAATACAGATAACCGGATTGCAGCGCTTCGCCAGATGGCCTCTGAAGGCGGTTTCTCTGAAATGCCACGTTCTGGTTCCCGTGGTTTTGGTCGTCGTGAGGCTTCCAGTGCTCAGCCACATGGAGATACTCGTCGTCCAAGTGGGCCATGGGGTGCGCGAGGCGGTTCTGATAAGCGTGACAGTGCTGATGGAGCCGGGCGTAATGAGCCTCGAAAGCCCAAAGGGCCATGGGGTTAAACGCTGCGGAATTAAGCGAGTGCGGACTTATTCTCACATTCGCCTTGTTGATTGTGTGGCGTTTACCTGAATAACTAGAGTGGCTTTCCAATTTGCCTTTGCAATATTAAAGGTTCTGTGGTTAGCCGAGCAGGATTTAATAGTTCTCCTGTGGTTGCTGTGGACAGCAATTTGCCAGAACTTTCGGCAACAGGATGAGTCAGGTTGGGCTTTGGTATCCAACCATTTAAGCCCCAAAAGCACCTTAAAGGATATGTTGGCGCCCAGAACGAGGCGGCATCCTTGGAAAGATATGGAACAATCATGAGCACCGAACGCAGAAACACATCCCCTCAGAGCAAAAACTCCAGGTCCAAGGGGGGAAAGCGTTCTGGTGCACCAAAGTCTCCTAAGGGCAATGCACCTGAAGCTGATACTGTGGAAGGTACCTTCAAAGACCCCGGTTACGCAGCACGTAAAGCGGCAACGGATCTGTTAGGCAAAGTGCTGAGCAAGCGTATGCCTTTGGATGGTGAGCTTGACCTGAATAATGGCCATCCGGGTTATAAGCGCCTTGAGCCAAATGACCGAGCGCTTGTACGTGCGATTATCGGCACTGCTTTGCGTCGCCGTGGGCAAATTCAGGATGTGATTGACAGGTTCCTTGATCGCCCAATTCCTGAAAAGACAGGCCGGGTGCTGGATATCCTCCATGTTGCTATGGCGCAGTTGTTCTTTATGTCCGTGCCAGATCATGCTGCTGTTTCTCTTGCAGTTACGCTAGCGGGGCGTGATGGGCGTGCAAAGCCTTACAAGAATCTCGTGAATGCCGTTTTGCGCCGTGCGACCCGCGAAGGTGCTGCCATCATTGCAGAACAGGATGCTGAGAAGCTGAATGCGCCAGAGTGGATGTTTGCCCGCTGGTGTGAGGTATATGGTGCAGAAGCTGCGCGGGCGATGTCTGCTGCGCATATGCAAGAGCCGTATCTGGATCTGACTGTACCGGAAGGACGAGAAGAGTGGGCGGAAAAGCTGGGCGGTGAAGTTCAGCTTGGGTATTCTGTGCGCCTTGTTCCCGATGGACCGGTTGAGAAGCTTGCAGGCTTTGAGGATGGTAAATGGTGGGTTCAGGATGCGGCGGCGGCTGTTCCTGCGCGTTTGCTGGGCGATATCAAAGGCAAGGCGGTTGCTGATCTGTGCGCAGCACCCGGAGGTAAAACCATGCAGCTTGCAGCGGCTGGGGCTGATGTTACCGCAGTTGATATTTCCGCCCGCCGTTTGCAGCGTCTTACTCAGAACCTGAAACGTGTTGGTCTGGAAGCTGAGACAGAGGTTTCTGATCTTCGTGAATATGTTCCCATCGACCTGTTCGATGCCATCTTGTTAGATGCTCCATGTTCTGCGACGGGCACAATCCGTCGTCATCCTGATGTGGCGTGGCTGAAGCGGGAAGATGATGTTCTCAAGCTTGCAGACCTGCAGTACGAACTTCTTGAAAAAGCGCTGGGCTGGCTGAAGCCGGGTGGAACGCTGGTGTACTGTACTTGCTCGCTGGAGCAGGAAGAGGGTGAGTTGCAAATTCAGCGCTTGTTGCTTGAACATCCTGAAGTGCAGCGCGTGCCTGTGACTGCTGATGAGCTGGGTGGTGTTGCCGCCGCAATCAGTTCTCAGGGTGACTTCCGTGCGATGCCGGGTCACAATCCATCTTCTGGTAAGACTTCTGGCGGACTTGATGGCTTTTTTGCCGCTCGTTTGCGCATCTCTTAAAGAGCTTACCCAAAAAGAGGTGGTGGAATGTCATTAAGGATTTGCGCAAAGTGGGCATGGTTAACGAGATTTAAAGAGCTTAAGCGCAAACCATTTATTAAGTTCCAATTGAGGCGTCATGGCTGAGAGCAGTCATGCGCCTGTTCTGATTTGAGTTTTGTGCGTATCCAATTGTGAAGCCGAAAGCGTTTCCGGGATACGCTCTGGCGGAGTACTGAAGGGATATGACGGGCGCAACAGTGTCTGAGAGGCTGAAGATCTTTAGCCTTCTGACACAAAACATGGCTCAAAGCAGTCTGAACTGGGCGCGAGGGGGATCTTTGTTCCGCTTGTTCTCATTCGGAAGTGCGCCATCGCGTCTTCTTATTGCTCCTCAGGATTTACGTACTGCTGATGCTACTAATGCAGCTGATATATATGCTGGCCGCTTTCTGTTTGCAGGCCATCTTGTTGAAGTTGGCGGGCAATCTCCTTTCGATGTGGTGCCTCCAAATCTGCAATGGGCAAAAGCTCTGCACGGCTTTTCATGGCTCAGGCACTTGCGCGCCGCTGAAACCAATATGGCCCAGCAAAATGCGCGTGCGCTGGTGGAAGATTGGATCAAAACCTGCGGTCGTTGGCATGATATTGGCTGGAAACAGGAAGTTGTCGCACGACGCGTGTTGAGCTGGATGGCGCAATCTCCCTTGTTATTGACTGGATGTGAGGCCGATTTCTATCGTGGCTTCATGCGATCTTTGTATCGTCAGGTGCGTTTTTTGCGCCGGACCATGCATAAGACGCCAGATGGGTTGCCACGTTTGATTGTTGCCATGGCAAATGCTTGTGCGACAGTGTCAATGGATGGGCAGGGGCGTTATGTTAAGCAAGCTCTGAAGCGACTGGATCATGAGCTGAAACGCCAGATTTTGCCGGATGGCGGGCATATCTCACGGCACCCCGGCTCAATCATAGAGATTCTTGTCGACTTGCTGCCAATTCGTCAGGCGCTGGTGATGCAGGGACAAGCCGTCTCTCCCGTTATGATGGAATCCATTGACCGCATGATGCCGATGATCCGCTTCTTCCGGCATGGCGATGGGGCGTTTGCTCATTTTAATGGCATGGCATCTACTCCGGGTGATGTGGTTGCAACCATTCTGGCCTATGATGATGCACGCGGAACGCCGCCAACCAGTGCGCCACACTCTGGTTATCAGCGTCTCACAGGTGGCGATAGTCTTGTGATAATGGATGTGGGTGCGCCTCCACCAACGCGCTTCTCCAAAAACACGCATGCGGGTTGTCTGTCCTTTGAGTTTTCTTCAAAGCGTAATCGCATTGTCGTAAACTGTGGTGTTTCGGCTCGTGAGCAAATGGCGTGGAAGATGGTAGCGCGGTCAACTGCTGCGCACTCAACTGCTGGTATTGGCGATGCTTCATCCTGTCGGTTCTTAACGGGTTCGCGATTTGACAGGGTGCTTGGTAATCCGGTGCTATCCGGCCCTAAAGTTGTTGAGGCTGAACGGCAGGATACAGATCTTTCAGACCGGGTAATTGCAAGTCACGATGGCTACGTTGAACGTCATGGGATTGTGCATGAACGTGATCTGACGTTGTCTCGCGACGGTACGGTTCTGGATGGGATTGACCGCTTTAAACCTGCCTTTGAGAAGGCTGAAGAAGAAATAGCGACAATCCGCTTCCATCTGCACCCGCAGGTGACGTGTACTATGCTTCCCTTGGGAGATGCTGCTGTGTTGCAGTGCCCGGATGGTGAGGCATGGGAATTTTCCGCAGATGGGATTGAGTTTGGGGTTGAAGAATCCATTTACCTCTCAGACGTTTTTGGACACCGGCAGACACAACAGATTGTTATTTCGCTCAATGTGAAAGAGGCGAAGAGTGTTACATGGATGCTGCGAAAAACAGCATCTGCAAAAGTGCGCCGAAAGACCTAACGGCACTTATTTTCCTTTGCTTTTTCTTGGGTAAACTTGATCTAAAGGTTACCCGCTAAAGCTGATCCTCAGCCATAAAATGGGTTCCATCGGTTGTGAATAAGTGGTATTGGGCGGGCGTCATATCACCCTTCTAACTCTTTTAGAGGATAGGCTTTTCATTATGGCCGTTGTCTCCAAAGGCGTTCCGATCCCTGAGCTTGTATCGGTTAAGCGCGCGCTTCTTTCTGTCTCCGATAAATCTGGTCTTGTTGAATTTGCAAAGGCACTCTCTGATCGTGGAGTTGAGCTGATTTCAACAGGTGGAACCCGCAAAACTATCGCGGAGGCTGGCCTCCCTGTTAAAGATATTTCCGAGGTTACTGGTTTTCCTGAAATCATGGATGGCCGCGTTAAGACGCTGCATCCGATGGTTCATGGCGGTCTGTTGAGTATCCGTGACGACGCTGAGCATGTTGCTGCGATGACTGAGCACGGTATTACGGGCATCGACCTGCTTTGTGTGAACCTTTATCCGTTTGAAGACACCGTTGCTGCTGGCGCGGACTACGCCAACGGTGTTGAGAACATCGACATTGGCGGTCCGGCGATGACCCGTGCGGCGGCGAAGAATCATGCTTACGTGACCACTGTCGTCGATCCTGCGGATTATGCCTCTGTGATTGAAGCGCTGGATGCGAATGGAGGACAATCTCCAATCGCTCTTCGCAAGAAGCTGGCGCAGAAAGCCTTTGCTCGCACTGCTGCTTATGATGCTGCCGTTTCCAACTGGATGGCTGAGCAGATTGATGAAGCCGCGCCTGACTATCGTGCGATTGGTGGCAAACTGAATGAAGTGATGCGTTATGGTGAGAACCCGCATCAGGCGGCTGGCTTTTATGTGACTGGTGAGAAGCGTCCGGGTGTAGCGACGGCTCGTCAGGTGCAGGGCAAACAGCTTTCTTACAACAACATCAATGACACTGATGCTGCGTTCGAACTTGTGTCTGAGTTTGATCCGGCTCGTACAGCAGCTGTTGCTATCATCAAGCATGCGAATCCATGTGGTGTTGCCGAAGCGTCTACACTGAAAGAAGCTTATGAGAAGGCTCTGGCCTGTGATCCGGTTTCTGCTTTTGGTGGTATTGTTGCGCTGAACGGTACTCTGGATGCAGATGCTGCTGCTGAGATTACCAAGATTTTCACCGAAGTCATTATCGCTCCTGATGCGACTGAAGAAGCGGTCGCACTGGTTGCCAAAAAGAAGAACCTGCGTCTGCTTCTGACCAGTGGTCTTTCTGACCCACGTGCAAAAGGTCTTTACGTGAAGACCGTCTCTGGAGGTCTGCTGGTTCAGGACCGTGACAGCGGCGTCGTTGATGATCTGGACCTGAAAGTGGTGACCAAACGCGCACCATCTGAGCAGGAACTGGCTGACCTTAAAATGGCGTTCCGCGTTGGTAAACATGTGAAATCCAATGCGATTGTCTACGTGAAAGACGGAGCGACTGTTGGTATCGGCGCAGGGCAGATGAGCCGCATTGATAGTGCTCGCATCGCCGCCCGTAAGGCGGAGGATGCTGCTGAGACTGCTGGTCTGGCTGAGCCTTTGACCAAAGGCTGTGTAGTTGCGTCTGATGCGTTCTTCCCGTTTGCTGATGGGTTGCTATCCGCAGCTGAAGCCGGTGCGACTGCTGTTATTCAGCCGGGTGGCTCCATGCGTGATGACGAAGTGATCAAGGCTGCTGATGAGGCTGGCCTTGCAATGGTTGTCACCGGAATGCGACATTTCCGTCATTAAATAATGCTCTGTTAAATAGTCTGCCTTTTGTCTGAAACGAGCAGACTGCTCTCATTCTTTCTTAGGCGCGCCGACCTATGGTGCGCCTAAGTTGTTCTCGCCTCCTCAGCAGGTCAGTTGCTAACTTTCATCTGAATGTGCGTTTGGCTTTGAAGCAAAATATGAATTCGGTTTAATATGTCCCAATCTCAAAGTCGCACCCCGCTTAAAACAAATGGTTGGGAAGACGTATTCACGAAGCATTTTGTCTGGTTTCTTGCCGGGTACTTTGTCGTTCAATTGATCATACGCCTGCTTGCCTCTCCTGTTTTGGGGACGGATGAAGCAGAGCAGCTTATTATCAGCCAGAGTTTTGAGCTTGGCTACGGGTCGCAACCTCCACTGTATACCTGGCTGGCAATTCTGTTGTTCTCTATATTCGGGCAGGGCCTGTTTGCGTTGGCTCTTTTAAAGAACATCCTTCTGTTTCTTGGGTATCTGGCTGTCTGGCTTACCGCGAAAAAAACGACTGAAAAGACGCTGGCTGTGATGGCAGGTGTGTCTCTGATTTTCCTTCCACAAATTGCCTGGGAATCTCAGCGTGCGCTAAGCCATTCCATAATCATGTTCGCGTCATCTGCCTGGACGGTGTATCTCTTTGTTCGCTGTATGGATAAGCTGAGTTGGGGCAGGGCTGCTGTTTTTGGGGTGATTGTCGCAGCAGGTGCGATCTCTAAGTTCAACTATCTGTTTTTGCTTGCTGCTGTGGTGTTTGCAGGGCTTTGCGTTGAAGAGGGGCGGCGTTTTCTTCGTTCCAGATATATTCTCGCTTCTGTTGGTGTTGCTGTGATTTTGCTCAGTGCGCCTGCTTACTGGATGTTTGAAAATCAAGACCTGCTTTATGCACGGGTTCATAAGTTTGGTTTGGATGAAGATAAGCGCCATTTCCTTACAGGTATCTTCTCACTCCTTGAGGCAAGTTTGCTGTTTGTGGCAGTTGCATTTGCTATTTTTCTTGGAACATGGGCACTAGGCCGGTTTAGCAAAGCCTCAGAGAGGCAGGCACAATATGTCCACCTGAATACCCGCAGGTTTTTAACTCTTGTGGTGGTGTTCGGGCTCATAATAGCGGCGGTCTCTGTGCTTGCCAGTGGTGCGACAAATGTAAAAGACCGGTGGATGCAACCTGTTCTGTTTCTGGCCCCAACGGTTGGTGTGCTTTGGCTGTTTACCCGCGCATCTCTTGCTCAGATCCGAATGATCTCTGGAAGCGCTATTGTGCTGGGCGTTGCAGTTTCAGTTGCGATTCCAGTCAATTTTATCTGGGGTAGCTTTAAAAAGCCGAGTTCTCATTCACTGCCAGCTCAGAGGATCAAGACAGAACTTTCCAAATATGATGTGCGTAGTGTTATTGCTCTGTCTCCTATGGTTGCCGGGAACATCAAAGCGCTAAAGCCGGACTGGTCTGCAAACGTTCCGGAATATTCTCGTCTCAATATTTCCTATGCTTATCCTGTTGCGATTATTTGGGAATCTCATAGTGATGTTGTCCCGAAGCGGCTTGCAACAATGTTTCAGCAAGTAACCGGGAGGAAGCTTCCTGCTGCTGAGATTCATCAGGAAACAACTCACTACGACTATTGGAAAAAAACACCCTTTAAGTATAGCTTTGTAGTCATCAAGGGGGATAACTAAAGCCGCTGGAAATAGCAGTGCTTGCTTTAATTCTCCTGTTTTTCGGGAATGTGTTGGCTCTCTTAAAATTGTTAGGTTCCTGATCGTGATTTGAGATCAGGGAGATGGGTCCGTGATATTCGATGAGATTACTGTGGAGCCGGCCAGACAAGCTGATGCACACCGCTTAGGTGAACTTGTCTTTGCCATGGAAAGTGAACTCTGGCCGGATGATGAGCTGGATGTTGCCCTGTTCAGAACCACGGCTGAGAGTATTCTTGCTGAAGATGGATCTCAATACTGGGCGTATCTTGCTCGTTGTCATGGTGAGCTCCTTGGGTTGATTACGCTGGCAGAGAAAAAGGCGATATATGCTGGTGGCCGCTTTGGTGAGATTGTCGAGTTTTATGTTGTCCCTTCCGGGCGCTGTGCTGGTGTTGGCAAATCGCTGCTGGAGCATGCGGTTTTGAAAGGGCAGGAGATGGACTGGCCTTATCTGGAAGTTGGGGCGCCTCATCAACCGGCCTGGAAAACAACCTTGAGTTTTTATCTGAATAACAAATTCCGAGAAATTGGCCCGCGTCTGGAAAGAGAAATTTAGGCGCATTTGCGAGTTCTTTCTGTTTCTTTCAATTCAACAACACAATGTCCAGAATGGCTTCTTAGGCTGGTTGCAACTTTGCTTAACTGGTCTGGAGAAGCTTATGTGTTGGATGTGCATGAATAAGTCGGAGCTTGTCGGGTCTCCTGAGCGTCGGAAGTTTTTAAAAACTGCTGGTGTGTTTGGCGCAGCTCTTGTGACGGGTGGCGTATCGGCTGCTTCATCGGCTCAGGCGCAAAAGCCGCCTATTCCTAAGAATGATGTCGGTGGTGAAGATGCCTTGAAGCGTCTTATGGATGGTAACAAGCGTTACGTTGAGGGGAATATCTCTCCTGCGGATTTTCAAAGTACACGTGCGGCACTGGCGGCGGGGCAGAATCCCTTTGCAGCTATTCTTGGATGTGCCGACTCTCGTGTTGCACCGGAGCTTGCCTTTGATACGGGGCGGGGGGATTTGTTTGTGGTGCGTATTGCGGGGAATGTTGTTACGCCGGAAGGCTTGGCGAGTCTTGAATTCTGTGTGGATGTGCTTGGTACTCAGCTTATCATGGTGCTGGGTCATGAGAAATGCGGGGCTGTGAAAGCTGCTATTGCTTCTGTTCAGAGCGGAAATCAGTTTCCCGGTCATATTCAGACGCTTGTTGAGCTTCTTCGGCCTCCTGTGCAGCAGGCTCAGGCGGAGAAGGGGGAGATTCTTCGCAATGCGATCAAGGCCAATGTGCAGTGGGGGGTGACGGCGTTGCAGCAGGCTTCACCTATTTTAGATAAGCACTTTCAGGAGGGGACGCTTAAGGTGGTTGGCGGGGTTTATGATCTTGATACGGGACAAGTGAAACTGGTGACTTAGGGAGGGTTGACTATGGTTGTTCCCATTATCAGAGTTGCTGGTGCAAAGGATCTTCCAGCATTGCTGGAGCTTGAGGCGCATTACATGGCAGAGCTGGAGCCGAAGAATTTTGAGCGCTGGAAGAGCTGCAAGGCTGTGCATCGCAAACGCATGGATGAAATGCTGATGCGCACTTTTCTCGCGGAAATTGCTGAGGAAACCACCGGCTATTGCTATTGGGGTCTGCAGAATGAATCTGCGCATATCTTCAATGTGTATGTGCACCCGGACTTTCGCCGCTATGGCCTTGCCAAGTTTCTGCTTGAGCGCACAGAAGAGGATATTCAGCGCAAAGGATTTAGCCAGTGGACGTTCTGCCCCATTAAAACGCATCCTGCCAAGGTGTTTATTGAGCCGCTGGGCTATAAAGTGCAGTGGGAGGATGTGGAGCGGGTGCATCTGGTGAAAGAGCGTGCAACTGTGTGAGGCCCACGCTCTTTAAAGGATCAAGCAGCTATAGCACCGCAGGTGATTACAGGCGGTGTTTTCACGTGAAACCTCATTACGAGGTGGGCAAGGCAAGCAGGCAATGCCTGCGCAGTATGAGTAAACAAGTTTCTTCGGCATTGGCTTCTTGCC